>JAUIDB010000082.1 GCA_030429235.1 Thermoanaerobaculia bacterium | reverse complement strand
GTCGATTTCGATGTGACCAGCCAACCGGTGACGGCACTTTCCGTGCAGTACACCGGCTGGGGTGCGACCTACGAACTCGAAGCCTTCCGTCGCGCGATGTACGCCGACAACCTGGGGGAGTTTCGGGATGCCCTGCAGTTCTTCGACGTCGGCTCTCAGAACTTCGGCTACGCCGATGTCGATGGCAACATCGCCTACTTCACCAGCGCCGAGATGCCGATCCGAGAGGACCTCCAGACCGGGGTCGTGGCCGGTGGCATTCCACCGTTTCTGATCCGGGACGGCACCCACGCGCTGCCCCACGAGTGGCTTCCGGCGCAGCCGGTCGGAACCCAGGCGCTTCCCTACCAGATCCTGCCGGCCGACGAGATGCCCCATCTCATCAATCCCGCCAACGGGTACATCGCCAACGCCAACAACGACCCGATCGGTACGACCCTCGACAACAACCCGCTCAATCAGCTCCGTCCCGGGGGTGGGCTGTTCTACCTCTCCCCCGGCTACACCAGCCTGCGGATCGGACGGATCGACCGACTTCTCGACGCGGCACTCAGCCAGGGAGGCAAGGTGTCGGTCGCCGACTTCGAGGCCATTCAGTCCAACCATCAGCTGCTCGACGCCGAACTGGTGCTGCCGCACCTTCTGCAGGCCTGGAATCGAGCCTCGGCGGCTGGAGGAGCCCCCGAGCTGGGTGCGTACTCCGCCGACGGCGAGCTGCGCGAGGCGATCCAACGCCTGACGGCCTGGGACTTCTCGACGCCGACCGGGATCCCGGAGGGGTACGACCCCGGCGACGACCCGACCAACCTACCGGCGCCCACCGCCCAGGAGATCGACCGGAGCGTCGCGGCCACCCTGTTCTCTACCTGGCGCGGCCAGGTCGTGCGACGGGTCATCGACGGAACCCTGGAACCGCTCGGCCTCGGCTCGGCGTTGCCGGGTTCGACCTCGGCCTACACGGCTCTGGACCACCTGCTGGAGACCTTCGATTCGAGCCAGGGAGTCGGGGCTTCCGGGATCAACTTCTTCCCGGGACCCACCGGCCAGGCGGAAGACGACCGTGACATCGCCCTGCTCCAGAGCCTGCGCGATGCCCTCGATCTACTGCGCTCTGACGCCTTTGACGACGCGTTTGGTGGTTCGACCGATCAGGAGGACTATCGGTGGGGCAAGCTCCACCGCATCACCTTCGACCACCCCCTCGGCGGCCCCTTCGACATTCCGCCCGCCGGCGGCTACGCCACCCCAGGGCCCGACCTGCCAGGGATCGCTCGTTCCGGCGGCTACCAGGCCGTCGACGCCTCATCCCACAGTGCTCGCGCCGACGGCGACCACGACTTCCAGTTCGGCAGCGGCCCGGCCCGGCGTTTCATCGGCGTGCTGAACCCCGACCGCATCGAAGCCCAACAGGTCATCCCGGGGGGCCAGAGCGGAGTTCTCGGAAGCCCCCACTACGCCGATCAGTTGGCACTCTGGCTGACCAACTCCTACCATCCGTTGCGCAACGACCCGAACGACATCGTCGAAGACGCTTCGGTAATCGAACCGTACGGCGGTAGTGGATGTTCCGAAGGTCCCAATCGGCTCTGCCTCAACCAGAATCGCTTCGAAGCCTCGGTCACCTGGCGAACCGCCGCGGGCACGGGCGAAGGTCGGGTCGTACCGACGCAAAGCGACGACAGCGGCCTACTCTTCTTCTTCAGCGCCGACAACTGGGAGATGCTGATCAAGGTCATCGACGGCTGTGCCTTCAACGACCACTACTGGGTCTTCTCCGCCGCTGCCACCGATGTCGAGTGGACCCTGACCGTCACCGATACCGCGAGCGGAGCTTCGAAGCAGTACCTGAACCGGCTGGGCACTCCGTCGGTCGCTGTCACCGACACCAGCGCCTTCGCTACCTGTCCCTAACCGTCGATCGGAATCCTCTTCGCCGTCTTCAGGCGCGAAGCGCCTCGCCGACCGCGGTGGCCAGGCGCTCCGCCTCGGAGACGGTGTTGTAGACCAGAAAGCCGGCCCGCAGCAGACCGCCCTGCCCCTCGAGGCCCAGCGACTCGGTGGTGCGGATGGCGTAGAAGTGACCGTCCCAAACCTGGATACCCTGCTGTCCGCAGTGCGCGGCGAGTTCGGCCGCGCTTCGGGCCGGGTGACTGATCGCTATCGTGGGAGCCCGCGGGGTCTCGAAAGCGGGTCCCCACACCTTCACTCCCGAGATCGCAGCGACGCGATCGACGTAGGAGGTGGCTACGCGTCGTTCGTGCTCCCCGATCCGCTCGAAGGCAGACAGCAGCTCCGAGCGCAGGTCCGCCCCCTCCCCGAACGAAGCGATGTAGTCGACCGCAGCTCGCACGCCACTGATCGCCGCAAAGTTCTGCGTTCCCAGTTGAATTCGCTCCGGTCCCGTCTGGCCCTGGGTGCGCAGCCGATCGGTATCCAGTTGATCGAGCAGGCCCGGTCGACAGTAGAGGATCCCGACGTGCGGACCGTAGAACTTGTAGGCCGAACAGAGCAGGAAGTCGACATCCCAGCCGGCGACGTCGATCGCAAAGTGGGGAGCGTAGTGGACCGCATCGACCAACAGGTACGCACCCACCGCCGCCGTCAGTCGCCGCGCTCGGGCCAGGTCGGGCACGATCCCCAGGGCGTTGGAAGCGGCGGTCATCGCCAGCAACCGGGTCCGCTCGGTCAGTTTCTCCTCCAGATCCTCGAGATCGAGGGTACCGTCCGGCGCCAACGCGACCTCGCGCACCGTGACCCCTCGCTCTTCGGCCAACCGCAGCCAGGGCGCACGGTTCCCCTCGTGGTCGGCGGCCGTGATCACCACCTCGTCCCCAGGTCCCCACTGCCGGCCGAGGGCTCGGCTCAAGGAGAAGTTGAGGCCGGTCATGCTGGGACCGAACGAGACGGTGGCGCCGCTGTCCGCTCCCAGGAAGGTGGCGACCGTGGCCCGCGCGTGGGCCACCAGGTCATCGACGTCCCGCGACACCGGAAAGCAGCCGTGGGTGTTTCCGTTGCTGTGGCGGTACACCGCGCTCACGGCTTCGATCACGGGCTCGGGTACCTGGCTTCCCGCCGGCCCGTCGAGGTAGGCAATCGGCTGGCCGCGGTGCTGCCGCTCGAGCGAGGGAAAATCGGCCCGGCACTGGTCTGGTGTTCTCTCGGTCATCGTTCCTCCTGCCTCTCGATCGACGCCCCAACGCGCGACATGTCTCGACTCCTCTCGGCCCGTCGCCAGACGCGGTCCTGGCATCAGATATAGCCCAGGCTGCGCAGTCGCTCGAGCTCTTCGGCCGACAACTCGGCGGTGGAATCCGCCTCGAGCTGGTGCTCGGCCACCCATTCCCGCCACTCGCACAGTTGGCTGGCCAACCGCTCCACGACCTCGGGGTGTTGGTCGGCCACGTCGGTCGTCGACAGGGGGTCGACGCGACGATCGTAGAGTTCGAACTCGGGGATCGCGTCGCCGCGCACCGAGTTGTGGATCAGACGCCAATCGCCTTCGACGATGGCCCAGGATTCTCCGGTCATCTCGTCCGGGACGCCCGGAGCGTCGTCCTCCATCGCCCGCTGCACGAAAGCCGGGTTCACCCGGTAGCCACGGCTCGAGGGATCCTCGCCGTTCGCCGTGGCAGTGACCAGGGGCAGCAGGCTGCGTCCCTGCGTGATCTCAGGGAGGTCGATCCCGCTGAGTTCCAGGAGCGTCGGATAGAGATCGATCGACTGGATCGTCGAGGCGACCTCGACCCCTGCCGGCAGGAATCCTGGACCCCACAGGACCAGAGGGATGTCGGTCTGGTAGCCGTACAGATTTGCGCCGTGCCAGTTGTGGCCGTGCTCGAAAAACTCCTCACCGTGGTCGGCGATGAAACCCACCACGACCCGGTCGGTCAGGCCGAGGTGGTCGATGCGGTCGACCAGGCGTCCGACCTCGGCGTCGAGCGCCCGCAGCGAGGCGTCGTACCAGTTGATCTCGTGGTTGCGCCACCACTCGAGATCTTCGCCGGCTCGCTCCAGGTCACTCTGCTGCGGAAGCTCCATCCGGCGATAGAAGTCACTCTCGATCTCCGGGATCAGCTTCTCGGCCAGTTCGGCGTGCCGCTCGTTGTCTCCGGGCTCGGTCCAGAGGTCGGCGTAACGCCCCAGCGGGCGGTACGGGCTGTGCGGGTCCCCCACGTGCAGCACCACCAGGAACGGCAGCTCTCGGTGCCGTTCGACGAACTCGAGAGCCTGGTCCATGAAGAAGCGGGCCGTCTTGGTGTCGCTGCCGTCGGGCAGATCGACCGATCCGCCCTCCCACAGGACGTCGACTCCCTGGTGGAGATTGGTCAGCTGCCCCGTGAAGCTCCAGGAGGAGGTAGCCATGGTGGCGTACCCCGCCGCCCGATAGGCCTCGGCCAGGGTGGTCGCCGAGGCGGGCAAGCGATCGGGGATCTCCACGATGCCGTGGGTCGCCGGGTAGAGGCCCGAGAGGATCGAGGGCACCGAGACCTTGGTCCAGACCGCCTGGGCGATGGCGTCCTCGAAGCGCACTCCCTCTGCCGCCATCCGGCTGAGACGGGGCGCGGTCGGTCGGTCGTATCCCCAGGCGTCGAGGTGGTCGCGGCGGAGCGTGTCGGCGATCACCAACACCACCCCCTGCGGAGCGGCGGCGTCGGGGGCGGCGGCTCCGGCTCCCCGGCTGCCGAGGATCGGCGCCCCCCAGAGCGCCACGCTGCTCGTATCCTCGGAAACCGCGCGCAGGGTCAGTTCGATCTCCTGCCCCTGGTACGGAGCCAAGTCGATCCGTTCCTCCTCCCATCGGTCACTCTGGGTCACGGTCCGCTGCGCCAGCCGCACCACGCTCCCGTCGGCACCGGACAC
>JAUIDB010000006.1 GCA_030429235.1 Thermoanaerobaculia bacterium | reverse complement strand
CTCGCGAAAGAAGATCCAGACGTACACCGTCAAGAAGCCGAAGTAGGCATCGAACAGGGTGGCGCGCGCCCATAGATCGGACCAGATGTCGCCACCCGCCTCGAAGACACTACGCTCGAGGCTGGCCGTGACGGTGACCCAGAGCATGGCCACCAGGACCGAGAGGAACAGAGCCACGAGCACACTCCTCGCCGACAGGAGATCTCGGGCCAGGCCTCTCGAGTCTTTCGAAGTCATGGCAAGGCTCCTCGTACCGAATCTCCCCGGAAACCTGGCTTGGCCAGGGTCATCTGGACCAGGCCGATGACCCGTTCTTCGAATCCCCCTTCGCAATAGGCGAGGTAGTAGTGCCAGAGGCGTCGGAATCTCCCGTCGTAGCCGAGCTCGGACAGTCGCGGCCACACGGCGTCGAAGTTCCGTCGCCAGCGGCGCAGGGTCTCCGCGTAGTGCAGCCCCATCTCTTCGAGGTGCAGGGGGGTCAAGTCGCTGGCGGCAGCGACCGCACCCGCCATCGAGGACACCGAAGGCAACGCCCCGCCCGGGAAGATGTAGCGCTGGATGAAATCCACCGAGTGACGCGCCGCCTCGTAGTTGCGATCGGCGATGGTGATGGCCTGCAACGCCATGAGACCTCCCGGCGCGAGGAGCCTCCCGCAGGTCTCGAAGAACAGGGGGACGAACTCGTGTCCGACGGCCTCGATCATCTCGACCGAAACGAGCTTGTCATAGGTCCCTTCGAGGTCTCGATAGTCCTGCAGGAGAATCCGCACGCAACCGTCGAGGCCGGCCGCCGTGACCCGGCGCGAAGCCTCGGCGTATTGAGCCGGAGAGATCGTCGTCGTCGTCACGCGGCAGCCGTAGGTCCGAGCCGCATGGATCGCCAGGCTTCCCCAGCCCGTGCCGATCTCGAGTAGATGATCGGAGGGACCCAAGCGCAGCTTCTTGCACAGACGATCGATCTTGGCTGTCTGCGCCTGACCCAGGGACATTTTCTGATCCTCGAAGTAGGCGCAGGAATAGGTCATCGAAGGATCGAGAAAACTCTCGAACAGGTCGTTGCCGAGGTCGTAGTGGGCGCGGATGTTCCGGCGGCTGCCCACGATCGTGTTGGCTCGCGTCCAGTGGACCAGGCGGGCCAAGACTCTACCCAGGGTGGCCAGGCCACCCTCGAGGCCCAGCATCGCATCCCGGCTTCTCGCCATCAGGCGGACCAGCGCGGTGAGATCGTCACAGTCCCAGTCGCCCCGCAGGTACGACTCTGCCGCTCCCAGGCTTCCCCCGAGGACCAGGCTACGGTAGAAGCCACCGCGGTGCACCCGAAGTACCGCTGTCGACTCGTTCTCGGAAGGGCCGAAGGCGATCTCGTCGCCATCCTCGTGGAGCACCAGCCTGCCGCTCGACAAGGAGCGAAGGCGCTGGTGCACCAACCGCCTGGCCACCCGCGCTATCAAACCAGTCTCTCGGGTGGTCGGGGACGACTCGCTAGCTACCAGTGCGCTGGGTCTCATGGGACTCAGACCTCCTTGGGTGGGGAAAAAAACGGGCCCCCTTGAACTTGAGGAGGGCGGCGTGCAGGTAGATCCAGAAGAGAATCCTCCAGGTCATCAACGGATGCCGCCACAGAATCGTTCGAAGGGCCCGGGGGGTGGCGGGTTGGCGGGTCAGCTGGAGGGTGGCGTCGAAACTCTTGCTCCCGCCCCGATGGTTCTCCATGTGGAAGAGCAGTCGGTCGTTGGGAGCGGTCAACAACCAGCGGTACTGCATGTCCATCGGCAGGAAGGGAGACACGTGGAACTCCTTGTCGAGCCAAACCTCCCAGTGGAGGCGAGTCCCGGCCGCAGAAGATCCCCGGTCTGGCCCGCGATGTCGGGCTCGGACCTGCTCCCGCGGGACGACGTACAGATGCCGCTCGTCCCACGGGGTGTTCGTCACCTCGGCCACTACCGTATGCAGCTCGCCCTCCGAGTCGAAGCAGTAGTAGAGACTCACCGGGTTCATCCGCAAGCCCAGAGTTCGAGGATGCGTTAGCAGCCACACTCCTCCCTCCGGTCGTCGTCCGGTCTGCTCGAGCACGAAGTTCCGCACCGACTCCGCCCAGGGTTCGCCCGGATCGCCGAAGTAGTCCCGCCGCCGCAACCAAGCCAGGGCCGGACGTCGCGTCGACCAGATCCAGGAACCGTCGAACGCCGACTCGAGCCCGTCGAGATCGGCGTAGAGCATGAAAAGAGGGTAGGAGAAACGATGCTTCGGTTCGCCGAACCGCCGATGGCGGACCGAACCCACGTAGAGGGCACTGCGATCTGTCATGCCGCCTGCTCTTCACCGTGTGCCACCGCGGTGGCGGCCCGGTAGCCGCTCCAGGCTCCGTCCTCGTGGAAACCGTAGCGCCAATAGGCGCCACAGTAGTGGGTCCGTCGCGCGCCGCTGATCTCGGACCACCGCTCCTGGGCCTCGATCGCCGCCTCATCGAACTGCGGGTGGTCGAATCGAGCCCGGGTGTGGATCTTCCGGGGGTCGAGCCGTTCGGTCTGGTTCAAAGAGACACACCACGGCGTCCGAGTAGGAAGCGGCTGGAGCTTGTTCATCAAGTAGGTCACCGCGATCTCGTCCCGAAGCTGATCGTCGAGACGAACGTTCCAACTGGTCCAAGCGCGGCGGCGCCGGGGTAGAGCCGAGACGTCGCAGTGCAACACGGCATCGTTCCTGCGATAGCGGATCGAGCCGAGGATTTCCCGCTCCTGCGGTGAGGGCGACGCCAAAAGCGCGAGTGCCTGATCGCTGTGGACGGCCAGGACCACCTGATCGAACAAGGCCGTGTCTCCCCGGCTCGTAATCCGAACGAAGTCGGAAGAGCGTTCGATCCGATCCACCGGGCTCGACAGGTAGACCTCGGCGTTCAAGGTTCCCAGGAGCGCATCGACGTAACGCCTCGATCCTCCTGGAATCGTGAGCCAGTCCGGTCTCCCGGTCAGCGAAAGCAGCCCATGGTTGTCGAAGAACCGGAGCAGGGTCGCGGCGGGGATCCGACCGACTCTATCGGGAGGTGTCGACCAGATCGCTCCGGCCATGGGATCGAGAAACCAGCGTCGAAATGCGCTAGAGAACCCCTGGTCCCGGCAGAACGAGTCTAGATCACCGCTGTCATTCCGCGCCATGGACCGCCGCCCCTGACGGCAGAAGCGACGGAAGTCGCGGAGCATCCTCCAGAAGTCGGGCCGCAGCGCATTGGCCGGCGCGGCGAAGAGATGAGCCAGACTCTCGCCAGAATACTCGAGGTCCGATGAGCGATCCGAGACCGAAAAACCCATACAACTCGGGGCCGATGGCACCTCGAGCTCCCGCAAGAGGCGCGAGAAGCAGGGGTAGTTTGGGCGATTGAACACGATGAAACCCATGTCGACCGGGAACCGGCGAGTCCCCTCTTCGACGTACACCGTGCGAGCATGCCCACCGACCATTTCCTGGGCCTCGAACAGGTGGACTTCATGAACCGACGAGAGCTGCCTGGCCGCCACGAGACCCGCGACTCCACCTCCGATCACCGCCACCCTCACGAGGACCGCTCCGAAGCGGACCGAGGAGGCCAGGGAACAAAAGCGCTGGTGCGCTCCTGGTACGCACGATAGTCGGGGCGCCGACTCGTGATCGTCTTCTCGAGCAACGTCACTCCCGACACCCGAAGGAGGAGCAACGTCATCATCAACGGACTCAGGAGCGACCAGAAACTCCCGGCGGCCAGAGCCATCGAGCCGTAGCCCCACCACAGCAGAGACTCGCCAAAGTAGTTGGGGTGTCGGCTATAGCGCCATAGACCCCGATCCAGGACCTGCCCGGCGTTGGCCGGAACGCTCTTGAATCGCAGGAGCTGCCAGTCCGCGACGGCTTCGAAGAGGAAACCAACGATCCACAGCAGACAGCCCAGATAGAACAGACTCGGATAGGACCAGCTGGCGGTGGTCTGTACGACGTACAGCGGGAAGGAAAGCACCACGACGAGTCCCGCCTGCAGCCAGAAGACGGTGATCAGGCTCTTCCTCCAGAACTCCTTGCCGCCGCGCTTCCTCATCGCGGCGTAGCGACGATCTTCCCCCTCTCCCCGACCGCGCCAGGCGATGTGCATCGCCAGCCGTACTCCCCAGAGTGACACCAGGAGCAGGTGAAGGAGCTGCCAGGACGCGCCGATTCCCGACCTCTGGTAGTAGTACCAGGTGACTCCAACGAAACCCAGGCCCCACCAGATGTCGACCACGCTGGCATCTCGACGCCAGAGGCTCCACCCCCAGAGAAGACAGCTCGCTACGAGGCAGCCGCCACCGGCGTACAGCAGGGCGGTCACGTCGGGCCGTCCTTCGGCGGCTTCGACTGGAGGAGTTCGGCCATCCGGCGCTGGCGGTAGTCGAAAATCCGATCGAGGTCGGGAGCTACGAGAAGACGATTGACGAGCCCGCCACCCCAGACCCGGTAGGTCACCTCGTCCAGCACCTCGGTACCACCCGGCGTGGGCCGAAAACGATGCTCGTGGCGCCAGGAACGATAGGGTCCCAGACGCTGCTCGTCGACGAAACGGTGAGGAGGGTCCCAGACCGTGATCTCGCTGCGCCAGCGCACTGGGATGCCCCGCAGCCGAATTCGGTAGTCGATCAGCGTTCCAGGCCGCATCTCGACCGGAGTTGGGGAGAGGATCTCGAAGCCGACCCACGGAGGAGTGAGTGACTGTAGGTTGGTCGCGTCCGAGAAGAACGCGAAAACATCCTCGGAGGGAAGGGGGATGGAGGTCGTGCGGGATAGCTGGTGGGTCATGGTGGATCGCCTTCGATGTTCACCATCGTAAACCACCTTACACCGATCTGTCAACTATGCTATACTTCACCGCATGAGCGACCCCCTCCCTAGCCTCCCAACTTCACCCTCTCTGTCCGCCGAGCTGCGCGTCCAGTACCTCTCCGCCCTCGTCGCCTGCGACCGCCCGGCCGCCACCCGAGCGATCGAGCAGGGGCTGGCCGGGGGTCTCGACTTGCCGACTCTTCTCCTCCAAGTACTGGCCCCCGCCCAATGGGAAATCGGGGAGTTGTGGCATCGCGGAGAGATCACCATCGCCCAAGAACACTGGGCCAGCGAGGCCACTCGTCGGGAGATCGAGAGAGTCACCCTAGCCTTTCGGCCCTCCCGACCGCTGGACAAAACGGTGCTCGTGGCCGCGGCCCCTGGAGACAACCACACGCTGCCGGCCCGAATCGTCGCGGCCCTCTTCGACTGGCAGGGATGGCGAGTCGACCACCTCGGCCTCGCTCCCCCCCGACGCGACTTCGTCGACTATGTCGGACACTCCGGGCCGGACCTCGTGGCACTTTCGGTGACGTTACGCCCCGGAGTTGAGGCGCAGAAGCTGACTCTCGCCCTCTCGCGGGCGGGAATCCCCGTGCTACTGGGTGGCTCCGGCACGCGCGACCTCGAGCCCGGCCAGCTGACGGCGGATGCCATCGTGAGCGATGCGCTCGAAGGTCTCCAGGCCGCGGCGCGGTTGGTGGGCCTCAGCAGTGTCCGCGACCCCCGGGACTATCTCAGCGTGGTCGGCCAGAGAATCACGAGACTCCGCACGGCCCTCGGCCTGAGCCAGGCCGAGCTGTCACAGCGATCGGGGCTGACCCGCCCCTACCTGTCCGCCGTGGAGCGCGGCAAACAGAACATTACGCTCGAGGCGAGCCTGAAGATCGCCGGCGCCCTGGAGGTCTCGATGGCCGACCTTCTCAGCGAAAGTCCAACATGAAGAACCAGCGAATCCTCGTCACCGGTGCGACCGGCTACATCGGCGGCCGCCTGGTCCCTCTGTTGCTAGAGCGCGGTTACATCGTGCGATGTCTGGCACGCTCCGCCAAGAAGCTCGACCACCGTGGCTGGTCGAGCCATCCCCGGCTCGAAGTCGTGGAGGGTGACGCCACCGTGGAGGAGGATCTCCATCGAGCCCTCGCCAGCTGCGATGCGGCGTACTACCTGCTGCACTCGATGATCCACGCCGGTGGCGGGTACGCGCGCGAGGATCGCACCATGGCTGAGCGTTTCGCTCGCGTCGCGGAGCGCTCCGGCGTCCAGCGAATCATCTACCTCGGTGGCCTCGGCGAAACCGGGGACGACCTGAGCGAGCATCTCGCGTCGCGCCGCGAAGTGGAATCAGCCCTCGCAGCGACCACGGTGCCGGTGACCGTGTTGCGCGCCGCTATGGTCATCGGATCAGGCAGCGCCTCGTTCGAGATGCTCCGCTACCTGGTCGAGAGACTGCCCCTGATGGTGACCCCTCGCTGGGTCGAGACCGAATGCCAGCCGATCTCGATTCGAGACGCCCTGCACTATCTGGTCGCCAGTCTCGAAGTCTCGGAGACCATCGGCCGCACTCTCGATATCGGAGGACCCGACGTCGTCACCTATCGCGAGCTGATGGACCTGACCGCAGAGGAACTCGGGCTGCCCCGGCGCTGGGTCCTACCGGTACCGGTGCTCACTCCTTGGCTGAGTTCTCTGTGGATCCATCTCGTCACTCCCCTCTCCCACCGCATCGCTCGGCCACTGACCGAGGGCCTACGCAATCGGGTGGTCTGTCGGAACGAGGAGGCTGCGCAGTGGATGCCAGCACCGCGACTCACCGCCCGACTGGCGATTCGTCGAGCCATCGCCGCCTCGCTCGAAGGCAGCGTCGACACCTCGTGGAGTGACGCCGGCATCCTGCCGGGCGATCCGGCCTGGGCCGGTGGAACCATCTTTAGGGACGAGAGAACCACACAGGTCGAGGCCAGTCCGGCGCAGACCTTCCGCGCCGTGCAGAGAATCGGTGGTGGCAATGGCTGGTACGCCGCCGATCTCCTCTGGCGACTGCGCGGCTTTCTCGACCGACTCGTCGGGGGCCCGGGGCTGCGCCGCGGTCGACGCAACCCCGAAGAGCTTCGGCATGGTGACGCCCTGGACTTCTGGCGGGTCGTCGAGGTCGAAGCGAATCAGAAGCTCCGACTGCGAGCCGAGATGAAGCTGCCCGGAATCGCCTTTCTCGACTTCGAAGTCAGCGGAACCGACTCCACGACCACCGTGACGCAACGCGCCACCTTCCACGCTCGAGGCCTGTTCGGGCTGATCTACTGGTACGCGGTCTGGCCGTTCCACGGCTTCGTTTTCTCGGGCATGCTCGCCGGAATCGCCCGCTCGGCCGAGGGAAAGGAACGCACTACCGAGAGAGAGGAGAACTGAACGTGGGAACCCTGGTGTGGTTTCGTTCGGACCTCCGGGTGGAGGACAACCCCGCCCTGCATGCGGCCTCTCAGCGCTCGCCGGGCCGGGTTACGGGTCTCTTCATCGCCACGCCGCGTCAGTGGGAACGGCACGATTGGGGAGAGCCGAAGCGAGACTTCGTTCGCCGGTCCGTGGCTGCTCTCGCCGACGAACTCGCCGGGCGTGGGATCACTCTCAGAGTCGAGGTTTGCCCGACCTTCGCGCAGGTGCCCGAAACCCTGGTCGAGATCGCCCGGCAGACGGATTCCCGAGCGGTCTACTTCAACCGCGAACTGGAGTGGAACGAACGACAGCGCGACGCAGCGGTCGTCCGCAAGCTCGACCGCATGGAGATCGAGTCGGCGGCGTTTGACGACCAGACGCTGATTCCGCCGGGGGAGATCGAGACCTCCACCGGCAAACCCTACTCTGTGTTCACTCCCTTCTTTCGCAACTGGAGTCGACGACTCGAAGACAGCGGCCTCGACCTCCCGCTGCCAGCCCCTGAGGCTGGCGACGCCGTCGAAGTCCCGCCGATGGAGAACTGGCCCGATTCGAGGGACTGGCCGGCTCACCGGCTCTGGCCGGCCGGCCCCCACGAGGCGACGCGTCGACTCGAGAGCTTCCTCGACGATGCCGCCCGCCGCTACCACGAGGACCGCGACCTGCCCCACCGCGCCGCGACCAGTACCCTCTCTCCCTACCTCGCGGTCGGGGCCATCTCGGCCCGCAGCGTTCTCTGGCAGGCCGTCCGGGCCAACGGTGGCGAGTTGATCCAGGGCCAGCCCGGAATCACTCTCTGGCTGCGCCAGCTCGCCTGGCGTGACTTCTACCGACACGTACTCGTCGGGTTTCCCAGGGTCTCCAAGTACCGGGCCTTTCGAGAGGAGACCGAAACCATCGAGTGGAACGACGACCCGGAGGCCCTCGAGGCCTGGAAGTCGGGACGAACCGGCTTCCCAATCGTCGACGCCAGTATGCGCTGCCTGGCGGAAACCGGCTGGTTGCACAACCGACTCCGCATGATCGCCGCGAGCTTCCTGACCAAGGACCTCCTCCTCGACTGGCGCCAGGGCGAGGAACACTTCATGCGGAGCCTGGTCGACGCGGACCTGGCCAACAACAACGGTGGATGGCAGTGGGCCGCCTCGACTGGCACCGATGCGGTTCCCTACTTCCGGGTCTTCAACCCGTGGACCCAGTCGAAGCGGTTCGACCCCAAAGCGCAGTTCATCAGGCGCTTCGTTCCCGAACTCGACGAGCTCCCGAACGGTGCCCACCACGACCCCAAGCACCTCGCCACAGACCGCCCGGCCACCTATCCCGCACCCCTGGTCGACCACCAGGCGGCCCGACGACGCGCGATCGCCGCGTTCCGAGACCGCTAGACGTGATTGCGGAGCATGAGCTCCGAGGGGTAGGGATTCAGGTAGGTCTGCGCGCCCAGCCACTCGTGCGTCTCGTGTCGACGGAGGTGGTGCCGGAGTAGGGTGAGCGGCACCACCAGGGGCACTCTACCCAGGCGGTACTCTTCGATCACCTCTCCCAGCTCCTGGGTGTCACCTCGATCCAATCGGCCCTTGAGGTACCCCTGCACGTGCTGGAGGACGTTGGTGTGTCGCTTGCTGGTGGCGACCTTGGCCATCACGTCCATGAACAACGCACCGTAGTCGTCGAGGAGCTCCGAGAGATCGCGGGCCCCGGCTTCGGAGACCAGTCGGCCCAGTTGAACTTGCTGCTCCGGAGAGTGGGCCATCAGGGCCAGCTTGTGGGCGGAATGGAAGGCCACGAGTCCCGCCGGACTCGGATCCTCGAGCAGCTCCCGCCAGCGACGGTAGGCGAACATCCGCTCGATGAAGTTCTCCCGCAGCCGGGGATCGTTCAGGCGCCCCTCCTCCTCCAGCGGCAGGAGCGGCAGCGCTCGAGCGAGGTCCGCAGCGAAGAGGCCCCGTCCCACGGGATTGGGCATGTTGTGGTCATCGTAGACCTTGACGCGAAACAGACCACAGCTCGGCGAGGCCCGCTTGAGTACGAAGCCATGCAGATCGAGCCGCGCGAGTTCGGTCAGCCGTTGCGCAGACCAGGCCTTCATGGCCTCGGTGTGGTCCGAACCCGACTTGGGCGCGATCAGGAGTGGAGCCTCCGGGTCGCCGATCAGCCGGAGGCTCTCCCTCGGAACCCCCAGGCCCATCTCGAACTCAGGACACACGGTGACCCACTCGACCCACTGGCTCAGGGTATGCACCAGGAAGTTGTCCCGGGTGTGCCCACCGTTGAATCGGACCTCCTGCCCCATGAGGCAGGCGCTCACTCCAAGTCGCAGGGGATCATCTGGCCCCAGAGAGTCCTTGACCACTTCGTGACGATCAGCCTTCGATGCCATCCGACGGCCCTCCTGTGCTCGTGACGTCACCCAGGCGAGCCAGGGCGCGCTGAAAGGCGCCCATGTCCTGGACCCGGGTCCAGTACGGGGAAGCCGGCAGCGAATCGGCGACGGTGGCCCCGCGCCCTCCGAGGATGAGGTGAATCCCGGCGAGTGCCTCGAGCAGTGCCCGCAGTTCGGCGACGAGATTGGGAGACGCTTCCGGATACGTGATTCCCAGCGCTACCGCCCTCGCCTCGGCGCGCGTTGCCGCTCGCGCGATCGAGGCGATCGGCAGGTTGGGTCCCAGGTACACCACCCGCCATCCTTCCGCGGCTGCCATCGCCGCGGCGAGCAAAGCCCCGAGTTCGTGGTGCTGCCCGGCGGGAGTCGTCACCACCAGGACCGGCC
This sequence comes from Thermoanaerobaculia bacterium, assembly GCA_030429235.1. GTDB lineage: Bacteria > Acidobacteriota > Thermoanaerobaculia > Multivoradales > JAIOJS01 > JAIOJS01. The sequence goes on along the minus strand of JAUIDB010000006.1, from coordinate 181,623 downwards.
CGCTGGCCGGAGTCGGGAAGCCCACGAATCCGCCGACGAATCCGCGCACCGCAGCCGTGGCCAGGTGCTCCTGGGCCGGATCCATGGTGCCGTGCCGCCACCGCGCCCCGACCTGCTCCATCAACGGCACCAAGAGCTCTTCGACCAAAGCTACGCGGCTGAGCGTAAAAGAAGCCCGCGTGAGCTCCCCCTGGAGTCCAGCGGCGTCGAGATCCTCGATGGCGCGCAAACACACGGCCAGTCTCGCCTCGAGGTCAGGGGACAGGACTCGGGTACCCACTCGAGGCGCGAGAGCCGTCGAGGCCTCGAGCAGCGTCCCGAGCTCCTCGTCCGAGAGCCGTGCGATGTGACTGATCCGATGCCCCAAGCGGGTGGCTTCGTGCAACAGCGTCAGTCGCTCCACATCCGCTTCGGAGTAGAGGCGGCGATCGGTTTCGGTCCGTGTCGGAACCACGGCACCATACCGCCGCTCCCAGGCCCGCACGAGGTCGGCCTTGATTCCGGTGCGGCGCTCGACCACTCCAATACTGTGGATCGGCTGCGACGGATCTAGCTTAGTCATGACTGCATTGAACCATCTTGTCCAGATGTTGTCAACACTGACAGTGCCCAAGCTCCCCAGGCCAGGCAATTTCAGAGCGCCTTGCCTGAACAAAGTCTTGACAAACGGAAGCTGTCAATGTATTGTCCTAGACAGACAGCCAAAACAGGCTGAACCAATCACGCTTCCTAGGGAGCACCGAGCGAAAGGAACCCACCATGAAGATCCTCAAAACGCTGACCGTCCTCACCACGATCGCAGCCCTGACGTCGCCGGCATGGGCCGGAAAGACGGCCAAAGAAACCAAGGATGTCGTCGACACCGCGATCGCGGCGGGCTCGTTCGAGACCCTGGTGGCTGCCGTGCAGGCCGCGGACCTGGTCGACACCCTGAAGAGCGAGGGCCCGTTCACCGTCTTCGCTCCCACCGACGAGGCCTTTGCCAAGCTCCCGGCGGGGACGATCGAAGCCCTGCTCGCTGACAAGGAGAAGTTGCAGGCGATCCTCACGTACCACGTAGTTGCCGGCAAGGTTCTGGCCGCGGATGTCGTCAACCTGACCGAGGCCAAGTCCGTCGAAGGAACCCTGCTCACCATCGACACTTCGAACGGAGTCATGGTCGACGGTGCCAACGTCGTACAGACGGATATCGAGACCAGCAACGGCGTCATCCACGTCATCGACGCCGTCCTGATCCCAGCCGCTACGGCTCCGAGCAAGTAGACGGACTCGGAGACACCAAAGTCTCCTGAACCGAACTTCTTCGACCAGGCTCGCGTGCCGCGAGTCTGGTCCTTCTTTTCACCCCCGATCTCCGGGAGAGCACTTTGAACACGAACACCTTCGGCCGCGCATCGACCGCTCGCAACGGCCTGATCCTACTGGCCCACGGCAGTCGCGATCCCATCTGGCAACGGACCGCCGAACGCCTGCGCCAGATCGTGACCGAGACCCTCGGCGACGCTTCGGTCGCTCTCGCGTACCTACAGATGTCCGGTCCCGCGCTGCCGGACGCCATGGGTCAACTCGCCGAAGCGGGAGTGACCCGAGTGTCCGTGCTCCCCATCTTCTTCTCGCAGGGTGGGCACGTGGCCAAGGACGTTCCCGATGCCGTCGCCGACGCCCGGCATGACCACCCAACCGTCGAGTTCGAAGTCCTACCGCCGGTCGGCGAGGACCCACGCTTCTTCGCCCTCGTCACCCAACTCAGCCGAGAGGCACTCCAATGAACGGTCTCGCCACCTCGACCCGCAGCCTCGCCAGCCGATCCGGGCAAACCGCTCTCCTCATCTCCTGTATCGCACTCTGCTTCACCCCCGCCCTCGCGGGCTGGGCCTTTCCTCCTGACGCCTGGTACCAGGCCCTCCGCAAGCCTTCCTGGAATCCGCCCAACTGGCTCTTCGGACCGGTGTGGACGGCTCTTTATCTCGCCATGGGCTTCGCCCTGTACCGCATCGCGCGGCAGCCGTCATCTTCGGCCCGACGCGCAGCCTTAGTCGCGTTCGCTGCTCAGCTGCTCCTCAACGCGGCGTGGACCCCAATCTTCTTTGGGGCCCGTTCTCCCGGCTGGGCCTTCGCCGTCATCGTCCTCCTCGATCTACTGATCGTCGTCACCGCAGCTCGATTCTCGAAACTGGACCGATTCGCCGGTCGACTCCTCCTGCCCTACCTGGCCTGGTGCCTGTTCGCTACTGCACTCAATGGCACCCTCTGGTGGCTGAACCCGAGCTAGTGTCCCGTGGGACGAGTTCTTTGCCACTCTGGAAACGGTCCAGTTCGCCGCTGGCCAAGCCCCACGACGAGGCATACCGAGCGGTCAGAGAAGGACTACCGCGACAGCCGCGAAGAGGACCGTTCGAGGTCAGCAGGAATCCCCGCACGGGACACTAAGCTCAGGACCCGAGCCTTCAGATCGCAGCGGCCCTCGCCGCCACCACACCACCGAACTCCCTCCTCACCTCGGCGCATCGCCGCGGACCAGGCGTCGTTCCAACGCCGCCAGACGCCTCTCGATCGCCCGCAGGGTCGGCGTGCGAGAACGGAAGAGCCAGGTGAGCGAGAGGACAGAGGCAGCGATCAGACCGATGGTGCCAGTGCCCATGAGGATGATCAGAAGACCCCGGAGGAACTCGACGATCGCCCCCCCGCCTTCGCGCACCACCGTCACGGCCACCGCCCCCACGACCAGACATACGAAGGTCGTGGTCCAGGACCAGATCGCCAGCCGACGAACCCGCTCCTCGAACTGCCGCTCCTGCTCCAACAGAATCTCGAGCATCGAGTCGGACGATTCGCTCCCTGGGGAGGAGTTCCCCTGGTCAGCGGCAATCAATCCCTCGGCGAGCTCTTGGTTCGATCGTTCATTCATCTTGTTTCTCCTCTAGGTATCGGCTCAGTGTTTTCTTGGCGTAGTAGAGACGGGATCGCACGGTCCCGATCGATCGTCCGACGATCTCGGCGATCTCGTCGTAGGTCAGTTCATCGACAAAACGCAGGGTGAGAACCTCCCGATGGGAAGGCGACAGTTCCTCGAGGCCCCGATGAACCAGTTGAGCCTCGAAGAGCCGCAACAGGGCGCGCTCGTCGGTGGCCGCGGAATCGAGGTTCCCGTCGACCTCCGCCTCGACCTGATCGATCGCGATTTCGCGTCGGGAACGGCGCAACCTCGACAGGGCTCGGTTTCGAGCCACTCGATAGATCCAACCCTTGAAGGCCTCGGGCTGCTCCAGTGACGGGAGCTTGCGGACCACCGTGACCCAGACCTCTTGCAGGGTGTCCTCCGCCTCGGTGGCAACCGGCAACAGTCGCCGCAGGTAGTAGAGGAGTCGAGCGTTGTACTGTCGGAACAGCTCCCCGTAGGCGTCGCGGTCGCCGAGCTGAGCCCGCAACACCGCGAAGTGCTCGGCAACTCTCTCCCTCGGTTCGACCGTCTCTGCCATCCGCTAGTTTCCCCCGCGCGGTGCATACTGGACCGGAGGCAACGTCACCGAGGTCGGAAACCGCACCTCCTCGCCTCTCAAGAACGCCCCGATCTGGTCGTGAGCCGGTGGCCAGTGCGCATACAGATTGTAGAGAGCACCGTGGTGCCCCCCGATGACCTCGACCAACTGTCCTCGCTCCAGCCCCGCGATCACCTCCCGCGCATTCTCGATCGGGGTCGAGGTATCCCAGGTTCCGTGGACCACCAGGGCCGGCACCGAGGAGCGGAGTGGCGCTCGAAACTCCTCACCGAGGTCCGGTGCCTGCCACACCGGACAGAGCGTGGCGTACTCGGAATTCAAGTCCCCGAGCAAGTGCCGCTCGGATCGAGCCAGCAGCAGTTGGCGCCGGGCAGGGCTGATTCCCGACGCGCAGTCCATCATGTAGTGCATGGGATCGTCGAGGCGCAGCTGCCGCAACGCGTAGGCCCCTCGAGCCAGGACCGAGTAGTCTGCCGCGGCCAGATCCAGAAGAAACTCCGGCCAGACGTTGGGGCGGCTGCGCCGTCCTGCCTGGAATCCCGCCACCCGACGCAACAACTCGGCGTCGATCACCACGTCGACCTGCTCCTCCCCCTCTCCCAGAGAAGCGATCGCCGGACCCTCTTCGAGTCGCTCGATCACGTCCTCGAGCACCCCGATGAGCCCTCCAGCGGGAACCTGCGGGCCGAGAGTCGCGCTGGTTTCCGCCGAGCCGGCAATCCGCTCCAAAACCGCCAACCGGCCGCGCGGATCGTCCCAGGTCCGATCCAACCCCTCCACCCCGTAGAGGACCACTCGGTCGATCGCGTCCGGCGCCATCCGAAGAAGAGCCAGGGCCAAATGAGAACCGTAACTCCCACCGACCAGCGTCATCTTCTCGTACCCGAGGGCCTGGCGAAGTTCGAGAACGTCGCTCGCGTTCTCCACCGTGTTGTAGCCCGCCAGATCGACCCCGGCGGCCACCCAGGCTTGGCGACACTCTAGTGCCATCTCCCGAAGCTCGTCGGCGATGGCCGTCGGTTCGAGCGCTCGATCGAGGGGGTACTGCCGGCGGAGGCCGTCACAGTGCAACGTTGGCTCGGCGTGTCCGGCTCCCCGCTGGTCGAACAGGACGACATCGGCGATCCCTCGGTAGAAGAGCACCTCGTCGTAGTTCTCGGGATTCTCGAATCGATCGATCCAAGAGGACCCGGGACCACCCGCGAGCAGAAAGATCGGACGGGCGGGGACCTCCGCGGTCGATCGCAATCGGTAGAAGGGAATCGAGATCAGCGCACTCTCGGGCTGGCGGCGATTCTCGGGCACCAGAAGGGTCCCCGCCTCGACCACCTGACTCCGACCATCCTCGATCTCGATGGTCCTGGTTTCGACCCGCAGATCCCCCGCGCTCCCCTGGGGGCGCACCGGGTCTACCTCGAATCCAACCGCAGGTCCGGAGGCCACCAGAAGAGCCCCACACACCGCTCCCCTCCAGGTGCAGGCCCCCTTCCCCGGCCCACGGCGACGATCCCGCCACAGCATCGATTCTTCTCCAGACATCGCAATCCTCCTTCGTAACGTTCAGTGAGTGCGCCCCTGATTGGAGGCATCTAGAACCAGGACGCCGCGAACTCGAGAAAAGTTCATTCAACCCGTCCGGGTGGCATCGACCCGAGCCGCGAACTCAGGATTGCCAGGTCAGATGGGCCCTCCGGTACGATGGTTCGCCATGGGCTACTACGACTATCAGCCACTGGCGCGCCTGGAGCGCCACTTCCTATTGGCGGGTTACGTGGCAGACGAAACCCGGCGGCTCGGATTCGAGCTCGCGGCGCGGACCGGTCTCGGGGTCAGCGACGTGGACCGTACGGTCGAACACCATGCGAGTACGTCGCTGTGGGAGTTCGTGGCCACGGACGGAGAGATGGCGTACCGCGAGCTCGAGAGCGAGGTTCTGGCTCGACTGCTCCGAGGTCGACCTTCCTCGATCATCTCGCTCGGTGACGGCACGCTCCTCTCACCCGAGAATCGTCGCCTGGCCACCTCGCAGGCCGACCTCGCGCTGCTCGACCGCGACCTGGGGCAGTGCTACTGGAAGTTCCAGCAGCGTTCTCCGAACCGCCCCGGGGCCTGGCATCCTCTCCATCCAGAGCCGCTGGTCAGTATCGACCAAGTGCGTTCGTTCTTCGCGATCCGACGGCAGAGCTTCTCCGTCATCGACCGTCGAGTCGATCTTCGCGGACGTTCCCGGCGCCAGGTGGTGGAAGCGCTGATCGCCCTGCTCGAACCGACATCCGGCGGCGCTTCCGCGATCTGAGGGACCTGCCGGCGGCCCTGGTTGGGGCGTCGCGGAGGAACCGGGGGAGTCCCGGACGACATCGTCGGCTCGACTAGACTCCGGGAACCGACCCTTCCGCTTCCAGGAGGACTGCGATGAACCGATCTCCGACCGTGCTACTCCTCGTCTGCATTCTGTCGTGCGGCGCCCTTGCCGCCGACGACGGACCGATCTTCGAGGCAATCGCCGCGGGCGATGTCGAGCGAGTCCGAACCCTGGTGACCGCCGATCCTTCACTCTTGACCGCCGAGGACTCGAGTGGGCGCACCCCGTTCCATCGCTCGATCCTCAGACCCCACCCCGAGTTCTGGAACCTGTTGGTCAGTCCAGAGCGACTCGACGCGGTCGATTCCCTCGGTCTGCGTCCTGTGTTCCTGGCCATCACAAACTCGAAGCCGGACGCCCTACAGTGGCTGATCGAACAGGGGGCGGACATCCAGACGCCGAAACGGGGCGATGGGCAATCCCCCCTCCACTGGGCCGCCGAGTTGAACCGGACCGAGCAGGTGCGAGCCCTACTGGTCGCCGGTGCCGAGGTCGACGCGGAGAATCTGGCCCGCTCCACCCCACTCCTCCTCGCCGCCAAGCTGGGGTCCCTCGACTCCGCCCGGCTCCTGCTCGAATCCGGAGCCGACGCCAACCGCGGCAATCTCGTGGGCCTGACTCCGCTGATGATCGCTGCGCTCCGCGACTACCGAGAGATCGTCGAGCTCCTGCTGGCGGCGGGCGCCGATCCAACCGCGCGCGACCGGCGCGGCAGTACCGCCGAAGAGTACGCTCGGCAGAAGGGCTACCAGGAGACCGCGGACCTGTTGGCAGAGGCGGCGTCGAGCGAGTGACCCAGCGCGGCTCACCTGCGGTTACAATCCCGCCACGACACCTGCCAACCACGCCACGACGCCAAACCGGCCAGCCTCGGCCAGGAGCCTCATGGAACGACACCAGTTTGCCGCGGGAGCGGCCTGCGACCCTCCGTCCACGCCCCACGGCCGACCCCAGCATTCGGTAGGACTCCACGCCCTCCTTCACCCCACCTGACCGCATGCACCGACTCCTGCTCTTCGACATCGACGGTACCTTGCTGCAGTGTGGAACCCAGGTACGGCGGATCTTCTCGCTGGCACTGGAAGAGGTCTACGGGACGGCCGGGGACCTCGACGGATACGACTTCTCGGGCAAGATCGATCCGCAGATCGTGCGGGAACTCCTGGAGCCCTCCGGTTTGGCTCCCGACGAGATCCATCGAGGACTCGACGTCATGCAGGAACGTTATGTGCGTCGACTCGAGGCCGAACTCGACGCGGAGCAGATGCAGTTGCTGCCTGGAGTCCTCGAGGAACTCGATCGCCTGGCCTGCGACGATCGATTCACCCTCAATCTTCTCACCGGAAACTGGCGCCGCGGGGCCTACACCAAGCTGGCCCGTCTGGGCCTCGATTCCTACTTCGCCACGGGCGCCTTCGGGGGTGACGGCGTGCGACGGTCCCAGCTCCTGCCGGTGGCCATCGAACGGGCCCGACGGTCGACCGGTCGAGACTTCGCACTGGCGGACACCCTGATCATCGGGGACAGCATCCATGATGTGGCCTGCGGCACGGCGCACGAGGTTCCGGTGCTCGCCGTCACCACGGGCTGGACCTCCGCCCCCGAGCTCGCCGCGGCCGGAGCGACCTGGGTCGCGGACTCGCTCTCCGACGGACTCAGTCGCGCCCAACTCTAGGGTCGACTCGCGCGACACGAGTTCCGATGCCGTCCGCTAGATCGCGGCCGGCTGCGCAACCGCCAACCCTGCGCTGTATCCCACGCGGGGAACGAAGCTCGCCAGATTCCAGGCGCCGGGATCGCCGTAGTCGCTCCGCAGTAGGCGGGGAGGCACGACATTTGGGCCCGACACGGCAAACCCGGTCAACGGAACGCTGAGACCCAGCCCCAACCCCTTCAGATAGGCCTCACGCAGCGTCCAGAGGCGAAAGAACTCGGCCCGGCGCGCCTCCGTCGCCGCGATGGCGTTCAGGCCCTCGGCCGCCTGCGCCGCGTACCCCTGCTCCTCGGCCCCAAAAAAACGTGCTGCCAACCGGCCGGTTTCCGTCGTGGGATCGTGCCACTCGACATCGACACCTACCTCTAGGTGGCGATGCACCGCCAGCAGGGCCAGATCGCGCGAGTGACTGAGATTGAAGCGAAGTGGAGGGTGTGACTCCGACAGCCGAGGTTTCGAACCCTGATCCGCCACCAGCTCGACTGCCTCCGGCGCAAGACGCAAGTAGCGAGCCAGAATTGCGCGGAGACTCCCGTGCACGCGAACGAAACGGCGTCGCAGGTCGGCCGTTCTCAGACGACGAGCCCGAGCCTGCTCGTGGCCGGAGAGCACGCGCTCGGACCAATCGTCGAGGTCGATCGGAACGAACTCGACGTCCGTTGCCGAGGGTACGGCAACCGTCGCCCTGTCGACGGCGACTTCCGCCCCTAGACCGATGCGCCAGACTTCGACCTCCATCGGCCTATTGTGCCTCGAGGCGAGGGGCCTACGGGTCCGTGTAAGCTCACGACGTGCCGTGGCGCAAGAGGGTGGACCTCCTTTGGCTGGTAGGGCTCGTCGGAGTTGGTGGGGTAGCCCTGTTCCTACGCTTCGATGGTCTCGCCGAACCATCGCTTTGGTACGACGAGGTCCTGCACGTCAATCGTGCCCGCGAAGCCATGTCTGGGGCCACGTCCTGGTGGGGATGGTTCACCGGCCTCCCGGTCGATCGCGAGAACGGTCCTCTGTACTACGCTCTGCAGGTCCTGTCGCTGCACTTCGCCGAGGGGGAGTTCGGAGTACGGCTCGCCCCGGCCATCGCCGGCCTGTTCGGTGTCCTCGGGCTCGGGTTGGCCGCGACGGCGACAACCCGCAACCGCTGGATCGGACTCGCCGCCGCCCTGTTGATCGCGGTCTCGCCCCTCCACGTGTACTACTCGCGAGAGGGTAGGCCCTACTCCGCCGTGATGCTGGGGGCCGCCGTCCTGATCCTCCTCGCCCTGCTGGCGGAGCGGCGGTGGGCCCGGATCTTCGTCTTTCCGGCTTGCCTGGCCATCGTCTACTGCGGTGCGATCGGGGCTCCGCTACTGATCGCTTTTCTCCTGCTCGCGATCTGTGACTGGTACTGGTCAAGATTCCAGGGAGGTCTGGTGGGTCGAGGTTCCCTCGTCCTGGCCGCCGGTCTGGCGCTCTGCGTGCTCCCGATGCTCTTTCCGACCGTCCAAGGAATCGACCGAGTCAGCGGCGACTCCACGGAACGCAGGGAACACAGTGCCGGTCTCGAGATCACGCGTCCCCTGTCGCCGGAAGCTCTCGACCGACTGGCTGCCAGCTTCACCGTGTCGGGCCTGGACTCTGGCACCACCAACTATGTGAGCTGGATCGCACTCCTGTTCGCCGTCTCCGGCGCAGGATTCTTGCTGCGAACGCAGCCCCGGGCCGCGCTCTGGCTGCTCGGGCTCTGGCTCCTGCCGGTCTGCGGCTGGCTGGCCGCCCTCCATCGGTTCGACCACTGGTACAACGTCCGCTACACCTCCAGCGGTCTACCGGCCTTTCTGATCCTGGTCGCGGTGGGAGCCTGTCAGGCCGGGCCGTGGGCGGCATCCTGGGTACGACGGCGGCAGGTCCGGGGCGAGCCAACTCCCCTCCCCCCGGCCTGGGTCAGCACCGTGTTCTCACTGGCCGTACTCGGACTCCTCCTCGTTCCTGGCTGGACCGCCGCTCGCAAGGAACCGTGGAACAAACCGCCGTGGCGCGAGGTTGCCGACCTGGTGGGAACCTGGACGGGTCCCGACGAGGTGGTCGTGACCCGAGAGGAGTGGTCCTTCGACTGCCTCGGCTACTACCTCGACGAGCTCGGACACGAAGTGGAGTTGGTGGCGACCAACTTCTCCGAGGCCAGTGCTCGCTCCGCCCTCCAGAGCCACCGCGGTGGATTTTTCCTCAGTGCGGGCTACCACCACGCGCCTTGGCTCGACGAGTGGACAGCGACGCTGCACCCGGTCCTACGTCGTGAGCGCGCCAATCTACGCCTCTACTACTGGCCCGACTTTGCCACCCTCGTCTCGCCGCGATCGACTCAGTCCCCCCTCGCTCCGATGCTCGCGCAGCTCGGATACGTCCCCGGAGTCCAGGACTTCTCCGAAGACGCATCGTGGCTCGGCCCGGGGTGGTCGGTCGCAGAACGAGAACCCGAGGGTCGCACCTTTCGTTGGGCCGCCGACTCTCGAGCTGAACTCGCGCTGGTCGCCACGGGGCCCAACCCGACGCGGCACCTGAGACTCTGGTTGAGACCCTTTCCCACCGACCACCGACCACCTCAACGCCTGCACCTCTCGGTCCACGGGCAACCGGTCGGCAGCGTCACCCTGGAACCGGGCTGGAACCAGCTCACCCTCGGTCCCTACCGAAGCGACGAGGAGATCGACCACCTCGAGTTCACCTTCGACTGGGTCCAGTCTCCGCGCGACCTGGATCCGGCCGCGGAGGACGAGCGGACTCTCGCCGTCGCCTTCGACCGCGTCCTTCTGGTCGAGGGAGAGCCTCCCCGTCCCGACGCACCTTGAGTTTCGACTCTCCCTACCGCCAACCACCGTCCGATAAGATCGCCCGACCGCCTCGACACCATCCCGACAGAAGCGAACCCCCACCGTGCACTTCGATTGGACCGACGAACAGCGAGCGCTCAAGCAGGGCGCAGCCGACTTCGCCGCCGAGCGCCTGGCGGACGGAGTGATCGAGCGCGACCGAGACCAACAGTTCTCGCGCGAACTGTGGAACGCCTGTGCCCAGTTCGGACTGCAAGGACTTCTGACCCCCGAGACCTGGCATGGTGCTGGCCAGGACCTGTTAACCGCCGTGGCTGTCTTCGAAGGCCTCGGTTACGGTGCGGCCGACAACGGACTCGTCTTCTCGGTGGCGGCGCACGTCGCTTCCTGCACCGTTCCCCTCATCGAGGCGGGAACCGAGGCCCAGAGAGCCCAGTGGTTGTCCGGAATGGTCGACGGGGTGGTGATCGGAGCCACCGCCGTTACCGAGCCGGACAGCGGATCGAACGCCCTCGGACTCTCCATGGTGGCGAAGAGAGAGGGAGACTGCTGGGAGCTCGATGGCTCCAAGACCTTCGTGACCAACGCACCGATCGCCGACCTGTTCGTGGTTTACGCCCGGACGGGCGAGGGCTTCACCGGTCTGTCCGCCTTTCTCGTCCCCGCCGACACCCAGGGACTGTCGGTCGGACCGTCGATGGCCAAGATGGGGCTCCGCACGAGTCCGGTGGCGCAAGTTTTCCTCGACCGCTGCCGTCTCCCGGCCGATGCCCTTCTCGGGGAGGTGGGTTCCGGTGCGATGTTGTTCACCCACACCATGGATGTCGAGCGGCTCCTGGTGATGGCTCCCGCGGTCGGGGTCATGGAGCGACTCCTCGAGCGCTGCGTCCGGCACGCGCGCTCCCGCGATACCGGAAAGGGGCCGATCGGTCGGTACCAGGGAGTGTCGCATCGTGTGGCCGACATGGAGCTCCGTCTCGAGGCCGCCCGTCTCCTGCTCTATCGGGCCGCCTGGGCCCAGGGATCGAAGGGCTCGGTGACCCGCGAATCGGCGCTGGCCAAACTCGCCGTCAGCGAGGCCTACGTCGCCACCTGTCGAGATGCAATCCAACTCTTCGGGGGGTACGGTTATATGGTCGACTACGAGATCGAGCGCGAACTCCGGGACGCGTTGGCCACGACTCTTTACGTCGGCACCTCGGAGATCCAACGCAACCTGATCGCTGGCCTCCGCGGACTCGGCTGAACGACCCCCTCCCGACTCTAGGACTCGCTCCGCGCCGACCCGGCCTTTCGCACCCACCCCGGGACAGAACAAGATAGGAATCCCATGACACGACTGTACGACCGCCGCCTCGCTGCCTGGATCTGCTCGGCTCTTCTCGTCTTCCTGACCTCGACCTCGCTGCAAGCGCACAACGTGGGAGAGAGTTATCTCTACCTGCAGATCCAGCAGGACTCCGTGACGGGACGGTTCGAGATCGCTCTCGAGAACCTCAACCCTGCCCTGGGACTCAGCGGCACCGAGGACGAGATCACGGCAGAGAACTTCCCGCAGCACGTCGGCTTCCTGCAGGAGTACTACCGACAGAAGGTCCGTATCGAGCACCAGGGAACTCGGCTGCCGATGCGGTTCACCGACAGCGAAGTCCTGGCGGTCTCGGAGGGATTCGCGCTGCTCTCGTTCTCCCTGGAAGGCCTCGACTCGGTCCCGGACACCTTGACCTTCGACTACTCGGTTCTGTTCGACGAGGATCCCGACCACCGCGGTTTTCTTCTCGTCGAGTACAACTGGGCCACGGGGACCTTCGCCAACGAGAATCGAGTCTCTCTGGTCTTCAGCCCCGACGACCGTCGCCAGGAGTTCGAACTCACCACCGACGGCCGTCTCCAGGGATTCATGGCGGTCCTCGGACTGGGCATCGAGCACATCTGGGAGGGGATCGACCACATCCTCTTCCTGACGGCGCTGTTGCTTCCGGCGGTGCTTCGGCGGGTCGACGGCGTTTGGCAACCGGTAGAAGCCTTCGGCCCCGCTCTCCTCAACGTGGTCAAGATCGTCACTGCATTTACTGTCGCCCACAGCCTCACCTTGAGTCTGGCCTCGCTGGGGGTGGTCGAGCTTCCCGGCAAGCTCGTGGAGGTGATCATCGCCGTTTCGATCGCGATCGCGGCCGCCGATCTGATCGTTCCGATCTTCCGGGGACGCCTCTGGCTGGTGGTGGTCGGCTTCGGACTGTTCCACGGCTTCGGTTTCGCGGGAGCGCTCTCGGAGATGGGAGTTCTCAGCGAACACGTGGGACTCTCCCTGCTCGCCTTCAACCTGGGGGTCGAGATCGGCCAGATCGTGATCGTGGCCGGGCTGGTACCCCTGCTCTACCTCGTGCGGCGCTGGCCGGTCTATCGAGGGTGGGGCCTGCGGGTCGCAGCCGCCGGCATGATCCTGGTCGCCTCGGTCTGGGCCGCCGAGAGGGCCTTCGAGATCGACGTGCCGATGTACGAGTCGCTTCCGCCCGCCCTGCAGAAGATCCTGCCCTGAGAACCCCGTGACCCGGCTACTGCATCGGACGATCCAGGACGCGGCGCACCGGCAGCCCGACGCCATCGCCACGCGTGGCCTGGGCGGTGATCGAAGCTACCAACAGCTCGTCCGACGAAGTGGTGCCCTGGCCCGCACGCTGCTCGAGCGTGGACTGCAACGGCAAGCACGGGTCGCCGTACTGCTCGACCGCGGGCCGCGGGTCCCCGAGAGTTTCTACGGCGTGCTTGCCGCCGGGGGTGCTCTGGTCCCGATCGACCCTAGGTCTCCGGCGGCGCAGATCGAGAGAATCCTCGAGGCAACGGGCGCTACCCACCTGGTCACCGAACCAAAGCGGGCCGCCGGACTCGGGGAGATCGCAGCCCGTTGCCACACCTTGCGCCACGTCATCGGAGTCGTGGACCCGATCGGCGACCGATCGATCGCGTCGTGGACGGAGGTCGAAGCGGCGGAGACGAACGACGGCCTACCCGACGTCCCGGTTCTCGAACTCGACACGGCGTACATCCTGCACACCTCCGGATCCACCGGAACTCCCAAACTGATCCGCCACACCCATGCCAGCGCCATGGCCTTCGTCGAGTGGGCGGTAGCGGCCTACGACCTGGGGTCCGAGGACCGGCTGAGTCAGCACTCTTCGCACCACACCTGCTTTGCTACCTTCGACTACTACGCCGCCGCCCGCGCCGGCGCCTCGACGGTCCTCTTCTCTCCCGCCACGCTCAAGCTGCCGGGTAGCCTGTCTCTCACGATCGAGCGCGAAGCGATCTCGGTCTGGTACTCGGTCCCCACCGCTCTGGTGCAACTGTTGCTGCGGGGAGCTCTCGAGGAGAGGGATCTGGCTTCGCTCCGATGGATTCTGTTCGCCGGGGAGACCTTTCCCCGGAAGCACCTCGAGCGACTGCGGCGCCGCCTACCGAAAGCGCGATTCAGCCATGTCTACGGTTCGACCGAGGTCAATGTCTGCACCTACTACCACCTCCCGGACGGCGAGTTCCCGGACCCTCTGCCGATCGGTCGCCCCTGCGAGCACACCGCCGCCGAGGTGGTGGACGGCGACCTGGAACCGGTGGCGGCAGGTGCATCAGGCGAGCTCCTGATTCGTGGGTCGACGGTGATGAGTGGATACTGGAACGACCCAGACCGCAACCACACCGCCTTCTATCGCCGGCCGAGCGGCGGAGGTTTCGAAGAAACCTACTTTCGTACGGGGGATCAGGTCCAGACCCTGGCGAATGGCGACCTGGCCTTCGTCGCCAGGACCGACCTGCAGATCAAGATCCGTGGTCACCGCGTCGAGCTGGGTGAGGTCGAAGCCGCGTTGCTCGACCTCGACGAGGTGGAGGAGGCGGTCGCCTACTCCGTCTCCGACGGTGAAGCGAGTCTGTCCTTGCGAGCCGCCGTGGTCTCGCGCGGAGCCACCTCGGCGGACGCCCTGCGCGACCGGCTGCGGGACCTGCTTCCGGCCTATGCCGTCCCCGAGAGCCTCGAGATCCTGGACCGGCTGCCGCGCACCCCCACCGGCAAGGTCGACCGCCAGAGCCTCTCGGCCTCGGGCCAGATCGAGACTCGAGAACAGAAGGTAGCCGAACCATGACGCAGCCGAATCGAGAACTCGAAGCGACGATCCTCACCTTCGTACATCAGGAGCTCCTCCCCGCCGAAGTCACCATCGATCGCGACGACGACCTGCTGTCCGATCTGCTCGACTCGGTGGCGGTACTCCGCCTGGCAGGGTTCGTCGACGAGACGTTCGGCATCACCACCGGCCCCCGAGACTTCGTGGTCGAGAACTTCCAGACCACCGCCAGCCTGGCGCAATACGTGGCCCGAACGCGCGCCTCGACTCGCTGACGGAAAACGGCCGAACGACGTGACGCGCAGCGAGCAGGACGCAGGGACCGAGCCCGTCGACCGCCCACTGGACACCGGCGGGTTGACGCGGGCCCAGCTTCCGATCGCCATCGGACAGCAGCTCCACGCCGAGTCGCCGCTCTACAACATGGCCTTCGCCTTCGTGATCGAGGACGAGCTGGAGCCGGAGCGATTCCGAGCCGCCTGGCGCCAGGTCACCGCCTCCAGCGAAGCGCTCCAGACTCGATTCCGATCCGGCCCGGGAGGCCGACTGCAGCGGTTCTCGAGTTCCGAACTCGCACTGACCGTGGCCGACTTCAGTGGCCAAGAGGATGCGGTCGCGCGCTTTCTCGACTGGGGCCGCGCGCGCTGTGCTCGACCGCTTCCCCTCGACGGACCGCTGGTCGACAGCGTCCTGGTACGGCTTCCGAACCGACAGACCGGCTGGTACCTCAACCAACACCACCTGATCACCGATGCCTGGTCGACTCGGCTGCTCTACGACCGATTGGCCGCGAGCTACCTCGCCCTGGAGAGCCAACCGGAGTTCGCGCCGCGGCCGGTGACGGCCGACCGCTACTACGCGCTGGCGCCAGGGCCGAGGGCCAGTGACAGGTCTTCCACCACCCCGGACCGAACCACTGCCCCGGGTGGGCTCACCCTCTACGGAGAACGGCCGTCCCCGGTCCACCGCGGTACGGCCAGCGTCCGCTCGAGCCTGCAGTTGGATGCGGAACGCTCCTCGGCGCTGCGCGCGCGGGCGGCCGAGGCCCCCTTCGCCTCGGTGCTTCCCCACCTCTCCCTGTTCGCCCTCTTCTCGACCCTGTTCCACGCCTTCCTGAGCCAGATCAGTGCAGAGCCGGAGACCTCGTTCGACACGCCGCTCCTGGGCCGCTCTACCCCGGAGGCCAAAGACACCATCGGCCTCTTTATCGAGATGTTCCCCTTCGCCGCCAGGGTACCCGAAGGCACGACCTTCCGACGGCTGGGTGCGGAGACCCTGGCCCGCGCAATGGACCTCCTACGAAGCGATGCCGCCGGGACCGCTCCGACTCCGGAGCACTCGATGAGCCGAGCCGTCTTGAACTACCTGCCCGTCCGTTTCGGCCGCTTCGGAGACGCGGCTACGGCCGTGACCTGGCTCCATCCCGGTCATGCCGATCATCTGCATGCTCTTCGCTTGCAGATCCACGACTTCTCGGGCTCGGGCCGTTTCCAGTTCGACTTCGACCTGAACCGGACGCACCTTTCGGCCGCCGCGAGAGAGCGCATCCCGCACCATTTCGAGACCTTGGTGGAGGCACTCCTTCGCGACCCGGACCAGAGAATCGACAGCATCGACCTGCGCACCGATGACGAGCGTCAGCAGCTCGATAGTTTCAACCAGAGCGATCGTTGCCCTACGCCCGAGCGGACGGTGGTCGACGCCTTCTTCGACACGGCCAACCGACACCCGACTCGCGTCGCTCTGGAACTGGTGGTCGACGGCACGGTCGATCAGTCCGTCGACTACGCTCAGGTCCGGGACCAGGTAGCGATCCTGGCCAACCACCTGCTCCGAGTGCACCACCTCCAACCCGGGGACCGGGTCGCCGTCCTGGGGGATCGTTCCTTGGAGAGCGTGGTTGCCATCCTGGCCGTGCTCAGTGCCCGCGGCGCCTACGTGCCGATCGACCCCGCCCATCCAGAGGAGCGCCAGAAACAGCTGGTCGAAGACTCGGGGGCGACGCTGCTCCTCGATCCCCCCACCGTCCGTCAGGCCCTCGACCACGGCCACGACTCGCGGCCCCCGGAACCCCCAAGCCTGACCGATCTCGCCTATCTGCTCTACACCTCTGGATCGACTGGCCGGGCCAAGGGGGTGCTGATCGAACACCGGGGACTGGCCGACTACCTCGAGTTCGCCGAACGAACCTACGTGCGAGGCGAGGCCCTGCGCTACGGACTGGTGACCTCACTGGCCTTCGACCTCACCGTCACGAGTCTCTTCCTCCCCCTGATCACCGGGGGAACGCTCGAGCTCTATCCGCGCGCCGCGGGCGCGCTCGACGAGGCGTTCCTGCACGCCGTCGAACGCAACCAGATCGACTTCCTGAAACTCACTCCCTCCCACCTCTCCGTGCTCCGGAGCGGCCGCTTCGAAGCGACCGGTGTCCGTCGGCTCATCGTCGGTGGCGAGTCGTTCTCCGCGGAACTGGCGGCAGCGGTCGCCGAGCGCCTCGCACCTTCGGCCGAGATCTACAACGAGTACGGACCCACCGAAGCAGTGGTCGGATGTCTCGTCCATCGATTCGACCCTGCGAGCGATCGAGTCGGCTCCGTACCGATCGGTCGGCCGGCTGACCATGTCCAGATCGAGGTGCTGAACCCAGCCGGGCAGGCCGTGCCGACGGGAGTTCCTGGAGAACTGTGGATCGCGCGCCACGGACTCGCCCGCGGCTACCATCAGCTCCCCGAGGAGACCGCGGCTCGGTTCGTTCCCGGCCCCGAGCCTGGAGCGGCGGTACGGTATCGCTCTGGCGATCTGGTGCGGTTCGTCGACCCGACGAAACTCGAGTACCTCGGTCGCACCGATCGACAGGTCAAGGTCGCGGGCTTTCGGCTCGAACCGGGCGAGGTCGAGACCCTGATCGAGACCTTCCCCGGCGTCGAGCGGTGCGCGGTTCTGGTGGTGGGCACTCCAGGCCCGGCGGATGCCGACCTCGGCGTCCCGACTCCGAACCCGGGAGCGGGCTGTCGGCGGTGCGGACTGCCCGCCAACTACCCTGGTGCCACCTTCGACGCCGAGGGGACCTGCTCGCTCTGCCACTCCTACGAGTCGATCCGAGAGCACGCGGCGGGTTACTTTCGCACCCTGGATGACCTGCGGAGCAATCTCGACGAGGCCCGGGCGCAGCGCCGGGGCCCCTGGGATTGTCTGATGTTGTACAGCGGCGGCAAGGACAGTACCTACGCTCTCTGTCGACTCGCCGATCTGGGCTACTCGATCTACGCCTTCACGCTGGACAACGGCTTCATCTCGGAGGGTGCCAAGGAGAACATACGGCGCGTCACCGACCAGCTGGGAGTCGACGTCGAGTTCGCCACCACCCCCGCGATGAACGAGATCTTCCGCGACAGCTTGCAACGCTTCTCGAACGTCTGCAATGGCTGTTTCAAGACGATCTACACCCTCGCCACCCGTCGCGCCCACGAACTCGGGATCCCCGCCATCGTCACCGGCCTGTCGCGCGGTCAGATGTTCGAAACCCGCCTGACCGAGGAGATGTTCCGCCACGGACGGGTGAGTCCGGAGGAGGTAGACCAGGCTGTACTCGCCTCTCGCAAGGCCTACCACCGCACCCCCGATGCCGTCAGCCGCACGCTGGACGTCAGCTTGTTCGCGACCGACGAGATCTTCGAGCGGGTTCGGTTCGTCGACTTCTACCGCTACTGCGATGTCGACATGGAAGAGCTCTACTCCTATCTGAAGCAGCGGGTTCCCTGGGTACGCCCCGAAGACACCGGCCGCTCGACCAACTGTCTGATCAACGACGCTGGCATCTTCGTCCACCAGCGCGAACGGGGGTTCCACAACTACGCGCTGCCGTACAGCTGGGATGTGCGGCTCGGACACAAGAAGCGCGACGAAGCCCTCGAGGAACTCGACGACGCGATCGACGAAGAGCGGGTGCGGTCCATCCTGCAGGAGGTCGGCTACGCGCCGCAGTCCGGGCCGGCACCAGAGTCCCTCCAGGCTTTTCTCGTCCCCACCGCCGACGCCTCGGTGGATACCTCAGCGCTGGCCCGCCATCTCGGCCGACGCCTGCCCGCCCCCCTGGTCCCGGCGCAGTTTCACCAACTGAGCGATCTACCGCTGACTCCCAATGGCAAGCTCGACCTCGAGGCCCTCCGTCGCTGGTCCTTGCCGACCGCACGGCACACTCGCCCCCCCGTCGAGCCCCCTCGGGGACCGGTCGAGGAGTTCCTGGCCGGATTGTGGCGCGACGAGCTGGCTCTCGACGAGGTGGGAAGGGGCGACGATTTCTTCGAGCTGGGCGGCACCTCCCTCACCGCCATGCGGATGATCCTCCGACTCTGCGACGAGTTCGACCTCGATCTCCCCCTGGAAACCGTCTTCGCCCAACCCAGTCTCGCCGGGCTGGCCCGGATCGCCGAAGATGCTCTCCTCGCCGAACTCGACTCCGAACTCGACTAGCGACCGCTCCCCTGACCGTCCAAGCGACATCGCGACAGCACCCGCAACCGCTGTCCGAAGGTCAATTCGCGAAACGTATCGATCTTGGCGTTGGTCTCGGTGTACAGGTTCAGCCTTCGAGCCCGCGCTCGAAAGGAGAGAAACTCGTGGTGGGTGACCCGGACCGCCGGATCGAAGTGAACCCGAAGATCGGGGCGTTCTGCCGCCACCCGGTGCACGAATTCGGTGTCTCCCGCGCGGCGCCATTCGCGAAAGGGCCCCAACTCGTCGAACAACGAAGCCCGAACCGCCATGTTGTTCGCGTAACCGAAGAAACACGCCGGCGGGCAGTGGTCCAGAACGTACTGGATCTTGGCGTTCTCGTACGCCGCCAGGAACTTCAGGGCCCAGGAGGCCCGCTGGGGATACCGGCAGGCGCCGAGCACGACGCCGACGGTCGGAACCTCGAGGGCGCGGACGATCTGCTCCAGCCAGTCCTGGTCCACCACACAATCGGCATCGGTGAAGGCGATGATCGGAGCCCGAGCTCGACGCAACCCGGCATTGCGCGCCGCATAGGCCCCGGGGGTCGATTCGCGGAGCAGGACCACGTCGGGGTACTCCCGGACGATCTCCGCCGAGTCGTCGGGAGCACCGTTGTCGATGAACAGGAACTCGACCGGAACGCCCCGCGACCCTTGGCTCAACAGAGACTCGATACAGGAGGCCAACGTGGCGGAACTGGCGAAGAAGGGGACCACCACCGAGACCGCGGGAGCCGCCGCGGCGAGCGTCATCGGTTCCGGCCCCGGCGCGCCACCACCGCGCGCAGGCGAGGGAGCAGTTCGTGGTCGAGACCCGCCAGGACTCGTTCTCGTAGCTCGGGTGTCAAGGGGACGGATTCCCCGGTGTCTTCGGCGATCGCCTCGCCCGCTCGAGCCTTCCAGAACTCCTCCCCCGGCGCGGTGAGCCGAGCCGAGACGCCGTTACGTCGCGCCAGGATGCCCTCCTCCCAGGGCCACCCGAGCCCCTCGACCAGGGTCCGTGCGGTCGCCTCCGGGGATCGTACGAGGTCGTCATAGAAGAGGAAACGATCGGTCGGGTGGTCCTCGTTCGCGCGGGTCAGCGAGCGAGCCACATCGCGGTTCCAGCGCTCGATGCACTCGGCGAGCGAGTAGCGGCGCTCCCAGTGCGCCGACGTGCGATGGAGCGAACCCACCGTGGCGAGACCGTCTCGCACCACGTGCACGAAACACACCGAGCCGGGTTCGAGCACGCGCTGCAACCAGGGCAAGAAGCGAAGGTGAGCCGGAGTTTTCTCGACCCAAGCGGCACAGCCCTGCCGTTCGGCCAGGAGGTCGAGGAGTCGCACGAAGTCGCGCGCCACTCTCGACGAGAGTAGGGCCTGGCGCCAACCGGGCGGACCCAGCAAGGCCTGATCGCCCAGTGAGGAGACCACGTCCTCCAGCGTCTGCTCCAGGCCGTTCTCCGCCAGGAAGCGACGCAGTGCCTCCTCCGGATTGCGTACCAGGATGGCTCGCGATGCTGCCCCCGGAAGGCACCGATAGTGGCGGGAGAAGAAGTGGCTCTCGGTCCAGGAGGCCACCCCGGGCACCGCCGCCAGGATGCTCTGCACCAGGGTGGTCCCGGACCTCGGCACTCCAACCACGAAGACGCGTCGTGCACCCCCCGTCATGAGCCTGGCTCCACTACCGCCCGCGCCGCAGGGCGAGCCACCACGGTCAGGAACGGCCGCATCGAAGGTACCAGCCTCTCCGCCCACCCGACGACTCCGCGACCGTGTCCCCCTCGATAGATCAAACGATCGATCGCGAAACCGATCCTCTCGAGAAAGTCGAGGACCTCGAACCCGGTGTACTCCCGCACGTGTCCCATGTGCCCGAGGCGTCGCCGCTTGTCCCACTGTTCGAACACTCCCCCTGACACGGCATGGGCCTGGTGGTGCAACCAGAGGTTCTTGAGACCGCGAAACGACCGTAGATTGGGCGTCGAGAGTAGAAGACAACCCTGGGAGTCGAGCACCCGAAGGACCTCTCGCAGTGCGAAGATGGGATCCTGGTGCAGATGCTCGAAGAGTTCGTTGAACAGTACGAGATCGCACGAACCATCGGCCACGGGAAGGGGTTCCCTCTCGATGTCGCAGCGCCGGACGTCGAGTTCGAGTTCGGCCACCGTGGAGGCAAACCGCTCTGGAGCCAAATCGATGGCACACACCTCGTAGTCGCCCGAAACCAGGGCAGCGGTCAGCAGAAAGGGAGACGCTCCGACCTCGAGAAGACGCGCGGCCGGAGTCGCGAATCGCTCCACCAGTCCCAGGTCCCGGGCCAGCCGTTCGCGGTGCTGACCGCGATAGGTCTCGAACCACTCGACCAGTTCCTCGCTCTCCGGTCGCACGACTCCACCCGCGGCATCCAGTTGTTCGAGGTGCCGGCCGGCTGGCCAGCGCGGTTCTCCCTCGATCGGAATCGACCTCCAACTCACGCCGAGGCCTCCAGCCGCGTCAGATACTCGCGCAATAGCTCGCGCGCCCGGACTACCGAACCCTCGTCGAGGTGAGGATCAGGGATCGTTACCACCTCCAGATCCCCCTGGAAGCAGGAGCGCCAGGTGGCGGCCGCATCGGTCCCCGGCTCCAGCGCATTGAACTCGGCGTTGAAGATCACGGTCGGTGCCTCTACGTGGCGCGGCCGGAACCTCTGATGCATGCGAAACCGGTCGGCACGCACGTCGGCGTGCAGGATCGAGGGCGTCAGGGGAAGACCGAGTCTCCGCCGAAGCCGGCCCAGTCGACCGAGGAGACGACGCCGGGGTTGGGTCTTGAGCCAACGCCAAGCGTAGCGGTAGGGACGCAACGTGAGCGGGTTGTGATCGACCAGGAAACGACGAACCAGTTCGGCCCGACCGAGGGACTCGAGCGGTTGCTTCAACCCGCGAATCTTGAGCCGTAACGGTCCCCAGCTCAGGTGGTCGAGCGCCATCGGGGTGACGAGGTACACACCGCGCACCACGACCCCGCGCCGCTCCAGTACGTGGGCCGTCTCCGCGGCCATGGAGGCCCCGAAGGAGTACCCCGCCAGGTAGACGCCACGCCCCGACCGGGGGCGGGTGTCCACCTCGAATCGATCGCAGATCTCATCGGCGACCTCTTCGGCGAGATCGCCGAGGGTCGGCCAGCGGCTTAGGTTCCCCTCGACCCGCAGGCTGACTCCCCGCAGCCCGTAGACCGGCCGCTGCCCTCGGAACAGGTCGGCGAAGAGATCGGCGAAGAAGTGGGGAATGGCGACGATGAAGGGCGCCTCGGATCCGATCGGTTGGAGCGGAAAGAGGTGCTCGTAGCCCCGCCGCTCACCGCGCCCGGCGAGGAACTCCGCCAACTGCCGAACCGTCGGGTTCTGGAAGACCTGCTGGGCCGCGAGCCGCACGCCGAAGTCCTCTTCGATCGCCATCGTCATCTCGGCCACCAGCAACGAATGGCCTCCGAGTTCGAAGAAGTTGTCGTCCAACCCGACCGTTTCGAGTCCGAGCAAGCCCTGCCACAACGATCTGAGGCTCAGCTGTTCGTCGTTGGGAACCTCACGGGGGGCTCCCGGACGCTCGGGACGCTCGTCCCTCGCCAGGCGCGCGAGCTCCCTCAGTGCGCTCCGGTCGATCTTGCCGTTCGGCAGCAAGGGAAGGCTGCTCAGGCTGGTCGCCGCGTGCGGACGCATCTCCTGCGGCAGGCGCTCGCCCATCCGGCGACGCCAGTCCTCTGGCACCGGACCCGCGACGAAAAGCGTCAACCTTTCGGCTCCCCCCGCCGGACCCGCGACCACCGCCGCCGCGGCCCGAACCTCAGGCCACTCCAGGGCGTTGGCCTCGATCTCCCCGGGCTCGATCCGAACTCCCCGCAGTTTGATCTGCTCGTCGACTCGCCCCAGAAACAGGAGCTGACCGTCTTCGGTCCAGGCCATTCGGTCCCCGGTGTCGTAGCGCCGATCGGCGTCGCGGCCCAAGAAGCTCCCCGCGGTCAGATCCGGGCGATTCCAGTAACCTCGAGCCACCGTAGTCCCGCCGATCAGGGCTCGCCCCGGAACTCCGATCGGCACGATCCGGCTCCGGTTGTCGACCAACTCGATCGTCACCCCGGGAATCGGTCCTCCGATCGGCACCGGCTCCTGGGACCCGAAGTCCGACCGATCGATCGCCGTCAGCTCGCTCACCGACGCCCAGACCGTGGCCTCCGTCGGACCGTATTCATCGAAGAGCCGGACCCCTGGGCAGCGGTTCTGATGCTCGGCGACCAGGCTCCAGGGGCAGGCTTCGCCAGCCACGATCACGGTGCGCAGCGTCGACAACGTAGCCTTCGCCTCGGTTCTCGAGCCACGGAGCATCTGGGAGTAGAGCGAGGGAACGCAGAGCAGAGAATCGACTCCCTCTCGAGCGATGAGTTCGAGCAGGGCCCGAGGATCGCGGGCCTCCTCCGCCGTCGGCAAGACCAGGGTTCCGCCGCTGGCGAGCATCCAGAAAAGACCAGCCACCGAGCTATCGAAGGCCAGGCTGGGAATCAAGAGAAACCGCGCCGGGGCTACCCCGCGGGTGCCGTAGTAGGCAAGCCGGGCGGCGTTCGACCGCTCGAGGTTCTCGTGGCTCACCGCGACCCCTTTCGGCCGCCCGGAAGAACCCGACGTGTAGAGGAGGTAGGCGAGGTCCGCAGGAGCCGGTTCACGGGAGCGAACCGCCGCCACAGGCTCGCGGTCCGGCAATCCGAGCGAAAGCCTCTCGTCGAATGCGAGGACCTTCCAGTCGCCGTCCGGAAGCTCTCCGGCCAAGGCCCCCGAGGTCAGAACCACCACGACTCCAGCGTCCTCCAGGATCCGGTGGTTGCGGCTCATCGGATACCGCGGATCCAGCGGGACGTAAGCGGTCGCCGCCAGGTGGCAGCCCAGGACCGCCGCGATCGCAGCCGCTGAGCGGTCGAGATAGAGGCCCACCCGATCCCCCACCTCGACACTGACCCCTTCGAGGGCCGCGGCGACCTCGTCGGCCGCGACGAGCAGCTCGCGGTAGTCGAGGCTTTGGCTTCTGCTCCGAACCGCCTCCCGCCCTCCGCCGGTTGCGACCTGCCGCAGGAACTGCGCGAGCACCGTGGTCGGACCCGGAGCGAGCTCGTGGCCGCGCTCGAGACCCCGCAGCCGTGCCGACTCTTCGGGCGGGACGAGGGAGAGCGCAGCGACGGGCCTGCGACGATCGCCCGAAACCAGATCGATCAGCAGCGTCTCGTACAGCGCCAACAACCGCTGCATCCCTACAACGTCGTAGAGCGCGGTGCGGTACTCCACCGCGAGGTCGAACCGGCCCTCTCGCTCCGCCACGAACAGGGTGAGGTCGAACTTCGAGACGCCGAGGTCGAGCACGACGGGTCGCAATGGCTCGCCCTCCAACCGGATCGCGGCCTCGGGCTGCTGGTAGACGAACAGGGTCTGAAACAGCGGAGATCGATCGCTCGACCTCGGAAGCTGCAAGGTCTCCACGAGGTCAGTGAAGGGCGTCTGGCTGTGCGCCAGACGTTCCCGAGTCTCGGCGACAAACGCGCGCAGAGCGTCTTCCACCGTCGAGTCCTCGTCCACCGCACCGGGAAGGACTAAGGGGTTCGTGAAGTACCCCACCATTTCGGCCACGGCCGGGTGATTTCGGGTCGACACCGGAGTGCCGATCGCGGGACCCGGTCCGTCGCTCAGACGGCCGAGGAGCACCCGGTAGGCAAACGCAGCCAGCAGGAAGGGCGTCGCGCCGACGGCCGCCACGAACTGCCGGAGATCCCGGCTGGCGGTCTCTGCCAGCTGACGCTCGATCCACCGTCCCTCACCCGGTTCGACCTGGCGGCGCACCAGGGGAAGCTGCAACGGCTCGGGCACGGGGGTCAGTCGAGCTCGCCAGAACTCGATCTCGGTGCGGCGTCGTTCGCCACGGTCGAGCGACCAGGCGACGTAGTCGTCGTACTGGAGGTGCGCGGGTGGCAACGGGCGTCCCTCGTAGGCGGCGACCAGATCCCGCCACAAGAGGCCCAGCGACAGCTCGTCCGCCAGGATGTGGTGCAAGGTCAGGACCAGCAAGTCGCCGACCAGGAGTAGGCGAACCAGCGGGCCTCGCTCCAGCGAAAACGGGCGCCGTGCCTGCAACACCGCTGCCTCCCTCGCCGAGCCTTCGACTTCGACTTCCGTCGCCTCGACGACGAAGAGGGACAGCGGTACCGCATCGACCACTTGCTCCACGCCGATTTCGGTCTTCTGGAATGTGGAGCGGAGGAGTCGGTGCCGCGCCACGACCTCGCGGAACGCCGTATCCAGCCGCCCGAAATCGAGCGGCGCCGCCACCCGAAAGGCGTCGACGAGGTGGTACGTGGCCCCGTCGGGATCGAGCCGGTGCGCCAACCACAGACTCTTCTGCAGGGGCCCGAGGAGAGCCGGCAGGGCCCGATCGCGCGTCGGCAACTCCCGGCTGCGACGACTGCCGGCGCGTTTCCGGCGAATCGCCTCCTCCAGTCGCGCGGCCCGACTCTGCACCCCGGGTCCGTCGTCGGTACTCATCATTCGGCGTTTATTATGACCGCATGCCCGAAGCCGCCGACGGTCCTCCTCCGCTGCGTATTCTCGAGGTCGAGACCTTCGGCCGGGGAGGGCTGTTGCACTACGCGTACAACCTGTCGTGCGCCCTCGCCGACGCCGGTCACCAGGTGACACTGCTCACCACCGTCGGATTCGAGTTGCACGATCTCACCGCCGACGCGGCTCCCAATCCTGGGTTTTCCGTCGAGCGGCGCATCGCGCGTTGGACCCAAGGCCAACCCCATCGGCGCTCCTTCCGCTGGTGGCGCAGCCTGGAGGCCGTGTTCGACGCCTGGACCACCGCCCGCTACGCTCGTCGCGTCGCCCCGGATGTGGTCCATCTCCACAGCACCAACACCAGTGCTCTGCTCTACCTCTGGCTGCTCCGCCTCCTGGGCCTCCGGGTGGTCTCCACCGCGCATGTGGTCACTCCCCACGAGCCGCTGCGCTTCGCCCGCTGGATCTACGGCGCCATCCACCGACTGCCCCACATCGTCGTCGCCCATTCCGAAGTGGATCGGCGCCGCCTCGAGCGAGAGCTCGGCGTGGACTCCCGGCGGATCGAGGTCATCCCCCATGGAGAGTACGGCTTCTTCGAAGAAACGGCCCAGCCGCCACCGAGCCCGCCGCAGGCCCGCCAAGCGCTGGGCCTGGGTGAATCCGACGAAGTCGCGCTCTTCTTCGGTTACATTCGGCACTACAAGGGGCTCGATCTGCTGCTCGAATCCTGGCCGGCGGTGCAAGCCAGGCGACCCTCGGCCCGCCTCTTGATCGCCGGGAACCCGGACCGCCTGTCCCCTTCGGATCGCCGCGACCTCGAGGACGAGGCGTCGGCACTGGGAGCCGTTTGTCGCTTCGAGTACCTCCCGTTCTCCGAAGTGGCGGCCCTCTTCGCCGCCGCGGACGTGTTGGTGATGCCGTACCGCAGTATCAGCCAATCGGGGGTGCTCTTCCTCGCCCTGGCCCTCGGAGTACCGGTGGTAGCCACGCGGGTTGGAGCCTTGCCCGAGATGCTCAGCGACGGTGCCGACGCTCTACTCGTGCCGCCCGAGGATCCCGAGGCCCTGGCCGAGGCGGTGGCGCGGGTCCTGTCCGACCCCATCCTCCGCACCCAGTTGGCCGCAGGGGGCCGGCAGGTGTCGGCCGCTCACTCGTGGACCACGATCGCGACCCGGACCGCGCAATCCTTCCACGACCTTTCTCGCCAGGGCGGCGGCGGAACCGAGGGGAAGAGCTCCTAGCTCCTCGGGCGATCCCACAGCTGTTGCAGCCGAGTTTCGAGTCCCGCGGGTTTGCCCGCTGCGGCCCACTGTGCCCACAGGGCGACTCCGTAGAGGAGGGCGCCGAGGGGCACCCGCACCCCCAGCGACAGCCATCCCGAAAGGCTCGCCCCGACCGTGCCGTCGAACAGCAGGAGGCCGACGACCAGGATCGCGCTCGCGAGCGTGGGACGGACGAGTTGACCGAGGATCTCGCGCAGTCGAATCGCTAGGGTGCGGTGCAACATCCAGACGTTGAGTCCCGAGTAGACCACCCCCGCCAGAACGAGACTCCAGATGGCCCCGACCAGGCCGTACACGGCCGTGCCCGCCACGAAGAGAGGCACGTGCACCAGCGCGTAGGCGAGACTGACCCCGAACAGAAGGCGCGTGCGCCCCAAAGCCAGCACGCAGGGCAGAGTCATCGCCAGCGTCGCTCGGACTCCCAGGTAGGGCACCAGGATCACCAGCAACGGGACGATGGCGAGCCACTGGTCCCCCAGGACCAGGGGGACGAAATCCGGCGCCACCAGGGCGAACCCGACGGCGGCGGGAAGGCTCAGACTACCCAGTACGTTGACCGACTCCAGAGCCACGCGCCGCAACCGAGCCGGATCGGAGAGCAGCGCACTGAACGACGGGAAGAGAATCCGCTGCAGGGGACTGATCAGCTCCCGAGTCGGCAGCACCCCGACCCGCTGCGTCATGTAGTACCTCCCGGTGTCGGTGACACCTAGGAGCTTGCCTACGATCAGCTTGTCGGTCTCCATCGACAGCGTCGTGACGGCCGTGGTCAGCGACAGCCAGCCACTGAAACCAAAGATGTCACGCCAGCGTCGCAGGGAAGGGCGGGGTCGATAGGGTCGTAGCGCGTAGCTCAGGACGGTGAGGAGCAGGGAGCTGACCAACGTGCCCGCGACCAGGGCCCAGTAGGAGCGGGTGACCCAGGCCACGGCCAGGGTCACCACGAAGGAACCGACCTTGGCGGTGAGGGTCTGGATCCCGATCCTGGAGTAGACCAGCTCGGTCTCGAAGCGAGCGAAACGGGGGTTGGAGAGCCCCAGCAACAGCGGACTGAGAGCCAGGACGCAGAGGACCGTCGACAGGCGAGGATCGCTGAAGAAGGGAGCCATCGACACCATGATCAGGGCCGAAAGAACGCCGCGAGCCAGCGCCAGGGTCCAGGCACTATCGTAGAGGGCCTGATCGGCGTCAGGGCGTCGGATCAGTGCCTTGTGCACGTCGAAGGCCGCCAGTCCGTCGATGATGGCCACGATCGACGCGGCGATGGCGACCAACCCGAAGTCGTCGGGTGACAGCAAGCGTGCCAGCACGACCACCGCAACGAAATCGAGCAATCGTTCGACCCAGCGGTAGCCGTACAACCACCCGGCGCCGGCCGCCACACGACCGATCGAGGAGTCCACCGGCCGATCGTTCATCGTCGCTGCCCCGACGCTGTGTCCGCCAATTCCCCTCCATCCTCTTCGAGCAGGTGGCGGACGGTCTCCTCCAATCGCCGTGACGTCGCATACTCCTGATACACCCTGGCCATCGTGCGGACACGCTGCTGGCAATCCCGATCCGCCAGCAGCCCTTGCAGACGCTCGCGAATCCCGCCGGCCGTGTCTCGCGGAGAGCCCATTGCCCCCAGGCCGTGCCAGAGCACGCGAGAGGTATTGCCCGCCATGTCCGTGGCATGACCGCAGTAGATCAACACCGGCACCCCGGCCAGAATACTCTCGTCGAGAGAGTTGATGCCCCCGTGGGTCACCAGGACGTCGGCCCGTGCCAAGACGTCCAGCTGGGGAATCCAGGGAAAGGCGTGGACGTTCGCAGGGAGGGCACCGAGCTGGTCGAGGCCACGGGCACCGAGCCCCAGCACGAGGGTCCAGCCCTCGACCTGACAGGCGTCCACCAACCGCCTCGGGAGTTGGTCACCGACCGTGGCTGCGGACCCGAACACGGCCAGGACCAGGGTCTCGCTAGGGGGCAGAGCCTCGAGCAACGCTTCGAGGCGTCGAACTTCCCGGCCGGTGTCGGGCTGGTCAGGCGCTGGACGGTGGTCGGAAGCCAGCACCATCGGCCCGACGTAGTGGGCCCGGACATCGAGCCGGTGGGGAAACTCGAACTCCCGCGCGTGCAGGCTCAACACCGGTAGATTGCGGTAGGTGAAGGGTATCGACCACTGACGGGTATCGACCACCGCTTTGAGTTCGACTCCGTGTCGGGCCGCGAGTCGGCGCAGCCGGGTCACACGGTCCGTAGTTCCCTGGAGAGCACGACCTCGGAACCGACGCCAACGCTTGCGGCAGAAGAGTGCCTCCCAGTAAGCTGCGACGACCAGACGGGAGCCTCTCCAACCGAGACCGGGCTGAGCCAAGACGTGGGGCGGCGGGACCCCAGGGCTCCTCCAGATCGAGACGAAGCTGTTCAGAAGCACCACCCGCAGACCGTGTCGCTGCTGCAGTCCGAGGGCCACCACGATCACTTCGTGCAACTCGCCGTCGATGAGGAGCAGATCGGGGGCGAAATCGAGGACTCGCTCGGCCAGCTCGTCGCCGATCGGCCACCGACCGATCTCTTGCGATCGTCGGCGCGGGGCGCATACGGCCGCGGGCAGCTCGGTGAACCGCAATCCGAGTCTTCGTGCCGACTCTGCGTAGCGGGCGGCGGCCAGGAAACCCACGTGGTGGCCGTCCTCGGCGAGACGGCGGCCCACTTCGAGGGCCGGAAGGACCACGCTGACCAAACCGTCGCTGATGCAGAGAACTCTCGCCATCTGGAGCTCGGGGTCACTCTCGCGCTGCGGTGCCAAGGGGGCGATCGAGAGGGACGGAGGGAGGCATCATGGCGGGGTCCATGGTATACCTAGCCCGCCGGATCGTGCTGCCAGCCCCCCCACTCCCACCGACCCTACGATGGAAACGCCACCGCTGACCGCCAACCCCAGCGAGACCAGCCCGCGACAGACCATCATCGTCGGTGCCGGACCCGCCGGTCTCACCGCGGCCCTGGAGCTGAGCAAGCAGGGGCTCGGTGGCGTGGTGTTCGAAGCCGACGACATCGTGGGCGGGATCTCGCGGAGCGTCGAGTTTCGAGGTTGTCGTCTCGATATCGGGGGCCATCGGTTCTTTACCAAGGTCCGCGAGGTGGAGGATCTCTGGCACGAGATCCTCGGCGACGAGTTGCTGGTCCGCGAGCGACTCTCCCGGATCTTCTATCGCGATACCTTCTTCGACTACCCGCTCAAGCCGCTCAACGCCCTCCGTGGCCTCGGGTTCCTCGAATCGTGCCGAGTCGCGCTGAGCTACCTGCACGCGCAGCTCTTTCCGATCCCCGACGAGCGTACCTTCGACGCCTGGGTCAGCAATCGTTTCGGCCGCCGTTTGTTCGAGATTTTCTTCGAGACCTACACCGAGAAGGTCTGGGGAATGCCCTGTTCCGAGATCAGCGCCGCCTGGGCCGCCCAGCGCATCAAGAATCTCGACCTCCTAACCGCGGTGAAGAACGCATTCCTCGGCCAGGGGACACGGGACGGAGAGGTCGTGACCAGCCTGATCGAGCAGTTTCTCTACCCCCGTCTGGGCCCCGGAATGATGTGGGAGCGCTGCTCCGAGTTGGCGGCGCAGGGCGGGGTCGCCACCCGACTGCAACACCGGGTCGTCGCGGTGCAGCACCGGGCGGATCGTGTCGTCTCGGTCGAGGTAGAAGGCCCGGAACCCTCCGCTGCGGAGAGCGGATCTCGCCAGCGGCACGCCTGCGACGCGTTGATCTCCTCGATGCCGATCAGCCACCTCGTCGAATCGATGGAACCCGCCGCACCGGCGCCGGTGCTCGCTGCCGCCCGCGGGCTCCGCTACCGCGACTTCCTGATCGTCGGCCTCCTGGTCGATCGGAAGACGCTCTTTCCCGACAACTGGATCTACGTACATTCCCCCGATGTCCGGGTCGGACGGGTTCAGAACTTCAAGAACTGGAGTCCGGAGATGGTGGCGGACCCCAGCCACTCTTTCGTCGGACTCGAGTACTTCGTCGACGAAGGGGACGACCTGTGGTCGATGGACGACGCCGATCTGGTGTCGCTGGGCGCGGCCGAGGCGGAGGCGATCGGCCTGTTCCTCGGCTCCGAGGTGATCGATGGTCACGTCGTGAGAATGCCCAAGGCCTACCCGGTCTACGACGACGAGTACGAACGACATCTCGGAGTGATCCGCGACTGGCTGAATCGGTTCGAAAACTTGCAGACCATCGGCCGCAACGGACAACACCGCTACAACAACCAGGACCACTCGATGGTGGCTGGCCTCTATGCCGTCCGCAACTTGTCCGGAGCTGCCCTCGACCTCTGGTCGATCAACGTCGAGCAGGAGTACCACGAAGAGAAGTCGAGTCGTCCAACGTCCCGCGGCGGCGCCCAGCCGCCGGCGACCGGGGATCGACTGACGCCGGCGCGAGTACAGAACCGGCTGGACGACATTCTCGAGTCCGCGTTCGCTCAGTACGACGAGATCGCAGCCGGAGCTGCAGTGGGGGTCACCACTGCCCTGGGCCTCGCATTCGCCACCCTGTTCCCGGTCCTCCGCGGCCAACCGGACTTCCTGCCTACCCTCTCCCTCCTCGGCCAGTACCTCTTCGGTTTCGAGGTCAGCTGGCCCGGCCTGTTGATCGGCACGGCCGAGGCCGGGGGGCTCGGATTCGCCCTCGGCTGGTCGACCGCCCGTTTGATGAATCGCCTCGTCGCCGCGGCGGAACGCGACCTCGAACGACGACTCGCTACCATCACCACCTTCGAGCTCTGAACTTCTGCGAGAACCCAAGTAGCCCATGAGTCAATCCACTCGAGATACCGAACAGGCCCTACTTCTGGTGGCCCGCAGCGTCGCCCGTCTCCGGACCGCCATCGTCGCCCTCGTCGGCGGCATGGTCTGCGGTACCGGACTCTTCGTCGCCACCCTCTGGCTCGTGATCAAGGGTGGTCCGACAGTCGGACCCACCCTCGGTCTGCTGCGGGTCTACTACCCGGGGTACTCGGTCACCTGGGGTGGTTCGATCGTCGGCTTCTTCTACGGAGCGTTGACCGGAGCCGCCGTCGGCTGGTGTGTCGCGTTCCTCTACAACCGTCTGGCGGATCGACGCCTGCGCCGCAGCTGAGCCGCACCACCCTGCCCGTATGATCGAGGCTGACGTCAGCGTCATCATCCCCGTCGGCCCGGGCGCTCCGCACTGGAAACGCTGCGTCCGTAGCCTGCAGCGCTTGGAGCCCGCCGGTGGTCAGATCGTCGTCGTCCTCGATGGCCCCAGCGCCAGCGCCGACGAGCAGACAGCCCTGGCCCGGGAGTTGGGAGCCGACGTCCTCGCGCTCGAACGTCGGATGGGCCCGGCTGCCGCCCGCAATCGGGGCGCCGAGTTGGCTACCGGCAAGCTGCTCTTTTTTCTCGACTCCGACGTCGAGGTCCCGCCGGACCTGATCGCAACTCTGGTGGAGCGGTTTGCGGCACAGCCACGAGACGTGGCCGCGGTGATCGGCTCCTACGACGATGCTCCAGGCGATCCGGACTTCCTGTCACAGTATCGCAATCTACTCCACCACTGGGTGCACCAGACCAGCCGAGCCGAGGCCTCGACTTTCTGGTCCGGCTGCGGCGCCGTCCGACGCAACGCCTTCGACCAGGTGCAGGGTTTCGACGAGAGCTACGCGGACCCGAGTATCGAGGACATCGAACTCGGCGGTCGCCTGCGTCGGGCCGGCCACGCCATCCGTCTGGAGCCCACGTTGCAGGTCAGCCACCTGAAGCGCTGGACTCTCGGCAACCTGGTCTACACCGACCTCTTCCGACGAGCCGTCCCCTGGACAGAGCAGATGCTGCGTGGCGAGGGGCTACTGAACGATCTCAACGTGAAGCACCGGGATCGGCTGAGCGTCGTGGCCGCGGGCCTCCTTCCGCTCACTCTCGTCTGCACACTTCTGGTCCCCGACCAACGATGGCCACTCTTCGCCTTCGCCGTCGTCTGCCTGCTCATGATGGTGGGACTGAACCGCGGCTTCTTCCGGTTCTTACTCGGTTCTCGCGGTCTCGGCTTTGCCCTGCGGTCGGTACCGCTGTACTGGCTGTATCTCGTGATCTGTGGGCTCGGTTTCGTGATCGGCTCGTGGCGCCTTCTGACCCGACCGGCCCGAAGCCGCACTTCCTAGCCCTTGCCGGCCCCTCGCAGCCGTCCCCACCAGCCGGTATCGGTCGCCGGAAAGTAGCCTTGACTGACTTCACGCACATCTTCGACCGACAGGAAGGCCCCGGGGTTCTTCTCCTCCACCAATCGCTGCACCCGTGGCAGGTCCTTGCGCGGCAGTACGGTCAGGAGCAATCGGACGCGACCCTTGATTCCCCGAGCCCCGAAACTGGTGACCCCGAAGTTTCCATCCTGCAGGCTCTCGACCAACTCGGTGGCATCGCTGCGAGTGATGATGCGCACCGCCACCAGGCCGATGGCCAACCGGTTCTCGAGGAGGAGACCGATCCAGGTTCCCGCCGCAAATCCCCCGGCGTAAGCCACGTAGTTGACCGGCCGGTCCAGGTGTTGCATCACTTGCCCGATTGCTACCAGCCAGATCAAAATCTCGACGAAACCGATCAGCGGTGCCAAGCGCCTGAGTCCACGCGAGATGAACACGATGCGAATCGTGCTGAGCGTCACGTCGAGCAGGCGCGCCGTGAAGATGAGAAGTGGGATGCCCACCAGGGTCCAGAGAGTCAAGGGTCCGCTCCATGGTCCAGCCGAGCCGCGTCGGGAAGCTCCGGCTGATTCGACGGAAGAGACGTACGGCGCCAGCGGGGAGGCCGACCCCACCCCCGACACCGACGAGCCGGGGATGATAGTGCAGTTCTCTTCGCGCCGAAAGGGGTCTCCACTTCCAAGACCCGGAAGCGTCCGGTCACCGACTGGCCCGGGTCAGAACTGCAACGAGTAGATCTGTCCCATCTGATGGCGTACCAACGTTTGTGGAATCGCCCGCAGCGTCGCATTGCGCAGACGACGCAAAGTCCGGTTCTGGAGATGGGCCAGGCGGCCCAACCGGCGCGCGCTACTGGACAGTCTCGTCGCTTTCGGACGTCGTAGTTTCTCGTACCTGGTGAGAGCCACCCGGAGATCGTCATGGGCCACCAGACACTGGGCCAGACACGCGGCGTCCTCCAGCGCCTGGGCACCCCCCTGGCCCGTGTTCGGAGTCATGGCGTGGGCGGCGTCGCCCACCAAGACCCGCCGTCCTGACCACCAGCGAGACAGCGCGACGAGTTCCACGAGTTCCACGTCGAGGATCTCGTCAGGATCGGTGGCCTGCAGCAGCTCGGGAATCGGCGACGGAAAGCCACGGTAGCCCTCCCAGCGCTCCGCTGGCGTCAGGGGCTCGACGACAGCGCCCGATGCCCCCGTTGCGAGCCGCGGAGCGAACCAGTACACCCGCCGGTCCGAAACCGCCGAGAAACCGATGCGGAAGCGTCCTCCCCAGACCTCGAAGGCCCGGCCTCGTGAATCCCGGGGCAGTTCGAAGTCACAGAGAGCGAGGCTGCAGACCTGCCCCGAGGAGCGCAGCCTGGCTCCAGGATCCACCGAGGAGCGCACGGCGGAGCGAAGGCCATCGGCCCCGATCAGCAAGCCAGCTTCGGTGGCCGTCGAGTCCTCGAACTCCACCACCACCCGGTCTCCGCCATCCTCGCTCCCACGATAGCGCTTGCCCAGATGGAGTGTGCCGGGGGCCAGTCGATCAACCAGCGCGGCTTGCAGTTCCGACCGCAAGATCGACACGGTGTTGCGACCGAACCGGTCGCGAACCCAGTGCATCGGAAGGGCCTGAATCACTCCACTGTCGCGGTCCCGCAACTCTACCTGGTCGAGCTCGACCCCGCGGCTCGCCACGTCCTCCCCGACTCCCAGCTGGTCGAGGACGGCCAACGCATTCGGCGGCATCCAGATCCCCTTGCCGACCGCCGTCAGCTCGGGCGCCGCTTCGTAGACCTGAGCCTCGACTCCCCGTTGCTGCAACGCGATCGCGGTGGCCAGTCCACCGATGCCCCCTCCGACGATACAGACCCTCACGCCTCGCACGCTGCCTACGTTATCTCCCCACACCCTCGGGTGCGAGAGGCAAGCGTCGAGCCAGGCCTGACCGCTTGGTGGTCGGCCCCTCTCCCAGAGTCGGTTGCTTCGGATTTCGCCAACGACTAGGCTTCTGATCGTGTCGCTACGTCGTATTGTCGCTATCACGCTGCTTACTGGCATCTCGACTATCGCAAGTGGCCAGGCCCCTCCGCCGTCCTCGCTGCGGTTGGTCACCGGCGATGCCTACCCCCCGCTCAGCGGAGTTGATCTTCCGGCCGGAGGCCTCGCTACCGAGATCGTCGTCGCGACCTTCCACGAGATCGGAGTGGCCACCGAGATCGAGTTCCTACCGTGGAAGCGCGGGCTGCAGGCGACACAGCAGGGCCAGTTCTTCGGCACCTTCCCTTACGTGCTCACCGAACAGCGGCAAAGCGACTTTCTCTACTCAGACTCCCTCTTCACCCTCGAGTCGCGCTACTTCGTGCGCGCGGATGCCGACCTACAGAGTACGACCGAGGTCGCCGGTCGGCCAGACCTGACCGAATGCCTACCGTTGGGGTTTCCGCAGCCGACGGAGGCGGTGGCCCGACATGAATTCGTGAACCCGCCCACGATGCAGTCCTGCTTCCAGATGATCCTCCAAGGCCGCGCGGACTTTTTCCTGGTCGGCGACCTCCTGGGCTGGGCCACGGCCCGGCGTATGGGGATCCGAAGGCGCCAGTTGCGAACCCTCGAGGGTCCCGCGGAGAGGGTCAGTCAGCACTTGATCGTGCCACGAGACCAGCCAGGAGCCCGCGAGATCCTGGCTCGCTTCGACGCCGCACTGCAACGACTTCGAGAGGACGGAGCCGTGGCCAGGCTGATCTCGGAACACTCCGCTCCGAGCCCCGACTGAGCTCTCGCTAGTGCCGCCGAGTCTCGGCTACCCGCAGCCCTCAACCTCCGCCGAGGTACCCTAGTGCCTCGAGTTTCTTGCGCAGCTCGGGGTTGATCTCCTCGGAGTCCACCGCCCGGATCGGGTGATCACGCAACCACTCACGAGTGGCCCTCCGTAGGTCCAAGAGCAGCTCCGGCTCCTCGGCCGCAAGGTCGTGAGAGGCCTCGGGATCTCGGTCGAGGTTCCAAAGCCACTCCTGTCCCTCGATCCGCAGGTACTTGAAGGCCCCTCTACGAGCCCCGACCTGCAGCCGGTCACCCAGCAGATCGCGGGTGGGGTCCCCACCAGCACTTCGCAGCCGTTGGAGAACATCCCGCCGATTCTCGATCTGCTCTTGAGGGTACACCGGCGGCTGGAAGAACGCCGTCTCAGCCGGTTGCGGTCCGGCCAGCAGCAAATCGCGGCCGAGGTAGGTGTCGGGGACTTCCAGGCCGGTCGCTCGCAGCAGGGTCGGCGCGACATCCAAGTGCTCGACGACCCGCTCTCGCCGGCCCGGCTCGATGCCGGGGCCGGCCAGGATCAGGGGAACGGCCAGAGCACCTTCTCCGAGACAATGCGAGTGTTCGAAGTAGATGCCTTGCTCGAAGCACTCCCCGTGGTCGGCGGTGAAGAGGGTGAGCGTGCGGTCCCAGCTGCCCCGTGCTTCGAGCAGTCGACGCAGCGCTCCCACGGCCTCGTCGACCACTTCGACCTCCCCGGCGTAGAGCTCGCGACCTCGGTCTACCGCGCCCGCCGGGAGGTCCCCGTCATGGGCCGCCGCCAGCTGCAGGAGTCGGGGCCAGGTGAAGGTCGGGAGGCGTCGAACCCAATCGGCGGGATCGGTCGGCGTGGAATCGTCGACCGAGGGCAACGTCTCACTCTCGTCTGCGGCCGTTGCCCCTCGAGGTTCTGGGCCGTCGGGCTCGTACGGCATGTGGGGGTCGAACAGGTGCACCCACAGGAAGAGCGGCTGGTCGGTCGAGGCCCGCGCCAAGTAACTACGGACGTCCGCCAGCACCTCCGACGACGGCCGTTGGGGCTCGTCTCCCGTCTCGAGCAGATCGAAGCCCTGCCCTGCCCCAGAATCTCGATCGAGCAGGATGGTGCCGGAGAACGCAGCGGTCGCGTATCCCGCACTACGGTAGAGCTCAGCCAGGGTCAGGAACTCCTCAGCCAAACGCTGGGTGTTGCTGACCACGCCGTGGTCGCGGGGGTACCGCGAGGTGAAGAGTGTGAAGTGGGAGGGACGCGTCTCCGGGAGCGGAGCCACTGCGTCGGTGAACCAAGCCCCCTGGGCGGCCAGGCGATCGATGTTCGGTGTCCGCGCCGTCGTGGACCCGTAGACCCCGACTCGATCCGCCCGCAGGGTGTCGATCGTAACGAACAACACATCCGGGGCGGGAGTTGGCGAGTGGCACCCAGCCAGCAGCAGTCCCAGCCAAAGAGCCCGCACCAGCGAACCACGGTACCGCGAACCGAAGGGCTCCTGACCCCACGGTCGACGCGCAGTTCCGGGGCGTGGAGACGGCCGCGAACTCTCCATCACCTGCCGCCTGGCCTCAGGGCTGGTAGGGCTCGTAGCAACTGCGACAGCGGGCTTCGTAGGACTCTCCGTCGCCCACCAGGACCTGCTCACCACCCCCCGCGAAACGTTGGCTGTAGTGGGCCGTCGCCCCACACTGCACGCAGACGGCGTGCACCTTGTCGACGTGCTCCGCCAGGGCCATCAACTCGGGCATCGGGCCGAAGGGCCGACGCCGATAGTCCTGGTCCAAACCCGCCACGATGACCCGAACCCCCCGGTCGGCGAGCTGCGTGACCAATTCGACCAGTGCCGAGTCGAAGAACTGCACCTCGTCGATCCCGATCACCTCGACGTCGGGGAGCAGCTCCCTCTGAAGCTCCGCCGTGTTCTCGACCGAAGTCGCATCGACCTCGCGGCGGTCCCGGGTGACGACGCGATCCGGAGCGTGGCGATTGTCGATTCGCGGCTTGAAGACCTGTATGGTCTGCCGCGCGATGAGGGCTCGGCGCAGCCGGCGGACCAGTTCTTCGGACTTACCAGAGAACATCCCGCCACAGATGACCTCGATCCGCCCGCCGCCGTGTTCCTGTCTGAATCGTCGCTCCATGGGGGCGTCTTTATATCACTCCTCGTCTCCTCGAGACGAGGCTTCAGCCGCCGATCAAGTCCAACAGGCGATCGAGGTTTAGCTGCGCCATCGACTCGACCACGGCATCGGCCATCTCGAGTTCCTCGGACCGATAGGTCTGGGCAACGCCCACGGTCGCCAGGCCCGCCTCGCGCGCCGAGTTCAAGCCGGCAGGACTGTCTTCGATGGCCAGCACCTCGTGCGGATGGAAGAGACGATCGGGAAGGGGAGGCTCACTGTTGAGGAGCATGACTCCGCGACGATAGCCCTCGGGATCGGGCTTGCTGCGCTGGACATCCTCGGCCGCCACGATCAACTTGAAGAGCGACCGCGCCGCCGCTTGTTCGAGCGCTCCTTCGATCTCCTCGCGAAGCGCGCCACTCACGACCCCCAGGGTGACCCCGGCCTGGGCTGCTTCGCGCACGAGTTCGAAACCCCCAGCGAAGAAGGGATATCCATCCTGGCGGATCCGCTCTCGATAGTAGGTAGCCTTGCGCGCGATCAGGCGAACCAGATTCGTCGGATCGAGGTCACGACCCGCCGTCCGGTACACCGCGGCAAAGCAACCCTCGTCGTCGTAGCCGAGGTAGTGCGCCCAGTAGTCTTCCCGCGACAGGGCGATGCCCTCTTCCGCCAGAACCCTCTGAAAGAGTTCACAGTGCAGAGGCTCGTCGTCGACGAGGATCCCGTTGAAGTCGAAGAGGATGGCCCGCAGCATCGATCGGAGAAGCGAACGTCGTGACCGCGAGATCGCGGAGGACGGTTCAGACGCTGAACGAACTGCCGCAGCCGCAGGAACCGACCGCCTTGGGGTTGTTGAATTTGAAGCCGGCTCCCGACATTCCCATCACATAGTCGATCGTGGTGCCCTGAAGGTAGCGAGCACTCACCGCATCGACGTACAGGGTGACATCCTCGACCTGATAGACGTGGTCGTTGTCACGGGCCTCGTCGGTGAAGTCGAGCGCATATTGGAAGCCGCTGCACCCGCCGCCGACGACCGCAACGCGCAGTCCGTGGGTCTCGGGGAGCTTTTCTTCCTGCCGCGTCAGGCGGATCATCTGTGCCGCTTTGGCGGTCAGATCGACAGGATGGTGAACCGCAACGGGTTGCGCGGCGGTGGTCTGGGAGTTGGTAGCGGTGTCGGTTTCGGCCATCTGGAATCTCCTCGTGAGCCACAATAACCAGGAGCGAGGTGGCTCGTATTCCCCCGCGATTGTAGCAGTCTCCTGAATACCGCGGGCGGGGCAAGGTCGCGGATGGTCCAGCAGGTCGGCGACGAGGCAGGAGTCGCGGCGCCGCCAGAGAGGGCATCCACTACACTTCGCGCATGACCGACGATGGACCGATGTCACTGCACGACGCACTCACGGCGGCTCGCCACGGAGCCGCCTTCTTCGAAACCGGCCTCGACCTCGTCGAACTGACGGGGGCGGATCATCGGCGCTTCTTGAACGGCCTGGTGACCTGCGATGTCGCTCGTCTCGGCGAAGGAGGGGCGACCTACGGGTTCTGTACCCAGGTCAAGGGACGCATCTTGAGTGACCTCTGGGCCATGGATCGAGGAGCGTCGCTCTGGGTGGAATGGCCACAGGGCCGAGGTGAGCCGATGGTCGAGCATCTGACCAAATACCGGATCGCCGATCGGGTCGATTTCACCACCCGCGATGTTCGGTGCTTCTACCTCAATGCCCGGGCGGCCGTGGCTCTCGGCCTCCCGGCGCTGCCGGCCGGCCGGGCAGAGGTCGTACAGGGCCCGCCGGGCGAAGCGTTGGCCGTCCCGAGGACCCTGGCCGGCATCGACTGGTTCGTGGTCTACGTCGATCAGCAGGCCGCGAACTGGGCCGAGGCACTGGCTGCGTCGGCCACCCCCCTCGATTCTCTGGCCTGGAACTGTCTGCACGTCGAATCGGGTTGGTTGCGCTACGGCATCGACTTCGCCGACGATTGCTTCCCCCAGGAGACCGGCCACGAAGAACGCGCCGTCAGCTACGACAAGGGATGCTACCTGGGACAGGAAGTCATCGCCCGCATCCACTACCGGGGTGGAGTTCAGCGTTCGCCCCGGGGCCTCAGAGGCCTCGAACTCCCAACTCCCAGTCCGGGCGGTGAACTGCTTCTCGACGGGCGCGCGGTGGGACGGTTGGGAGCCTCGACCGAATCTCCCCTCCACGGCCCCATCGCACTCGCCATCGTCCATCATCGGGCCGGCGAGCCAGGCACGGTGGTGCAACTCGACAACGGCTCCTCCGCCGAGGTGGTCGCTCTTCCCTTTACTGCTTCCGACGGCTGACCGAGGAACCGAAGATGCCTACGACGACACGCCACCTACGACTCACCGCCGGACCCCGTCCTCTCGACGCCGTGCTGCATCTGCCAGCGGCTCGCCAGCCCCGCCCTCTAGTCCTGCAGTGCCACGGGTTCAAGGGGTTCATGGACTGGGGTTTCCACCCACCGCTGGCAGATCTGCTGTGCGAGAAGGGATTCGCCGTTCTGCGCTTCAACTTCAGCGGCAGCGGCGTGGCCCCCGGGGAGGACGTCGTCAGCGATCCCCAGGCGTTTCGCGACGCGACCTACTCCCGCGACGTCGAAGACCTGCGGTCGATCTTCTCCGAAGTGGCCCAACTCGACCCCGAGCGCATCGACGCCGATCGGGTTGGCCTCTTCGGACACAGCCGGGGTGGGGGAGCTGCGATCCTCGCGGCCGCTGGCCTTAGCGATCGTCCCGCGCTCAAAGCCCTGGTGACCTGGAACGCAATCGGCGAGGTCCACCGCTTCCGCGGGCTCGAGGAGCAGTGGCGGCGCGATGGAGAGCTCCCGATCCACAATGGACGCACCGGACAGACCCTCCCGATCTCCACCGACCTGCTCGACGATATCGAAGAGAACGCCGAGGCTCTCGACCTGATGGCGGCGGCCGCTCGCCGCTCCGCCCCGTGGCTGATCGTGCACGGGAGCGAAGACGAGACCGTGGACCCGGCTGAAGGTGACGACCTGGCCGCGGCCGCAGCTCCCCCCGTGTTGCTCCACCGGATTGCCGGTGCCGGCCACACCCTGGGGGCCAAACACCCCTTCCAGGGGCCGACGCCCCACCTGATCGATGCCATGAATGCCACCCTGAGGTGGCTGGATCGCAACCTCCGCCGCTGACCCAAGGCGGAAGGGAGCGCATTCCGCGCATGCCGTCGGCTCCCGGCGAGGTCGCGCAAGGCACCGTTGGGCTCCCCCAGGCGCCGCGTCCCCGGAGAGCGGGGTTTCCAGAAGGTCGAGTCGGTTCGAGATCCTAACGCCAGGTCGGAGCCGACTTGTGCTCGAGAAAGTGCGCAATGCCGCGCTGACAGTCCTCGGTCCGACGCGCCTGGGCGTTCTGCTCGGCCGCGTGGTCGAGCGCGTCGTTGAGCGAACGACCGGGCAACGACAGGAGGAGGCGCTTGGTGCGAGCCAGCGACTGGGAACTCGCATTGCTCAGGATCTCCTCCGCCAGAGCCTCGCCTGCCGTCGTTAGCTCGCCCTCGCCGACCACGCGGTTGATCAAACCAAGTCTCAGAGCCTCCTCCGCCGGTAGCAGGCTCGGGTTCAGTAGCATCTCACGGGCATCACGGCCGCTGACGCGCAACGGCAGAAAGGTGGCGACCAACGCTGCGACGAATCCGATCTTCACCTCGCTGTACATGAACTTGGCCCGCTCGGATGCGATCACGAAGTCATGCGCCGTGGCCAGGCCGCAGCCTCCCGCGATACAGGCCCCCTGCACCAGGGCAATGGTCAGGACCTCCTGCGTCAAGACCGCCTGGAACAGGTCGCGCAGACGTTTCGAATCCGCCCGGTTGTCCTCCAAGGTCGCGTCCTTCAGAGACCGCAGGTGCGCGAGATCGGCTCCGGCCGAGAAGTGGCGGCCGGCTCCCGATAGCAGCAGGGCCCGAACTCCAGACTCGAGCAGCGGGCGCCGATAGAGGTCGGTCAGGGCCTCGATCAAACCCGGGGCCAGAGCGTTGGCTCGATCGGGATCGTTCAACGTCACCCACAGCAGATCGCCCTCTCGCCGTTCGACCAACCACTCGGTCATCGGTGCACCTCGGCGGGCAAGAGCTCGGAGGGGACCTCGACCTCCAGAGCCAGAATGCCCTGACCATGGGTCTTGCCCTGGGCGTCGGTCTTCAGACTGAGGGTGCCGCCGCCACCCAGCGAGTCGTGCAGGATGAAATTCAGAGCCCGTAGATTGGGCACCTCGAAGCGCTCGACCGCTCCGTGGCAGACCTCGGCGAAGTGTTCCTTCACCCGCTCCGGCGTAACCTGTTCGCGGATGATCTCGTAGAGGGCTGCCGTATCGGCGATCAGGCCGACGTTGCTACCGTCCCCTTTGTCGCCAGAGCGCGCGTGGGCGATGCGGGATAGTGGAACCCGTGCCATCAGACCTCCTCCACCGTCACGTGAACGCTGGACTCCACGACCTCGCGTTCGATCAACGCCGGCCAATAGGCGACGATCTCCTGTGGCTTGGGCCGCCCTCCGGCAAAGCCGGTCACTCCGGGTGGGCCCGAGGTCACCAGAGGGGCGAGTTCCTTGCCGAATCGAGCGACCTTCTCGCGGTCGGCATCGCGCACCCCGAGTCGCAGCACGACCTCGGGGGGATCGGACGGCGCACTCAAGACGCCGGGTAGACAAGCTGAGTGGCCGACGAGCTCCTCGAGACGATCGGCGGGGTCGAAGGTTACGCCGGCTTTCTCCAATCGTTTCCAGACCACGTCGGCGCAGAGACGTGCTTTGTCGATCGCCTGCGGCCCGGAGACCGTGAGCTGGCCACTGGTCTTGAATCCAGCTAGATAGGAAGCCGAGATCTTGAGGAATGGCGTCCGCGGCCCTCCACCGATTCCCGAGACGCGAACTCGGTTGGCGCCCGCGGCTTTCAGTTGAATGGAGGTGAAGTCCGCCGTGACGTCAGGGGTCAGGTATTCACCGGGGTTTCCCATCTCGTAAACCAGCTGCTCGGCCACCGTCTCTTCGGTGACCATCCCCCCGGTGCCGTCGTGCTTGGTGACGACGAAGCTGCCGTCGGCCGACGCCTCGACGATGGGGAAACCGACGTTCCACAGGTCGGGGACTTCCCACCATCGAGAGAAGTTGCCGCCGGTGCATTGGGCTCCGCACTCCAGAATGTGCCCGGCCACGGTGCCCGCGGCCATCAAGTCCCAGTTGTCGGGCGACCACCCGAACTCATGTGCCATCGGTGCCAGGGCCAACGCGGTATCGGTCACCCGCCCACAGAGTACGATGTCCGCACCCTGATTCAGGGCATCCACCACCGGCCAGGCGCCGAGGTAGGCGTTGGCGCTGGTCACCTGATCGAGAACGCCCGCGATCTCGTCGCCGGTCTCCATGTGCCGCAAGGCGTGTCCCGAGTCCACCAGCTCCTTCAGGTCGGGCAGGATGTCGTCGCCTTCGACCACTCCAACCCGCAAACCGGAGATTCCGAACTCCCGAGCCACCTCGAAGATCTGTTCACGACACGCCTTCGGGTTCAACCCGCCGGCGTTGGTGATCACACGGACGCCACGTTCGCGGAGTTCCGGCAGCACCCGGCGGATGAACCCGATGAAATCGGTGGCGTAGCCCCGACTCGGATCCTTCAACTTCTGCCGCATCATGATCGACAGCGTCACCTCGGCGAGGTAGTCCATGCCGATGTAGTCGATGG
The DNA here is from genome assembly GCA_030429235.1 of Thermoanaerobaculia bacterium. Classification (GTDB taxonomy): domain Bacteria; phylum Acidobacteriota; class Thermoanaerobaculia; order Multivoradales; family JAIOJS01; genus JAIOJS01. Next base: position 137,942 of record JAUIDB010000006.1, on the reverse strand, counting down.
GGCCACCCCGTAGGAGATCCACCGGGGCATCGACACTGTCGCCCCAGAAGCCCTGACCGTTTCCTATTCGTATCGTCTTCATTCGTTTCCTCGAATCCCAGCGAGCCGACCCTAGGTCTGCAACACGCCGGTCTTGAACTCGTCGATCACTGGGTTACAGGCCGCGGCGGCCAGAGAGCGCGACACGACCTCCCGCGTCTGACCGGGATCGATGATGGCATCGACCCAGAGCCGAGCTGCAGCGTACCGCGGATCCATCGCTTCGTCGTATCGTCGTTGGATCTTGGAGAGCAGAGACTCGCGCTCCTCGTCGGAGACCTCGCGATTCTTGAGCTGGATCGAAAGCAAGGTCTTGGAGGCCTGGGCACCACCCATTACCGCGATCGACGCCGACGGCCAGGCGTAGACGAAGCGCGCACCGTAGGCCTTGCCGCACATCGCGTAGTTGCCCGCACCGTAGGAGTTGCCGACGAAGATCGTGATCTTGGGGACCACGGTGTTGGCCACCGCGTTGACCATCTTCGCGCCGTCCTTGATGATGCCCCCGCGCTCCGCCCGACTGCCCACCATGAAGCCGGTCACGTCCTGGAGAAAGAGAAGAGGGATCCCCTTCTGGTTGCAGAGCTGGACGAACCTGGCCCCCTTGTCGGCCGCTTCCGAGTACACGACGCCACCAATCTGAAGCTCGCGATCGCGCTCCTCGACCCCGGTCCGCTGAGTCACGATCGACCGCTGGTTGGCGACGATTCCCACCGCCCAGCCGTCGATCCAGCCGGTCCCGCAGAGCAGGGTCTGTCCGTAGGTCTCCTTGAACTCATCGAACTCGCTGCCATCGACCAGTCGCGCAATCATCTCCCGAGCATCGTACGGTCGACTGCGATCCACCGGTAGCATCCCGGTCAGCTGGGAGGCGGGGTACTGCGGGTCTCGGGCCTCGCGACGAGCGAACGGGGCGGCGGGCGGTGGCGCCATCTGGGCGAACTGCGATCGGATCTTGGCCAGGCAACTCGCATCGTCGGGATGTCGATGATCGACCACCCCGGAGATGTCGCACTGGACGAACGCACCGCCGAGATCTTCGGCCTCGATCGACTCTCCGATCGCCGCCTTCACCAGGTGAGGACCCGCGAGGAAGATCGAGCCGGTGCCCTCGACGATGTGCGACTCGTCGCTCATGATGGGCAGATACGCGCCACCGGCCACGCAAGGTCCGAGGATCGCCGCGATCTGAGGTATCCCCGCCGCCGACAGGCGGGCGTTGTTGTAGAAGGCGCGACCGAAGTGGTCGCGGTCAGGGAAGATCTCGTCCTGCAGAGGCAGGAACACCCCCGCCGAATCGACCAGATAGACCACCGGCAGCCGGTTCTCGGCCGCGATCTCTTGGGCCCGGAGTACCTTCTTGCAGGTCATCGGGAACCAGGCTCCCGCCTTCACGGTGGCGTCGTTGGCCACCACCATGGCTTCCCGTCCCTGGATCCTGCCCACCCCGATGACGACGCCGGCCGCCGGCGCACCGCCAAACTCCGCATACATCCCGTGAGCGGCCCACAGACCGAGTTCGAGGAACGGCGCCCCTTCGTCACACAGGGCCGCGATCCGCTCGCGAGCCGTCATCTTCCCCTTGGCCCGCTGTCGCTCGAGACGCTTCTCACCACCACCCAGTCGAAGCGTTGCCTCCTGCTGGGCGATCTCTCGCCACAGGGAGTTCCAATGCTGAAACCTCTTCTCGAACCGCTCGTCGGCGGTGATCTGACTTTCTAGTATCGACAAAGAGTCCACCCTCCTAGGTCGCGGCGATTATACGTGCCGCCCAGCAGCCGGGCTCGGCTATCATCCTCGCTATGAAGATTCGTCTCGTGGCTTTTGCCTCCGCCAGCGAAGCCCTTGGTACGAGCGAGATGGAAGTCGAACTCGCCCCGGGCGCCGACCTCGCAGGCCTACGGCGCCAGTTGGAGGAGCAGTATCCGGACCTGGCTCCCCTCTGGCCACGCCTGGCACTAGCCATCGACGGTGTCATCTCTGGCCCCGACAGCGAACTGCGACCGGGTTGCGAGGTGGCGCTGCTCCCTCCCGTCTCCGGCGGTGCCCCGAGCGCCGTCAGGGTCGACGAGCAGCCGATCGACGCCGCGAGCCTGCTCGCCGCCGTCGAGGCACCGAGCCGCGGGGCGGTGACCCTCTTCCTGGGAGTCGTGCGGGACCACCATGCCGACCAAACCGTGGCTGGCATCACCTACCACGCCTACCATCGCATGGCACTCGACCGGCTCGACCGCATCGTCACCGAATTGGAAGCCGATGCCGACGATCTCCGCCTGGCCATCCATCACCGCACGGGTCGTCTCGCCCCGGGAGTCGCCAGCGTCGGAATCGCCGCCGCCTCGCCCCATCGGGACGCCGCCTACGAAGCGAGTCGGCTGGCTCTCGAGCGGCTCAAGCGGGAAGTTCCAGTCTGGAAGCAGGAGCACTACGGCAACGGAGCCCACGCCTGGCGCGAAGAAGAGCCTCTCGAGCCGGCGGATCGGTCCTGAGGTCGAGAGCGGGCCCTGACTCGGTGTCTGCAGTCTCCGCCGAGTCCAAACGTTCTCCGCTCTGGCGCCCAAGCGGCCCCAAAGTTGCCCCCTCGTGGACACAAATAGCGAAGATCGCCCCGGCGAGCCACCCCAAATAGCGTCCGATGAGGTTTCGTGGCGGTCTCCGGTGAAACGACCCTTGATTTTCTCGCCGCCAGGCCCTAAACTTTGCGCCTCACCCTTTTCTCCATGGGCGCCTAGAGCGCCCATCTTTTTTTTGGGGGGAAGAGGAAAGAATCGAGGTTGCGGACCAGCGGGTGGACTGCTACCACCGGGAGGCAGAGGTCTCCCCAGACTCCGACCTCATTCGGCCCTGCTCTCGATCGCCACCACGCCTTCCAGAGGAGACGGCCACCCTTCGATCCAGGTCGTGAATCCAGTGTCGAGATCGGACCAACTCTGTCCGAGCCACTGCAGCAGAGCCTCGGCGCGAGCGCTCCCTCCGTCAGCGACCGACGCCAGGAATCCCCGAAACGCGTCCCCGTGCTCGGCGAACAGATACCGAATCAAGAAGCCGGCCAGCGCGTAGTGTTGTGCCCGCTCTCCCGAAGCGTGGAACTCCTCTTCATCGAAACCAACGACGTCCCGGATTGCCGGGAGTGAACCGTGGGCCGCCAACTGGCGCTGCAGTCCAATCAAGGCGGCCTGGGAGCCGGTCGCCCGCCATCGGTCTTGGTCCCGAGACAGGGTCGGAGCCAGGGTGCCGGGCTGCAATCGACCGGCGTCCGACACGGCCGCCCCGGAGAAGTCTTCGGCCAGTCCTTCATCCAGCCAGGGTGGCAGGGCCGGACCGATCGCCCGTCGGTTCAGGAGATGCACCAGCTCGTGAAGTAGCGTCGAGTGGACTTCAGACTGCTCCCGACCCTGCCGGTAGAGAGCGACGACCCCGCGCCCGACGTGACCGCTGGAGGGTCGACCGGCCAGGGAACGCTCCTTCGCTTTGAAGCGCTCGTAGGACAACCGGCTCTCGAAAAGGACGATCGCCGCTCGCGGCTGATCGATCGGTCGAAGCCCCGTCCGTTCGTGGTACACGACTTCGAGACTCGGCACGGCGATCGACAAAGAGGAGACCATGGTCGCATCTACGACGTCGGTGTACAGGTGGTAAGCACCAACACGCGTGACCGCCTCGTCTACGAGGAGTCGCCGCGCCTCGGCGAGGCGCTCGGGCTCGGGCGCAAGATCGGGGACGGGACCCGGCGGTTCGACGCCCATACCGAGCGGCGGATCAGCGGTCTCGGAGTAGTCCGGCAGGTAGACCCACGCCGTTTCGTCCCCCCAGGCCACCCCGTACCAGTCCTGCCGACGCTCCCGTTGTACCAGGCGCGTCACGGGTTCGAGGGTGGCCAGGATCTCGCTATCGAGCCGCGGCGTGGCGTAGAGGGGAGTCGACGAGCTGATCCAGACGCTTGGCCTCGCCCCGAACTCAGCCTCCGGTGTCCGATCGCCGGGCTCTGTCGCCGACTCCGCCTCCTGCCGCCGATCGGGTGCGACCGGAGGTTGCGGATAGCGAGCTCGAAACTGTTGCGCCAGGGAGCCGATCGCCGGCCAGGTGGCGGCCCGGTCGACCCACAGCGTGTGAGGATTGCGGCTGAGCCAGGCCACGCCGGAGGCCAACCCGACGAGCAGGCCAGCCACGGTCCAGAACAGCCAGTCGCGCTTCCAGAACTGACGCCGAGAACCCACACCAAACCTCGCCGGACCCCGGCCGGCTCCCTAGGGCATCGCTTCGAGGGTGAGAGGATCGCGAAGTGGTAGGTGATTCACCTCGCCGCCCAGGATCTGACTCATGTCTGCGCGCTGATCCGCGTCACCCGGGCCGATCTCTTCCCAGGGTCCCACGATCAGCATCACCAGGTCCTCCGGGCGCAGCCGCTCCTGGGCCGCTTTCTGTACTGCCGCCTTGTCGACCGCGGCGAAACGATCGCGATAGTGGTACCAGTAGTCGTGTGACCGCCCGATGTACTCGTCCCGGGCGAAGGTGCGGGCCACGGCCGCCGCCGACTCGAAGCGCCGAGGGAAGGTATCGATAAACGATGCCTTGGCCGTGGCCAGCTCCTCGTCGCTCACCGGTTCGTCCTGGATTCGAGTGATCTCTTCGAGAGCGATCTTCGCCGCCAACGCCACCGTCGGGTTTTTCGACTGGTAGCCCACCGTGAAGGTCCCGGGCCAGAACGTACCCTGGTTGTAGCCCGAGCCAGCGCTGTACGCCAGTCCCTCATCGGACCGGATCCGCTTGGTGATTCTCGAGATGAAACCACCTCCACCGAGGATCTCGTTCATCACCATGGCGGCGTAAGCCTCTGGATCGGACCAGTCCTCCCACACCGTGGTCAGATGGCCAATCGAGACGCGCCCCTGCGGTATGTCCTTCTCGACGTGGTAGATGCCCGGGGCCGGTTCGAACTCTGGTGCAGTGGGCGGCCAGGTCACCTCGGTCGTACCGGACGGGGCCGCTGGCCACTCGTTCAACCGCCGCTCGAGGTCGGCCAGGATGGCGGTAGTGTCGACGGCACCGGACACCGCCACGATCATCTGTTCTGGTCGCCAGTAGCGACGATGGAAGTCCGCAAGTGCCTCGCCGTCGATCTGCTCGAGTTCGGCCGCGGTCAGCTGACTCGCGCTGAAGTGATCCCGCCCCCTCAGGAGCCAACTCCACTCCCGAGCCGCGATGGTCCGCGGGTCGTCGTTGCGCTGCTTCATCCCCTCCAGCAAGTTGCCCTTGACCACGCCGAGACGGTCGGCCTGGAAACCAGGCGTCTTCAGCATCTCGAAGAACAGGTCCAACGAGTCGTCGAGCGCGTTCGACAGGCAATTCAGCGAAGCACCACTGCTGGTGGACCCGCCGCTGGTGCTCATGCGTGCGGCGAGGAAATCGACCTGCTCGTCGAACTCTTCGGCCGACAGACGCTCTGTTCCGCCCTGGCGGATCATCGACCCGGTGAGACCGGCGACGCCCCGAGACTCCTCGGTCTCGAGGAACTCTCCGGTCCGCAAGGTGATCGAAAGATCCACCAGGGGCAGGGAGTGATCCTCGACTACGTACACGGGAATCCCGTTCGAGAGTTCGTGGCGCAGCGAGTCCGCGTTCGGCACCTCGAAGCGCAGCTCGCCGTAGGAGAGATCCCGCGGATGACCAGGGATCTCGCCAGCCGCAAGTGCGGCAGTCGACAGGAGACCTACACTGGCGGCCAGCGTCAGTTGGGTGAGTCGTCGGTGCAGGCTCATCAGTTCTCCTCCCCGGAGTCGGTCAGTTCGGCGAGTCGTTGCTGTGCCACCTCGACCAGCACCCCCATGATCTCTTTCCTCGGACTCTCCATCGCCTCGAGTTGTTCTCCCGCCGCCGACACCATCGCCGCCAGCGCTTCGACGTCGTCCATCTGACGAATCTGACGCGCCTGCGTGCGCACCATCTCGTGGACCTCCGGCGGCAGGTCATCGAAACCGTCCGGCATCTCCATCTCCACCGTTCCGGCCTTGCGGTCGTAGAGCCCGACCACGCGGTTCTCCGCCGCGAAGTAGGTCTGGGCCACCCGCTGAATATCCTCGGCCGTAACCGCCCTGGTCAGGTCGGACCACTCGTTCAGATACTCCCAGTGTCCCAACCCGTCGTAGAAGATTAGCTGCACGAGGAGGAAGAAGGGACTCTGGAGGCCACGGAAGGCATCGGCCTCGATCTGGTTCTTGACCTTCTGCAGCTCCCGGTCGGGGACCAGCTCGTTCTGAAGCCGCTCGAGCTCCCGATACCACGCCAGTTCGAGGGCCTCGGGTTGATGATCGCCCTTGGCTTCGATCCCCACCCCAAAGGAACCCGCGTACTTGTTGGACTCCTGAGACGCCGAAGCGGACGTCGCGATCTGCTGGTCGAGCACCAGCGACTTGTAGAGCCTTCCCGTGCGCCCGTTCAGCACCCCTGCGAGCACGTCCAGAGCATAGGAGTCGACGTGATGGAAGGGGACCGTGTGGTACTGCACCGAAACCTGGGGCTGACAGTCGCACTCGGCGTTCATCCGCTTCTCGGCCACCTGAGTCATCTCCAGGGTCACGACATCTGGCGGCTCGATCGCCCCTCGCTCGAGGCGACCAAAGTAGCGCTTGGCCAGGACCTCGACCTTCTCACGATCGAAGTTCCCGACCAACACGGCGGTGAGGTTGTTGGGGGCGTAGTACGTGTCGAAGAACTCCTGAGCCTGCTGTTGGCTGATCACTCGCAGGTCGGAGGGCCAGCCGACGACCGGCCAGCTGTACGGATGGGACTGCCAGAACATCGCCGACAGCAGCTCGTCGAACTCTCCAGTCGGCGTGGACTCGGTGCGCATCCGACGTTCCTCGTGCACGACGTCGCGCTCGGAGTAGAACTCACGAAACACCGGTTCGTAGAGGCGATCGGATTCCATCCAGAACCAGAGTTCCAGCTTGTTGGCGGGCACGGTAACGAAGTAGCCGGTCAGATCCTCGGTGGTGAACGCGTTCATGCCCGAGGCTCCGGCTTCGGTGTAGAGCTGGTCGAACTCGTCCTTGATCATGAGGGAGCGCTGCTCTTCGACCAGGGCATCGAACTGGCTCTGCAGTTCGATCATCTCGGGGGTTCGACTGGCGGGATCGAAGGGATCCTCGATCTCTCCCCGCCGGGCCCGCTCACGCTGGCGCCGGTAGTGTTTCCGCAGCTCCTCCTGGATCGCCTCCTGCTCGGCGATCACCTCGAGATCCCGCTCGATGTCGGTGGTACCGATCGTCCGCGTACCCTTGAACAGCATGTGTTCGAAGAGATGTGCGAGTCCGGTGATCCCAGGTCGCTCGTTGGCCGAGCCCACATGGGCCACCCAACCGGCCGAAACCGTGGTCTGATCGGGTCGCTCGACGACCAGGAACCGCATGCCGTTGTCGAGCGTGAAGCTCTCGACCGGGACCTTGGCTTCCGGTGCGGCCGTGTCTGTGGCCCACGATCCTGCGGCGAGAAAGAGGAGCGCGGCCACAGTGGCCGCCACGGCGGTGAATCTACGCTGCATGCGATCCCTCGTTGAGTGGTGATGGGGCCCGGCTCCGAGAGGACGACCGGCTGCGGGATGCTAGCACGCGCCGTGCTGGTGCCTGGACGCGACGCCGGCTCGGTGCGAAGCCGGGGGCCGCCGAGGGATCAGGGCTGCTCGGACTCTTGCGCTTCGAGCTGAGCCTCGATCTCTTGCAGTCGTCGCTCCAGGTACTCGATGCGCGCTTCGAGTGCCCGCCGAGTTTCCGCCTGTTCCCCGACCAACTCGTTCAGATCTTCGTCCTTGAGGGCTTCGAGAGCGCCCCCGAAAGCCCGCTCGAAGTGGATCGTCGTGTCCTCGCGTGCACCGGGGTCGACATCGACCCGGATCTGCGTCGGTCCACGGAACTCGAGCGGCCGATGTGGGGTCACCAACAGTGTACGTCCTTGCTCGTCGGTGCGGAGCAAGGGTGCCAGATCGAGGGTCCGGGAACGGCGACTCTCCAGTTGAGCCTCCAAGACCCATCGAGCTCCGTCGCGAACGATCGTCAGCCGAACGGGGTCACCCCCCTGTTTCGGAGCGATCAGGCGCTTCAGGTCCCAGTCGATCTCGACCGGTTCGTCGTCGACCTCGAGCAGCAGGTCTCCCACCGCCAGCCCCGCTCGCTCGGCGGGGCTCTCCGCCATCACCCGAGCCACCAGGACCCCCCGGTCGCCGACTCCACCGAGGTGGACCCTCAGCTCCGGCGTCAGCGCTGCGACGTGCACTCCGAGGTAGCCGCGATGACCCAGGGGCAGCATCAGTGGCTTCCCCTCGGCCCCCTCGAGAACCACCATGCCGTTACCGCGATGGCGGACGACGTCCTTCAGGGTCCCCTCGTCCGAGGCATCGAAACGCCAGACGAAGGAGTTGCGCGTCGCGTCTCGGTTCTGTTCTTCGATCGTTGCCGGCGGCTTCGCCTGATCTTGCGCCGCGTACGCCACCGCGCCGAGTCCGAGCGCCATCGCGATCGCAATCCCCCAGCGGATGCCGATGCGCACGGGCGTGCTCATAGTCCCGCGGTCCGGATCTGCCCCGAAGCCGGTAGGCGCGCCAGGTCGATCACGTAGTCGACATCCTCGGTACCGCCCAGATAGACCACAGGAGCGGCGTCCGCACTCTGACGGAGCCGGTGGATCTCGCGCGCCAGGCGATCGGATTCCTGGCGCAACGCCTCGATCTCGGCTTGCTGTTCTCGATCCTGCTGCACCTCGGACCAGCGCCAGCTCGCGGCTCCGACCAACATCAGTGCCAGGGCCGCGGCCGCGAGCCACGACCAGGAGCGAGGATGCCGAGCCGGAGTCACCGTGCGGTTGGTTGCGGCTCGTTCGACCCGCTCCCTGAATTCGGCGCGAGGGGCGACGGTCGGAAGCCCTCGCAAGAGCCTCCGTAGTTCTCGATCGTCGAGACTTCGTCGTGGGTCGTTCATTCAGTACCTCCCTTCCAGTAGGGGGTCATGGTCTCTTTCAGCTTCTGACGGGCTCGAAACAACCGCGACTTGATGGTGCCTTCGCGACAATTCAAAAGCTGGGAAATCTCCTGGCAGCTCCAGTCCTCCATCTCGTAGAGAACCAGCGGCAAACGATAGGTCAGCGGTAGCGCGGCGATGGCGCGTCGCAGGCGTCGCTGGATCTCACTTCCCAGCAGTTCGTCAGGGGCGGTAGGAGATGCTTGAAGCCGTTGGCCCGACCGGAAGATCGGCTCGAGATGTCGCCAGCGCGTGCGACGGCGCTCCTCCGAGCGCAGAAGGTTGGTAGCGATCCGAAACAGGTAGGCCGAGAGTTGCCCCTGGGGACGATAGCTGTCGACCGAGCGGAATAGCCGGAGGAAGGCCTCCTGCGCCAGGTCCTCGGCCCGATCCAGGTCTCCCGTGAGGCGCGTCAGGTATCCCACGAGGCGCCCCTGATGGCGCTCCACGATCTTCGAGAACGCCTGGCAGTCTCCCTGCTGCAGGGCGACCATCCACCGATCCTCCTGCTCGGCTGGAGGCGGCGGAGTTTCCCGGGTGGCCGAGAGCGAAATCGCGTCGGCGGTCGAGTCGGATTCGAGAGCGGCGATCACCATCACTCACTGTAACGAACCAGCGGCGCAAAGGTTCCCGTGGAGGCTAACCCAAGATGGCGAAGGTAATCGTCGCCTTGGCCACGAGTCGGCCATCCTGCCGCACGTCGCCTTCGGCCACAGCCAGCCGCCCTCCTTTGCGTACGAGCCGACCGCGGCCCACCAGTCGGCCGGGTCGCGCCCGATCGAGCAGGTGGATCGTCAAGTTGGCCGGAACCACCGAGGCACCGACCGTCTGGGCCGCCGAGACCTCGGCGACAGTGGTCAACACGGCAAAGTGGATGACATCGGGCGCCACCTGATGTTCCGGTTTGGTGTCCAGCACCACCGAGTGATCGTCCTCACCGGGTCTCAGCCCGAGCGCTTGATTGAAGTAGGCCATGGAATCTCCGTGGTGCGTCCACTGGGCGAACGAAAAGGGCACCCCGATCCAGGGTGCCCTTCTCTCAGTGCATGCGGAGGAGGCGACCCGGTCGTGGACCGCCTCGCCCCGAATCAGATATCAGCGGCCTTGAGGCTCGCGGCCAACTCTTGGATGATCGGCTTGAGAACCTTGTCGAACATCTTGTTGTCATCGACGCCACCGCCGACGCCGTGGACCTTCAGCTTGAACGAACCCTCTTCCGCCGAGCCCTCGTCCGCCCACACGATCTCTCCGGTTTCGGTGTGGATGAGACGAGCGTTCATGGCCGCCGAGAAGTTCTTCTTCTTGGCCTGGAAGCGCCAGCCTCCGCTGACCTCGTTGGTCGAGGAGCCGTATTCGGTCAGGGCTCCGGTGAGCAGATAGTCAACACCGAGCAAGCGGCCGGCTCGTACTGCAGTCGACGGATCGACGTCTCCAGAGATCGACAGGTTCTTCTCGCGCAAGAGGGCCGCTAGCTGTTCCCGCTCGATGACGCGGAACTTGCCGCTCTTGACCAACTCGGTGACGAAAACATCCTGAGCTGCTGCCGCACCGTTGTTGTACCACCAGGTATTGTCGGCTTTGCTCTTGAACTCGAGCACGGCGATACGCGGCTTCTCGGCGGAAGCCAGGGACGGCGCCAGGGCGGCGACACCCAGGGCTAGCGACAGGGAGAGAACTAGACTTCGCTTCATGGGATTCTCCTAAAGAGCGGTTGTGGTGATCAGAAAGTATCCTACTATGCCCCACGACGGGACAGACCCTCCGAGGGACACGCAATGCTAGTGAAGAAAGTAGATGATGCCACACTACGGGTCGTCACCCAAGGAGACCACGCCAAACTTGCCGCCGACCTGTTGAGCCTGTGGCGGGTTCCCGAACTCGTGCAGCATCCCCGGAGATCCGCCCTCCTGACGGCGACCCGACACCACGACGACGGATGGCAGGGACTGGACGCCGCGCCGAGGGTCGGCGCCTCGGGAGAACCCCTGGACTTCGTCTCGCTTCCTCTCGAGCTGAGGGTGGAAGCGTGGCAGCGCAGTGCTCAGCCCTCGAGCGGAGCCGTGGCCGATGATCCCTGGGCCCGACTCCTCGTGCTCCGGCACTCCTTCGAGCTGACGACGCACAACCCGAGTCCGGTCGCCTCGGCCCTCGGTGAGGCGCTGGAAGAGGAGATGACGGAGAGACTCGAGCCGAGGTTCGAGGAACGCGAGGTCCTCGAATCCGACTACCGCTGGTTGCAGTTGGCCGATCAGCTCTCTCTCCTTCTCTGTATCGGCGAGCCGGGTCCCTGCTCCGTCGACCGCTGGCACGGCCTCTGGCGCGACCAGGAACTCTACCTCGAACCGTTTCCCCTGGCCGGAGCGACTCGCTTCTCGGTGGCGAGCCGACGCATCGCGAACCGCCACTACCCGGACGCCACCGACCTTGCGGTGGAACTCGCCACCAGCCGCTGGGCACACACCGAGTTTCGATTGCTTCCCCTCGAGAACTGAGGGACGGCGGGGCGGGGCCACTCTCTCGACGCGAGAGTGGCCCACCCCACGCGACTCAGGTCTAGTCGCGATCGAGCGCGATCTCGATCTCGATCGACTCTTCGCTCTCGACCGAGAAGTCCTCGCTCTCGTCTTCGTACCCCGGGCGGACGATCTGCAGCACGTGATCGCCCGGCGCGACGACCAGTCCCGCCGACAGCTGACTCAACTCTCGGGCCAGGCCGAGGAAGACCCCGTCCAGGTACACCGATGCGTCGTCGGGGTCCACGGTCAGATGGAGCCGGCCCACACCGTCGAGTTCCTCGTAGCTCATCGCCGGGCGAGTTCCTTCGCCGGACTCGGTCCGCGCCTCGCGCTCTCTCCAGCCTTCCTCGGCGGCGCGCCGACGCTCAGCTTCTCCCCGTCGCTCGGAGTTCCGGATCTCTCGGTCTTCGCGATAGGTCGAAGCTCCCGAGTAGGGTCGGGGCTGATTGCGGGTTGGCTCTGGGTCCTGGTACAGGTCGCGGGGATGGACCGAGTTCCCTGGGCGCAGCTTGTCCCGCACCCGCCGGACGTCCCCCGGACGCAGGGTGTAGTCACGGGTCAGGGTTTCGTAGCCATCCAGGTAGTAGGTTACGGTGACATCTCCCGCGGGCAGCCACAGATACTCAGGGAAGCCGTCGTAGTCGTCGGCCTGCCCGAGGTACTCCCCGTCGATCCAGATCTCGGCCTCCTCGGGCGAAACATCGAGGTCCAGTGCACCCGAGCGGGAGACGTAACCTCCCGACCGCGCAGCGACTCGGGTCGCCCGCGGCGTGTAGCCGGTGTAGAAGAACCAATCCCAGTAGCTACCCCACCAGCCGCCCCAGAACGGACGGTAGTAGCGGCCCCAGTAGCTATCGTAGGCCCAGTCGGAACCGTACACCCAGCCGTAGTAGGGGACGTACCGATAGCCGTAGTGACCTCGATAGCGATACGGGGAGTAGCGGTAGCTATGCGGTCCCCGGTGGGGATGGCGGTGGCGTCCCACCGAGTCATGGACCCGGGTCCGCGCGCCACTCGACGAGCTGGCATGGCTGCGGCGGGAACTCGAACTCGTCGCGGCCTGTCCGCTACCACGTCGCTGCGGAGTTGCACTCCGACCACTGGTTGAGCTGCCGACGCGGGTTCGGCCGCTGGAGGCAGACCCCGAGGAGCTGGAGGTAGTGGCGGGGCGGGTAGCCGAAGCACCGTGCGACGGCCGCTTCGCCTCCGCACTACGCCGCTCCTTGGCAGAGGTAGGCAGCGGAGTCGCGAACAGCAGTAAGGCCGCGGCTCCCGCGATCAGTAGGCTCTGAGGCCTGGTTTGGGTCACGAACTTCTTCATGGTGTCATCTCCTTCCAGCCGCGCCGAAGACCTCGTATGTAATGGTACCGCAGGGCGTCTTCCCACAGCGTCGGCGTTGTCAATGGAAGTCTCTGCAAGGTTCGGACCAACCATTCCCGCACCCGCTGCCGGCCCCTGGGTGGGAGGTCCGGAGGACCCTCGGCGGAGAGGCCGAGGAACCCTCCCAGTTCGGGGTGCCGACGAAAGAACACCACCGCGCAATAGCCCGCCTTTTCCTGACGCTGAGTAAAGCGGTCGAAGTCGGTCGGGTGGTCGTGCAGAACCCGAGCCTGCGGTTCGTAGACCATCCGCAGACCTCGCCGCTGCAAGCGATACGAGAGCTCGGTGTCTTCCCAAGCGGCATAGGGAAACCCCGTATCCATGGGCTCCTCGATCAACAGCGCGCGCGGCAGCGAGATGTTCGAGGTGTAGAAGAAGTTGAACGGCACCTGCTCGGGATCATCGATCAGCGCATAGCCGAATTGCAGGCCGTAGTCGTTGATGTACTTCAGGAATCGGGTCAGCCGTACCCGCGGGTGCCAGGCGGTGTACCCAAGAACCGCGACCTCGTCCCTTACGCCGTGGCTTTCGGCGGCGCGACCATGCGCCTCGAGCCATCCCGGCTCCGGTACGGTGTCGTCCCCGAGAAAGGCCACCCGCTGTCCTCGGGCTAGAGCTACGCCAGCGTTGCGCGCCGCCGCCGGCCCCTGGTTTTCCTGCCTCACCCACCGAAACCGATCGGTCTGCGGACGACGCTGCAGAAACCCCGCGGTTTCGTCCGTCGATCCATCGTCGACCACGATCAGCTCCGCGGCCCGATCGGCGATCTGATCCTCCACTGCCGCCATCACCTCGGGTAGGGTATCCATTCGATTCCAAGTGGGTATGACGATCGAGAAGGTCGGATCCATAGCGTTAGTCTCCCGTGCCCGAGCCCGGATGTCCAACGCTTCGCCGCCTCGAACGCGTCTCCATGGAATATCCTCCTTCCCGGTCCGTAGGGACCTATTGTGGAGACGACGATGACCCTCACTTCAACGATGGCACCGCCGGTCGGCGAGAGCGACCGCGAACTCGTGCTGCTCGCCCGCGAAGGTGACCAGGAGGCACTGTCGACTCTGACGACCCGACACCGCCGCTCGGCCTATCTCTTGGCTCTGCAGCTGATGGGCAACCCCGACGATGCCCTCGACGCTACCCAGGATGCACTGATCCGCTTCTGTGTGCACCTCAACCGCTTCGACGCCGAGCGCCCCCTCAAGCCCTGGCTCTACAGCATCGTGCGCAATCGCTGCCGCGACCTCCTGCGTCGTCGGCGCGTTCGTCGCACCGAACCGATCGACAGCGATGACGAGCGCTGGCGCCCCGAAATCGTCGACGAGTCGGCCGATCCCCACGGCGACCTCGAACGCTCTCGTCTCCGAACCCGGGTCTGGTCCGCGCTCGGGCAGCTGCGCCCCGACCATCGGGAGATCCTGGTCCTGCGCGACTACCAAGACCTGTCCTACTCCCAGATCTCCGATCTTCTGGGCATCCCACAGGGTACGGTGATGTCACGACTGCACCGCGCCCGCAAGCAACTCGCCTCCCAACTGGCTCCCCCTTCCGCCGGAGCAACCTATACCTGATCACCCCAAGGGGAAACCCATGACCGATACCAACCCGTGCCAGCGAGCCTTCGACGAAGAGCTCCTCTCCGGCTACATCGACGGCGAACTCAGCCAGGGAGAGCGCCAACGGATCGAGGTTCACCTCGCCGAGTGCGCGTCCTGCCGCACCCTGCAGGAGAGTATGCGAGCCGTGCGTGATGCCGCCCGCAGCACAGCGTTTGCCGTACCGACCGACGAACAGTGGCGTGAGACGGCCCGCACTCTGCCCGGCCGCTGGTCCCGGCAGCTCGGCTGGCTCTTCGTGATTCTCTGTGCGGCGGCCGGGGCCGGAATTCTGCTCTGGGAGGCCGCTGCCTCTCCCGAACCCTGGTGGGTTAAAGTCACCGTCTTCGGTGTCCTGGGGGGCGTCGGACTCCTGTTCGCTTCGGTATTGATGGATCGACTCCACGATCGCCGACACGACCGCTATCGGAGGGTTCACAAGTGATCATCGCCACCACCAATACCATTGCCGGCAAGCGAATCGTCAAGACCCTGGGTATGGTGCGGGGAAATACCATTCGCTCCCGCCACCTCGGCAAGGACATCATGGCGACGTTCCGCAACATGGTCGGAGGCGAGGTCGGCGAGTACACCAAGCTGCTCGCCGAAGCCCGGGAACAGGCCATCGACCGTCTGGTCGAAGACGCCGAGACGCTCGGCGCGAACGCCATCGTCGCCATCCGCTTCCAGACCACCGAGGTCATGAGTGCGGCCGCCGAGCTCCTGGCCTACGGGACCGCTGTCATCATCGAAGACGAGTAGACCGAGGCCTCAAGGCTCGATCAGGTCTCCCAGTTCCGCTTCGACCAGTGGCAGTGGTGGCCCCGTTTCGGGCTCGATCCAGCGCCGGAATCCAGCACTGGCGAAGAGGCGCTCGTCGCCCGGATAGGTCGGCACCACGTAGAGGGGGAAGCGGTTGAGGTAGTCGCGGTCTGGCCGTCGACGAAGTGCCTGCACGCGCTGCCGCCGATCGGCGACCTGATCGAGCGAGCCGAGCAGATTCGAGACCGCTCGCAGCTGTGCCAGCGTCTGATCGCAGGTCAGTTCCACGTGAGCTGACCGCCCGGCGATGCGGCGTGCCAGCCCCAACCGAAGTCGCCGCAGCCACTGCCGGATCGAGCCTCCTCCCGGCGCGGTCTCGTCGAGTTGGCCCGGTTCCCCCGCCGTCCCCCCGATCAGCCCGGCGTAGGGATCGACCATCAGTTCGGCTCCCCCCGGATTCCGCTCGATCAACAGGGTCTGGGTCCGATGCATCAGGGTCCAGAGAATGGCGGGCAGCAGCCTGCGCAGGAATTCCTCGTCGAGATTCTTGTAGGCGGTCAGGAAGGCGTTGCGCTCGAACAGGTATCCGCGATGGTACATACCGAGCAGGTCGGAAGTGGCCGAAGAATGATGGTGGATACGTGCCTCTGCCGAAAACAGGATACGGTAGCCACGCGCCCACAACCGCCAGCCGAGATCGACATCTTCGTAGTAGGCGAAGTAAGCGGCGTCGAGCCCCCCGACCTCGAGTAGGGCCGACCGACGGACGATCATGTTGCCGCCGCAGGCAAAGGGCAGTTCCTCGCCGCTCGCGGGCAGCGTGACCCTGTCGAGAGGGCGGCCGTACCCTGGCTGAAAGGCGTGGCCGTCGAAGGTGACGATGCCACGACCGAAATCGAGCCGCTCGCCCGACCAGTCCACGATCAGTCCGGACACCGCCGCCACTTCGGCCGGCGCCTCCCGCAGGCTTCCGACCAAGGCACGCAGCCAGCCCGGGTCGGGCCGGGTGTCGTTGTTCAGAAAGACGACGAAGTCGCAAGCGCCGGCCGCGTCGACGAGTTGGTTGATCGCCTCGGCAAACCCCCGGTTGTGGGAGCTTCGCCGGCACCGCACCTCGGGGTGTCGATCCGCCAACCACTCGAAGGTTCCGTCTCGAGAACCGTTGTCGTGGACCCAGATCTCCCACGGCAGGCCAGGGTCCTCCTGGTCGGCCAGGGCTTCCAGGCAGACCTCGAGATGGGCACGGCCGTCCCAACTGGGGATCAACACCGCGACGCGGGGCTCAGCCGTCATCGGAACTCTCCGAGCCATCGGCCGATCCGCCGCCGCAGTCGAAACCCCAGCCGGTCGGGGGGAGCCTGGGTCTGGGGCCGAAACGCGAACCGGTCCTTGGAAGTATCCCGGCGCGGCTCACGGCAGAAGCGCGCTAGCGGCTCGAGGACCTGTCGCCACCGGAACTCGGTCGCGAGCCGGGCCGCGCCGGCAGCCCGCCGCGAGCGAGCCGCCTCGTCCCCGACCGCCTCGACCAACGCAGCGCTTAGCGCGTCTCGGTCTCGGGGCGGGACGACCCATCCCGCTCGGTACTCCCCGACCAACCGACTCATGGCGCCGTCCGCAGTCAGCACCACCGGGCAACCGGCCGCCAGGGCGTCGAGGAAACGGGTCCGCAGAGAGAGACGTGTTTCGAGGCTCGGCCGGTGCGGGGCCGCGAGGACATCGACGTCGCGCAGAAGGTCGAAACGGCGCGCGCTCTCAACCCACGGCAGGACCTCGACCCGATCGCCCCACCAGGAGCGTTGCCGACAGAGATCCTCGACCTTCGCCAGCAGCCGCTGCGGCGTCCCGTCGGGATCCGGATGTGCGACGAAGAAGAGCCGTACCGAAGGTGACTGATCGGCCAAGGCCTCGATCAGCGTCCAGGGGTCGTACCAGTCGTAGAGTGCCCCGAACAGGATTCTGATCTCGCCCGGACGCCGAGGCGGAAGCAGCGGTCGGTACTCGGGCAGTTCCTCGGGCAGACCAAACGGGACCGCTGCGATCAGGCCGTCGAAGTCGGGGTCGGCCGCCGCGGCCTCCGGGTGCACTCGCCCCAACGCCGTCAACAGCCCCAAATAGTAGAGCCTTTGCTCGGCGGAGGAGCAGAGGAAGAAGTCACCCTGGGACAGCTGCAGAATCCAACTCGCATGATCGTTGCGGTAGGGGTCGAGCCCCAGACTCTCCAGGTAGTGGAAGTGCTCCACCAACCAGGGATCGTAGAGGTCGATGACCGTCGGCAGCTGACGACAGCCCAGCACGACATCATTGGCGAGCTGTCCCTGGGCCACCGCCAGGTCGCAGTCGGCCAGGAGTTCTGACAGCGACGCATCGGCGAGAGAACGCACCTCTGCGGGGGTCGTGGGAGCTTCGGCCACCGCGGCCGGCGACAGCAGGACCGTCTCGACCCCAAACTCCGGCAGCCGTCGGGAGAACTCCAGGTAGCGGATCCCGATGCCAGCCATCCGCTCACGAATCGGTTCGCTCGAGACCAGACCCACCCGGTTCATCGTCGGCGTCGCTGCAGCCATTCGTGCACTCGCCAGGCTCGCGTCCCTTGCATCTCCTCGATGACGCTCCCCAAGCGCTCGATCTCGGCATAGAGCCGACGCAGGTGCTCCTCCTGCTCCTCGACCTTGGCGCGCAGGGCAGGGACCTCCTGCCGCAGTCCCACCACCTCCCCGTGTTGGGCGTGGAACTCGGCCTGCGCGACCTCGAGATCACGCAGAGCTCTGTCACGGTCGCGCAGCATGGCTCGGTGTCCCTCGAACCCCTCGACCGCCTCGCGGCGCAGCGTGTCGACCACTCGCGCCAACCGATCTGGCGTCAAGAGCTCGCGGTAGCGCTCGACGACGCGCGCCTTCATGGCCAGGAAGTCGGGATGTTCGGTCGGCCGTTGGCCCAGGATGTGGCCCCCTCCCTGGAAGTGACGGTACTCGCACGTCACGCGAGGCAAGTGATGGAACCGTGATCTCTGGGCGAGCCGAATGAGCAGGTCCCAATCCTCGAAGAAGGGCAGTGCCTCGTCGAAGGGCCCGACCTCTGACAACAGAGATCGATCGATCAACAGCGTGTTGAGGGGGATGTAGTTGTCGACCAGAAGCAAGTCGGGATCGAAGTCTCGACTGTAGGGTAGACGACGCTCCGTTTCTCGCCAGCTGCCAGTACCGTCGAGCGCCAACGAGACGACCGCGGCGTCGCTGTAGGCAACGCGAACGTCGGCCGCCTGCACCATACCCGCGAGATGTGCGAAGTGCTCGGCCCCCACCACGTCGTCATCGTCCAGAAACGCCACGAAGTCACCGTTCGCCGCGGCGACCCCGGCGTTGGCCGCGCCCGAGCGTCCGCGATTCGGCACGAGGTCGACTCGGTGTACAGGAAATGGAAAGCCGCTGGGCACCGGCGCCGCGCCGCCGCCATCGACCACCAGGACGACCTCGAGATTTCGGTAGCTGCTGGCGGCCACGCTAGCCAGCGCCTGACCTAGCAACTCGGGGCGTTCACAGGTCCTCATGACGAGCGAGATCACCGGCCCCTCCTGGATCTCGACCACCTCGGGAGCGCCGCCGAGGCGACGGATGAGAGTCGCCCGGTCGTGCTGGACGAAGTCCTCCACGGTGAGCTCATAAAAGGCCTCCACCGCCTGCACTTCAGGAGCCAGAGAGTGCGTGCGGTAGCGTCGCAGGCCGATCCCAGCCGCCAGGTAGTCATGCCGCTCCTGCTGGCTGGGGTAGCAGGACATGGCCGCCTCGAGAATTCCGAGTTCCGCGCTGACGTCCACCAGCAGATTCGGGTAGGCCGGATGGTTGATCTCGTAGAGCAGAACCCGCAGCTCAGAGAGGTCGCCGAGGTCACTTCCCGGTCGCCACGACGTGAGGACGTCGTGCAGGGCCTTGAAGGTCGCCTGATGGTCCTCCGTGATCTCCAGGGGCCCCGGCGCGAGCAGGAGTTGCCAGCCGTGTGTCCTCAGCCGAGCGGCAAGCCCCTCCCGAAGCTCCGCCTGATGGAACTGCAGACCACCGTCGGGAAGATCCAGGTGGTAGCAGCGCGTGACGCCTAGGGCGGCGCAGGCAGCTTCGGCCTCGCGGCGGCGGCGCTCGCCATAGTCCGCCGGGTCGGGCACCACCTCGACGCCACCCCGTCCATCGCTGAGAAAGAGCACCTCGACCCGGCTTCCGGCGTTCGCCAGCTGATGCAAGAGACCGCCACAGCCCAGCGTTTCGTCGTCGTAGTGAGGTGCGAGGACGAGGCAGTCGGCCGGCCCGATCGGGGTGACCCGACCCGGCGGTGGGGTCGCCTGGGTCACGCTCTTCTCCGGCGGAACCGCATCCGAAGGACGTCGCGCACCATCTCCATGCCGTCGCGAAAGGGACGAACCCGGGAGAAGGGTGCATCGCTCCACTCCACCCCCACTTCGGCCAGCTGCAAACCGCGGCGCCGCGCCTCGAAGATCAGCTCGACGTCGTAAGCAAAGCGATCGATGGTCAGTTGGGGGAAAAGATCGCGCGCAACCTCCCCGCGGAGTACCTTGAAGCCGCACTGGCTATCGCGAATCGGCCCGACCCCGAGACACCGAATGAAGAGATTGAAGACCTTCCCCAGCAGTTCGCGGTGGCGGCTTTGGCGTTCTTTGATGTCGGCGCCCGCGATGGCTCGGCTGCCCAGGACGATATCCGCCACCTCGAGGTACGGCTCGAGTCGCTCGAGTTCGGTGATCGGTGTCGACAGATCAGCATCGGTCAGGAGGACCACCCGCCCCGAACTCGCGACCACTCCGTGGCGCAAAGCGGCTCCCTTCCCCCGATTCTTGGCCAACCGCAGGAGGTAGACCTGCCCCTCGAACCCCTCGGCAACTTCAGCCGTTCGATCCGCGCTTCCGTCATCGACGACCAGCACCTCGAAGCTCCGTCCGCGCCCTTCGAAGTACTGGTGGATCGAGCGCAGGGTGGCTTCGAGTCGTCGGCCCTCATTGAAAGCGGGGATGACGACACTGAGGTCGACGGACATTCGGGAATTCTACCAGCCTGCGACGCGCTACGAGGCCGTCGACGAGGGGGCCGCGTCGAGCGGGCGGACCCAGGGTCCTAGCACCTCACCGTCGGCCCAGCGCAGAAGGAGACAGGCCGAGTCCAGGGGCATCCCCTCGACGAACGAACGACTGGCGGCGACCGGACCCTCCGGAGTCGACGGGAGCAAGCCTGCCGGGAAACCCCAGGGAGACGCGGTGACCAGCCAACGCGCGGCCGCCGTAGCTTCCGTCGCGGAGGTCCCCTCGAGAGGCCAAGGCTCCGGACAGGGCGGTCGAGGGGTCCGGCGAGAGGTCAGCCAGGGCCCCAGCATCCGACTCCAGCGTCGATAGTAGCGCTGGCGAGACGACTCGTACTGACGCCCCTGGGCGGCGGGACGGGCCGAGTGTCCCCAGCGGTGTTCGACCCGGGCGGTCGGAACCTGGGCCAGGCGGTACCCGGCCCGACGGACTCTCCGCAGCCAGTCGGTCTCCTCGAAGTAGAGAAAATACTCCTCGTCCCACGGTCCGATCCGTTCGAGCACCTGCCGGTGCGTCATCAGGAAGGCTCCGGAGAGTGTGTCGACCGCGACCGGCTCCGAGGCGGCCCAGAGCCGGTCGCACTGCTGGAGGTAGCGACGCAGATACCGATGGGTAGCTCGGCGAGTGCGACGAGCCCGTTGGCGGCCCAGTTCGGCGACGACCGTCTGGGACTCGGCCGGAGGCATCAGAACCTGACCGAGGGTGAGCTGAGGTCCCACGACGTCCCAGCCTGCCGCCAACGCCTCCATCATGGAAGCGAGGCTGTCAGGGGCGAAACCCAGGTCGGGATTGCCGAGCGCGATGACCTCGCCCCGGCTGACCTCGACGCCTCGGTTCAGACCCGCAGCGAACCCACGATTCGGGGCGACGAGCAGCCGGTCTGGGCCCAGGGACTCGATCCGTGCGACCTCCTGAGCATCTTCGGACTGCTCGACCACGACGAGCTCGAGCTGGAGCCCAGCCTCCTGCGCCGCCGCCCGCAGCTCCGGAAGGCAGATGGCCAACTCGGCCGCGCTGTGGTGACTGACCAGGACGGCGCTGAGGTCGGGCTGCCGACCGGCGGAACTCACGCCTGCGCTCTCGGCGGTCTCTGGAGCTGGGCGGCTTCGGATCGCCAGGCTCCGCTGTGGATCCAGTACAGAGCCTCTTCGGTATCCGCAGTGACGCGCTTCTCATGAAACCCCGCAGCGATTTCGAGACCTCGTCGCCGCCGTTCGGTCCAGGCCGCTCGGTTGGTCAGCAATCCCGCGGCGGCGTCAGCCAGCGCTTGCCAGTCCTGGTAGGGAACGCGCAACGCTGCGTCACCGGCAAACTCCCGGAAGGCATCGATGTCCGAGCAAACGACCGGAACCCCGCTCGCCATCGCCTCCAGCACCGGGAGACCGAAACCCTCTTGCGGCCAGGAAGGGGCGAGGAGGAGATCGCACTCCCGCATGAGGGCCGCCACCTCGCGCGGAGCGAGGTGAGTGTGGAACTCAGCCGCCTGCAGACAGGCCGCTTCCTCGTGTGTCAGCGGCCACTGGGAGATGCGAACCAACTGCGGGTCGAGCCCCCGCGAGGTCAGGGAACGTACCGCGCGGAGGGCGGTTCGAACCCCCTTCCAGTCGATCTCCCAGGGGGACATCACCAGGACCCTCGGACGCTTCAGCCGAAGGCTGCGATCCCGCGGCGCAAAGAACTTCTCCAGCGGCTGCGGGAGCCACCGCGAAGGCCGCTGGTAGCGTGTCGCCAACAACCGACCCAGGTGGGGGGAAACCACCAGCCCCGGCAAGGGTTCACGGTAGGCTTCGATGATGGCGGGGTGCTCGGCTTCGTTGTGGGTGTAGCTCGCCTCGTAACCCTGACAGTAGTGCACGGCCTGGCCTACCGATCCCACTGCGGGAGCGATGGTGGTCCAGTAGGTAGCGATCTGAAGGTCGGCGGGCGGAATCAACGCCGGGGTCAGCGAAGCAATCTGAACGAAATCGCAGTCCAGGGAAAACCAGCTCGGCTTCGAGGCCGGGGTGACGATCCTGGGGCGGTGGCCGCTCGCGCTCAGGAGTTCGGCCTGGCGCAGCACCACCTTGACTCCGCCGAAGAGGACGGTGTCTTCGAGCAGATAGTTGATCTGGAGCCGCCGACGAGTCGGGGCAGGAACGGTAGCCTCGGACTCCTCGAGCCGCGTCACTCCTGGATCTGTGAAGTCGGCTCGGAATGGACGATCGTACCCGTCAAAGGGACTTCGATCTCGCTCTGGTGAGCATCCGAGGTCCGCACCACGAGTCTTCCCTCGAACGGCCCCTCCGGCAGCGACTCCTCGAACCGCAGGACGAAGCGGTAGGCACGACCCGGCGCCTGAGTCTCGAGTTCGACCTCGATCCCCTCGACCGTCGTCGAAACCTCTTCGACTTCGACGAGTTCGGTGGTGTAGCTTCGCACCCAGTAGCGGCTGCTGCGGGCGGGTCCATCGGTGATCGGAATCTCACCGAAGGTAGCATCGAGCGGAGTCAGGAAGACTCGCGGTTGGATCTGACCCGAGAAGGGGATGACCTTGGAGGTTTGGCGGCTGTGCCCCGTCTTCATGGTGATCCGCCCGGCAAAGGGACCGACCCCCACGTCGTCAGCCAAGACCGCGCGCAGTACCCAGCGGGGTGCCACCTCCAGACCGTCGTCGCGGCGGGTGGCCTCCCCGATGGGCTGGAACTCGACCCGAACGGCGGGGTCGCTGCTTCGGGCTTCGAGTAGGGGAAAGGACTCTCCGTCGGTCGCTGTGACCTCGACCTCGAGCACGCCGTCACCCTCGTGCTGCACCGTATGCCAACGCAACTTCTGGGGCTCGACCGACAGAAGGTTCTTGATCTCTGCGGTCACCACCACCTTGGTGCGCTGGATCTCCGGGTCGTTGGTGGTGAACCAGACTTCGGTACTCCCCTTACCTACCTGCAGGTTGGTATCGAGCGTCACAGTCAGCTGTCCCGTCGCACCCGGCGGAATGGGCGCGGGCGCAGTCGCGGTCGCACACAGGCACGACGAGGTCACTTGCTGGATCTCGAGCGGCTCCGTACCTTCGTTGCGCAGTTCGATGTGACTCTCCACCACTTGGCCTTCCACCAACTCTCCGAGGCCGATCAGTCTCTCGGGGATCGCGAGTTTTGGTCCCTGGACTGTCTCCTCGTCCTCTGACGCCGCGAGCGGGTGACTCGCGAGCAGCAGAACTCCGATCGAAACCAGAACGCACTTCTTCATCGAAACGAACACCTGACGATCCATCCGCTTCTCTACTGGATCTGTAGGTTGCCGGGAAGTCCCTGCCAGGGCGATTCCTGAACCCCGCGGACCGCCTTGACCTCGCAGTCGTAGAAGCCAGCGTCGGTGAAGGTGTGGTTGACGGTGCCATCGGTGTCCGTGGTATCGGGAGTTCCGTCGTCCCAGTTGAAGACGAAGTGATCCGGGTCGCCCGAGGCCGTGGCATCGAAGCGGATACTCGCGCCGGCATCGCAGATGCAGTCGCCGAGGAAGCAGGAGCAACTCGGACTCGACGGCTCGTTGACCTGGAAGCTGGTGACAGCCGGTGGATCGGGCTCTTCCGGCTCGACCGCGAGAATGAGCTCGCCGGTCGGAGGCACGCCGGTGCTGCAACTGCGGACCGCCACCGTTACGCCGTAGTCGTCGTCGACGTTCGGCGGGGTCCAGTGGTGCGTTACCTGAGACTGGGTGCTCCAGTCGATCACCTCGCACAGGGCGTAGTGTTCACAGCCGCCAGCGGTTCCGTTGCCCGGATCTTCGAACTCCCAGCGATACTCCGAGGCGTTGGTGGCCTGGGCGGTGAACTGGAACTCACCCGCTCCCAGATCGCTAGCGACGATGGGCGGATCGTCGAGCGAAGCCGGGCCGGTGGTGAGGGTGACCTCCACCTGCCCGTCGTCGCCGATCAGATCCTGGGCATTGGTCGCGTTGACCGCGATGGTGTAGACCGGGGAGGGCACCGGTGCCCCCCAGGCCGTGGTGTCACCACTCTCGAAGCCGTCGGCGAAGATGTCGCTCGTCAGCGTCGTCGTAGTATCCCAGACGAAGGAGCTGCCGGTAGCTGAATCGAGTACCGTGCCGATGGAATCACGTACTTCCCAATCGAGGGTAAACGGAGGCTTACCGTCGACATCGGCGGTGAAGGTCACTACCGTGCAGAGGGGATGGGTCGTGCCAGGGGGATTCGCGTTGATCGCCTGGACCTCGGGTCGGGGATCGGCGAGGGTGACGTTTACGCCGTTGACCTGCGCCGAGGGATCATCGGCGCAAGCCTCCTTCTCGGCCGAGACGTTGATCACCTGGTCCGGACAGTGGGCCGAACCACAGAGATCCCACGAAATGTCGTGGATTGCGTTGCCCG
This sequence comes from Thermoanaerobaculia bacterium, assembly GCA_030429235.1. GTDB lineage: Bacteria > Acidobacteriota > Thermoanaerobaculia > Multivoradales > JAIOJS01 > JAIOJS01. The sequence continues at coordinate 113,198 of JAUIDB010000006.1, read as the reverse complement.
TTCCCGCACCAAGACCTGTGGCGTTGGTATTGCTCGAGAGCCAGGTCCAGTTCTCCGCGCCGGTGCAGTGGTCGGCCGAGGCGCTGAAGGTGATCGGTTCGTCGAACCAGTACGGAGCTGGGTCGATGACCTGTACGTTGAAGACGGGAGACGGCGTAAAATCGGAGCGCACGTGGATATCGAGGACACCACGGGCGGCGCGATAGAAGTAGGCGTCGTTGAACATCCCGATGAAGCCAGCCACGTTACGGTAGCCAGTCTCGTTGAACTCCTGGTAGTAGCCCCAGTAGTCCACCCCGGGCTCGCTGAAGCATCCCTCGAGGAAACTACCGGCCCCCGCCGTGATGTCCTCCATGACGCCGACCTGCGAGAGGTCGAACAGCTGCTCGTGGCCCGGTCCCTTGCCCAGGGTCAGGCTCGAACCGACGTACAAGAAGGGCGACCCCTCCGAAACGGAGTAGGTCAAGAAACGCCGTTGTGGGTTCAGGTTTCCAGCGATCGGCTTGGTCCCGTAGGAGCTGATCGCCGGGTTGCAGGCACCTCCGGCCAGGCACTGATCGACATCGCGAATCTCGATGCGGTCGGCACCCTCGTTGATGAGGCCGAGGTAGTCGGTGCCGCTATGGCGGAAGAAGGCGACCCCGTGCACCCGGGTGTCGATGCCGTCGAAGAGTTGTACCGCGGCCGTGGGGTTGCTGGGATGCAGACTCCAGATCTCGAGGTCGATCCCGAAGAACTCGCCGTCGCTGGCCGCCAGGTAGGTGGTCGAGCCCTGCTGGCTCAAGTCGAGGTACTTGGTGAGGTTGATCTCTGAGCCACCTCCAACCCTTCCCAACATGACCCCACAGGAAGGACCACCCTCGTCGACGCAAGGTGAAGCCAGATTCTTTGCTGCCGTGACGTTGTAGACCTGGACGCCGGCGTCATGTGAGGCAGCAAACGCGTAGACCACGCCGCCGACCTCCGTCATGCGGACGTCGTAGCTGTTCTCTTCGGTATGCTGATAGAGCTGTGCCAGGGTAGCCGTCGCCTTGTTGTAGGTCCAGAGCGAGAAACCCACCGGAGTTTCTCCGGCCACCGCGACGAAGTACTCGGTGCCAACCGACGGATCGAGGACGTCGATGTCTTCGATGAAGCTATCCGTCTCGTGGAACGGGGGAAAGCGCAGGAATTGGCCCAACCAGCCCTCCTTGAAGGCCTTCTTCACGGGCTGTTCTGGATTGCTGGCGATATCCCAGACCTGAATGCCGGCGTTGTAGGAAACGAACAGGAGATCATCCTCGATATCCAGCGCGTTGAACAACTCGTGTCCCGACTGCGATCCCGGAATGCTGGTCGAGCGGTAGTCGGTGCTGTCGCGAGGCTCGGGGAGAACCTGTCCCGGCGCGACCGGCTGGAAGCCGTCGGGCCAGAGCTGCCCATTGGGACAGGCCGCCGTGATGTTGTTGGGGCATGGGAGATCCGCCGTACAGCACTTGGGCGCGGGGACGGCAGGACATCTCGAACCGCAGAGAGGTGGAACTCCGCAGTTCTGCCCGGCCATGGCGGGCGGGGCCGCCGCGAACACCACCGCGGCGATGAGAACCAGGAGGACCTGGGGCAGGATCCGAGACGGGGGGAGGAAGTTCAGGGAGGGGGCGTTGGGGCGCAAAGGTGGGCTCCTGGGTTGGAGATATAGGTCGGCCCCACGGGCGAGCGCTCGCAGGGCATCGGGGATGGTGCCGAACGGGGCCGGCGGCCGGCAGCATTATGCCACAGTGACAACCTACGGTCGATACCGGGGGCTTGCAACACCCTCAAAGTACGGGTTGGCCCAGAAGGCCAACTCACGGGGAAGGAGGCAAAAGAATAGGCCCGGCCTCCAAAGAGACCGGGCCCATCCAAAGATCCTAGGTAGCGGATCCGGAGATCCAGCTACCCAAGCGGTGCCCTATCAGGGCTCGCCGATGTCTCCGTAGTCGGAGATCAGCGGATCGACGTCGTCTTCAGCCGAGGTCAGCTGAATCGCACCGAGACCGGCGCTGTAACGACCGAGAGCCGAGTGGCTGAGCGTCACGTGGCTCTGGGCCAGCGTGCCGTTCGAACCCGGATCGAAGTCGTCAGCAACGCTGTCGATACCGACGTTCAGGTTCAGGTACGCCCAACCGAAGTTGAACGGACCAGCCAGCTCGCCCACGCCCCAGGCGTAGCGACCCGTCTCGAGCGGGAAGCAGACCGGGTCGGAGTCCGGCGACGGCGGCGAGATCACGCCACCACCCTGGATGAAGCACAGCGCAACCGCGTCCTCGGCCTCGTTGAAGGCCACGACCTCGGTCTCGTTGAGCGGATGCCAGGACGGGCCTACCCCGCCGACACCAGCGGGGCCACAGACGAAGCCACTGGCATCGACCTCGGCGCTGGTGGAGTCACGCCACACGATCATGTCGGTGCCGTCGAACGGACCACCCACGGTGTAGCGAGCGCCCCAGGTGGTTCCCAACGGCTCACGGTTGTCAGCACCACCCGCGGCGGAGATGTACCGGCCGTAGAAGGTGTAACCCGTGGCAGTCGAACCAGCGTTGTAGAGGTCATCACCCTCGATGTGCACCATCGTGTCGCCGATGGCGAAGTCGTTGGCGCTGTCGACGATGAAGTAGTCGCCCCAGAGCTGGTTGATGTTGTTCGCGATACCGGTACCGCCATCCTGGAAGTAGGTGGGCTCGGCCGGGAAGACCGTCGAGCAAGCGCTCACGTTATCGATCGTGATGTAACCACGAGCGATGTTGTCGCCGTGATCAGCACCGACACAACCGGCGCCCACGGGCTGACCGGTGTGACCATTCTGGATGTTGGCCAGGTGGCCAGCCGGAATGTTGGGCAGCGGGAAGAACGGACCACAGTTCGGGAAGGAACCATCCCAAGCCGGGTTGTTCGAGTAGTCGCCACCGTGCGGGCTGATGGTGTCACCACCGTCGTTCTGCTCGTCGGCAGTCTGCGGCAGGTTACCGTTGGCAATGATGTCGTACAGGTTGAACGTCTGTACGTCGTAACCCGTCAGGAAGACGTCGAAGTCGAGCGTGGGCTGCGACCAGTCGGTCCAGAGGGTAACGTGAGCGAGGGCCGGAGCGGCCGACGCGTTGCTGACCTGGAAGAGGGTGTTGACACCGTCTCCACCGTCGAGATCGACCTCGAAGTACGGCAGCAGCAGGGTAGCTGCGGGCACCGCATCGATCGCGCCGATCTCAGCGAAAGCCTGTCCACCAAGGCCGAGCAGCCCGGTGAGAGCGAGGCAAATTCCAAACTTCTTCATACCTGATATCTCCTCAGGAATTCAATTTTGATAAGACCTGTCATCCAGCCGTAACTGACCGGAGTGACGTTCGAGACTTTGTACTTAGTGTCTCTCTAAACGCGCTTGAACAACCACCTCCCAGTGAAAGAATTCTGAAACTCTAAATAGGCGTTGTTAGGGGCCTTTCGACCGGAAACCTGGAAAGGATACACGAGTGCGGCGGAAAAGTGCAAGGGCCTCAGCCAGTCGAGGAGAGATCCTCGCGCGGCCGCCACCTGATACGGCGACTCAGTCGGTCGCCTTGACGACCTTCCAGGCTCGCAGGCTGCCCTCGCCCCGACAGCCGGGCTTGCTCAGGCCGGGGATCCCGACCATTCCCACGACTTCACCTGCAAAGCTGGCGACGATCTCCGGCCCAGGGTCCGCATCCAGGTCGACGATGCGCACGGCGTGACCGCTACACCCCTCCTGCCGCGGCGGGCCCTCGGCCACCACCTCCTCGCGAAAGGAGCGTCCTTCCGACCCGAGGAAGATCCGGACCATGCCCTCTCCGGTCAACGCGACGACGTCGACGAACCCGTCCCCGTCCAGATCCCCAGTATCGAGCGCCGTGAAGTCGCTCCGGCCCTCGACCGCGGCCAGAGTCACCCGCGTCCAGCTCTCCTCGGCGCCGCCGTAGAAGATGTCGACACCGCTGCGCCAGACCTCGGCCTCCATCGCTCGGTAGCCCACGATCACATCGGCCCTTCCGTCCCGGTCGAGATCATCGACCGCGATGCTGGAGGTGAAGAGACCGTCACGGAGGGAGGCGATTCCGGACGTCTCCAGGGTGCCATCGTCGTTCTGGAATCGGAGGATGTCTTTCAGTCCCCCGTGTCGTCCGGCCACTGCGACGTCCAACTTGCCGTCTCCGTCGAGGTCGGCGAGCTCGAAGTGGTCTCCAAACTCGATTCCGGAATCGAGGCGGTTCCACTTCCAGGTTCCATCCCCAACGTTCTCGTAGAGGACGAGCCCGCGAGAGCTCCCGATCATCGCCCCCGGACTGTTCGGGGAGGCCGAACGCCCCTTGGGGCCCTCGCCCAGGGTCACGATGTCGATATCGCCGTCGAGGTCCCAGTCGACGGTCTCGACCCGACGCGACGAGAACGAGGAGGCGTCTCCACCCTGGCCGGGGTGGTCCCACTCGATCCCCTCGTCCCAGGGCTCGAACGCACCGTCGTCCCGCTGAGCGAAGGCCATCAGGCCGCGCAGATGGACGCCGAACACGAGGTCCTGTCGGCCGTCGCCGTCGAAGTCACCAGCAGAGACGCCGCCGTAGTCGAGGGGCCGCCCCGTGAATCTCGCCTGGTCCCAGCGCGCCCAACCGTCGTCCTTCTGCAGGAAGAGGTTCGGCTGGTTGCGTGACTTACGAGCCGGGCCGTGGACGATATCCAGACGGCCATCGCCGTCGATGTCCACGATGTCGAAGTTGTTCCGCCACTGGCCGGAACTCGGGAGCCCCTGCGCGATCGATTCGAGACGCAACCGATCCACCGTCTCCCAGTCGGTCGCGTACGTCGCCGCGACCGCGGCGGCCGCGGCCTCGCGGGCCTTCTCGGCCGCGGCGAGTTCCTCCGGCGTCGGCTCTTTTCGACGCTGCCAGGGTTTGGCTTCCCACACTCTCACCCAGAAGTACTCGTCGTCGTGCTCGACTACTTCGAGAATCTGTCCGTAGGTCACGCGGATGTGGGTGTCATCGATCCAGCGATAGCGACCATCCCGCTTCTTCACCTGGACGATCGTGTACTTCCGACCGCTCTCTTCGTCTTCCACCCACTCGGAGTCTGCCGGCGGCCACTCGCCGCTCGCGGTCAACTCGTCGTCCTGAGCCGCGGTGTCGTCCGCCGACAGGGGACAGACCAGGAGGGCGGCCAGAAGAGCGATCAGGATCAGCACGAAGGGAAGAACTCCCACCACGGCTCGAGAAGGAGCGTCGAAGCGGCGAGTCGCGGAGACGATACGGAGTGGACGCATCAAGTCGAACACATGAACCTCCGAACGGATACTTGGAAGAAGGGTTTCTGGGACTCGGCCTGGCGACCAGGGACTCGAAAGAGCCACTCACGGCCGCCGCCCGACCCCGAAGAACTGGGCAAGGGTGACCCGGGCGGGTCACGGCGGGGGCCGCATCGTAGCAGCGGCCAGGCACCGGAGCAACACTTCGCCGCGCTCTCGCCGCTCACACCGCGCGGCTCCGCAGGATGGTCGCCCCGAGCAGCCGCTCCCTGCCCCCCGAACCGAGCCCGACTAGAGAACGTCCGAAAAGGAGGACTCCAGTCGACGAATCACAACCATCCCGACTCCGGCTAGGACCGCAGCCACCACCGACAGCCTCGCCACACCCCAGGCGAGTTCGGCCGTCATCCCTCCGCCCAAGAAGGCGCAGCGATAGAGCTCCACGAGACTGGTCAGAGGGTTGTAGAGGAGCGCGGCGGCCAAGGTCGGGTGCGCCTCCTCGGCCAGGTAGAGCGGGTAGACGATCGGGGTCAGGAAAAACCAGGCGTTCATCAGCATGCCCAGAACCTGGGCCACATCGCGAAAGAAGACCTGCACGCTGGCCACCAGAGAGACGATGCCCAGGGTCATACCGAACTGCAGGATCACCGCCGGTAGCAACCAGCCCAAGGAGACGAAGTCGGCCTCGCCGAGAATCGCGAGAACCACAACGAACACGATCGCCGCCACCGCCTCGTGAAGCAGCGACGAGAGCACGACCGACACCACCAGAACGCGACTGGGAAACCCCAGTTTCTTGACCAGGTTGGCGTTGTCGGTGATCGTCGTCACACCGCGCGTCATCGACTCCGCGATCGCCATCCAGGGCAGGATGCCGCAGAACATCCAGATGCCGAAGTTCTCGCTCCGCTCCCCCACCAGCGAGATCTTCATGACGGTAGAGAAGACGAAGGTGTAGAGCAGTAGCAGCCACAGGGGGTTCGCGAACGACCACAGGGCGCCAAAGACAGAACCGGCGTAGCGTCCTTGAAAGTCTCGCCGCACCAACTCCTTCAGGAGGAAAGAGTGCCTGACCAACGACCTCAATCCCGGCGCCCTCGCTTCGGCGCCCGCGACCGACGCTGCCCGGCGGCTCGCCATCGATTTGACCACCCGCCAGTCGTCCCTCTACAATTCCGTTCTCGCCACATAGATGCTAAACTCGCATAGGCGCCAGGAGCCTCTTCGCGGAGATTCCTGAACGGACCTCTCAACTGCGTCGAGCAGGTTCTGCACCGGCTGAACTGACCCTGATCCGATATGGCAAACCACCGCAACTCCCGAGCCACGAATCGTCGTCCCACCGTGCGCCAGGTCCAACTGGTGGGGAAACGGATTCGGCAGCTGCGCAAGGAGCGCCGGTTGACCCAGACGGAACTCTCGTCGCGCATCGGAATCCAGCAGCCGGACCTCTCCAGAATGGAGAAGGGGCAGTATCGGGTCAGTCTCGACACGCTGTTCAAGATTCTGGCGGAGTTCGACATGGGTATCGGCGAGTTCTTCGACGAGATGAACCGCGACACCTTCACGGCTCGCGATGTTCGGCTGGTCCGCGAGTTTAAGACTCTCCCCGGTGAGGATCAACGCGAGGTCGAGGGATTCATCCGTTTCAAGCGGAGCCAGGATCCACGCACCGCTCCGGGGCGCAACCGCAGGGACACGACCCAATGAACGCGGCGGCTCACGCTGTGATTTCGAGCCCAGAGGGGCGGATTCAGAGCCCCGAAGAGCGCTACGAACAGTTTCGGAGCCTCGGCATCGAGGCTCGAGACCGAGGCCTGCTCCACGAGGCGTTCGAGCACCTCGATCATGCCCTCGACGTCGCGCGAGAGATCGGCGACGACGAGCTGATCGACCGTGCGGTCTGCAACCGTGCCGCGATCTCGATCTCCCTCGGAGAGAACGTCTCGACCCAGCTCGAGCTACGCCAGATCCTGATGGGAAACCGTTCGCTCGAGAACTCCTTCCTCGCCGCCTACAACCTGGCGCGTTGTCACGAGCTCGCCAAGGAGCCGAAGAAGAGCCTGTTCTACGGCCGAATTGCGCGCGATCGAGCGAACGATCTGGCGCGGCCCGAGTGGGCCTACGGCGCCCTGAACCAGATTGCCAACGCCCTGGCGGCCGAGAGCCGGTTCGGCGAGGCGGCCGCTCGCTACCGGGAAGCGATTGCCTCGCTGCCCTCGGACGACCCGACCAGCAACCTGGAGGCGCGCATCAACCTCGGCTACTGCCTGTTGATGGAGTCCCAGCTCCCGGAAGGCTTGGGTATGCTCTATCGTGGCCTGCGTGATGCGCGGGTTCAGAATCTCACCCGCCTCGAGATGATCGCGCGACTGGATCTCGCCCTGGGCACCCTCGAAGCCCAACGTCCGGATCTGGCGCTCCGCCACGTCTCGCGAGGGTTGGCCCTCGCCGAGCGTTCCGGGGATCGGGACTCCATCAAGAACGGTCTCTACCTGGAAGGGGAGATCTGGAGCGATCTCGCCGAGTGGGATCGGGCCCGCGAGGTCCACGCGCGGCTCCAGCGTCGTTTCTATCCCGGACAGCCCGAGGTTCGCCTCTACCTCGAAGCAATCGATACCCGCCAGCTCTTCAACCTGCGAGCCTGAACCCAATGTCGCTCCGCCATCATCTCAAGACTCTCGGCCTGAGCGCGATGTTGCTCTCGAGCCCCATGGTGCTCGCGGCGGGCGAGAACCTCTTCGGCGAGAACATCATCCTGGGAGCCGAGGGGGAGCTCCTGCAAGTCCTGCAGGGCACCTATGGCGACCTCTTCCCGCAGGGAACCGAAGTCCCTCCCCACCACCAGGTACTGGCCCTCCAGATCGACCGGCACGGCGAGGACTCGGAACGCTTGCTGGTCCCCGGCACGGAGGGGCCGGAGTTCGAGTCCGCCCCTTCGGCCACGCACGACCGAGCGTCGGAGAGCCTCTTCATCGTCTGGGAGGCGACACGGACAATCCACTCGGAGCTCTACATCATCCAGCGCAGCGAAGACGGCTGGTCAGAGTTGCTGGAGTTCTCGGGCAATCCCTTTACCCTGAAGTCGAGTCCCCGCCTGGTCGCCACCCACGAGCGACACATCGTGTTCGAGAATGAGATCCCCGAGACGGTGCAACGCACGGTCCTACACCTCACCTGGTGGGACGAGAGCAACGGAGAGGGCCGAGTCCTCTACGCCCCGCTCCTGCTCGAGCCCGAGGGCTTGATCATCACCGACGCCCTCGATCTGCGGGACTTCCTGCCGGACTCCCTTCCGGTCGAGGAAGCGATCGACAACGAGGTTCTGGCCCACTCGCCCTACATCGAACCCGGAGCCGACGCCAACGAGATTCTCCTGGCGTTCGTCGATCCCGCCAGTCAGCGTCTCGTTACCGTCGCGTCCCGACTGAACGGAATCGGAATCGACGCCTTGGCCGACGAGGCGAGGGCTCAGGTGATCATCATCGGGTTGCACGCCGGTGGCCTGGATCAGCTGGCGAACGAACTCCACACGTCGCTAGCGGAGTCCTCCCACGTCGATCCCCTCCTGGCCGACTACCTGGCCCAATCGGCGGCCGACGCGCTGCGAGACCTGCCGGCCGGAACGGCCATCCAGAACGCCGCCGACGAAGCGCGCGCCCAGGTGATCATTATCGGCGCCCGGGTCCGGGAAGGCATTACCAATGTGACCGGGGATGCCCGCGCGCAAGTGATCATCATCGGCAGCCACCATCCGGGACTGCCGTTCGGTCGCTCGATCGCGCTCGAAGTACTGAACGATCGCGCGGTACCGGCGCAGCTTCCCGCGGACGTGACTCCAGCCCTCCTCCTGGCTCCCGACGGACACTCGATGATCGTCGCCTGGACGGAAGAAGACAGTGTGCACTACGTCGAGAGCGATGGAGACGGCTGGGGCGAGGAACGGTCGATCGAGCTCGACGACCACGTCGACGCGCAAAGGGTCTACCACATCCTCCAGCAGCGCCTGGCCCACTAGAAAACCCCCACCTCGAGCCCCTCTCCTGTCCCAACCCGGGGAGGGACCACTTCGGCCGGAGTCCTAGTCGACGGAGAGGCTGTAGTTCGTCGGGAGGGCCTCGATCACCGCACCGTCCGCCGCGACGAGGGCGTCTCGGATCGCCGACCTGCGCTCGGCCGGACAGAGGATCGCCACGCAACCCCCACCGCCAGCGCCACAGGCCTTGCCACCCCAAGCTCCCAACGACTTCGCCATCGACAGCAGGCTGTCGACCGCCGGCACCGAAACCCCCGCGGCCAGGTGGCGTCGCAGGCTCCACTCCCGGCCCACGAGCTCGCCGACCAGGGGCCAGTCTCCTGCGCTCAGCGCCGCGGGCAAGAGCGACGCCACTTCGGCGATCCCGGAGAAGAGCCCTCGAATCTCGGCGTCGCCTTCGAGACAACCACGAATGATCTCCCAGTTGGTGCTGGCCGAGAAGTGGCTCTTCCCCGAATAGACGATCAACAGGTGGCGTCCGAGCTCTGCGAGATCGGTTTCGATCCTCCGAACTCTCGTTCCTCCGGGGTGGTACTCGATCGCCAAACAGCCGCCGAGCAGCGCCGGGTAGTGGTCCTGGGTTCCGGTCGGCAACCGCATCAAGCGAGCCTCGAGGTCGCGAGCCAGCCGCGCCGTCTCTTCTACCTCTCGCGGACCGCGACCCGTCAGACGATCGGCCGCCGCGATGAGACCCACCGTCATCGCCGAACTCGCCCCCAGACCACCGCCGCGAGGCGAACCGCTGTCGAGCCGAACCCGAACGGGTGGTAGACCAAAATGGTTGGCGACCTGAAAGAGCAAACCTCCGTCGGCATGACGAGCCAACTCGGCCAACGAAAGCGGAGCACTGGCTCCCGAGGTCGTCTCGACGACGAAACCGCTCTCGTGCCTCGCCATAGTCACGACCACCGGTAGCTCGATGGCCAGATTCACCGTCTGAGCGCCCTCGAAGAGCAATCCCAGGGGCCAGATGTCCAGGGTTCCACCCGCCAGATCGACTCGACAGCGGCTCTCGGTCCGTACTGCGCTGGGGGGACTCGACACTCTAGCGCCCAGCGACACGCGAAGCAGAATCCGACGCGGTCGCCACGACCACTTCCGCCTTGGCCTCGACCGGATCCCAAGGCAGCCCATCGCCGACGAGACGGGCTCGCAGGTCGTCGCGGGTCTGCAGGAACTCAGCCATCGCGCTGCTGGGGATCGGATCGGCGGGCACCGAACGAATCGACAGAGGATCGATCCACTTGCCCCGGAGCTGGACCCGGTAGTCCAGGTGGGGGGCCGTGGACAGACCCGACGACCCGACGTACCCGATCACCTCACCCTGTCGTACCCGGCGCCCTGGCCTGATGCCAGAGCCGAACTTGGACAGGTGCAGGTAGGCGGTAACGTAGTCGTTGGGATGCCGGATCTTGACCATGCGTCCAGCCCCCTTACCCCAGGCCGCGAAGGAGACCACTCCGTCCGCCGTGGCCCGCACCGGAGTCCCGGTCGGGGCACCGTAGTCGACACCGTAGTGGGGCCGGTAGGTCTTCAGCACCGGATGAAACCGACGGTGGCTGAACCGCGAGGTCACCCGAGTGAAGGGAAGGGGCGAGCGCAAGAACATCTTCTGCAGGGGGCGCCCCTCGGCGTCGTAGTAGCCACCGTTGTGCCGGTAGGCTTCCAGTCGACGACCGCGGTTCCAGAAGGCGAGTCCGACGACCTCGCCGGTGCGATCGCGCACGCCATCCAGATAGACCTCTTCCCACACTACCTGGAAGCGATCGCCGATTCTCAGGTCGCGATTGAAATCGACGTCCCAGCGGAGGACGTCCGCCATCCGGTAGGCGACATCGATGGGGGCACCGGCCGTGGCCAGGGCCCCCACCAGGCTCCCTTCGACGACGCCCTCGACCTGGCGAGTCTGAATGGACTCGACGAAGGGGTGCCACCGGCTCGTCCAGCCGTCGCTCGAAGGCTCGAGGAACAAACGGCCCTTGCGCCGCACCTCGACCTGCAGCTGCTCTGGCGCCGAGCCCTCAAAGTAGCCGGCGACCTGGAGACCCGGACGGACCTTTCGAATCTCGAGATGCTCCGACAGTCGCTCTACCAACTCGACTCGCTCGGTAGCCCCAAAGCCCAGTCGTTCCAACAGCTGGTCGATCGTCTCCCCCGACTCCAGCGTGACCACGAGCGGAAACGTCGTGGCCGAGTCTGCCGCACACGGCAACGGACACCGCACGGCCGCCGCATCGAACTTCGGGGCGGTCGTAATCTCCCGAGCCTCAGCTTCCCCTCCCCAAACCCACAGTCCTACGGCTCCGAGACTCAGTACCGTTCCGACCACGGCGAGGCGACGCACCAGAGAGGCTCTTGAAGTCAAGCGGGAACCCTTCGACGAGTGATTTAGGAGAAGCGCCAATCCCTCGTGAGCGCCATCCAGATCTCCTTGAACGGCGAAAGGTTACCACAAGGAGACCGAGACTGCGGGGGTCTACCGCGAACCGAACGAGCGCTCGAGCGTCGGGCCCGGATCGCTCGGCAGCTTACCCTGGTGTACGACTTCACCGGCTCGGTAGATCACCCAGCCGGGCAGCGTCGTCACGCGGTGCTGTCGCGAGAAGGCTCCATCCCGATCGAGATAAACCGGGGACCCGATCGGCTGCTCGCGCAGGAACTGCCGGATCTCCTCGTCCTTCTCCTGGAAGTTGACCGTAACGAGCCGAGCCTTGGATCCGATCTGAGAACGCAGCTCCGCTACCTGTCGCGCGATATCTCGGCAACGCGGAGACCATCCAGCCCAGACCACCACCACCGTATTGCCCTCGGCCACGTCGGCCGAGGTCAGGGCTCCGCCGTCCAAGCCCGGCAGTCGCCAGGACTCCTGAGCGGGACCAGCCTCGACACCCAGGAGAGCGCCGACCAGGAGGAGAACTCCGGCCCAGCGAGGGTTCTTCACGACTTACCTTCCTCGACGATGCGGATGTGTTGCCTGATCCGCACGATCAACCCTTGGGGGGCGGGCACGCGACGGCACCGCTTGCGCACCAAGGTCAACACGTGCACGACCGCCTGAAAGCGGCCTGCGCAGTGGGGGCACTTCTCGAGATGCTGCTCGAAGTGGATCGCAACATCATCCTCCAACTGGTTGTCGGAGGCTAGATACATCGTCTCTCGAGTTCGTTGGCAGTCCATCACACGGGCCTTGGTTCGCGCCTTCCGCGGACGATCGGAGAGAGGTCCCCGCCGCCGGAGTCGGGTGCGTCGATCTGAGTGCTATCCATCTGCATACTATCGAAATCGGAACGCCGGATGGTTTGCTGGCCACTGAACGTGTGGGCGATCCTATCCTGCAACCGCAGAACAGGTCGGGATATTCCCCGGTTTGCGCACGGGGAGCGGAGCCTCGAGCCCTCAGGAGCGGGGCCAACGACGGGTGCTTAGCCGCGAGTTCTCATCTTCACCGGCTCCCGCTCCCGCAAGTAACCGTATTCGCGCGCGTAGTCCAAGAGCGTGCTCTCGAGTTTGCGACGACCACGATACAGCCGACTCATCACCGTCCCCACGGGGACGTCGAGGATCTCGGCGATCTCCTTGTACGAGAAGCCCTCGAGATCGGCCAGTACCACCGCCATGCGATAGTCATCCGACAGTTCGTCCAGGGCCCGCTGCACGTCTTCGTCCAACACCTCCGCCAGGAGTTCCGTCTCAGGATCCTCGATCGCCACCGGGGCCTGGTCACTGACCGCGCTCTCGAAGCCTCCTTCGATGTCGGCGAAATCGGCCTGGGGAGGAACGTTCTGCTTCTTCCGATAGCTATTGATGAAGGTGTTCTTGAGGATCTTGAAGAGCCAGGCCTTGAGGTTGGTGCCCTCTTCGAACTTGTCGTAGTACTTGTAGGCCTTGAGGTAGGCCTCCTGCACCAAGTCTTCGGCGTCCTGGGCGTTGCGGCTCATCCGATAGGCGGCGTTGTAGAGACCGTCGACGAACGGCATCGTCGCCGATTCGAAGTCCCATTTGCCGCCTTGAGTATCGCTGTGAGCTGTCGTGGTCATCATGCCCTCCGACTTGGATATACGCACAAGCCGTGCCAACGGATCGACGTTGCGGATCAGGCGCCACCGTCCGCCAAGCAGGACACCCTTGCGACCAGCGCTCGACTTCCGATGTCTCAAGAAACGCAAAAGAGCGTCCCCGGCCGGGGACGCTCTTTCGGCCACCTAGGTGGCGTCAAAGTGGCCGATTCCCTGACGGGGACGGCCGATCTGGGCTCAGAAGAGGCCGGCTCCCTTGGCCGCAATCAGCAGCGCGTACAGAACCAGCGACTCGATCAGCGCCAGACCCAGGATGAGGGCGAACCGCACGTTGTCAGCGGCTCCAGGGTTGCGAGCCATCGCCGAACAGGCCGACGACACGGCCTTGGCCTGACCGACCGCACCGCCGGCGGCAGCAACACCGATCGCGAACGCCGCTCCGAGCATGCCCAGGTCCATTCCGGCACCGGCCGCACCGGCCTCGGCACCCGTCTCTGCCATCGCCGGCATGGCGAGGGCAAGCAAGCAAAGGACCATGAGTCCTAGAATCTTCTTGTTCATTGTTTTCGCTCCTAGTAGTGACGGCTTCGTCGTCGGGACGGCCGATGGGCCTACCTCAGACGGGGAAAAGAAGGGGGGGTTAGTGCTCCTCCGCTTCGGCCCCGGCGATGTACACCGTCGTCAAAATGATAAAGATGAACGTTTGAATCACTGCCGCGAAGAGCCCGATCGCCATCAAAGGCAGCGGGACGAGGAGCGGCACGAGGCTGTTGAAGACACCGGAGACGGTGTGTTCGCCGAACATGTTGCCGAACAGCCGCAGACCGAGAGAGAGCCAGCGCGCGTTGTGGGAGACGATCTCGACCACGAAAATCAACGGCGCAAGCCACCAGATCGGTCCCATGAAGTGCTTGAGGTAGCCGAACCCGTGCCGCTTGATTCCGATGAAGTTATAGAAGAAGAAGGAGATGAAGGCCAACGCAAAGGTCGTGTTGGTGTTCGACGTCGGGACCGAAAGGAAGAAGAAGAGACCGCAGAAGTTGCACAGGAAGATGAAGAAGGTGAAGGCACCGATCAGCGGGAGGTAGCTCTTCGAAGCACCGTGTCCGGCCTGGCCATCGATCATGCTCCGCAGCGCCAGCACGATCTCCTCGAAGAGGAGCTGCACCTTCCCGGGGTTGTCCTCGGACAGATTGCGCGACAACGGAACCACGATCGCCGTGATCAGGGCGACGACGAAGAGCGCCATCGCGACATGGTCGGGGACCTCGATATGCCCCCAACGACCCGCTAGGCCAGTCACCGACAGCAGCCAGTCCCAGATCGCGTTGATCGGGCCGTACAGAATTGAGTGGCTATGCTCCATGAGTTCGGTCTCTTCCGTCGCGGGCTCCCGACCTACACACCTGCACCCCTGCTTCGAGGATAGCGGCCACCGGAAGAACCGAAAGCCCCACCAGGAGAGCGAGAGCGTCGCGCAAGCCTAGGATGAGAGTGGTACTGAGGATCACCAACAGGAGCGTCCAGCGCAGTGAGAAGCGTGTGCTTCCCGTACTCGAACCCCCGTCGTCGTCAACCTGGATTCGGCGCACGGCCGCCTCCAGAGTTCGGAGCGAAACGATACTGACCAGCGCAGCTACTGTCAAGCTCAAAGCCGCTTCCCACCCGCGGCTCAAACCGAACCCGAGAGCACCCAGCAGGGCCAGGGCGATCGCCATCCACTGCACCCGCCGCAGGATCTCGACCCCGGCGACACCCGTCTGGGTTTCCGTCCCCCGCAATCCCACTACCGTCCCCCTCGCGCTCGTCGCACCAGTTCGTAGAAGGCCGCCACGCCCCCGATTGTCGCTCCCACGACCGATCCTGCCGTCGACCAGCCCGCAAACCCGCCGAGCCCGCCGCCGAGCCAGATACCCAGCAGAACCGCGGCCGGGCAGAGAATAGCCAACGAAAGGACCTCCACTACCCGCGCCATGGCCTCCGGCCGAGAGGACTGAGCCTTGCGCCCATGCGCACCGGAAGGAGTATCGGCATCCAGACTCCCCGACTTCGCCTCGACGGCTTCGGTGGACTGCCACCGAGCCGGTCGGGTCGAGGCTTTCCGCTCGGTCACAGGGAAGCTCTCCGCTCGGTCACAGAGAAAAGGTCTCGCGATACCCCTGGTCTGAAGTCCCCAACTCGCGGTCCACCGAAGACGTCACCCAGGCATGGCCTTCGGCTGCCGCCGCGGCCCCCTCGGCCGTGCGCCGCAGTGCCAGGTGCAATCTCGGCTCGAGTTCGCATCGAGCCCAGAGATCGAGGAGCATCAGGGAACGCAGGAGGCAGGGGCCGGTCCCGCGCCGAGGCAACCAGGGCTGGAGGCGATTCACCGCCCCCGCCAGCCAGCGTGGGTTGTGCAGAAATCGCCATCGGAACGGCCGAACCGTCCGCAACTCCTCGATCGCCCGATCGAGCGAGCCGTGGCGGAGCCAGTAGCCCGACCGCAGCCGAGCCCTCAGCACTGCCGGCAGAATCACGACCAGAAAGAGGACCTTCGAGCACCAGCCACCGAACCCAGAACCAGGGCCCGGCTCGGTCCGGGACCGGGAATGCGCCTCTCCGCTCATCGGCTCCATCGTACGACAGCCGGCGCTCGAAAGCCCCGAAGAGGGCTCCACGCTGTGCGACAATCGCGGCGTGAAGGAACGAATGAAGCAGATGGTCCGGGAAGCTCAGGGTTCGATCACGGGCGCCCTGGAAGAACTCTGTTCGGTGCAGTTCGTGGAGGATCGATGGAGCCACGCTGAAGGCGGCGGGGGGCTGAGTCGCATCCTTCAGGACGGAGCGACGCTGGAGAAGGCAGGCGTCAACGTCGCTTCGGTCTGGGGAACCTTGCCTCCCGAGGCCGAGCAGGTGATGTTGCACAAGGAGGGCCTCGGGACGGGCCCCCACCAGTTTGCCGCGGTCGGCCTCTCGATCGTGATCCATCCTCGCAATCCCCATGCACCGATCGTTCACGCGAACTACCGCTACTTCGAGCTGGACGACGGCCGCTGGTGGTTTGGGGGCGGAGCCGACCTCACGCCGATCTACGTCTACTCCGAAGATGCCGAACTCTTCCACCGCGTCCACCGCGATTGCTGCGATCGACACGACAAGACGTACTACCCGCGCTTCAAGGCCTGGTGCGACGGCTACTTCGATATCAAGCATCGGGGTGAGCGTCGCGGAGTCGGCGGCATCTTCTTCGACGATCTGCGGACCGACGACCCCGAGAGTGCCTTCGCGTTCGTGTCGGACTGCGCCGCCTCCTTCCTGCCGGCCTACATCCCAATCCTGGCTCGCCGACGGGATCAGGAATACGGCGAACGCGAACTCCGCTGGCAGGGCATCCGGCGCTCACGCTACGTCGAGTTCAATCTGATGTACGACCGTGGCACCCGGTTTGGGCTCCGCACCGGAGGGCGCGTGGAGAGCATCCTGATGTCGATGCCTCCCACCGCACGCTGGGAGTACGGCCACCAACCCCAGGCCGACGGCCCAGAGGCCCGCACCCTCGATCTGCTACGCGAGCCCCGCGATTGGGTCACGAAGGACTAGCGGCTACGGTTAGGATTCTGCCCCAGATGTTCGAAGCCCCCACCCAGGATCGTCTGCTCGAGCTCATCGACGCCATGCAGGCACAGCCGGTCGTGCTGATCGCCGACCTGGTCGCCGACCGCTTCATTCACGGCGCGCCCAAACGGATCAGCCGCGAGGCGCCGGTTCTCATCCTCTCCTACGAAGGGGAGACGGTCGTGCCGGGAGGCGGTGCCAACGCGGTAGCCAACGTTCGCTCCCTGGGAGGGCGCCCCATCACCATCGGCACCGTGGGCCGTGATCGCGACGGCGAAGCCCTGCTCGAGGCGCTCGAGGAGCGCCAGATCGACACCGACGGCATCGACCAGCTCGAGGGTCATCGCACCACGACCAAGACGCGAATCCTGGCCGGCGGGCGGCACGCCATCAAGCAACAGATCGTGCGCTACGACATCGAGAGCTCTCGGCTCCTGGACGACGAGACCCTACGCCAACAAGCCGCTCGACTCCGACCCTGGAAAGATCGAGCGCGGGTCGCTCTCCTCAGCGACTACGGCTACGGATCGGTTCCCCCCGGCTGGATCCCGGCGCTGCGCGACGAGCTGGGAGATCAGGTCCAGTTGATCGCCGACAGCCGCTACCGCCTCGGATCGTTCCGAGGCCTCGATAGCGCGACGCCGAACGAGGAGGAGGCTGAGGCTCTGCTCGGGGCCCCCCTCGGAGAGTCGCTGACCGAAGCCGCGGCGAGCGCCCGCATCCTGCGGGAGAGCATCGAAGCTGCGTCGCTCCTGATCACCCGTGGGAGCTCCGGCATGCTGCTGACAACCCCCGCCGGCTGCGCCGCGCTCCCGGTCCACGGAACCGACCAGGTCGCCGATGTGACGGGAGCGGGAGATACGGTGATCGGCACCTTCGGCCTGGCCCTCGCGGCCGGCGCCACGCCACTCGAAGCAGCACTTCTCGCCAACTACGCCGGCGGCATCGTCGTGATGAAGGTCGGAACCGCTACCCTGCAACCGGACGAACTCCGTCAGAGCGTGGTCGCCGATCCTCGTCCTCTGGAGGCACTGCAATGGGCGACGTACTAGACGAAACCACGCTGACCGGCCTACGGCGATCTTGGGCTCGAGCAGGACTCACGGTCGCGCTGGCCAACGGCCACTTCGATCTGCTCCACGTGGGCCACCTGCGCTACCTACGGGGCGCCGCCGCCGAGGCCGACCGCTTGATCGTCGCGATCAACGACGACCCCTCGGTCGAGAGTCTGAAAGGACCCGGCCGGCCACTGGTCCCAGCGGTCGAACGAGCCGAACTCCTCGCCGCGTTCGAGCCAGTGGATGCGGTCATCGTCTTCGACGGAGACTCGCCCGGGCCCTTGATCTCTCGCTTGCAGCCCGATGTGCACTGCAAGGGTACCGACTACGGCACGCCCGAAGGGGTCCCGGAGTTCGAGACCGTACGAGCGTACGGTGGTCGAACCGCTCTGGTGGGCGACCCCAAGGACCACGCCACGAGCGACCTGATCGCCAATCTAAAACGGCTGATCAGGCTCGAGCAGATCTAGAGCGGGATGGACCTCAGCGCCATCCTGATCGTTCGGACGAGCGCCCTCGGCGACGTCGTCCACGCTCTTCCGGTCCTCACCGCGCTCGGGAAGCGGTTTCCCCAGAGTCGCATCGGCTGGGTCGTCGAAGATCTGTTTGCTCCGCTGGTTGCCGATCATCCCCACCTCGATACGGTCATCCCGGTGAGACTCCGGGGTTGGCGGCGTAGCTGGCACGTGCGGTCCACCCGCACCGAGGCTCGTGCCGCCTGGAGGCAACTGCGTTCCTTCGGGGCCACCGTCGCCCTCGACCTGATGGGAAACCACAAGGGCGCCTTCCTGAGCCGACTCAGCGGGGCCGCCATCCGCGTCGGAGCCGCTCCCCACGATCGACGTGAGGCCGGCAGCGGTTGGTGGATCAACCGGCCACAACCTCTGGTGGGCGAGCACGCGGTGGACCGCGGACTGAGCCTGCTGCGAGCCCTCGAGATCGAGGACGAACCGGCAGACTTTCTCGGCGCGCACTGCATCCCACAGTTGGACGAAGCGGCTGCGGCCCTCCGCCGCCGCTCGCCCACGCCCTACATCCTGATCCAACCGGGAGCCGGTTGGGCCAACAAGTGCTGGCCCGCCGAGAGTTGGGGGCAGGTAGCCGCTGGTCTCGCCGACGACGGCCACCACGTTCTGATCCTGGCGGGTCCCGGTGAAGAGACCCTGGCCGAGACCGTGGTGACGAGCAGCGGCGGGCGAGCCGAAGTCGCCAACGGACCGGGCATGCCCTACCTGGCCGGCGTTCTGCGCGGAGCGCGGCTGCTGCTCGGCGGCGACACGGGGCCGCTCCATCTCGCGCACGCGCTGGGGGTACCGGTACTCGCCGTCATGGGCCCCACCGATCCAGCCCGCCATGGCCCCTACCAAGCACCGGAGCGGTCCCTGGTCCATCGACTACCCTGCAGCTTCTGCTCGCGCCGGCTCCCCGAGACCAAAGCCTGTCTCGCGTTGATTTCACCGTCCACGGTACTCGCTCGGGCCCGCGCCCTTCTGGCCGCCTCGAACCAGTGAATCCGCTAGAATGATGTCCAGTCTCATCGATTGAACAGTTCAACGCGTCTCACGAGGAACCCGAGCGACACCATGAGCAAGATCGGAGCACTACTTACGCAGGCTGGACTCGTCGACGATATCCAGCTCAAGGAAGCCGTCGATCTCCAGAAGAAGGAGGGAGGAAGGGTCGGTTCGAACCTCGTCAAGCTCGGATACCTGACGGAAGAGAAGCTCACCGAGACCCTCTCCAAACACTTCGGCGTCCCCTCCGTCAACCTCGACCGGGTCGAAGTCGACGAGACGATCATCAAGATCATCCCGGCCGACGTGGCGCGAAAGTACACCATCGTCCCCATCTCCAAGGCCGGCGCCAAGCTGACCATCGCCATGCTCGACCCGACCAACGTGTTCGCGATGGACGACATCAAGTTCATGACCGGCTACAACGTCGAGCCGGTGGTGTCGGCCGAATCGCAGCTGCGGTCTGCGATCGAGCGCTACTACGGTTCGACCCACGCCATCGAACTGAAGAAGGTGATGGAGGATCTGTCGGAAGAAGAGGACGACGGAGACCTCGAGGTTCTGGAGGAAGAGGAAGATCTCGACCTCGCCACCCTGGAACAGGAGTCCGAGGAGGCCCCGGTCGTCCGGCTGGTCAACATCATCCTGACCGATGCCATCAAGCGAGGTGCCTCCGACATCCACATCGAGCCGTACGAGAAGGACCTACGGGTGCGCTACCGGATCGACGGCGTGCTCTACGAGATGATGCACCCCCCCCTCCGACTCCGCGAGGCGATCACCAGCCGCGTCAAGATTCTGGCCAAACTCGACATCGCCGAAAAACGACTGCCCCAAGACGGCCGCATCAAGATCAAGACCAGGATCGGGGGCAAGCGGAAGGACCTCGACTACCGAGTCAGCGTGCTGCCGACCATCTTCGGCGAGAAGATCGTCATGCGGTTGCTCGACAAGGACAACCTCATGCTCGATCTCACCAAGCTGGGATTCGAGCCGGAGTCGCTGCGCAACTTCGAAACCGCGGTCCTCCGTCCCTACGGCATGGTCCTGGTCACCGGTCCCACCGGGTCTGGAAAAACCAACACCCTCTACTCGGCCCTCCAGCGGATCAACACGCCCGAGGTCAACATCATGACGGCCGAGGATCCGGTCGAGTTCAACCTCGCCGGCATCAACCAGGTGCAGATGAAGGAGCAGATCGGCCTGAACTTCGCCGCGACCCTCCGGTCCTTCCTGCGCCAGGACCCGAACATCGTTCTGGTCGGTGAGATCCGAGACTTCGAGACGGCCGAGGTTGCAATCAAGGCCGCCATGACGGGGCACCTGGTGCTCTCGACGCTGCACACCAACGACGCGCCCTCGACCATCAGCCGCTTGATGAACATGGGCGTCGAACCGTTCCTCGTCGCCACTTCGGTGCACCTGGTGGCGGCCCAGCGTCTGGTCCGCCGCATCTGCTCTTACTGCAAGGAACCCGTCGACACGCAGCCGGCCGCACTCACCGCGATCGGGTTCAGCGAAGGAGAGGCCCGAGGCGTGCGGTTGTTCCGCGGCAAAGGCTGCGAGCGCTGCTCCAACACGGGCTACAAGGGCCGTGTCGGACTGTACGAGGTCATGGTCATCGAGGAGGAGATGAAGGAGATGATCCTCGCCGGAGCCAGCTCCTTCGAACTGCGTCAGCGAGCCATGCAGAAGGGCATGATCAGCCTCCGCCGTAGCGGACTGGAGAAGATCCGCCAAGGCGTCACCACCGTCGAAGAGGTGGTGCGCGAGACCGTCCTGTAGCAACCGTCCGGTTGCAGAGAGCCCCAGTGACCTCCTGGGAGGTGCGTCGCCTAGAAGTGGTAGGCGATCCCGATCTGACCGGTCGCGAAGGTCTGCAGTCGGTCGAAGTCGGCCCAGTGGCCAACGAGTTCCGCCGCTACACTCCAGTTCTGGTTGATCCGAAAGTCGCCGGTCACGCCAAAAGAGAGCCCGATCGCGGTCTCGTCGCGTCCGCTTCCCAGCTCGGTTCCCTCCAGTCGGTACCCCCCCAGGGCCAGGAAGATCCCGGAGTCGTAGAGCGACTCGAGGTACCGATATTCCCCCCCCAGGGTCAAATAGGTCAGCTCGGCATCGTCGAGTCCTTCCAGGCCCCGAGGATCGTCGAGGCCGAGCTGCCCGAGGCGAGCCACCACGTGCGTCCGTGGCCGCGAGACGAAACCGAGGTTCAGCTGCAGCAGACTGTGATCCAGGCCGATGTCGGGGTCCGAGTCGATCGGTCCCCCCACTCCCGCGAGCAGGCCGACGCTGTACGAGTACGGCTCCGCCGCGACTCCGGCGTCGCTCACCAGAGCCGCCAAGACCAAGATCAGCCAACCAGTCTTCCATCCCATTCGGCGCAAACTCTCGCTCCTCTCCGTCGTCCGTGAAGGGGGACAGCGGCGCCCCCCAACGGGGTCGCTCCCCACCCCGGATTCCGCCGGGGCTCGTAAGTATAGTCCCGCAATCCCCGTAGACAGGAGCATGACTCGAAGCCGCTTGGAGACCGTTGCCGCGCGACTCCTACAATCGTGCCGATGCGCTCTCGAGGCGGGGCTAAACCTACTCCTTCCGTACCCCTGTCTAGCCTGCGAGACCCTGGCCCAAGCCTCGGATCGTAGGCTCGGACTCTGCCCCGACTGTCGGCTCGGGCTGCGCCTCACCGCGCGGCCCGGCTGTCGCGGGTGTGGTCGCCCGACGGCTCGGTTCGCTAGACCCGACCCGCTGTGCGGCAGCTGCCGTGCCTCGCCTCCCCCGTACGATCGATTGGTCGCCGCGTTCGAGTACCGACCACCATTGTCCACCGTCGTGCTGGGCCTCAAGACCTCTCGGCTGGAGTACCTCGCGGACGACCTGGCCGCTGCGCTGCTAGCGAGGGACCACGACCGCCTCGCTCAGTGCGATGTCGTCACCCCCATCCCCCTCGCGCCCCTGCGACTGTTCCGACGCGGCTTCAACCAGGCCGAATCACTGACGCGAGTTCTCTCGGAACAGCTCGACCGAGACTGGCGCCGGCTCCTTTCCCGCCGCCCGCGACCCAAGCAGGCATTGCAGAGTCGAGCCCGGAGAATCGAGCTCCAGCGCGGTGCTTTCCGCTGCCGCCAGGCTCTACAGGGGGAACGGGTACTGCTGGTAGACGATGTGGTGACGACCGGTAGCACCGTCCGGGCTGCCACCGAGTGCCTGCTGGCCGCCGGAGCGAAGTCGGTCGTGGTGGCAGCGGCGGCCCGCACACCGTCCTGGGACGAATAGTCGGCTCGCATCTTGCAACAGCAGACCCTCGAGTCCCCTTTTCGGGAATGTCCAAGCGACTCCGAGAAACCTCGCGCGACGGCGCGCGTACCTCCGGTTAGAGAAACTCCACCATGCGCCAATCCCGACCTCCAGCGAGCCACTCTTCTACCGCCTCGATGGCCGAGTCGGCAGCGCCCACATTGACAGGACTTGCTTGGACGGGTACGCTATCGTATTGCTGGAGGATGGCCCTATGAAGAAGACACTCCCCGCCTTCCTCTCGATCTGGCTCATTTCCCACGCTGCGGCTGCGGTCGAGACCCTGGATGGCCTGCGCGGCCAAGTGACGGCGGAGTCTGCGCCCCTGGCCCGGGCTTCGGTTTACGCCTACGAACTCGCCAACCTCGAAGTCAGCAAAGTCGAGTCAGGATCCGACGGCGAGTTCCTATTCGAGCGTCTGCCCGCTGGGGTCTACAAACTGATCGCATTCAAGGCGGGTTTCGAGCCGGCGGTCGTTCTCCTGAGCCGCGCCGCGGCCGAGGCACAGCAGTTCGTCGAGCTTCGTCTGCAACAGGACTCGCCCGATGTCCGAGAGGGTGAGGACTACTGGTCGCTGCGGCAGGAAATCCCACCCGACGTACTGCGGGACATCGAAGCCGTCCGGTTGGCGGAATGGAGTCGCCCCGTCACGGGCGGGCCGACCCGCCCCTTCACCGCCGAGCTCCAAGCCTCCACCTCTCTCCAGCGACAGGGAGAATCCCAGTCCCAGATTTCCGGTGCCGAGGTCGGCATGGAAACGCAGATCGGAGCGATGCAGATCGATCTCGACGGCCAGCTGTGGCAGCTCGAGAGTCGCGGTTCTGGACCAGCCCTGGGGGCTACCCAAGGCGAGGCGGCCACCGTCGCTCTCACCATGCGGGGAGCCGGTAGCGGCGAGGGGCGCGTCGACATGACGAGCGTCAACGAACGCTACGCCAACCGACAACTCAAGACCCTGGACGAGGCCGACTTCGAACGCTACCAGCTACAGTGGGACCAGCCGATCGGCGAGCGTAGCCACTCGAGCTTCTCGGCCCAGTACCTCGAGCAGAACAACTACTTTCAACCCGATTGGGCCGCCCCCCTGATCGCTCCGCACGCGACGCGCTCGATGAACGTCGCCGGGTCGTACAGCATCGACCTGTCGAATCGCACGTCGCTGGAGACCGGTATCCGCTACGTCGAGCAGAATGCCCTCTCGGGACTCACTCCCGGTGCGGCGCTCGACCAACGTGCCCTCGAGGTGTTCGGCCGCGGCGGCTGGCGAGCTCAACCACGAGTCCTCGTCGAGTACGGCATCTACACCCAACTCCAGGATGGCAGCATGGCGCTGGCGCCACAAGGCAACGTGGTCGTACAACTCGGGGCCAACTGGCAGACCGCCGCCAGCGTCAGTCAGCGGATCGAGGAGGGCAACCCCGAGCCTCTGTTCAGCGCCCCCGTGCGGTTCGGAGCTACGGATGGAAGCTGCCAGGGGCTCGACGAACACTGCTACCGACTCTCACTCTCTCGCCAGGCCGAGGACGACAACAATCTACTGTCGGTCGGCGCTCGACATCGAGAGGTGGCGGAGACCCTCCAGCTCCACTTCAACGACGATTTCTTCAACCAGCTCGAGAGTCTCTATCTCGTGCGGGGAGACGAGCTTCCGGAGGTGCAGGTCGTATTCCAGCGGCAGATCACCCCGCAGGTCCTCGCACGACTCGAGTCGACCTACGCCGAAGGCGGCGGAGGCATGCTCTACGCCACGGACAAGACCTCGTACGAGAATCAGGTCCGTTACCTCGTGACCTCCATCGACACGCGGTTCCAGCGCAGTTCCACCGGGGTGTTCCTCGCGTTCCATCACCTCGAGCAGGCGCTCGAAGCGCAGGCCGACCAACGTTTCGCCGATCCGACCCTCGACCTCGATCGCCTACAACTGATGCTCAGCCAGGATCTCGATGTCCTCCTGCGGGCGGCCGGTGATCTCGCGGTACATCTCAACCTCGAACTGAGCCGCGGTTCGATGCCCTACTCGCTCGAGGACCAGGACTTCGACGAACTCCGTCGCCGCGTGAGTGGTGGCGTCTCCCTCCGCTTCTAGACCGCTCATCCGAGCGCCTTCGTGTCGGCCAGACGACGGACGGGAGCCCTGGGACACCTGCTTCAACCAGGCAGGCGGATTCACTTTCTTGGATCCAATCTCTTGAACCACCGCGACCCGCGCGCGTCGCCGCCCAACACGTTCCAACCAGCGCGGGGACCCATCCCGCTCTCGCTCCCGGTCGGTCCGTGGCACGATATGTGCTTTTCCTCTAAAGAGACAGGGTTTATGTACCCCCGTCTCGAGTGACCACCATGCGCAGCGCAGCTCCTCACCCCACCCGCCGTCCCCACCTCCTGGTCCTCCTGGGCGCGGTGGTGCTGACGCTGGTGGTCGTCTCCCTCGGCTCGGTCAATGCGTTCCACAAGATCGAGTCGTTCCAGCCTCTCGGATTTCAGGCCCAACGCAGCGCCGGCGGCTACCTGGTCACCGCGGTTCTCGATACCGACTGTGCTCTCGAGGTCGGCGACCACCTCGTTCTGGTGGCGGGCGAGAGCCCGGCGGGAGCCGCTGAACTGCGCAGTCGGTTGACTTCGAGTGAGTCCACTCCCCTAGCCCTCCTCCGCGGCGAGCAGCTGGTCGAAGTCGTCTACGAGCGGCCTCCCCTCCAGATCGACGGCAAGTACCTGGTCCTCGCCGCCAGCGGCCTGATCTACCTGGCCCTCGGCCTCTACGTGCTGTTCCAGAGCCGGCGGCGGCCCGCCGGCCTCTTCTTCCTGTGGGCCACGACGTCCGCCGCGGTGTACTTGCTGACCTACCCCCAGGGGGGTGCGCTGAGTGATCTCGAGCGCGCGACCTTCGCGGTCGAAGAACTGGCTCGCATCTTCCTCCCCGCTCTCACCCTGCATCTGTTCTTGCTCTTCCCCCGGCCGCTGCTGACCGTCCACTTCGGCCGCCTGGCCACGCTGATCTACCTGCCCTCGCTTGGCCTGGCGGCGCTGCAGGCCGACCTCATGCTCAACCGCGGCGAGCTGTTCTTCGGAGGTCTCAGTCGGGGCACGCTGCAGGCGCTCGACCAGGTCGAGATCGGACATCTGGTCCTCTTCTCGCTGCTCTCGCTCGCGGTCCTGGTCTATCAGCTCCGTAGGAGCGACGACTGGCAGCAACGTCGCCAGCTGCAGTGGATCGCCGGCGGACTGGCTGCCGGCTACCTGCCGTTTCTCGCCCTCTACGTCGTACCCTGGGCCCTCTCGCTGAGTTGGCCGACCTGGACCACCGTCGCCGCCGTCGTTCCGCTGTCGCTGGTACCGATCGCCTTCAGCTGGGCGATCTTCCGCTACCGGCTCTGGGACGTCGAGGTCATCCTGCGACAGGCCGCTTCCTTCGCCGTCACTCTCGGCCTCGGAGCCGTCGCCTTCTCGCTCGTCCATCTCGGCCTCTCGCGGGGCGTACCGGACGAGAGTCTGCTCACCCGCAATCTCTTGACCTTCCTCGCGGGCCTGCTGATCGCCGGGGTCCTCGTACCCACCGAACGCGGGGTACGCAGCGGGCTCGAACGAATCCAGTCAGGCGCATCGTTCCGCCGACGAAAGGCCTTGAGCCAACTGGGACGTGAACTCCTGGTCGAGCGCGACCTCCCGGTACTCGCCGGGCGCCTTCTCGATCAACTCCGCATCGGACTCGAGCTGGAACGGGCGGAGCTACTCCTCGGACGCACCGACAGCCTGGCCCCGACGAGTACAGAGTTCGGCCTGCCCCGGTTCGAGGTTTCCGACTTTGGCCCCGAAATCTGGGAACGTCGGTGGCACCACCTCACGGGAGGAGCCTTGCCGACGGCGCCCACTTCGGCTCTCGACCAGATCCACCGACGTGGCTTTCGTTACCTCTTCCCGTTGACCCTCCAGGGACGTCCTCTCGGCCTTCTGACCACCGGCCTGAAGTTGGACGGAGAACCGCTCAACAGCGAGGAGATGGCGCTGATTCGGGCCCTCCTCGACCAGACCGCTCTGGCCGTCGAGAACGCCCATCTGATGGAGGCGCTCCGACAGCGGCTCGACGAAGTCGAGCTTCTCAAGCAGCACAGCGAGCAGATCCTCGACTCGAGTCCCGCCGGCATCGCGGTGCTCGGCGGAGAAGGGGTGATCGACAACGCCAACGACGCGTTCTGCCGGATCGTCGGGCGGGAACCGGGGCAGGTCCTCGGCCAACCCCTCTCGGAGATCTTGCCGTTCGACTCCCTCCCAGAACCCGGCCAGGCACTGCACCAACTCACCTTCGTCGACGCCTCGGGTGCCGAGCGCCATCTACAAGCTTCCTCCGCCGCCTACGACGAGCGAGGGGAACTGGAGGTCCTGGTCGTCGTCGACGTCACCGAGAAGGTCGAGATGGAGCAATCCCTGAAGGAGAAGGAACGCCTGGCCTCTCTCGGAATGCTCGCCGCCGGAGTGGCCCACGAGGTCAACACTCCGATCACCGGGATCTCGAGCTACGCCCAGATGCTCCTCGCCGATACCCCCGCCGACGACCCGCGCCGCGAGTTGCTCGAAAAGGTCGAGCGGCAGACCTTCCGCGCTTCACGCATCGTCAACAACCTGCTCGAATTCTCGCGCAACCGTAAGCAGGATCAACGCGTACTAAGACTAGACCGCGTGGTCGACGAGGCGATCGACATCCTCGACGACAAGCTCGACCATTCGCCGGTCATTCTCCGTAAGCAATACCCCGCCACGCCGGTCGCCGTGCTGGGCGGGGAAGGCGACCTGCAACAAGTGATCACCAACCTCATCTCCAACGCGATCGACGCGATCGGCCCCCGAGAAGGCCGGATTATCCTGGGAGTCTCCGAGACGACCGATGGCCGAGCCCAGGTGGTGGTCGAAGACGATGGCCCTGGCATTGCCGCCGAAGAGCTCGACAAGATCTTCCAACCGTTCTACTCGACCAAGTTGTCGAGCGGCGGCACGGGACTGGGACTGTCGATCAGCTACCAGATCGTGCGGCGCCACGGCGGCCACTTGACCGCAGAGAGCACGCCGGGACAAGGAACCCGATTCCTGGTCGACCTTCCCCTCCACCGACCCGTGGTCGAGGAGACTCGTTGAACGTCCTCATCGTCGACGACGAGGAGGTTCTCCAGGACATCCTCACCAAGTTGGTCCGAGACGAGGGCCACACTCCGCACACCGCCCGCACCGGCGAAGAAGCCCTGACGATCCTCGATCGTGAAGAGATCGACCTGGTCCTCCTGGACATGATGCTGCCCGGTATGTCCGGGATGGAAGTACTGCGTCAGATCCGACAGACCGATCCGGAGCAGGTGGTCGTCATGATCACCGCCTACTCCTCGATCGAGGGGGCCATCGAGGCGATGCGTCTGGGCGCCTTCCACTACATACCCAAGCCGTTCAAGAACGAGGAGGTCCTGCACACCGTCCGCAAGGGTCTGGAGCGGCGGCGCCTGACCTCGGAGAACCGCGCTCTCAAAGCACAACTGCGGAGCCGCTATGGCTTCCACCGCCTCATCGGGCGAAGCAAACCGATGCAGCAGGTGTTCGAGTTGATCCAACTCGCAGCACCGTCGAAGAGCAACATCCTGATCCTGGGCGACAGCGGGACCGGGAAAGAGCTGGTGGCCAAGGCGATCCACCACCACTCGCGACGTGCCGATGGTCCCTTCATCACCGTCAACTCAGGCTCGATGCCGGCGGACCTCCTCGAGAGCAACCTCTTCGGTCACGTCAAGGGTGCCTTCACCGGTGCCGTCTCCTCGAAGAAGGGTCTTTTCGAACTCGCCGACGGTGGATCGATCTTCTTCGACGAGATCGGCAACGTGCCGATGGACACCCAGGCCAAACTGCTCCGCGTCATCCAGGAACGCGAGTTCATGCGACTCGGCGGAGTCGAGACCATCAAGGCGGACGTCCGACTGATCGCGGCGACCAACGCGGACCTGCAGGAAGCGGTCCACGAGCAGAGATTCCGCGAAGATCTCTACTACCGACTCAACGTCATTACCATCGCCCTACCACCGTTGCGCGACCGCAGCGAAGACATTCCGCTCCTCACCCACCACTTCCTCAAGCGATACGCCCAGGAGAACGAAAAACCGATCCAGGAGATCTCACCGGGGGCGATGCAGTTCTTGATGGACTACCACTGGCCCGGCAACGTTCGTGAACTCGAGAACGTCATCGAACGAGCCGTGGTTCTCTCGACCGGGGAGTTGCTCGACGAGGCACTCCTCCCCGAGCAGGTCAAGAGCCCGAGTCAGCGCCACCGTGCGGTCGAATTGCCCTCGAACGGGATCGCCTTCCGAGACGCCGTCCGGACCTACGAACGACGGTTGATCCTCCAGGCGCTCGAGGCCACCAACGGTGTCCAGAAGCACGCCGCCGAACTCCTCAAGCTCAAGCCGACGACCCTGCACGAGATGATGAAGCGCCTCAAGGTCTCCCTCGAGAGCGTCGGCTCCTAGAGTCCTGGTGCCGGCGGCTCACCGTCGTCGGGTAACGCCTACGGATCCAGGTAAGATCGCCCCTCCACCTCTGGAGGTTCCACCTTGCCGCTGATTCGCCCCCTGAGTTCCTCGCCCGGCTCACTGCCCCGACTCGTCGCCGGAGTTTGCCTCGCGGCAACCCTCCTGTACGTCGGCGACGCCCGCTCCGACCTGGCGGAGTGGCTGGCCCCAACCAGCGACGAACGAAGACTCGAACTACCCGAACTCGATCCTGCCATCCCCTCGCCGGCCCAGATCCTCGGAAGTCCCCTCGGCGAGCGGTTCCACCACCACCATCAGCTCCTGCGCTATCTCGAGGCACTCGCCGAGGCCTCTCCCCGCGTGATCGTCGAATCCTACGGCGAGACGTACGAGGGGCGACCGTTGACGCTGGCGATTCTCTCCAGTCCCGAAAACCTCCAGCGACTCGACGAGATTCGCGCCGACCGGCGGCTCCTCGGTGATCCCGCGCTGGTCGACGAGGCGGAGGCAGGGGACCTGATGGCCCGTACGCCAGCGGTCCTCTGGCTGGGGTACGGCGTACACGGCAATGAGTCCTCTTCCGCCGAAGCCGCACTGGCCACCGCTTACGTACTGGCTGCGGGCACGGGCGACTTCGCACGCCAACTGGAACGACTCGTGGTGATCATCGATCCGCTGATGAACCCCGACGGCCGCGAACGGTATGTTCAGGCCTACCGGAGTCTTCGGGGCCGGCTACCGAACCCCGACGGCGAATCGGTGGAGCACATCGAACCGTGGCCCGGGGGGCGCGGCAACCACTACGGATTCGACCTGAACCGAGATTGGGCCTGGGGAACCCAACTCGAGACTCGTCATCGTCTGCGAGCTTTCACCGCCTGGGAGCCTCAGGTCACCGTCGATCTTCACGAGATGGGGGCGTCCGCCACCTACTTCTTTCCTCCTCCCGCGGAGCCGGTCCACCCGCGGATCGATGCGCGAGCTCGCCATTGGCTCGAGGTGTTCGGTCGGGGCAACGCGAGCGCCTTCGACCAGATCGGGTGGACCTACTACGTCGCCGACCAGTTCGACCTCTTCTACCCGGCGTACGGGGATTCCTATCCCACCCTGCGCGGCGGCATCGGCATGACCTACGAGGTAGGAGGCGGCGGGCGGGCCGGAGCCGCCATCGATCTCACCGGCGGTCGCGTTCGCACGCTCGCCGATCGCGTCACTCGACACCTCGCCGCCTCACTGGCCACGGTGCAGACCGCAGCCCAGCACGGCCCCCAGATGGTCGAGGAGTTCCACCAGCGCCGCCGAGATCAGTTGAAGCGACCGGCCGAGAGTTTCGTCTGGTCGGCAGCTGCGGCCGAGGCGCACCAACTGGCCAACGTCCTCGATCGGCACGGAATCCGGGTGGAACGGATCCAGCGCCAGTTCCAAACGCGGGCCCTCCCCGTCGACCCGCGGCAAGCCCCTGGGGAGATCACGCTCCAGCCGGGCGACTATGTGGTCGATACCGCCCAACCTCTCGGGGCTCTGGCGGCCAGCCTGCTCGAGCGACAGGCGGAGATCTCCGACCAGTTCATTCGCCAGCAGCGCGAACGGGTGGAGGAGGACCGCTACGCCCAGTTCTACGACATCACGGCCTGGTCGCTGCCCTTGGTCTACGGCGTTCCCGCCTGGCAACTCGACCGACGCCTTCCGGAGGGTAGCGTGGGGACGGCCGCGCCGCCGCCAGAGGAAACGGCTCCGGAAGGCAACACGCTCGGTTTCGCCCTGCCTCCGCATGGCGTCGAGGGCTATCGCTTCGCTTGGAACCTGTGGCGCGAGGGCATCCGATTGCGCTGGGCTACCGAGCCCTTCGAACTCACCCAACGCGCCTTCCCGGCCGGCTCACTCCTGGTGGTGGCCGAGGACCAACCCGGCGGAGCCTGGCCGCACCAGCGGGAGTGGATCTCGCGCCTCGCCGCCCGCGTTCCACTGCCGATCGAACCGGTGACCTCCTCTTGGACCCGGGCGGGGATCGACCTTGGATCTAGTGATTTCTCGGCGGTGGCGCCTCCTCGAATCGGCCTGCTGAGGGGGGAGGGACTCTCCGCCACCTCCTTCGGTTCCCTCTGGCACCTGCTGGATCGCGATCTCGAGGCTCCCCACAGTGTTCTCCCCGTCGAACGCCTGTCTCGCCTGGCGCTCGAAGAGTACGATACGTTGCTCCTTCCGGACGGCTGGAGGTTCGACGCACTCGACGAAGAAGCCCTGAGGCATCTGGACCGATGGGTGCGCGACGGAGGCCGGCTCATCACCATCGGCTCGGCGAGTGGCTGGCTGATCGAGTCTGGTTTCCTCGGCGACGCAAACGACGGGAGCGAGGCCCCCGAGGAGGCCGCCAAGGCCGAGGCCGAGGAACCTCCCGCCGCGACCCTGGAGGTTCCGGGCGCGCTGGTGGCCAGCGAGTCCGAACGACATCCCACCACCCGCGGCGGCTCTGCCTCCCCGTTCTGGCTCTTCTACGGCGCGGCCGGCGAGCAGCCCATGGGCGGCGAGGTGCTGATGCGGGTCGCCTCCGAGCCGGCCGTCGGGTTCGCCTGGAACGAAGGCCGAGAACGCCTCCCAGGCTCCCCCCTGGTCAGCCAACGCTCGATGGGCTCCGGCGCGGTCATCCTGTTCCATCAAGATCCCGCCTTCCGACTCCTCACCCGGGGGACGCTTCCCGTCTTGCTGGATTGGCTCCTGTTCGGCGGAGCGCTCTAGCGCCTTCTGAACCGACCTCGAAGGAACGGTCTCGACCGCCCCGATCATCCCGTCCCCACTCTCGCCCCCTCTCTGCGGTCGCGATGGTGCAACACCTCGTCTGCGGGCCGACTCCGTGGCCCTTCACAGAGCGCCTGATGGATCTTCGGAAGGGCCTGCTCCACTCCGCCCCGAATCGTCTGCACCACCACCAGGCTCGACGGGCCGGCCGCCTCGATCCGCGTCGCCCCCACCGGAAGCCCCTCTCGCTGTAGGCACTCCGTCAGTCGTTGGAGCGCTTGCTCTGCGGCCGGCCGCGTCGTGAGAGCCGCCACGATGGCCGGGAGATCGGGTCGCACGTCATCGGTGGCGAGATCGAGCACGGTGACCGACTTGGCCACTCCCCCGAAGGGTCCCTCGGTCAGGTCGCAGGACACCGCATCGATCTCGGTCCCGGGATGGTGCCGCTGGAGCGTCGACAGCACCCGCACCGAAGCCACCCCCGACACGAGCGGCCGCAGCGCCTCGGGATGGAGCACACGAGCTCCGTAACGCGCCAGCGCCGTGGCCTCTTCGGGGTGCAGGCGAGGAAGGGTGCGGGCTCCGAGTACGAACCGAGGATCGGCCGACAGTATCCCAGGAGTGTCGGTCCAGATCTCGACCCTGTCCGCCGCCAGCAGGTGGGCCAGGGCCGTGGCCGAGAGATCCGACGCCCCCCGCCCCAGCGTCACCGTACGACCGTAGTGATCCGCCGCGATGAACCCAGGAACGACAGCCACGGAGCCGGCTCGGCGAGCAGCGACCGCGAGCCGCTCGAGCCCGGCCTCCAATCGGTGTCGGTGCACGCAACCGTCCGAGGCCAGGGCGAGGACCTCGGTGCCGTCGATCAGTTCTGCCGTCAAGCCACGGTGGTGGAGGCAAGCCGCCAATCGGATCACCGAGAGACGCTCGCCCGCGGCGAGGACCTCGTGCAACCGCGGGCCGGCGGCCAGGGCTCGGGCCAACCGGTCGAGTTCGTACTGTAGGCGACCCGACAGCGCCTCCAGGCTAGCCTCCGATAGCCAGCCGGCAAGACCTTCCAGGTGCCGACGGCGTAGCCTGCCGACCAGGGCGGCAATCCGGTCCGGGTCTGGAGCTCCGGCACAGGCCAGCATGAGCTCGTCGGTGACACCCCGGATCGCCGAAGCCACCACCACGGTTGGTCCTCGCCGACGCGAGTCGGCGACGATCGTCACCAGTTCGCGCAGGGCTTCGGCCGAAGCCACCGAAGTGCCGCCGAACTTGAGCACCCGAAAGCCCTCGCCGTCACCCTCCACCGCAGTCTGGACCGCCTCCGGCGACGGTAGCGTCGAGAGAGACACTAGCCGATCCTCCGCGCCGCCGCCGACCGACGACGATCGAGCCGACGCACTCGGTCGAGCCCCTCGAGGAGGTCATCCAACAGGTCCTCGACCCGTTCGATCCCCACCGAGAGCCGAAGGAGGCGGTCCGAGATTCCAGCGGTCCGACGAGCCCCGGGGTCCATGGCCGCGTGCGTCATCGTGGCGGGATGGGCGATCAGACTCTCGACCCCACCCAGCGACTCGGCCAGCGTGAAGTACCGCAGGCCGTCGAGGAACGACAGCAGCCCCTCGGGTTCGGTCTCCCGCAGTTCGAAGCTCAGCATCGCACCGTACCCTCGCTGCTGGCGGGAGGCGATCTCGTGTCCCCGGTGCGTGGGTAGACCAGGATAGTGCACGGCCGAGACCTCGGGATGGCCGGCCAACTCCCGGGCGATGGTGCCGGCGTTGTCCTGATGACAGCCGATCCGCGCTTCCAGGGTTCGGAGCCCACGCAGCGTGAGGAACGAGTCGAACGGGGCCCCGGTAATGCCTAGACAGTTGGCCCACCAGCCGAGTTCCTCTCCGAGCTCGGCGCGACCTGCTACCACGGCGCCACCGACGACATCGCTGTGACCGTTGAGGTACTTGGTGGTCGAATGGACGACGAGATCTGCCCCCAGCGCCAGCGGCTGCTGCAGCGCCGGCGACAGGAAGGTGTTGTCGACCGCAACCAGCGCTCCCGTCCGGTGGGCCGCCTCTGCCACCCAGGCGATGTCGGTGATCCGCAGGAGCGGATTCGACGGGGTCTCCAGCCAGACCAATCGCGGAAGCCCAGCCAGTCCCCGGGCCACCGCGGCGGGATCTCCGAAGTCGACCCACTCGACCCGGAAGTGGTGCCGTTTGGCCCCTGCCGTGAGCAAGCGGTGGGTGCCCCCGTAACAATCGTGGGGGGCGAGGATCGTCTCCCCGGGGGAGACCAGCTGCAGGACGAGATGCACCGCCGACATTCCCGTCGACGTCACGACGCCGTTCGCCCCGCCCTCGAGATCGGCGAGGGCCTGGCCCAGCAGGTCCCGAGTGGGATTCCCCGACCGGGTGTAGTCGTACTGCCGCGGCTGGTCGAAGCCGGCGAACGAGAAGTTCGAGGACAGGTGGAGCGGCGGCACCACGGCTCCGTGCTGCTGGTCGCTGTTGAGACCTGACCGTACCGCCACGGTCGCCAGATCGTTGTCGCTTCGATGAGTCATCTCAAACCACCTCCCGCTCGGCCGTCAGGATCGACCGCAGGATGCCCGTGACCGCGGCAACCTCTTTGAGGAACGCGTCGTGACCGTAGAGGGAGGCCAACACCCGTAAACGAGCCGGTCCGGCGAGCGAGCGGCGCAGGGACTCGAGGTCGGCCAGAGGGACGATCTGGTCGGACGTGATACCGACGAGATCAGTGGCCACGTGAATCCGCGCCGGGTCCACCCGGTGGAGATCGAGCGACTCCGAAAGGGCCAGGAAGGCCAAGGGATCGAAGGTCTGGGCAAAGGCCTCTCCGCGCGCCTCGAGGTAGTCTTCGACCGGAAACCGGTAACCGTCTTCCACTCGGATCGGCTCTCCGTCGAAACGCGCCGCGAACTCCTCGGGAGTGCGGTATCCCACCATCGCCAACCCCCGCGCCCAGCGAAGCCCCGTCCCTGCCTCGTGCCAACGCAAGGCCTCGCGTACCACCCGACGCTGCAGCGTTCGGTAGGCCGTCGTCACCGGGTGCGACCGATGGGCGGCACTGATGACGACCAACTGATCCACCCGCGCCCCGTGGTGTTCGCCAAAGGCCAGGGCCACGGCTCCGCCGTAGGAAGCCCCGACCACAGCCCGCAGCCGCGTCACTCCCAGGGCATCCAGCAACTGCACCAGAGCCGCGGCCTGGTCCTGGGAATCGACCGACGGCCAGGCCGAGGTTTCGGCCCCGCCAAACCGTGGACCGGTCGACTCCCCGTTGCCCCCCAGATAGTCGAAACTGAGTACACGGTACGCCGCGAGGTCGACCGCCTTGCCCGGACCGACGATCTCGCTCCACCAGCCGCGGCGATCGGTGTCCGCTACGTGGCGACCGGCGGAGATCCCCCCCAGAACCACCACCGTCGGAAGCTCATCGGTCGCATCGGCGGCAAGAACTTCCTCCCAAGCCAGAACGGGGGACACCCCATCGGGCCAGGAGCCACCTCGATGCAGCGGCCGCGGCTCGAGAGACAGCCGGCCACGTCGTACCCGCACGGCTCCCACGGCCACGTGCGGCGGTACGGGCGAGTTAACGGATGCTGGCGAAACCGGTCCCGGGTCGGAAGAACGGGTCGCCGCTGAGAGAACTGAAGAATCCATCGATACCTCCTTCGGTTTCTCTCATCGGAAACTCTACGGAGGTCCGTGTCATTCGAGCCGCTTCCATCACTGTCGTGCTCTGCGGCCCTCATCTTGCGGTTGGATCTCGCGATCCCCGTAGGAGTTGGCACCTTCAGAACGTGGTTAGCGTCCTGGGTTGCCCCGGCGTCTTCGGGCCCATTCCCTCAGCCGGTCTCGATGAGTTGCGGCCACCCTAACGGCCTCCCGATGACCTTGTCAAGGCCCGCTTCGCCGCGACCCGAACCCGGACTCGAGGAAGTGTCGGATCAATCGACGATCGGGGGTAGATCCTGCAGGTAGCGGCCGTAGGCGGCAAGTCGCTCGGCCGTCCGCTCCCTTCCCATCAGGGAAACGAGGTCGAACAGAGGGGGTCCGGCCTTCGACCCCGAGAGCGCCATGCGCGTAGGATGGATCAGCACTCCCGCCTTGAGCTCCTCCTCTTCGGCCAGGTCCCGGAGGGCTCGATCCAGCGCTTCCACACTGAAGTCGCTCGCCGCGAACCGCTGGGCCAGGGCCTCCAGATGGGCCACCAGCTGATCGTCCTTGCTGGCGTACTTGCGCGACAGCTTCTCGTCCCAGGTGACCTCGTCACCGAAGTAGATTCCTACCTGCTCCGCGAGTTCGACCAGGTTGGCACTGCGCACGCGATGGAGTTCGAGCGCGGCGTTCATCCGCTCCGTACCGGCATGGTCCTCCAGACCCACGGCGCGCAGAAAGGGCGTGACCTCCGGGAGGAACTGCTGCACATCCAGATTGACCATGTACTGGGTGTTCATCCAAGCCAACTTGTCGACGTCGAACACCGACGCCGAGCTCCCCAATCGATCGGCCGAGAACGCGGCGACGATCTCGTCGCGAGCCATCACCTCTCGGTCGTCGCCCGGGGACCAACCCAAGAGCACCAGGTAGTTGTAGAGAGCCTGGGGCAGGACCCCCTGGTCTCGGAACTCCTCGACCGAGGTCGCACCGGTCCGTTTGGAGAGCCGCTTCTTGTCGGCACCCAGGATGAGCGGCAAGTGACCAAAGTCGGGTAGTGTCGCCCCCAACGCCTCGAAGAGTGCAATGTGCTTCGGCGTGTTGGAGAGGTGGTCTTCTCCTCGCAGCACCAGGGAAACCCCCATGTCGATGTCGTCGCAGACCACGGACAGGTGGTAGGTCGGCGAACCGTCCGCCCGCAAGATCACGAAGTCCTCGTGGACCTCGGGAGGAAACGAGACGTCGCCCCGTACCAGATCGTGCACCACGATCTCGGTGGCCGGCATGCGGAAACGCACTACCGAAGGTTCGCCGGCGGCCACTCTCCGCTCCGCCTCCGACGGCTCCACCTCGGCGGTCAGGCTCCTGAGCGTCACTCCCTCGGCGTGAGCACGTCGGCGCACTTCTTCGATCTCGTCTGGGGTTCGGAAGTCGCGGTAGGCCAGACCCGCCGCCAGCAACTTCTCGGCCTGTTCTCGGTGGCGTGGCAGGCGTTCACTCTGCAGGAAGGGACCCTCGTCGACCGAGACGCCCAACCACTCCATGGCGGTGATGATCTGCTGCGTCATGGCCTCATCCGACCGCTCCCGATCGGTATCCTCGATCCGCAAGATGAAGGCACCACCCAGGCTCTGGACCAGGAGCTGGTTGTAGATCGCCGTCCGCGCGCCTCCGACGTGCAGATAGCCGGTAGGGGAAGGGGCGAAGCGGACCCGAACGGGCCCGGTGAGTTTCGGTGTCATCGGAAGCTCCAAATGGTGCGCAGGTCTGGGCGGGGTCTCCGCGCCGAGGCGGCCCAAGAAGATACCACAGGGGCCGGGAAACCAGCGACGAGACAGCCTTCCCTTGATAGAGTCGAAGCATGAGCGAGAACATGGCAACCCGAGCCGTCGGCGATGGTCCTCTGGTCCTCGTCGCCACCGACTTTTCCGACACGGCCGAAGCGGCCCTCGACTGGGGTTTCGAACTCGCACGGAGCCACCGGGGACGGATCGTGCTGGTCCATGCTCTTCACCTCTACGGGCCGATGAGCGACTTCCTCCCCTCACCGCCGGACCTCGACGAGCACCTGCAGGGGGCGGCGATGGAGCGCTTGGACAGCTCAGCCGGGCGCCTCGCCGACCGTGACGGCGCCGACGAGGTTCCGATCGAGACCCGGCTCGAGCTGGGGATCCCGTCGCAGGCCATCGTTCAACTCGCCGAGAAGCTCTCACCAGCGGTCGTCGTCCTGGGCACCACCGGGCAGTCGCGACTCAGCCAGTTGCTGCTCGGAAGCACGGCGCAACGGGTGGTGCAGCACGCTCCCTGCCCCGTCCTCACGGTGCACCCCGGAGACGCCGAAGTGCATCGACCGATCGAGACCATCCTCGTTCCCACCGATTTCTCGCGCCACGCTCTGCATGCGGCCCGCAAAGCCCAGCGGGTCCTCCGACCGATCGAACAGGGCGCTCGCCTGATTCTGCTGCACGCCTACCACCTGCCCCTCGAGTACACCGCCTACGGGGCGATCCCTACCGGCCTGAACTTCCACCAGGACGTGGCGGCCCTCGCCGAGGAAAAGCTGCTCAAGGTCGCGGACGAGCTGGCGCGCGATGGCCTCGAGGTCGAAACCGTCGCCTGTCAAGGGTACCCCCCCGAAGCGATCGTCGAGACCGCGCGGGAACGCGATGTCGACCTGATCGCGCTCGGCACCCACGGCCGGACCGGGCTTTCCCATCTTCTGCTCGGAAGCAACGCCGAACGCGTCGTGCAACAGGCTCCCTGTCCGGTGCTCACCGTTCGTCACCAGGACTGAGTCCGAGTCCTGCTCCGGCCCGTAGAGAGCGGGAAGCTAGCGCTCGGCCAGAGATTCCAGATTGCCCAACGTCAGCTCGAGGATCTCGGGGTCCCCCACTCTCTCCGCCAGGTGAGCACACCACTCGAACATCTCTCGACACACCCAGTTGGTGGTGAGATCGTCTCGCGCTCGCATCAGGAAGACCGGCCAATTGCAGGCGGCATAGCGCAAACCCTCGTGCCAACTCGTGGCCAGCCCCTCGTCTCCGGCCAGATGGTCGAGCCGGTCGACCGCCACCCGCAACTCGAGCCAGGCCTCGAGTTCGCGCAGGGTCGGCGCCGCCCGTCGGCCGATGTCGGCCCCGATGCGCCACGGCTCCACCACCGGTCGCAGGGCGTCGAGTAGCGGGTCGACACGGTGGCGTAGGACGTAGTCGGTGAGGGCGCCCTCGGGGACCACCTCGGGCCAGGGAGCGATCGCAACCTGCAGCAGGGTATCGAGGTCGTGGCGGATCTCCGCCGCCCACTCCTCGGCTCGCTGAGAGGGATGCGGCACTCCGAGTTCCAGTCCGCGGCGAATGAACTCTGCCTGAGTCTCGGCCCGCAGCACCTCGTCCCAGCCTCGAGCCAAGGCCACGAGCCAACTGCCGGTGAGAACCTCCCCGCGGGCTACAGCCTGCAAGGCCTCGAGGTGTCGACGACCGATCGGAACCGTCGAGGTCGCGGCGGTTCCGCTACTAGCAACCCACGGCTCCACCGCCGCCGTCGGCTGCACCGCTTCCGGTTGCGACCGGCCACACGCTCGGCGGCTCGCCCGCTGCACCGCCGAGAGGGACCGACGGCGGTAGGGAGCGAACGACCACAGACACCACAGGCGTGCCCGCCCGCTCCAACCGAGTTCCGACTCCCCACGGCCCGCCGCGACCAGGGCCCGCAGGAACCGCACTCCCCGCCCCTCGCCAGATTGGAGGAGAGACCAGGCCTCCTCCCAGTGCCCGCGGTCGACGGCGGGCCAGGCCAACAGCTCCCAGCCCTGGGTCCGGAGCCGCCGGGGAACCCGCTGCCGTGGGTACCGGTCCAGGAACCCTGCGATCAGATGCAGTCGCTCTTCGGCGCCGTCACCGCGGGCCCGCACCGCCAGCGTGAAGATGCTCCAGGCATCGCCCCACCAGCGATCGGGTCGGGGCCGACCGACGCCAAACGCTGCGATGTAGGTCTCGACGCTGCCCACGTGGTGCCGCATGCTCAGTCGTGGCGCCAGCACCACGGCCCAGTACCCGGCTCGCCTCCACCCCAACGGTCCGAGGACCCGCCAACCCAACCAGTGCGGCAGCCAGAGACCCGTCAGGAACAGGACCACCAGGGCCAGGAAGTACACCCCGGACGGCTCGATCTCCAGCCAACCGAGCCCCGCGTCCACCAACAGAACCGAGACCGGCAGCCAGAAGAGGAGGACCGGCAGGACGTGGACCGTCACTCGCGTCGGCTGGGGCGACGCCGACGGTCGTGGACCGCCTTCGGTTCCGGATCGCGAGCCGAGCCATCGCAGGATCCAGACGATCAGGATGAGGACCGGAACGAGCGACGAGAACACTCAGCCGCCCAGCCTTCCGAACCACCACTCGTGTCGCAAACGCCGGACCGGATCCCTCAGTTCCGCCATCGCGGCCCGGACCGAGCTATCCGAGCGCTCGAACTCGTTGCCTCCAGGGCCGGAGAAGCGTCGCGCCTGCGGGCTGCCAGCGGCCAGCAAGGCCAGCAACTTCGCTCCCTGTCGTTCGATCTCGGATCGGCCTGCCCCCGGGTCCAAGCCGAGCACGAAGAAGGGATTGTGCACTAGAAGCTCCCAGCGATTGCGGCAGCGCTGCCTCGCTCCGGGTCCCTGGTCTCCACCCTCGCTCACGCGGCTCTTCAGAACACTCCCGAGTCGAAGCTCAGGCGTCGCTCGTCCTCGGTACCGGGGTGGAGGCGATCGAGCTGGCGCAACACCTTTCGCGCTCGCTCGGGCTCGCCGTTGTCCCAGGCCTCGCGCCCTTCGGCCAGCAGTTGGACCGCCTTCTCGGGTTCGACGGCCTCGGCCACGTGCTCCTCGTACCACTGTAGTTCCCAGAGCGGGAACTCCTCGTCGCGCCGACAGGCGATGCTGCCCAGCGACGTCAACGTCCCGACGGCACGTTCGAGGGCGACGACATCGGTGGCCCGCCGAGCCTCGTTGGCGACGGTCAGGGCCCGTTCGCCCCGTTCCTGCTCACCCTCGGTGCCGTGGATCGACAGCCAATAGAGGGCCCAGCTGATCTTGCGGTCTGCTTCCGCCTCGATGTCGGGCCATTCACTCCCGATCTCGGCCTCGTCGAGCGAGGCGTCGATCTCCTGGAGAAGCCGCTGAGTCCGCGCCGCGGCATCCCGGTCCCCCGCCCGAGCCAACTCGACCCCGGAGCGCACTTCGATCAACGACTCGTCGACGCCCTGCAGCGCGCGAAGCAGCGACGACGCCCCACCCCCGAACAGCTGGCTGCGAATCGAAGCCACTCGCGCTTCCAGTTCTTCGAGCTTTTTCGCCAGGCCCTCCGCGGTCGTGGAGTCGACGAGGATGTGGACCACCTCTTCACAGGTCAGTTCGAGAGACGGGATGTTCGCCACCGCCCGCAACACGCCCGATCGATCCAACTCGAGACCAACCCGCACTTCGGCTCCGCGGGGCAGGTCTCGCTGGAGTTGGCGGCCGTCCACACGGAGGCGTCCGATCAATCGGTTGTTGTGCGCCCGGTGGCGCTCTCCCTGCACGATCGGAATCGACAACGCACTCTCCTCGGAACCCGCCGTCACCGCCGTCGCCGACGTCAAGTAGACACTCCGGCGGGCGGGAAGGGGTGTCCCCTTGCGAAAGAAGACCGCCACTTCGTCATTGGATCGCGCCACCCCGATGCTGCGCGCGAGCGGTGGATCAGCCACCGACAGGCCGTGCACGATCTGAAACTCGTCACCGCGGACGGCCACCAGGGTTCCCCGGCTGTCCCGTGCGATCACGCGAAACCGGCTCGCCGCATGGGCCGCCAGTTCCGCCTGGACCACGAAGGTCCCCCGTTCGTCGACTCCGACCTCTGCACTCGTCCAGCCGTCTCCCCGTTGGAGCGAGACCGTGTGCGGCGGATTCGCCCCCTCGGTCGGGAAACGGCCGACCACGAAGGGCTCGGGATCGACCGTGGCCGGAGGGTACTCGAGTTGGAGAGGCAATCCCGCCGGATTCTGGGCGGAAGTCTTCTCCGCTGCTGCCTCGAGACCCAGGGTCCCCGCGAACAACGCGGCCCCCCGAGCGACCACCGTCATCGGGTCCACGTCGGTCGCCACCCGGCCGCCAAAGACCTCGGCCACCCGCTGGCGCACCCTCGGCGTCAAGGTCGGTCCCCCGACCAGAACCACCCGCTCGACGGCCTCCGCATCCCGTTGGTTGGCCGAGAGCAGCCGACGGCAAACCTCCAGGCACCGTTCCACCAGGGGTTCGATCAGGGCTTCGAAGGTCTGCCGAGTGACCAC
The DNA here is from genome assembly GCA_030429235.1 of Thermoanaerobaculia bacterium. Lineage (GTDB taxonomy): Bacteria > Acidobacteriota > Thermoanaerobaculia > Multivoradales > JAIOJS01 > JAIOJS01. Next base: position 71,207 of record JAUIDB010000006.1, on the reverse strand, counting down.
TAGGTCGAGTTCGTGAGCCCCGTCCCAACCCACCCCTCGCAGCTCCGGAACCAGCAGCTCGGTGCGCTCCAGACGCGAGAGTTCGATCCGAGCCGATTCGCAGGCCTGCTTGAGCGCGGCCGCCACGCGCCGACCGTCCGGGGTCTCTCGTCGCGGCACCTCGACGCCGCGGCGGCCCAATTCGGCCACCGCCCAGTCGAGCAACTTGCGGTCGAAGTCCTTACCACCCAGGAAGTTGTCACCGTCGTGGTCGAGGACCCTCAACCACCCATCCTCGGTCTCCAGCAGCGAAGCGTCGAAGGTCCCACCGCCGAGATCGAACACCAGCCAGAGCCCCTGGGCATCCCGTTGCCAACCCGTCGCCACCGCCGAAGCGATCGGCTCCTGGATCAGCTGCACCTCGTCCAGGCCCGCGAGTTGGCCAGCGCGCACCGTGGCGTGACTCTGTGGCAGTTCGAACAGGGCCGGCGTCGAGATCACGGCCTGCGAGGGGCGAACGCCGAGTGTTGCCTCGGCGTCGTCGAGCAGGGAGGCCAGGACATAGGCCGACAACTCCTCTGGAGATCGTGCTGCCCCGGCCCGAGCGAACTCGAGTCGCTCGTCGGTTCCCATCAGGCGCTTGAACTCCGCCCGGGTGTTGGCCGGGTCCGATTCCAGGCGCCGCTGGGCCGCGCGACCCACCGTCGGTACCCCCTCGGCGTCGAGACGCACGACCGATGGCGTTAGATTTTCGCCTCGAGCGTTGGGGATCACCTCGGCTCGGGTACCGTCGAAACGCGCGATCGCCGAGTTCGTGGTGCCGAGGTCGATCCCGACGAAAGCAGTCTCCAACATCACTCGATATTCTAGGAGAGGTGCCTACCTACTCCGTCGGCGAAGTCTCAGCGGCTCGCTCGACCACCAGGGCCAACTGGCGGCCATCGGGCGAGAAAGCGAGTCGGGTGATCGCACCGAGCCCCTGGTTCCCGAAGTCGACCATCCGGCGCCAGCCGCCGCCACACGCGGGGCAGTAGCGGTATAGACGACTGCCGTCGGACATCCAGGCCCGCCCCTCACGGTCCCAGGCATGGTCCTCCCGCTCCGGTCGGGTGCCGATGAGCACCTCGACCTGCCCGGTAGCGGGATCAAACGAGGACAGCTGGTTGCCGTCTTCGCTCTGCTGCACGAAGCTGAATCGCTGACTCCCCGGGATGCGGTGCAGCGAACGTCCGATCGACTCGGCCACGATCGTGGGGTCGGCTCCTGGCACCCACCACTGCAGGGTGTGGGGTTCCCCGAGGACGAACAGCAGCAACGCTCCCTGCTCCCCCCAGGCGTGGTAACCGACCGGCTCGGCCTCCTCGAGCAGGAGTTCGACCCCTGGCGTCTTGGTGGCCGTCAAGGCGAACCGCCAGAGCCTCTGGCGGCCGTCGGCCTCGACCCGGACCACCGACATGCCTCGGCCCCCATCGATCGGGGTCGGCGAGTACTCGCTCTCCGGCGTCGACGTCACGGCCGCCGCCGTATCGGCGGCGAAATCGTAGCGATAGATATCGGCCTGATCGTCCCGGATCGAGGTGTAGAGCAGCCCGCTGCCGTCGAGCAGGAACGCTGGCTGGTTGTCGTAGCCCTCGCGATCGGTCAGGTTTCGGGGTTCTCCGAAGCGAGGCCTCTCGTCACCCTCCCCCTCGATGGACACGACGTAGATGTCGGTCGATGGCACCTGCGCCCCCAATGAGCCACTCAGGAGGACCATCAAACCGAGCGAGGTGTAGATTCTCATGGACCGACGATACCAGCGTCGAGGTCTCCTGCGGGCCCCTGTCCAAAACGAGCCATAGAATCCGAAAATGTCAAAAAGAGAGCCACACTCCATGCAAGCGCTTTGGCTGGACGAAGGAGAGCTTTCCGTACGCGAGATACCTCGACCCGACTGCGTGCCGGGCGAGGCCTTGGTGCGGGTCCGGCGCGCCGGGGTATGCAATACGGACCTCGAGCTGGTCGCTGGCTACTACCCTTTCCGCGGCGTGCTCGGCCACGAGTTCGTCGGGGTGGTCGAGGAGGGACCGGACGCGCTCCGTGGTCGACGGGTGGTGGGGGAGATCAACGCCTCCTGTGGCGACTGCGCACTCTGTCGATCGGGAGTCCCGACCCACTGCGCGACCCGTACCGTACTCGGGATCGTCGGTCGAGACGGCGCCTTCGCCGAATACCTCCGACTGCCGGTAGACAACCTTCACCTGGTCCCGGAATCCGTTTCCACCGACGTCGCCACCTTCACCGAACCGCTGGCCGCCGCCCTCGAAATCGGCGAACAGGTCGCTCTGGATCCCAGCCAGCGCTGCCTGGTGGTCGGCACCGGCAAGCTCGGCCAGTTGATCGCACGGTCACTGTTCCAGCGCGGCTGCAAGGTGCAGGCCCTCGGCCGACGCGACCGATCCCTCGCCCTCCTCGAGGCCCAGGGCATCCCTACGGTCCGCGCTGCGGAGCTACCCGAGCGCAGCTTTGATCTGGCGGTCGAATGTACCGGCAACCCCGAGGGATTCGAACTCGCGCGACGCGCTCTGGTCCCGCGCGGCACCCTGGTGATGAAGAGCACCTACGCCGGCGAGCTGACCCTCGACGCCGCCGCGGTGGTGGTCGATGAGCTCACGCTGGTCGGTTCACGCTGCGGTCCGTTCGCCCCGGCGCTCGAGCAGTTGGCCCGACGCCAGGTGGTCGTCGACGACTTGATCGAAGCCCGATACCCACTCCATCGTGCCCTCGAGGCCTTCGAACACGCCGCGCGTCCGGGCGCGTTGAAGATCCTGATCGACTACCCCGACTGATCGCCGACGCGCACCGGGGCCTCCACCTCGCGACCACGGTCCCGAACCAGAAGGACCTGCGCCAGTGCCGCCACGACGGCGGCCTCGCTCCTCAGGATCCCCGCGCAGAGTTGCACCGGCGCAAACCCCACCTCGACCAGGGTCTGCACCTCGCGCTCGATCCAGCCCCGTTCGGGTCCCAATGCCAGCCAGTACGCCTCCGGCCGGCGCTCTCCGAGCTGGTCGGCAACGCCGTGCGGTGCGCCTGGCTGGGCCAGCAGGGCCGCCACGGAGGGTGGAATCTCCAGCGAGGACAGCAACGGCATCAGCCGGGAGTGGACCTCGATCTGGGGGAGTCGGCAGCGATCGCCCTGCTCCGCCCCCAGTCGGGCCGCGGCGGAGAGTCTCTCTGCCGCCAGGAGCGGCGAGTCGAAGTAGCTCTTCTCGACCCGCCAGGCGTTGACCAGGTCGATCCGGGTCACCCCCAACGTCGTGGCGTCCAGCACGATCCGACGCACCGTCTTGGGCCGCGGCAAGGCGAGGATCAGCCGAAGTTCCGGTTCTGGCAGCGGCGGCGTCGGCTCGTCGCCGATCGCCAACTCGACCCAGTCCTCGCCCACCGCTCGCACCGTCGCCTCGGTCCGTCCGACATCCAGGACCGCAGTGCGCACCCTCCTCCCGCGGTCGACTCTCAGAACCTCGACCAGATGGCGCGCCCGGCGACCGACCAGACGAACGACACCCGCATCGTTCAGTTCGGAAGGGTCCAGGAGCAGTCGGTTCATGCCCCCGAGAATACCGCTGGCAGTTCGCTATGATCGGAACCGTCAACCCAAGAAGCGAGGTATCCATGTTCTCCGACCCATCTTCGAGCCGGTTCTCGCGCTCCTGTCTCGGCGGTTTCCTCCTCCTCATCACCCTGCTCGGCAGTTCCCTGGGAGCCGCGGAGAAGAAGGGAGACGAGTTGATCGCAGCCGCCCAAGCCAACGATCTCGCCAAGGTCCGGGCGCTGCTCGCGGACGGCGTCGATCCCAACGCGCAGTCGCGCTACGGGGCTACGGCGCTCTTCTTTGCCTGCGACAAGGTGAATCTCGAGATGGTCCGAGCCCTCCTCGACCGGGGGGCGGATCCCGAGATCAAGGACACCTTCTACGGGACCACTGCCATCGGTTGGGTTCAGGGCAGCCTCGACGAGTCCGACGACCACCGAGCCATCGTCCTGGCGCTGGTCCAGAACCTCCGCGAGGAGGGAGAGGATCTCGACTCCCTGCTGCTGGCCGCGGTCGAGGCCGAGGAGATGGAGATCGCGCGGACCCTGATCGCACGACAACGGGTCTCGGTGGAGGGACTTCGAGCCAGCCGAGACCTCGCTCGATCCCAGGACCAAGACGAGATGGCCCAGGAGCTCACCGCGGCCCTTCCGGAAGGTGAGGCCGACGAGTTCAGTCTCTCAGCCGAGCGCTGGGAGGCGATGCAGGGTAGTTACCACAACGCCGAATTCGGAGTGACGGCTCGGCTACAGAGAGCCGAGGATGGCTACCAGCTGTTCCTCTCCGAAGACGATGTGCGCGGCCTCGTGCCCCGCAACCAGAACTCGTTCGCGGTGCTGGGTTCGGCCGACTCGACCCTGGAGTTCGAGCCCGCCGAGGGGGCGAGTCTCCGCTTCATCTACCAGAGCGGAGAGCGGCGCCATCCCTTCGAACGGGTCACGACGGAGAAGGGTGAAGTTGCCTCCGCCGACCCAGCGGCGACTCCGAGGGTCGAACCAGACCCCACTCCGACGGTAGCGGACTCCGAATCCCCGGGGGCAGAACCACCGATGAGCCCCCCCGCGGTGCGCACGGCAGCTCGCCCCTGGCCAGCGTTTCGCGGCGCCAACCGAGCGGGCAACGCCGACGGGCAGGGCGTTCCCACGGTCTGGGATGGTGCCACCGGGGTCGAGGTCGCGTGGAAGACTCCGATCCCGGGACTGGGACTCGCGAGCCCCGTGGTGTGGGGAGACCGGGTGTTTCTCGCCACGGCCGTCTCGGTCGACGGCGACGATAGTCTCAAGACCGGCCTGTACGGCGATGTCTCCTCGGTCGAGGACGACTCCGTCCAGGTCTGGAAGGTCCTCGCCCTCGATCTATCGAGTGGCGAAGTGCTGTGGGAACAGGAGGCGACCCGGGGCCAACCCAAGGTACGGCGCCATCTCAAGTCGAGCCATGCCAGTCCCACCCCAGCCGTCGACGCCAAACGGCTCGTGGTGTCCTTTGGCTCTGCCGGGTTGTACTGCTACGACCACGCCGGCAAGCTTCTCTGGAAGAAGGACCTGGGGACGCTGTCGTCCGGCTGGTTCTACGATCCGACGTACGAGTGGGAGTTCGCGAGTTCCCCCATCCTGTGGGGCGACAAGGTACTGGTACAGGTGGACATCTCGGGAGACTCCTTCGTGGCCGCGTACGACGCCACGAGCGGCGAAGAGGTCTGGCGCACGGAGCGAGACGAGATCTCGTCCTGGGGTACGCCGACGCTGCTTGAGAATCCCAACGGTCCTACGGAACTGATCACCAACGCGCCGACGATTCGCGGCTACGACGCGAGCACGGGAGAGGAGCTGTGGACCCTCAGCCCCAACTCGGAGATCACCGTCGCCTCACCAGTGGTCGGAGACGGCCACGCCTTCGTCACCGGCGGCTATCCACCGGCCCGCCCGATCTACGCCATCCGACCCGGATCTCGCGGTTCGCTCGACCTTCCCGAGGACGCGACCGCAAGCGAAGCGATTCCTTGGAGCGCCGAGCGCGGAGGGACCTACATTCCGACTCCGATCCACTACCGTGGCCAGCTCTACGTCCTGCACAACAACGGTCGCCTGGTCGCCTACGAGGCCGCGAGCGGCGAAGAGATCTACCGGGCTCGGGTCGGCCACAGTGAGAGCTTCTCCGCCTCGCCGATCGCCGCCGATGGTCTCCTCTTCTTCAGTTCGGAAGACGGAACGACCTATGTCGTCCGAGCCGGAGACCGCTACGACCTGGTGGCGACCAACGAACTGAGCGAGAAGTTGATGACGACGCCGGCCGCCTCGGATGGCCTGCTGCTCCTGCGGGGACATCGCCACCTCTTCGCCATCGGCCAGAGGAGCGATCGGGAGCCGGCGAGCCGCTGACGTCGCCCGCGGCGGGGGAACCCCTCCCGTCGCTTCGACGTTCGAACCCTCCGCCGATGTCGCTCCCGGATTCGGTCGAGAAAGCTACCCCGCAGGCCGCGCTTCGCCGACTGCTCGACGACGAACGTCCACTGTCCTCCTCCGGGCGCTGGATCGTGCTGGCCGCGTGCCTCGTGACGACGGTGCTGCGTGCCCCACAACTGTTGCTCGCGCCCCGTCTGGTCGCCGAAGAGGCCGCCGTGTACCTGGCCTACGCGTTCGGCCATGACCCCCTCCGGACCCTGCTTCTCGTGCCCACCAGCGATGGCCCGGCCGGATACCTCCACCTGGTCGCCAACCTGGGAGCTCTCCTCGCCAACGCCCTGCCGATGGAGCTGGCCGCCGGGGTCACAACCGGAATCGCGCTGCTGGTCCAGCTCCTGCCGATTGCGGTGCTGCTCTGGGGTCGATCGAGGTTCTGGGGCCGGGCGCCACGCCAACTGCTCGCCTGCCTGCTCCTGGTCATAGGCAGCCCGTTCCGCCCCGAGGTCTGGCTCCAGATCATTCAGGCTCAGGTATGGCTGGGAATCGTCGCCTTCCTCCTCCTCTTCGAGAATCTCGACGAAACGACCCGTCTTCGACGCCGCGCCTACCGGTTGCTCCTCCTGCTCGGTGGTCTCACGGGTGCCTATACCGTGATTCTGGCTCCTGTCTATCTGCTGCGAGCCTACCTCCGACCTTCGCGCGAAGCCCGGGCCCAGGCGACGCTCGTCACCCTGACCGCGTTGGTGCAAGGAGTCTGTCTGGTCGGTTACTGGGCTCAGGCTTCCGCCATCGATCGACTCGCCTCGGTTCGTCACCCGTCCGGGCTCGCCGCTCTATTCCTCGAACACCTCGTCCAGCCGTGGGTGGGAATGGCCGTCTCCTTCGAGCTTCGCGAGAGCCTGACCCGACTGGGACTCGGAGTCCTGCCCTTGCTGGCGGTCGTCCTTCTCGTCCTGATGAGGAGTCTGCGCTCGATCGACAGCCGCGAAGCCCGCGTCGCGGTGGCGAGCCTGGTATGCAGCCTGGTGGCCACCTCGATCCTGGCCCACGGACTACCTGTAGGCCGCTACGCCGTGGTCTCGGGGTCGATCGTGCTCCTGCTCCTGGTCCTGCTGGCCACCGACCAGCGCCCCGCACGCTGGGTCCGGTGGTCGGCCTGCGCCGGTCTACTCCTCGCCACCGCCAGTGGACTCCTCGGCTACTGGGCCGAGCCGATCTTGCGCCACGACCGCGAGCCGGTCTACTTCATTCACCACCGCCTGGGCCACCCGTCCTGGGCGGCCGAGGTCGCCGCCTGGCGCCAGAATCCGTACCGCCCGCTTGCCGTCTGGCCTTATACCCAGAGCAACTCGTGGACGGTTCTGCTCAGCCCGGCCGACGACTTCCGACGCCTCGACCGCGAGACCGCGCGCGCCGACCAGGTGCACCTGGTGCTGCGCCCCGGGCAACCCCGATCGATCTCCATTCCGATCGGATCCCTACCCCCGGACTTCCGAATCGTCGTCGAGGGGCACATCGCCGGAGCTGAGGCAGAGGCAACCATGGTCCTGAAGCTGTTCGGGGACGGGGAGGTGCCCTGGTTCACGGTCGATCTCCCCACTTCGGAAGGCTCGTTCACCCGCCAGATCACAGTGCCCGGCGAGGCTGCCGCGCTGCGCGCCACGCGGAGTCTAGAGATCGAAGCCGCCGTCGCCTCGGGAGAGGCAACCATCCAGCTGCAACGGGTGCAGGTGGTACCTCGGATCCGTGGACTGCTCGACCCACTGCTCCCCGCTCAGAGTATCCCCCCGATTCCCTTGCCGGCGAGCCGCGTCGAGCCGCGCTCCGGCCAGGCCACGGTCTGGTTGGCCACCTCGAGCGTCGACCTCGATGGGGACGCCCTCTACCAGGAACGGGACCGCGAACGTGCCGCGAGTCGTTGGACCGATGGTCCGGTGGGGCTAACACTGCGGGAACCCCTTCCAGCCTACGACCTCGCCGGACTCTTCCTGCTGACCGCCGCTGCCGTCGGTCTGGATCGAGTCGTCCTGGGCAACCTTCTGTTGTTGTTCGGCCTCGCCGTCATCGCCGTCAGGAGGTCTCGAGGTGGCGAGGTCTCCGATCGCCTCTTCGCCTTCCTGGCCCTCCCCTGCAGCCTCATCGCCGGATGGGCGCTGCTTCCCACCAGCACCCTGCTGGAACTCTGCTGCCTGGCACTACCGCTGCTCGCCTGGTCCGACGACTCCTGGAACAACTGCTCCCCGCGACGTGCCGCAACGTGGGGAGCGCTCCTGGCGATCGCCGCGACCCTCGACCCATTCTGGGCCCTCCTCCCCCTGGCTCTCCTGGGCTACGACCTCGCTGGTCCACGTCGACTCCCTACTGCCTGGTCCTGGGTCGGTCTCGGCTTCGGCCTCGCGAGCCTGTCGTCCATGCTCCTCGTATGGTGGTCCCCGGTCGACGGGCTCGTCACGTGGCGCCACCTCCGACTGGAGCCCCTCGATCTCGCCAACGTGGGACTCCTGTACTCCAGCCGACAGGGCTGGTTTCTCGGGTTTCCCTTCTCGGTAGCGGCCGCGCTGGCCCTGCTACGTCGCAACGCGAGCGTCCGACCCCTGTACGGCGCGACCCTGGCCCTGGCGCTGGCCAACCTGGCCGCCGCCGTCGGCCCCAGCCTGGCCTCCGAACCCCTCAGCCACCCGCGGATCGCGATCGCCCTCTCCCTCCTCGCCCTGATGCCTCGGCGTTTGGGATCCTGGTATTGGACCCTACTGCCGTCGCTCGTCGCGCTGCTCTGGACCTGGCGCACGGTCTCTAGGCTCTGGAGCCCCTGATGGTCCGGATCCTCCTCTTCCTGATGGCCTTTCTTCCCGCCCTGGCCCTCTGGTCTATACGGGTCGAGGGAATCCGACTCGTTCTGTATCGGGAACCGAAGCTCGTCGTCCTATCGGTCCTCGGCTGGCTAGCCGTCGTCGCCTTGATCTGGACCCTCGGCCGGGCTCGTCACTGGCACGAGCTCGGGAGAGCTGCCCTCCGCCCCCCGCTAGCACTCCTCGGACTGCTCCTGCTGTATCTCGCCACCTCGGGACTCTGGAGCTGGGTTCCGGCCAACTACCTCTACGAGATCAACCAGTACCTGCTGCTCTATCCGCTCCTGCTGCTCCTCATCGTCGCACTGCGCTACCACCCCTCCTGGTTGGAAGCGGTTCGCTGGGGCCTCCTGCTGAGTCTGGCCACGGTCACTCTGGTGGGCCTGCTGCAGTGGCTCGACCCGATCGACTGGCTGCTGCCGATCGATCCCGAGCTCGGCACCGACCACCCCTCCACCATGGGCTACAAGAACCCGGCCGCGCTGGCGCTGGTCGGCCAGCTGTTTCTGCTCGCCGAGGTGGTCACCCGACCGAGTGGAGGCCGTCGAAACCTCTCGCTTCGAATCGGCCTGGGCCTACTCCTCGGTCTCGAGTTCGCCTACCTGCTGTCACTGCGCAGTCGCACGGCCTACCTCGCCTGCGCCGCCGCCCTGCTGACCGCTTTCGTCCTGCACTGGGTGCGCGGTTCGCGTCCGGAGCGACGAAAACTGGTTCTCGTCGCCGTCGGCCTTTGCCTGGTGACGACCAGCCTGCTCGCTTTGCAACCAGCTGCTCGCCAGCGGCTCGCTACCCTGACCCCGTTCGTTACGAATCCCACGAGCTACCTCACCTCCGACCGTGGTACCTATCTCCGCAACACCCTGGTCATGGTGCGACACAACCCACTGGGGGTCGGCCTCGGCGACTGGCAATCGGCCTACCCTCTCTACCGGCGCTACGACCGCTACCGCTCCTTCGACGAGCGGTTCGAGGTGCGCCGCGCCCACTCCGACTACGTGCAGTTCTTTGGCGAAGGGGGTGGGCCGGCTCTCCTCCTGTGGCTGCTCTTCCTCGGTCTGGCGATCCGAGAGGTCGCCCGCACCACCGACCGGCATCGGGCCACTTGGTACACCGCTCAGCTCGTGGCCTTCACGGTCGCCATGGGGACCGACTATCTCGTCGAGTTGCCCTATTCGAAGTTCCAATTCTTCTGTGTGCTCGCCATTCTCCTGGTCCCCCCGGCCGAGGACGCAGACGCCGCCTCGCAGCCGGGTACGGGAGCCCGCCTCGACGCGAAGCGGCGCCCAGCCGTGGCCCTCGCGACCCTGCTCGCCGCCGGTCTGGCCATCCTGCAGATCCACTACCACCTCCAGTTGGGGCACCGAGTTCGCCTCGCGGCCGAGATCGAAGCGCTTTACTCCACGGCCACGATGCAGGAACGGCTCCCGCTCGCCTTGGACCGACTGCCCCGCTTCGCCACGACCTGGGGCCACACCAAGACGATCTATCGGACCTGGTTGATCCTCGGAGAGAGCGCGCGTCGAACCGGCGCTGGCGACCTGGCTCGCACCTGCACGCGCCGCGGACTTGCACTCCACCCCTTCTCTCCCTCTGCCCTGCGCGCCATGAGCCGGGTCAGTGCACCGGAGGAAGCCGGCACCTGGCGTGCGGCGCACGACTACGTACTCGACGAGGCCAGCCAAGGGTTTGAGCGAGAGTACCCCGAGCTTCCCTGATGCGAGCCGTCGTGCTAGGGTCCAAAGCTCGGATCTGCTAATCGATGACACTTTGGAGAAGATAGTGGTAGAGACTCAGTCACCGCTGACCCGTTCCTCTGGAAGACGGCCTTCCGCTCTCCGCCTCGCCTTTCTCTTGCTCTTGATCTCAGGCCCACTCTGCGGCCTGCTGTTCTCGCTGTACGAGGTGGCCCGGGACGGCGTCGGGGGCGTCGACGGACTCGACGGGATCTCGGCGGTCGCCCTGTCGCCCACGGATCACCAGGTCTACGCAGTCTCCGATGGCGACCATGCCCTCGCCGTCTTTGCGCGTTCCGGCTCGCAGGACGCCCTGAGCTTCGAGCAGGTGGAGTTCGATGGCGTCCACGGCGTCTTCGGACTTCGCGGCGCCTCCGGCGTCGCCGCCAGCCCCGATGGCCGCCACGTCTTCGTGACCGCCGCGGTGGACGATACTCTGGCAGTGTTCGCCCGCGATGCGAGTACGGACGAATTGATCTTCCTGCCCGCCCAGGTCAAGGAGAACCTGGTCGGCAGTGTCGTGGGTCTGGACGGCGCGTCCTCGGTCGCCGTGGCACCGGATGACTCGCAGGTCTTCGTCACCGGCCGAATCGACGATGCGCTCGCGGTCTTCAGCCGGGATGCCACCACCGACACGTTGACCTTCGTCGAGGTGGAACTCGACGGTGTCGGCGCCGACTACCTCGGAGGCGCTTCGGCGGTCGCGGTAAGCCCAGATTCCCAGCACGTCTACGTGGCGGCCTACGACGACGATGCCATCACGCAGTTCACCCGCAATCCGGGCCCGGGCACCCTGGACTACTTTCTCGAAGTGCGCGATGGCGTCGACCTGGTGGACGGGATCGACGGTGTAACCTCGATCGCCATTAGCCCCGACGGTCGACACCTCTACGCCACCGGCAAGGTCGATAGTGCAGTTGCGGTTTTCGAACGCGATACGAGCAACGGGATCCTCAAGTACCGCACCAGCTATCGCGACGGCCAGGGCGGCGTCGCGGGCATCGGCGGGGCTTCGTCCGTGCTGGTCAACGACGCCGGCAACCGAGTCCTCGTCGCCGGACGGCACTCGGACTCCGTGGCCCTCTTCCGTCGCTCTCCCGACACCGGTGAGCTACTGTTTCTCGACCTCTTCGTCGACGGCGAGGACGGCGCCGACGGATTGGAAGGCGTGCTGTCCCTGGCGTTGACCGCCGACGGCATCGACCTCTTCGGCGCGGGGCACGACGAGGATGCGCTGACCCGCCTTCAGGTCGCCGCCTGCATCGGCAACCCGATCTTCGGAGACACCGACGACGACGCGATCTGCGACGACTTCGACTCCTGCTTCGGGGACGACTTCCTCGGAGACGACGATGGCGACAACTACTGCAACGACCTCGATACCTGCCCAGGTTTCGACGACGGACTCGATGGCGACGGCGACACCATTCCGGACGACTGTGACTTCTGTTTCGGGGACAACTCCACCGGCGACTCCGATTCGGACGCGGTGTGTGACGACCTCGATCAGTGTCTGGGGGACGATGCCAGCGGCGACGGCGACGGCGACCTGATCTGCGACGACATCGACGCGTGTTTCGGCGACAACAGCACCGGAGACAGCGACGGCGACATGGTCTGCGACGACCTCGACGTCTGTTTCGGTGACGACGCCACCGGCGACGACGATGGGGACGCGGTGTGCAACGATCTCGACGTCTGCTTCGGCGACGATGCCACCGGTGACGACGACGGGGATGCGGTGTGCAACGACCTCGACATCTGCCTCGGCGACGACGCGACGGGCGACCCCGACGGCGACGGTGTCTGTTCCGACCTCGACATCTGTCTGGGGGACGATGCCACCGGCGACGGCGACGGTGACGGCATCTGTGCCGATCTGGACTGTGACGACGGCGACGCCACCAACGCGTGCGCGATCTTCGACGACGGTTTCGAGTCCGGCGACACCTCCCTCTGGAACTAGGCCCCGCGCGGAAAGTTCGCCGCAGTAGCTGGCGTCCCTTCCCACCACCGACCGCAGCGAACCTCCTCCCCGGGACCCTCGAGGCGAGCTTTACCGGAACCTTCGGCCCGCGATAGCGTAGAAGGTACGGTGTTGCGTGTCGAAAGGACCCAGAGAGCCCTGCGCTCCTACGCCAAGGGACTGCGATCCCAGGATCTAGCCCACCTTTTCTCCCGAGAAGCGGTGCAGGCCTATTCGATCCTGACCCGGGAGAGCGAAGAAGACCGGGGAAGTGGTTTCTTCGCGCGGCTGCGGGATCTCTTCCTCGGCATCTCGTACCACCTGGGGCCAGCTCGGCGACTGCTGTTTTGCACCACGGTAGGGCTGGCGTTTCTCGGTCTGTTCGACTTCGACCTCCGCCTGGTCCCGGGACTTCCGGCCCTGGACAGCGACCCGCTCTTTCACCTGCTGGCGATCGCCGGACTGATCTACCTGCTCGCGCTCGAACTGGTCGACCGGGTGCAGGTCCGCGACGAGCTCGAAGTCGCCCGTCAGCTCCAGCACGAGCTGCTCCCCCGACAGGCCCCTGCTACCCCGGGCTACACCTTCGCCCACTCCTACCGCACGGCTCGCGAGATCGGCGGAGACTACTACGACTTCTTCCCGGTGGCGGACGGACGGCTCGCGATCGTCGCCGGCGATGCGTCCGGTCACGGTATTGCCGCTGGACTGTTGATGGTCATCGCCAAGTCCACCCTGGAACTTGCGGTGGGCATCGACCCCGATCCCGCCCGCGTCACGCAATTGCTCAACCGGTCGCTCTACGACACGGGTGGAACCCGGGCCTTCATGACCCTGTTCTACGGCCTGTTGGATCCGATCAGCGGACGCCTCGACTACGTCTGCGCCGGACATCCCTTCCCCCTACTGCGGCGTCCCGGCGGTGAGCTCGAGGAACTCGGACGGGGTGGACTGCCCCTCGGCCTTCGCGCCGAGCTCGAGATCTCCACTGCGTCGACGACCCTCCGCCCCGGCGACCTGCTGACGATCTACTCGGACGGCTTTCCGGAGTCGGTGAGGACGGGGGACCAGCAAGCCTTCGGTTTCGAGAGGATCCACCAGATCGTACGGCGGGGTGGGAGCCCCGCCGATCTGCACCGAAGGGTCGTGGACGAGCACCGAGCCTTCCTCGGCGGTGAAGCACCTCACGACGATGTCTCGATCGTAGTGGTCGGGCGAATACCGTCGGAGGGCACAACGCACGGGCGCCCCGGGGACAGCAGCGACACCGAGCAGGCTCGTCGGGCTTCCTGACCTCGGCTTCCAGACTGCAGCTTCCTGACTGCAGCTTCCTGACTTCAGTTCGTCCAGCCGCCGCCCAGGGCTCGATAGAGTTCGATCCAGGTCAAGCCGAGCTCGACCTCTCCTCGGGTGACGCGGTCCAACGCAGTCAGCCGTCGATCCTCGGCGTCGAGCACGGTCTGGTAGGAGGTGAGTCCCGCCTCGAAACGGAGACGAGCGAGCTCCCAGGCATCTCGAGCCGCCGTCTCGGCCTGCACCCGGTGGACCTGTCGCCGGTGGAAGCGGTCGAGGCGAACCAGCGCGCTCTCGGACTCCTCGAGGGCACGCAGCACCGCCTGGCGGTACTCGGCGAGCGACGCCTCGGCCTCGGCCTCGCTAGCTTCGATCCGCCGCTGCACCCGACCCAGGTCGAACGGGGACCAACGGAGGAAGGGCCCGAAGCTGCGGCTCGACGATCCATCCTGCCCCAACTCGTCGAGGTCGGTGGTCAGACTCAGGAAGGAACCATTGAGCGAAACCCGCGGGAAGAGATCGGCGGTCGCGACGCCGATCTCCGCGGTAGCTGCGGCCAGACGCCGTTCGGCAGCGCGAACATCGGGGCGTCGTCGGAGCAACGCCGCCGGGTCGCCGATCGCCAGCCCGACTGGGAACCGAGGCAACCCTGGTGCCGTGCCCAACTTCGCGTCGAGCTCGGTCGGTTCCAACGCCAGCAGCACCGCCAGACGGTAGCGTGCCGTCAACTCCTGGGCCTCGAACTCGGGAATCGCGGCGCGCACCGTCTCGATCCGTTCTCGCGTCTGGGCGACCTCGAGGGCGGTCACCCGACCCGCCTCGCGCAAGGCCTCGATGATCGACAGTCCCTCCTCTTGGATCGCCACACTCGAGTGGGCGACCTCCAGCAATGCCTGGGCACCGCGTAGCTCCAGGTAGGTCCGGCCGACCTCCGCAGTCAGGGCCGCGGTACTGGCGCGGTGCGCCTGCTGCCGTTCCTCCCAGCTCGCCTCGGCGGCTTCGACGCTGCGGCGCACCCGCCCGAACAGGTCGAGTTCCCAGCTCGCTCCCAGGGACACCTCGTAGACCGTGTCACTGGGCTGGGTTCCCTCCTTCTGGTCGCGGACGGCACCGGTGAGATCTCCCGTCGGAAAGCGCTCCCAACGACGAATCCCGAGGCGAGCTCGCGCGGCGCGTAGTCTGGCCGCGCTCGCCTCCAGAGAGAGGTTCTCGTCGAGCGCTTGGCGCATCAGCTCGCTCAGGAGGGGATCGTCGAGCTGATCCCACCAGATCAGTTCCGGCTCGACCGCCTGGTCGAACGAGAGATCGGAGAGCGGTGCCTCGAAACGGCTGGGCTCCGCCACCTGTGGCGTTTCGTAGCGAGGTCCCACCACACAGGCCGAGAGCAGGGTGGAAGTGAGAAGGAGCAGCGCCCCGGGGATCGGCGCTCTCATCGGCCAACCTCCGGGGGATCGCCCGCTTCGGACGGGAAAAAGGCCGGATCGGTCTCCACCTCGTCATCGCCGCCCGCTCTCGGCTCGCCCCGCCGCAGCAGCCCCCGGATCAGAACGTAGAAGACCGGCGTGAGGAAGAGCCCCGAGAGCGTCACCCCGATCATGCCGGAGAACACCGCGGTTCCGAGGTTGCGCCGCATCTCGAAGCCGGATCCCGTGGCCAATACCAGTGGTAGCACCCCGAGAATGAAGGCGAAGGCGGTCATCAGAATCGGCCGCAGACGCAACCGGGCCGCTTCCGCCGCCGCCTCGAATCGATCGAGACCCTGATCCTCCTTCTGACGGGCGAACTCCACCACCAGGATCGAGTTCTTGCAGGCCAAGCCGATCAGGACCACGAATCCGATCTGGGTCAGGATGTTGTTCTCGTACCCGGCCAGAGCGATCCCCCCCAGAGCAAACACGACGCAGAGGGGAACGATCAGGACCACGGCGATGGGCAACGACCAGCTCTCGTACTGCGCTGTGAGCAGTAACACCACGAAGAGCACCGACAGCGGAAAGACGAGCAGACCGGTCTGACCGGCCAGCTTCTCCTGGAAGGCGATCTCGGTCCACTCGAAGCCGTAACCCACCGGCAAATGCTGCGCCGCCAGCTCCTCCATGGCGGCGATGGCATCGGCCGAACTGAAGCCCGGAGCCGGCGCTCCCTGGAGTTCGGCCGCCGGGTAGAGGTTGTGTCGGACGACCCGCTCGGATCCCGTCGCTTGCCGCACCTCGATCAACGCACTGAGGGGCACCAGCCCCCCGGCCCGGTTCCTCACGTACATCCGATCGAGGTCCTCGGGCTCCGCCCGGAAGGGCGCCTCGGCCTGAGCCGTCACCCTGTAGGTTCGACCAAACCGGTTGAAGTCGTTGACGTAGGCTGATCCGACCTGGATCTGCAGGGTGCGAAAGACCTCGTCCAGCGAGATCCCCATCTCCTGCGCCTTAATCCGATCGATGTCGAGGAAGTAGCGCGGCTGACTGGTGTTGAAGGTAGTGAAGGCTCGCGCGATCCGCGGATCGGCGCTGGCTGCCGACGCCAACTGCCAGGTGGCGGCCTCGAGAGCCGGGAGTTCGCCGCCGCTGCGGTCCTGCACCATCATCTTGAAGCCACCTCCGATCCCCAGACCGCGGACCGGAGCCGGGGCGATGACGAAGAACTGGGCCTCGGGGACCGTGCCGAGCACGCCGAAAAGGTTTCCGACCATCCGATCTGCGGTCAGAGCCTCTCCCCGCTCTGCCACCGGTTCCAGAAGCACGAACATCGCGGCCGCGTTCGACGCGGTGGAGAAGTTCGCCCCCGAGAACCCGACGATGGCCACGACGTCCTCCACTCCCGGCTGCGCCCTCACCAACGCCTCGGCTTCGAGAGCCACGGCGTCCGTGCGTTCCAGGGAGGCCCCCGGCGGAAGGGTCGCGGCGACGATCAAGAACCCTTGATCCTGCTGCGGGATGAAGCCGGCGGGGGTACTACGGAAGAGGACGACCCCCGCTCCGATGAGGAGCGCGAACACGCCGAGGGCCAGGACCGGATGCCGGAGTAGCCGCTGGATCCAACGAGCGTAGGCGCCGTTGAAGCGATCGAAGGTGCGATTGAACCAGGCGAAGAAAGGGGCCAGCCAGCCTCCGTGGCCGGGGCTCGAATCCTCCCCTTCGCCGGCGGGCACGTGCGGCCGCAAGAGCAGAGCGCCCAGGGCGGGAGACAGGGTCAGAGAGTTGAAGGCGGAAATCACCGTGGCCACCGCCACCGTCACGCCGAACTGGCGGAAGAACTGCCCCGAGATCCCCCCGATGAAGATCGTCGGCAGGAAGACCGCGACCAGAACCAGTGCCATCGAGATCAGAGCGGCCCCCACCTCGGTCATCGTCTGCCGAGCTGCTTGCCAGGGAGCGAGGCCGAGTCTCAGGTTGCGCTCCATGTCCTCGACCACCACGATCGCATCGTCGACCACGATCCCGATCGCCAGAACCAGGCCGAAGAGTGACAGGCTGTTCAGCGAGAAGTCGAGGACCTGCATCACGGCAAAGGTTCCGACCAGAGAGACGGGAATGGCGGCGATCGGAATCAAGGCGGCTCGCCAGGATTGGAGAAAGACCAGGATTACGAGCACCACGAGGGCCACTGCCTCGAAGATCGTGTGGTTCAGCGCCTCGACCGATTCCTCTACGAAGACGGTGGGGTCGTAGGCGATCCGGTATTCGAGACCCGGAGGGAAGTCCTTCGACAGCTCTTCGACCGTGCTGCGGAGTTCCTGGGCGGTGGCCAGGGCGTTCGACCCCGGTCGCTGAAAAATCCCGATGCCGGCCGCCGATCGCCCGTTCAGATAGCTGTTGCGAACGTAGTCCTGCGCCCCGAGTTCGACCCGGGCTACGTCGCGCACGCGGGTCAGTCGACCGGCGTCCCCGGTCTTGACCACCACCTCTTCGAACTCCTCCACCCGTTCGAATCGACTCTCCGCCCCGACCGTGAACTGGAACGCCAACCCCTGGGTCGTCGGGGGCTGGCCCAGGGTACCAGCCGACACCTGAACGTTCTGCTCACGCAGCGCGTTGACCACCTCGCCGGCAGTGAGACCGTGGGCCGCCAATCGCTCGGGATCGAGCCAGATCCGCATCCCGTACTCGCGAGCCCCAAAGACGATGGTCTGGCCGACGCCGCGAATCCGCTTCAGAGAGTCGACCAGCCGCAGCAGGGCGTAGTTGCTGATGTAGAGCTCATCGAAGGTGTCGTCGGGCGACAGCAGATGGATGACCAGCAGGAAGTCGGCCGAACTCTTGCGCACCGAGATGCCGAGACGCCGCACGTCCTCGGGAAGCCGGGGCTCGACGGCCGCGATCCGGTTCTGGACCTCGACTTGCGCCGTGTCGAGGTCGGTGCCGAGTTCGAAGGCGACGTTGACCGACAACGCTCCGTCCGCCGTCGACGAGGACGTCATGTAGAGCATGCCCTCGACGCCATTGATCGCCTGCTCGATCGGGCCGGCGACCGTTTCGGCCACGACCTCGGCCGTGGCCCCGGGATAGACCAGCCCGACCTGGACCGACGGCGGCGTGATCTCCGGGTATTGTGAGATCGGCAACTGCCGGTAGGCCAGCGCCCCGACCATCACGATGAGGATGGAGAGTACGGTCGCGAACCGCGGACGGTCGATGAAGAAGTGTCCGAACTTCACGCGCTAGGACTCCACCGACGGAGCGCCGGAAGGGGGCCCGTCCGCCGAGATTGAAGGTTCCTCCGGGGTGACCAAACGGGGAGCGACGGCACTCCCGGGCCGAACTCGCAGCAGCCCTTCGACCACGACCCGGTCGTCCGCCGACAGACCACTCTCAATGACGCGCCAACCGTCGACCAGACGCCCGATGGTGACGACCTGCCGTTGGGCGATCTCGTCGTCGTCAATCACGTAGAGGATCTTCTGGGTCTGGTCTCGACCCACCGCCGCGTCGGGCACCAGAATCGCAGGACGACTCTCCCCCAACTGCGCCTCGAGTCGACCGAACATCCCGGGCCGCAAGCTTCCGGCCGGATTCGGAAAAACCGCCCGCACTTGCAACGTGCCGGTGGAGGGATCGACCTGATTGTCGAAGAAGTCCACTCGGCCCTCGAGGGTCGAGCCCTCGCCTTCGAGACGCAAGACCACCGACAGCTCTCGCCCCGGCGCCTGCTTCAAGAGTCTCTGCGCGGTCCGCTCGTCCGGAGTGAAGTAGAAGTACATCGGATCCAACGACACCAACGTGGTGAGCACCGTGGAGTCTCCACCGCCCCCGCCGATCAGATTCCCTCGCGTCACCAGCGCTCTTCCCACCCGTCCCGCCACCGGCGCCAACACCCGGGTGAACTCCAGGTCGAGACGGGCTCGGTCGAACCGGGCCGTGGCGGCGGCCAACTCGGCCCGCGCCGTCTCCACCGCACGGCGCCGCTGTTCGACCTCCTCGATCGAAACCGCCCGGCGATCGACCAAGGGTTCGACCCGGGCGGCCTCGGACTCGGCCAGGGCGAGTCGCACCTCGGCTTCGGCGCGCTCGGCGTCGCGCTGAGACAGGTCGGCCTGGAACGGCCGGGCGTCCAAGCTCACCAAGAGATCTCCGGCCTCGACCAGTTCGCCCTCCTCGAAGTGGATCCGGTCGATGAATCCCCCGACGCGAGCCCGTACCGCCACCGTCTCCACTGCGCTGAGACGTCCCGTGAATTCGGCGTGGTCGGTGACCTGACGCACGATCGGGGCCGCCACCCCAACTTCGGGGGGACCCGCGGGGCCACCCGCAGTTGCCTCGCTAGAACCGTGGCAGCCGACGAACACCAGCGGCGAAGCGAAGAGCAAGGACAGAATCGGCGGCACAGTTCGGTTCATGGGTTCTTCTCCTCGATTGCGAGCCACGAGCGCACCATCTCCGCCTTCTCGAGCATCAGTCGGTCTGCAGCGTCGCCATCTCCTTCGGCAATCGCGGTCAGGATCCGCCGGTTGAGTTGTCGCGGTTCTTCGGGATCGGCCTCGACCCCTCGAGCGGTCTCGACCACGGTGCTGATCGCCGCCCGGATCGGTCCCGCCACCGACTCGAAGAGTTCGACCAGCAGCTGATTGCCGGAAGCCCGGGCTAGCCGCTGCTCGAACCGCCAGATTCGAGCCGTCAGGTCCTCGGTCGCCCTTCCAGCTGCAAAGGCGTCAGCCAACGCTTCCTGCTCTCCCCGCAGGCCGACGAGATCTTGCTCGGTGCGCCGGCGAGCCGCCAGACGGGCTGCCTGCCGCTCTAGGCACTCCTTGGCCTCCAAAGCTTCGATCAGACTGCAGCCCTCGAGCCGGCGGCTGATCGACCCCGCGAGCAGATTGGCCGACAATACATAGGTACCATCGCCCGCCCGGGCCTCGAGCAGTCCGAGATGACTCAGCGCCCGAACTGCTTCTCGCACCGTGTTGCGGCTGACTCCGAGTCGGCTCATCAACTCGGATTCGGGAGGGATGCGGCTTCCTTCGGGCCACTCGCCGGAGGTGATCATCCGTTCCAGTTCGTGGGCCGCGCGGCAGGCCAAGGTTCGACGCTGTAGGTTCTGCAGAGTCATAAGCCCGCGATCCTATAGGTTCAAAGGTAGGACGATCAACCCGATTCTAAGGACCACCCCCGAGGACGCGCAGGGCGCGCCGGCGATCGGCGTCTTCGCCGCTCTGAACCGGGACTGGCCCGGCCTCGGCGGTCAGTGGCAGGACGAGGCAGAGACGAGCCCGGTACGTCTCGGCCCCGCTCCGGTCAGACCTAGCTTCGGCCGGTGATCAACTCCTGCGCCTCACCCCAGTCGAAGGCTCGCAGCGTCGTGGTGCGGACGTTGCCCCCCCGCCCGAGGTGGAGCAGCACCGAAGCCGCCACGTCGTCACTCGGCGCGTCCAGGATCAACACGCCGTCGTGGCTGCCGATGGTCCAGTACTGGTCGAGGATCTTGACCCCGGCCTGCTCGGCGAAGGCGTTGAAAGCATCAGCCCGCTGCGGCGAGTCGTCGAGGCCACGGATTCCCTGGTCCGTGAAGTCGAGAAGAACGATGAAGGTGGCCATGGAGAGACTCCTCAGGGTTGGGAGGGCGGCTGGCCGCCCGGGTCAAGCAATGTGGACCACGACCTGGCGACGGGTCCGATGGTGGCGGTGTTCCCAGAGGTAGACCCCTTGCCAGGTGCCGAGGGCAAGTCGCCCGGAAACGATGGGAATCGACAAGCTGGTCGCAGTGAGGATCGCCTTCAGGTGCGCCGGCATGTCGTCGGGTCCTTCGGCGGTGTGGGTGTAGAGGGGATCCCCTTCGGGCACCAGTCGATCGAGCCAGGCTTCGAGATCACGGCGGGCCGAGGGATCGGCGTTCTCCTGAATGGTGAGACTGGCCGAGGTGTGCCGGATGAACAGGGTGCAAAGACCCTCCTGAGCGCCGTGCTCACGCACCACCTCCACGACCTGGTCGGTGATCTCGTGAAGACCACTGCCGCGACCCGGAATCGAAAGGGTCCGGATCATCCGAGAGGCTCGGTCTCGGGGAGCTGGGTCGGACTGGGCACCGGACCAGTCTACAGGACCCGAGTCAGGCGAAAGATGTCACAACTTCAGGGTGCGGGGGGCCGTATAATCGAGAGATCGTCATCCAATCTGCCGACCGCAACTCCGGGTCGGACCTTTCTCGAGTCACTCTCCACGGAGGTAGACCCCACCATGCGACTGAGCTTTCCCCCTCGATTCCGGCTCGCCCTGGCCCTCTGCGGGCTCGCCCTGCTCCTGCTTCCCGCGCTGGGCTCGAGCCAGAACACGACCTCCTCGATTCGGGTGGAGATCAGCGACAGCACGGGCGCACCCGTACCGGGTATCACCGTTCTCCTGACCCATGAGCCCACCGGCCGCGTGCAGATCCTCGAGGCCAACGAGAGCGGCGTGGCCACGGCTCGCGGCCTCGCGGTCGGCGGACCGTACATGGTCAGCGTCCCCGAAGGCGCGGGCTACGCGACCGACTCCGTCGCCGGCATCTTCCTCGAACTCGAGCAGACCGAGGTCATCCCACTCGAGGTGCGACCATCGACCTTCGAGGAGATCACCGTCACCACGTCGCAGATCGGTACCGAGGTTTCGATCGGCGTGGGACGCGACTTCAACACCAAGACCATCGAAGCGATTCCCTCGATCTCGCGGGACTTCGTCAGCACCCTCGCCACCGAGCCCGAGATCCTGGTCGACAATAGCGTGGCCCGTGGACCGGCGGTCTCGATGGCCGGCCAGAACTTCCGCTTCAACAGCCTCACCATCGACGGCGTCGCCCAGAACGACAACTTCGGCCTCTCGAAGAACGCATCGGCGACGCAGCGCACTCCCGTTTCGATCGACGCCATCGAAGCGATCAACGTCAACCTCGCCCCCTACGACGTGACCTACGGCAACTTCGTAGGTGGCAACATCAACATCGTGACGAAGTCGGGAACGAACGACTTCCACGGCTCGGCCTTCGGCGTGACCACCGGCGACAGTTGGACCGGAAACGAATCGAACGGAACGAACCTGGCGATCGGCGACTTCGACGAAGACACCCTCGGCTTCACCATCGGTGGCCCCTTGATGCGGGACAAGCTCTTCTTCTTCACCAACTACGAGAAGTTCGAGACCACCCGCCCCTCCAACTCGCAGACCATCGACAAGATCGCCGGGGTGACGCAAGCCGACCTCGACGAAGTCCGTAGCATCTTGATGAGCGAGTACGGCTTCGATCCCGGAACGTTCGATGCCGCGGACGTCGACGAAGACGAGAAGATCCTCCTCAAGCTAGCCTGGATCAACGAGAAGCACCGACTCGATGCGACCTACCAGGTGGCTGACGGCGACGTGATCTTCGATGACTTCCCCGAAGTCGCGGTCTTCCAATCCAATCGCTACAACATCAACGAGAAGCTGACCGCCTACTCAGGCCAGCTGTTTTCCGGCTGGACCAACAACTTCACGACCGAGTTCAAACTTGGCTTCAAGGATGTCGAGAACCGTCAGATCAGCGTCGACCCGACGACTCCCGACTTCACCATCTCGACCTTGGCCGGAGGTACGATCGCCGCCGGCGGTGACCGCTTCCGCCACACCAACGAACTCGACAACGAGTCCCGGGTGATTCGCCTGCGCGGCGACTACCAGGCCGGCAACCACTGGATCACCGCCGGGTTCGAGCAGGAAGAGTACGGGGTGCGCAACCTGTTCCTCCCCTTCTCGCACGGCAACTACGTGTTCAACTCGATCGACGATCTCCGCAACCGGAACGTCGGTTTCGTCCTCTACGGCAACTCGAACACCGGCGTCGCAGGTGACGCCGAGGCCACGTTCGACTTGGCGGTAAACAGCCTCTACCTGCAGGACGAGTGGATCCCCTCCAACAACCTCGTTCTGAAGTTCGGGCTGCGCTACGACAAGTACTCCAACAGCGACGAGATTCCGTTCAATCCGAACTTCGCCGCACGGCAGGGGTTCAGCAACCAGGAGAATCTCGACGGCAAGGACCTCGTGATGCCGCGGTTCGGCTTCACCTGGACCCCTTCCAGCAACCTCACGGTGCGCGGAGGTGCGGGTCTCTTCGGAGGAGGCACACCCCTCATCGTCCTCTCCAACAGCTACTCGGGCAACGGCATCACTCGGACCTTCGCCCAGTTCCTGGCGCCCTTCTTCGGGCCTCCGGTCAGCGATGGGATCGCCAACGCGGTGAACGAGTTGCCCGACACCAGCGCCGCCTTCCGTCATCTGCAGCCCTTCATCGGGGTCAACCCGGTGTCGGACGTCGATGCCATCCACCCGGACTTCGAGATTCTCAGCACCTGGAAGTACAGCCTGGGAGGTGACCTGGTGGTCGGAAACGGCTGGCGCTTCGGCGCCGACCTGATCTTCTCGGACGTCAAGAACGGCTACGACATCTACGAAGGTCGCCGGATCCAGGTCGGTGTGGCCCCCGACGGTCGCCCGATCTACGACACTCCCGCCGGGGGCGACTACATCGTACGCAACACCGGCGAAGGTGACGGGACCGTGGTCAGCGTCACCCTCGACAAGGCGATGGACGTCGGTTCCGAAGGCAATCTCGACTTCAACCTCGGGTACACCTTCCAGGACATCGACGAGGCTCGTTCCTACAATCGGTTCGTCGGCTTCGAGACCTACGCCTTCGACGCCCAGACCGACCTCAACAATCCGCTCGTAGCCCCCTCTCGCTACGAGGTCGAGGATCGCATCACTGCCACGCTCCAGTGGCGGGACACGCTCTTCGGCAATGCCATGACCACGGTGGGCCTGGCCTACCAGGGTCGCTCCGGACGGCACTTCAGCTACGTTTTCGGAAGTGGTGGAGCTCCGACCTTCGGCGGGACCTTCCTGGCCGATTTCGGATCGGAGGGCGACAACCCAGGACCGCAGCTGTTCTACGTCCCCTCCGGAGCCGGCGACCCCATCGTCACCGGGGATGCCGGGTTCCTGGCTGACCTCAACGCCTTCATCGACGGCGACAACTGCCTGTCGGGGCAACGCGGTTCAGTGGTAGAGCGCAATAGCTGTCGCACCGGCTGGATCGGTATCCTCAGCCTCCGGGTGCAGCAGGAGATTCCGGTTTGGGGCGACTCGAGCTTCGACCTCTTCCTCGACGTCGAGAACCTGACCAACCTGATCAACAGCGACTGGGGCCAGGTGGACAGCTACACCGCTCCTTCCAACGTGGCGCCCGCGATCGTGTCGATCAGTGCCGATGGCAGCCAGTACGTCCTGACCCCGAACGCGTCGTACAACGGTACTCCGCAATCGATCGTGCCTGATGCAACGATCGCCAGGATTCCCTCGGCGCATCGGATCCAGCTCGGAATCCGCTATCGCTTCTGACCTGACCTAGCGGTCGTCGGCCGCAGCGAAGACCATCCCGTCGGGAGGGCAGGGTCGCTACCCTGCCCTCTCTTCGTTTGGGTCGAGGCGCGCTGTCGAGGGGACCAGCAAGGGACGGATCTTCCCGATCGGGTAGCGCGAGGGCAGAAGGAACAGGTCCTGATGACCACCGGCCGCGGGAGCGAGCTCGGCCCGGGAGCGAGCGTGAAGATCCGCCACGTCGGTTCGCACCAGCCGGTCCCGCTGGTCATCGATCACGAAGAGCTCGCCCTCCAAGGTGCCCAGTAGTTCGAAGAACCTGGCCGTACCGACCCCGGAAGCCTCCAGGCCGAAGGGCCAGAACTCGAGGATCAGCATCGGTTGATCCTCGTAGAGGCGCTGACCCAGTCCCTCGAGCACCGCAGGTTCCGCTCCCTGACAGTCGATCTTCACGAGATCGAGGGGACGGTCGACCGACTCCAGAATCCGATCCAGACGGATCTGCTCGACCTCGATCGGATCGCCAACCCCCGGTGAAGCGTACAGGCGGTGGTCGCCGAGATTGTCCGCCGAACGATGGAGCAACGCCGCCCCCTCGCTCGCTCCGGCCGCGGCCCGGAGGGCAACGACCTGCTCGAGATGGTTCAGTTCCAGATTGTGGCGGAGAAGGTCGAAGTTCCGCGGTTCGGGTTCGATCGCGAAAACCGCGCCGTCCCTGCCGACACAGTAGGCCGCCATCACCGCGAACCAACCGAGATTGGCCCCGACGTCCACGAAGGTATCTCCCCTCTCCAACACGTGACACACCAATCGGGTCTCGAGGGGTTCCCACACTCCGAGATTGCGTATGGCCCAGGAGATGTAACGATCCGGCTCGCGATGTACCGCGAGGGAGAAGGGGGCGAGATCGGGCAGTTCGATCGTCTGCTGCGGCGGTGGCTCCATCACTTGGTCCTCGGTGCTCGTCGTCATAGGTATCCCAGGGCCTCGAGCTGCGCCTGCACCTCGAAGTGTCGGGGAATCTCGGTGGGCCGGTAGCGTCGCGCACGATCGCGAGCGCGGTCCAGCCAGAGAAGTTCTAGATAGCGCACCCACTCCGGGTGCTCGGCCGCCACGTCCCGAGTCTCTGCGGGGTCCACGGCCAGGTCGTAGAGTCCCAGGATCTCGAAAGTGCGGTCCGGCCGCGCTCGGCCGACCAGTTTGAGGTCGTGGATCCGAACGCTACGCAGGGTGCTACCCGCCAAGTCGTGGTAGCCGAAGGCGGGTCGGAAGCGCAGCTCCTCACCGAGCAGGGGCAGCACGCTGCGGCCGTGCAGCCCCGGGGGCTCCTCGACCTCGGCCAGCTCCAGGAGCGTCGGCAGGACATCGACCTGCCGCACCAGGGAAGGCACCGCGGTACCACCCAGGCGTCCCCCGGGCAGCTCGAGGATGAAGGGGATCGAGAGCATTTCAGACCACAGGGACTTGGCGTGGGTCCAACGCCCGTGGTCGAGGAACTCCTCGCCGTGGTCCGCCACCAGCAGGATTGCCGTGTTCTCGCCGTGGCCAAGCCGTTCGAGGGTTTGCAGCAACCTCCCGAAGGCGGCATCGGTGGCCTCGATCTCCCCTGCGTAGAGTGCTTGCAAAGCCACGAGTTGATCCGGCTCGAGTTGCACCTCGCCCCGCTCCAGGCGCCGCATGTGGTTTCCGGTACCGAGCCACCCCGGAACCCCGTCCGCATCCCGGGACGGCCCAAACGGGGACGGCGGAAGGTAGGGGTCATGAGGATCCGTCACGTGCAGGTAGAGCAGGAAGGGATCCGAAGAGGCCCGTCCTTCCAACCAGTGCGCCGCCAGGTCGACGACCCGTCGCGCCGGCTGATGGATCTCGGGTGTCACCTCCTCGCGCAGGTGGTCGATGTGGTCGAAACCACGACCGAAACCGGCATCTGGGCCGGCGTTCGAGTTCGTGAACACTGCCTTGGTGTCGTAGCCGGCCTCGTGGAGTAGCTCGGCGAGTAGAGGAACGTCCTGGGGCAGTCCATCGCCGCGATCGATCGTCGCGTGCACCGGTGGCTCGAGGCCGGTGAAGACCGAGGCGACGGTCGCCCGGGTCCAGGAGGCGTGGGCCTCGGCCCGCGTGAAACGGATGGCCTGCTCACAGAAGCGATCGATGGCCGGCGTGCGCGCGTCGACGTCTCCGTAGCAACCCAACCGGTCCTGCCGCAGGGTGTCGACCATGAAGACGACCAGGCTCGGCCGCGAATCGCCTCGAGGCACGGGAGCGGCCTCTCCTTCCGCGGCCACGACCACCCGTGCTCCCTCCAGCAGGAAACCCTCCTCTCGGCCCGGGGGCGACGGCACCTCGGAACTCAACCGTAGGCGCCACCCCACCGAGCTGGCCGGCAGCGGCACACGACCCTTGAAGGCACCTAACCAGGCCGACCGCAGGTCCGGTACGTCCAGTTTGCGGGGAGGGGTCGAAAGGCTCTCGGTCATCGCCCACACCTCCAGACGGAGAGCAGAAGGGGGCTCACCCTCGCCGACCACCAAGGCCAGTTCCAAGAAGGGCGCACCGGAGCCCACGAGGGCAAACTCGACCGCCTGCCCCGCCGGCAGCCAGACCCTATGCTCTCCTTGCGTCGAGGGATCGAGCGGCCGCACGCCCCCACGGCTCTCGGCCTCGACCCTGGCGGCCCGGAGATCCCGGGCCAAATCGAGGATGACCATTTCCTCGGCGGGCGAACCACAGGCGCCCACCGAGGCGAGGCAGAACAACACCGCCAGGCTCCGTAGTGGTTTCAACACTGCTCCCCTCCCCGCCAGGGCCGGGTCGCCTCCTGAATCACCTCCGCCCCCGCTCCGGAGGTTGGGAGCCAGCGCGGGCGGTCCGACAGGATGCTGCGTAGAGCTGTCGATGGCGATCGCCGACAGACCGCCCTGCACAACGCCTCCAGACGGATTCGGATCGATTCGAGACTCTCGTGGGCTCGGTCCAGCTGGACCAGGGGACGGTCGTAGGTCAGGCGAAGGCGCCGGAAGAACGCATCGTCCTCCACCGCCAGGCCGAGACTGAGGCGGGCGACGTGCGCCAAGAGAGAGGACCGCGACCCGAGCCCCCGGGTACCTCGTGCGAGTCGTCGCCGCGCGAGTCTGCCCCACGGACCCGAACTCTCCCTCAAGCGCCGCAGCGACTCCAGGCTGTCGGTCCTGCGATGCCAATCGGAAACCAGCCCATCGAGGCTCCAACCCCAGACCAGGGCCACTCCGCGATGGACTCTGAGTGTGCCGTACGAACCGAGATAGAGCGTCGGCAGGTCGGCGAGTTCGTACACGGCCAGGCCACCGTCGTTGAGCCGGGACCATTGCCCTTCGCTCGGATAGTGTTCCACCGGGAGCGAGGACAGACCGCAGGCCGCAGCGTCGCCCTCTCGCAACCAGAGCCGGACCTCGTGCTGGCCCGCGAGCCGGCCGAGGACGGAGCGCGTTCGAGTCCAGGCCGCTTCGCTCTCGGCGTCGAAGGGGGGTGTCTCGGGGCCGAACCAATGCAGCTTCATGCGATGAGCTCCTCGACCACTCGCGGCCAGCTCACCCCGAGAGCCAGGTAGTCCCGTCGTCCCTGCTCGCCCCACTGTCTGGCCAATCCGGCGTCAGCCATCAGCAGATTCATCGCCGCCGCGAGGCCAGCGGGAGTCGGCGGCACGACCAAGCCATTGCGCTGGTCCTGCACCAGCTCGCGCGGCCCCCCGGAATCGAGACAGGTGATCACCGGGCGCGCGGCCAGTTGGGCCTCGGCGGTGATGAAGCCGTAGTCCTCATCCCGCGGCGGGAAGAGGACCGCCCGGGCCCTCGAGTAGAGGTCGCGGAGCTCGTCGGGAGGACACCACCCCCTCCACTCGACGCGATCCTCGACCCCGAGAACCCGAGACATCTCGACCAAAGCCTCGCGACTCCCTGGTCGATCTTCGGCACCGGCGACGACCAACCGTACCGATCGATCGGCTTGGCGCAGCGCCCTCAGGGCCAGATCGTGCCGTTTGAGCGAAGTGAGCCGGCTCGGGAAGAGGAAGAAAGGCTCCCAGCGCCCCGAGGAGGTGCCGGTGGAGGTCGTCGGCGGTGGTGGTCGCAGGGTGGAGACCGGGACCCCCAGAGCCTCGCGTGCCCGCTGCGCCACGGTGTCCGAGATCGCCCGCACGACGCGGCACTCTCGCAGCACCTGGCGGTCGGCTCTCGCCACCAGCGAGCGACTCGATCGACCGTCGGCCACCGCCTCGAGACCCTGTCTCCACAGTTCGAAGGCCTGCCGGAACTGGTGCACGATCCAAACGCTCTTGGCCGAATGACGCACCAGCCACGACGGGAACTTGAGGGCCACGACCCGATCGATCGGCCGCCCCGCCACGGTCGTCAGATCCAGCAATCGACACGACATCATGGAGCGAACCAATCGTTCGCTAGTGGGCGCGATCGGAGCGGCCACTTCGATCAGTTCGGTTTCGTGACCCGCCTGCCACAGCGCCTCGACCAGTCCCTCGGCTAGAAGCTCGGCTCCACCTCGCACGAAGGGAGTCGTGCCATGCACCACCGCAACTCTCACGAGACTCTCCTCGCGGCGGAACCACTCGCCGCGGCATCGACCCAGCTCTGGAGCTCGACACGCCACTGGTTGGCGAGTTCGCGACTGAAGTACAAGCCCCGAGCCGACTCGTCCCGCCACTGCACGTCCCGACGGGCACGGTCGATGACCGCGGCCAGAGCCGTCGGCGTCTCTTCCACGAACCAACCGGCCCCGGAAGCCCCGAGCAGGTCGGCAGCCGCACCGCTGTCTCGATGCGTCGTGATCGGAATGCCGGCGGCCAGCGCCGCCAGAGCCTCGTACGCCAGATCCCGGTGCGCTCCCAGGTCGATCAGCAGCTCGGCCGCTGACGATAGGGCGACGCTGACCGCCTGCTCGTTCTCCAGGAAGACCAGTTCACCCGCAAAGCGGTGGACGACAGCCCGGCTGCGGATCCTCTCGGCCGAGCTGGGGCCCGAGACCATCCAGCCCACCCTGCCGCCCCCGACTGTACGCGCCAGGGCACTGAAGACCAGGTCCACCCGCCAGAGCTCGACGGGATCAACAACCCACACGGCTACCCGAGGAGGTACCGTCATCCCCCTCCCGCCGCTCGCTTGCCGGGGCGGGTGGAGGACCGATACTGGCCGTCCGGGGGTGCGGTCCGCGATCCTTCGGGCCAGCGACTGGGACGACACGAGGAGTTCACGGCGCGCACCGTACTGCCACCCTTCAGACGCCGGATCCACTGGCTGACAGATCAGACTCCGATGGGTCGGATGGTCGATCGCGGACGCCGTGGCCAGGTCAGCGGTCACGAGCAGATCGATCGGCTCGTCCATCGGAGTGCGCGACAGATCGAGGGCGACCAGCGAAAACCAGGACCCCAGATCGTCGGAAGCGTAGGCAGGGCGCAGAGTGTCGACCTCACACCCGAGGCGCCGAAGCCCCGAGGCGAGGGAGCGGAGCACGGCGGCGGTTCCCCGACGAGGCCCGAAGGGACGCCGGGCGGCGACGAGCAAGGCCTTCAAGACGGTTCCGCCCGATACGCCACGACACTGTAGTCAGGCGGGCTCAGGAGATGGCGATTGACCACTTCCACGAGTTGGTTGACGCTGCCTTCAAGGCCGTTCGAGGCCGCGACGGACGACAGTGGGTTCCCCTCCCGGTGGGCGGTGAGCCATCGATCCTCGGCCCGCTCGAATCCACAATGCTCGAGCAGGAACAGGAGAAGAGCGGGAGGTACCGGCCGGTGGTGGGTCGGGTCGTAGTGAAAATGCAACCCACCGGTGACCAGATTGTGTGGATTGGGCGTCTCCAAGAGGACGACCCCTCCCGGCGCCAGGACCCGACGAGCCTCTTCGAGAAAGGCCAGAAGACGAGAGATCTCCCAGTGCTCGACGACGTGCAACGCCGAGACCCCCTGCACCGAGCCCGGGTCGAGACTGGACAGATAGTCCAGGGCATCGGTGCGCAACGCGGCCAGGCCGCGCTCGCGGCAAGCCGCGATCGCCCCTGCATCCTCGTCCACTCCGACGGCCTCGACCCCCTCCTCGGCCAGCAGTTCGACCCACTCGCCGCGGCCGCAGCCGACGTCGACCCACGGGAGTCGGCTGACATCCGAGGGGAGGTCCCGCACCATCGGCAGGTACTCCTGGCAGCGATCGCGTACCAGAGTGCGGGGACCACGAAAGCGCTCTTGAAGGGCCGAGTAGAGAGCACGTAGGGGTTCGTCGGCGACGGCTCCCGGCCGGCCGTCCCCCGATCCGCCCTGAGGCGGTACTCCCCGGAGCGACTCGATCTCGAGTGCGAGTTCCTCCAGATCGGCCGCGCGCAGCGCCTGGCATCGGGCCAACGAGGTCTCGAGACCATGGAGCTGTCCCTGGTGGAGCACGAGCGACTCGTTGACCCGCCCCCGGATCCGCTCGCGCTGAGCCGTGGTTTGGGCCAGGCTGTCGATCACTTGGCGGGCAAACCGCTGGGTCTCCTCTTCCAACCGCGCCAGACGAGCCTTCAGCGCACGATTGAAGTGCGCTTGCGGCACGGTCAGGAATCGGGTGGCCAAGAGGACACAACGGGCGACCTGACGCGCGATCCAGCGAGTCCAGCGGCGGTGAGTGAACTCCGGGATCCCCGGCTCCAGGTCGGGGACCTCCGAATCCCCGATGCCGCAGTCCGGCTCGGAGGGGAGGCCGGGCTGAGGTTCTTCGGCCACCGGCGGGGAACCCATCGTGGCGAAGGCCCGCTCCCGGGCCTGGGCCGAGCGCCATCGCCGATGGCTCGACACCAAGTCCGACGGCGGTTGCTGCGAGGAGAAACTGGGCAGCGAGAGATCTATCCACGGGGACTCGGCCCCGAGTTCGGGTTCGAGCCGAGACCCCCAGGGCGGACTCTCTGCACGGGGTCCGGCGGCGGGCAGTTCGGGCCCGGCTCCCACCAGGTCGGCCAACGCTCCCTCCACCGCCCGGGAAAACACCTCGTGCGAGTACTCCCGCGCCAGCCGCTCGCTCGCGCCGCGGCGCAGGTCGGTCCACAGGTCCTCGTCGTGGTAGACGCGCAGCACCTCGGCGGCGAACTGCTCTGGTCGTTCGGCATCGACCGCCAAGAACTCGTCACCGGTCGACCAATCGAGCGCGGCGGCCATCTCTCGGGTCGTCACGACCGGAATCCCGTGCGCCGTCGCCTCGAGGATCTTCAGTGGGATCCCGGCTCCGTATCGAGTCGGGGCCACGAAGACGCGGGCGGCCTCGTAGAGCGGAGCGAGGTCCTCCTGCCGACCGTGCCAGTGCACACCGTCGACCGCCGACGGGCGAGGAAGCCCCGGCTCCCAGTACCCTGCGACGTGCAATTCGAGCTCGGGTTGCTGGGCTCGCACCGAGGGCCACACCCGCTCCAGAAACCAGGCCAGCCCGTCGTAGTTTGGTGAATCGACCTGGTGGATCGCCGACACGATGAGCAGACCGGACCGCAGGCCGAACGGTGTCGACGTCTCCGTCTCGGTGGTCGCATAACCGACGACGCGGGTCGGGATCCCTTCGGCGGCCAGGATTTGCGCCTCGCCGGCGCTGACGGTGACGACCAGATCGGCCCCGTTCGCGAGTTCGATCTCGCCGGCCAGGTCGAGGCTTGGTCCACGGCCCCCGGTCGAGAAGCTGTCCGCTGGCCGGCGACTCTCGCGCAGCGAGAAGAGCGCCTCGGCGTCGTAGAGGATTCGAGTCCCGGCGAAGAGTTCGGGGCGCCGGCCCGAGAGTTCGACCACCGGCCTCATATTGAAGGGGCGCGAAACCCACAGGACGTCATAGAACCCGGGCCGCTCTTCGAGCAGTTGCTCCAATCCGGAGGGTCCGACCCACTCGAGAATCTCGACGGTGGGCGGTAACCCACTCCGGGCCACCTCGAGATCCGCGACCTCGGCCGCCAGTGGGAGCAGGGTCACTTGCCAACCGAGCTGGTCTAGTTCGCAGAGCAGTCGTCGGGCTCTGGGGTAGCCGCTCCCGAGGCTGGTTTCCGGGGCTCGATCATCGCAGTACAGCATCCGTCTACGCCGAGACGCAGCGGCCAGGGGAGCTCCCTGCCAGGGCACTTGCGCCTTCTGCGCCACCCGCCGCAAGAGCGACTGGTGGCGATGGCCCGCGATGAGACGGTCGCGCTCGCCCCAGGCCTGGGCTTGAGGGTGGCGGTCGTCGACCGGTCCGGCCCACCAGACGAGGGTCCGCGGCTCCACGACGGTGGCCTGCCCCGCCTTCCAGAGCCGCAGGGAGTAGTCCCATGCCGCCCCATCGAGGGTGAGATAGTCACGATCGAAACCGCCGATCTGCTCGAACCGAGCGCGGTCGGTCAACAGGAACCTACGACAGCCGGCCGGAGTCGAGCGGCGGTAGCTGTGGGCTCGATCGAAGCAGTCGTCGCCACGGCCGAGCGGCATCGCGGTTCCATCGGCGCCGAAGGTCCAACCGCTCGCGACGATGCGACCTCGAGGATCGACCACCCGGCCGGTGACCGCCGCCACCTGTTCATCTCGTAGGAGGACGTCGACGGCCGCCCCGAGCGCTCCCTCCTCCAGCGCTCCGGCCCCGTCGACGAGCAACAGGAACCTGCCGCGCGCCTCGCACAAGGCCCGGTCGACGGCTCGTACGCGCCCCTCCCCGGCCCGCCAGGGAAGTACGCGTGCACCCTCCACCCGGGCCACCAGGTCGCGGGTCGCTCGATCCGCAAAACGGTCGACCAGGAGCAGTTCGAGCGGGATTGCCTGTTTCGCCACCAACGAGCGCAGGAACCTCAGCAAGAGACCGGGTTCTCCGGTTACCGGCAACACCACCGACACCAACGGTCGGGCCGCGCGAGGTACTCGAAGAAAGGAGCCTCGGGCCAGAAACCGCAACAACCGACGTCGAATCAGGGAGAGGTAGGCCCCCTCGTCTCCCTCCAGGCTCGAGGGCCCCGTGATTTCGATGCCCCGCACCAGACCGAACCTTAGGAAGTGGTGGAGCGGACCCCCGCACCCCTCCCAATCGCAGCCGTCGAGACCAGCGTGCACGGTGTACTCGTGCGGGTCGAACCAGTCGACGGCGAGCGGCTCCGATTCCACCCCGGACTCCAGGAGCCTGCGCAGGGAACCACCGTCGGCCAGTGAAGCCTCCGGTCGCGAGTACACCGTCGGGTCGAACCAGCGCGCCACCCGACGTCCCTCCTGGTGGCCGATCCGACGGTAGTGTTCTGCGGCTGACCGGAAGTCTCCACCTTCGATCGCCGCCGTCAGGGCTGGGTCGAGGGCTCGGACCCAAAGCTCCTCGAAGCAGGGATTCGGGCTTCGTCCCTCCCGTTCACCGCGACTGCGGTAGTGCGCCTGCGCGTCGGACCATTCTCCCAGCTCGACTCCGCGGGCGACGTCCGGGTAGTAGCGTAGGTACCAGTCTTCGTCGAAGTCCAGTACCGGATGGTGGAACTCGACGCTCTCCGATTCCGTCCCCGGCGGTCGGTTCACAGAATCTGCTTCGTCCAGTTCTCGACTCTCGGATACAGCTCGCATGGCAGGGGCTAGAGCAAGGCTCAGGCCAGGTACCTCGTTGCCGTAGCCCTCACAACTACGGCTCGGAAACGAAACCTCGCTATCTCCCGGTGCACACCCGGTGGGCCCGAGAGCCCACGAAGTGCCCACGACCGCTGCTAGACTCGTCGCATTCTTCGCCGGTGCCGGCTCATCCCTGACTTCGTCGTGCGAAGCCCACGCAGACAACTTCATGCCCCTGGAAAGCTCTCGCCACGTGCCCCCCGACCGCACCGTCAAGCAGCTGTTCCTCAGCGGCCCTGGACCCGCGCCGTCAGAACCGCGGGAAGAAGCCCGCCCCATCGATTTCGCGCTATCGCTCGGTACGGTCCGCGTCGGTAGCTCCGCGGAGAGCGACCTTCAGCTACCCAGCGAGCTCGTTTCACGACAGCACGCCCTGCTGACCGTGACCCCAGAGGGGGTTCTGGTGGAGGATCGCGGCAGCACCAACGGGACCTTTGTCGACGAACACCGGATCACGCGTGCCGCTCTCGCCCTCGGGGCGACCCTGGAGATCGGTCCCTACCGGCTCGTGCTGCAGCAGAGAGACCCAGACGACGCCGAGGTCGCGATCCACTTCGAGCCCCGACCGCAGGCCTCACGGCCACGGAAGTCGGTGGCGAGCGAACGACGCGAGGCCTCGACCGTCATCGACCCGCGAAGCCTTGGAGACCCACTGCAACCCGAGTCGCTGCAGTTGGTCGGCTCATTGATCCAACTCGCTACGGCCGGGGAAAGCTCGAGAGCGAGCCTGCTGTTGACCGCACTCCGCGAGCACCTGGAACTCGAAGGGGCAGCGGTGGTTGGTACTTCCGATGCCTCGATCGTCTGCCGTGAGGTCGTCGGACAGCTCGGCGAAGTCCCCTCGGCCACCGCCCTGCAAGCGACCTCGGGCCGAGCGCTGCCGAGCCGAGAGCCACTCCCCAGGACAATCGTTCGAAACGATCCTCCCACGATCGCCGTGGTGTTCGACGAGACCAGCAAGACCGAGTGCTCCGCGCTAGTACTCTGGCCCTCGCCGCGGACTCCGAACTGGGCCAGCCGCCGGGAGTTTCTCGTCTGCCTGGGGCATCTGATCGACGCGGCCGTCCAACCTCGCGGCAGCCGCTCGACCCTGCCCGACCTTGGTCCAGGACTGGTTTTTCCTGACGACTACGTGCCGGGGACTTCCCCCCGCATGGTGGCAGTGTACGACCAGATCCGGACTTCGAGTCGCTGCGATCTACCGGTGATCATCACCGGCGAATCCGGAGTCGGCAAAGAAGCGATCGCTCGCATCTTCCACGACTCCTCGCTGCGCTACGAGGGCCCGTTCGTCGCCGTCAACTGCGCCGCGATCCCCGCAGACCTGATCGAAGCCGAACTCTTCGGCGTCGCCGCCGGCGCCGCCACCGGGGTCCGGCCTCGGGCCGGGTGGCTCCAGAAGGCGGAGGGAGGGACCCTCTTTCTCGACGAAATCGGCGAGATGCCGAGCGGCCTCCAGAGCAAGCTCCTGCGTGCCCTGCAGGAAGGCGAGGTGCGCCCGGTCGGTGGTGATCCGAGGGCGGTCGACGTACGCATCCTGTCGGCCACCAATGTCGACCTCGAGGAGGCCCTGGGCGAAGGACGACTCCGAGCCGACCTCTACTACCGGCTGGCCGGGGTCGTGGTCGGCGTACCGCCCCTGCGCCAGCGACGAGAGGACCTTCCCGAGTTGGTGGCTTATTTCGTGCGACGGGCCGCAGGCCAACGGGGCATCACGGTGGCCGGCGTCACCGTCCGGGCTCTCCGACTCCTGTCCGACTATCCCTGGCCCGGCAACATACGCCAGCTCGAGTACGAGATGCAGCGTGCCGTGCACGCCCTCGCCGATGGCGGGTTGATCGATTCCGGCTCTCTTTCGGAGGCGATCCAGTACCACCGACAGGAGGAGTCGCCTCGTTTCGACAGCGACCTCGAACTCCAACCCAGGATCGAGGCTCTGGAGTCTCGCTTGATCCGGGAGGCGCTGCGACGGACCGGCGGACTGCAGAACCGGGCGGCAGAGCTGCTCGGCCTTTCCCGCAACGGACTGGCCAAAAAGATGAAACGGCTCGGCATTCGGCCCGAGAGCGGAGAGGCCGATGACGCTTCCTGACCCTCCTGACCGAGACACCTCGAGCCCACGAACCCTAGGCGCCGACTCTGGTGGCACCAGCAAGCCCTCGGTCCACCTGCCACCGATCTTCCTCGACGGCGAAGTCATCGACGGGCGCTTCGAGGTGCGCGGTTTGCTCGGACAGGGTGGTATGGGCCAAGTGTTTGCAGCTTTCGATCGCGAGTTGCAAACTGAAGTCGCGATCAAGGTAGTCCGTCCCGACAAGATCGACGCCCAGGGCCTCGAGCAGCGTTTCCGACGGGAAGTGGAGATCTCCCGGCGGGTGACCCACCCCAACGTCTGCCGCGTCTTCGATCTCTTCACGGTGGCCCCGGCAACCGGGGGTTGGGGCGAGAAGCCAGCTCCCTTGCTCCTCCTCACGATGGAGCTGGTAGCCGGACAGACGCTCGCGGCACGACTCGATCAGACGGGCCCCGTGCCCTTGACCGAAGCGCGGCCCTGGATCGAGCAGATCGCCGCCGCCCTGGATGCCGCCCACTGCGCGGGCGTTACCCACCGAGACCTCAAACCATCCAACATCGTGCTCCGGCCGCCCCACCTGGGCGGCGAAGCGGTGGTCACCGACTTCGGCCTCGCCCGATCCACCGGCACCTCGACCGTCGACGGATTCGAAGGGACTCCGGGATACGCCGCCCCCGAGGTCCACGACGGTGCCGAGGGCGACGTCCGTTCCGATGTCTTCTCCTTCGGCGTCATCGTGCACGAACTGCTGCTCGGGTCGAGACCCGGTGCCGACGATCGGCGACTCGCCACGCTGCCACGCCGGATCCGGTCGGTGCTCCGCCGCTGTCTCGATCCGCACCCCAGCCAGCGCTACGAGAGCGCTGGAGAAGCCGCGCGAGCACTGTTCGCCGACTCCGGATCGAGTCGGCGCTGGTGGCTCGTGGCGGGCGCAGCCGCGGTGGTCGTCACGGGTCTGGTCGCCATCGGGTATCGGGCCTCGAGCCGGCCGGCCGAAACCGACCGCTGGTCGCAGGCTCGCCAAGTCTACCGAGTCGCCCCGGCAGAGCTCGGAAGCGAACTCGACGTGGCCTCTCAGAAGGTACTGCGCCTCGCCGAGTCCGGCGCGACACCCGAGGCTCTGGCCGCGCTCCAGAGCTTGCGAGAAGGGCTCGATCTCACCACGGTTCAGCGCGTCGGGCTCGAACTGCTGGAGGCCGAAGTCGCCGAGCGTTCGGGGCAGCACCAGCGACTGCTTGCTGCCTCGAACGCCGCGCTCGCCGCGGCCTCCGAACCGGACATGGCGCTGGCACGAGCTCGGGCCGGGCTCTACCGGGCCGCGGCGCTCTACCACCTGGGCGATGGCGAGTCCGCAGCTCGGGCCGCCGCCGACTCCCTCCAGCTCCTGCACCAGCTCGGAGACGACTGGAGCCGAGCCCGAGCCACCCTTCGATTCGATCTCGAGTTCCTGGAGGAACACCAACTAATCGATCGAACGGAGGCTCTGGAGATCTTCCGCGGCGTAGGTGACCTCGAAGGCGAAGCGCGCCTTCTGGTGCGCGACGCTCGCTCCCGACTCCACGGACACCCGCAACCTCGCGTGCTGGCGGCCGAAGCCGAGCAGATTCTCCTCCTGGCTCGCGAGGCTTCGAGTTTTCGCGCCGAGGCCGAAGCGCTGAACCTGAGAGCGCTCGTTCGCTGGGCGCTAGGCGACGAGGCCGGTTCGATCGAGGGTTTCCGTCAGGCACTGCGCGCTGCCGACGCGAGTGGAGATCAGATCCGCAGCGCCGGATACTCCATGAACCTCGCCCTCCAACTTCAGCACTACGGCGACTCTCCGGAGATTCGCGAGCGCCTCGAGGGCGCGGTGGCAACCTACCGCCGACTGGGCAGTCAGGGTGATCTCGCGCGAGGTCTCGCCAACCTCGCTCGCTACCATCGCAACCACGACAACTACGACGAGGCCGAACGGCTGGCCCGGGAAGCGCTGGCCACCGCCGAGGGGTTCGGCAACTCGTGGCTGATCTACAACTCCTGGGAGCTTCTCACGACCGTCTTCGTAGAGGCCAAGCGCTTCGGAGACGCGAGAGCGGCCGGAGAGCAAGCTCTCGCGCTCGCCCGCACCGACGAGCAGCGTGACTGGAATCGGTTGCGGCTCGCCCGCATCGACCGCCGTGCGGGCGACCCGGCGCGGGCTCGACCCGCGGTGCTCGAGATCGTGCAGCGGCACGGGCTCGATCTCGCCGATGCTTCGTTGGCGGTAGCCAGTCGACTGGAATACACCAGTGTGCTCGAGAACCTCGGGGACTTCGCCGCCGCCGCGATCAGCCTGGAGGAGGTTCTCCCGGTACTCCTCGACTCCGGATCCAAGATGGGTCGCCACCGGCGGGCTCGTCAAGCCGCTCGTCTCCACCTCGCCCTGCAGGGTGAGAGTGGGCTTCCCGACGCCTTCGCCGAGGCGGTGGCCGCAGCCGAAGACGAGAGCCGGTTCGACGATCTGGCCCTGGCCGCCCTGGAACGAGAGGAGTTTCTCTCGCGCATCGGTCAGCCGCAGCAGGGATGTGGAACTCTGCGGGCGGCGAACGAGACCACCCACGGCCGGATCGCAGAACAGTTGGAGCAACGCTTGCTGCAACGTCTGGAAGCTTGTCCCCCGACCACGACGACGCTCGCGGTCGTTCGATGAGTCCGGAACCGGCAGAGAGAGGCGCTCAACCACTTCGAGGCGGAGTGGGAACCCCCGAGAAGGCCGCGCTGCTCTTCACCTTGCTGCCGTTGGCGATCTACACCTGGGGAGCCTGCCGTACCATCTACGTCGGAGACTCGGGTGAACTGGTCACCGCGGCCGTGACCCTGGGCATTCCACACCCGAGCGGGTACCCACTGTACGTTCTCGCTGGCTGGCTGGTCACCAGGCTCGGCAATCTGCTCGGCCTGACTCCGGCGCATGCCATGAGTCTTTTTTCGGCGGCGACTGCGGCCCTGACGGTGGGCCTGTTGCACTGGTTGATCGAACGCGCGACCCGGGTGCGGGTCGCGGCGGTGGTGGGAGCCAGTCTGCTGGCGTTCTCACCGAGTTTCTGGTCCCAGGCCACGATCCAGAGGGTCTACAGCCTCAACGCACTGTTCGTGGTGGCGAGCCTAGCGTTGGTCTGGTTGTGGCTGCAAAGCCGATTCCCGAGAAGCGGCGATCGCTATCTGATCGCCGCATCCTTCGTCGCGGCCCTGGGTGCGACGAACCACACCGCGATGGCGGTGGTGGGCCTCTGCCTCGGGTTGGGTTGTCTGGCCGTCGAGCCGAAACTGTGGCGGCGCAGTGGACTCGTGCTTCGTTGTGTCGGGGCGGGGGTGGCCGGTCTGCTGCCCTATCTCTACCTCCCTCTTCGCTCGCGCCAGAACCCCAGACTCGACTGGGGCGACCCCGAGACCCTGGAACGTTGGCTCGAGGTCCTGTTGCGGCGCGACTTCTGGTATCGGCGGTGGTACGACGGACCGACGGACCTGGTACCGATCACCGCCGACTGGCTCGCCAGCCACGCCGTCGAGTTCTACGGCATCGGAGCAATTCTCGGCTGGCTGGGGCTGGTGGTCGCTCCTCGCTACGGCTGGCCCCGGGGGCTGCCCGCCCTGCTGGGCCTGGGCAACCTGCTCGCCTTGGCGGGGCACGGCTCCCGAGCGGACCTGTTCGTCTGGCACCGCTACTACATCCCCACCTACGTCGCGCTCGGGCTGCTGGCCGGGCTGGGCGCCGCCTATCTGCTCCACCGAGGAAGCCGCTGGTGGCGTCCCGTCCTCCTCCTCCTGCCCATCCCGCTGATCGTCGCCGGCTGGAACCGCTTCGACCGTCACGACTATCGGTTCGTGGAGGACTTCACCCGCAGCTTGCTCGCCACCGTGCCCGAAGGAGCCAGGCTCTCAGCCGGTGACGACGTGGTCCTCTTCGCCCTCTTGTACCACCACCTGGCCCTCGGTGAGCGTCCCGATCTCGAACTGATCCTGGAGGGCGGCGGCTCCGCTCGGCCGGTTCGCCTGGCCTGGAATCTCGAGGACGAGCCGATCTTCTTCACCCACCCGACCGGACCCGACACCCCCGGGGTGGAGCTGCTTCCGGTCGGGCTGCTGTGGGTCACCGTCGAGCCGGGCGAAGAACCTGCCCTCAGACTCCCATCACGCCTGGAACTACCTCAGGAGAGGGAAACGGGGATTCCCCGCGACTACCTCACCGACAATCTGATCGCACACTTCCACTACATGCTCGGCATGACCCACGAACGCCTCGACTGGCCGCGAGCGATGCGGCATTGGCAGCGGGCGACGGAGTTCGGCGCCGAGGACGATCTACTCTTTTTCAATCTCGGCCAACTGTTCTGGCGCAACGGTCAACCGGAGAGGGCGTTGGCGGCGTTTCGCCGCGCCGCCGAGATCAACCCCCGCCATCTGATGACCCCGGACCGGGTCGAACCGAGCCAGAGGGTGCGCGACCTCGAGCGGGAGGTGACCTGGGTTCGCAACCTGGAGGCTGAGTTGGCTCGGCGCTCAGGCTTGGCCGGCCCTCCTACCAACGCCGAGCAACACCGCGCCTTCGCCGCAGAACTCGAGCGAGCCGGGGTTCCCCTCCTGGCGCACGGCCACCGGCTGCAGGCCCAGGAACTCGAGGCCTTCAGGCCAGCCGAGTGACGGCTCCGCCCCACCGGGTCGTCTGCCCGGCCGACGGAGCCGCCGCACGCGTCACGCGGTCAGGGCGCGCGATCCACTGCGAACGGCAGGCTGAGATCGCCCGACAGCACGTCGTACACCTGGTAGACCCCTAGCAGCGGCCGGTCCGGTCCCGGCCCGACCTCCATGTAGGCACTGACGGCATCGAAGCGAAACTGCTTGTCGCCGTACACCCGCGCCGCCGGCACCAGGACCCGGAGCGTGGCCCCCTGCAGGACGACCGAGAATCCCGGAGAGTCCATCAACATCGGCATTCCAGGGTTCGTCGGCGGCAGGACCTCGCCGACCTGCGCCGCCTCGATCTCGGCTACCGCCAAGCCCCCGGCGACGCGCTGGTCGGGGACGAGGACGACCCAGTGGCTGTGGAACGTGACCCCGTCGTCGTCGAAGTGGCGGTTGCCGTTCTCGTCCCACAACGGAGTGTCATCGAAATCCGGATGCGAGGTCACCGCCAGCGCCACCACCCCCGATCCGGTCCCAAATCCGACATCGCCCGGTTCGAGCGTGGTGGGGAAGACGTAGCCGAGGACCGGGGCTCCATCGAGAGCACCCCGGGCCACCGGCGTTGTGGAGCCAGCGACGCCAGCCACCTCGATCTCGAACACGAAGAGGTCCAGACTCGGCAGGAACTCGACTCGCGCCTCCTGCAGGTCGAGACTGGGCGATGGCGCCGGCGGATTCCCTTGTGGGGCTACCAGAGGCGGTTCGTTCGTCGCTCCCGCCAGGGGTGCGCAAGCCAAGAGAAGGGTGAACGTGAGGGGGAGTAGGTGCTTCGACACAGTCGTCTCCTTGGGTGGAATGAATAGATAGTATCGATTCGATACCATTGTACAGTACCGGCCCCCTCGCGCCTTGTCAAGGAACTATCGAGTCGATACCATCATGCGGATGTCGGCCCGCTCGATTCACGAAACTCTCGAACGCCTCGCCGCCCTGCTGCGGGCAGAGACCCGCCGACTGGGGAAACCAGAAGGACTACAACCGGTACAGATCGACGCCCTGCTCTATCTCGATCACTGCAATCGCTACTCCAACACACCGCAGGCCGTCGCCGAGTACCTGGGTTCGACCAAGGGAACGACGTCGCAGACGCTCAAGGTCCTGGAGTCTAAGAACCTACTGGCGAAGGCACAGGATCAGCGGGACCGTCGGGTGGTGCGGCTGCATCTGACCTCGAAGGGCCGGACTCTGGCCACTACCCTGGCCAATCTCCCGCTCCTCGAGAGCGCGCTGAGCCAGGACTCGTTGGACGCCGAATCCCTCGGGGAGGAACTCGGCGGCCTGCTCCGCGCCCTGCAACGAGCGGGTGGATTCCGGACCTTCGGCACCTGCCGTACCTGCCGCTTCCTCACTCCCGCCGAAGGTGGTCTGCTCTGCGGTCTCACTCGCGAGGCCCTGCGCCTCGAGGAGACCCAGCAGATCTGCCGAGAACACGAGGAGCCTCGAGACTAACCTCGGCCACCCCCCGGCGATCGCTTGCCCATCGGAAGCACCTGCCATACCGTTCTCCCGGCAACCCCGGCCAAGAGGATCACGACCAATAGGGTTGGCGAGGGGACCGAGCCCCGAGAAGCTGCCGACAGGAGCAGGGCGAGGTACCCGCCGTAGGCCACGAGGAACAGCAGCCCTTCCCAGCGATCGATCTCCAGTCGAGAAGACAGTACCGGCAGACAGGCCACGCTGACGGCGAGGAGAATCAGCAGATCGAACGAGCGCGCGGCTTCGGACACCGCGACTCCTTTCGGCGACAGAGCGGCCGCCAGACCGAGCACGGCCAGGGCATTGAAGATGTTGCTCCCGACCACGTTGCCCACCGCCAGATCCCGTTCCCCTCGAAGGCTGGCCACCACCGACGTCGCGACCTCCGGCAGCGAGGTGCCCGCGGCCACCACCGTCAGTCCGATCACCAGATCGCCCACCCCGAAGGTTCGCGCTAGCGTGCTGGCCCCGGCGACCAGCCAACGGGCTCCCAGGGTCAACATCGCGAGCCCTGCCAGCGCCGCCAGCGCCGCCCACGGCAGACGTCCGGGAACGCCTACGATCGGCGTCGCCTGGATTGCCGTGTCCTCCCGGTCCTTCCGAGCCTGCCAGACGAGGGCCAGGAGGTAGACGACGAGAAGCACAGCCAGCAACACACCGTCACCGCGACTGACCATCCCGTCGGCCCCGAGCAGCACGACCAGCAGGGCACTACCGATCAACACGGGTAGATCGAAGCGCACCAACTTCGCCTCGACGGCCAGCGGGGTGATCAGAGCGGCCAGACCGAGAATGAAGAGAACGTTGAAGATATTGCTGCCTACGACGTTGCCGAGCGCCAATTCACTACCGCCCGCCCGCGCCGACGTCACACTGGCGGCGAGTTCAGGAGAACTGGTCCCGAAGGCCACCACCGTCAGCCCAACCACCAGCGGTGGAATGTGCAGGGCCGCTGCCAGGCGCGAGGCTCCC
The DNA here is from genome assembly GCA_030429235.1 of Thermoanaerobaculia bacterium. Classification (GTDB taxonomy): domain Bacteria; phylum Acidobacteriota; class Thermoanaerobaculia; order Multivoradales; family JAIOJS01; genus JAIOJS01. The sequence continues at coordinate 27,770 of JAUIDB010000006.1, read as the reverse complement.
CGCACCAGAGCCTCGGCACCAACCAGCAGAAGCACCAACCCGCCTAGCAACTGCAGTACCGCAGAATCAGCCAATCTCTACTCCTGGCGTTGGGAACGGCTTCGGAGTCAGCCTTCTCGGTCCGGCGGCCAGAATGTCGAGGCTTCCCCCAGCGCTACCCCTTTCGATCTCTCGTTCGGGTCTGGTGAGTCTATCCCGGAGATCGACTCAGACCCGCGACGACCTGAATCCCACCGCGGCGATTCCACCTGCCTCGATTCCACCCAATCGGGTAGGCAACGCTGGCCTTCGACGCGTCGAGGCCAGCGCCCGACCTGGTCCGGCCCTCGAAAGGAGGGTCCCGCCCCCCCCTTTTGGGTGGAGCCAGGGCGCAGCGAATGCCGTACCGTCCAGAGGCTTGAGTCCTCCGCTTAGCCGACAGCCGGCGACAGCGCAATGACGACCTGCTGACTCATGGTTCCAACCTCTCCAACGCCCTAGACCCGATGCCCACGAACCCAGGCCCTCTCGCCGCTTCCCCGATGGTGCCCTGCGAGCACTGCGGTCAGCCCTGCGCCTCGGAGGCCACCACGGGATCCGGGTTCCAGTTCTGTTGCGTCGGCTGCCAGGCGGTCTACGAGTTGCTGCACTCGGCCGGGATGGGACACTTCTACCGGCTCGAGTCCCACCCGGGCACCCGGATGACCGAGGTCGCCCCCCGGACCGACTTCGCCTACCTCGACCGGGACGAGATCTCCCGCAAACTCCTGGTCCGTGAGCCCAACGGACTCGCTCGAGCCACCCTCCACATCCCCGACATCCGCTGCGTGGCCTGCGTCTGGTTGCTGGAGAACCTCTACCGCTTCGACCCCGGGATCGGCGCCTCGCGCGTAGTGTTCCCGCGGCAAGAACTGACCGTCCACTTCGATCCGAACCAGATTCCGCTCAGTCGCCTGGTGGAGCGATTGGCCCTACTCGGATACCCCCCCTCCCTCCGCCTCGAGGCCCTGGGCAAGACACCAGCTACGGCACCACTCCGACGATCCCTCTGGCTGAAGCTGGGGATCGCCGGGTTCGTGGCCGGCAACACGATGCTCTTCAGCGTTCCGAGCTACCTCGGGTTGCAAACCAGCGACGGCCTGGCGCGCTTCATGGGCTTCGCCAGCCTGCTCCTCGCCCTCCCCGTCGTCACCTACTGCGCGTCCGACTATTGGCGCGCCGCGATCCACAGCCTCCGGGGTCGGTTCATCTCCCTCGACGTGCCGATCGCCCTGGGGATCGCCGCGCTCTTCGGACAGAGTGCTTTCGAGATCGTGACCGGCCGCGGCGGAGGTTACCTCGACTCGCTGGCGGCCCTGGTCTTCCTGCTGCTGATCGGCCGCTGGCTGCAGGGTCGCACCTTCGAGAAACTCCGCTTCGATCGCAGCTACGCCGACTACTTTCCGCTCTCGGCCGCGACCCTGGTCAACGGTCGCGAGCAGCGCGTCCCCCTGACCTCGCTCAGCGTGGGCGACCGGTTGGTGGTCCGCCACGGCGAGCTCATTCCGGTGGACGGGCAGCTGGTGGCGGGTGAGGGGAGAATCGACTACAGCTTCGTCACCGGCGAGGCGGATCCCGTACCGCGAACGGTGGGCGAGGAGCTCCTGGCCGGGGGGCGCCAACTCGGCGGAGCCATCGAGATCGACGCCACCCGCACCGTGGACTCGAGCGGCCTGATGGCGCTCTGGGACCGTTCCAGCCTGGCGTCCGAGGAAGCGCCCCCGACCTTCGTGGGGCAGGCAGCCCGCTGGTTCACCCTCGGCGTGTTGCTGGTCGCCGCCGGCGCCGCTCTGTTCTGGTCGGTGGTCGATCCTTCACTGGTCCTGACCAGTTTCGTCTCGGTGTTGATCGTCGCCTGCCCCTGTGCCCTCGCCCTGGCTACGCCCTTTGCCACCGGCACCGCCCGCGGCGAACTGGCGCGTCGCGGGCTCTTCCTACGCTCCGCCGGCGTGGTCGAACGGTTGGCTCGCGCTACCACCGCGGTCTTCGACAAAACCGGGACGTTGACGGATACCGCCACGAGCGAGGTGACCTACCAGGGCCGCCCCTTGGAGGAGCGAGATCGAATCGCCCTGGCGGCAGTGCTGGGAGGTTCCTCGCACCCGTACGGCCAAGCGGTGCGGCGTTCCCTGGGTGACGTCCCACCGCACGAAGTCCTCGGCTACGAGGAGCTCGCGGGGGCCGGGTGCCGCGGCTCTCTGGAGGACCGACAGCTCCTCTGCGGTAGCCGGGCCTGGCTCGCCGAGCATGGAGTGCTGGGACTGCCGACCGATGCCGAAGACCGCGCGAGCACCGTCCACTGGGCCTCGGATCGGGTCTACCGGGGTCGGTTCGAGGTCGTCGCCCCGCTCCGTTCCGGCCTCGCAGCACTCTTCGCCGACCTACGCCGCCGGCTGCGACTGGTGATCACTTCCGGCGATAGCGCACGCGATCGCGATCGTCTGGTGCACGCCGTCGGCGACGACCTCGAACTGTTCTTCCGGCAATCGCCCCGGGACAAACACGATCTGGTGGCGTCGCTCGCCGACCACGGCCCCGTGGTCATGGTCGGCGACGGACTCAACGACGCCGCAGCCCTCGAGCGCAGTACCGTCGGGATCGCCGTCGCCCGCGACGTCTCGGTCTTCGCTCCGGCCTGCGACGGGCTCCTCGAAGCCCATCGTCTCTCCGGCCTGGGCGACTTCCTGCGCTTCTCACGGCGCATCCTGCTGGTGATCAAGACCTGCTTCGCGGTGTCGATCGCCTACAACCTGATCGGCTTGGCCTTCGCCGTCAGCGGCCGTCTGGAACCGGTGGTGTCAGCCATCCTGATGCCACTCAGCTCGTTGACCGTGGTCGGCCTCGCCGTCGGCCTCACCCATCTCACGGCCCGATGGACGATCGCTCGATGAGCGTCCTGGGCCTTCTCATCGTCATCGGCCTGGTCCTGGCTGGAATCTTCTTGGCGGCCTTTCTCTGGGCCGTCCGCTCAGGTCAGTTCGATGACACCTTGACACCTTCGCTGCGCATTCTCGGCGACGGTGAACCCCTAGATATGAAAGAGGGAGGAATCGAGTGACGATCGATCAGTTCAACTACGACAACCGGACCGTGCGCGACTTCTCGATCGCGACGGTGGTGTGGGGAGTCGTCGGCATGCTCGTCGGCCTCTTGGCCGCCATCGAGTTGGTCCTGCCGGGAGCCAGCGGTGAGATCCCGCAACTCTCCTTCGGAAGGATTCGACCGCTGCACACCAACGCCGTGATCTTCGCCTTCGTCGGCAACGGGATGTTTATGGGGATCTACTACTCGCTGCAGCGCCTGTGCAAGGCGCGGATGTTCAGCGATGCCCTCTCCCGCTTCAACTTCTGGGGCTGGCAGCTGGTCATCGTGCTCGCCGCCATCAGCCTACCGATGGGCTGGACGACCAGCAAGGAGTACGCCGAACTCGAGTGGCCGATCGACCTCTTGATCACCGTCGTCTGGGTCGCCTTCACGGTCAACCTGATCGGCACGGTGTTGAAGCGTCGCGAGCGCCACATGTACGTCGCGATCTGGTTCTACATCGCGACCGCGGTCACCGTTGCCGTCCTCCACCTGGTCAACTCCTACGGCCTGCCGGTCAGCCTGATGAAGAGCTACTCCGGATTCGCGGGAGTGCAGGATGCACTGGTGCAGTGGTGGTACGGCCACAACGCCGTGGCGTTCTTCCTGACCACTCCCTACCTCGGGTTGATGTACTACTTCCTGCCCAAGGCGGCCAACCGGCCGGTGTTCTCCTACCGGCTGTCGATCATCCACTTCTGGGCCCTGATCTTCCTCTACATCTGGGCCGGTCCGCACCACCTGCACTACACCGCCCTGCCGGACTGGGCTCAGTCGCTCGGGATGGTGTTCTCCCTGATGCTGATCGCTCCCTCCTGGGGCGGCATGCTCAACGGTCTTCTGACCCTACGGGGCGCCTGGGACCGCGTGCGCACCGATCCGGTGCTCAAGTTCCTGGTAGTCGCCGTGACCTTCTACGGCATGGCCACCCTCGAGGGGCCGATGATGTCGATCAAGAGCGTCAACGCGCTCTCCCACTACACCGACTGGACCATCGCTCACGTTCACGGCGGCGCCCTGGGCTGGAACGGCTTCCTGACCTTCGGCGTCCTCTACTGGCTGGTGCCGAAGCTCTACGGCACCAAACTCCACTCGATCAAGATGGCGACCCAGCACTTCTGGATCGGTCTGATCGGCATCCTGTTCTACGTCGTACCGCTCTACTGGGCCGGCGTCACCCAGGGCCTGATGTGGAAGCAGTTCGACGAGCGCGGGTTCCTGGCCTACCCGAACTTCCTGGAGACGGTGCGGGAGATCCTGCCGATGTATGGTCTGCGCGCCGTCGGAGGGAGTCTCTACCTCCTCGGGGCCGTCCTCATGGTGGTCAATCTGTACAAGACGGCCAAGGCGGGCCAGCTGGTGGCCGAAGAGCCAGCCTCTGCCCCGGCGGTCTCGCTCGACCCTGGACAGCCCGCCGCCGGCCAGCGACACCGCTGGCTCGAGCGCAAGCCGGTTCTCTTCACCAGCCTTACCGTGGTGGCCATCTTGATCGGAGGCATCGTCGAAATCGTGCCGACCTTCCTGATCGAGAGCAACGTACCGACCCTGGCCAGCGTGAAGCCGTACACGCCGCTCGAACTCGAAGGGCGCGACCTCTACATCCGCGAGGGCTGCGTCGGCTGTCACTCCCAGATGGTTCGTCCCTTCCGCTCCGAGACCGAACGCTACGGTGAGTACTCCAAGGCGGGCGAGTTCGTCTACGACCGTCCCTTCCTCTGGGGCTCGAAGCGGACCGGACCCGACCTGCACCGGCAGGGGGGCAAGTACCCCGACGCCTGGCACTACAACCACATGATCGACCCCCAGATCACCTCCCCGGGTTCGATCATGCCGGCCTACCCCTGGCTGGCCGAGAACACCCTCGATATCTCGACGCTGGAAAAGAAGATCTCGACCCTCCGGCGCCTCGGGGTTCCCTACGAGGAGGGCTTCGAGGCCCGCGCCTCGCACGAACTCCAGGCGCAGGCCGAGGGGATCGCCGAAGGGTTGCGGGCCGCCAAGATCGAGGTGGCGGCGGATCGCGAGATCATCGCGATCATCGCCTACCTGCAACGGCTCGGTACCGACATCCGGGCCACGGAGCAGGTCTCGGAAGCTCCTGAAGTGACGCCCGAAGCCCGTGCCAAAGGAGGTCTCCAATGATGAAGGAAGCGCTCAGCAGCATCGAGGGGATCGGGTTCTTCCCGAGCCTCTCGCTCGTCCTCTTCGTCCTGGTGTTCGTCGGCATGCTGTGGCACGTCGCGACCCTGGACTCCCCCAGCCTGGAGCGCCTCAGTGGCCTCCCCCTGGACTCCGATTCCGCCGACCAAGGAGAGAATCCCCGTGACCAAGCCTGACCAAGACGAAGCCGCCCTCCTACTCGACCACGAGTACGACGGCATTCGCGAGCTGGACAACCAGCTACCCGGCTGGTGGCTCTGGCTGTTCTACCTGTCGATCCTGTTCAGCATCGTCTACCTCACCTACTACCACGTCCTCGGCCCGCAGTACTCGAGTCAGGCGGCCTACGAGGAGGAGGTGGCGCGAGCCCACGCCGCGGGCCTCGGGATCCACTACGAAGCCTGGGGACCCGACGTCGAGCCGGTAGCCGACGCCGAGTCCCTGGCGGTGGGTCAGCAGGTGTTCGTCAGCCAGTGTGCGGTCTGCCACGGCCAGCTGGGCGAGGGTCTGATCGGACCCAACTTCACCGATGACTTCTTCCTCCACGGGCCGACCTTCGCCGATACGGTGCGAACCATCGAAGAGGGCGTTCCCGAAAAGGGCATGATCTCGTGGAAAACCCAGCTCAGCCGGGAAGAGGTCCGATCGGTAGCCAGCTACATCAAAAACCTCGAGGGTACCGATCCCCCCAACCAGAAGGCTCCCGAGGGAGAGCGGGCTCCGGCTCTGGACGGCTGATGGGAACGCAGTTGCCACCGCGCCCCGCGGCCTCGGGCACCCCGAACGCCGTCGAGGACGACTTTCGGGACCACCTACCGACCGTGGACTCGAGCGGGCGTCGGCGCTGGATCTATCCGCGCCGACCCTCGGGCCGCCTCCATCGAGCCCGACTCGTGGTCAGCTGGATCCTGCTGGCCGTACTCGTGACGGGTCCGTGGATCCGGATCGGTGGCAACCCGCTCCTCCTGTTCGACATCGTCAACCGGCGCTTCAGCATCCTCGGCCAGATGTTCTGGCCCCACGACACCTTCATCTTTGCGGTGGCCATGCTCACCGGGTTCATCATGATCGTCCTGTTCACAGCGGTCTTTGGTCGCGTGTGGTGCGGCTGGCTCTGTCCCCAGACGGTGCTCATGGAGATGGTATTCCGCAAGGTGGAGTACTGGATTGAAGGCGACGCCCCGAAACAGAAACGACTCGCCGCGGCGCCCTGGACGCTGGAGAAGATCGGCAAGCGAGTCCTCAAGTACGGCATCTTCTTCGCCATCTCGTTCGTCGTCGGCAATCTGCTGCTCGCCTACATCATCGGCAGCGAACGGCTGACCGAGATCATCACCGACCCACCGAGCGAACACCTCGTCGGGTTCACCTTCATGATCCTCTTCACCCTCCTCTTCTTCGGCATCTTCGCTCGCTTCCGCGAGCAGGCCTGCACCTTCGTCTGTCCGTACGGACGATTCCAGTCGGTTCTGTTGGACGACCACTCGATCGTGGTCGCCTACGACGACCGCCGCGGGGAACCGCGGGGACGACGCAGCCGCGGACAGCAACGCGAAGAGCGCATCGCCGGCGGCACCGGGGACTGCGTCGATTGCCACCTTTGCGTCGAGGTCTGTCCCACCGGCATCGACATCCGCAACGGTACGCAGATGGAGTGCGTCAACTGCACCGCCTGCATCGATGCTTGCGATAGCGTCATGAGCCGGGTCGGCTTCCCCACCGGACTGATTCGCTACGCCTCCCGCGCCGGCATCGACGAAGGCGAAGGTCTCACCATCACCCCGAGGATCGTCGCCTACACCGCGGCGCTCCTGGTCCTGACCACCTTTCTCGGCTTCCTGGTCTTCTCGCGCACCGACGTGCACGCCACCTTCCTGCGAAACCCCGGCACCCTGGCCCAGGTCCTGCCCGACGGCCAGGTCGCCAACTTCTACACCGTTCGGGTGATGAACAAGACGAACGAACCGCTGGAAGTGGAGCTTCGACTGCTCGGCCAGGGAGGTCAGGTGACCCTGCCGGGGGGCCCGCTGACGATTCCGGGCCGCGAGATCGTCGAGCGTCCCGCCGTCCTGACGCTTCCCGCGGCGACGGTACGAAGCCGCGAGAACGAAGTGGCGGTCGGCATCTTCGCCGGCGACGAGCTGATCGAACGTTTCGATACCAACTTCTTCGGACCGGAGTCGCCGTGAAACCAGCCTGGAATCCCTGGCCCGTCGGCCTGTCGCTCGCCCTCTTGACGGTGTTCTTCGGCGTGGTCGCGTTCTCGCTCTTTGCCCAGCGCCATCGCGTCGACCTGGTCACCCCCGACTACTACGAAGCCGAGATCGCCTACCAGGCACAGATCGACCGACAGCAACGCTCGCAGGAGTTGGCCAGCCGCCCCTCCTGGCATCTGGACCACGCGCGTGGACTCGCCACCCTCGACTTCGGCGCCACCGGGGAGGCTCCCACCCGTGGCACCATCGAGCTCTACCGCCCCTCCGACTCCACCCTCGATCAGGTGATCCCGCTAGAGCTCGATGCCGAGAGCCGGCAGGAAGTATCGATCGTGGATCTCACCCCGGGCCTCTGGATCGCCCGCCTGCACTGGACGGCGGGCGGAGAGGAGTACTTTCATCAGGAACGATGGGAGGTCCCGGAGGCTCCGACGTCGCCATGACGGTCGAACTCGGAGCGGCCCTCGTCCTCGGATTGGTCGGCAGTGGCCACTGCCTCCTGATGTGCGGTCCCCTGGCCCTCGCCATCCGCTACCCGGGGCAGGGCTGGCGACGGCAGTGGTCCCGGGTGAGCTACAACCTCGGCCGCACCGTCACCTACACCCTGCTCGGTCTGCTGGTCGGCGCGGTGGGGCAGGGTATCGCCCTCGCCGGCTGGCAGCGATCCCTGTCGATCCTGCTGGGAGTGAGCCTGCTCGTCCTCGCCGTGACCCGCGGCCGCTCGGATGCAACGCCGGCCTGGCTCAGCCGTCCACTGCTCGCGGCACAGAGGATCCTCTACCGCTGGCTAGGACCGTCTGCCCCCGACGCACCCCCCGGAAGCGAAGAGCCTGGAGGCGAGGCTCCGGCCCATCCTTCTCCCTTTGTGCTCGGTCTGGTCAACGGACTCCTGCCCTGCGGCCTGGTCTGGGCCGCCCTGGCGGGGGCCGCCGCCCTCGGATCGGCGTTCCGGGGTGCACTTTTCATGGCCACGTTCGGACTGGCAACCCTGCCCGCGCTCTTCGCCCTGGTCACCGTAGGTCATCTCGTGCCGGCGAGGATCCGTGGTCGGTTGGCGCGCGCCACTCCCGTCGTCCTGGTCCTCCTGGCCGCGCTCCTGGTGGTCCGGGGCCTGGCCATCCCGGGGTCCCACGGCGCGATGCACCACTAGGGCAACTTGTCAGGCTTCCCGTCCTGGGGCGCGGTCGTCGGCCACCTGGGGATCCGACCGAGCCGAGAATAGCGTGCGGGCTCGAGGCTCATTCGCTCGATGGAACCTTCGGTACTCCGCCGGAGCGAAACCCGAGAAGGTGCGGAACTCGCGGATCAGGTGTGCCTGATCCGAGAAGCCGAACGCCAGAGCGAGTTCGGCTCCTTGGCCGATCAGCGAAGCCCCGGGGTCTTCCACCGCACGCAAGGCTGCCTGGAACCGGACCACGCGAGCGAAGGCCTTGGGACCGAGTCCGAGGTGGTCCCGAAACAGCCTCTCGAGATGGCGGGTCGAACAACCGAGGGCCACGGCGAGTGCGGCGATCGGCTGCCGACCCTGGTGCCGTTCGATTCCGAGGACCGCCGCGTCCAGGGTTCGCACCGCACTCGGGGACCTGGCCGGCCACAGGGTGCGCAGCTGATCGCTCAGAACCTCGACGGCCTCGGAGGCCGAGTTGCACTCGAGGAGGCGCTGACTCCAGGCGGCGCCGCTTCCGTCCCAGACTTCGTCCAACGGCACAGGGCGTCCGACAAACTCGGAGGCCCTGGTCCGGGTGAGTCGCCCCAGCACCGCCGGTCGCAGACGAGCCGCCACCGTGCGCACCGCGCCGCGGGGCGCCAGATCGAGTGGTTCGCTGAGCTGCCCGAACAGAAAGGTCCGCGGATCGTCCTCGACGGCGCCAGCCTGATGCCGGCGGTAGGGGGCCCCGTAGTGCACGATCAGCTCCGGCCGACCATCCGGCAGGACTCGCCGAGGAGACTCCACCTCCGCCGAGGGCTCTGCTCCCTCGAGGGTCCAGAAGGTCTCGACGACTGCCCGGAGCTCGGGGGGAGGAGGTAGGAAGCGGATCTTCACGTCGGCTATCAGTATTCCGGTCCGGTCGGTTTTCTTCAAGACGGCACCACGCCGCCGCGCTACTGTTTCGGCTGGAACGTAGTACCGACCCGACCACAGAACGGAGACCACCCGATGCCGACACCACCCCTTGCACTCTCGCTCGCCGGATTGCTGCTTGTCCCCACCACGCTGGCCGCCGCCACCAGCCAGGACTCCGATCAACCCGCCTCGGCGGCCGAACTCACCTGGCTCGCCGGGTGCTGGGCCAACGATCAGGGCACCGAGTGCTGGCTACCGCCCCAGCAGGGCATGCTCCTCGGCCTGAACCGCGGTGAGGACGGCCGCTCCTTCGAGTTCCTGCGCATCGCCGAAGAGGAGAATGGACTCGTCTACTGGGCGAGTCCCGGCGGCCGCTGCCCGGCCACCCCGTTCACCGCCACCGAGCTCAGCCAGCAACGCGTCGTCTTCACCAACCCCGACCACGACTTCCCGCAGAAACTCGAGTACTGGCTAGCCGACGACGGGACCCTGCACGCCAGGGTCACCGCCGACCACGAGGGCGAAGAGCGGGGACTCGAGCTGGTCTGGACTCGGAGCGACTGGCAGACGCTGGACTGAAGAACTCGAGCGGCGACACGGGCCGTACCTAGACGAGACCCCGAGCCCAGTTCCACTTCGGACGGACGCCTTGCCGGCCGAGCGTCGAGATCTTCTCCGGCGAGACGAGCTATGCCACACTCCTACCACCGCGCGAAGTACCTCGGCGGAGGTGGCAGCAACGACGATGAAGGACCAAGGCCCGACCCAAGAACCGAGCCAGAGGCAGCGAGCGGCCTCGTGGACGGGAGGTGTCCTGGCCGTATTCGTGGTGGGCTTCGTCCTCCAGGTGGGCAAGTCCGTCCTGCTGCCCATCGTCATCGCATTCCTGTTCAGTCTGCTGTTCCGGGCGCCGATCCTGTGGCTCGCGGACCGGCGTTTTCCACGTCCCGTGGGCGCCGGACTGGCACTGCTGACGCTCGGCGGGCTGCTCGGCCTGGGCCTGGCCCAGCTCACCGAGCCCGCTTCTCGCTGGCTGCAGCGCGCTCCGACCTCGCTGCAAAGACTCGAGCACAAACTCCAGGCCGTGAGAGGTTCGGTCGACGAGGTGAGCCGGGCCGCCGAGAAGGTCCAGGAGATGACCGAGATCGACCAGCCGCCCGGAACCACCCGGGTTCAGGTCGAAGAGCGCTCGGCGACCAGCCTGGTTTTCGACCACCTCCGCGAACTGGTTTCGACCACGGTGATCGTCTTTGTGCTGCTCTACCTCCTGCTCGTCTACGGAGAGGGCCTACTGGATCAGCTGATCCAGCTTCTCCCAGGAGCGCGCGAGCTCGGCCGAAGCCAGACCATTGCGACAACCATCGAGCGCGACGTTTCCCGCTACCTGCTCACCATCACGGCGATCAACGGGAGCTTGGCCCTCGCTGTCACCGGCGTGACCGCCTGGGTCGGACTACCCAGTCCCTGGCTCTGGGGAACCATGGCTGGCCTGCTGAACTTCGTCCCATTCCTGGGGGGCCTCATCGGTGTAACCATCGTCGGCGCCGTAGCCCTGACGAGTGTCGAGCCGGCGGGCCACGCCCTCCTGGCTCCGCTCGCCTACGGTCTGTTGACCGCCCTCGAGGGCATGCTGATCACGCCGGTGATCGTCGGTCGTCGGTTCTCGCTAAATCCCGTAATCGTGTTCGTATGGCTTTTGCTCTGGGGCTGGCTCTGGCAGGTGGCGGGAATGCTCGTTGCCATCCCCCTGCTCACGGTAATCAAAGTGCTGGCGGACGAGATCCCGGACTGGTCCCGCACCGCCGACCTGCTGGCTCGACCTTCCAGGAGGCCGCCTTCGCGCCAGCGGTAGAGCGGTTCGTCAGGTTCCGTGAGACACTTCGGTGGCCCCGAAGGGAGGAGAACGGCCATGGACTTCGCACACTCCGAGCGCGCTCAGCTCGTGCTCGAACAGGTAGAGCGCTTCGTCACGGAGCGCGTCGAACCCCACCACCAGACCTACCGGGACCAGCTGGTGGGCGGGCCGGACTGGACCCGATGGAAGGTGCCGCCGATCGTCGAGGAGTTGAAGCAAGAGGCCCGTGGGCTCGGTCTGTGGAACCTGTTCTTGCCAGACTCGGTCTACGGGGCGGGCCTCGACAACCGGGACTACGCGCCGATCGCCGAGGTCACCGGTCGGAGCTTCCTGGCCCCCGAGGTGTTCAACTGCAACGCCCCTGATTCGGGGAACGCCGAGGTTCTGGTGCGCTACGGCTCCGACCAGCAGAAGGAACGATGGCTCGAGCCGCTCCTCGCCGGCACCATCCGCTCCGCCTTCGCCATGACCGAGCCCGCGGTAGCCTCGAGCGACGCCACCAACATGCAAGCGACCTGCGAGGTGGTCGGCGACGAGGTCGTCCTCAACGGACTGAAGTGGTGGACCAGCGGCGCCGGCGATCCGCGCTGCGCCTTCTACATCTTTCTGGGGGTCACCGACCCGACGGCGCCCCGCCACCGCCGCCACTCGATGGTGCTGGTACCCGCCGACGCCCCGGGAGTGAAGATCCTGCGCATGGTGCCGGTACTGGGGCACTACGACGAGCCGCACGGCCACGCCGAAGTGCAGTTCGACGACGTGCGGTTGCCGAAAAGCAGCATCATCGCCGGCCCTGGCCGGGGCTTCGAGATTGCTCAGGGACGTCTGGGACCGGGTCGGATCCACCACTGCATGCGCGCCCTCGGTGCGGCGGAGCGAGCGTTCCAGCGATTGTGCGAACGGGCGCTGGGTCGCGTCGCCTTCGGCCGGCCGCTGGCCGACCTCGGCGGCAACCGCGACATCATCGCCAATGCGCGGTTGGCCATCGACCAGGCCCGCCTACTGACGCTGCGGGCCGCCTGGGCCCTCGACACCCAGGGAATCGCCGGCGCGCGAGCCGACGTCGCCGCCATCAAGGTGGTGGCGCCGAACGTGCTCCAGTCGGTGACCGACGCCGCGATGCAGATCCACGGCGGCGAGGGGATGTCCGACCCCGAGCTCAACTGGTTCTACGTCCTGGGACGAGCCCTTCGGATCGCCGACGGCCCCGATGAGGTCCACCGCCGCACCGTGGCCCGTCACGAACTCGCCAAGTACGGTGATCGTGGTGCGACCTGAAGCTCCTCCAAATACCGGCCCGCCCCGCGAAGCACACCGGCTCGATACGGCACAGCTGGCGTCCTGGCTGGCGCACCATTTGGGAGGGCTCGCCGGGGACCTCGATGTACGCCAGTTCCTGGGCGGCCAGTCGAACCCGACCTACTGGATGGCGGACGACGAGCGGGCCTACGTACTGCGCAAGAAACCTCCGGGGAAGCTCCTGCGATCGGCACATCAGATCGAGCGGGAGTACCGGGTGATGCACGCCCTCGCCGACACCGAGGTCCCGAGCCCCCGCATGCTGGCGCTCTGCCGCGACGAATCGATCCTCGGCACCCCCTTCTTCGTCATGGAGTACCTCCCGGGCCGCATCTTCTGGAACGTGCAGCTGCCCGAAATAGCCCGGCCCGGTCGACGAGCGATCTACGACGAGCTGATCAGGGTGCTGGCCACCATCCACACGGTCGACCTCGAAGCCGTCGGACTGTCGGACTACGGCCGCCCCGATGCCTACGTCTCACGCCAGATCGAGCGCTGGACGGCGCAGTACCGCGCGTCGCAGACCTCCGAGATCCCCTCGATGGAACGGCTGATCGACTGGCTGCCCACCGTCCGAGGCCGAGAGGAACCGACCACCCTCGTGCACGGCGACTTTCGGCTCGACAACTTGATCTTCGACCCGAGTCAGCCGCACGCCCTGGCGGTCATCGACTGGGAACTCTCGACGCTCGGCAACCCGCTCTGCGACCTCGCCTACGTCTGCATGCTCTACGAGATCCAACTGCCTCGAATCGGCGGACTCGCCGGCGTCGACTTGCCCGGGTCCGGGATCCCCACCGAGCCCGAGCTCGTCGACCGCTACTGCCAACTGACCCAGCGCGACGGGGTCCCCGATCTGGCGTACTACAAGGCCTTCTCCCTCTTCCGCCTCGCCGCCATCGCCCAGGGCGTGTACCGGCGAAGTCTCGACGGCAACGCCAGCTCAGCCGATGCTGCGACGGCCGGGCGAGCCGGACCGATGCTCGCCGCTACCGCCTGCCGACTCGTCGGCCTTCGACTCTGAACACCGACACCCGGTTTCGCTCCCGGGGGGGCCAGCACCGAGTCGGACGATCCGAGTCAGAGCCTCGCGAGGGCTAGGATCCTACTTGGAGAACCGCTGGTCGACTTTTTCACCAGCCTCCCCGCACCAGCAACACCGCCAGCCAGAGGATCACCAGAGAGACCAGGAGTTCGAGGCGTCCCAGCCAACCCGCGAGCCGCCGGACCCTCTGCGTCTGAGGGCTCTCCGGCTCTTCCTCCATCAACCTCGCCGCCCGGGGGCCGAGGACGTCGTGCGCCAGATTGATCAGCAGAAGGACCACGACCAAACCGAGCTTCCAAGCCAGGATCTGTCCCCACCAACTGGACCAGGTCGAGAAGGCGAGAAGCTCCGACCAGCCGTACCCACGGCTCACCAGGTTCGAGAAGCCGGTGAGCACGAGCACGGCGAGCACGCTCCACCCCAACCAGCGAAAGCCGCGGCCGGCGCGTCGCAACAACGGCGTGCGAACGGCCGCGAACTCGGGCCGCCGCAGGACGGGCATGAGCACGCCGGCAAAGAACACCATGGCTCCGATCCACACCGCCGCCGCCAGGATATGAAGCCAGACCGAAAGCAGGTACCAGATCCGCATGGTGCTATTCCAGCAGAGCGAACGATGACCGGCAACGGCGGCGGCTACCGCGGCTGATATTCTGGACGCAGCCTCTACAGCCCTCTCGGTGCCGAGATCCGCCGGGAGACCATCGAAAGACGACCCGACCCGAGGGGAGACACCATGACCCGTAGACTCGCTGCTTCGCTTTCCCTGGCTCTGCTCCTGGCCACCGCCCCCTATGTCGCGGCCCAGGACGAAGCTCCCGCCATGACGCCGGAAGAGATGGCCGAGATGGAGGCCTATCTCGCCGCGGGCACCGCCGGCGCTCCCCACGAGATGCTGGCCGAGACCGCCGGCACCTACGAGCTGACGATCAAGAGCTGGACCGCTCCCGAAGGAGAACCGATGGTGTCGAGCGGTACCGCGACACGCAGCATGATCCTCGACGGTCGAGTCCGGGTGGAAGAGGTCAGCTCCACCATGATGGGCAGGCCGTTCGACGGCTACGGCATGATGGGCTTCGACAACGTGACCGGCAAATACTGGTCGACCTGGAACGACAGTCTGTCGACCGGGATCATGATCAGCGAGGGCCACTGTGAGGAGGACGGTGTCTGCACCTTCGTCGGCAGTTGGAACGACCCGATCACCCAAGGCCCCTTCACGGTTCGCATGACCTCCCAGTGGGTCGAACCGAGTACCGAGCTCTTTACGATGCACGGCCCCGGCAAGGACGGTGCCGAGATGAAGATGATGGAGATCGAGTACCGCAAGCAGTAGGGCCAGAACCAGCCGCACTCCTACCGGCGTCCGGCCCACGCAACCCCTGACCCGAGAGTCGGCGTCCTCGCGAGCGGCGCCGGCATCGGAAGCCGAGCTGCTTGCGTCGCCGCCCGGAGATTTTTCCTTGGCACCCACACTGCACCGGTGCCTACTTGACCCACAACCGTCAACTGATGTACTTTCACCGTGCCCCAAGTATTTCTATTGTCGAATCAAGCGATCTGAGACAGGAGAG
The DNA here is from genome assembly GCA_030429235.1 of Thermoanaerobaculia bacterium. Lineage (GTDB taxonomy): Bacteria > Acidobacteriota > Thermoanaerobaculia > Multivoradales > JAIOJS01 > JAIOJS01. Next base: position 12,454 of record JAUIDB010000006.1, on the reverse strand, counting down.
CAAGTAATGAAGAAGCTACTGATTCTGGCAGGGATTCTCCTGCTGGTTGCGGTTCCCGGCCTAGCCAATGACACCTCGATGCTCGATGAGGGGACCTTTGTGCCCGTCGAGCTGCCCGAGGGTAACGCGTGTCTGACCATCGATGGTGTTCTCGGGAGCGGCAGCCCCAGCTATCCCGGCACTAGTGGCTCGATGACGGGGCGACTCAACCGCAACGGAGTTGCTTCGACCTGCGCCGCGCCGAAGTTCTGCGATCTATTCCTGAACGATCCGGGACGAGACTTCGACTCCTACTCGATCCCCAACAATACGGGCGGAACCGTTTGCGTCGACGTTACCCTCAACGTCATCGATCAGGCCGGTTGCAACCTCCAGGCGATCTCCTACCTGAACAACTTCGACCCCGCCGACATCTGCGGGGCTGGCTCCACCTACCTGGCTGATGCCGGTGTCAGCAGCGGCATTCCTCCGAACGCGACGATGTTCAGCGGTGATGTCCCGGATGGCGACAACCTGATCGTCGTGGTGCACCCCATCACTCCGGGCGACGGCGTGGGTTGCAACTATGAGATCGAGATCGCCGGTGCGACCTGCATCGGAGGCCCGCCACCGATGAGCACGCCGATCATCGAGGTGCCGACCGTCTCCCGGGGCGGAATGGTCGTTCTCTTCCTCCTCTTCGCCGTCGGTGCCGCCTGGATCCTCCGTCGGAACGCCGCCGCCTAAGACAACTCGTCCCATCCAGCCCACCGCCGGGTCTGAAAACTGGCGGAGGCTCCAACCTCAGGGTCTTCCCACTTCGGTGGGAAGGCCCTTTGTCGTTTTGCGTCGAAAGCGGCCCACGGTTGACGCTGAGACCCAAGTGCACTAGCGTAAGCAGCACTCACCCAACCCGTTGCAAGGAGGAGAAGAACTGATGAGGAAACTGCTCATAGTGGTGGGAATCGCGCTACTCGCGATGACTCCCGGCCTATCCGCTGACACACTGACGGCAGACGTAGAGGGTAGCTTCATCCCGTGGGAGCCCGTCGTGGGCGGCTCGTGCCTCACGATCGATGGAACCCTCGGGTCGAACAGTGGGACCTATCCGGGCATCTCCGGTACCCAAACTGGCCGCCTGAACCGCAACCTGGTCATCTCCAGCTGCGCCATGCCCAAGACGTGCGACATCTTCGTCACCGATCCCGGACGTGCCTTCGACGCCTACACCATCCCCAACAACACCGGCGGCACGGTGTGCGTGGACGTCACGCTGGACACCATCACTCAGACGGCTTGTAACCTGCAGGTCAACGCCTACTTGAACACCTACGATCCAGCCAACATCTGCGAGCCCCAGTCGGACTACCTCGCCGACCCGGGTCAGAGTTCGGGCACCCCTCCGAGCCAAATCGGCTTCTCGGCTGACGTCCCCAACGGCGACGACCTCATCCTGGTGGTCCACACCACCAATCCGGGCGAGATCGGTTGTGAGTACGACCTGATCGTCGCCGCTACCCCCTGCATCGGTGGTCCGGCCGGAGAGTCGGATCTCGTCCTCACCAAGACGGCCTCGCCAACGACCGTGAACCCGGGCGAGAACACCGTCTACACCCTGACGGTGACCAACAACGGCCCCGATGACGCCACCGCCGTCGTCGTCACCGACAATCTGCCAGCCGGATTCAGCTGGGTGAGCGACGACTGCGGCGCCGGCCCCCCTGCCGGTGGTCCGCCCAACGGCACCCTCACCTGGAACGTCGGTGGTCTTTCGAACGCTGCGTCGGCCACCTGCAACGTGACCGGCACGATCGACGGTAGCGTCGGATCGTCGGTGGTCAACGACGCCACCGCGACCAGCGAGAACGACGACCCGACCCCGGCTGACGCCGCGGCCAGCGCCACCGTCGGAGTCGGCGGCAGCGTCCTCGAGATCCCGACCGTCTCCCAGATGGGTCTGATCGTCCTGTTGCTCCTCTTCGGCTTCGCCGCCGTCTGGAAGCTCCGGACTTCGGAAGCCTGATTCCAGGCTCCTAGCCAGTGAGAGCCCCTTCCTGCCCCCAGGCGGGAAGGGGTTTTCTCTTGGGTCCGCCGTAGTACCCACCGCCTCCTTGCCTTCCGACGGTCGATCGTATAGAGTTCCGCTTCCCTCGGGCGGGCCATGAGCTCCCGCCCTCGAACGTGGCCCGTTCGTCTAGGGGTCCAGGACGCCGGCCTCTCACGCCGGTAACACGGGTTCGAATCCCGTACGGGCTACCACCTTCCAACTCTCCTATCCGCAAATAGATTGGCGGCTTCCTCATCCGAAACCGGAGCACGTTGCCGGCAGGCTGAAGGTAACTCGGAGGTAAGTTCGGGGCCATAGAGTGGCCATAGGGGCTCCCTCGGTAGCCCGAGACCGAGGAGAAGACTCCGGCTCAACCAGGGTTTGCTAGTAGCCTTGTTCTGCGAACTGAAAGCCTCCACTGTGGCATCCAGGGAAAAATACTCTCACTCACTGTGCTGTGGCAAAACTGTCTCGCGAGACTCTTCTCGGTCGACTCCAGTCGAGTGAGAAGACGGTCGTGGTTGACACGCAGGTGCCGCATCTGAGGTGACGTGTCTCGATACGAGTATCCATGTTCCTCAAGAGTAGGTTGCAGCCAATGGACAAAGCGACTATCCACGCACTCTCCGAACAGACTGAAAGCCGCCCAGCCTAGACTGCGCTCTTGGCTAGACAGGAACTGACAGAACCAGCCTCGAGACCATTCACCCTGTTTCGCAGCGGACACGGACGCTTGGCGGACACTCTCTTCCCACCCACAACGCTTCTGGTGCTCCAAAGTCTCAACGGCTCGTTCGGTGTCGAGGGCGAACCCTGCGAGAGTCATGGCCCTCGCCCTGAGGAGCGGTCTCTCCGAGTTCAGGTCTCGCACAATGGCCGCCCAGAGCCAGCTGTCCTGCCCCTTTGGAAAGCACAGAGAGAATCTCGATAGCGCGGAGTCTGTAAAGCAGAGGTCTAGGCAGGAATCCAGTAGCGATGCGACTTGCTGATGATGACTGGTTCGACCCATGAGCGCCACGAGAGAAGACGGTGCCTGGGACGCGCCCCGCTTCCCAATCCTGCTGTCGATGAGTCGTCCCAGCAGCCGACTTCCCGATTCTGGAGCACTATCTAGCAGACACTCACAGATCGCAACGTACAGCCAGTAGCTGTTCTCGATCGGTGACGTGCGACCCTGCCATTCCGTCAGGCGGTCGAGAAGATCACTAGCCAGCCCGGGGTCTGCATCCAGCGCTCGTTGCACTCCGGCCCTAGAGAACGGTTGGCTTGCGCGCGGATCTGCTCGAGGATCCCAGCGAGTCAAACCGGCCTGGCCGGCAACGAACACTCGCAGAGAGCTTGCGAGTTCAAGAGCATCCCTAGGGTCGTCCTCCCGGGAGGCTACGATGTGGCTCAGGAAGGGAGCAGAGATCGATCTGAGTTGGTCCAAGGGGAGATCAGTTGGAATCGACCCCGTCTGGAGCCCGTGCAGCTCTGAAACGAACTCAAAGAGAATGCCTCGCCGCTCTCGAGAAAGCAGGCGTACCAATTCCCTGTCCCCCTTCAGTAGCGCGAAAATACGCGTCAAGTTCTCCCCTTCTCTTCCATACTCGCTTCCTGCATCAACTATCAACTGGCGCTCGACAGTAGTAAGTGACAGCTCTTCGAATACCAGGAAGAACAGCTTCGGGACCAGTTCCCCTCGGTCTCTCAGCAGATGATTCCAGAGCTTTCGAAGTTGGTCGGTTGCTAGCCCCACTGGAAGCGGGTCGATGAAGCTCCTAGCGTTGAACGCATCTGCGGGGCGCTCCATTATCAAGTCAACAACCTGCGGCCCTTCCCCGAGCAGGAGGATTCGGAAGAGGTCAACCTCGGTCCCATCCAGGCTGTTCCCTCCGGGTATCCGGAAGTCCGCGGGTTGGTCGCTCCACAGCTTCCAGAATCTCTCTAGCCTACGAAAGTCCTCAGTTCTCAAGATCAGAGCGATTGTCTCGAGGTCGCCCGCTCCGAGATGCCCCCTTGCTCTCTTCTCCTCGCTCAGATTCTCTATTGACTCGCGATCAAAGTCGCGGCAAAGGAGTTCGAAGTGTGCTCTCTTCGCGACTGCTAGGTCCTCGGGGATCCACCTTGCGAACGCCGGCTCGCAGGATTCGAATCTGCCTCGGTCAGCGCTTCGTCCGAGTCGGAAACCCAAACCAGCGAACTCCGCCAATACCGGCCGCAGCTCTCTAGAGATTCGTCCTTTGAGATCAGCCGGAAAGTCACACTCCCTGTCAACGGCGAAGCCCGCCAATCTTCTTGCCTTACTGACTGGGGCAATGTCGTCGCGTCGCAACCAATGCAAGCAGTCCTCATCCCTCCAGGGATAGAATCCAGCTCGGCAGGGGTCATCCAATCGCCAGGTCTCAAGTAGGCCCCCTTGTGGCTGGTAATCGGCCTTGGCCTGGAGGTCACTTGCGCTCCCGTCGGGAAACATGCCTGCGAGGCGGTAGGCTGCCCATTGCCAGATTCCGTTTGGCACCGTGAGCATGGACTCGATCTCCGACCGGAGGCTTGAGCTAGCTTCTTTGTCGAGGAAACGAACTAGCCACTCCACCTCCGCACCACGGCTTGTTTCGCCTTGGACAGAATCAGTTAGCGCCCACGTACGCAACACAGACGCCTGGAGACCGGTCGCCTGAGCTGACAAAAGCCCAAGAGCGAGGTCATAAAGCCTGCGGAGATGCGGCGAGTCTATGACGTGAAGAGTGACATCGTTTGCCGTGAACGTACCTGGGGTCGGAGTTGCCCCGAGTAGCTCCCGGAGATGTTCTCGATACTGCGATTCGTGGGAATCGCATGTTGGTGATCTTAGTGGAACAAACGACAACCACCTTTGCGAGTGCTCCGCTATGGTCCTTAGGAGATCCTGGTTGTCGCACCATCGATGGTAGGCCCAGTCTACAGTCTCAAACGCCCTCCGATTGAGTTCCGGTTCAGCTACCAGCCTCTCGGCAACCTCTCGATAGACGTCGGGAAGGATCGGAAAGTAGCTCCGAATGCGCTCCCATTCCGCATCCGGAACATTCTGAAGACGAAAGAAGGCACTAAAGAGCTGAACAAGGATGTCGTTCTCTACTGAATCGACCGTAGCCGCAAAAACCGCAGCTGAACAGATCGCTGCATGAGCATCTAGGCCACCGGGCTCGAAGTACTTCTGAATCAGCTCATCACGCCCAGCAGGACTCGTTCTCTTGAGTTCCGATAGCAACAACAGCCCAAGGGCGTTGGAGAGGCGCTCAGGTGCTACTCGCAGGGCCCCATTTTGAGTTCTACAGAGGACACCACTGGATTGAAGCTCAGACAGTACGCGTGCAGGATCCCCTTCGGGAACCAGCCCGAGGAACTGCTGTACTCGCACCTCTCTGATTCCATTGAGGGCTTGTCGTGCAAGCTCTTGAACCAACTGCTGAAAGCTCGTGTCATCCAGTGGGAGGTTGCTGTTCCTTTGGTAGCGGTCCTTCCAGTCCTCATACAGAAGCCGATCAATGGTGATATCACCACAAGCGATCAACCGTTCGTAGTGAGTCACCACAAGACTCGAGTAGCGGGGCTTCTTCAATAGCGAATGAACCTCAGAGCTGAACTCATCGCTACTCCGACCATGGAAAGCCAGGTAGCTTTGGAGTTCCTGCTCAGAGAAGGGACCTAGCTCCAGCCGGTTGACTGGCCAGTGAGGAATCTGCGAGAACATCTGGTCCCAGTAGCCGGCCCTGCAGGTGACAATCACGGGAAGGCTAGTAAGTACTTGCTGCTGTTCAGCGACCTGAGAACTCAGAATGGAGCTGTCGACGAGTATCGAGTCGACAAGTTGCCGCCAACCGGATACTGGCTGCTCGTTGATACCGTCCGCCACTAGGATGATCCGTGAACGAATCGAAGGCGACGCAAGCCAACGCTGCGACCGAGTCTTCCACACAGTCTCTCCAGTGGTTGGAAAACTCTCGTGAAGTTGTGCCGCCAGTACTGCAGCCAGCTTTGGGCTAGGGCCCGCATGTCCGGCCACTAGGCACAAGGGAAGGAGTCCCTCACTCTCGCTAGTCTTGGAGACCCAGTCAAAAGCAGCCCAAGTCTTTCCATCCCCCTCCTCTCCACAGAGCAATAGCAAGTCCGATGGGGGGCAGCCCGACCCCCACCAAAGATCAAGTGCTTGAGAGGCAACTGAACGATTGACGAAGGACTGGTCCCGTAAGACTTGACCGAAACGAGCGCGCGACGCGGACTTCTTGGACAGACAGTCTCGAAGAACCGAGCGCATCCTTTCGGCGACGAGATCGAAAAGGCACTCCGGCTCAACTATCTTCTCATTCACTAGGTCGTTCCGAGCGCCGATCTCCACGAGTACTGACTTCAGCTCGTTCGCAAGCGAGTCATCGCAGACCTTGCCAACGTACCCAACGACTTCGGCGCAGGCGTTGGCCAAGAGGAGCGGGAGCTTGCTCTTCCTCGACGAAGAAACATCAAGGATCTCAATTCCGATGCCGCGGCTTTGGCCTTCCCGTTCTAGCGCGTTGGCCATCTGCTCGGGTACCTCGCAGGAGGCAGCCAGAACCCAGAGATCTAGATCCGGGTACCTGTCCAGAGCTTCGCTGATTTCACCCAGTAGAGCGCGCTGGTCTAGGCTGCGGTGTGTCGAAACACGCTTGGCTTCGATCCGGACTGTCGGACCGCTCGTCCCGGTTCCCACGTCCCCACCGAACTGGGAACCGGACCGGGCCAGTCGCAAGTTGCGACCGAGGGCCTCCACCAACCCCAACCTGACAACTTCCTCATACTCCTTGCCAGTTCCTGGAAGCTTCAAGAGAAGCCTCTGCAGCTTGGAATTGAGCAACAAGTCACTTGTGTCCATCAATGCCCCTACAGTATCCCGTCTTTCGCCACAGCCCTCTCATCCGCGTGATACTCTTCTACTTTCAATGAGGAAAGGGGAAGACGATGAGAGCTGTATTGGCAGTTGCCACTATGTTGCTTACGCTTGGTCCACCTCCGGAGGTGCACTCTCCTGCAAGTGGTGGCCCGGACTTCGAGTCCGCCTCATTTGAGGTAAGCACCGACCCTACAGATCTCGTGCTGTTCTTGACCGAACGAGGCGGGTTAGGAAACGCAACCGCGTTCCAGTTCCTTCTGTACGGTGATGGCCGCTTGGTTCGGGAAAGGGTAGACAACTCGAACCTCAAGGTGCTGCAGTCAGAGGAGGTTGCCCTTACCTTCGATGAAACGAGCGAGATCCTTGACCACGCAGTGCGTTCTGGTCTCGCGGAGTTCACTTCGGAGCGTGTTCGGGAAGTGGTCGGGCACGACCAAGCGATCTCAGTTGACTCGTCGACGGTTGTCCTTGAAATGAACTTCATTCGCTACGAGCGGCCAGGGCTCAGCGAACGCGCTCCATACACCGCGACAGCACGCCTGACCAATCCCAGGATCTACGCACGAGCCTATCCTGAGCTGACCGAGGCGTCCGCATTGCGACGGCTTCAAGAACTCGTCGCCAACCACTTCATCGCCAGCAGTCGATCGGAATCGGAAAGGGGAAACCGGTGAAGCCAGTCCTTCTTGGATTGTTGGCGCTGGGTCTCTCCGGAATCGCTCACGGGGGCTCCTATCTCCAGGTGCGAGTGTGCGACGACAACGGCTGCCGAGAGACACTGCCCGTGACGCAGCACCCATCGTGCCCAACGCCGGAAGACTGTCCGATCACATTCTTCTCAATCGTCCATCCGTTCGGCTACTCGGGTGTAGAGAATCAGGTCGAGGTGTCGGTCTGCTTGTTGAATGACAGTCTTGAGCTCGAACCCAGCCTCATCGAGGCGATTCAAACGTGGAACGACTTGGTGGCCACAACGGAGAACTGCGCCAACTGTGTTCTGATCGAAGAGACTCCACCAACTGCTGGGTCCTTCGACTCCTACTCAGCGCAGCTTCACGAACTCGGGCACTGCGGCATGGGGCTCGATCACATCAACCGAACATGGGATGAGCAATGGGACGGTTTCTTCGAAGAGACGAGCTATACACGTTCAGCCGACGTGGCTGCGGTGGCGGGCGCCATCGAGGTCGGCACTGATGGCATTCGAGGCACGCTAGATGACTTTCACAACGGAATACAGGGGAGCGCCAAGTCAATATCCTGGTACCGGAAGATCGACAACAATCCGTTCGCAATCGACGCTACGGTCATCGACATCGGTTCGTTCGACCGGACTCTGAGCAGCCTCCCGGGAGGGCACTCCTGGCCAGCTAGTGCGAACCGGGCGGTTGGCGAGTCCCTTGGAGTCCCCAACAGCCAGAGCGTCATGTACTCCGGTATTGCTCGTGAAATGGCTTACTCCGGCCTTACTGCGGACGACGTCAACATGGTTCGGATGGGAATGACGGGTGCAGACAGAGACTCGGGCACGTCTGATGACTACTCCCTCCAAGTTGTTTACGACGGTCCGTGCGACGGAGATGCACATCTGTCAACCATCAGTGTGGGCCTGGAAGACCTCTCAGGCCCAGGCGGGCCTGGGCCGATTGCGGAGTGTCGACTGGTCCGATTGGACTACTCCTTCTCGGTTCCCAGCCCGGCTCTGACGCAGCACTACTCAATAGTCCGGGCACTAGGCAAGCTTCCTCTCGAAGTGAGACTGAACAGCGCTTACCCCTGGGACTTCGGCCCCCAGCTCTTCGCAGATGGATTCGAATCCGGCGACTTGTCTAGATGGTAGCCGCTGGGGACAGAGCGCTGAGCTGGCATCCGGCCCGTATTAGGCCGAAGCTGCCGTACGAAGTCTGATGGGAAGACCCTACGGGCCTGTACTTGGCCCAGAAAAGAGGAGGGCTGGAGCGAGCCTCTATCGCCACCGCGACTGATTCTTGGCACACCACAGGGTCAGTTCGACACTTCGGGCCGGGTGGAGTCGATATTTCTGGGCCACCGCCATCTTGTAGCGATCGGTCAGCCGCCATTCGAGGTCAATCTGTCGATCGAAGTCGATCGGTTCCAGGACGAGTGCTTCGTTCATGGCACGGTTCTCAGCCGCCACAAAACCTCGACAAGAGCTGACGAGAGTTGTCGGCTCATCGGTGAGCGGCGGCGCTTGCCCGACGGAACGCGCCACCGAGGAATGTAAGTAGCGGTAGTCGCCGGTGAACGCAGCCACCTCGAACCAGTCACCTCTTACCGCGGCAAGCTCGCAGGTCGTCGACTGGGGTACTTTGGCGACGACAGCTGAATCGATAGAGGGGGATGCTCTCAGGTTGGCAACGGCGGAGGTCACGGACACGAAGTCGGCTGCGTAGCTGCCGGCCGGTCCAACCACCATGGTGAAGAAGACCGGTGATATGGCTAGTAGAATCGATCTACTCATTCGAGGCCCCTTCTGATCGAAGCGCCCTGGATGAGGTTGAACGCCCCACAGGATCCGACTCAGCGGACCCTGGCGTGAGAGCTGCCGCGCACTGTTCGCTATCCCGCCTCCGGAAGATGTATACACCGACGATCTCGCCATGCATCGCCTCCTCCTGACCGCTTGATAAGAGCTTGTCCCGACTGACGCTTCCCTTAACTCGGTAGACGTAGGCAGCGTGCTCTAGGCTCCAGCCCGCGCTCTCGATCCCACTCAGTAGCGAGCCGTGCTCTGTGGTGCTTGTTGTCGAAAAGGCCCCGACCATGCCCACGCTCACACCGGTGGTCTCGCTTAGGGGAAGGGCCAGCTGAAAAAGCGGCTCTCCTTGCTCGAAGGCTGCCCTAGCTGCTCGAATCGGGTCGCGCTTTTCGTTCTCGAGGCGGTTGGCACACTCGTCACAGAAGAGGCTGCCTTCGACCCACTTCCATGGCATAACCTCGACAAAAGGGCGCTTCTTTCCGCAGGAGTTACAACTGGCCATTCGCAGCGTTCTTGAGTCGGTAGTATTGGGTTTCTTCGGGGTGCGGCCTAGAGCAACAATCCTATCAGAGTGTGACTCATTGTCCGTAGACGAACTGTCCTCAGGGGAACCAGCATGAAGAGTGGCAGTAGAGACCAACGACCGCCGGGTCGCACTTCGACAGTTCGGACAGAGAGTCCGGGAATCAAGAATAGCGCTGAGGCTCTCCCAAGAGGCGTTGGCCGCCAAGGCTGGGTTCGACCGAACGTACGTTAGCCTAGTTGAGCGAGGCCATCGAAACCCCTCCCTCCTCAACTTCCTGCGGATAGCCTCAGCCTTGGAGGTACCTCCTGAAGAGCTAGTCGAAGGTCTCAGTCTTCACCCGACGAGAGGTCAACCTGTAGAGGGCTCAGGATCTCGTTCTCGTGGCGGCAAGTAGCTACTAGGACGGGCACGAGTCGCCTCTGGCTTGCCCGACGCCAAGCACGCCATCCCGCTCGTTTCGATGGAGGCATCCCACCGATCCCTGAGTTCGCGGAGATAGTCATCGGACAAGCCCTCCAGTTGCTCGAGCGGATGAAACTTCCTCACCAGCTTGTAAAAAGTCGTTCTGTACGGAGCGTGCCCGACAACCAGAAACTCTACGTGAGGACCTTCGTCCTGCGGGTTCCGGAGAATATGGCGAGCCACTGCCTCCTCGCGGGACTCGCCCGGAAGGGCAAAGACAACTCGACTCGTGATCCGAGGCTGAGCTGCAAGGTCTCGCTCCAACCTCAAGATTCTCTGGTTCAGGCTAGCCAAACTCTCGCCTCGAGCAGTACGACGAAGAACTGAACGGCCCTGGGCGTTGTGGGAACACGAGAGGACCCTCTTGCCTGTTGGGGGGTTAGGGAGGTAGAAGGAGGTAGGAGGTTAGGTGCTATCGTTCGTCGGTTGCAGGCCGTCAAGAGTAGTCTCCAAAGCCCAACGGTATTCTGCAGCCCGCCCTTTCCGCTGCCCCCTAGGTCTTGTGGAGTCCTTCGTCTTCAGTAGGAATCCTCTCCGCACGGCTTCGGCAAGCCACCCACCGGTCGTCCTTCGGTCTGAATCGAGAAGGCGAGCTAGCTTCACAACTGGAAGTGGAAAGGACCTCCCTGGCGTGGGCTGCAGACCGGAAAGCTCATAGCAAAAAGCCAACAACAGACGGAATTTCCTCCTCCGATCGGCTGAGAGTTCCTCCCCGAAAACGCAAGGGTCTTGATAAGTAGGGGACTTCGATGCGAGGAACGCCACTTCGAAGAGCGGCGGCGCGATCTTGTGCCAACACCTCATGAAGTCCTCTAGGGGCTCGCTATCCCATAGCTCCCCATCAAGCAACGCTGCACTCCACGGGTCGCCTTGGTGGGTACGAGAAAAGGGAAGCCTACCTTCCAAGAAGAGCGAGTCGAGCAGTGGATCAATGAAATCCAGGACGCTGTCGACGCTCCGGCACCGCAGAGTGGGCTGCATCTTCAGGTTGCGAGCGAAGTCCCAGCTGACGGTGCGAAAGTCCCCTGAGGCAAGAGCTTCGGAGCGCTCGTCGATGGAGATTTCGAGGATCGACAGGAGACTATTCGCTGAACTGCGAGTCTCAGCCTCTTGCGCCGCTCGCTTGATCTGAACTTCAAGAGGAGACCCACCGGACCCACTGCCATCCCGGCAGGTCTGCTGGCCGATCTTGAAGTTCGTCACGCCCCGCCCCTAGGCCATCCAGCCCTTCGCAACAACCGCTGCGCCACGCGGGGGGATGAGACGAGCCGGTGGATCTCCAGAATCAGGAGCCTTGGGTCCAGATCTCCGCGAGCGAGCAAGCGAGCCCACGTTTCCGCGATCTCATCCCCTCTACCCAGGACTGGGCCCCGTGGCTCCAGGCTAGCGAGGTTCCCGTCGAGTTCGCTCCCAGTCTCGGTGAGTGACGCACCACGAGGTAGTTTCAAACCCTGCCTCCAGGACACTGCGTCGACTCGTCTTCTAGTTGTGCCAGGCGCTCCTCTAGCTGTCCCATTTCCAGAACGCGTAGGGCAACACCAGCCAGGGTTGCCAGCGTTCGCGAGCGTCTCGCAGAGTTTTCGAGTAGCCAGGTCGCAGAGACCACCGCTTCGAGAAGGGCCCGAACATCTTCGACAGAGCGCAGCAATGCCCGGGGTTCAGAGACCTGCAGATCAGGCGCCCTACGATTACGACCACCCCTTCTCCTATGGGCCTCTCTAAGAGCAGTCCTGCCTGGATCGTGAGTGATACACCAGCCGGTCTCTAGTGCTGCCATGCGACACGGAAAGCCGCGCTTGGTAGTAGCTTGACACTGCATTCTCAACCTCTGCTTGTCCACATTCGCATGTCACCTGCGTCCGAGCGCAGGGCGCAGGGCGCAGGACCGATAGACCGATACTTCATCGATCCCCTCCGCCTAGACCGGTCCGAGTAGCGTCCGCCGACGTGGTGTATGAGCTTCTCTCAACCAGCCATCGTCGAGCCTGTGGGAGCTGCGGGAAACGCGAAGCGTTTTCCGAGGCCAGTGGGAAGCCTCGGTTTCCGCTGGCCGGT
>JAUIDB010000005.1 GCA_030429235.1 Thermoanaerobaculia bacterium | reverse complement strand
GCCGCTGCCCGCCCCCGTCTCTTCCTGATCGACGGCTACTCCAACATCTTCCGAGCCTTCTATGCGATTCGGCATCTGACGAACTCGAAGGGCGAACCGACCAACGCGGTCTACGGCTTCCACAACATGCTGCGCAAACTGCTGCGCGAGGAGGAACCGGAGCTGATCGGAGTGGCACTCGATATCTCGGACGAAACCGTCCGCCGCGAGCGCTACGAGGACTACAAGGCCAACCGAGCCCCCACCCCCGAGGACCTCAAGATCCAACTGCCCTGGATCCGGGAACTGCTCGACGCCTACCGAATCCCGAAGCTCGAGTTGGCCCGCTACGAGGCCGACGACGTCCTCGGCACGCTCTCCCGACGCGCCGCCGAGGCTGGCTACGAAGTCGTTTTGGTTTCGGCCGACAAGGACCTCTTCCAGCTCGTCGCACCGCACGTTTCGATGTACCACACGGGCCGCGAGAAGCTCTACACGCCAGAGACCGTAGCCGAGGACTTCGGAGTCCCCCCTCACCAGGTGGTCGACGTGCTCGCTCTGATGGGCGACAGCGTCGACAACGTGCCGGGCGTGCCGGGAATCGGCGAGAAGGGAGCCAAGAAGCTGCTCGCCGAGCACGGCTCCGTCGAACAACTCCTCGAAGCCGCCCCCGAGATCAAACGCAAGAGCTACCGTGAGGGGCTCCAGGAACACCGCGATCTCGCTCTGCTGTCGAAGGAGCTGGTCACCATCCACACCGACCTCGATCTGCCCTTCGACGCCGCCGCGCTGAGGCGAGAAGAGCCGGACACGGAAGCCCTACGAGCCATCTTCTCCCGCCTCGAGTTCTTCTCGCTGCTCGAGGAACTCACGACCTCGCAAGAGTCGATCGAGTTGGAACCAGCCCAGGAGATCGACGATGCGACCCGGCTCGCGGATGCGCTCTCCCAACTCTCCTCCCCGATCCGGATCGACCTGTTGTGGACCGGCGAAACGGCGCCGACCGGACTGGGTTGGAGCGACGACGACGGCGGCACATGGTGGTGCGACTTTCGACGCCAGGGCCTCGCCGAGTCCGCCCGTGGTGCGCTCGAATCACGAGCCCTCGATCCGGAGGTCACGCTCGTGGGCCACGACCTCAAGGAGCTGTTGCGCTGGCTCGGTCCCGAGTTGGTGCCGAGATCCCGGCTCGTCGATCTGATGCTCTACGCCTACCTGGACAACCCGGCCCTCAGAGGTTTCGGACTGCCCCAACTCGCCCTCGAGGGACTCCGCTACCGCGCGATCACGCTCGAGGAAGCCGGCTTTCGCAAGGGGGATCGACCGCCGCTCGGAGATATCGGGCTGCGGACCCTGGTGGCCGAACGTCTCGACCTCATCGCTCGGCTCGAGCCAGACCTCGACCAGAAGCTCGAACAGGGCGCCCTGCGAACGCTCTACGAGACCATCGAAGAGCCACTCATCGGCGTCCTGATGCGAATGGAGGAGACGGGAATCGGCCTCGACGTGCCGTTCCTGGAATCGATGTCGGCAGAGCTCGGCGCCCAACTGGAGGCCTTGGAATCCGAAGTCGTCGAGCTGGCGGGAGAACCATTCAACCTCAACTCGACCCGCAAGCTCGGTGAGATCTTGTTCGAGAAGCTCGGCTATCCGATCCTCAAGCGGACCCGAAAGACCAAGTCGTACTCGACCGACGCCGCCACCCTCCAGGAACTGGCCAACCGAGGCTACGACCTGCCGGCCCGAATCCTGGAGTACCGGGAGCTCTCCAAGCTGAAGTCGACCTATGTCGACGCGCTGCCGCAGCTCGTGGCCGACGACGAGCGTCTCCACACCCGCTACTACCAAGCCGTGGCCGCTACCGGACGGCTCTCCTCGGCGGAACCGAACCTGCAGAACATCCCCGTACGCTCCGAAGCCGGCCGCCAGATCCGTCGCGCCTTCGTAGCCGCCCCTGACCACCAGCTATTGGTCGCCGACTACAGCCAGATCGAACTCCGGGTCCTGGCCCACATCGCCGGCGAAGAGCGCATGATCGAGGCCTTCCGAGCGGGTCGCGACATCCACGCCACCACGGCTGCACTGGTCTTCGGCGTAGCCCCCGGGCTGGTGACCGACGAACAACGCCGGGCCGCCAAGGTGATCAACTTCGGCATCATCTACGGCATGAGCGCCTTCGGGCTCTCCAATACCCTGGAGGTCTCTCGCAAGGAGGCCAACGCCTTTATCGAGGCCTACATGGAGCGCTATCCGGGAGTCCAGCGCTACACCGAGCAGACCGTCGAGGAAGCCACCGAGAACCTGGCGGTCGAGACCCTCTACGGGCGCATCCGGCGGCTCCCCGAACTGCGCGCCCGACAGTACACGGTGCGCGAGAACGCCAAGCGCATGGCGATCAATGCCCGCATCCAGGGCACCGCCGCCGACCTGCTGAAACTCGCCATGATCGCGGTCGATCGTCGTCTACGGCGCGAGCACCCCAGCAGTCGACTGCTGCTGACGGTCCACGACGAGCTGGTTCTCGAAGTCCCGCGCGATGCGATCGACGCCGTGCGAGATCTCGTCACGGACGAGATGGAGGGAGTCGCTCGACTCGACGTCCCCCTGGTGGTGGAGGCTGGCGTCGGCGACAACTGGTACGACGCCAAGGGTTGAGCCCGGCGCGCCTGGTTATCGCTTCTTCTTGAAGCGATGACGGACCCGGCCGAACAGTCGGTTCAACAGGTGCGAGCGGTCGAGACCGGGAAACACCAGTCCGCCCCGGACCCCCAGCTCTTCCTGCATGGTGAGCAGTCGCTTGTGGCCGGGGTTCATCGAGAGTCCCATGCGCAGGGACCGCAAGGCGGCTCGACGCTTCGAGCCCAGCATGTAGACCTGGGCCAGGTTGAGGTAGTTCTCGGGATCGACGGGGTCGAGTTCGATGGCGTGACGACAGAGGTCGATTCCCTCTTTGTGCTTGCGCTCCACCCGGGCCATCGCGCCCCCGAGATACGAGTACATGGCCGGCGGCAACTTGAACTTCCCCTCGGCCTCCTGATGCAAGACCGAGAGGTGCTGTAGGCCCTCCTTCCAGCGGTCTTCGCGGCAAGCGAGGATTCCCTCCCGAAGCTCTGCGGCCGGATCGAATCCACTCTTCGTCATTACTGCCCTCCATACTAGCGAAAAGAAGCTGTCGACGACGAATCGGCACCTGCTGGGGAAACCCGCGTACAACTCGTGTACCAAGAATCATAGTCCAACGGGCGTGCTAGGCTGGACGTTGTTCCACCTGCCTACCGAGTTGCCCTTCCGATACCCGAGTCTGCCGATGAGTACCTCCCTCCGCTTGACCGTTACGCCCCCTCAAGGCGAGCCCTACGAGTTCACCACCGACCGGCCCGAGGTCATCGTCGGTAGGGCCTCCGACGCCGATCTTCCCCTCGCTGATCGATTCCTCTCGCGCCACCACGCCCGCCTCATTCGACGCGACGGCAAAGTGCTGGTCGAGGACCTCGGCTCGCGCAACGGCACGTCGGTCAACGGGGTCCAGATCGAGAGCCAAACCGCGGTGCGGCCCGGCGACATCATCAGTCTGTGCGGTAGTACCCTGCGCCTGGCCAACGGCGCTGCGGACGACGCCACCGCCATCGAAGGCGAGGAACTCTCGGGCGTCACGCTGTTCCGCAACGCCACCGAACTCTTGCGCCCGAGCCTCGAGGCAGCGGTGCCGCAGGAGGGTGAGGGTCTCCGACGGTACGCCGAGCGACTGGGGTTGCTCAACGAGGTGCACCACGCCCTCGGCAAATCGATGGACCTCGACGGTCTGCTCGAACTGATTCTCGACGGTGCCTTCCGGCACCTTCAACCCGAGGAGTGTGCGATCTATCTTCGTGAGCCCGACGGCGAGATGCGGAAGGCGGCTTCGCGAGCCGTCGTGGCGACGGGAGGAGACCTCTTCTACTCGCGAGCGCTCGCCCGCGAAGTGACGGAGAAGAAGGTCGCGGCCCTGGTCTACGACGCCCAGCGCGATGAGCGCTTCGCCTCGGCCCACAGCATCATGACCTCGGGCGTTCGCAGCCTGGCCGCCGCTCCTTTGCTCGACGAAGAAGAAGCAATGGGGATGATGGTCATCGGCTCCCGAATCGCGACGCGAGCCTTCTCCGAAGAGGACCTCGAACTGCTGGTGTCTCTTTCCGCGGTGGCGGCCCTGCGACTACGCAACATTCGCCTGGCCGAGGAGGCCGCCGAACGACGCGCGATGGAGCAGGAGATGGCTCTGGCGCGACGGATCCAGACCAAGCTCTTGCCCGAGGCGCTCCCCGAACTCCCGACCTGGGAGATCCACGGAGGCACGCTGCCATCGCGGACGGTCTCTGGCGATATGTACCAGGTTCTGACACGGACCACGGAAGAGGGGAAGCAGGAGTGCGTCGCCATGGTCGCCGACGTCTCGGGCAAGGGGATGGCTGCCTCCCTGCTCACCGCGTCCCTCGAAGCCCTGGCCGTCGGTCCGATCGAGGTGGGGCATCCCACCGACGCGATCTGCCGCCGAGTCTCCCAACGGCTCTACCAACGAACTCCACCCGAGAAGTACGCCACGGCCTTCGTCGCCACCATCGACATCGAGAGCGGTCGCGTCCGGTACACCAACGCCGGGCACAACCCGGCCCTGGTCGTGCGCCACGACGGCGGCGTCGAGGAACTGGGAGCCACCGGAACCCCGTTGGGCTTACTTCCTCAGGCCGCGTTCACCGCCGCGGAGATCGAGTTGGCCCCGGGCGACCTGTTGGCCATCTACACCGACGGGGTGACGGAAACCGTCGATCCCGAGGACGACGAGTTCGGAACCCCCAGACTGGCCGAGTTTCTGCAGCGACTGATCGGGCAGCCTCTGGACCAGATCGCCAGTGACCTCGAGTCCGCCCTGGACGACTTTTCGCACGGCGCCCCTCCCGGAGACGACGTGACCCTGGTCTTGATCCGGAGGTCCTAGTCCGACCGGGGAATCGCCATGGGTTGGGCTGGAGGTCCCCGGTGGAGTGAACCATCGCTCCACACCCTCCCCGCCACCTCGATTTCTGGTACCCTTGCCCGCCGCCGCCCCGCGCGGTGCCCTAACTCATCATCCCAGGAGAGACCATGAAGAACCGCATCCTCATCGCCGGACTGACCCTCGCCCTGGGCGCCTCCGTCGCGCTCGCTCAAGAGGAAACGTCCGAGATGACCGAAGTGCAGAAGATCAGCTACGCCATCGGAATCAACATGGGCGCCAGCCTTTTCGACAGCGAGTTCGCCGTCGACACCGACCTCATCCAGCAGGGCCTGCTCGATGGTTTGAACGACGCCGAGCCCAAGATGTCCGAGGAAGAGATCATCGCGGCCTTGACCAGCTTCCAGAAGCAGATCGTGGCCAAGCAGCAGGAGAAGACCGAGATGGCGTCCAAAGAAAACCGTGAGACCGGAGCCGCATTCCTGGCCGAAAACGGCGCCCGTGATGGCGTGATGACCACCGAGTCGGGACTGCAATACGAGGTCCTCGAAGCCGGGGACGGTGCCAAGCCAGGACCGGACGACACCGTCAAGGTGCACTACACCGGAACTCTGATCGACGGCACCAAGTTCGACAGCTCGGTCGACCGCGGCGAGCCTGCCACCTTCAAGGTCAACCAGGTGATCGCCGGTTGGACCGAGGCCCTGCAGCTGATGCCTGCCGGCTCGAAGTGGAAGCTCTTCATCCCCACCGACCTCGCCTACGGCGACCGCGCCGGCGGACCGATTCCCGCCGGCTCCACCCTCGTCTTCGAGGTCGAACTGATCGAGGTCCAGTAGCACCCTGGTGGAGGCTCCACGACAGCACCGTGATCAGGGTCCGAAGCGCCTGCGCTTCGCCGTGGTCACGGTGTCTTCGAGTCGCTCCCCCGAGGACGATCGCAGCGGCCCCCGCGCGATCTCGGCCCTCGAGGCCGCCGGCCACGAGTTGGTCGACTACCGCATCGTCCCGGATGGGCTCGACTCGGTCGGCGGCGGGCTGCAGCAGGCGCTGCGCACGGAGGCCGAGGTCATCGTGTTCACCGGCGGCACGGGATTCTCGCCCAGCGACCGCACTCCGGAAGCGCTGATCGGGCACTTCGAACGCACGATCGACGGGTTCGGCGAGCTGTTCCGTCAGCTCTCCTACGGCGAGATCGGTGCCGCGGCAATGTTGTCGCGGGCGATCGCTGGAATCGTCGGCCAACGAGTCGTCTACGCTCTCCCCGGCTCCCCTCCCGCCGTCGACCTCGCGATGCGCGAGCTGATCCTCCCCGAAGCGGGACATCTACTGGGGCAGATTCGCCGCCAGGACACCACCACCGGCAGCGGTAGCGAACCAGTGTAGCGAGTACAATCCCCGAGGCTGCGGACCGAGATCCGCCGCCCAGAAACCACGATGCGACACGATCTCCAGCTGGCCAACCGGGTCTACCTGGTCACGGGCTCGACCCGGGGCATCGGCCGAGCCATCGCCGGCGAACTCCTCGAACGGGGAGCCACGGTCTATGTCCACGGCCGAGACCTCGATCGCGTACGTACGATCTGCACCGAGCTGGACGCCGACCACGCATTGCCTCTCGCCGCCGACCTTGCGGCACCAGATGGTGGTCGGGCGCTCGTGCGAGCGGTGATGGAGCAGGCCGGAGACCTCCATGGAGTGGTCAACAACGCCGGGGGTGGAGAGGCCGTGGCCTTCCGCGGTCTCACGCTCGAGAAGTGGCGGCAGACCATGGCGCTCAACCTGGAGGCGACGCTGGCGACCTGCCAGGAGGCGTACCATCACTTCCGGCGCCAACGTCGAGGCGCCATCGTGAACATCGCGTCGCTGGCGGCCCACGGACCGGGACGCTGGATGGGAGCCGACTACGCCGCCGCCAAGGCGGGCGTCGTGAGCCTGACCAAGAGCTTCGCCCTCGAAGCGGCACGGTTCGGCATCCGCTGCAACGCCGTCTCACCCGGATTCATCGAAACCGACATGACGGAAGCCCTGGACGAGGAGAATCGCCGCAAGCTCGGGATTCCGCTGCGGCGTCTCGGAGCCCCGGCGGAGGTGGCACGGGCCACCGCGTTCCTGCTGTCCGACGACGCGTCCTACATCACCGGCCAGGTCCTCCACGTCGATGGTGGCCTCTTCGCCAACGGCTAGTGAGACCGACGATGAACCACTCCAGACGACGCGTCGCGGTGACCGGACTCGGAATCGCCAGTGCCATCGGGCTCGACGAGGCCTCGGTGTGGCGCCGGCTCCTGGCCGGCGAAGGCGGAATTGCTCCCCTCACCCAGCTGGACACCAGCGACTTTTTGGTCGGCATCGGCGGAGAGGCCGATTCGGCCGGAGTGCGGGAACGCCTCAAGGAGCTCAAGCGCCGTCCGAGCGATCGCGCCCTCGATCTCGCCGTCGTCGCCGCCGACGATGCGCTGCGAGAGGCCGGGCTGATCGATGGCGATCCTCCATACGAGGCACAGGAAGTGGGCGTCGTCCTCGGCACCGGGGTCGGATCGGCCCAGAGCCACTTCGACGGCTTCTCTGCCTTCTTCGATCGTGGGGTGCGAGGGCTCCGGCCGACCACCATCCCGCGGTGTATGTACAACGCCATCTCCTCCGGCCTGTCGATTCAATACCGACTGACGGGCCCCAACTACATGGTGGTCTCGGCCTGTACCTCGGCCACCAACGCCATCGGAGTGGCCTTCCGTTCGATTCGAGACGGCTACGCCGACGTCGTTCTCACCGGGGGCTCCGACGGCTTCTTCGACCCGTTCTTCTACGGGGTATGGAACAACCTCGGGGTGCTGTCGTCGATCGAAGATCCGGCCCAAGCCATCCGTCCCTTCGATGCCGACCGCCAGGGCACCATCCTCGGCGAGGGTGCCGGCATGCTCGTGCTCGAGGCCCACGACCGGGCGACGGCCCGCGGCGCCCAGATTCGGGGCGAGATCGTAGGTTACGGCGAGACCTCCGACGCGGCGCACCGTACCCAACCGAGCCCCGACGGCCAGGCTCTGGCCATGGAGCAAGCCCTCGCCGACGCCGCTCTGGCACCCTCCGAACTCGGATTGATCAGTGCCCACGGAACGGCCACCCAGGCCAACGACTCCTGCGAGAGCGAATCGATCCGACGGGTCCTGGGAGGGGCGGCGGCCCAGGTACCGGTGATCGCCAGCAAATCGTACTTCGGTCACACCCTTGGCGCTTCCGGTGCCCTCGAGACGATCGTAGCGCTGCTGGCCCTCGAAGCGGGGACCGCTCCGCCCAACCTCAACCTCGATCGACCGGATCCGGAGTGTGGCGACCTCTGCCTCGTACGCGACGAACCGCGCTCCCTGACCTCACCCTTTGCCATGAAGAACAGCTTCGGTTTTGGTGGAGGCAACGGAGTCCTCGTCCTCCGTGCCGCCACCTCGAGCTGACTCCCCTGAAAGAGAGCCACCCTATGAGCGAACCCACCGTACTGCAGCGACTGCGCGACATCCTCGAAGCCAGTGCCGAGGAGGACCGCGACTGGAGCCAGGTCGATCGCACGACGACGATCGAATCCCTGGGCGTCGATTCGTTGTCGATCCTCGACCTCCTCTACGACATCGAGCAGGAGTTCGGCATCAGTCTCTCGGGGAGTGACGTCGTCAGCATCCAGACGGTAGGCGAGATCGAAGCCCTGCTCGTCGAGCGCGGCGCCCACTAGTTGCTGCTCCGCCTGCGCCACGCCCTCGAGTACCTCCTACTGCGAGGGTCGCTCGCGGTCCTCGACCGAGTGCCCTACGGTGCAGCGACCTGGCTGGCCTGTCGCCTCGCCGACCTCTGGTGGCTCGTCGACCGATCGCGACGACGGGTCGCGGTCGAGAACATCCTGCGGGCCCAAATCGAGACAGACCGTCCGCGTGCCCGAGCCCTCGGTCGACGCTCCTTTCAGCATTTTGCTCTGGTCATCATCGAGTCGCTGCGCTCGGAGGAACTGCTGGAGCAGGTGGCGGTGGAGATCAGTCCCGACGTCGCCGCCGTACTCGAGACTCCAGACCAGGGACTGATCCTGACCTCGGGCCACTTCGGAAACTGGGAGCTGGCGGCCCAGCTGCTGTCTCGCTACAAGCCGGTCGCGGGCATCACTCGTCCGATGAACAACCCCTGGGTCGAGAAACTGGTGCAACGACGCAAGCCGCGGCACCGATTCCACCCGATCCCCAAGTACGCCGCCGATCCCCGTCGCTTCCTGGCGGTTCTAGAGGCGGGTGAGATCCTGGCTCTACTCACCGACCAACACGCGCGGCAGGGCGGTATCGAGCTGGAGTTCTTCGGGGTACCTGCCGCCACCTACACGACCGCCGCCATGCTCCACCTGGTCACCCGCCAGCCTCTCTGTTTCGGTGCCTGCCGCCGCGTCGGCCCCGGACGTTTCGAGTTGCATACCTCTCCCCTCATCGAACTCGAGCGCAGTGGCGACAAAAAGCAGGATCAACGGGCACTGCTCTCCGTCCTCAACCGGTACCTCGAGACGGAAATCCGATCGGCCCCCGAGCAGTACCTCTGGGGTCACCGAAGGTGGCGGCTCTAACCGACTCGGGTTCGGTCCGCGGCGCTAGCCCCCCAGGAAGTCGACCCTCGTTGCCCGGGCCGGACCGAAGGATCGGATCCACAGCACCATACAGAAGGCCACGGTGGCCAGACCGAGACTGAGGCCCCACCAGATGCCGGGCAGTCCCATGTCCTGGCGGAAGCAGAGCCACCAGGCCAGCGGCAATGCGAGCCCGTAATAGCCGACGAGATTGAAGGCCGCGGCCGGCTTGGTCTGACCCATCCCCCGCAGGATTCCTCCCCCCACGACCTGGATGCCATCGACGATCTGAAAGGCCGCGGCGACGGGAAGGATCGCGGCCGCGGCCAAGATCACCGCGGGGTCGGCGGTGTAGAGACGCGGTAGATGGTTGCGTCCAAACCAGAAGAGCAGGGCCGAGAAGCCCATGATTCCGGCCCCCGTTCCCAGAGCCACCCAGGCCGCTCGCTGAGCATCCGAGGACTCGCCCGCCCCCAGCAGGTTGCCGACGCGAGTCACCGAAGCGATCGACACCCCCAGCGGAATCTGGAAGGTGATCGAGGCCAGGGTGATGGCGACGGTGTGCGCCGCCAAGGGAACGTCGCCCAGAAGCCCCGACCAGAGTGTGGCGATCTGGAAGGTCCACATCTCCAAGCCCAGCTGCAGGGCGACCGGATACCCGAAGCGACAGATCGCCAACAACCCCACCCTCTGGGCGCCGCGCCGTAGGAGAGCGCCGAGCCGCAGCCGCGCTCCTCGCCGCATCCACCAGAAGAGGGCGAAGAAGAGGAGAAAGTGGGTCAGACTGGTCGCGATCCCCGCTCCCAGAACTCCCAGCGGCGGAAGACCCAGGTGGCCGAAGATCAGAACCCAGTTGATCAAGGCGTTGAAGAGATTGGCCACCAACGTGACCCACATGGCGGGCAGCACGCGTCCCTGCGCCTGCAGGTACTGCTTGAGCACGATGAAGCCGAGGAAGGGCGCCAGTCCGGGAATCTGAGTCCAGACGTAGATCGTCGCCTGCTCGGTGAGGTGGGCCTCCTGACCGAAGACGTGAAGGATCGGGCCGGTAGCCAGCCAGAGTGCGGCGATCGGAGCACTGATGAGCCCGGCCAGCACCAGACCACTCCCGAGTACCTGCCGCATGGCCCGTCGGTCTCCCGCTCCCCAGGCTTGACTGGCGATCGGGTCGAGCCCGAACAGCAGACCCATGCCGAAGACCAACGTTCCCAGTACCCAGACGCGTCCCAGGGAAGCAGCCCCCAGGGCATCGACCCCGACGCGCCCTAGCATCAGAAGGTCGACCACCATCAGGAACATCGCCGCCAACTGCGCCGCGACCACGGGGACGGCGAGCTGAACCAGGCGACGGAAGTGTGATGAGACGGATTGCTGTTGCTGCATGAGGCCCTCGATCGAGATCGGACATTATGACGATGTCGCAGCTCGAGGTCACCAGGACCTCGGTTCGAGATCCTCCACAGTCGCTACAATTCGCCCATGAACCGGCCCTCGACCGCCTCACCTCGTATCTCCACCCTCGCTCTGCTTCTGATTCTCGCCCTGCTTCTGATACTCGCCTCTGGCCCTGCCATCGCCAGCCAGGGGCCGCCCTACCCTTCCGAGGTGCTGCAGCTCCGCGACCAGGGGCTGGCTCAGCTCGAAAACGAGGAAGCAGGTCAGGCGCTCGAGACCTTTCGCAAGCTGGCGGATCGGGTTCCTGAGGACCCGCTACCCTGGGCCAACCTGGCGATCGCGGCGTTGCGGGAACAGCAGAACACGATGGCCGTGGCCACCATCGATCGCGCCCTCGAGCTATCTCCAGAGCGATCGGATCTCCTCCACATCAAGGGAGACATCCTCCAGTGGACCGGTCGACGCGAACCTGCGCTCCGCGCCTACCGGGCCGCCGTCGAACGCCAACCCGACAACCTCGAGGCCCTCTATTCGCTCCATCGACTCGCGACCCAGCTCGAAGGAGACGAAGCGGTGGCCGCCGCCAGCTGGGCCTTGAAGCGCCTGGTCGAGCTCCGTCCAGAGAATCTGGTGCTGCTGCTGCATCGGGGTCGGATGGCCATCGACATCGGCGACCGAGAAACCGCCTCGACCACCTTTCTCCGGGTCGAGGAACTGGCCTGGCAAGGCCCCGACATGGCGACGGCTGCCGCCGAGAAGCTGCTGGAGGTGCTGTCCGCAGAGCAGGATACGAGCGCCGCTCGGGTGCCCGCCGCACGACTCGAAAACGTGCTCAAGATCACCCCGATGTACCAGCAGGGTCTGCGCGAGCTCAACACCGGTATTCAGGGACTGCCCGTGTGGCGCTTCGCCCAGGAACCGGCGTCGTCGGAGTTCGGACCCAGCCTCGCCCTCGAGTGGACCGCTTCCTCGTTGGCGAGTCGCGAAGTGGTGGCGATCGCTTCCGCCGATTTCGACGGTGACCAGCGCGCCGACCTCGCTGTTGTCGGTGGAAGTCCGAGTCAGCTGATGATTCGGACCGCCGCCTCGGATTGGACGCGAGGCGCCTCCTACCCAGCGCCGGGTACGACCGACGTCCTGACCGTCGACCTCGACAACGACGGTCTGTGGGACCTCGTCGCCCTCGGTCCGCTGGTGCGTGCCTTTCGCGGCACGGGGAACGGCGAGTTCGTCCCCACGACCTGGCTACCCGCCGACACTTCCGGGACTCAGGCGGTAGCCCTCGACTACGACATCGAGGGTGATCTGGACCTCGCGGTCGCGGCCCCTGGTGGACTGCAGCTCTGGCGCAACCTGCTGGCGGACACGCTGCAGCCGGTCGCCGCTCGGGCTCTCCCCGAAGGCCTGGGCCCCGCGACCGGCCTGGCCGTAGCGGACTTCGACCGCGACGGCGATCTCGATCTCGCCGTCCAGGCCGATGCCCTCTACTTCCTCGAGAACCTCCGGCAGGGCCAGTTTGCCGCCCACCCCACGGAGAGCCCGCTCGAGTCGGTGGCCTCGCTGGCCAGTGGCGACCTCGATCACGACGGCCGACCCGATCTCGTGCTTGCCGGCCGCGGTGTCGCCCACCTGTCGCTCGTCGGGCAGACCTTCGAAGTGGTGCGTCCTACCACCGCCGTCCACACCGAATTCGCCGAGGTCCAACTCCTCGATGCCGACAACGATGGCCGGCTCGACCTGGCGCTGACGGGTCCCGACGGGGTGTTCCTCCATCAACAGCAACCCGATGGTGGCTTCGAGGAACAAACCCTCGAGAACCTTCCAGGGTTGGATCTCGTCGCTGGCGACCTGGACCAGGACGGTGACCTCGACCTGCTGGTGGCCGGCCCCGAGGGCCTGACCCGGTTCGAGAACATCGGGGGCAACGAGAACGGCTGGCTCGATCTACGGCTCACCGGTCTGGTCAAGGGCAACAGCAAGAACAACGTCTTCGGCCTCGGGTCCCTGATCGAGCTACGACGCGGCGGTGCCTACCAGTACCGCGAAGCCCAGGGCGAGACCACGCATCTCGGGTTGGGACGGGTGAGGTCCGCCGACCTGCGGGTGGTCTGGACCAACGGCGTACCGCAAAACCGACTCGGCGTGGCGGGCAACCAGGCGGTGGTCGAGGAGCAGCTCTTGAAGGGTTCGTGTCCCTTCCTCTACACCTGGAACGGCGACGAGTTCGCCTTCGTGACCGATCTCCTGTGGGGCGCGCCAATCGGCCTTCCCGTGGCCGAGGGTGTTTTCGCTGGGGCCGACCCGGGAGAATTGGTGGAGGTCGTGGGAGCCGCGCCGCGCGATGGCGACTACGTGCTCCAGATCACCGAAGAGCTCTGGGAAGCGGCGTTTTTTGATCAGGTGCGTCTGTGGGTCGTCGACCACCCGGAGGGAGTCGAGGTCGCCTCGAACTTGAAGATCTTGCCCGGAGTCGAGATGCCGGAGAGAGTCCACGCCAGCCGCGCCGTCCGCCCGGTGGCCGCAGCCTGGGACGCCAGAGGGCTCGACGTCACGGATCGCGTCCGGCGAAGAGACGAGGTTTATGCCGACGGTTTCGAGCGCAGCCGGTACCAGGGTCGGGCGCCGAACGCTTGGACCTTCACCTTCGACCTCGGAGCCGCGCCGGCGGTTCCGATCCGCCTCCATCTCGATGGCTGGATCTTCCCCTCCGACGCCAGTCTAAACCTCGCCATGGAGCAGGCGGGCTTCACCACCGTAGCCCCGCGCCTCGAGGTCGAGACCACCGACGGCTGGCAGGTCTTGATGCCGGAACTGGCCTTCCCAGCCGGTAAGACCAAGACGATGATCGTGGATACGCCGGCGCTTCCGCCCCACGCTCGGCGACTGCGCATCGTGACCTCGCTCTGGTTGGGCTGGGACCGGATCGCTTGGACCGACGAGCCCGACGATGCGGCGGCCATCGTCCAGGCCCGTCTCGAGCCGAGCCTCGCCGATCTGCACCACCGCGGTTTCTCGCAGTTGACTCGTCTGGCCCCCAATGGACCCCACCACTACGACTACGCCGAGCTTCAGCCCCGTAGCCCCTGGCTTCCCTTCCCCGGGCATTACACACGTTTCGGCGACGTGACCCAACTGCTGGCCGGCGCAGACGATCGCTCCGTCATCCTTGCCGCCGGGGACGAGATGACGGTCCACTTCGCCGCCACCGACCTGCCGCCCCTGCGCCCCGGTTGGCAGCGCACCCTCTTCCTGGAGAGCCAGGGTTGGGACAAAGATGCCGACCGCAACACTGGTGAGGGGCGGCAGGTCGAACCGCTCCCCTTCCGGGCCATGACGAGCTACCCCTACGCCGCTGGCGAGTCGTTTCCCCGAACGCCGGAACTCGACCGCTATCGGCGCGAATGGCTCACGCGTCGCGTCGAGTGAAGCGTACTCGTCTACCTCGACAGAGCCTCGAGCACCGACGGAAGCAGGTCCTCGGCCGGATGGGCCAGAGTCGTTAGGCCGGGCCCCCGGGCCGCTTCGGCCCCCGGATCGATACTGAAGCAGGGAACTCGACGGAGCTGTGCTGCCTGACGGAAGAGCTCGGTCACCCCCACCGAGAACGAGGTACCGACGAAGAGCAGCAGGTCGGCGCCCGCCGCGGCGGCCTGCACCCGATCCCACCCGTAGTCTCGGTGCTCGTTGTAGTACTCGTCGAACCACAGCACGTGCTGCCGCAACCAGCCTGCACACTCCGAACAGCGCGGAAGGTTGGCGCGGCTCGGTTCTCGCCGAAAGGTCGACAGATCGATCTCGTCGCGCGGCAGCGACCCGCTCGGAGCCCCGTAGGTACAGCCCGTCGTGGAACAGCGGACACGGTCGGCCGACCCGTGCACCTTGATCAACTCTCGACTCCCGGCCCGTTCATGGTAGGGGTCGATGTTCTGTGTCACCAGTAGGAAGTCCCCACCCCGATCTCTCTGCCAGACCTCGAGGTCGACCAGAGCCCGATGGGCAGCGTTGGGTTCGCCGGCGAGGATGCCGTCGAACCGAGCCAGGTACCAGGTCCACGAGGCCACCGGATCCCGCTCGAAGAAGGACCGCGTGGCCAACTCGGTGAGGTCGCGCTTCCAGATAGCCCCCGGATCGGTACCACGAAAGGTAGGCACTCCCGATGCCACGGAGACCCCCGCTCCCGTCACCACCACCAGCATCCCGCCGTCCACCGCATCGAGTGCGGCCGCCAGTTCTCGAACCTCGTCTACCATCGAGCGGAATCCTATCGTGGTACTTGATCCGACCCCTCGGTCCGATGCCATACTACGCCTCCGTTCACTCAAGACCCCCGTTGGAGGCCACTCATGTACAAGAATCCCCGCCCACTGTTCTGCCTCGTCCTCGGTTTGCTCGTCGTGCTGACCGCTGGGGAGGCCACTGCCAAGAAGAAGAAGGACAAGAAGGGAGATCGAGCCGTCTCCGGTACCCTCGACGATGGACTCCTCGTCGTGAGCTGGTTCTCCGAGCAACCGCTGGTGTTTCGCGAGACGGACGACATCGACTATCTCTGGGTCCGCGAGGGATTTGCCATCGACGGCAAGAGCTTTCACGTGACGGAGTGGCCGGCGCCGGAGATCCCCGAAGACCGCGACGCCAAGGACCGCCGACTCGCCAACCAGATGAACCGCGACATGGCGACCCTGTTCGCCGATGTGTTCGGCCAGGAGTGGCAGCAGGCCGAGGTTTCGCTCGACGGCGGCGACATCGAGGTCGCGGGGCGGATCGTGGACTCGTCCACCGGGAGCACGGCGGCCAAAGTGTTCGTCGGCTTCGGAGCCGGCTCGGGCAACACCACCATCGACCTGAAGTTCACCGACAAAACCACTGGTGAACTGCTCGTGGCCCTGCACCATCGGGTCGTCAGCGGCTCCACCTGGTCGACCACTGATAGCAAGTTCGTCAACTGGACCGCCGAGTTGGCCGAAGAGATCGCCAAGAAGGGCTTTGCTAGACTCTACGAAAAAGGAGATCCGATCGACGATTGACGGATCCGATACGGCACGGAGGACAGGCGATGGCGCAACCGAGATTTCGCCGCGGCAGCGGCATCAGACACACAGTGCCCTTCATTGGCCGCTTCGCAGGCCTCTGGTTCCTGGTGACCGCCGTTTCGGTCCTGGTGGCGAGCATCAGCACCTATGTGATCTTCATCGACCGCGGAGTCGCCGACGAGACCCGATTCCTGGGAATGCTCGCCTTCCAAACCACGCTCATCCTGCTGGCTCTCGGTGGCCTGGCGGTGTTTACCACCCATCGCCTGGCCGGTCCCTGGATCGCGGTGCACCGCGCCCTGGAAGACGTGAGGAAGGGAGACCTCCAGCGGGAACTCAAGATCCGCCGGGCCGACGAGCACCTGCGCCTGGTCGAGAACGAGTTCAACGGCATGATGGCGGTACTGAGAGAGCGAATCGGTGAATCGTCTACCGACGACCCCGAGCCGACATCGGAATCCTAGGTTCCCTTCCCTACCAGGCGGCGGTTTCGAGGAGCTGCCGGGCCCGTAGGTCTGGACGGCGGGAACTCCACGGCCTCACCGCAACACCGCTCGGTTACGCCCGATTTCGCTGAACTCGAGATCGATGGAGCAACGAGGGCGGCAGCTACTCGGGGTTCGGGACCGCTTGCGCCGCCTACTCTGCCAGCTGGCGCTCCAGACGATGGAGGGCGGATCGCGGAGTCGGGAGCGGCGCGGCCCATCGAGGCTTCTCGCTAGCCGACCCGAGGTCCTCCCGGACGGTAGGAGACAGTCCCCGGATCTTTGGGCGGCGAGTGGACCGAGCGCGCCCTTAGCGCCGCCGGGTCGCCGCGCGGAGCTGCTCGAACATCCCGTCGATCTGCTCGTCCGGTAGCGAAGTGAAGTGGTTGAACTCGCCACCGTTGAGCCACTCTCCCCCATCGATCGTGACGATCTCGCCGTTGACGTAGCCGCTCCCGGGGCTCATCAAGTAGCTGGCGAGATTGGCCAGCTCTTCGTGATCTCCGAACCGGCGGAGCGGGATCTTGCGAAGCGCCGCCTCTTCGACTCCCGGCGGCATGAGGCGGGAGAAAGCTCCTTCGGTGGGGAACGGCCCGGGGGCGATTGCGTTGCAGCGGACTCCGTAGCGCGCCCATTCGACCGCCAGGCTGCGCGTCATGGCGACGACGCCGGCCTTGGCGCAAGCACTCGGCACCACGAAGGCCGAGCCGGTCCAGGCGTAGGTCGTCGCGATACTGAGAACCGTGCCTCCGCCCTGCTCGATCATCTGTCGTCCACAGGCCAGGGTCGCATGGAAGGTGCCGTTGAGAACGATATCGACCACCGTCTTGAAGGCGTTGGACGAGAGGGTCTCGGTCTGCGCCAGGAAGTTGCCGGCGGCGTTGTTGACCAGACCCGTGACCCGACCGAAACGCTCGACCGCCCTGGTGACGACCCCTTCCACCTGGTCCAGCTCCCGCACGTCGCAGGACAGGCCCAGGACCTCGGAGCCCGTGGAAGCCTCGATCTCTTCGGCCGCCCGCTCCACCACCTCGAGCCGGCGACTGCACAAAACCAGCCGCGCCCCCAGGCTTGCAAAGCGCTCCGCCATCGAGCGCCCAAGGCCACTTCCTCCCCCGGTCACGACGATTACCTGGTCCTGCAACAGATCTTTCTCGAACATCTCGGAGCTCCCTGGTCGGTTCGGTTCTCGCGGCTCTGCGCCACCGCGGAGGGACCTCATTGTACGCCGGTACCCCCGAGGCACCGTGCTATTCTCCCGTCCCATGTCGACGGCACCCGTTACCCCTTCGGTCAGCGAGATCAGCACCTCGGCCGAACTAGCGGAGGCGGCCGAACGGTGGCGAGGCGAACCCGCCATCGCCCTCGACACCGAGTTCGTTCGCGAGCGGACCTTCTTTCCCCAACTCGGCCTGGTTCAGATCGCCGATTCCACCCAGTCCTACCTGATCGACCCCCTCCCGATCTCCGATCTCGAACCGCTGCACAGCATCCTGACCAACCGGGACATCGTCAAGGTAGCGCACTCGGTGAGCGAGGATCTCGAGGTCCTCTACCACCGTTTCGGAGACTTCCCCGATCCCCTCTTCGATACCCAGGTCGCGGCCGCGCTGGCGGGACACGATGGTTCGATGGGGTATCGCCGGTTGGTCGCGGAGTTGTTCTCGGTAGAGCTGGCCAAGGGGCAGACGAGGACCAACTGGCTGCGCCGCCCCTTGACTCCCGAGCAGAAGCTCTACGCCGCTCGCGACGTCCACTATCTGCTCCCCGCTTGGGAGATCCTGTCCCCAGCGCTGGAAGAGACCGGACGCCTGGCCTGGGTGTTCGAAGAGAGTTGGCGGCGATCCGATGCCGCACGGATTCTGCCCGACCCCGAGCAGGCGTATCTCCGTCTCAACGGCACCGGCCGCATGAACCGTCGTCGACTGGCCCTGGCCCGCCGGCTGGCGACCTGGAGAGAGCAGAGGGCTCGAGAGCGCGACGTGCCGAGGAACTTCATCCTGAAGGAGAGTGCCCTTCTCGCCATCGCCCGCAACCAACCGACCTCCCGGACGGAATTGGAACAGATCCCCGATCTCGGGCCAAGACAGCGCGAGCGGTTGGCCGAACGGATCTTCTCGATGGTGCGGGAGGTTCAGGCTCTACCCTCGTCGCAACTGCCCGATCCCATTCCGACCTTGCCGCGAGAAGAGAGAGTCAAGCGGTCGCTCAACGCCATGGTCGAGGCGGTGCGACGCAAGGCGGCGGAGCTGGACGTGCCTCCCACCTCGCTCGCCAGTCGACGCGAGCTGAAGGAGCTCCTGCTGGCGGCCCTCGACGGCGAACTCGGCTCCCCCCCTCCGCCCTTCGACGGTTGGCGCTGGCCGCTGCTCGGCGCCGAGCTCCAACAGGCCATCGAACCCTAGCCATGCCCTCGAGTACGGTCGAGGACTACCTCAAAGCCATCCTGCAGTTGCAGGGAGGTGAACGGGATCAGCAGGTCAGCATGGGCCAGATCGCCACCGCCCTGTCGGTCGTACCCGGAACCGTCACCAGCATGGTCAAGGCCCTCGCCGACAGTGGTCTGGTGAGCTACGAGCCCTACAGTGGGGTACGACTCACCGCCGCCGGACGCCAGCTCGCCCTCCGTGTCCTGCGACGCCATCGGCTGATCGAGCTCTTCCTGGTCGAAGTGATGGGAATCGACTGGGGGCAGGTCCACTCGGAGGCCGAGCACCTCGAACACGCCGTTTCCGACATGTTGGTCGATCGGATGGAGGAGATGTTGGGATACCCGGCGGTCGACCCCCACGGTGACCCGATTCCGTCGGCCGACGGGGAACTGGTGGAGTTGGACCATCCGAGCCTGGTCAGTTGCGAGCTGGAAACCCAGTGGCGGGTTAGCCGCATCACCGACCAGAGTCCCGAGTTCCTTCGACTGGTCGATCGGCACGGTCTGGTTCCCGGCTGTGAGCTGCGGGTCCTCGAGCGAGACGAAGCCGCCGACACCGTGACCGTGCGCCTGACCCACGGCGAGGTGGCCCGGCTCGGCCTGCGGGCCGGCCTCAAGGTTCTGGTCGAGGCCGTCGAGTAGCTCAGGGACCGGGCGCGCAGGTCACCGACCCGCGGAAACCCGGGGCCAATGACCCGCTCGTGGCCACGCTCGGAGTCGCAGGTCAAGCCCGCTGGCGCTCGGAGGCCGGTGCTACACTTTCGCCCATGAGTGCCCTGCCGGTAGCCCCTGACTACCGCCACCTCATGCGCAAGGTCGAGAGGCTGGTTTCCGCGATCGGCTCGCTCGCCACGGTCGACGCGACGGTCCATGTCGTCACCGAGGGAATCATCGAACAGTTCCGCCACGAGCTGGGCATCTACGGCGGCCGGGTCTACAAGAGAGACGGGACGGACTACCTCCTGCTGGCCACGTTCGGCGGCGCCAAGGAAATCCGCCCTGGCCTGAGAGTACCGAGCACCTATCCACCGATCGCCGAATGCCTGGAGCGCGGAGCGATCTACCGAAGTCCCGACGACCATGGGGTCGACAGTGAGCTCGAAAAGGACCTCGGAGTGCACGAGTTCGCCTGCGTCGAGGTCGGCTCGGGCGAGTACATCCTGGCGTTCAACGTCGAGCCCGGATGCAGCAGCGACGGGTTGCTCTTTTCGCTGCAGATCGTGCGCCACGCCGTCAACCAGAAGCTCCTCCAGGAACGGATGACCGAGGCCTTCTTGGAGGCCCGTCGCATCCAGGCTTCGATCCTCCCCCAACGCTCACCCCGCTACCCGCCCTACGACATCGCGGGCCGTTCCGACTCGATGGAGAGCGTCGGTGGTGACTTCTTCGACTACATTCGCATCTCCCCGAAAATCCTCGGCCTCGCGATCGCCGACGTCTCGGGCCACGGTCTGCCCGCCGCCCTGCAAGTTCGAGACATCTACATGGGTTTGCGCATGGGGCTGGCCAGAGACTTCAAAATCGTCCGTACGGTCGAGCGGATCAACGAAATCATCCACTGCAGCACGTTGACCAGTCGCTTCGTCGCCCTGTTCTACGGCGAGCTGGAGGTCAACGGCAACTTCAGCTACGTGAACGCCGGTCATCTCGCCCCGTTCCTGCTGCGGGCCGACGGGGAACTCCGCCTGTTGACCAAGGGAGGGCCGGTGCTCGGCCCCCTGTCTCGCGCCTCCTACGAGCGTGGTTTCGTCAATCTCCGAGCCGGCGACCGGCTGGTGTTCGTTACGGACGGAATCGTGGAAGCCCAACCGGTCGGCGGCGGTCCCGAAGACGAGTTCGGAACCGAGCGTCTCGTGGAGTTGGTGAGATCCCGTCCCGACGACTCGGCCGAGGCGCTGGTGACGGCGATCTTCGACGAGGTCGACCGATTCACCTCCGAGGCGGATCCGCAGGACGACCGAACGGTCATGGTCGTCAAGGTACCGGACGATGTCGAGTAGCCGAGTTTTTGTTCGCTCCTGCCTCGTCATTCTGCTCGGCTTGGTGGCGTACCCAGGGCCCGCCGCCAACGCCCCCCCACGTCCGGCCTTGAAGCGCGCGGTCAACGATCAGGTCCGCCACGCCGGGGGCCAGATCTCGACGGTCGCAGTGGAGATTCTCGACCTCGCGTCCGGCCAACGAAGCTACTCCTACAACGCCCAGCGGTCCCTGATCCCGGCCTCGAACCAGAAGCTCTTCACCACGGCGGTGGCTCTAGACCTTCTCGGCCCCTCCTTCCAACACCAGACGCCCGTCCTGATCCGAGGCGCGGCCGACCCCGGCGGCCGGTTGTTCGGCGACCTGGCCATCGAGGGCGGCGGAGATCCCAACCTCTCGGGGCGGTTCGAGAACGGCGACCCCTACGGTGCCTTCCGCCGTTGGGCACGGGCCCTTCGCCGGAACGGGGTGCGACAGATTCGAGGCGATCTCTACCTCGCCGATGGCCTCTTCGACCGCCAGTTCGTCCATCCCGATTGGCCCGAAGACCAACTGATGTGGTGGTACGAAGCACCGGTGGCCGCCCTTTCTTTCAGCGACAACTGCCAACTGCTGCGCGCCTGGGGAGGGCGCTCGCCGGGCCAACCTGCGGTGACGGAACTGGTCCCCCGACTCGACACGCTGCGAGTACGGAGCTGGCTGACCACCACCGGGTCGGCGAAGTACCACAAATGGAAGGTTCACCGCGATGCCGGATCGCGGGAGGTGCAAGTCTCCGGCGCTTTGCTCGGGAGCCGTCCCCCACAACAGGCTTGGGTCACCGTCGAGGATCCGGTCGAGTACTTCGCCGCCGGTCTGCGGGCGGCCTTCGTCGAGGAGGGGATCGCGATCCTCGGCGAGACCCGGATCGAGCGCTCGCTACCGCCCGGCGAGTGGAGAACCGTCTGGCAAGAGAGCAACACCCTGCCCCGCACCCTCGACGTCACCAACAAGCGCTCGCAGAACTTCTACGCCGAGAGCCTGTTCAAGTTGATCGGTGCCGTGCAGTGTGGACAGGGTACCTGGGCCGACACCGCCCCGATCGTCGAGGACCTTCTGACCCAGCGTCTCGGACTCGAGGTCGACGGAATGACCATCGCCGACGGGTCGGGCATGTCTCGCCAGAACCGCACTTCGGCCCGCCAGATCATCGACCTCCTCGAGCGTATGTACTTCCACCGCTACGGACTCGAGTTCGTCACCAGTCTGCCCTACTCTGGCGAGGCGGACGCCAGCCTGGACGAGAGAATGCACCAGGCTCCCTACCGCGGCAACGTCTTCGCGAAGACAGGGAGCCTCAATGGCGTGTCGAGTCTCTCCGGCTACGCCAAGGCCCGCTCAGGCCGAATCTACGCCTTCTCGATCCTCTGCAACGGGGGCGCCGTCTGGCGCGGCCGCAAGGCCCAGGATGCCATCGTCCAGGCTCTGATCGACCACGGCTGAGCGACGTCTCAGCTGGGATCCTCCGAGATCAGGCGGTGCGAGTCGGCGGCGGTGAGATCCAGTTCGTAGACCGAACGGAGCGCGTCGATCTTCTGCCGTGAGTCGGACCCGAACGGTGCCTTGCCCTCGAACGCGTGCAGTACGATCCCCTCCAACAGGTCACCCAGGGAGATTTCGTGGTACTCGGCCAACGCTTTGAGCACCTTGACGATCCGTTTCTCCATCCGCACCCCGGTTTGGACGCGATCGACCCTACGCCCTCCGCTCATGGGGCGTTCTCCACCAGCCCACGGTCCGGCAGCATGAACACTTTGCGAGCCAGATCGGATCCGAGGGTTTGAGGATGGTAGTAGCGTTCCAGGACGTTGGGCCGATACGTCAGCAGGTCCGGGTTGGCGTTTACGAACTCGGACCAGGAGTGCGCTCCGAGCCGTTCGCGCCGCTCGTTGACGAGCAAGAGAAAGGCCCAGGTGATCGTCGCGTGGTACCTGTTGGCGGCGCCGTGGTGCTCAGCGAAACGGGCCAGAGCGGCGGGCAGACGCAGGATGGTTTCGGTCCAAGGCAGTACTTCGAGGTACGTCCAGGCCAGATGGACGTGTTCGCGATGATCGAACTGGTCGGCATTGACCTGCAAAGACTCGAACCGCTCGATCAGGTCGACAGGAAGCTCAGTTTCTTCGCACATGGCGTTACCATGGTAACATACTACCAGTGTACCGACCTAGTCGTCGGCAGCGTGGCCCTCTTCGGAATCCGACCACGCAGGCAACAGCTCCAACTCCTCGCCATGTATCGGGCAGTAGCGATAGCGCATCGGGTGGGGTTGACCGGTCTCCGGGCAGTAACGCACCAGATGGTCCGCAGCCCGGGTCAAGGGTGCCAACCAGGCGGACCGACGAGCCAACACCTCTTCGGTCAGGACCTCCCCAGCGGCTTCGAAGGTCACGACCTCGAGCGTGGGGTCTTCGGTCAGTAGGACCTCCACCGTCCGCTCTTCGCCTCGCTTCTCGAACCGAAGTTCGACCGTGTCTCCCGGTTTCTGTCCTTCGAGCAGCTCGGTCACACCCGACGATCCCGTCAGTGTCTGACCCGCCAGTTCCAGAAGGAGATCTCCCCGGCCGACTCCGGCCTGGAAGAGCGGTGAGTCTTCCCGCACCGAAGCGACCCGCTTGCCCTTGCCCTCTGCGTCCTCCCCGCGCTCCAGACGGGCACCCAACCAGACCTCACCGGGATTGGCCGGACGGAGGCGGAGACCGACCCCGGCCAGCAGCTGTTCGTAGTCGAGCTGGTGGCGCCCGAAGATCGACTCCTCGAACAGCCGCTCGGCATAGGCGGGATCGGCCGTGAGCTCGCCGAGCAGGCGCTGCAGATCGTGGTTGGTGAACGGGGTCTCCTCACGCCCATGGTTGAGCCAGGCAGCTCGCATCAGGCCATCCAGGTCGACATCGGGGAACCGGTGCCGCAGATCGAGATCGATTCCGAGCCCGAGAAGGGCACCGTAGGTGTAGTACGACACGAAGGTATTGGTACGGTTGTTGGGCGCGTAGGACACGGCATCGTCGACGAACGGCGCCTGCTCGCTCATCTCGACCGGCGAACGTCGGCTGATACCGGGCGCGTTGAGAACCCCATTGACCCAACGACCGAGGCTGGCCGAGAACGCCTCGAGGTCGTAGAGACCCAGCCGCGCCAGGACCAGACGGCCGTAGTAGGTGGTGAAACCCTCCGCGAACCAGAGTTCACCCGAGACGTTGGCCTCCTCGAAATCGAACGGTTCCAGCGACGCGGGTCGAATCCGCTCCACGTTCCACGCGTGGAAGAACTCGTGGGAGATCGTGCCGACGAGTCCCGCCAAGCGTTCCTCGACCGTCCCGGAAGAGGTCACGACCGTCGAGTTCCGGTGCTCCATCCCGTCTCCGTCCACCCAGGGCAGAGCATCGACCAAAAACGTGTACCGAGCGTCGTCGAATCGCGGCGGCTCGCCAAAAATCGCAACCTGCTCGGCCACGATCGCCTTGGCCAGCGTGGCCAGGACCTCGGCCGTGGCCCGGTCGTCGGGATGATGGAGGGCCAACTGGATGGTCTGGGAACCGCTACCGGACCGATCCGGTAACTCCCACTCCACCAGGTGATGCGAGCTCGCCTCGATCGGACTGTCGAGGAAGTACTGCAGATCGGGGGCGGACCAGCCGCCAGCCGCAGTTGGATGGAGTTGGGTGGCCACCGACCAACCGTCGGGGAGTTCGAGGAAGACCTCTGCCGGCCGCTGCTCTAGACCGCGAGCCCACACGAACGTCGCCGGAATGTTGAGATGGGCGTGGCTCGAGTCGATCGCAGAGTAGGTCCCATCCGCCAGGTCCCCAAACAGCAGG
This sequence comes from Thermoanaerobaculia bacterium, assembly GCA_030429235.1. Taxonomy (GTDB): domain Bacteria; phylum Acidobacteriota; class Thermoanaerobaculia; order Multivoradales; family JAIOJS01; genus JAIOJS01. The sequence goes on along the minus strand of JAUIDB010000005.1, from coordinate 168,664 downwards.
TAGCGAAACCGTACCGTTCCCCCGTGGTCGCGAACGGTCCACTGGTGCAGATCGGGTCGGGTGATGAGCAGGCGCTCGCCGTCGGCTCCCCAGGCCTCGACGTCGTAGACGTTCTTGGCGAACTCGTGGAGGGCGTACCGACCGGGTGAGGTTCGACTCATCCGTACCTCGAGCGGCTGGTCTCCGAGGTTCGGAAAGGTGACCTCGATCGCCGCCTCGTGGTGATCGCGCCGTTCCAGAGAGACCCGGTACACGATCGAATCGTCCCCTGCCTGTGCGGCCACCACACCAGACCCGAACCAGAGGATTGCCCACACCAGCACCCTCGAGTGCAGTCGGCCACTGCACCCCCTCACAGTCTCACCCCCTGGGGAGCGGTGAGCCGCGGATCGGCGACGTTGCCGGTGTTGCGTACGTTCGCCGGTTCGAACAGCAGCACGCTGGCCTCCTCCTCGGCCACGGTCCGGTGCTCGACCCCGCGAGGCACGATCACGAACTCACCCGGACCCACCTCGATCGAGTGGTCGCGGAACTCGACGCGGAACCGCCCCGCGATACCGAGAAAGAGCTCGTCTTCCTGGTCATGGTGGTGCCAGACGAAGGTCCCCTGGAACTTCACCAGTTTGACCTCCTGACCGTTGAGCGCACCCACGATCTTCGGCCGCCAGTGTTCGTCGATCTTGGCCAGACTGGCTGCTAGCTCGACCTTCTGAATCTCTCGCTCCGTCATAACGCCCCCTGGTTTTGCGACATTCTATCGAGCCGACCGACCGAGGCCTCGACCCGGTCCTTGCTACTGCTCCTGGGCGACGGCTCCCCCGGCCGATCCGACTGGACAGCGCCCAACCGCCAGACGTAGGCTCGGCGCCGTGCCCCTCTGCCCTACCTGCCGGAAGCCGGCCCCGACCGACAGCTACGTCTGTCCCGACTGCGGGACCGCGATTCCGATGGATACATCGGCTCCGACCGAATACGGGGCAGCCAGTTCCTCCTCCCCGTCGCAGACGGTAGCTTCTGGTTCTTCCGCTCCGACCACCGCATCCCGCTTTGCCGCCGGCACCATCCTGGGAGGCCGCTACCGGATCGTCTCGCTGCTGGGACGGGGCGGCATGGGCGAGGTCTACCGTGCGGACGACCTGACGCTCGATCAGGCGGTCGCCTTGAAGTTCCTGCCGCCCGAGATGGCAGCGGACCCCTTGCGTCGCGAGCGCTTCTACGCCGAGGTGCGGGTGGCGCGTGAGGTCTCGCATCCCAACGTCTGCCGGGTCTACGACCTGGGAGAGATCGAGGGTCACCATTTCCTGTCGATGGAGCTGATCGAAGGGGACGATCTCGCCGGCCTGCTCCGCAAGGTGGGCCGCTTCCCCGAAGACAAGGCACTCGACCTCGCCCGTCAGCTCTGCGCCGGATTGGCCGCAGCCCACAAGAAGGGCGTCATCCATCGCGACCTCAAACCCGCCAACGTGATGATCGATGCCCGCGGGCAGGTCCGCATCACCGACTTCGGGCTGGCCGCGATCGCCGGGACCATCGGCCAGAACGAGGTCGTGGCCGGAACCCCGACCTACATGGCGCCAGAGCAGTTGGCCGGCGTCGAGGTCACCGAGAGAAGCGACCTCTACGCCCTGGGACTGGTGCTGTACGAACTCTTCACCGGCCGACCCGTGTACGAGCCCGCCACCCTGGCCGAGCTTCGACAGTTGCACTCCAGCGCAACCCCGTCGAGCCTCTCGATCCACGTACCGCAGATCGACCCGGCGATCGATCGGGTCATCCTGCGCTGCCTCGAGCGCGACCCCAAGGCCCGTCCCAGCTCACCTCTCGAGATCGCAGCGGCCCTGCCCGGCGGCGACCCACTTGCGGCCGCGCTGGCCGCCGGAGAGACACCGTCGCCCGAGATGGTCGCGGCCGCCGGCAGTGAGGGCACCCTACCCACCGCGGTCTCCGCAGGCTTGGCCGGCGGCGGGGTCCTGCTCTTTCTCCTCGCCTGTTGGATGGGCCTCGACACGAGCGTGTTCGGCCTCTACGACTGGCCCAAGCCCCCGGCCTACCTGGCCGAGCGAGCTCGCGAGATCGCCGACCGGCTCGAGCCTGACCGCGAGGTCGTCGACGACGACTGGGGCCTCCAACTGCTCTGGGGCTACTTCTCCCACCGGATGGAAGAGGACTCCACCGCCCAGCGATGGTCTCCCCTCCGCCAGGGGGAGGTCTCGATCGGCCGGGTCTGGTACCGATCGGCCCCCCGACGCCTCGACCCACGGCCCGGATTCTCGACCGTCACACCGACCAAACCGCCCCAAGTCGCCGCCGGCGACAGCGTCGTCACGGTCGACGACCGCGGGAGGCTTCGAGAGTACTCGCGAGTCCCCCCGCAGCACGACGAACGTCCCCTGAACGACGACGAGCCCGACTGGTCGGCGCTGTTCGAGGAGGCCGGCCTCGACGCCACCCTCTTCGAGCCGGTAGCCTCGACCTGGACGCCCCATGTCAGTACCGATCGTCGCTGGGCTTGGCTCGGCCCCGATCCGGACTCTGCCGACGGGCAGCGACGCATCGAGGCGGGTGCCTTCCGGGGTGAAGCGATCTACTTCAGGGTTCTCGACCCCTGGACCCGACCCGGACGAGGAGGGAACCGCCAGATCACCACCAGTCAGCGGGTTACCGGCGCCATCGATCTGCTACTGCAGGTCGGCCTCCTGCTGGGGGGTGCCCTCATGGCGCGACGCAACGTACTGCTCGGACGCTCCGACGTCACCGGTGCCTTCCGGGTCAGCGCTGCCTTCCTGGTCATCCACACCATTGTCTGGGCGTTCTGGGCGCACCACGCACCGCTCAGCGAACTCGACGCCGAATGGACGATCTTCCAGATGGACACCGGCTACAACCTGTTCCTGGCGGGGATGATCTGGATCTTCTACGTCGGGCTCGAGCCCTTCGTCCGCCGGCACTGGCCCGAGGCCCTGATCTCCTGGACCCGTCTCCTGAACGGACGGTGGAACGACCCGCTGGTGGGCCGGCATGTCCTGATCGGGGTCTTCGGAGGTAGCTTCGTCTGCCTGCTGGCCCGTCTGTCGGAACAGATCCCTACCTGGCTGGGCCAGGCTCCGGGCCGCCCCCGGGGTTCGTACATGGCCGAGGATCTGTGGGATGGCATTGCCTGGGTCCTCGACAAGCCGGTTCACTCGCTCCTCTCGATGATGCAAGCGCTGCTTCTGATCGTCGTTCTCGGCCTCGTCCTGCGCCGACGCGTGGTGGCGGCGTCCCTGGCGGGTGCGGTCTTCGTCGGTTTGTCGACCGGCGGGATGACGCATCTGGCGAGTGGAATCCCGCTCATCGCACTGGCGGTGGGGGTGGTGCTCTGGATCCTGCTTCGCCACGGTCTACTGGCCGGAACCCTGGCGCAGTCGATCGTCTCGATGCAGTCGATGATCCCGCTCTCTCGCCAGCTCGACGCCTGGCACCAGGCGACGACGTGGTCAGCTCTGATCGGTCTCCTGCTGCTGACGTTCTGGGCCTTCCGAACCACCACCGGTTCGACGACGACCGCGGCCCGCACCCTCCATGCCTGAGCCCCTCCCCGGACCTCCGCACACTCTTCGCCTCCTCCTCGCTCTCGGTGCCTGCCTCGTGACGGCTGCGAGTGCAATCGCCCAGGCGACGCTACCCGATCGCGAGTGCGTCGAGCGGCTCCGCGAGGCCCGGATCGCCGCCGAGACCGGGGAACCCGAACGCAGCCGCCAAGAACAGCTCGCGGCCCTGGCCCTGCCGAGTTGCGAACTGGCGGCGCTGGCCGATCTCCTCGTTCCACTCCAGGCCGGAGACCTGCCAGCCGAGGAGGCCGATCGCCTCCGCACTCGGATGATCGAATTGGTCAGCGATCCGGACCAGCCTCTGGCGGCCGGACTGGCGACGTACCTCGCGGCCTCGGTGGGCAGCGACGCCGAGCGCGAGGTCCTGCTCGGGGCCCTACGACGTCGAGCCGCGGCTCCGCTTCCGCCCTCGACCGAGGTCCTCGAGGCCGTCGTCGGTCTCGAACTCGCCCTGGGGCGGCGCCAAGCGGCCCGCTCCTCGCTCCAGCTCCTGCTGGAGGTTGCCCCTACCGAAGCTCTCGAATGGAAGAGTCTGCTCCTCGACGAGGAACTGGGGAACTGGGCGGCGGTCGTCGACCGGGCGACCAGGATGCTGGCGAAGCCGAATCCTCCCACCCACCTGCACCAGCTTCGAATCCTGGGATTGGCGCACCTCGGCCGCACCTCGGAGCTGCTCCCGGCCCTGGAAGCGATCGCGCCACCTGCACCCCAGGGTCCAGAGATCCCGGCGGTCACGATGTTCGGCAAGCCTCAGCCCAGCCACTTCGCCCGCCTGCTCCTGTCGGTGGCCTGGGCCCTGTACGGTGGGGGACTCGACGCCGAGGCCGAAGCGACCTTCCGCCGCGCCGGCGCCTACACTCGCGGGGCACCCGACAGCTGGGAGGCCGAGCACGCCCGTACCGTTCTGCTGCACCTGTTCGGAAGTCCGGAAGAGCGGGCTGCCCACCAGAGGCGGGAGAAGGCTCGTCGCCAGTCCGAGACGAACCCGCAGGCACTCTACGACGAGGCGAGCCGGCTCCTCGCGGCCGGCGATACCGAGAGCGCGTTCACGATGCTCCAACGGGCGGCCCCGGAACTGCAGGGTACCCACTTCGAGGAGGCAGCCTGGTACAACCTCGGGATCGCCGCCTTCCGACTCGAGCGCTGGCTGGAAAGCGCCGAGGCTCTGGACCGGGCGATCGCGCTGCAACCGGAACGCGGCGCCAGCTACCACCAACGCGGCATCGCGCTGTTTCAGCTCGGCCGTTGCTCCGAGGCTGTCTCCACGCTCGAACGAGCGCTCGAGCTTCAACCCGAGAAGCACCAGGCCTACTACTACCTCGCGCAGTGCTACCGCCAGTTGGGTCGACCCGAGGCCGCGGAGCGGGCACGAACCCGGTACGAAGCAGGGCGAGACTGAAGCCTTGCCGTCCTTCGGGTTCGGGGTACCGAACGACCCCCGCTAAAACCGCTTGACGTACTCGCGGAAGGCGCGGTCGGCGGCTTCGATGCCGCCGTAGACCGTCTCGAACGCCTGCCGCGGAGGATACCCCTCCGCCAGGTAGAGCAAGAGTGTCGGGAACTCCCGGCTGGCCCAGGTCGGCTCGCCTTCCCGAAGGTAGTGCACGAACAGCCACGCCGTGTCGTAGAACTGGCTGCGGCCCTCACCGTAGAAGGTCTCGCTCGAGGCCTCGAGCAGAGCTTCGACTCCCAGTCCCTGGCCACTCCGCAACACCCGCTTGACCTCGTCGAGAGACGCCGCGCTACCGGTCGTCACCCGCGTGATCTCCCCGCGGTGCATCTCCAGTGCTCCCCGCCGCACCCGGCCCGGCTGTAGCTTGCCCTTCTTGATCCGAGAGTTGCCGACGTAGTCGGCGAAACCCTCGCCGAGCCAGCGCGGTAGGGCGACCCCACGACGCACGATCCGACGATCGACAAAGGCGTGGGTGGCCTCGTGCAACAGGACACTCATCACTTCGTCGTTGCTGCTCTGTTCCAGGTGGAGGGCGATCAGACCGGCCGGACTGTAGAAGCCCGCCGACCACTCGTACTGCGGCATGTCGGCGAGGAACGACTGGTAGCTCGCCCGGGAACGGAAGACGAACGCCTGCAGCTTGTACCGATCCGGGTAGGGGGCAAGCGCGGGAACGAAGTCCTGGCCCAGGGCGAAGAAGATCGCTTCGAGATTCTGGGCCAACCCTTCCGCCACCTCGGCGCCCGCGTCGGTGTAGACGACGAACAGAGCACTATCGGCTCGATGGTGCTCCCCATCGAAGGCCGCGACGGCTCGACGCGCCTGGGCGTCGAGAAGGCGTGCTCGCTCCTCCAACGGAAGGGCGAGGATTCGACTACGCTCGACCTCCGCATCGGCGCCGGGTAGGACCGGCGGACCGACCCAGCCGTCGGACGCGTCGGTGCCGGGACGGGCGGGAAACCGGACCAACCACTCCAGACTCGTGGGCTCGGCCACTCCGTCGCGCCGTTGCGGAGCGTACCTCCACTGCCGCAACGTTCGTTGCAGAGCCGCTTCGAACCGAGCGTCGTGCTCCGTCGAGGGCCGAATCGAAGCCACCTCGACGGCCGTCACGATGCCGCGTTCGTTCAGTTCGACCCGGACTCTGGCTTCGGGAGCCAGGCCGCTTCCCGCCGTTTCCGGCGGCACCAAGGGTAAGGGTGAGAGCAAGGGCACCGGCGCCTCGACCTCGTCGGCAAGGATCCCGGTGGCCAGCAAGAAGCCGAGACCATAGAGGATTCGTCGCGCCAGGCTCTTGTGCCACATCGACGAGAGTATAGGTGCCTTCCTCGAATTCGCGACCCGGACGGTATCCTTGGCGCCGATGCCCGAGTCCACCGCACCTCGAGGACCGAGTCCTTCCCCGACCTCGACTCCGCGTCTCGTGTCGGTCGACGCTCTGCGCGGTCTGACGATCCTGGCGATGATCCTGGTCAACAACCCCGGTGACTGGAGCACGGTCTACTGGCCGCTGCTGCACGCCAAGTGGCACGGCTGCACCCCGACCGATCTCATCTTTCCCTTCTTCCTCTTCGTGGTCGGGGTCTCCATCGTCCTGGCCCTGGGTCGTCGGCGGATCTCCGGGAGCGCGGCGACCGAGCTGCTCCCCAAGATCCTCCGTCGCACCGCCGTGCTGTTCGTCCTCGGCCTCTTCCTCAACGGCTACCCCTTCGGCCTTTTCGGTCCCCGTTCCTGGTCGGAACTGCTCGCGACGTGGAGAATTCCCGGTGTCCTGCAGCGCATCGCGGTCTGCTACTTCCTGGCCGCGGTGCTCTACCTCTACACCAAACGGCGAACTCTGCTCGCGACGACCGTGGGCCTGCTCGTGGGCTACTGGGTCCTCCTGGGTTGGGTGCCGCCGCCGGACACCGGCACGATCGATCTCGCATCGAAAGGAAACCACCTCGCCGGCTGGCTCGACCGCACCGTCCTCGGGAGCCACCTCTGGTCGGTCGGTCGGGTCTACGACCCCGAGGGAATCTTGTCCACCCTGCCCTCTCTGGCGACCACTCTCCTCGGAGTCTGGGTCGGCGGGAAGCTGACGAACTCGCGGCCACGCGGCGAGCGAGTGGTCCAGCTCTTCGTCGTCGGCTGGACCCTCACCCTGGTGGGCACGGTGTGGGGTTGGTTCCTGCCCTGGAACAAGGCCCTGTGGACCAGCTCCTATGCCCTCTTCTGCGTCGGTCTGGCCACCACCACTCTGGCCCTGTTTCACTGGCACTTCGACCAAGTCGAGAGACCCCGCGGAGCACGCCCCCTGGTTATCTACGGTGTCAACGCGATCACGGTCTTCGTGGGCAGTGGAGTCCTCGGCCGCACTCTCGTCTACCTCCGCATCGGGGACACCACGGTCCAGAAGCTGCTGTACAGCGGACTCTTCGCCTCGTGGCTACCAGCGTACCTGGCCTCCCTGGCCTACGCCGTGACCTGGGTCCTGGGGTGGTACCTCGTTCTGGTCTGCATGCATCGACGCGGCGTCGTGATCAAGGTCTGACCGACCCGTCAGGGCGGCGTCGCGTCCTAGGGGACGGTGAGCCGGATCGAGCAAGCCCAACTACCTTCTGTCGTCCGTCGCAAGCGACAGGTCGAATCGCCACCGGAGGCGGTGCCAGAGGCCTCGCGGACTCGAACCGTGTGCTCCGCCACCTCGGTACCGCTGGCGTCCGCCGCCTGGAAGTGGACGTGGGCCGGGACACCACCTCCGGGATAGGGGGCCGGGCGAATCGTGACCACTTCGAAACCTCCGGACTCTCCCGGTTCCACCCGGCCCGTGAGTCGCGCGTGAGCGCCTCCCAGTTCGGTACCGTCATCGCCCTGGCGATAGTAGCCACGGGCATCGGTCTGGTAGACGGTCCAAGCGAGACCGTCCACGGCAGTTCGTCCGCTCGAAACCACCTGCACCGAGATCCGCAGCGGATCCCCGGGTTCCTGCGATCCGACGAGTTGGAGTTGCGCCTCGTCGTCGGCAGCGCATCCGAGCCCAGCAATGAGCAGGAGCGGAAGCCCCAGAGTCGCACAGAGAAACGGGAGTCGTCGAGATCTAGACACTCGGAATACCTCCTTGGGAGGATACGGCGCAGACTGGAGCAGAGTTGCACACCGGCTCAACGGCGGCGCGAAGCCTGGTAGCCTTGCTGGCTTCCGATTCACCTTCCGAATCCCCTCCCATCGATCTCTCGACTCGACTGAAAACCCCAAGGAGAAGTCCGCCATGCACCCCAGATACCCGTTCTTCACCCTCGCTTTCGTCATCCTCGTCGCCGCCCCCGGGCTGGCCGATACCACCGAAGGCACCTGTGCCAGTCTCTCACCCGCCCCGGCCGAGGCCGCACTCGGCGGTGCCACCGAGGCCTACTTCGATGCCAGTTCCAAAGTCTGTGCTTTCCGAGGCGAGCGCGGACTCGTGACCTATTCCCGATCCGCCTACGGCAGTCCCAGCGCAGCCCGGTCTACCTTCGACGAGAGTCTCCGCTTCGCCGAAGAGCGAGGCCAATCGAAGCTCGCCCGCGCCGCAGAGCGGGGTAGGCCGGCCCCGTTCCGAGCGCCGGCTGTCGTCGAGGTTGACAGCTGGGGTGATGCAGCCTTCTTCGCGAAGCACAATCAAGCGTTCGTGATCCTCCAGGGCGACACCGTCACCACCATCCGGGCACGCCTCGAGACCGAGGATCCCCTGGTGGTAGCGAAGAGCCTCGCCGAAGCCTGGCTCGAACCAGCGGCGCACTAGGGCAGAGCCGGCAGTCTTCCGCGGCCCGGGCTCAGCTGGATCGAGACCCGGGCCTCGGCTATCCTTGCCGCCTCGGATATCCCATCTCAACGACGTTCGCGGCCACCGCGGCGGAGGGACACTGCATGAACCTGGTCTCCATTCTCGGTCTCCTGGCCCTGCTCGGGTTTGCCTGGGCGCTCTCCTACAAGCGGCGGGACGTCAACCTGCGCACCCTGGCCTGGGGGCTCGGTCTGCAGTTCCTCTTCGCCCTGATCATCCTGCGCGAGGACGAGTGGAGCTTCGTGGGAATGACCATCTTCGGTCTGCTCCTGATCGCGTTCATCCTGCGATCGGGACCGCGCTCGCGCGTCACGACGGAAACCGCGCTCTGGATGCTGGGGTTCCTCGGTCTGGGAGTCGTCGCCGCTACCTTCGATCCGGTGGCCCCGGCTCTACCGTGGCTGCTAGCGGCCACGGTTCTGGTCGGATTCTCCGACAAACCGCTGGGGCTCTCGCCCCGAGTCGGCAAGATCTGTGGCGCGCTCTTCGTCACCCTGGGCATCGCTACCCTGGTCTCTCGCGGACTGTACGGTCAGATCATCTTCTCGGCCTTCTCCGACAAGGTCGCAGCGTTCCTCAACCTATCCGACTACGGTGCCGCGTTCCTCTTCGGGAACCTCTCCGATCCGCAGCACTTCTTCCCCGGCGAGGGCGCCGCCTGGCCCGGTTTCGGCTTCCTCTTCGCCTTCAAAGTGCTACCCACCATCGTCTTCTTCGGCGGGTTCATGTCGGTCCTCTACTACCTCGGCATCATGCAGAAGATCATCCTGGCCATGAGCCGCTTCATGCGCTGGACCATCGGTACCTCCGGGGCCGAAACGTTGTCCTGTTCGGCCAACATCTTCGTCGGCCAGACCGAGGCTCCTCTGCTGATCAAGCCCTTCCTCGACAAGATGACCAAGTCCGAGCTCCTCACCATCATGGTGGGTGGGTTCGCGACCATCGCCGGGGGTGTGCTCGCCGGCTACATCGCGATGGGAGTTCCCGCTGGCCATCTGGTCGCCGCCTCGGTGATGTCGGCCCCGGCCGCCCTGGTCATCGGCAAGCTGATCTTCCCGGAAACGGAAGAGTCCGCGACCTCGGGAGAGATGCTCGAGATGCCGAAGATCGACAGCGGCAGCAACGTCATCGAGGCCGCCTCCAACGGCATCACCGACGGCCTCAAGCTGGCCGTCAACGTCGGCGCCATGCTGCTCGGTTTCATCGCCCTCATCGCGGTGATGGATGTGCTCCTCAACTGGCTCGATTCGATCATCGACGGACGCCTGCTGGGAGGAGCTCACTACGCCTACACCTCGACCGGCCTGTCCCCAGCCGTCGGTGAGTACGCCGGTTGGTTCCCCGGCTCGCTGCAAACCCTCTTCGGCGTCCTCCTGAGTCCGCTGGCCTGGCTGATGGGGGTTCCCTGGGCTGACGCGGCCAAAGTGGGCAACCTGCTCGGCATCAAGCTCTCCCTGAACGAGTTCGTGGCCTACGGAACCCTGGGCAACTACATCCAGGGAGGCGAGCTGTCGCCCCGCGCCACCGTGATCGCCACCTACGCCCTGTGCGGCTTCGCCAACTTCTCGTCGATCGGCATCCAGATCGGCGGCATCAGCGCGGTAGCGCCCCAACGCAAGACGGACCTGGCCCAACTCGGCCTCAAGGCGATGTTCGGAGGCGCCATCGCCTCCTGGCTCACGGCGACGATCGCCGGGATCCTCATCGGCGGCTGAACTCCAAGTAAACGGAGGGAGCTTCCCCTGCCTCTTGTCGGTATGGAGGTCGTGGATTCCCGGGTCGTCGACGGCGTAGAGCCGGAGCCGGAAGCGCTGGTCTCAGCCGTCCGAGCCGACCCAGTAGGCCGTTCTCGCTACACGCCGTACAGTTCCCTTAGCACCTTCATGTGGTGCGCCTGGTGGCCGACGACGATGTGGCAGAGCGCCCGCACGGTGAACTCGAAACCGGAGGCGGTGCCGGTGCGGTCCAGGGCCTCGGCGTCGAAGCTGGCGAAGAGTGAGCGGGTCGCCGCCCGCTGCGCCAGGTACTCCGGCAGGATATCGCTCAGCAGCTCGCGCTCGCGATAGCGGGCCAGGGCGGCGAACGCATCCTGGTCCATGCCGGGTAGGGCCTGACGATCGCCGCGGGCCATCGTCAGGGCTCGGTAGGTGAAGACCCGTTCGGTATCGATGATGTGCCCCAGAACCTCCTTGACGGTCCACTTGCCTTCGGCATAGCGGTAGTCCGCCTTACCCGGGTTCGCCTGCAGGCGACGACGCAGATCGGCCGCCTGAGCTTCCAGCAAGTCGTGCACGCTGCCGGCAGGTACGGCATCGACGTAGCTGCCGTAGTACTCCTGGTACTCGTTCGGTTTGGGACGGGGTATGGCGCTGATTTGCATTTGACACCTCCTCAGTGATCGGGTTCACAGCCTGGCGGGGCGGCCCGTGCAACACTCTGCCTCTGACCCCTGAATGCTGGCTCTGCCAACTGTAGTCCAAAGCCCACGGCCAGGAGTGAACTGATATGTCCTCGTCTGTATCCCCGCCCGAGCCGACCCGCGACACCGATTCCCTGAACCTGACGCGTCGACGTGTCCTGGCTGCGGCCGGGCTCACTGCCGGCGCAGTGGTCCTACCCGCCGCCACTGCCGTTGCCGCAAACAACGGTCCTTCCGGTGGTCCGGCGATGCGCCACCCCGACGACCCACCCGCCCCCGAGGGGGGGCTGCCAGCCCTCCCCTCGGCGGGTGTCGTCACCCTGAACCGGGCCTCGTTCGGTCCGGCCCCGGGTGACCTGGCCGCCTTCGAGGCTCTGGGCGGCGACGATGCGAGTCGGATTCAGGCCTGGGTCGCCCAGCAGTTGAACTACCAGTCGATTCCGGACCCGGAGCTGACCGCACGTCTCAACCAGGCGAACTTCGAGAGCTACGGTGTCAGCAACGACCCCGACACGTTGCTGGCCACGCTGTGGGATTGGTACGACCAGGGCAACGCTCCCGGTGGCAACAGCAGCAGCGGCGTGCCGCGCGACGAGATGACCCGAGCCACCTGGATGCGAGTGATGTACAGCAAACGCCAGCTCCACGAGGTGTTGGCCGACTTCTGGCGTGACCACTTCAACGTGTACATCAACCACTCCAGCTGGGCGCGGATCACCTACCAGCACCTCGACCTGATCCTGCGGCAGCACCAGATGGGCAACTTCCGCGACATGCTGGAGGCCGTCGCCCGGAGTCCCGCCATGCTGTACTACCTGGACAACTACACCAGTTCGGACGACGGCCCCAACGAGAACTACTGTCGGGAGCTGTTCGAGCTCCATACGCTGGGAGCGGAGAACTACCTCGGTGTGCTGCAACAGCACCAGGTCCCGACCGACGGACAGGGACGCCCCGTCGGCTACGTCGACGCCGACGTCTTCGAAGCAGCACGTGCCTTCACGGGCTGGAGCTTCCACTACGGCAACAACGACGACGACAGCGGATTGTTCCTCTACCGTCCTTCCTGGCACGACCGGTTTCAGAAGAACGTGCTCGGCGTCTTCCTGCCGCAAGATCAGGCCGACGAGAAGGACGCCAAGGACGTGCTGGACGCCTTGGCCGAACACCCCGGAACCGGACGCCACCTGGCTCGCAAGCTCTGTCGGCGCCTCATCAGTGACCACCCTCCCCAGAGCCTGATCGACACGGTCGCCGCCCTCTTCTCGGCCCAGTGGCAGGCCCCCGACCAACTGCAGCAGGTCTACGAAGCGATCCTGACCTCCGACGCGTTCCGCAACACCTGGGGCGAGAAGATCAAGCGACCCTTCGAGGTCGTCGGTTCGGCCCTGCGGGCCGGGGCCGCCGACTTCACGCTCTTGATGGACGACGGCGACACCAGTTCCTTCCTCTGGCGCTACGACGACACCGGGCAGGAGCTGTTCAACTGGCCGGCTCCCAACGGTTTCCCCGACGTCCTGGGCGCCTGGAAGAGCATGACTCCTCGCGTCGCCTGCTGGCGTATCTGCAATTGGCTCATCGAGTTCGACGACGACAACGGCGACTACTACCTCGATGTCGTGGGACAGACGCCGGGCGGAGTCAGGTCGGCCAACGAACTGGTCGACTTCTGGGTCGATCGGATCTTCGGCCGCGCCCTGCCGACCGATGATCGCACCGACCTGGTGGAGTTCATGGCGCAAGGCTTCAACCCCGACTTCGACCTCAACCTCGGCGACGAAGACACGGCTCTACGACTTCGGGCCCTGGTCGGTCTCATGTTCATGTCCCCCGAATTTCTCTGGCGCTAAGGAGAACCGACCATGACGACTCGACGAGGATTCATCACTGGCTGTTCGGCCGCCGTCGCCGCCTTCGCCGGCACCAACTTCAACACCGTCGCGTTCGGCGACCCCAACGGCACGAACGAGGACATCCTGATCTCGGTCTTCCTGCGCGGCGGGATCGACGCCCTGAACTTCGTACTGCCAATCGGTGGGGTCGATCGTGGGCACTACGAAGCCGCCCGGCCAGAGATCATGATACCGACCGCCGGTGCCAACGCTGCACTACCGCTGGGAGGCATCTTCGGACTACATGCTGGCGCCGATACCGTCGACAACGGCAACCCGGCGCCCGCCACGCTGTACGACCTCTATCAGGACGGTCACCTCGCCCTGGTCGTCGCCGCCGGCATGCACGAGGACAATCGGAGCCACTTCGACTCGATGAACTTCATGGAGCTCGGGACCCCGGGGACGCTGACGACGCCTACCGGCTGGTTGACGCGCCACCTCGCCACGGCCAACAACCTACCGCCAGAGATCACCATGCCGGCTCTGGCCATCGGCAACCTGCAACAGGCCGCCCTCCGCGGTTCCACCGAGACCGTCAACATGACGAGCCCGGACAGCTTCTCGCTGCAAGTGGGCCCCTGGCAGTGGCGCGACGCCCAGCGCACGACCCTCCGCAGTCTCTACAACGGTTCGAGTTGGTTGCACCAGTCGGGCTACGACACCCTCGATGCGATCGATATCATCGAACTCAACAGCGACGGTGGCTACACCCCGGCCAACGGAGCGGTGTACCCCGGCGGCAGCCTGGGCGACCACTTCGAGACCCTGGCGCGGATGATCAAGATGGACCTCGGCCTGCGCGTGGCCACCATCGACTACGGGGGCTGGGACACCCACGAGGGCCAGGGAGAGAACGGCGGGGGCTACTTCCTGAGCCACGTCGAGACGCTCTCGCGTGCCCTGGCGGCCTTCTACACCGACCTCGATGGTTCGGGGGCCAACAACTACACGTCACGAGTGACCGTGGTGGTGCAGAGCGAGTTCGGACGCCGCTTGCGCGAGAACAACGATCGCGGCACCGACCACGGGCATGGCTCGATGATGATGGTCCTCGGCGGCAACGTGAACGGTGGAGTCCACGGCACTTGGCCGGGACTCGCCAACGGTCAGCTGTTCGACGGCGCCGACCTGGCGGTGACGACCGATTATCGGAGGGTCCTCTCCGAGATCCTGATTCGACGCATGGGCAACCCCTACCTGGGCGAGATCTTCCCGGGCTATACCTCCTACTCGCCCCTGGGGGTGGTCAGTGGGCCCGACCTTCCGCCGATCTACGGACCCGAGATCTTCGCGGATGGGTTTGAATCAGGAGACACGGGACAGTGGTGAGCGCGCTCACCACGGTCCCGTGGCTCTGATTCAGTCGTCGCGGCGACCGCGAAGCGCTCGGCGCTCTAGAGTGAATCAGGAGACTCCTAACCGCGCTCACCATGGCCCAAGTGGCTCTGACTCAGTCGTCGCGGCGACCGCGAAGCGCTCGGCGCTCTAGAGTGAATCAGGAGACTCCTAACCGCGCTCACCATGGCCCAAGTGGCTCTGATTCAGTCGTCGCGGCGACCGCGAAGCGCTCGGCGCTCTAGAGTGAATCAGGAGACTCCTAACCGCGCTCACCATGGCCCAAGTGGCTCTGATTCAGTCGTCGCGGCGAGCGCGAAACGCTCGGCGCTCTAGAGTGAATCAGGAGACTCCTAACCGGGCTCACCTCGATCCACTGGCTCTGATTCAGTCGTCGCGTCGAGCGCGGAACGCTCGGCGCTCTAGAGTGAATCAGGAGGCTGCTAACGCGGGCTCACCACCACGCTGTGGCTGTGATTCAGTCGTCGCGGCGAGCGCGGGGCACGCGGCGCTCTAGAGCGAATCACGAGACTGCTAACGCGGGCTCACCACCGCCCAGTGACCCTGATTCAGTCATCGCGGCGAGCGCAGAGCGCGCGACGCTCTAGAGTGATCGGGAGACTCGGGACAGCAGAGGGCAGCAAGCCCGCTGACCACGGGCCAACGGATCTGACTTCGTCATTCGAAAGAACCAGGCCTCCTGCTGCTTCGGCACGCCGAGCGGGCCGTGGCCAGTTGCCAGACCGTAACATCTACGACCACTGCGGATGGGCTGCGCCTGCTATGCTGATTGGCTAGCGAGAAGGAACTACATGCAACGCAAGACATCTACCCGCGAAACGAGTGCAACTATTGCTGGGGCGAAAACCCCGGGGCGGTGGCTGCTCGCCCTGGCCCTGTTGTCTGCCTGGGGATGCAGCGATGCGACGCCCGAAGCCCCGGCGGCACTGGCCCCTCTGGTGGAGGCGGTGCCAGCCACACACGGAGGCCTGCCAAAGGTGGAGACCGTCACCGGCGTAGTGCGGGCGGAGAACCAGGTGGCGGTGCGGGCGGAGATCAACGCGACGGTGGCGGAGGTCCTGGTGCGAAGCGGCGAAGCCGTCGAGAGGGGGCAGGTACTGGTGCGCCTCGATGATGGGGAACTCCGCGAACAGCTGAGACGGACGGAAGCCGATGTCCGGCTGGCGGAGGCAGATCTCCTCGAAGCCGAAGCCACCGCCCGTGAACTCGAGACGCGAGTTGCTCGCTTCCAGTCGCTGGCCAGCGAGCGTCTGATCAGCGAACAGGAGTTGGAGACTCTCCAAGCCCGCCTCGATGGCGAGAAGGCCGCGGTCGAGGCGGCCAAAGCTCAGCGCGACGCGGCTCGAGCCACGGCGGAGGAACGGCGCGCTGCGCTGGCGAAGTCGGTCGTGCGCTCTCCCGTGGGGGGCCGCGTCGGAGTGCGCAACGCCGAGGTCGGAATGCTGGTGGACCGCGGCACGGTGCTCTTCCGGGTCGGCAACCTGGACCGACTGCTCGTCGAGGTCCCCCTTACCGAAGCGATGTTGCGCTGGATCGAACCTGGCCAGCCGGTTCGCCTGGAGGTCCGCGAGGCAGCTGCCGACCCGGTCGAAGCGACACTTTCCCGCGTCTCTCCGTTCCTGGAAGAAGCGAGTTTCACGACCGTGGGGGAGATCGACATCGACAACCGCGCCGGCAGTCTGAAACCCGGCATGTTCACCACGGTCCACATCCTCGTCGGCATGACCAACGCGGCCACCCTGGTTCCGACCAACGCCCTCTGGGAAGACCTGGACTCGGGTCGCCAGGGTGTGTTTGTGGTCGACCTGCCAGCCCAGACTACCGGGAACAGCTCCGACGATGCCGAGGAGAGCTACCCGGTCAGGTTTCAGCCCATCGAGCTCCTAGCCGAAGGGGGGGGCGCAATCGGTGTAGACGGGATCTCGAGCGGAGCGTGGGTCGTGGTCAACGGACAGCAGCTGCTCGCGAGACCGGGCACAGGTCAAATCGAAGCCCGGGTGCGCCGCACAGACTGGCAGAGGGTCCAGCAGTTACAAGGCCTGCAGCGCGAAGACCTGCTCCGTAGCTTCATGGATCGGCAGCAGCGCATTGCGGCTTCGTTGGGGGCGGAGATTCCTGAAAACGAGGAGGTCGTCGACCGCCTCCTCGCGCAACCCGAGGCGGCCGCCGTCCCGCTTTCGGCAGAGCCGCAGACCGGGAGCTGACCGGTGTCGTTGACCGCAGTCTCGATTCGTCGTCCCGTCGCGACTTCGATGGCCTTCTTGATCCTGGTCGTCCTAGGCATCGTCTCGTTCCGCACCCTGCCCGTCGACCTGCTACCCAAGGTCGAGTTCACGCAACTCACCGTCAGCATCAACTACCCCAACGTCGGCCCGGAGGAGATCGAGCAGATCATCACCGATCCGGTCGAGAACGTGGTCGCCGGTCTGCCGAATCTGGAAAGGGTCACCTCGGAATCCCAGGAGGGCCGCAGTCGGGTGCGACTGGACTTCGCCCGCGGTACAAATCTCGACGAGGCGGCCAACGATCTCCGAGCCGCGCTCGACGGCCTTCGCGACGAACTGCCCGACGAGGTCGACACGCCACGGATCTTCAAGCTGGATCTCGACCGGGTCGAGGTCGTCAGCCTCGTCGCCACCAGCACTCGCCCCCTCGACGACCTGACTCGAATCATCGAAGACGACCTGGCGAGGCGTTTCGACCAGATCCCCGGGGTTGGCGCCATCGATATCCGCGGCGGGGTCCACCGGGAGATTCGGATCGAGTTGGACCGCGAGCGCATGAGAGCCACCGGTCTGACCGCACTCGACGTGCAGTCGGCCCTGGGTCGCGAAAACGTCACCTTGCCCGCGGGAACGGTCAAACGGGGCTTCGCCGATGTCTACGTCAGGGCGGTCGGCGAGTTCAGCTCGCTGGAGCAGATCGCCAACACCGTAGTCGCTCGACGCGGTGAACACTTCGTCCGCGTGCGTGATCTCGCTGAGGTCAGGGACACGTTCGAGGACGTCCGCTACATGGTGGAGATGAACGGTGTCCCGTCGATCACGGTAGGGATCCAGAAGCAGAGTGGAGCCAACACCGTCGCCGTAGCTCGGCAGGTCCAGCGCGAGGTCGAACGAATCAACGGCGAACGGCGCGATCTCCGGCTCACGGTCGTCGTCGACCAGAGTGACTTCATCCGACAGTCGATGGAGAACCTGCGAACCTCCGCCCTCTGGGGGTCGCTCTTCGCCATCTTGGTGCTCTACCTCTTCCTCCGCAACGCCTCCAGTACCGGCATCATCGCCCTGTCGATCCCGATCTCGGTCGTGGCGAGTTTCGGTCTCCTCTACTTCGGCGGGTTGACTCTCAACCAGATGACCTTCGGAGGTCTGGCTCTCGGCGTAGGTCTGATCGTCGACAACGCAATCGTGGTGTTGGAGAGCATCGTCCGCAAGCGGGAAGAGGCCGATCTCTCAGCCCTGGACTCCGCTCGCGTGGGCACGCTGGAGGTTGCCGGTGCCATCGTCGCTTCGACCCTCACAACCTGTGTCATCTTCCTTCCCGTGGTCTTTGCCCGCACCACCAGCGGCGCGCTGTTCCAGGCGCTCGCTCTAGTGGTCGTCTTCGCACTGGCCTGTTCGCTCCTGGTGGCATTGACCCTGGTCCCCATGCTCTCGGCCCGCTTCCTGCGCCTGCGCCGGGCCCCGACTGGCCCCTCTGAACGCTTCGAACGCCTGGAGCGGTGGTACGTCAGGAAGCTCGACCGGGCGCTCCATCAGCGCAGTCGGGTATTTCTTACCGCCGGAGTCCTCGTCGCCGCCGCGCTGGCCCTCTGGCCCCTGATTCCGGTCGAGCTCGCCCCTCAGACCGAGGCCGACGAACTGGATATCCAGCTCGAGATGGCACGTGGTACCAACATCGCCGTCCTGCGCACCTACATCGATGAACTCGAGGACCGGGTGCGGGCCGTGGTCCCAGCGCAAGACGTCCACCTCTCCTCGACCGAGATGCGGGGTGACAACGCCGCCATCGAACTCAAGCTGGCGCACCAGAGCCAACGCTCGATGAGCAGTACCGAACTGGCCGACCTGGTGCGCCGAGAGGTCGAGGGCAAGATTCCGGGAGCGGAACTGGACGTGGAGGCACAGCAGGGTCTCTGGATGCTCAACCGCGTTTTTGGTTCGGGCGGTAGCGGCAACGCGCTCGAGCTCGAGTTGCGAGGTTGGGACCTGCACCGGGCCGACACGGTTGCGGCCGAGATCAAGGAGCGCATGCAGCGAATCGGTACCATCACCGACGTCCGAGTGAGCCGGCGAGAGGGTACGCCGGAACAGCGCTTGGTCCTGGATCGGGAGAGGATCTCCCGTCTCGGGCTGAATGTCGAAACCGTGAGCCGTACCCTGCTCGCCAACGTCGGCGGCGTCGAAGCCGGGCGCTACCGCACTGGCGGTGAAGAGTTTCCCATCACCGTGCGCTTGCGCCCTCGCGACCGTCTGGTCTCGTCCGATCTCGACGGCGTGGTCTTTCGAACTCCGTCCGGGGCGGTGGTACCGCTGTCGCCCCTCATCCAGTCGGAGCGTGGACGCGGCCCGGTCGAGATCGAGCGCGTCGACGGACAACGCGTCACCTACATCACGGCCAACCTGAAGAGCGGCGTCGCATTGGGCGACGCGATCCAGGAGGTGCGCGCCACCCTCGCAGAGATGCCGATTCCGAACGGGTTCTCGCTGCTCTACGGGGGTCAGTACGAGGAGCAGCAGGCCGCCCAGCGAGACTTCTCGGTGGCGATTCTCATGGCCCTCGCTCTCGTCTACATGTTGATGGCCGCCCAGTTCGAGCGTTTCGTCGACCCCCTGATCGTCATGCTCGCGGTCCCGGCGGCGCTGGTCGGCGTGGTGCCGACGCTTCTACTCACCGGGACCACTCTCAACATCCAGAGCATCATGGGTCTGGTGATGCTGGTCGGCATCGTCGTCAACAACGCCATCGTGCTCATCGATGCGATCAACCTGCAGCGCCGCGAACACCAGCTGAACACCGTCGAGGCTGTACTCGAGGGTGCCCGCCTTCGCTTCCGCCCGATTCTCATGACCACCGCCACCACCAGCCTCGGGTTGATCCCCTTGGCCCTGGGAACCGGAGTCGGAGGGGAGATCCAGGCCGCGCTCGCCCGGGTGGTCGTGGGCGGCTTGCTGGCGTCGACACTGGTGACGCTGGTCCTGATTCCGGTGGCCTACACCAGTGTCACCGGCTTTCTCTCCCGGATGCGCACCTCCCCCGGGGAGGAGTGGACCTCCGAGGAGCGGACGCCCCCGCAACAAGCGATGGCTCGGGCCGCCAACCAACCCGCAGTTTCGACGGGCTCGTAGCGCCCGACTGGGTGGTGCTCCACCCAGACGGAGCCCTACTCGAGGTAGCCTGCCTCGCGGAGTAGGTCTCGCGGATCGAGATCGAACGCCTCGCACAGCCGCGCGAAGAGGCCGGGCTCGGGCCAGTGCCGGATCGAGTTACGAAGCCAGTGGATTCTCGAGATGTTGCTCACCCCGAGGGCGGCACAGGCTTCGTGGTAGGTCATCCTGCGCTGGTCCATGGCGTTGGTCACGAAACGACGGATGATCAAAGCAGCGGGTCCATCGACCGCTGCGCCGGAGGTGGAAGTGGGTTCAGGCATCGGGGTCTCCTCTCGCTTTCTGGGGGCTGGCTGGGTTCGCTCCATTCAATACTCTGAAGTCTTGATCCAAGAACTGGGGTTCGACGGCAGGATTCAGAGCTCGGCCACCGACCGCTAGAGACTAAGCCGACAAGGAGGTCGTAGCGGCTTGGTCAGCGTTGGCTACCGTTGTTCCCTGCACCTAGCGTTCTTTACGCGGCCCGTTCCGGGGACGGCGTAGTCTCTTCCACAGGACGTCCCGGGGGTGGAATCGCTGTTTCCAGCCCGAAGCCTCGCTGCTGCGAACCATGGCACCGCGCTTGCACTTACCCCCCCTGTCACGGGTCGTGAGTTCAGGAAGAGGAGATCGCCTTGCAGGGTTCGTTCGCCGACAACACGATGTCGCACGAAGAGGAGGAGTATGTGCTCCCCACAACCAGACCACGCGTCGTGCGGTTTGGAGACTTCACCTTCGATCTGCACCGCCTGACCCTCGAACGAGACGGGGAGGCCATCGACCTTCAACGGCTGCACGCGCAGGCGCTCGCCCTCTTCGTCGAGCGCGCCGGAACGATCGTGACGCGCGAAGAGCTGATCCAGAGCCTGTGGGGCGACACCATCGTCGACTACGACAAGAGCCTGCGACCGATGATGAACCGGTTGCGTGGAGCTCTCGGAGACTCCGCCCGCAGACCGAGGTATCTGGAAACCGTGCGGGGACAAGGCTACCGGTTTCTCGAAGAGATCCAACCCTGCGACCCCGGGGAAACGAGCAGCCCGTCCATCGAGGGCACGGTCACGAGGCTGGAGTTCCCTCGGAGCCACTCGAGCGAGCCGCTAAATCCCGAAGGATCTGCTGCCAGTTCGAGGGTCCCCGTCGCCACGACGAGCCGGCGACGGTCGTACCTCTGGACCGCCGTCGGGATCCTGGCCGCGGTGCTGGTGGTGGTCGTGGCACTCTTCAGGGGAACTGAGGAGCCCCCGTCCGAACCGAGTCGACCCCTTCCCGACGACCGAGTCCCCCGCGTCGCGGTTCTGCCCTTCGAGTCTCTCTCGACCCTCAGCGACGCCGAACAGGGGCTCGTGGATGGTCTCTCGGTCGATCTGGCGGCGGCGCTGACCCGTCGTGGGGGGGAGAACGTCGACGTCATCCTGCCGCAGTTCGTAACCGGCGAGATCGAGTCTCCCGGCGATCTGGGGAAACGATTCCAGGCCGACTACCTCCTCCACGGATCTCTCGACGGCAGCGTGCAGAGCGCCGAACTCTCACTCTCCCTGCTCGAGGTGGACACCGGACGGATCCTCTGGTCTCGCCAGGGGCCCAACCGCCCCCTGGACCAACTGGACCAATGGAGCAACGGATTGAGGGAAGTGCTCGAGACGCTCCAAATCGAACCGGGCGGAGGCCTGCGACAGCCCTCTCCCGAGTCACCGCGGGACATCGTGCTACGAGCCCTTTACCACAACCACCGCAGTTCCTGGGCTGATTTTGATGCCATCGAGAAGCTGTGTCGGGACGGGCTCGAGCAGTTTCCTTCCGATCCGACCCTGCTCGGCTTGCTGGCGACCACCGACATGCGCCGCTGGGTTTGGACGCTGGACCAGAGCCACGTGGCCTCGGCTCGGCGCCACGCCGAGTTGGCCCTGGACCACGACCCCTCCGAACCTCGGGCACTCCTGACCCTGGCCAAGATCGCGCTGTACCTCGACCGCGACCCTCGAGCGCACTCCCTACTGGAGGACGCACGCAAGGCCGATCCTCGGAACCCACAGCTGCACCTGGAGTGGATGAACTACCAGCAGGCCCGCGGCGAGCGTGCTGAAGCGGTCCGGGCCGCGCGGCACGCGAGCCTGGTCAATCCGCTCGACGGAGTCATCCAGTCCGAAGTCGATTGGGTCCTCTACAGCGCCGGTCACTACGAGGAGGTCGTGGAACGCTCGGCCCACTCGATCGAACTCATCCCGGGTTTTGTCGCTCCCCGACTGGTGCGGCTGCTGGCCCTGACGACGCTGAATCGGCACCTCGAAGCCGCAGCCACGCTCGACGGCCTGCTCGAGATCGCAGACACACCGACCGAGATCCGCGACCGGGTTCGGCTGGCGGCGGAAGGGGGCGACTATCGACCGTTCTGGACCGAGTGGCTGGCGTTGCTCCACAAGAGCTACGAGCAATCGACGGTATACCCCGAAGAGTTCGTCATCGCCTACGTAGCCCTCGGCGACCACGAGATGGCGCTGCACTGGTTGGATCAAGCCTGGAGCGCCAAGACTGCCTGGCTGGGTCCCCTGCTGACCTATCCGATCCTCGATCCCCTGCGAGACGACCCCCGCTTCCACGAGATCGAGCGGCGGGTCGCAACGATGTACGCCCGCACCGAGACCTAGGCGACCCAGCGGGCGAAGTCCGTCTCTCGTCCCTCTCGAGCGGATGATCCGAGGACCATCCGGTGCGCCCGGGACGCCGGGACAGATCGCCGGCCTCGCCAGATCCCACACCGGCCAAACGCGTCCGACGGAGCGGTGCACTGCGCTCCTGCGGCCAGATCCTCGTCGACTCCGCCGCACCGGAGGCGCTGACCTCATCCGGCCGGCGTCGGCCCACGACCGGCCCACCGCCGGTCCCAACCCTACGCAACCTTCGGCGACCAACCTCGTCCAACCCCGCACAACTGATATTTCGCGCCGCCAGGCTCTAGTCTCCCCTCATCGCAAACGAACCGATCGTCCGAGGGGACCAGCGTCCCTCAGGACGGCGGAAACGGTCGTGGCCGGCCTCTATCCGTTCAACTCTGAGATCGCCAGCCACGTTCGAGGACGAGTCCCAGACTCCACCACCGGAGGATCCGACGCCAAACAAGAACCGCGTTTCCTAATTTCGAACCCAGCCGAGTCCGACCACGACGGAAGGACTCCAGATCATCTTCCTTTGACAGGAGTACACGAATCATGAGATTTCTCAAGCGCTCTCGAGTGCTGTTCCCGATCCTGGGCCTCTTGGTCCTGATCGCCTCCTCGGCCTCTGGCCAGTCGACCCGCGGCGCCATTCTCGGCACCGCGGCGGACGACAACGGTGCGGGCCTCCCCGGCGTCACGGTGACCATTACCTCACCCGACCTCCAGGGCAACAAGGTCTCCGTCACCGACGGGGCCGGTAACTATCACTTCCGACTGCTGCCGGTCGGTGTCTACCGCATGGAGTTCGCCCTCGACACCTTCCAGACCATCGTCCGGGAAAACGTGACCGTCAACATCTCGGCGACCACGGAAGTGAACGTCGAGATGACGAGCTCGTTCACCGAGGCGATCATCGTGACGGCGGACCGTCCCACCGTCAATACGAACTCGACCGAACTCGGGGTCGCCCTCGACTCCGACTTCTTCCAGGCTCTGCCCACCGGACGCAACTACACCTCGGTCGCCAGCGTGACGCCGGGTGCCCAGTCCGACGGTGCTGGTCAGACCTTCTACGGTTCGACGGGAGCCGAGAACGCCTACTACATCGACGGCGTCAACACCACCGGCGTCGAACTCGGCCAACAGGGCAAGACCCTGAACTTCGAGTTCATCAAGGAGGTCCAGGTGAAGACGGCGGGCTACAACGCCGAGTACGGCCGCTCCACGGGGGGCATTCTCAACGTGATCACCAAGTCCGGTGGTAACGAGTTCCACGGCGACGTGTTCGGCTACTACGATAGCGATGGCCTACAGAACAGTCTCAAGGGCGAGGCTGCTGACGGCGCGGTCTCGGGAGCCAGCAAACAGACCGGGTTCGTACGGTCCGACTACGGCCTCGATCTCGGTGGCTACTTCGTGAAGGACCGTCTCTGGTTCTTCGCCGCCTATGACCGGGTCGACAACGACACCGACCTCGAGTCGCTGGAGAACTTCGGAGCCCTGGGAGTTCCCGGTGCTCCCTCCCTCGGAGACAGCTTCTCGCGTGAACTCACGCGAGACCTGTACGCCGGAAAGCTGACCTGGCTGGCCCACCCCAGCCACACGGTCTCGGTTTCGGCCTTCGGCGATCCGTCGACGCAGTCGGGCGTCCTGCCCGGCGTCAGTCTGGCCGGCCCGTCCACTCACTACGACCAGACGCTGGACACCGGCGCTCTGGACGCCGTGCTCAACTACGACGGGATCTTCACCTCGAGCCTGATCGCCAACTTCCGCGTGGCGCAGCACCAGGAGGAAGCGATCACCGGAGGAGCCGGGCGCGACCTGGTGGGCTACATCGACAGCAGCAACCCGCTCGGTGACGGCACGATCACCTGGGGCTGGGACGGAGCTCCCGGTTCTTCGGGAATCGGCTTCTTCCAGGACCAGGAGTTCACTCGCGACCAGCTGCGGGGAGACCTGACGCTCTTCGTCGAGGACCTCGCCGGTCAGCACGAGTTCAAGGGTGGCTACGAGTACGAGGAGATCGGCGTCGTCAACTCCAACTACAACAGCGGCGGCGAGCGGATCTACCGCTTCAACTGCACCAGCCTCTCTCGCTGCTTCGATGCCGATGGACAGCGGATCCACGACTACTACTACCGTCACCGGTACTACGTCTCGGAGCGGGTCGACCCGTTCTCGGCGACGGTAGCCGACATCAACCACCCGCTGAGCGTCGATACCAAGGCCGACAACTACGCCTACTTCCTGCAGGACACCTGGCGGCCGGCCTCGAACTTCACGGTCAACCTCGGGTATCGAATGGAGATCCAGAGGCTGTACAACGCCCTTGGCGAAGTCAGTGCGGACATCGACGACAGCGGAGCTCCGCGCATCGGTCTGGTGTGGGACCCCAAGAACGACGGTCGTTCGAAAGTCTTCGCCAGTTGGGGTCACTTCTACGAGACCATCCCGATGGACATCGTAATCCGCTCCTTTGGCGGAGAGATCGACATCTTCGGCTACAACTACTCGGATCAGCCGGGTGACGTGGCGGGAATCTGTACCGACGCTCGACCGGGCTGTGTGCAGCAGTTGAGCACCGTACGCGGCAACGGCATCTCGAGAGTCGATCCCAACACCAAGGGACAGTACATCGAAGAACTGGTGGTCGGGGCCGAGATGGAGGTAATGGACAACCTCGCGGTTGGTCTCAAGTACATCAGCCGTGACCTCGACAACGTCATCGAAGACGCCCTTTCGGCCGACGGGTCCTACTTCATCGGCAACCCAGGCCAGGGTCTGATGGAAGGCACCTACGACATGGGCTATGCCTTCGGTTACAACACGACTCTGCACCAGCTCGAGGAGCCAGTACGCGAGTACGAAGGCGTTGAGCTGTCGGTACGAAAGAGCCTGTCGAACAACTTCCAGTTCTTGGCTTCGGCCCTCTGGTCCGAATTGACCGGTAGCTACGACGGCTTGTTCCAGGCTTCGACGGGCCAGCTCGACCCGAACCTGAACTCGGCCTTCGACTACTACGACTTCTCGGTCAACAACACCGGGCTACTCTCGGGTGACCGGACCTGGCAGTTCAAGTTCGACGGTTCCTATCAGTTCGACTTCGGCCTCACCGCCGGGCTCTCCGCCTACTGGCGGACCGGCACGCCGATGACGGCGATGGGTTACTCGTCGGGGTACGCAAGCTGGGAGTACTACCTGTCGGAGCGCGGCGCGTTTGGCCGGGTCGACGATCAGTACGAGGCGGACCTTCACCTCGACTATCCGATCTCCTTCGGGGGCGACCGTGAGCTGAAGATCCTGTTCGACGTCTTCAACCTGCTCAACCGTCAGGGCGAAGTGACCCGCAGTACTCGCTACACCACGGGTAACGAGGACTATCAGCCGCTCGACTGGAACACCGGTCAGATCTCGACGATCCGGCCCGGTGACCCCAACAGTCCCCCCACCAACCCGGCCTTCAACACTGCCACCACCTGGCAGCAGCCGCGGTACGTGAGGCTCGGAGTCCGCTTCTCCTTCTAGGAGAGGGCGGGGCTCCGGCCCGATTCAGGGGAGCGGTGGCGACACCGCTCCCCTTTTTCGTGCCCGAAATCGACCTCGACTGACCTCGAACCCTACGGACAGACCGACAGCGCTGCCGTGTCGAGAATGGGACCGAACTCTTCGTGCAGCTGGGTGGACCGGGACCAGCTCTGACCCGTGAAGGTATCGGTCACCGTGAGGTCGACGGCGACGTTGGTCAGCCCGCTGGCGAAGACCCAGTAGGCATCGAACGGCGTCGAACAACCGTCGAGGACCTTGACCATCAGTTCGACGTTGTCTTCGTCGAAGAACCAGAAGAGACCAGAGTCACTGGAGAGTCCGATCGTGCGGGCCGGTCCGGTGCCACCGTCGAAGTCCTCCCAGTTGGCGGTCACTCGGAAGCGCCCGCGATTCAGACAGTGGGCCATCGAGGTGGCCGTGCAGGTCGAGCCTCCCCCTTCGCCACTCACCACGATCTGTCGCGCCGCTCCGAGGTCACCCAGCCGAACGAACACCTGGTGCTCACCCAGACCCGGGTTCGGCAGCGCCAGAACCTCGGTTATGATCCCCGCCGGGTCGGCTTCCAGCTCGATCTCGTAGCGGACGTCGCGGAGGTTCACGTCCACGGTTTCTAGCGAGACGAACCGAACTGGTACCGGAGTGTGGAGACGGAACCGCAGCTCTGGCTCCTCCTCGGGCGGCAGTCCCTGACTCAAAGGCTCGAGCCAGAAGCGGGTATCGAAACGTCCACTCTCGGTCGGCGTGCGGTTCGAGCTCACCGTGATCTCTCCTTCGAGGTACCCCTGGAGGCCGAGACGGGGCTCGATCCGACGGAAGTCGAGATCCTCGCCATGTTCGAAGAGTTCGAACTCGGAGAAAAAGGGATCGATCGGCGGTGGAGTGACCAGACAACCCGGTGAATCGAAGTGCAGCTCGGCCTCCCCGCTCGCAGGGTTCCGGTCGACCTGAACCCGCTCCAAGTTCCACGACGCACACTCGACGGCGCCCAACACGGCGAACCGGGCCGCACCTTCTGGGGTGACCTCCACCAGCCCGATGCCATCGATCCGCTCGGCCGCCAAAGGCGTACCGAGGCAGAGCAAGGTGCAGCAGAGTGTGATCAAAGGGCGGCTGGTTCGAAGCATTGGACGATCTCCTGTCGGAATTGGTCGGGCGTCTCCTACCGACACGCGGCGCCGGCCGCGACTGAGGACCAGGGCCACCCCCGTCGATCCCGACACGAACTAGAGAACGGCGAGCAGGTCGGAGATCGGCGCATTGTCTCCGAAGGTCTCGCTGCGATGCACGAACAGATCCTGGTCCCCCGGAGCCACCACCAAGGCGCCCCCCAGTTGGAACACGTTCTCTCCCAGTTTGTGCTGCCGAAAGCCGGCCTCGCGGGCCCGCCGCCGCGCCCGGGCGTTGTCCCGGCGGAGCAGGTGCGCCAGGTTCGCCGACCCTAGGTCGAAGGCCTGGTAGGCCAGTCGATCCTCGTCCACAAAGAGGGGAAAGTTGATTTCCGTATCCTCGCGGAAGGAACTGGCGTACAGACGGTTTCCCAGACCGATGGCGGCCACCGTCGCTCCGCGGGTCTCGAACTCCTCTTGGTGGTCGCGCAACTGCGCGACGTGCTCGCGGCAGAAGATTCAGCCGTAGTGCCGCAAGAAGATCATCGCGACCGGGCGTTCGTGCCACAGCTCGCCCAATCGGATGTAGTCCCCCTGAACCTCGGGCAAGATGATGGGCGCGAGACGGGCGGCAACGGTCTCCATGCGGCCGATCCTACGCCATCGCCGAAAGGGTCACAAACGCGACGGAGACCGCGACGACCCGGCAGTTCTTCTTCAAGAACGTGGGCCGAGGTTTCTTGGATCGGTGACCAAGAAGTCGAATCCCGGTGGACTCCACGACGCCGCGGAGTCTCCGCCAGATGCCTATAACGCTCTTATTTTCCATGAGATAGAGACACCTAGACCCCAGCCCACTCCGCCGTGGCACGACTCCTGCTCAACTGTCTCTTGCCCGGCAAGGCAGTGCCGGCGTCTCGACTGTCGAGACGCCAACGTAAGAAACGACGATGAAGGAGTCTTCCACCATGCGAAGTCCGACGCGCTTTGGCGCAATCCTCTCCACCCTGGCCCTCTCGGCCCTGCTGCTGGTTCCTGCCACGTTTGGCCAGACCACCCGCGGTTCGATCAAGGGGCAGGTGACCGACGACGCGGGAGCCGCTCTCCCCGGCGTCACGGTTTCGATCAGCTCGCCCGACCTTCAGGGCAGCAAGGTCGCGATCACCGATGCCGACGGAGCCTACCGCTTTCCCGTGGTTCCGGTCGGTATCTACCGAATCGAGTACTCGCTCGACACGTTCCAGACCGTGGTACGTGAGAGCGTACCGGTCAATATCTCGAGCGTCTCCGAGATCGACGTTTCGTTGGCAAGCCAGTTCGCCGACGCGATCATCGTCACCGCCGAGCGCCCGACCGTCAATACCAACTCGACCGAACTGGGCGTTGCTCTCGACAGTGAGTTCTTCCAATCGCTGCCCACCGGCCGCAACTACACCGCCGTGGCCAGCGTCACTCCCGGCGCCCAAGCCGATCTCGCGGGCCAGACCTTCTACGGCTCGACCGGATCGGAGAACGCGTACTACGTCGACGGGGTCAACACCACCGGTGTCGAGTTCGGACAGCAGGGCAAGGTCCTGAACTTCGAGTTCATCAAGGAAGTCCAGGTCAAGACCGCCGGCTACAACGCCGAATACGGTCGCTCGACGGGCGGCATCCTGAACGTCATCACGAAGTCCGGCGGTAACGAATTCCACGGTGACGTCTTCGCCTACTACGACAGTGACGACCTGCAGAACAACCTCAAGGCCGAGCCCGACGCCGGAGCAGCGACCGGTTCGGTCAAAACCACCGGCCAGACCAACGCGGACTACGGCTTTGACCTGGGCGGCTTCTTCATCAAGGACAAGCTCTGGTTCTTCGGGGCCTACGATCGGGTCGACAACGAAACCAACCTGGCCTCGGTCGAGGACTTCTCGCAGTTCGTGCCGGGCGCCCCGGCGCTCAACGATCCCTTCACTCGGACCCTGGAGCGAGACCTGTACGCCGGCAAGCTGACCTGGCTGGCGCACCCGTCGCACACCGTAGCTGCCTCCTTCTTCGGCGATCCGTCGATGCAGGAGGGTGTCCTCACCGACACCCTGGGCAACCCGGTATCCCTCGCCGGTCCGTCGACCCACTACGACCAGACCCTGGAGACCGGGGCCACTGACTACGTCGTCAACTACGACGGCATCTTCACCAACAACCTCATCGGCAACGTGCGTGTGGCACAACACTCCGAAGAGGCGACGGTGGGTGGAGCCGGTCGCGACCTGGTCGGATTCATCGACGAGACCGACCCTCTCGGCGACGGCACCACGACCTGGGGCTGGGCAGGAGCTCCGAACCCCTCGGGCATCGGAAACTACGCCGACCAGGAGTTCACCCGGGACCAGTACCGGGCCGACCTCACGCTGTTCGTCGAAGACATCCTCGGCCAGCACGAGTTCAAAGGCGGCTACGAGTACGAAGAGATCGGCGTGGTGAACGCCAACAGCAATAGTGGTGGTCAACGAATCTACCGGTTCAACTGCAGCGCGTTCCGCTGTCCCGACAACCCGGAGCAGGACTACTACTACCGGCACCGCTACTACGTCTCGAGTCAGATCGACCCCTACGCCGCCACCACCGGCGACATGGTCAATCCGCTGGCCGTCGACACCAAGGCCGACAACTACGCCTACTTCCTGCAGGACACCTGGCGGCCCGCTTCGAACTTCACGGTCAACCTCGGGGCCCGCATGGAGATCCAGCGGCTCTACGATGCTTTCGGCAACGTCAGTGCCGATATCGACGACAACCTAGCCCCTCGGGTTGGACTCGTGTGGGATCCCCGGAACGACGGCCAATCGAAGGTCTTCGCCCACTGGGGTTACTTCTACGAGACGATTCCGATGGACATCGTGATCCGCTCCTTCGGCGGTGAGATCTCGGTCTTCGCGTACAACTTCTCCCAGGAGTTGGCCAACGTAGCGGGAGACCGTGCGGTCAACCGCAACTCGAGCACCCTCGGCGGTGGCGTGTCGCTGGTCGATCCTGCGGTGGAGGGTCAGTACATCGAAGAGGTCATCCTCGGCGGTGAGATGGAGGTCGCCGACAACATGGCCGTCGGCCTCAAGCTGATCCGTCGTGAACTCAACAACGTGATCGAAGACGCCCTGGCTGCCGACGGCAACTACTTCATCGGCAACCCTGGCAAGGGCCTGATGCAGGGCACCTACGACATCGGATACGCCTACGGCTACAACTACACGCTGCATTCGCTCGACATCCCGACCCGCGAGTTCGAGGGCGTCGAAGTGACCCTGCGCAAGAGCCTGTCCAACAACTACCAGTTCCTGACTTCGCTCCTGTGGTCGGAGACCAGCGGTAGCTACGACGGGACCTTCCAGGCCTCGACGGGTCAGCTCGACCCGAACCTCAACTCGGCGTTCGACTACTACGACTTCTCGGTCAACAACCAGGGTCTGTTGTGGGGCGATCGCACCTGGCAAGCGAAGTTCGACGGCAGTTACCAGTGGGACTTCGGTCTCACCACCGGCGTCTCCGCCCACTGGATGTCCGGAGTTCCGATGACGGCGATGGGTTACTCGGCGGCGTACGCCAGCAACGAGTATTACCTGTCGAGGCGCGGTGCCTTCGGCCGCACCGACGACGTCTACGAGGCGAACCTCCACCTCGGCTACCCGATCGAGCTCGGCGGCGACAAGCAGATCAACCTGCTGTTCGACGTCTTCAACCTGCTCGACCGGCAGGGCGAGCTGACGCGCGATACGGACTACACCACGGCCGACGCCGATGTGTACCAGCCGATCGACTGGGTGACCGGGGCAACGACCACGATCGTCCCCGGCGACCCCGCGACGCCTCCCACCAACCCTGGGTGGAACACCGCCCAGACCTGGCAGGCCCCACGGTTCGTGCGGGTCGGAGTGCGCTTCTCCTTCTAGACCAGAGTCGATCGACGACTCGGGGGGAGGCTTCGGCCTCCCCTCTTTCTTTAGCCCGTTCCAGCGTCAGCGGATCCAGCGGGTGCTCGGAGCCAAAGCGGACGGAGAGACCACAAACTCACCAGGACTTCGTTCAGCCACGCTGAAACCGACCGAATTCGAGATCGAAAGAGCAACAAGGGCGTTATCTACTCGGGGCTTCTGGCAAGGTTTGCGCCGCCCACCCTGCCAGCTGGGCAGCTGGCGTTCCAAACGATGGAGGTCTCTTCGAGATCGGGAGTGCTCCTGCAAGGCGAGGAGACAGCACCCACGGGTTGCAACACCCCCAATCACGTCGACCGTTCTTCCCAACCAGTGAAGACAGTAGCGGAAGACCCGGAGGAGCCGGCTGGTCCACGGGGGCTCTCCGCGAGCGGCGGCAAGCAGACTCGGCGGGAGCGAAGGCCACGGAGCGTCGCGGAGCGCAGGCGGCGGCCTCCCTCACGGTGGGCAACCAGCCGACGCCGGCCCCGAGGACCAGCCGGGTCCGTAGGGTCTGGAGCGGGCAGAGAGACTACGACCTCATAAGGATTCCGGTCGGCCACGCTGAATCCGGCCGAGTTCGAGATCGAGAGAGCAACAAGGGCGGTATCTACTCGGGGCTTTCGGCAAGGTTTGCGCCGCCCACGCTGCCAGCTGGGCAGCTGGCGTTCCAAACGATGGAGGTCTCTTCGAGATCGGGAGTGCTCCTGTCAAGGCGAGGAGACAGCACCCACGGGTTGCAACACCCCCAATCACGTCGACCGTTCTTCCCAACCAGTGAAGACAGTAGCGGAAGACCCGGAGGAGCCGGCTGGTCCACGGGGGCTCTCCGCGAGCGGCGGCAAGCAGACTCGGCGGGAGTGAAGGCCACGGAGCGTCGCGGAGCGCAGGCGGCGGCCTCCCTCACGGTGGGCAACCAGCCGACGCCGGCCCCGAGGACCAGCCGGGTCCGTAGGGTCTGGAGCGGGCGGAAGACTACGACCCACGAGGCTTCCGTTCGGCCACGCTGAATCCGGCCATAGGCGTCCCTAGGATGCCGGTTTTCTGGTGACCCACACGGGAGCCTGCTCGGAGCCAGGAGCGTCGGTCAGCCGCTCGATCGGACCTCCAGTGGAAGGCATGACGAACAGGTCGAAGGACCCGTAACGATTCGAGTCGAACACGATCCAGCGGCCGTCGGGAGACCAGGACGGGTAGCCGTCGTCGGCCAGCGAATCGGTCAGACGCTCGACCTGAGTCCCGTCGAGATCCATGGTAAAGATGTCCCAGGTATCGCTGCTCCGCAGCGCCATCCAGGCGATCTTCCGACCGTCGGGCGAGATTCTGGGCGGACCCTCGCCACCGTATCGATGACCTGGAACCCGATCGTTTGCTGCGAAGTGGGTCAGTTGCACGGCGGCGCCGCCCGCGAGCGGCATCTTCCAGAGCTCACCGGCGCCGCTACGATCGGACCAGAATACCAGGGTTTCACCATCCGGAGTCACGTCGGGGTTGCAGTCGTCAGCTTCGTTCTCGGTGAGCCGGCGGACATCGGCCCCGTTGCGGTCGATCAGGATCAGCTCCCGATCCCCATCGACCTGGGCGCAGACCACGTACCCGGCGTCGCCGGGCAGCCGCGCCAGCCAGGAGTCGGCCACCGGAAAGTCGGTGATCTGCTCGGGCTCGCCGCCCTCCGGAGCCAGTCGATACAGCCGGTAGCCTGGCTCTGTGCCAGCGGGCCGCCTCGACACGAAGAGCAGCTCCTCTCCTCCCACGTAGACCCAATCGGTCGCTTCGTGGGTGGTGAGAGTTCGTACCTCCCCGGAGATGAGGTCGAGCCGCTCGACCTCGTAGTTGCCCGCCGCATCACTGTTGTACACCAGATCGAGCCCCTCGGCCCAAGACCCTCCCAGCTGCACCGGGCGCGCTCCCAGGCGACGATAGGTCGCCTTACCCTCGGACTTCCAAACGCCATCTCGCAGGAACTCGGTCACCACGACGTAGCTGTCGGCGTCGGGTCGGACCATGCGGGTTCGGATCTGGTGGTCGGTGTCCATTCCGGCGTGGGACTCGCGGAACCACCAAGCACCCTCCTCGCGGGCCACCACCCCTTCGCTCACTCCGCCCAGACTGTTGAAGTACCAATAGGCTAGTTGCTCTCCCTTGGCGTCCCAGCCGAAGTACGTATCCCCGGCGTAGATCCCGCCGCTCGGCCCGCCCTGGACTTCGTGCCGATCGATGATGAAGCCCTGCTGCAGCGCCCACTCGTAACAGTGCACATCCCGCGCACCATTGTCGAAGGTGGTGGCCCAGCAGGACCCGGCGAATTCGTCGATCGGTGCGAAACTCGCCTCGAGCGTTCCTGGCGGCGTATCGGATGCGAGCCCATCGGGGTTCGCGGCGGCCACGGCGACGGTGTACAAGCCGGCAACCAGGAGAGTTGGTAGAAGACGGGCATAGGACGGCATGGCGGTTCCCCCTTTTAAGTAACCACAAGGTTACACAAGAAACCGCGGTCAGGCAACCCCGGGCGGGGTCGCCAGAGCACCCCTCTACTGCTGGCTCTTGAGATACCGCATCAGATCGCTCTCGGTCGAGAGGATCAACGTATCCTCTCCGCCCAGAACAGCCTCGTAGGTCTCCAGACTCTTGAGGAAGCGGTAGAACTCCTCGTCGGCCCCGTAGGCCTCGGCGTAGATCCGAGTCGAGTCCGCCTCGGCGGCACCCTTGATCTCCTGGGCTCGCCGGTAGGACTCGGAGTCGATCTGCTTGAGCTCCTGCTCGGTACCACCCGAGATCTCGGCCCGCTTACCTTCACCCTGGGCCCGGTAGCGCTCGGCGATCCGTTCCTGCTGCGAGACCATCCGGTTGTACACCTCGTTCTGCACCTGTTCGGTGTAGTCGATGCGTTTGATCCGAAGGTCTTCGAGGGTGATCCCGAGGTCTAGATCGGTCAGCTTCTTCTGGCAGATATCGAAGATGCTCTGCCGCACCTCGAGCCGCTTGCCACCCCCGTCGAGCGCTTCGTCGGGAACCCCGACATCGACCAGCGCCTCGCCAGGCTCGTCCCCTCCGGCCACCTCGGATACGAAGCCGAGTCGGTCGGTCTCCAACGGCCGGTCGGTCGAACGGACGAGTTCGTTGAGGAAGTGTGTCGACACGACATCCCGCACCGAACCGTCGAGGATGTCGTCGAGCCGCGACTGAGCCCCGGCCTCGTCCCGAACCGCGTTGTAGAACCGCTCGGCGTCCGAGATCCTCCAGCGCGCGAAGGTATCGACGTAGATGAACTTCGAGTCTTTGACCGGAATTCGCTCGGGGTCACCGTCCCAGGCCAACACTCGGGAATCGAAAAAACGGACCTCGTCGACGATCGGGAGCTTGAAGTGCAGGCCGGGTCCCTGTTGGCTCTTCACCTTGCCGAGTTGGATGATGAGCGCGGTTTGCCCCTCGGGCACGACGAAGAGCGCCGAAGAGACGACGATCAGCAGTACGAAGAGGACGGCGAGAATCGGAAACCGCTTCACTGGGCACCTCCCTGGGAAGCCGCTCCAAGGGCTGCGGCCCCGTGCGGGTTCGAGAGGTCGAGCAACGGCGTCAAGCCTTCGACTCCGTCATCGAGAATCAACTTGCGCCCCATTCCCGGCAACACCGCTTGCATCGCCTCGAGGTAGAGACGCTGCCGCGTAACCTCTGGTGCCTTGCGGTACTCGGCCAGGAGCAGGCGGAATCGTTCCGCATCTCCGAGCGCCCGGTTGACCCGTTCCACCCGAAAGCCCTCGGCCTGAGCGATTCGCTCCTTGGCCTGCCCTTCGGCCTTGAAGATGATCCGGTTCCGTTCCTGCAAGGCTTCGTTGATCGCCTGCTCCATCTCTTGTAGGGCCCGGTTGACCTCTTCGAACGAGTCCTTGACGGGATTGGGGGGATGTACGTCCTGCAACTGGACCAGCTTGACATCGACCCCGGCGTCGTAGGAGGTCAGGATCTCCTGCAGACGTTCGCGGACCTGCTCTTCGATGTCGTGCCGACGGGTCTTGATGACCTCGTTGAACCCCATGTCACCCACCACCCCGCGCATCTCGGCCTCGGCCACGTCGCGAATCGTCTCGGGCACATCGCGAACGGCGAAGAGATACTTGTAGGGATCCTCGATCCGAAACTGTACGACCCACTCGACGTCGGCGATGTTCAGATCCCCGGTGAGCATCAACGACTCGCCTTCGTAGCCCTCCTTGACGTACGAGGTGCGTTGGGAAGCCTGCGCCGTGCGGAATCCGAACTCCTGCTTGAGCTGCCGCTCGACCGGCACCTTGATCACGCGATCGATCAGTGGAATCTTGAAGTTCGGCCCCGGGTCGGTGGTGCCGACATAGCGACCGAAACGGAGAACCACCCCCTTCTCGTAGGGTTCGTTCTGGTAGTAGGAGGTCAGGGCCAGGAGCGCCACGGCACCGATCGCCACCGCACCGGCGAGACCCCGAAGCGAGCCTTTGGGGAGTCTGGGCATGTCGGGGAAGTCGACCAGATTGCCGGGCCCCGAACCGTTCGTCGTCTTCATGCGGCGAGGGTATCAGGGAACGTGCCGACGGTCGAGACGACGAACGGCCCGAGCCTGCGAGCCCAACCGAGCGAGCGAGGTAGAGTGGCGCCCATGTCGGTGCGACGGTTCCCGCTCCCTCCCCTGGCCCTGAGAGTGCGCCAGGCACTGCCGCCAGACCGCCCCGTCTGGTTGGTGGGAGGTGCAGTGCGGGACCTGGCCCTGGGTCGCGCGGTCAAGGATCTGGACCTCGCCGTCGAAAGCGAGGCCCTGCCTCTCGGCCAACGGTTGGCCGAGCGACTGGGAGGCGCCTTCGTGCCCCTCGATCCCGATCGCGGCTGCGCCCGGGTCGTCGTGCCGGGCGAACAGCTAGAGATCGATCTCGCCGACTTCCGGGCTCCTGGGCTGCGTGCCGACCTCCTGGCGCGCGACTTTACGCTGAACGCCATGGCCATCGATCTGGCGGGAGACGGAACCGTGATCGATCCCACGGGAGGACTCATCGATCTCGACAACCGCACCGTCCGGCTGATCCACCGCGACGCCCTGGTCGATGATCCGCTCCGCGGTCTGCGAGGAGTGCGAATCGCGGCCGAACTCGGGTTCGCGCTCGACCCGGCCACCGAACGGGAGATCCGCTGCCAGGCTCCCAGCCTCGAGGAGAGCGCCGCCGAGCGGCGCCGAGAGGAGCTGCTGCGCTGCTTTGCCGCGCCGCAGGTGGCCGCTACGCTGGAACAGTTGGCAAGCCTGGGGCTCCTCACCTACCTGCTGCCGGAACTCGAGACCCTGCGCCACCACGACCCCGATCGCTTCTCCCACTCTCTGGCGGTCACCACCGCTCTGGACACGGCGGTCACGACGCTGGAGGGGGCGCCGTCCGCTCGAGACCTGCCTCTGCTCTCCTATCTTCGAGCGCGCCGCGGAGCCGGACCGAGTCGACACACCCTTCTCCGTCTGGCGGCGAGCCTGCACGATGTCGCCAAGGCAGAGCCGCTCAGGGTGGAGGGCGAGGAACATGCCGAGGCTGGAGCCAGGGTGGCGGAAGAGCGGCTGCGCACCCTCCGCCTGGCGGCGCAGGACGCGCAAGCCGTCGCGACGCTGGTGCGGCACCACACTCGGCCCCCGGAGATGCGCCAAGCGCAGCCCCTGACGGTGCAGTTTCTCTACCGCTTCCTGCGGAGTACCGGTGACGAAGCCACGGGATGCGGACTGCTCATGCTCGCAGATCTCGCCGCCAAGGCTCCGGACTCTAGCGCCCTCGACCAGCTCCTCGCCCGCGTAGGAGAACTCGCCGCGGCCCATCTCCTCACCCCGCCCGAGCGTTTCGCTCCCACCCCGCTGGTCAACGGCAACGATCTGATCGCGGCCGACATCTGCCCACCCGGCCCCGACATGGGCCCTCTGCTCGACCGGTTGCTGGAAGCCCAGGTGGTAGGGGACGTCGCGACGAGGGACGACGCGCTCGCCCTCGCCTCTCGCCTCAGGGGTGGTTCTTAGTCGAGTGTCCTAACTGCCACCCATCAGGTTCTGGAGGTCGGGCATCTCGGTCCGAGTCCAGGAGGGATCCAACTCGTAGATCACCGGGTCGATCGCCTCTTCGCGGAGCACCGTGACCTCCGTGGTCACGGTGGAGGTCTGCGATCGGCCTCGCTTCTTGTCCGTCGTGGTGGTGGTCACGATGCTCTTCAGGGGAAAACCCTCGACCACGTCAACCTGCTGCGAGAGCATGTCGTCCAAGCCTTCGATCCCGGTAGCCGGCGGTTCCTTGCGCAACCAGGCGCCAAAACCAGCGTCGGGCAGCTCCGTGGTCGTCCAGAGCTCGTTGCGCGACTCCACGTGCGACTCCTGCCCCATGCCCATCACCCGGATCACCATGTCGTACGAACTCTCGAACACCGTGTGGGTGGTGGCCAATCCGTGCAGTTCCGGACCGGGGCCCTGAGACAGCAGATCGGTCTCGGCGTTGGCGAACTCCATCTTCATCATGCCGCCGAGGTTCTGCATCGCCGACCCCAGCCCCCCCATCAGGGCTTCGATGTCCCACTCCATGTAGGTTCTTTCGGCCGGGTTGACGAAGTACATCGTCTTCGCACCGTCGGTCGTCAGGATGTACCCATCCTCCTCGAGCATCGGGTTGTCGCTCTCCCGAAACAGGACCTTGGCCCGGTCACCGTCGATCCAGGCGGTGACGCTGGTGTTCATCCCCCCCTGATCGGCGGTGGAGACCGTGGTGGCTTCATAGTAGGTACCCGCATGGAGAGCGGCTACGAACAGGACCGAGGCGAGACTCGTCAGGAGTTTCTTGCGCATGGGTGGAGCTCCTCTGGGCATGGGTGACGGCTCGCGCCAGGACGCAGCCGGGTTGGACCCCGCAGCCTATCACTCCACCGCGAGCTGTCGGCCACTGCCGTCTACTGCCAATCGGCCCCTCCCTGCGCGAGCCCCGCCAGGTTTCGCGCCTGCTCGATCATGTCGAGGAGCTGCCACACCGTCTCCTCGTCACTCTGTTCGGCCACCTCCCGAGCTCGATACACCAACGAGTCGAGGTCCTGGAGCGAGACGCCCGGTGCCCCCCGCAGGATCTCGGCGAAGCGAGCCGCCACCGCAGCGAGCCGCCAACCGAAGGAGGCCTGGTTCCACCCCTCGACGGCACTGCGGCGCCCCACGACCAACTCTTCCTCGGCAAAACGATCGCTACCTTCGGGACGGTACCGCAACCGGAGCGTGGCGAGCTCTCCTCCTGCAGCGAGTCGCCGCTCGGCCTCGGGAGTGAGCACGAGTTCGTACAGCGCAGTCACGGTGTGGCCGACGCCGATCTCTCCGGCGTCGACACTGTCGTCACGGAACCGATGGTCCGCAATGTCGCGGTTCTCGTAGCCCAGAAGACGGTAGCTCTCCACGATGTCCGGATTGAACTCCACCTGGGCCCTGGCCTCCGCTCCCAGAGTCTGCAAGGTACCCGTCAACTCTTCGACGAAGAGCCGATGGGCCTCTTCGAGTCGGTCTACGTAGGCGTAGCGACCGTCTCCCCGATCCGCCAGCTGCTCCATGAGGACATCGTTGTAGTTCCCCATGCCAAAGCCGACCGTGGTCAGCTCGACCCCACCTCGAGCCTCGTCGTCGATCCGCTCGAGAATGGAATCGGGACCCGTACGTCCCACGTTGGCCACGCCGTCGGAGCAGAGGATCAGTCGCTGGCTGACCCCGCGGCGCCGAGTGCGCGAGGCGAGATCGTAGGCGAGGATCAGCCCCTCCTCGAGATTGGTACTGCCACTCGGCCGGAGGGCGTCCAGGGCCGCGAAAACCCGCTCGCGTTCATGGGTCGGTTCGAAGACCACCTGACCTCGACCGCCGTAGGTCACGAGCGCCAGTCGATCGTGAGCACCGAGTTCCTCGATGAGGAGTTCCAGCGATCGCTTGACCAGCCCGAGTCGGTTCTCGCGATTCATCGAACCCGAGGTGTCTACCACCAGGATGAGGTCAGTAGGCGTTCGTTCTCCGATCGCCTCCCGGCCCTGAAGCGTCCACCGGAGGAGCTGCCGCCCCGAGGGGGACCAGGGCGAGGAACCCCACTCCGCCGCCAGGGCAAAGTCGGCCCGGCGGGGAACCCGGAGATCGGGATACGGCAGCGCGTTGACGATCTCCTCGACGCGCACCGCCGCGGCGGGAGGTAGGCGGCCGTCGTCGAGGTAGCGCCGCACCAGAGTAAACGACCCGGTGTCGACGTCGAGTCCGAAGGTGGACTGGCTGTCCTCCCGCGTCGCGACGAGGGGATTCACTCCGTAGTGGTCGAAGAGCATCCGATTGGGTTCTTCCCGGGCCGCCTCGCGGTCATCGTGCTGCACCTGCCCCCTGGAGCTCGAAGCTCCGTCGTGGTCAGGAGGCGCCACCACGACCTCCTCCAAGCGCTTCGACTCCACCCTCGGCGACGGCGACGGCGACGGCGACGGCGGGGGCGGAGCCGGGGCCGAGGACGTAGCACCCTGCGGCCGCCGCACGTTCCGCTGGCGACCCGACGCCACTTCACCTTCCTGCACGTAGCCGAGAGCCTCGAGCCGTGCCCCCAGCTCGGCCCGCTCCTCGGAAAGCTCCTGTTTTCTTGCCAGGGTCGGCTCGCCGGCCGCCGCGGTCTCCCGCGGCGCGGTGATCTTGCGAAGACTCGACTCGCTCACGGGTTGGTCACCGACCGGCGCTGGCTCGACCGGTCGAGCCTCCGTGCCTCCGCGCACGATGCGATCGACCGGCCGAACGGCCGCGGTTTTCTCCTTGACCCCGGGTTCGAGCACCTGATCTGGCACGGTCACCTCAGAGCGGCGATCGAGCTCGTCGGCCACGGCAACTTCCTGCTCCAGGATCTGGAGCTCCGCAACGTCCTCGGCAGCGCGAGCCGAGACCTCCGTCGTCGATTCGTTGCCCTCCTCCGCGGACACCACGCCTGCCCGAGAGAACGGATCCTCGGCGCTGGTGTCCGCCACCGCCGATTCGGGTGCCGGAGCAACCGGTGGAGCCTGACCGATCACCTGGTAGGCGAGCCAGCCTCCTCCCACCAGCGTGACCAACGAGGCTGCCGTCGCCCAGGAGCGCCAAACAGGCCGCCCCGCAGTCGACGCAGTCGGAGCTGCTACCTGTTCGATCGGGGCGGGCAACGCCTCGGGCAGATCGGCCAGCAGTCGTTCGAGGAGTTCGGGCGGAGGCTCGGGGTTGGGCTGTTGGCGGAGCTTCTGAGCCAGGGTCTTATCGTCGAGGCGCATCAGGACACCTCCTCCAGAGTGAGCCGGAGAACCGCGAGGGCCTTCCGGAGTCGTTTGCGAATCGCGGCGGGGGAGACCTCTTCCAGGCTGGCGATCTCTCGAACGCGCAACCCCTGCCAATAGCGAGCAGCCACGGTGAAGCGCAGGTCGTCGGGAAGTGCGAGCACCGCCTCGCGCAACCCGGCCGCTTCTTCACCCCAGCTGAGGGCGGCCACCGGGTCGACGGTGTCGGCAGGCAGCTGCTGAGCTGCCTCCTCCTCCAAAGGCTGGACGGCTCGCGGGCGGCGAATGTGATTCAGAAAGGTGTTGTACGCGATGCGGTAGATCCAGGTCGAGAACTTGGCTCGCCCCTGGAACTTCGGGAGTGCTTGCCAGGCCTTCCGGTAGGTTTCCTGGGTGAGGTCGGCCGCCAGCTCTGAGTCGCCACCGGTCAGCCGGATCAGCGTCGACCAAACATCCCGGTAGGTCGACTCGACCAACTCCTGGGCCGCGACTCGATCGCCCCGCGCGGCGGCGTGTACGGTCTCTCGATCGTCTCCGGTCCTCGCCATCGTCTTCCCTCTTCCGGCGGATGAACTGTGCAGTGTCGTCTCCATTGTGTCCCTTTAGACACCCCTGGGTGAAAAAACGGAACCGAAGCGAGGAGGAGACACCCGGTTTGCAGCCGGAGGCGGTCTAAGGCAATGCTTGACATGTCAACTAATGGCATGTAGATTATTCTCGTGACAACGAAAAGCCAACTGCAACAAGAACTCAAACAGAACCGGCCCTTCGACTCCTCGGCCACGGAGGCACTGATCTCGATCACTCGTACCGCCGACCAGTTGCGTCGCCGTATGACCGGCATCCTGGAGCCGTTCGGCCTCACCCAGCAGCAGTACAACGTCCTGCGCATCCTGCGTGGAGCCGGACCCGAGGGGCTTCCGACCCTCGAGATTCGCCAACGGATGGTCGAGTCGAACCCCGGAATCACCCGCCTCCTGGACCGCTTGATCGCGAAGGGCTGGGTCGAGCGACAGCGATGTCCCGAGGATCGGCGGCAGGTTCTGTGCTGGGCGACCGACTCCGGACTCGAGATCCTGCGCCAGTTGGACGGGCCGGTGGCCACGTCCAACCGGCACCTGATGTCCGTTCTGGACGAAGCGGAACAGAAACAGCTCATCGAGCGACTGGACCGGCTCCGCCGCGCCATCGCTCGTTGAGCCCAAGGCCTACCCGACCACAACCCGACCACAACCCAAACAAACCAAAGGAGACACACCCCATGAAACGATTTATCCTGACAACCCTCTTGACGTTCGGCCTGCTCAGCGCCGGAACCCTCACCGCCGCCGATACCTACAGCGTCGACGGCTCACACTCCGACGTGTCGTTCAAGGTTCGGCACCTGGTAAGCCAGGTTCGCGGCCACTTCGACACCTTCGACGCCACCATCGTGATGGACGAAGAGAACCTCGAGAACTCCTCCGTCACCTTCACGGTGGACGCCGCCTCGATCAACACGCGCAACGAGGACCGCGACAAGCACTTGCGCAGTGAGGATTTCTTCCACACCGAGCAGTATCCCGAGATCACCTTCACCAGTTCCTCGGTGCGCAAGGTCGCTGACGGCAAGTTCCAGGTCGTCGGAACCCTGACCATGCGGGGAGTCGAAAAGAAGATCACCCTGCCAGTTTCGTTCCACGGCGCCATCCAGGATCCGTGGGGGGGCACGACGGCCGGTTTCTCGGTCGAGACGGTCCTCGATCGCCAGGACTACGGCATCAACTGGAACAAGGCGATGGACCAGGGTGGTTTCGTCCTCGGTGACGAGGTCGCGATCGAGATCAACCTGGAGACCAAGCTGCAGACGCCAGCAGAGGGCTGACCCCGGGGTGCCAAGGCACCCTCGGTCGCAGTGGACTGGGCCACGGCTCGCGATGGAGTCGTGGCCCTTTCTATTCCCGCCGGCGAATCAGGTTTCAGGAGAGCTTGGCACGCAAGTACTCGCGGTTCATCATGGCGATGAAACCGACGTCGATCTCCTTGGGACAGACCGCTTCGCACTCGCGGAAGTTCGAACAGCTGCCGAACGCTTCCTGCTCCATCTGCTCCACCATTCTCTGAGTCCGACGCTGCCGCTCGGGCTGGCCCTGAGGCAGCAGGGCGAGATGAGCGATCTTGGCGGACGTAAACAGCTGGGCAGCACCGTTGGGACACTGCGCGACGCACGCCCCGCAGCCGATGCAGGCGGCGGCGTCCATGGCTCGATTCGCTACCTCTTTCCCGATGGGAAGAGCGTTGGCGTCCGGCGCACTGCCGGTATTCACCGAGACGTACCCTCCCACCTGGATGATGCGGTCGAACGACGAACGATCCACGACCAGGTCCTTCACCACCGGGAAGGCCTCGGCCCGCCATGGCTCGATCAGGATCGTCTCACCGTCCTCGAACTCTCGCATGTGCAACTGGCAGGTGGTGGTAGCCGCCCGGGGCCCGTGGGCCGAGCCGTTGATCATCAGCCCGCACATGCCGCAGATTCCCTCTCGGCAGTCGTGGTCGAACGACACCGGATCCTCGCCCTGCTCGGTGAGCCGTTCGTTCAGGACATCGAGCATCTCGAGAAACGACATGTGTTCGGAAACATCGGGCATCTCGTAGGTGACCAGCTGACCGGCGTCCTCGGGCGAACTCTGTCGCCAGATCTTCAGGGTGAGATGCATTACTTGTAGCTCCTCGTGCTCGGTTTCACGTACTCGAACTCCAGCTCTTCCTTGTGCAGGATCGCATCGGACCCGCGACCACCACCGTACTCCCAGCAAGCCGCGTGACTGAAGTTCTCGTCATCGCGTTTCGCCTCGCCTTCGGCCGTTTGATGCTCCTCTCGGAAGTGGCCACCGCAAGACTCCTCCCGCTCTCGCGCATCGCGGCACATCAGCTGGGCGAGTTCGAAGAAGTCCGCCACTCGACCCGCTCGCTCCAGGCTCTGGTTGAACTCGACGCCGCTCCCCGGCACTTTGACCTCGCGGTGGAACACCTCCTGCAGAGCAGCGATCTCGTTCTCCGCCTCCAGCAGACCCTCGCGGGTTCGCGCCATGCCGCACTTCTCCCACACGATCGAGCCCAGTTCGCGGTGGAACGAGTCGACGGTTCGAGTTCCGTTCCCCGACAGGAGCTTCTCTACCCGCCCCGCCACCTCGCCCTCGGCGTCGCGGAAGGCGGAGTGGTCCGAGGAGACCTTCTCCTCTCCCAGATGCTGCGACAGGAAGTTGCCGATGGTGTAGGGAAGGATGAAGTAGCCGTCCGCCAGGCCCTGCATCAAGGCTGAAGCTCCGAGCCGGTTGGCCCCGTGGTCCGAGAAGTTCGCCTCGCCGATGACGTAGAGCCCGGGCAGGGAGCTCATCAGGTGGTAGTCGACCCAAAGACCTCCCATCGTGTAGTGAGGCGCCGGATAGATCCGCATCGGGACCTCGTAAGGGTTCTCGCCCGTGATCCGTTCGTACATGTCGAACAGGTTGCCGTAGCGGGCCGCAATCGCATCCTGTCCCAGGCGACCGATGGCATCGGCAAAATCGAGGTACACCCCGTTGCGCTGCGGCCCGATGGCGAGACCCGCGTCCTTCTCCTTCTTGGCGGCGCGGGACGCGACGTCGCGGGGCACCAGGTTGCCGAAGGCAGGGTAGCGCCGTTCCAGGTAGTAGTCCCGTTCGGCGGCCGGGATCTGTCCCGGCGGTCGGTTGTCGCCCGCTTCCTTGGGCACCCAGATCCGACCATCGTTGCGCAGCGACTCGCTCATCAAGGTGAGCTTCGACTGGTACTCGCCACTCGGAGGGATGCAGGTTGGGTGGATCTGGGTATAGCAAGGGTTGGCGAAGAGGGCTCCCTTGCGGTGCGCTCGCCAGGCCGCCGTCACGTTGCAGCCCTTGGCGTTGGTCGACAGGAAGAAGACGTTGCTGTAGCCGCCGGTTGCCAGAACGACCGCATCGCCGCTGTACGAACTCACCGTTCCGGTCACCAGATCGCGCAC
Organism: Thermoanaerobaculia bacterium; assembly: GCA_030429235.1. Classification (GTDB taxonomy): domain Bacteria; phylum Acidobacteriota; class Thermoanaerobaculia; order Multivoradales; family JAIOJS01; genus JAIOJS01. The sequence continues at coordinate 124,245 of JAUIDB010000005.1, read as the reverse complement.
CACGATGCCGCGGGCCCGACCGTCGACGACAACCACGTCGAGCATCTCGGTGCGTGGATACATGGTGACCTTGCCGGCGTCGATCTGGCGAGCCAGTGCCTGGTAGGCGCCGAGCAGAAGTTGCTGACCGGTCTGACCCCGGGCGTAGAAGGTCCGAGAGACCTGGGCCCCACCGAAGGAGCGATTGTCGAGCAGACCGCCGTACTCGCGGGCGAACGGAACCCCTTGCGCCACCGCCTGGTCGATGATCTCGACCGACACTTCGGCCAGGCGGTAGACGTTGGCCTCCCGGGCCCGGAAGTCGCCTCCCTTGACGGTGTCGTAGAAGAGCCGATAGATGCTGTCGCCATCGTTCTGATAGTTCTTGGCGGCGTTGATACCGCCCTGCGCGGCGATGGAGTGGGCGCGGCGCGGACTGTCCTGGAAACAGAAACAGTGCACGTCGTAACCCATCTCCGCCATCGAGGCGGAAGCCGAAGCACCAGCCAGGCCGGAGCCGACGACGATGACGTCGAACTTCCGTTTGTTGGCGGGGTTGACCAGCTTCATGTCGAAGCGGTGCTTCTGCCAGCGGGTTTCGATCGGACCGGAGGGAATCTTGGCGTCGAGTTGCATGGTCGATCCCTCTACTGCACCACGCCGGCGAGAACGGCGAGCGGGAATGAGATGTTGCCGAGGACGATGACGAGGGCGAAGCTGGTCGCGAAGGTGCGCCGCCAGTCGCCGTGTCCGCTGTCCTGGTCGGGGGTGATCCCGAGCGACTGAAAGAGACTCCACAGGCCGTGTTTGAGGTGCAAACCGAGGCACAGCTGCGCCACGATGTAGAAGGCACTCACCCACCAGACCTGAAAGCCCACCACGAAGTTGTGGTAGGGATCTCCCGGCACGAAGTCGGGATGCGCCCAGTCCGGCCCGAAGGTGAAGTGGGCCAGATGGTAGAGAATGAACAGCAACACGATCACGCCGCCCCAGCGCATGGTTCGTTCGGCGTAGGTCTGCTGCACCGACCGGCGCAGCTGATACCCCGCGGGACGGGCGGCCCGCGAAACCTGTGTCGTCTTCCAGGCCGCATGGATGTGTACGACGACGGCGAGCAAGAGACCGATCCGCGCGATCCACAACAGCTGTCCGTAGCCGAAGAGTGGGTCGCCGATGGTCCGCAACCCCTCGGCGTAGTGGTTGAACGCCTCCGGCCCCAGATAGACCTTGAGGTTGCCCACCATGTGGATCAACACGAAGCCGAAGAGAGCCAGGCCGCTGACGGCCATCACCACCTTCCGCCCGATGGACGAACGATAAAACTCAACGATCCAGGACATAGCCTCCCTCGATTCAAACGGCGATCCGCCGTACGGGGGCGTCGCCCCGTCGGATGTAGGAAACCTATCACAGGGGTGCCCTCGCACTGCACCGTCGACGACCGAAACCGTGCTCCCAGGAGACCCGACGTTCCGGTAGAGTCTCGGGATGGCTTCCCCCTCCCCCGACGAACGGCGTCACTACCTGATCGTCGACCCGGTCGGCGAGTACGCCAAGCGATTCGTCGACTGTCTCGCCGCCAACGGCCGGGTCGGGGTGGCCGTGTTCTCGAACCCGCTGCGGGCCAAGATCTTCGAGCACCGCTGGCAGGAGCAGTTCGGTGAGGCGATCACCGCCACCTACGCCCCGGAGTCGGAGCCGGTCGACATCGGCATCCTGGCCGAGAAGATCGGTGAGGCCTGGCGCGGTCGACTGGCGGGCGTCATCCCCTGGGACGAGATGAACATCCTCTTCGGCGCGCAGCTGGGGCAGCTCTTGGGACTCGGCTGGAACCCTCCCTCGATCATCGAGCGCTGCCGTGACAAGCGCGTGATGAAGGACTGGCTGCGGACTTCGACGGCACTCCGGATCAACGCCGGCCGCGCGGTGCGAGACGCCGAAGAGGCGATCGCCTTCCAGGATGGAGTGGGTCGCTGGCCCATCGTGGTCAAACCTTCCGGCGGGGCCGGCTCGACCAACGTCTTCTTCGCCCGCACTCGCGGCGAGCTGCTGCGCGCCTGCCAGGAGGTATTCGAGAGCCGTTCGGGGGAGGTTCTCCTCGAAGAGTTCGTCGGCGGCGACGAGTTCGCGGTCAACGGCATCGTCGACAACCTCGGCGGCTTCTTGCTCACCGACTGTTGGTACTACGACCGGCGCGAGAGCCACGGTATCCCCAACCTCTACTACGAGTCGATCAAGGTGGGCTCCGAAGATCCTCCGTTCTGGGACCTCGCGGACTACGCCGCCGCGGTAGTGCGCGCCCTCGATCTCCGACGAGCCCCGGTCCACATGGAGATCAAGTGCGACGAGCTCGGCCCCTGCCTGATCGAGGTCGGGGCTCGATTTGCCGGTGGGAACCAGCCCATGCTGGCTTCCAAACTGCACGGAATCGACCTCTTCTCCTTGGCAGCGGGACAGTACGTCGACCGCATCGAACTCGGCCCGGACGATGTCGACTACTCGCGCTACGATCACTTGCACAGCCGAATCGTGTCGGGCATTCAACCCCGAAGCCTGGACCGGATTCGCCGGATTCATGGCAAGGAAGAGGTCGAGGCCCTCCCCTCCTTCCAGGGTTTCGGCACCCTTCGCCACCCCGGCATGCCGTTGCCCATGACCCGGGATCTCGACACCAAGTCCTACGAGGTGTACCTGCTCCATCCCTCGGCGGAACAGGTCGAGCATGACGCCCGCGCCGTGCGCCAGTGGCTGCGTTTCGAGTGAGGAGACCACGATGGCCTACCTGATCATCGACCCCTGCGGCGAGTATCCAACCCACCTGATGAACTTCCTCGGAGCGCGCAACAAGGGTGCGGTCGCGGTGTTCTCCAGTCAGGGCCGTTACCTGCTGTGGCAGAACAAGTGGTCGAAGACTCTCGGCAAGTGGGTTCTCGACGAGTACCTCGCTCCTCAGGCGCCGTCGCTCGGCGCTCTGGCGGGTCGGATCGCCCACCAGTGGCCCGACCTGGAGGGGGTCATCCCCTGGGACGAGGAGAGTGTCCTGCTCGGGGCCGACCTCGGCGAGCGCCTGGGCCTGGGATGGAACGGTCGCCACGTCATCGAACGCTGCCGGGACAAGGCAGTCATGAAGCAGTGGCTCAGAGAGCGAGGGTCGGTCCGCATCAACGCCGCCCGCGTGGTGCACGACGCCGCCGGAGCCCTCGATTTCCAACGTCGCCTCGGCCGCTGGCCGATCGTCGTCAAACCGACGGCCGGCTCCGGGTCGGAAAACGTGTTCTTCGTCACCAGCGACGAAGACTTGCTCGCACGGTGCCAGGAGGTCCTGCGCAGCGGCGATGGTGGCGTCCTGCTGGAGGAGTTCATCGGCGGTCGCGAGTTCGCCGTCAACGGGATCGTCGACGACAAGTCCGATCTGCTCGTCACCGATATCTGGATCTACGACCGCCGATCCAATCGCGGCGTCCCCAACGTCTACCACCAGTCGATCAAGGTCTCCTCTCACCAACCGGTCTTCGGCGCCCTGGGCAACTACGCCGCCGCCGTGGTCGAAACCCTCGAGCTTCGTCGCGCCCCGATCCATATGGAGGTCAAAGTCGACGACCGTGGCCCCTGCCTGATCGAGGTCGGAGCCCGCCTGTCAGGAGCCAGCCTGCCCATGCTGGCCTCGAAACTCCACGGCCGGAGTCTCTTCGAACTCGCGGCCTGCCATTACCTCGCCGACCTACCGCTGTCGCGTCGCGACGTCGACTTCGATCGCTACGACCGCTATTCGGCCCGCGTCATCAACGGCGTTCAGGAATATCCCATCCCCAGAATCCGTGCGGTGCACGGTGTGCGGGAGGTCGAAGCCCTCCCGTCGTTCGAGGGTTTCGGGCTGGTGCGCCCGGTCGGAACCCCTGCCCCCCTGTCGGTCGACGTCGACAGTCGGGCCTACGACGTCTTCCTGATCCACCCCGACGAGGCGCAGATGAAGCAGGATGCCAAGGCCGTGTGGCGCCTTTTGCGATACGAGTAGAACTGGTAGATCACTCCTGGGGCCACCCGTCCTGCGGATGGCCCCGAAGCGATCTATGAAGGCAGTCGCCTACTCGCCGCGCAACCCCTCCAGCGTCTGCCGGATGCGGGCCTTCTGCGGTTCCAGCGTGGTCATCTCCAGCGCCTTGGTGTAGTTGGCGATCGACGCCTCGGTCTCGCCCTTGGCGGCGAGGGCCTCAGCCAGACTGTCCCAGACGTTCCAGGAATCGGGGTGACGCTCGGTGTTGAGAGTGAAGACCTCGATCGCTCCATCGATATCGCTCTGACCGTAGAACAGGGTGTAACCCCAGGCGTTGAGCTCGTTCTCGTTGGCAATCTCGATCCCTTCCGCGATCAGGTCGTCGGCCGACTCACCCTGCGCCTGCAGAATCTGGATCTTGGTCTGGAGGTTGGAGAAGTTGCGGTTCATCGAGATGGACCGATCGACCCACTCGGTCGCCTGGTCGAGGTTTCCAACTTGGACTGCGATCCCCGCCCCTTGGTTCCAACCCTGCCACCCGAAGCGGGGTAGGCCGCGCAGTTCGTCGGCCGCGCTCGCCACCAGGGTGTCGGCGAGATCGACCTCCAGGTAGATGGGGATTCGCTTGTCGGCCCAGGTCAAGGCGAGCTCGACGCTGGAGGCCTCGGGCTGGTCGAAGCTGTAGGTCAGCCGCTCGGTCGCCGCATGCTCCTCCGGAGACACCATGACGCGCGCTACATCCTCGGACTGGTCGTAGCTGAAGCTGCCCCAGGCCGACGCGACGCTGGACAGGATCACCGTCCAGTCGCCTTCGCTGGGAATCATGTGCAGGCCGTAGGTTCCGGCCGGCACCAACTCACCTTCGACCGACACCGGGGTCGAGAAGGTCACGGTGGTGTTCTCGTTGGCACCCGCGCGCCACACCTGGTCCAGCGGCACCAAGCCGCCCCACACGTCGCGCCCGTTGACGCCGGGCCGGTGGTACTCGACGGTGATGTCGGTGAGTCCGACGCGCTGCATCACCGAGGCTTTCTGACTCACCCGCGGCGTGGTGAGAGGGATCTGAGCGGCCAGCGGAGCAGAGAGTGCGCCGATCGCAACTAGGGTCAAGAGTTTCTTCATGTTGCCTCCTCAAGAGTCTCGAGATCCACGGCGAACGAGGTCCAGCCGTGGTCTGCCGGAATGAACTGTGCAGAGGAGGTACGTCTGGCTGGTGGCCAGAGTTGCATCGGACAGAGCGAGGCCACCGAGGCGCACAACCTCCGGAGCCAGAGGGTACCCGCCACGGGGCCTCACCCTTAACAACGCACCGTGGCCGTCCAGGTTACAGACGACTTCTCGAGACCCGGTTTCCAGCGCCCCGCGGCGTGGTAGATTCGGTGGCTGCCCCCGAGGGCTGCAAGGAGGACTTCGACGATGGCTGGACATAGTAAATGGGCAAATATCCAACACCGCAAGGGCCGCCAGGATGCCAAGCGGGCCAAGATCTTCACCAAGATCGTGCGCGAGATCACGGTGTCGGCGCGTCTCGGCGGCCCCGACCCGGCCGCAAATCCCCGCCTACGATCTGCCGTCACCGAAGCCCGAAGCGTCAACATGCCGGCCGACAATATCCAGCGGGCCATCGACAAGGGAGCCGGCACGGGGGACGGTGATTCCTACGAAGAGTTCACCTACGAGGGTTACGGACCGGGCGGGGTGGCCATCTTGATCGAGGGCCTGACCGACAACCGCAACCGTACCGCTGCGGAGATCCGTAGCCTCTTCTCCCGGGCCGGCGGCAATCTGGCCGAGAACGGCTCGGTGGCGTGGCAGTTCGAACGGAAGGGCCTGATCACGTTGTCTAAGGACCTCGCGGGTGAGGAGCGTCTCACCGAGCTCCTGATCGAGTGCGGGGCCGAGGACTACGATGACGCCGGCGAGGATTGGATCATCACGACCGATGGCACCGAGCTGCACGCGGTCACCGACGGTCTCACCGAGCTCGGAGTCGAACCGAGCAACTCCCAATGGGTGATGGTCCCTTCGAACGAGATGGAGGTCGACTCCGACCTGTCGGGACGGATCGCCGACATGCTCGACAAACTCGATGACCACGACGACGTCCAGAAGGTGTGGAGCAACGTCAACCCCGAATCGCTGAGCCTCGACGACGAGGCCTGAGGCGACGACGGCAGAACTCCGCGCCTCCTTCGCCGTATCAGTCGAAGGAACTTGAGCGCTCTACCCATCCCATACCTCCACGCGGCGGCCCAGCCTCCAGGTGCCATCCGTCGCCTCTCGGCGATCCGGCATTGCCGTCGCACGGTCGCCGTTCTGGCCACCCTCTGGACCGCGCTCCTGGCCCCGGCCGGCGCGAGTTCCGCCACTGGCGAGCGACTGGTGGGCCACATCGAGCAGCACCAAGGAACCGAGCCGGTGGCCCAGTGGCGGTTCGACGTGGTGCTCGAGCCCGAGCGCTACCAGCTCCTCCTCTTCCCACGCGCCGACCCCAACCGCGTGGTGCGAGCTCTGTGGACCGAGGGTCAGGAGACGCTGGTCTGGGATGGCGCTTCGGGACGGTACGGCCAGGTCGGCACGCTGGAACAGGCCCTGGACCTGGCCATCGGTCCACGCGCTGCGGATGGCCTGACCATACTGCTGCCACCCGGCAACGGCGAGAGCAACCCCGATCCCACGATTCGAGTGGACCAGTGGATCGACGCGGCCAGTGGCCTGGTCCACAAGACCATGACCACCATCGACTCACCCGAGGCCGCCATGCGGCAGGCGATGGGTAACCAGGGGCTCCCGGCACGCGGTGCCGCCCCCCCACCCACCATCTGGCGGGTCGAGATCGAAACCCGGCTCGCCCTCGACGAGGTTCTTCCTCCGCACTTCACTCCCCCGTCGACGGCGGTCGCGATCGGTCGCTGGGAGACCACCACCCTGGAGGCGCCGACCGCGGGGGATCCCCTCGACCAAGGGTTCGGGGAAGTGATCGACGTCCAGATCAGCAATCTGGTCGTCCGCGTCGTGGACTCCCATGGCGAACCAGTGAGCGGACTGCAACCAGAGGACTTCTCGGTGCGGCTCGGTCGACAGGAAACGACGGTGCTGGCGGCGGACTGGGTCGACCTGATGCGATACCAACCCGAGACCATGGCCGGAGTGCGGCGAGCCGGCCGTGTCGCTCCCATTCCCTCCCGTCTCACCGAACCTCCGCTCGTGCTGTTTTTCGTCCAGGCCGGGCTCGACTCCTCCTACACCCGGGGTGCGATGCGCTTCCAACAGGTCGCCGACGAACTGCTGGCCGGACTCCCCCCGGGATCGCGGGTGGGCGTCGTCGGGTTCGACTCGCAGCTCCGCCTCCGACTCGACTTCTCGACCGACAAGCGACGAATCCTGGAAGCGCTCGATCGTTCGATCCGATTCGGAGGCCTGGGGACCGAGCGCAAGCAGCCCGCTCCGTCGCTGGCGGCAGTGCTCGACTTCGAGGCCGCGCGACGGGCGGCGAACCCCGAGGACGCCCTGCGGGTCACCGCCGAAGCGCTGGCCGAGTTCTCGGGTGAGAAGACCCTGCTCTACCTCGGGTGGGGGCTCGGCCGCTTCGGGCGCGGCGGAGTCCGTATGACTCCCGACTACGAGCCCGCGCGCGCCGCGCTGCGCGAGGCCGACGTCACGGTGTTCGTGCTCGACACCACCGACGCCGACTACCACTCGCTGGAGGTGGGACTCGAACAGGTAGCGCGAGATACTGGTGGGACCTACGAGAAGACCAACCAGTTTCCCGCCCGCGCCGCCAAACGACTCGGGCGAACCCTCGCTGGCTACTACGTCCTCGCCGTCGACCGCTCCGGCCTCGAGGCCGATCGCAAGCGGTGGAAGGTCGAACTGACCGACCGTGAGGTGCGCAGGGCCGCTACCGTTCTCGTCGTCCCGACTCCGCGCTGATAGCATCCGGCCCCACCGCCACTGCCCCCTCTCGGAGGTTTCCGATGTCGTTCGACTCGCCCCAGCCCTTCCTGCGTTCCCTTCTTTATCTCGTCTTCCTCGCTGCGCTCGCCGGCTCCGTGGCCGGCCAGTCGGAGGAAGAGGTCACCATTCCGGGATTCCACGAGTACGACCCGCCCTCGACCCTGGTCGTTCCCGAGCACCAGGTGCAGAGGGCACGCTACCCGTTCATCGACGTCCACAACCATCAGTGGGGCCTGCCCGAGCAGGACCTGTCCGTGTTGACGGCCGCCATGGACGACCTCAACATGGGAATCATGGTCAACCTGAGCGGCCGCGGATTCCGGAGGGTGACGCTACCCGACGGCACCGAGGTCTTCGACCTGCGGGAACCGGAGTACTTGCCACGGGGCCTGGCCAACGTCGCCGCCCATGCCCCCGGCCGCGTCGTGTCGTTTACCAACATCTCGTTCCTCGACTTCGGTTCGGACGGTTGGGTCGAGCGCACCCTGGCCGGCCTCGAACGGGATGTCGCCGCGGGAGCCATCGGCCTGAAGATCTACAAGAACCTCGGCCTCACGGTCCGCGACCCGGCGGGCGAGCGCGTCCCGGTCAACGACCCGCGCCTCGCTCCGATCTGGACCCGCTGTGGCGAACTCGGGATCCCCGTGCTTATCCATACCGGCGAACCGGCCTCCTTCTGGCTCCCCAAGGACGGCGACAACGAACGATTGCTCGAGTTGATCGAGAAGCCCGATCGGTACCGCGACCCGGCCAGCAACCCCTCCTGGGAAGCGCTGATGGCGGAACAACACGACGTCTTCCGAAGCCACCCGCAGACCACCTTCATCAACGCTCACCTGGGCTGGATGGGCAACGACTTGGGACGGCTCGGCGCCCTGCTGGACGAGCTGCCCAATGTCTACACCGAGATCGGCGCCGTGCTGGCCGAACTGGGCCGCCAGCCCCGCTTCGCGCGGCAGTTCTTCATCGAACACCAGGATCGGGTGCTGTTCGGTAAGGACAGCTGGACTCCGTCGGAGTACGCCTACTACTTTCGGGTTCTCGAGACGGACGACGAGTACTTCGACTACTATCGGCGGCGTCACGGCCTGTGGAAGATCTACGGTCTGGACCTTCCCGACGAGGTGCTGAAGAAGCTGTACTACCAGAACGCACTGCGCATCCTCCCCGGCCTCGACGCTTCCCGCTTCCCCGACTGACCGGATCTCCCATGGAAAACAGCATCACCCTTCCGTTCGATACCTTCTGGGCGTGGCTCGTCCGCCACCCGAACTGCATCCTCCGCGCCGGCACTCCCGAGACCGTGCTCTACGACGCCGAGGATCTTCACTGGCACTTCGGTGCCGAAGACCCCGGCACCCTGTTGGTGCAGTTGATCCGCGGCAAGCGGATGCTCGGTGAGTTGCTCCTGATGGCCGAGCCCATCGCTTACGTCGAGGGGACCCGCGGCGACCAGGAGGAGGAGTTCGTGTTCGAGCTGATCGTCGAAGACGAAACCAATCGGCTGGCCGCCTACTTCTTCGTGCTGGCCCACGCCTACGAGGGCGAGGAGGAAGACCCCTCGAGTCGGCGCGTCCACTGAGCCCCTGGTCTCAGCGGAGCGCGATCACGCGTTGGCGTCGCGTCACCCGCATCAACGACCGTCCCGCGCAACGACCGTCAGGATCGACCACAGGCCGGCGGCGCGGCGACGACTTCGACCCCGCTCACGGCCCCGGTGCTCTCGGGGGCGAGTTCCAGGCCAATCCTCAGATAGTCCCCCTGCCCTGAGACCGCAGGCAGCGCGAGGACTCCGGGTCTCTGGAGGTCGCTCCGAAAGGCCCGTCGTTCGGTGGGGTTGAAGCGCGGGATGCCGTCGTGAAGCCACCAGAGATGGCCGGACACCGGATCCTCCGATCGGACGAAGACGGCGACGGCCGGTAGGCCGCCGTCCACCCTGACCTCGAACTCATGCACTGCCAGGTTGGCACCGACCTCGAACTGCGCCAACGGAGGGCCCGCGACGGCCGCCAACGCCCGGTAGCACTCCGTCCGGTCGGCCCACTCGCCGTCGGCCACCCTCGCGATCTGGAACACCGAGCGACCGAGGGATCCGTCGGCCAACGCTTCCGGCGCGCGCGCCAACGTTCCCAGGCGCCAGGGCCTTCGCGGCTCCAACCCCACCCGCCGCAACGCGAAGTCGAAACCGTTGCGCCAGACGTAGGCCCCGTGCCAGCTGTCGTGGCCGTCGACCCACACCGTGGTGCCAGGGGACCACTGCGAAGCGTTGGCCTGGAGGTGGTCGAGCGTCTCCCCGACCTCTCGGCCGGCCGCTCGCCAACTCCTGGTGTTGGCCGAAAGCGCCACCATCCATCCCAGGAGGAGGACGACCAACGGAGCCGTGACCGCCCGGCGATCTCGTTCCGGCAGTGCCCCCAGCAGTCGGCCGCAACCGACCAGGCCCACCGCCAAGGGGAAGTAGATCAACCGTCCCCCGCCGTGGTCCACATCGACCGACAGCACCGGCGCCACGGGAAGAGTGCTCGCCCCGAAGGCCGCTACCAGATAGAAGAACCGGCGGCGGTCGCCACTCTGGGTCAGGACCCGCCAGAGCCGGGCGCGCACCCCCAACCACGCCAACAGACCGACCGAGAGGCCAGCCACCGGCAACCACCAGACGCCCGATCGCTTCCACGGCATCAAGAGCCGCCACGGCAGCTGGAGCCCCAGATTGCGCAGGTAGGTGACCAGATCGAAGCCGGCCGCGATGCTGCGACCGCTGGCGTCGAGGTACCCCCCGAGGCCCCCGAAGAGCCACCAGCGTCCGATCAGGTAGGTGGCCGCTGCCGCTCCCAAAACCCCCGAAGCGAAGACCAAGCGGCCCGCGGGTAGGGAGTCGCGCTCGGCGAGCCACCAGCAGAGCACGATCAGGGGCAGGACGACGACCGACTCCTTGGCCAGCAGTGCCCCGGCGAAGAGGAAGACCGAACCGAAGAGGCCGAAGGGAGTTGCAAAACGCAGGAGAGCCACTGCCCCCAGGGCCAACCCCGTCGCCCAGAGGTCCGGCGCGGCACTGAGCCAGAGCACCGGTTCGGTGAGCAGCGGACAGGCCAGGAAGAGCAGGCCACACAGCGTGGCCTGGCGGCTGGGTGAGCCCCCATCGGCCGGCCCCCGCGACGCCACCAGCCGGAACACCAGCCACGCCGCCGCAACGTGCAGGAACAGCGAGAGGAGGTGCTGGAGCCCGGCGCCACCGGGGACCGGGGAGAGGAGCCAACCGATCGCCGACAGCGGTCGGATCATCCTGGGATTCGAGTCCACGGTCAGATGGCCGAGCAGAGGGCCGAACCCCTCCTCCAACGCCGCGAGGTAGAGGAAATCATCCGAGAGGTAGCCGATCCCCAGGCTCGGACCGTAGAGGATCAGCCCCAGGCCGACGAACCCGAGAAGGGTCCAGCGACCCCGCGGGTCAGACGATCGTGACTCCATGCGATTCGACTCTACTCGAACGCTCGAGGCTGCCAGTTCGGGGCGGACAGAAAGCAGTCAGTTCGGGTCCATCCGCAACCGAACGACCTCGATCGTACCGGCCGCCAGGTCGTGCGGGCCGGCGACCAGCTGTCCCTCGGGGGTTCGAGCCTCGAGCTCGTAGGCTCCAGGAGGCAGGTCGTACCAGACGGCGACCAGGAACCGGGCTGACTGCGCTACCAACTCCGCCGGGACTGGCACCTCGTCATGGCGCAGCTCGAGTTCTAGATCTCGGTACTCCCTCTCCTCCGAGACCTGGCGTCTCACCCGGACTACGAGATGGGAGGCCGCGGTCGGCGTCGGATCGAACCGGGGAACGACCTCCCTGCGAGCCGTCACCCGGAAGGGGCGGCTCAACGCCACCACCTGCTCGGACCGCTCGTTCCGCACCATCGCGACGGCTCGCCCCTCGGGAAACAGGAGACCTCCCGCCATCTCGGTGGTGGGGCGCCGCCGGAAGAGCCCATCGCGAGCACGACCCAACTCGGACGCATCTTCCCCCGCGAACAACTGCAGTGTGAGGTGCTCGGCAGCCGCGAAAGCGTCAGGCAGCACCACCCGCCCCGCCGGCCCCACCGGATAGCCCCCCGACATCCCTTGCCCAGCGAAAGGGATCCGGCCGAACGACATACGACCCGCGTAGGGAGTGATCTCCCAGTCCCCTTCGACCCAGACCCGGTAGCGGCCCGACTCGGGAAGGAACCACTCACCACACGGCGCCACCAGTTCCCGATCCAGATCGTCGAGCCGAACCAGGTGCGCTTCGTACCCCGCAGGATCGAGCAACTCGCGCTCCGCCCCGGAGAAGTCGACCACCTCGATGGCTAGGGCCCTGAATCCTTCGATCTCACCCTGACTGAGGTCGATGCGGTTCTCCCAACCGCCCTCCAGGCCCGTTCCGAAGAGGAACACGAGGCCTCCGACAGCTAGCGAAACCACCCCACGCTGCACTACGGAGTCCACTGCACCACCGGCACGTCGAGCACCTCACCCCACGGAGGATCGATTCGCACGACCTCCGACTCGAGCCACTGCGGAATGCGTCCCCGCCGCGAGGGCCAGACCACGATGTCGATGGCGGCGGCGGGTAGACCCGCCACCTGCCAGAACCCCTGGGGGTCGGTAGCGACTTGACCGCGCGTCAGAATCGCCAACATCGGCCCGAGGTACCACCGGCCCTCCACGCGAAGCGCCATCTCGGCCTGAGCCACCCCTTCGCCGCGACCGTCGACGGCACGGATCTGCAGGGGCGCGGCGGCCGGAGGGAGCACCCAGGTCAGCTCCTCCACCCCGTCCGCTGGCGGCCAGTCGTAGGCCGAGAACCCCGCCTCCGGATGCTGCACCACGGCCACGCCGGGCAGCGCGAGCGGAAGCTCGACCTGACCCTGGCGATCGGCGCGTGCGGTGGTCTGTTCCTGCATCAGGGTCGGATCCCGCAGGAACACCCGCGCCCCGGGTGCCGGCCCCCCGCGGGGGAGAAAGAGTTGGACGGTGCGGGTCTCCCCCATCGGATCGAGGCGGAGTTCGGCCTCCGGTTCGAAACCCTCCGCCACCACGATCTCGAGCGGTTCGGTCAGGCGCCGATAACCCTTCGCGGAGGCCTCGATCTCGACGGTTCCAGCCCGCAGAGGAGGCAACGAGGCCACACCCTCGACATCGGTGACGGTACGCTGCGTCACGCCTCTAGTCTTGCCCGCCGCGTGGCCGTCACTGGCCGCCGAGTCGGGGTAGAGGTTGCGGCTGATCACCGCCGCCGCCTCGATCGGCCTCCCGCTCTCGGCGTCGACGACCCGGACCGTCAGGTAGTGGTCGGGCAGCACGAAGTCGAGCTGCCGGCTCTCCTCGATCGGGGGCCGGAAGTACTCGACGGTGGGACTCTCCTCCTCCCCGAGCAACGTCACGGTCGCCATCGCCGCCGGCTCGAGCAGGTCGACCACGTACTCGCCGTTCCCGTCGCTCCAGGTTGCGACGTCGTTGCGCCCTGGGGAACGGAACTGGAGCCTCGCCCGACGCCCTTCGTCCCCCTGGGTGACGGATCCCTGCAGGGTGATCAGATTGGGAGCCAGGAGTTGGTAACCATCCTCGCCCTCGGCCAGGCGCAACGGGCGGGACGTTCTGCCCAGCTCCGTCTCCAATGCGAGTTCGTAGGAGCCCGCCGGTAGACCCGCGTAGACCACCGATGACTCGGACGACGGCAGGGAGCGAACGTCCGGTTCCTGCGAAGCCGGAAGCCGTTGCAGAGAGATCGCCGTTTCTGCAGACCGTACTCGGGGCGGAAGCGACCACTCTACAGTGAGGCGGGCTGGCGCACGGAGTGTGGTCTCGAACCACCGAACCTCACCCGCAACGAGTTCCAGCGACTCATCCAAGAAACCCAAAGGCGACGACGTCTGCAACGAGATCGGACCCGGATCCAGGTCGTACCAGAAAAGCTCGTAGTGCTCGGCCACCTCGATTACCAGGTCGGGAGCGTGACGTTCCTGCGAACGCAGGAGCTCGATCTCGGAAGCCGGACCCTTTGGTCCGGCGGAACGCTTCGCGACCCGAGCCCAAAGGTCGCCCCCCGGGCCCGGGGCGCGGAGCGGCGCCGACACCGGTGCCGCGGCGGAGACCTCGAACGGACGGCTGGCCGCGACGAAACGGTCCCGCCGCTCGTCCCACAGCAACGCCACCGTCGGCCCTTCGGGCATCAGAACCCCGTCGGTGATCTCGGGCAGTGGGCGACGCAACCAGAGTTCCCAGCGCAGGGTTCCCTCCACTCGGTAGTCTCCGGCGTGGAGGAGATGGAGCACGAGGTCCTCCTCGTCGGCGAAGCCAACCGGTTTCTGCACGATCCCGGCCGCGACCACCGGTAGTTCCAGCAGCTCGGTCTCCCCGGCGCGGTTGGACACCAGCTGGGAGAACGGGGTCATCAGGCCCTCGCCCTGCAGCCAGACTCGGCTCGTACCGTACGGGGCCTGCACGGGTTCCGTCGCCGAGACCACCTGCTCCTGGTAGGAATCGACCGGGACGAGGTGCAGGGAGAAGCCCTCAGCCGCCGAAGCCTGAGATTCGCCAGAAGCGGAGGGCAGCTGGGGCACGACCACGAGATCGGCCCGCCCGACTCCGAGGCTGCTGGCCGCCAGGAAAACGGAAACGACCGCGAGTGGCTGCCAGGGCCGAGGCCCACCGTGCCACCACCGAGCGCGACGCCTCGAGGAGAAACACCCTCGCATACCTGTGGCGCAGGCCTCGGCGCTGCCGTTTCCGCGAACGCCCGAAACGAAGGCTCGAAACTCCAGCAAACCACACCCCTTCCACTAGAGCGATGAGTATAGCCGGGCAATCCTGGTCGACCGCGGCGGGGCACAAGCACCCCGATCGTCGGAAGCGGCCGGCCGTCTCGACGGCTCTACACTTCGAGCAGGATGCCGCGGATCTCGCCCGTGGCCCCCAGCGACCGTAACGCCACTGCGTACCAGCCGAGCTGTCGGTGGTACTCCTCCTGGTCCGCCCCGGCCTGGTCGGTCTTGAAGTCCACCACGGTCCAGTCGATACCGTTCTCCGAGAAGGCGAGGTCGAGCGTCCCCTCGAGAACCCGCGGTGGTCCTCCGGGCTCGGTCGGGTCGAGGGCCAGGGAGAAGGGAGCCTCGCGGAGGTGGCGGGCCGCGGCGGCGCGACGCAGCAACGGATGGGCCACGGCGCGCTCGGCCACCACGACGGCGGCATCGATCTCTTCCGGCGGGGCGTCGAGAGTGCGTGCCAGGGTCTGAGCGAGGGGGCGGAGGGAACTCACGCCGACCGAAGCCTCGGGAACGGTCAGCGGCAGGCGTTCCAGCAGGGCATGCACCAGGGATCCGAAGCGACGGCCGGTCGGTCGACCCGGATCCCTCTCCAGTTGAACGAACTCGACTTCGATCGGCTGCGGTGGAGGCTCCTCCAAGCCGGTGACGGTGACTCCCTCCAGGTCGGGCCGTGCGCCGTTCTCGAGTGCACGACCGACTCGCTGCTGCCACGCCGTCCACCGAGCGAGCCCGGCGTCGCGCTTGGTTTCCTCTCCCCGACCCACCAGCAGGTCTTCGGCCACCAACCCGAACCGACGGGGCACTTCCAGTTCGAGGCAACGAGGATCCCACCACACCACCTCACTGGCATTCGCTCCGTCCTCGCCGATCCGATGCCGCCCGGGACGCACGGGATCGAGCTGCGTCATGTCGAAGCTCGCCGGACGGTCGAGCACGGAATCCCGTCCAAACTCAGGACAGCCGGTGGCGGGTTCCGACCGGCTGCGATCCCGTCGCTCGGGGTAGATGGCGTCGTCGAGCGGAGCCAGCCAACCCGGCCAGGGATCGTCGCCCACCCCCGGTACCACCAGGAGATCCCGTGCCCGGGTCGCCGCCACGTAGGCTACCCGTACGCCTTCGGCGGCATCCAGACCCGACTCGATCTCGTCGGCCTCGAGCAGCTCCCAGGGAGCGCAACCCAGAATCTTCTCGGCCCACAGCCCGCGGCCGGCATCGTGGTAGGAACCCGCCCGGTCCCGACTCAACTTCGCCGTGGGGTCGGCCAGGACCACCACCGGAAACTCCAACCCCTTGGCGGAATGGACCGTCATCAGCCGCACCCCCTCGGCGCCCTCCTCGACCACCGGCGACTGGCGCGACTGCAGGGTCGCCGCTCGCTCGTCCAGCAACTCGACGAAGCGGCGAAAGGAGAGTCCACCCCGCATCTCGAATCCACGCGCCAACTCGAGAACGTGGAGCACGTTCGACAGAACCCGGGCACCGGCCGGACGCAGCGCGAAGGCGACGTGCGCTCGCCCGCCGTCGAGGAGCCGATGCAGGGTATCGACGATCGGGATCCGGTGCCGCTCTCGGTGCAGGCGCGCCAGCTCTTCCAGCGCCAACACCACGCTCAACAGCTCGCCGTCGAGGGTCACGCCCTCGGGGCGCCGCCGGAAGGGGTGGAGACTCCCCACCTCGACGCGGAAGCGCAGTAGCGATTCGTCCAACAGCCCGAACAGCGGGCCGCGCAGGGTGGCGTAGACCGACAGCTCGTCGTCGGGCCACTCGATGGCGTGCAGGGCGGCGCGCAGGGTCTCGACCTCTTCCCGTTGGTGGAAGGATCGAGCTCCCAGCAACACATGGGGGATCTGCCGCGTCTCGAGCGCCCGAGCGTATTGCCGTGAGACATCGGTCCGGAAGTGCACGAAACGGCGGAACAGCAGCGCGATGTGGCGCGGCGCCACCGGCACCTGCCGCCCCGACCCCGGAGCCTCCGGATCCTCGACCGTCCAGCCACTCTGGTGCAGGATCCACTGCACCATCGCCGCCACCGCATCCGGCAGGCTGGCCTCGATCGATCGGGCCGCCAGTCGGTACTTGGCGTACGGCTCCGGTACCGGCAGGACCACCACCGAAGGCTGCGCGTCGGGAGTGTCGCGATGCGGTAACAGCGGGATGTACTCCGGCTGCGCCGTGGCGCGGTCCCCCTGCATGTGGAGCGCGAAGGCGCGGTTGACCACACGCTGGATCCCCTCGACCGCTCGAAAGCTCCGCGACAGCGTCACCGTGGCCACGCCGCCGGCCACCAGCCGTTCCTTGATGTCTCGGTAGAGCACGATGTCGGCGCGGCGGAACCGGTAGATCGACTGTTTGGGATCCCCAACCAGGAAGAGCTTGCCCGGCCGCGGTACGGTGCGCGTCCATTCCGATTGCTCGGGATCGTCCGCCGCCAGCAGGAGGAGGATCTCCGCCTGCAGGGGGTCGGTGTCCTGGAACTCGTCGACGAAGAGGTGGGTGAACTGACGTTGGAAGTGCCGACGCACGGTGCCGTCGTCGCGTAACAGATTGCGCGTGAGCAGCAGGAGGTCGAGGAAATCGAGCGTTCCCTCGCGCCGCTTCGCCTCCTCGTAGCGCCGCATCGAACCCCCGAGTTCCTCGCGCAGGCCGACCGCCAGGTCAGCATCGGCTCGCTCCTTGAACTCCTGGAGTAGGGACAGCAGCTCCTCTCGCCGGCGGAGGACTTCGTCCCGGTCGAGCGGACCGAACTTCTTGCCTCGGCCCTTGCGAAAGCGCCACTTGAGCGGACCGATCAGCGCGATCCACCGCGCCTCGAGCAGATCGTCATCCCGCTCTCCCCCCCAGTCCGCCCGCTGCAGCCAGGTCACCTCTTCCTCGAGCACGGCCATCGAAGCCCGCAGCGGATCCTCCTTCGGACCGTGGGCCAGGCGCTCGACCAGGGACTGCCCCTCCACGATCAAACGGTCGAGCAGTTCGTCCCGGGGAAAGGGCTCTCGGCGCCAGGGGGTCGGAAAGTCGCGCCAGCCCAGAAGCCCGAAGGCCGCGACACGGAGTCGTGTGAGCGGTGGATCCTCGCCGTAGCTCTGCAGCCCGAGCCGAGCCAGGGCTCGGCGCAAGGTAGGCGACATCGCGTCGAGCCGGGGTTGGATCCAGCGCTCGAAAGCCCTTTGGTGGAGGCTCCGCGCACTCTCCTCGTCGAGTTCCTCGAACGCCGGGTCGATCCCGGCCTCTACCGGTCGTTCCCGCAGGATCTCGGCGCAGAACGAATGGATGGTACCGATCCTGGCCTCCTCCAATCGGGCCATCGCCTCTTCGAGGCAAGCCCGCTCGGCGGGGTCCTGCCGCTCCCGCCGCTCGCGGTCGAGTTGGTGGCGCAACCGGAGCTTGAGCTCGCCCGCCGCCTTGCGGGTGAAGGTCACCGCCACCAGCCGGTCGACGGTCGTGCGACCGGTCGCCAACAGCGCGCTCATCCGTCCTACCAGGGCGGTCGTCTTGCCGGTACCAGCCGCCGCTTCGACCAACAGGCTCTCGTCGAGCGAGGTCAGGATGCGCTCGCGGTGGGCGGCATCCTCGGCCAGAGCCGTCTGCAGGTCCGGCGGCGGGGTCGGGGGGTCGGTCACTGGTACGTCCTCACCTGTTCGAGCCGGTGCAAGCGGTCCTTCCTCTTCCTCTGGAGCCGGGTCTCCTCGTAGGGTCCGCACACCGGGCGGAAGTCGCAGTAGCGGCACGCCCCAGTGGCCGGCGCGGCCGGCAGGAAGACGTCCCCGAGCGCTTCATCGATCGATCCCAGGACGTCCTCCAGATAGTGCAGCTGCGAGGGGCCCAGCGGTACCTCGCGGGTCTCGTAGCCACCGCGCCGGGTGCTGTAGAAAAGGCGGCCCCGCTCCGCCGGTCGTTGCAGGATGCTCTGCGCCGCCAACGCGTAGAGCAACGGCTGCAGGATCTCGCCACGTCCGACCTGTACCTCGGCCGCTTCGGGGGGGCGCCCCGTCTTGTGGTCGGTGACTCGGAGTCGGCCACTGGCGTCGTGCACCTCCACCAGGTCGATCGCCCCCCGCACTCGGAATCGTTCCAGTAGGGTGACCGGATCGACCGTGCTCTCCGGGTCGCGATCTTCGCGGCCACGCAGCCCAAAACCCAACTCGAACCAGCGCGGCAGCCAGGGTTCTTCCTCCATCGAGACGTGGCGGAGCCAACCCCGAAGGTCGACCCGCATCGCCTCCATCTCGGAACGCCAGACGCCGAGGAGCGCCGGGGCGAGGTCCTCTTCGTTGCGCGCGACGACGGCATCGAAAGCCTGATCGAGGATGACGAGCGCCCCCTCGAGATTGGCCTCGACCACTGGCAGGTGGTCTGACGCCGCCAACTGGCGGAGCGCCTCGGCCTGCACCTCGTGGTAGATGCTGCCGCGGGTTCGGGGGTCGAGGCGCTCGAGCCGCACCGCTTCGTCCCGCGGTCGCAGGCGCAGGACGCCGTGCAGGAAGAAACGGTAGGGGCAGGCGGCCCAGCCTTGCAATGCGGTCGGGGAGTAGGCGCGAGCGGTCAGCCGTCGGTCCGCCAGGAGCTCTAGCAGTTCGGGCCGCTCCAGCGACTCGGCGCGACGATCGCCCACCAGACCATCGGCCGAAGAGAAGAAGTTCCGCCAGCGCCGGCCCCGCTGCCGCAAGGCTCGAGCCAACCGATCGCTGACCGAGAGCAGATAGTTGGCCTCGCCGCGCAGCGAGTCCGGATCGGCACCCGCCTCCAATCCCCGCAACAGGGGTTCGACCACGGAGAGATCGAATTCGGCACCGTCGATGGCTACCTCTGGCTGTCGAGGCGCCGGCCAGCCCTGCCGCAGGGCCGAACTCTCGGCGGCCCGGCGCTCCAAGCTACGCTGATCGGGCAGGGAACCGTCGGCCGCTCGCAACAGATCCAGGGCGTAGAACGACGGCACGCGGGCGCGCTCCTGCAGGGCGTCGAGCGTGGGATAGGACGCGACCAGACGCCGCTCGGCGCTGCCGACCGCCAGTTGGGCCAACAACCGTTCGCGACTCGATTGCACCTCTCGCGTCGCGAGGTCGGGCCGTTCGTCGGCCTCGGCCGGACGCAGCCGCAGTCGATCCTCGTCCAGCAGCAGGGGGTCTTCGAAGTGCGGACGGGGGAAGACGCCCTCGGCCAGGCCAGGGAGGAAGACCGTATCAAAGCTCCGGCCTCGGGCCTCTTCGAGCGGGGCGACGAACACCTGACCGTACCCCCGTCCCTCACTTCCCCCCCGCAGATTCCGCAAGCGGTCGGCGAGCACCCGCCGCACCTCGTCGCGGCTCACATCGCCCACCCCCGCCATCGGCCGCAACTCGGCCAGCACCTCGAGCACCCGTTCGGGACGCCGCAGGGAACGCACCGCGAGCCGTTCGAGCCGATGGAGCCACTGCTCCCAGGTCGTTCGCGCCGGCCACTCGGCCAACTCCTCGATCAGGGGCAGGGCAAACCTTCGCAGGTGTCGCGTCCGCTCGAGCGAACGCTCGGCCCGTGCCCGTTGCTCGTCGTCCTCGCCCGAGGCCAGGCTCTGTTTCTCGAACTCCGCTTCGAGACCTCGGAGCCGGCGGCGCCATCGTTCCTCCCCCTGAACCACCGCCGCGTCGACCAACAGTTTCTCCCACTGGGCGGGTGCCACCAGGGTCCCGGCCACCACCGCTTGCTGCCTCGGCTGCTCGTACCCCGCGTCGAAGCGAAGCTCGAGCTGATGGGTGAGCTGCGCCGGACTCACCAACGGTGTCGTTTCGCCGTCCGGCGGACCCGCCTCGAACCAGGGGACCGGCGGCGACGGTGGCTGGCCTGTTGTCTCGAGCGCCGGTACCTGCCCGAAGGAGAGGTACTCGGCAAACCGCTCGGCCGAGAGTCCCTCGGTGGCACAGTCGATGAGGGCCAGAAGCGCGCGGCCCGCGGGGTCGGGACGCAACACGCCCCGGGAGTAGTAGGCCGGAATTCGGGCTCGCTCGAGCGCTGCCTCGACCAACGGCTGATAGGCAGTGGGGTTGCGTAGCAGAATCGCCGTGCGGTCGAACCGAACGCCCGACGCGGCCAGAGCGTGGAGACGTCGGGCGATTTCGACCGCCTCCTGGCCCTCACCCGGAGCCGAGAAGAAGACCAGACTGTCGTCCGCCGCCTCGGCCTCCGAGGCGGGCACGTCGCGCTCGAAGAGATAGGCACGGCCTCGGTCGAGGCGACGCATCGGAGAATCCTCTTTCTCCAGCGCGCGGGCGGCCACATCGAGGGCGTCCTCCAAGCGGTCCCGGCTCTCTCGGTCTCCCTCGGGCAACAGGATCAGGACCTCGGGCGAACGTGCCACCAGGGTCGCCACGAACCGCGCCTCGAGACGAGACGTCACCGTCGGGTCGAGCCAGACCATCGGTCCCCAGTGCGCGGGTACACCCTCCAGCGCTGCGGTCAGCAGTCCCGCTCGATCCGCCAGCGAAAGCGCGGAGAGCTCCCGATGGTAGGCCCTCAGGAGTCGAGCCAGGTCCCGACCCCTCGGTCCAACCCCCTCGAGTTCGGCGGCATCCACCTCGGCCAGCCGCAGATCGGAGAGGGTCCTGAGAAGGGCAGGTAAAAAGCCCGGCGTCTCGCGCACCGGCTCGAAGAAGGCCAAGGCTCCTTCGTCGGCTACCGAGCGGTCGACCGTCCGGGCCACGACGGCCTCGGCGGCCAGCCGCGAGAGGGGGACCAGGCCCGCCGACTGCGCCGCCAGTTGGCCGGCCAGCTGCAGCACGGTCGTGCCACGAAGCCCCAAGCGCCCCTGACCCGCCGCGGCCAAACCCCGGACGAGTTCGTCGGCGACCCGTTTGCGATCGGCGACCAGCCACGCCTCCTCCAGTGGCGGGCGCGCGGCGATCCATTCGCGGGCAACCTCGAGGCGACCTGCAGCCTGACGCGAGAACCGAAGCTGGACCGCCTTCGTCTCCACCGCTAGCCCCGAATCCACAGCGCGACCGCGAACAGGATCGCCGTCACGGACAAGAAACCCCGCACCCAGGCCTCGCCGCGCGTCAGCGTCAACCGCACTCCCAACTGCCCACCGAGGAAGGTGCCCGCAGCGAGACAGAGGCCCCAGAACCAGTCGACCCGCCCGTTGGCCGCGAAGAGGGCGAGGGCCGGGACCGTAATGCAGAGAATGAGAACGACCTTGATCGCGTTGCCCCGTACCAGATCCAGGCCGAGAGCCGAGGTGACCATGAGCACGAAGAAACCAGCTCCGGCCTGGATGAATCCGGTGTAGACACCCACCAGGAAAAAGCCGACGACGGCCAGCGGGGACCCCCACCGAAGCCACCCCGCGGCGTCTCGAGCGGTCGGCCGACGCCACAGCGTGCCCAGGAAGACCACGACCATCAACACCGCCAGCATCCGGCGGAACGCGAAATCGCCCACCTGGAGCGCCAACCAGACCCCGGCCAGTGCACCCAGGACTCCCGCCGCGAGTTCGCGACCGAGCGGGAGTCCCCCCAACGTCCCCGAGCGCCGAAAGGACCAAGCCGCACCGGCGTTCTGCAGCAGAATCCCCACGCGGTTGGTGCCGTTGGCCACCCCCGCCGGGAGGCCGAGTAGGATCAGTACTGGCAGCGTCAAGAACGAGCCGCCTCCGGCTACGACGTTGATCGTTCCCGCCACGATGCCGATGAGAAAAAGCGCAGTCCCGAGAGCGGGAGTCGAGGCCAGGAGAGCATCAGGAGTGAGCATCGATCTCGGCATCTTACCCGCCCGATGGGCGCGCTATAGTGCGGCCGATGCGCATCGCCCTGGCTACCTGCGAGGACCTTCCCGATCACGAAGTCGACGACGAACCGCTCCATCAAGCGCTGGTCGACCGGGGCGTCGATCTGCTGCGTCCGGCCTGGAGTGATCGCGACTTCGCCTGGCATCGGCTCGACGCCTGCTTGATCCGCACCACCTGGGACTACATGGAGCGGCGTCGGGACTACTTGGACTGGGCCGACCGCATCAACCGCAAGACTCGGCTCTTCAATTCCGCCGAGGTGGTCCACTGGAACACCCACAAGGGATACCTTCGCGACCTCGAAGCGCGCGGCGTCCCGACTCTTCCGACCTGTTGGCTCGAACGGGGGGAGCCGATCGACCTCGCCCGGTTGCTGCGAGCCACGGGTTGGCAACGAGCCTTCCTCAAACCCGCCATCGGCGCCACCGCTCGCGAGACCCTGCGCTTCGACGACGAGCCCGCCGCCGTCCGCCGCGCCCAGGCCCACCTCGACCGCCTGCTGCAGCGAGAGGACATGCTGCTGCAGCCCTACCAGGAGAGCGTCGAACAGCAGGGAGAACTCTCGCTGTTCGTCATCGACGGCGCCGTCACCCACGCCGTACGCAAGGTCCCGACTCCCGGCGACTACCGGGTGCAGGACGACTTCGGGGCTCACGACGAACCGATCACCCCGAAGCCGGCCGAAATCGCCCTCGCCCTGCAGGCAGTCGAAGCGGTCCGTCTACCCGACCTCCTGTACGCGCGCACCGACTTTCTGCGAAACGACGACGGGGAGCTACGACTCATCGAGCTCGAACTGGTAGAACCCTCGCTGTTCTTCCGCCACGCACCGCATGCCGCGGAACGCCTCGCCGATGCCCTGCTCCAGCGCATCGACGGCCGCAGGCTCGACGATACGGTCCCCCTTCCCAATCCGTCCGACGGCCCCAGTGGGACGTCCGACCCGACCCCGGAGACGCCATGACCCGTACGAATCTCACCCTTCTTCTCACCCTCGCGCTGGCCGGGACCGCACCCACCGTGGCCCTGGATCACCACGAGACCAGCACCTTCGACCAACACTTCACCTTCGACCAGGACTTCGAGAACAAGACGATGCGTCTCGATTTTTTCCACACCGGTGGGCAGGGGACCGAGATCCTGGCCCTCGACCAGGTGGTCTCCGACGGACCCTGGTCGGGCAGCACGAGTCAGCTGATCGACGACACCGACCTCGGCGAGTACCTGTTCCGGGTCTACGATGCGGCCAGCGGCCGGCTCCTCTACTCCCGGGGCTTCGCCTCGATCTACGGCGAGTGGGTGACGACCGGAGAGGCCCAGGAGAGGTACCGGACCTTCCACGAATCGCTCCGCTTCCCCTGGCCTCGGAGTCCGGTTCGGGTCGAACTCCTGGACCGTGGGGAGCACCTCGCCTTCGAGCCCCTCTGGGAGGTCACCGTGGACCCCAACTCCCGCTTCGTGAATCCCGCCGACCGCGCCGCAGCCGGTCGGGTCTGGGCCGTGCAGGAGAACGGTCCCGCACAGGAGAAGGTCGACCTGCTGCTGCTGCCGGAAGGCTACACCGCCGACGAGATGGACAAGTTCCACGCCGACGCGCAGCGGCTGACCGAAGCGCTGTTTCGTTGGGAACCGTTCAAGAGTCGTCGTAACGACTTCAACGTCTGGGCCATCGACGTCCCGACTGCCGAGAGCGGCGGCAACCGACCGCGCGCCGGCCACTACCGGCGCACACCGCTGTCGGCGAGCTACAACATCTTCGATTCTGAACGCTACGTCCTGACTTACGACAACCGAGCCCTGCGGGACATCGCCTCAGCCGCGCCCTACGAGTTCCTCGAGATCCTGGTCAACGACGCGCAGTACGGCGGCGGCGGGATCTTCAACCACCAGGCCACCACCTCCGTCGACACCGGCTTCGCCGAATACGTGTTCGTGCACGAGTTCGGCCACCACTTCGCGGGGCTCGGAGACGAGTACTACACCTCACCGGTTTCCTATGCCACCGGAGCCGCCAATCCGCCCGAACCCTGGTCGCCCAACGTCACCAACCTCAGCGACCCGGAGCAGTTCAAATGGGCCGACCTGGTCACTGACGACACTCCCATTCCGACCCCCTGGCCCAAGGAGGAGTACGACCGGCGGTCTCGCGAGGGACAGGCCAAGCGGGCCGAACTCCGCGCCCAGGGGGTGTCGGAGGAGGTCATGGACGCCTTCTTCCGAGAGACCCAGGAGTGGTCTACCGAGCTCTTGGCCCGTGGTGAATGGTCGCAGGCCGTCGGCGCCTTCGAAGGAGCCGGCTACGAGGCCCACGGGCTCTACCGACCGCAGGCTGATTGCATCATGTTCACCCGCAACGAAGTCGGCTTCTGCGCCGTCTGCCATCGCGCCATCGAACGCATCATCGACCTGTACTCACGCTAGGAGACGCCGCAGACCGGTGCGCGCTGAGGCTCAGTTGCCGCGCGCGTTGCGTGCGGCCTGGAGCAGGTCGTAGATCTCTTCCTGACGGGTGGCGGGATTGCCGAATCGATCGGTCGATCCCCGTACCAGGCCATCGGTTTCCTGAATCAGCGAGTCTAGCGAGGACATCGCTTCCGAGGCTAGCGAACACGCCTCCGAACCGCAGCTGCAGTCCGACTGCGCCTCCGCCACCTGGCGCTGGACTCGACCGGCGAAACTCATCCAGGCACCGGTGTCTGGCTTGCCCCGCACGAACTGTCCGATGCCGGCCCCGAAGGCGTCGTTGGCCGATGTGGCCGCGGCTAGACAGCTCTCGACGTCGCTCGAGCCGTACGCCTCACCATCGTCGGCGGTGAACGAGGAGGTCGTCAGACTGCCCTGGCCGTCGAGGATCCCCTGCAACCAGGGCCAGCCATAGTCATAGGCGACAAAGGCGAGGACGACCAGGGCGACGAGACGAGCGATCTTGGCCATGAGGAAACTCCGTATGCGGGACCGGGCAAGGACTGGGCAGCGGTAGCTCCAGTTTAGCCGATGGCGAGGAGGATGCCCTGCAGCTGCCGCCCGCTATACTGCCGTCATGCTCGAACGGTTGCAGGCCCAGGTCGACTTCGCGCTCGAACTCGACCGGCTGAAGTCGGTGCAACGCCGTACGACCCTCGCCGATGCCTCCCGCCTCGAGAACAGCGCCGAGCATTCCTGGCATATCGCCCTGATGGCGGTCGTGTTGGCCGAGCACGGCCCGCCGAAACTCGATGTCGAACGCACGGTTCGCATGCTGCTCGTCCACGATGTCGTCGAGATCGACGCCGGCGACACCTTCTGCTACGACGAAACCGCCACCGTCGGCAAGGCCGAGCGCGAAGAGCTGGCGGCCCGCCGACTGTTCGGGTTGCTGCCGGATGACCTCGGCCAGGAGTGCTTGGCCCTGTGGCACGAATTCGAGTCCCGCGAGACTCCCGAGGCGCGCTTCGCGAACTCGGTGGATCGGTTCGCTCCGCTGCTGCTGAATATCGCCACCGAGGGCGGTTCGTGGCGCCGTCACGGAGTTGAGCGGGACCAGGTGCAACGCCGGCTGGCTCCGATCGGCGACGGCGCTCCGGCGCTCTGGGAGTACACCCAACGCCTGCTCGATCAGGCCGAGGAGCGGGGCTGGTTCGCTGGCGGTTCTGGCCCCGACGAACCGAGCGAACCGGCCTAGGGGCCAGGTCGCCTCGTTAGTTGGGTAGGTAGGGAGCGAGTTCGGGATCGTCGGCCAGTCGAGTCGCCAGCGACGGTTGGGCTGCCACGGCTTCGAGTAGCGCCCGGCGGGCACCGAGAACGTCCCCCGCAGCAAGACTGAGCCGGGCCAGCAACACGCGCGCGGTGGCGAAGTCGGACTCGGTAGGCCGACTCCGACGCAGCCAGGGCACTGCCTCTGCCGGCTGGCCACTGCGCGCCAGCAAGACGCCCAACGCCCCCGCGTGCTGGAACGCATCCCCGAGGAGACCCGCGGCAACCTCCAGATCCGCCGCCGCGGCTGCCAACTCCCCCGCGGCCACGCGGGCAAACCCCAGGCGCAGCCGGTAGTCAGCCTCGCCGGGATCGAGCTCGACCAGCCGTTGAAAGGCCGAGACCGCCTCCGCGCGGCGGCCAGAGACCCCGAGCGCATTGGCCAGACCGATCCAGGCACTCGGCTGGCGCGGGCGGAGGCGAATCACCTCCTGCCAGGCCTCGGCCGACCCGACCCAATCCCCAGCACGGCCCAGGGCTCCGGCCAACCCGGCCCAACTCTCCCCGTCGGTCGGGTTCTCATCCAGAGCCTGCCGCAACCGCGCGAGACCGGTCTCGACCTCGGCCCGTACCGTCGACTCGGCCAGCAGGGCTCCGGAGCGGCTCAGCGCGAACGGATTCGCGGGCTCGACTCGTAGGACCTGGTCGTACTCCGCCAGGGCGGCCGCGACATCACCGGACAACCGAGCCGATTCGGCCGCCCCGAGACGGTTCCACAGATCGATCCGGTCCTTCGGATCCGCCAACCCTATGGCCGGAATCTCCTCAGTGGGTCGTCCTCCTCCCACATACCCCAGCGCCGCGAGACGCGCTTCGGTTTCGGAGTCCACCGACGTTTCGATCGCGGCCGCCGGCAGCGCCTCAATTGCTCGCAAGGAGCGTTGCAACGCTCGTGCGCGGCGACGTTCGTCGTCGACGCGATCCAGCCGCTCCTCGCGATCTCGGGCCAGGTCGTACAGTTCGGGTCGGGGCGCCGCGATGAGTTTCCAGTCTCCCTCGACCACCCCCCGCAGCGGGGACCAGCCGTACGAATACCAGGGCCGTCGGGTCTCCAGGTAGATCGGCCGTTCGCTGCTGACGAGCAGGCTGTGGCCGTCCAACCCTTCGGCCTCGAGTCCCAGCAGATCGAGAAGGGTGGGCGTGAGGTCGACCAGCGCCCCGCGACGCGCTCCCTGGCCCGGTTCGATCCGTCCCGGCCAATGCACCACGATCGGTACCGTCATGGTGCTCTGGTAGAGGAAGAAACCGTGCGTCTCCTCCCCGTGCTCCCCCAGACTCTCCCCGTGGTCCGACGCGAACAAGGTCAGGACCTCGCGACCGTGGGCGGCCGACTCGACCGCCGCGAAGAAGGGACCCAACGCCGCGTCGACGGCCGCCACTTCGCCGAGGTAGTCGCCGTGCTCCCCGGCCTGACGAAACTCCTCCGGCGGCACGTAGGGGTCATGGGGATCGTAGAGGTGGATCCAGAGAAACCAGGGCGCATCCGTTCCACCGTCCGTCTCCAGCCAGCGTAGGGCCGCGGTCACCGTCTCCGTCGCCGGTCGCTCGCCCACCATGCCCCTCAGACCACGGTCGTCGTAGGTATCGAACCCCTGGTCCAGACCGAAGTGCTGGGCCAGTGGATACCCGCTGACGAAGGCCGCGGTCCGATAGCCGATCGCCTGGAGTCGCTCGGCCAGGGTCGTCCGCCCCGGAGCCACGACCTGACCGTTGTCCCGGACTCCATGCCGCCGAGGAATCAAGCCGGTGAAGATCGTGGTGTGGGAAGGCAGGGTGATCGGCGTTGGCGCCAGCGCCGCCGGGAAGCGGAGCCCCCCTTCGGCCAGTGCGTCGAGGTGGGGTGTCAGATCGGAGCCCGAGACCCAACCGAGAGCGTCGGGCCGCAGAGTATCGACGGTCACTACGACGATGTGAGGGCGAGGAGGTGCAGGAGAGTCCGCTCCAGACAGCGGGGTCGTCAGCAGAAGAAGGGCCCCAAGGAGGCCGTACGCACGGCGCCGGCGCCACGGCAGGCCCCGGGCTTTCGGCGGCAGAACCGACTTCCCGTTCACCTCAGCGCGGTCGGGCGTCGCCCCGAGCCAGGGTGATCTTTAGCGTGGGCGGCGTAATCAGGGTGGTCACGATCACCATGATGACGACCGCCGAGAAGATCTCTGCCGACACTACCGAGTGACCGTGCAGGGTGAGGGAGGCGCCGATCGCCGCGAAGATCAATCCGACCTCGCCGCGCGGGATCATCCCCACGGCCACCGAGATCCGATCGAGTCCCTTCTCCAACACTCCGAAGGCGCAGAGTCCCTTGCCGACGATGGCGGCCAGGGTCAACAGCGCCGCCAAGCCCAGGACCTCGACGCGACCGAAGGTCGACAGATCGACCTCGAGACCCATGCGCACGAAGAAGATCGGAACCAGAATGGCGGCGATCGGCTGCAGAAGTTCCTCGAGAGCGTGGGCCCGCCCGTCGGGTACCAGGTCGCGGTAGTGCACCTCGTCGAGGATCAATCCGGCCGCGAACGCGCCGACGATGGTGGCGAGTTCGATGGCGTTGGCGAGATAGGACAGCAGGAAACAGAAGACCAGACTGATCGTCACCAGCAAACCCTCGCCGCGCAGCTTCGACGCGATGCGGAACATCCGGGGTGCGACCCAGCCACCGATAGCCAGCGCTCCCACCAGGAAGAGGGCGGCCTTGCCGATGATGAGAGCTACCGACATCGTATCGAGCTCCGTGCCCTGATTGGCAGCCTGAATGCTGCCGGTCACCACCGCCAGAATCACCAGACCGAGGATGTCGTCGATGACGGCCGCTCCCAGCACGATCTTCGACTCGCGGGTCTGCAGCTTGCCGAGATCTGCCAGGACCCGAGCCGTGATCCCGACACTGGTGGCACACAGGGTCGCGGCGATGAAGACGTGGACCAGGGTCTCCTCCGCAGGCAGCATCCAGGCCGAAACCCCCCAGCCCAGGGCGAAGGGGGCCACGATCCCCAGCAGCGCCACCATGAGGCTCGACATGCCCACCGACAGCATCTCGTGAACGTTGGACTCGAGCCCAACTTCGAACAGCAGAAGAATGACGCCGATCTCCGCCAGCACCTGGATCCCCGGGTCCCCCGCCAGGAACTCGAGGCCCGAGTAGCCGAACAGGGTCAGGTTGCCGAGCAGTACCCCAAACAGCAACTCTCCCAGAACCGCCGGCTGCCGAAAGTACTCCGCCAACCAACCCCCGAAACGGGCTCCGAGCAGAATGATGACCAGCCCCAGGAGCACTGGAGAAACCGGGTTGGCATGCGAAGCACCCCCGTGGTCGCCCCCGTCGGAGCTAGCGTGGGGGTCGCTGGCCGCGGCCGCCCCTCCTCCTTCGGCCCCGAGCGCACTCGCCGTCGACGGCGCGTCCCCGCCGGACGCTCCCCCACCGAGGCCCGTCGCCGGTACGACGAGCAGACTAGCCAGCAGGAACAGTCCCAGGATTGAGCGCTTCAAAATCAGACCCCTCCTTTCGGGGAGGCGATATGGTACCAGTACCACGCCTCGGTTGGTGTGGCGATCGGGGACACGCGAGACCGACGCGGCCCCCGATCGCTTCGTCGCCACAGCGCCGCGTCTCGACTATGCTCGCTCTGATGTGGAGTGAGCTCCGTCGCGCCCTGCGAGCCAGCCGACCGTACCAACAGCTTCGTGAGCAGTTGGGCCAGGTGACTCGTCTACCGACCGCGGCCGCCGCCTGGGTCTGCGCCGAACTAGCGGGTGATCTCGATCGACCGCTGGTCGTCGTCCTGCCCCACGAAGCGGACGCCCTGGCCTGGGTCGAGATGGACCGCTTCGTCACCGACGAGGACCGGACGGTGGTCCTGCCGACTCCCGCTCTGACGCCCTACCAGCAGGGGGACGCTTCGGTCCAGACCCAGGCCCAACGCGTTCTGGCCCTGGACAGACTGTCACGGGGAACCGGACACCCCGTGCTCCTCGCCACTCCCCGGTCCCTGTTCGATCGCCTCCCCCGCCCTCAACACTACGCCCGGCGAGTGCGCCGAGTACGAGCCGGAGACGACGTTCCTCCCGACGAGTCGGCGCTCTGGTTGGTCGACAACGGCTACGAGCGAGTCGACCTGGTATCGGAAGTAGGTCACTTCTCGGTCCGGGGAGGCGTCGTGGACCTCTTCCCACCCGGCCTCGACCGTCCCGTCCGGATCGACCTCTTCGGAGACACGGTCGAGAGCCTGCGCTACTTCGACCGCTTGAGCCAACGCTCCGAGGAGGAGCTGGAGAGCCTTAGGATCCTCCCCCTGACACCCTTCGTCGTCACCAGCCAAGCGCGACGGGAGCTGGGCGAGAGACTGCTGGCCAGCACGGAGGGACTGGAGCGCGAGGAGCTCGAACGCCTTCGAGCTCTGGCGCGGGGGGAACGGGTCGCCGGCTACGAAGCCCTCGAAACGCTGATCCACGAAGCCGAGACCGTAGCCCCGCTCGATCTGCTACCCGACGCGCTCACCGTCGTCGTCGACCCGGAGACCCTGGGTGAGGAAGCCAGCCACTACGCCGGCCGGCTGGCCGACGACTTCGTGTCGCTTCGGGCCCAGGGGTCACTCGCCGTTTCGCCGCAGGAACTGCTCCGCTCGTGCGACGACGTCCTCGCCGACCTGGCCCAGGCCGACGTCACGATCGGTGCGCTCGCCCCCCCGAGCGGAGCGATCGACTTCGCGGCTGTCGCCACCGAGAATCTCGAGGGCCAGCTACCGCGACTACCCCGCGAGGTACGCGCCGCGCGGGATCGCGGTGAGCGTTTCGTCCTGGTCAGCCAACCCCACCAGCGCGATGCGATCCAGGACCTGCTCGAGGCCCACGAACTACCCATCGGCGCTCCGGGAGTCGAGGTCGCCGATGGCACCCTGAGTCGAGGATTCCGGCTGCCGGCGGCTGGACTGGTGCTCTTCGGAACCCCGCAGCTCTTTCCACCGCGCGCCCGCTCTCCGCGACGGCGGACTCGCTACGGCCCCTTCGTTTCGAGCCTGCGAGACCTCGAGGTCGGTGACTTCGTGGTCCACGTCGATCATGGGATCGGCCAGTTCACCGCTCTGCGCACCGTCTCCGAGACCACCTCCGAGGGACCGGTGCCCGAGACCCTCAGGACGGACGACGGCCTGGCACCGATCGCGGTCGAGGTGATGGAGCTGACCTACTCGGACGGCCGCACCCTCCTGCTTCCGCTGTCGAGGCTCGACCGCATCCAGAAGTACGGCGGCATCGAAGGAATGGCGCCCAAACTCGACACGCTGGGCGGCGCCTCCTGGAACAAGACCCGCTCTCGGGTGAGGAAGGGGATGCGGAAGTTGGCGGTGGATCTGCTGGCGCTCTACGCCAAGCGTCAACTGGCCAAGGCCCCGCCGATGGGTGCGGACAGTGATCTCCAGCGGCAGTTCGCGTCGGCCTTTGCCTTCGACGAGACGGACGATCAACTCGAGTCGATTCAAGCCATCAGCGCCGACCTGGAGCGTGAGATGCCGATGGACCGCCTGCTCTGTGGCGACGTTGGCTTCGGCAAGACCGAGGTCGCGATGCGCGCTGCCTTCAAGGTCGTCGACCACGGCTACCAGGTCGCTGTGCTCGCCCCCACCACCATCCTGGCCGATCAGCACCTGGAGACCTTCCGCCGGCGCTTCGCGGGGTTTCCGGTCAAGATCGAGATGATCTCCCGTTTCCGCACCAACGCCGAAATCAAGGAGATCCAAAGCCGAGCCGCCCAGGGGCGGATCGACATCCTCATCGGAACCCACAAGCTGCTGTCGAAGGACGTCGAGCTGCCCAAACTGGCCCTCTTGATCGTCGACGAAGAGCAGCGCTTCGGGGTGGGTCAGAAGGAGAGGTTGAAGGACCTCAAGAAGGACCTACACGTCCTCGCGATGTCCGCCACTCCGGTCCCGCGTACGTTGCAACTCTCGCTCGCCGGCGTCCGTGACTTGTCGGTCATCGAGACTCCGCCCCGCGACCGCATGGCGGTAGAGACCACCATCCTCCCCTTTACGCCCGAACTGGTGCGGGAGGCGATCGAGTTCGAGCTCGAGCGCCAGGGGCAGGTGTACTACGTCTACAACCGAGTCGAAGACATCGACCGTCTGGCCCACTACCTCACCGAACTGGTCCCGGGTCTCCGCGTCACGGTGGGCCACGGTCAGATGGACGACCAGGAGCTAGCCAAACGGATGCACGCCTTCACCGACGGCGAGTACGACGTCCTGTTGGCGACCACGATCATCGAGAACGGAATCCACATCCCGAGGGTCAACACCATGTTGGTCCACCATGCGGATCGCTTCGGATTGGCCCAGCTCTACCAGCTCCGCGGCCGCGTCGGGAGGAGCTCCGAGCGTGGCTACTGCTACCTGCTGGTGCCTGCCGACCGCGTGCTGTCGCAGACCGCGCGCCATCGACTCGACGCCCTGCGGGACTTCTCCGAACTCGGAGCCGGTTTCCGGATCGCGGCTCGCGATCTCGAGATCCGGGGCGCGGGCAACCTCCTGGGAGCCGAGCAGAGCGGTCACATCGCCGCGGTCGGCATCGAGACCTACATGAAGATGTTGGAGGACTGCCTGCGGGAGCTGAGGGGTGAGACGATCGAAGAGCTTCCTTCCGCCACCCTCGACCTGCCGGTCGCGATGTCGATCCCGGACGACTACGTGCGGGATCCCAACGTGCGGCTCGAGGTCTACCGCAAGCTGGCGCTGGCGGAAACCTCGGCCGAGGAACTGCTGGCCGAGCTGCGCGACCGGTTCGGGGTTCCGCCGCAGGAGGTCGAGCAGCTGATCGCGGTTTCGCAGCTCAAGCGACAGGCCGAACGACTGCGGGTCCAGAGCCTGTCCTGGCAGCGGGGAGAGCTCATCTTCCGCTTTCGGCAGAACGCCCGCATCGAACCGGACCGGCTCATCGATCTACTGGCCGAAGGCGCCGCCCGCTTCTCCCCCGATGGCATTCTCACCCTGAAACCCGCCCGCCCCGAACTGCTGCTCGAAACGGCTCGCGCCACCCTCGAGCGGCTGGCTACGACGGAGTCTGCCTAGTGCGCGTCGGTCGGACTCTGCTCCTCTGCAGCCCGCTCGTGTGGGGTCTCCTGGCTTGCCAACCGCAGCGCGAACGGCCGCCGGAAGAGATCGCTACCCTGGGCGACGAGCCAGTGCTCTACGGCGAGTGGAAGGAACACCTGGCGCGAGTCGCGGGCGGAGGTGCGGCCGGGCTCGACTCCGAGGTCCTGTCGTCGCTCCTCGATCAGTACCTCGAAGAGCGTCTGCTCCTCCTTCTCGGTCAGGAGATGGAATGGGTCCGAAGGGAGGTCTCTCTGGCCGAGCAGCGGCTCGATCTGCTGGCCGAGTTGGCCCGTGTCGACGTCTCCGAAGAGCAGGTCGGCCGCTGGCTCGAGCACCACGGACTGCCACGGGAGGAGGAACGGGTACGCCTCCTCCACCTGACGTACGACCAGGCAACGGCGGCCGAGGCAGCCCTGGGGGCCCTTAATGCCGACGGCACCGAGGCCTGGCTGGCCGAGCATCCGACGCACGAAGTCACCGAGATTCCCTCGCACCGTCTGCCGACAGCCTTCGCCGAAGCGGTGGCGGACCTGGACCTCAACCGTCGAGGCACCGTGCTCGTCGACCAGAAGGGCCACACCGTGCTTTGGCTGGTCGAGCGACAGCCAGCCCGCGTGCTCTCGGAGTTCGATGCCCAGGAACTGACTCGGCGGCAACTTCGTACCGCGGCGGCGGCCGAGAAGCGTTCCCAACTGGCCGCTGAGGCCCGAGATCGCTACAATCCGCGGGTGTGGCAGCAGAACCTGCCCTTCGACTACACGGGTTCCTACGCCGACCCGTCCTAGTTCCTCCCACTCCCGCCCCGAGGACTCCATGAGCCTGACACTTCCCCGCTTCCTCCCCCAAACCGCCGAGCGACTTTCTCGTGGGGTGGCGGTGGCCGCCCTTGCCGCCACCGTCGCCCACCTCATGCCCCTGCCGGCCAGTGCCGAGGTCGTCAACGGAGTCGTGCTGCGCATCAACGATCAGATCGCGACCGCCCACGACTACCAGAACCAACTCACCGACCGTCGGCAAGCGATTCGCATGGCGGAGATGCCCGAGGAACAGCGGCAACAGATGATGGCCGACTCGGGCCAGCAGGTCTACCGGGAGATCTACGAGGAACTGTTGCTGCGCTCTCGAGCCAAGCAACTCGGGATCTTCGCCACCCAGGCGGAGATCGACAACGCTGTAGCGCAGGCCAAGGAGCGGATGGGGATCCAGACCGAGTCCGAGATGGAGCAGGCGTTGATCGCCTCCGGTCTCACCCTGGACGAACTGCGCACCAAGATGGAGAACACTCTGCTGGTCCAACAGGTCGTGGGCCGCGAGATCCGCTCCAAGATCGAGATCGAAGACGACGAACTCCGCAAGATCTACCGCGAGAACGAAGCGGAACTGACCATCCCAGCGGCTCGTCTCGTCGAAGAGGTCGTGGTCCTCGAAGAGCCGACCCCCGACCTCGAAGCACGGCGGGGAGTCATCGCCGACCTGATGTCGGCCATCGACGGCGGCGCTGACTTCGCCGACGCCGTCGATGTACTGGCCGAGAGCGGGGTCACCAGCGGCGTCATCGACCTCGGCTGGGTCGAACCAGGGCACCTCGCCCCCGAACTGGACCGCGCGGTCTGGGATCTCGAAGTCGGAGCGTTCAGCGCGCCAGTCGAGGCACGGGGTGGCAGCCACATCCTGCGAGTCCTCGAGGTACGGGAAGAGACGGTTCGGCCCTTCGACGAAGTTCGCGACCTGCTTCTGGCACGCGAGCGCGACACGCGGATGGCCGAGGCCTACAAGGACTACCTCCGCGAGGTCGAAGCCAACGCGTTCATCGAGATGCAGATTCCCCCCGATGCCGCTGGCTTCCGCGGCCTCGGCGCGAGCGAAGAAGCCGAGACCCACCTCGACGCTTCGTCCCCTGATCTGACCGAGTAGATCTCGCCGACCGGCGTCGATCGCTCCGGCGCCACCGATGACGCTCCCCAGGCACTGCTCCCGGTGGGGCTCGGGGGGCGACAGGGGTCCCTTTTCTCTCCCAGGTGGAGAAAAGTGGACATTTTCGGAAGATAGTGGACAAGAGTGGAGCAGGTTGTTAGACTTCCCCATCGGTCTGACGATCTGCAAGGTAGGCGATACGAAATGTTCCGAGGGAGTGCGCCAGCAAAAATAGACGACAAGGGGCGTCTCAAGGTGCCGACGGATTTTCGGCGGCAGCTAGAGGAGCGGTACGGCAACGAGCTCTTCATTACGTCGGTAGTTGGCGACAGCGCCCTGGTCTATCCCCTCCCGGTCTGGGAGCAGCTCGAGGAACGTCTACTCTCGATGCCCTCGACCGACCGAGTTCGAGAACGATACCTGGAGCGAGTCAACTACTTCGGACAGCAGGTTCGCCTCGACGCCCAGGGAAGGACCGTCATCCCGCAGATCTTGCGCGAGAGTGCCCAGACTCAAGGCGAGGTCGTGGTGTCGGGTCGACTCGACCACCTCGTGGTGTGGAACCGCGACCGTTGGGCCAAGCGTCTCGACGATCAGCCCTTCACTGAAGAGGACTTCATGGCCCTCAGCGAACGGGGAGTATGAGGTTCCTCTTGCGATGTCCTCGATCCCCCGGCACGAACCGGTCCTCCTCGAAGCAACGCTCGGCCTGCTCGCCCCCGAGCGGGGCGGCCTGTTCGTCGACTGCACGCTGGGACTCGGCGGCCACGCGGAAGCCCTGCTCCGGCGCGCTCCCGAGGCACGACTTCTGGGAATCGATCGGGATCCCGATGCCCTGCACCGCGCTGCACGCCGTCTGGCTCCGTTCGAGTCCCGCACACGCTTCGAAAACGCCCGCTTCTCGGAGCTGGAGAGGGTCCTGCGGGGCGAGCGGATCGACGGCGGCATCCTGGCCGATCTCGGCGTCTCCTCGATGCAGCTCGATCAGGGGGAACGGGGATTCAGCTTTCAGCACGACGGTCCGCTCGACATGCGCATGGGTCGGGGAGAGGTCACGGCGGCCGACATCGTCAACGAGTATCCGGAAGAGGAGCTGAGGCGCGTGTTCAAGGACTACGGTGAGGAACGCATGGCCCGCCGGGTCGCTCGAGAGCTCGTGCGGCGCCGCGATCAGCAACCGCTAGAGACCACCTCCGACCTCCGCGAGGCCGTACACCGGGCCAAGGGACGCACCCGGGAAGGCCGAATCGACTCCGCCACCCGTGTCTTCCAGGCCCTGCGACTCGAGGTGAACCGCGAGCTCACCGAACTCGAGGAGCTTCTGGACCAGGCAGTCCGCCTCCTCGACCAGGAGGGTCGCCTGGTCATCATCTCGTACCACAGCCTCGAGGACAGAATCGTCAAGCACCGCCTTCGCGACTGGTCCCAGGGAGAGAAGGACCCGGTGACCGGTCGGCCCCGCGAGGAGACCCAACTGCTCGAGCTCCTCACCCGTCGAGCTATCTCTGCTGATTCCGAGGAGATCGAGAGCAACCCCCGCGCCCGTTCGGCTCGGCTGCGCGCCGCCCGGAGACTGTAAACGGGTGCGGACCTCCTACGCCAAGAGCCGTCCGGTTCACAACCGCTACCTGGTTCGCGAGCGCGATCGCAGCCTGCTCGTCGACCTCGCCCGGGTGGCCGGTGCGATTCTGGTCGTGGGGTCGGCGCTGCTCGGCTACACCTGGCTGCATCTCGGCTTGATCGAGAACGGCTACGCGGTGGGCGAGCTGCAGCAGAAGATCGTCGAGCTCGAGCGACGAGAGCGTCACCTACGACTGGAAGCGGCCTATCTCGCCAGTCCGCCTCGCCTGGAGGCCTGGGCGGTCGAGCACCTCGGAATGTCTGCCCCCGAACTCGACCAGATGATCTTCGTCGGGGTATCCAGAGGAGGTCTGCCATGAAACGGCGAGCCCTCCTCTTGATGGTCGGATTGACCTTCTGGGTGGCGGGTCTCTCGGCCCGCCTTCATCATCTCCAGATTCGGCAACACGACCACTACCAGAACCTCGCCGCCAACCAACAGCGCCGGGTCCTGGACCTCGAACCGCCACGGGGCACCATCTACGACGCCCGCGGCCGGGTCCTCGCCGTCTCGGTAGAGGTCGAATCGGCTTATGCCGACCCGCGACAACTCGAGGATCCGCGGCGAACCGCCGACGAACTGGCCGCGGTCCTCGACCTCGACGCCGACCGCCTCTACCAGCGCTTGCAACAGGACCTCGACTTCGTGTTCGTGGCCCGTAAGCTCGACCCGCCCCAGGCCGCCGAGGTCGCAGCGCTCGAGCTGCCGGGGATCCACTTCGTCAAAGAGAGCAAGCGGTACTACCCGATGGGTCCCCTGGCGGCCTCGGTGCTCGGCTTCGTCGGGACCGATCACAAGGGCCTCGCCGGCCTGGAGGCACAGTACGACTCCGTCGTCGCCGGCGTCCCAGGCAGCCGCACCGTGATGCGCGATGCCCACCGGCGGACGCTGCTCTCGCCGCGTCTCGCCGTGGTCGAAGCGGAGCCTGGAGCCGACCTACACCTCACCCTCGACGCCACCGTACAGCACATCGTCGAACGTGAGCTCGCCACCGCCGTCGAGAAGTACCAGGCCTCCCGTGGTGTCGCAGCCTTTCTCGACCCTCAGACCGGCGGCGTCGTGGCCCTGGCCGGCTGGCCGACCTTCGATCCCAACCACTTCGCCGACTCGCCACGGGAGAACTGGGGCACCTCGGCCATCGAACACGCCTACGAGCCCGGATCGACCTTCAAGATGGTCACCGCCGCCGCCGTGCTGGAACACGAACTGCTCACTCCCGACGACGTCCTGTACTGCGAGATGGGGGGTATCACCCTGGCGGGACAGCGGATCCGCGACCACCACCCCTTCGGTGACCTCTCGCTACGCGAGGTCATGGCGCGCTCCAGCAACGTCGGCGTCATCAAACTGGGCCTGCTGCTCGGCGAGGAGCGACTCCACCGGGCCATCGACCAGTTTGGCTTCGGGAGTCGTACCGGTGTCGACCTGCCGGGCGAGAACCCGGGAATCGTTCGGCCCCTCGACCGGTGGGCTGCTCTCAGCAAGGCCTACATCTCGTTCGGGCAGGAGATCTCGGTCACGCCGCTGCAGATGGCCCGCTCCCTGGCGGTGGTGGCCAACGGCGGCGAACAGGTACGACCTCACGTCGTGTCCGCGGTCAGCGATCGCGAGGGACGCCGGGCGCTGACTCCACCCCGCGGCGAGCGGCTGCTTACGCCGCGTGTTGCCACTCAGCTCCAGGAGATGCTCTCGGGGGTGGTCGCCGACGGTACGGCCCGGTCGGCCCAGATTCCCGGCTACCCAGCCGGAGGCAAGACGGGGACCGCCCAGAAGGTGATCGGCGGGCGCTACTCGCAGACTCGGTTCGTGGCCAGCTTCATGGGATTCGTGCCCCTGGAGAACCCTCGTCTGGTCGGCATCATCGTCCTCGACGAGCCTCGGCCCCTCTACCATGGCGGCCAGGTTGCGGCCCCGACGTTCGCTGCCATCGCTCGCCAGGTCCTGCCCTACTGGGGAATCGCTCCCCAGTTCAACCCCCCCGACTGGCCCGACCCTTTGGCCCCGCAGATGCCGTCTCTGCAACTCGCCGCCTCACAAGAGCTACCGGTTCCACTGGCCGAGGAGGCTCGCGACGGCATTCCGGAGTTCGAGAAC
The DNA here is from genome assembly GCA_030429235.1 of Thermoanaerobaculia bacterium. Lineage (GTDB taxonomy): Bacteria > Acidobacteriota > Thermoanaerobaculia > Multivoradales > JAIOJS01 > JAIOJS01. The sequence continues at coordinate 85,331 of JAUIDB010000005.1, read as the reverse complement.
CCCTCTCCCGAAGAGAGCCACCCGGCCTGGCGAGTCCTGGAGGGTCGCCGATGAAGTTGCACGATTTGGTGGCCGGGCTACCGATCTCCGGCGACTGCGAGGCTCGGGTCGAAGTGCGCGAGATCACCCACGACTCCCGTCGGGTCGAGCCGGGCAGTCTCTTCGTGGCACTGGTCGGCGACCGCTTCGATGCGACACGGTTCGTGCCGGACGTCATCGAGCGGGGGGCGATCGCGGTGCTGGCGGAAGGCCCGCCAGACTCGGAAACCTCCCTCCCCTGGTTGGTGGCTCCCGAAGCCAGGCGGCTCATGGCCACCCTGGCCGCCCGCATCTACGATCATCCCGATCGTGAACTCGATTTGGTGGGCGTGACCGGCACCAACGGAAAGTCGACCGTCGTGTGGCTGCTCGAACAGGTCCTGACCGCGGCGGGACGCCCGGCTGGCCGCCTCGGCACACTGGCAAGCCGCTTCGGAAACCTGGAAGAACCGGCGACTCGCACCACTCCGGAGTCGACCGATCTGTTCCGATTGATGCGGACCTGGCGCGACGCCGGAGCCCAGGCGATCGCCATGGAGGTCTCCTCGCACGCCCTGGCTCGCCACCGAGTCGAGGGACTGGCCTTTCGCGTCGCGGTCTTCACCAATCTCACGCAGGATCACCTGGACTTCCACCGCGACCTCGAGGACTACTTCCAAACCAAGTCCCGACTCTTCGACCAACTCACCGACGAGGGACGAGCCGTCATCCACGTTGGTGACCCGTGGGGACGACGGCTGGCCAAGTCCCTCCCCGACGCGATCACCGTCGGCCCCCGGGGCGACGTGCAGATCGCCGAGTCGAAACTCACCCTGGAAGGGACTTGGGCTCGGATCACCACCCCACGCGGCGACCTGGAGATCGAATCGCAGCTGCTTGGCGCCTACAACCTCGAGAACCTCTGCACCGTGGTCGGAGTCGGCGAAGCGCTCGGGCTCGACCACCGAGACATTCGTCAGGGAATCGCGGCCACTCCGGTCGTCCCTGGCCGCATGGAACGGGTCGGCGAGGGCTCACGGTGCCCGATCTTCGTCGACTTCGCCCACACTCCCGAGGCCCTCGCCGCCACCCTGTCGGCGGTGCGTTCGCTCAGCCAGCGCCGGGTGGCCGTCGTCTTCGGCTGCGGCGGCGACAAGGACCGGAGCAAGCGTCCGGTGATGGGTCGCGTCGCGGGAGAGCTCGCCGACCTTCCGATCGTCACCTCGGACAACCCGCGTAGCGAGGATCCGATCGCCATCCTGGCCGCGGTGGAAGAGGGGCTGGTGGCGAGCGGCAACCGCAGCTACCGCCTACTCCCTGATCGACGGGACGCCATCCGTCGGGCCCTCGACGTGGTCGACGAAAGCTGGGTTCTGGTGGTGGCCGGTAAGGGGCACGAAACGGGCCAGGAGGCGGGCGGCGTGGTCCGCCCGTTCTCGGATCGCCAAGAGATTCTGCGAGCACTGGAGGAGCACCATGGTGTGTCGAACGGTAGCTGAGGCTGCCACCGCCATGGCTGGAAAGGTGGTGCTCGGAAACCCGGGAGACCGCTGGTGCGGAGCCTGCCTCGATTCGCGGCGGGTTTCCGGCGGCGAACTGTTCTTCGCCCTTCCCGGGAGCCGGAGGGATGGCCACGAGTTCGCACCCCGAGCCCTGGCTCGGGGTGCGGCCGCGGCTATCGTGGCCCACGACATCGACGTCGAGCAGAGCCAGGGAGCGATCGTCCGGGTCGACGATCCCTACCGAGGACTCCACGCTCTGACCCGTGAGATCCGTCGTGCGGTACCCGAGCGCCTGGTCGGAATCACCGGCTCCAACGGCAAGACCACGACCAAGGAGCTGCTCGCCACCCTACTCGGTTCGCGGTACCGGGTAGCGCGTAGTCCCGGCAATCTGAACAACACTCTTGGTTTCCCTATCGCGCTGCTCGGCATCCCCGAAGACACCGAGTGGATGGTCGCCGAGATGGGGCTCTCCCTGCCTGGTGAGCTCAGAGAAACCAGTCTGCTGGCTCGGCCCGACGTGGCGGTCTTCACCAACATCCGGCCCGCGCATCTCGAGACCCTGGGAACCATCGAGGACGTCGCCCGGGCCAAAGCCGAAATCCTGGCGGGACTCGCCCCCGACGGCCTGGTGGTCGCCAACGCCGACGATTCCCGCGTGGTGGCGATCGCGGAACGGGCTCCGGGGCCGGTCGTCTACTACGGTATCGAGGCCGCGGTGGCCTATCGGGCGAAGGAGATCAGTGACCTGGCCACGGGGGTTGGCTCGCGTTTTTGTCTCGTCACTCCCGACGGCGATCGTGAGATCGAACTCCCACTGCACGGACGCTACAACATCGAGAACTTCCTGGCCGCCGCGTCCTGCGCCCATCGACTGGGGGTCAGCCTCGACGAGATCGCCGCCCAGGCCACCCTTCTCGGACCCGTCGCTGGCCGGGGTGTGGTCCGCACTCTCTCCTCCAACGTCCGAGTCATCGACGATAGCTACAACTCGAACCCGGTGGCGCTACGACGCTCCTTGGAGTCCGCCGCCCGCCTGCCCGCTCAGCGGCGCATCGCCGTGCTCGGCGACATGCTCGAGCTGGGGCCTGAGGCCGCCGACTACCATCGCGCCGAGGGGCGAGCGGCGGCCGACCTCGGCTTCTCGCCCATCCTCGGAGTCGGCGATCTCGCCCGCCACCTCGTCAGTGGAGCCCAGGCCGCGGGTAGCAGCGCGCTCTGGTTCGCCACGGCGGCCGAAGCCGCGACCTGGTTGCGCGAGGAGGCTCGAGCGGGAGACCTGGTCCTGATCAAGGGCTCTCGCGGCATCGGCCTCGAGAGGGCGGTAGAAGCCCTGAGCGAGGGGGCAGACTGATGCTCTACCACCTCCTCTTCCCCCTCGCCGAGCAATTCGCTCTCTTCAACGTGTTCCGCTACATCACCTTCCGGGCGGCGGGCGCCGTGGTGACGGCCCTGGTGCTGAGCCTCCTCCTGGGGCCGGGGTTCGTCCGTCTGCTGCGCCGCCTGTCGGTGGGACAGAACATCCGAGAGGTCGGGCCGAAGACCCACCTCGTGAAGGCTGGTACCCCGACCATGGGAGGCATCCTCATCCTCTTCGTCGTGGTGGTACCCACCCTCCTCTGGGCCCGACTCGACAACGCCTTCGTCTGGATCGCGCTCGCCGTGACCGTCGGGTTCGGACTGATCGGCTTTGCCGACGACTACCTCAAGGTCCGGCGGGGGCGGAACCTCGGTTTGTCGGCCCGCCACAAGTTCCTCGGCCAGTCCCTGGTCGCGGCGCTGGCGGCGGTCGCACTGCTCCGACTGCCCCTCGACTTCAGTCCCGAGCTACTCAACTTTCCCTTCTTCAAGCAGCTGGTGCTCCCCCTGGGCTGGTTGTACGTCCCCTTCGTGATGTTCCTGCTGGTCGGGTCCTCGAACGCGGTCAACCTCACCGACGGCCTCGATGGCCTGGCGATCGGAGCCACCCTGATCGCGGCCGCCACCTACGCCCTCTTCACCTACATCGCCGGCAACTCGATCGCCGCCTCGTACCTGCAGGTGGCCTACGTTCCCGGAGTCGGCGAGGTGACCATCTTCTGCGGCGCCCTGGTCGGAGCCAGCCTCGGGTTCCTCTGGTTCAACTGCCACCCAGCCGAAGTGATCATGGGAGACGTCGGCTCGCTGGCCTTGGGTGGCGCCATCGCAACCGTGGCCGTGCTCTGTCGCCAGGAGCTGCTCCTGGCCGTGGTGGGTGGGCTCTTCGTCCTCGAAGCTCTCTCCGTCATCCTGCAGGTCGGCTCCTACAAGATGCGGCGCAAGCGGATCTTCCGCATGGCCCCCCTCCACCACCACTTCGAACTCGGTGGCTGGGCCGAGCCGAAGATCATCGTCCGCTTCTGGATCCTCTCACTGCTGTTCGCCCTGGTGGCGATCTCCTCCCTCAAGCTGCGATGAAGAAGACCTCGTTCTCCCTCCACCGCTGGCAACGAGCCCTGGTCTATGGGCTCGGACTGTCGGGCGTCGCCGCCAGCCGGCTCCTCCGACGGCACGGCATCGGCGTGGTCGGCGTGGACCGTCGCCCGCTCGACCAACTCGGTCTCGCCGAGCTGGCGGACGATCCGCAGGTCGAGCTGCAGGTGGGTGGTGAACCGGACGCCTTGCCAGCGGTCGACGGCATCGTCCTGTCGCCGGGGGTGCCGCTGGATCGCCCCCTGGTGCTCGCCGCTCGACGAGCCGGAATCCCGGTGATCGCCGAGGTCGAGCTGGCCGCTGCCTTCGTCGAAGGGCCCGTGGTCGGCATCACCGGCAGCAACGGCAAGAGCACCACCACCGCGCTCACCGGTGCCCTGCTCGAAGCCTCCGGGCTCGCTACCGAGGTCTGTGGCAACATCGGCCGTCCCCTCTCCGCCTGCGTCGACGGACCGGCCGATCGCGTCTTCGTGGTCGAACTCTCCAGCTTCCAACTCGAGACCATCCGCGACTTTCGAGCCCAGGCAGCCGGACTCCTGAATCTCTCGGCCGACCACCTGGACCGTTACGAGAGTCTCCAGGCCTACGGGGACGCCAAGGCCCGCCTGCTGGCAACCCAGCTCGCCACCGACACAGCGGTGGTCAATGCCGACGACCCCTGGGTGCGGACCGTAGCCACTACGGCTCGACGGCGGTCCTTCTCGCGGCAGACCGCGGTCGAAGACGGCTGCTTCGTCGACGGAGACCGCGTCGTGGAGAGGGCCCCCGGCGAGCCCGAACGCGAACTGTTTCGCCTGGAGGATCTGAGGTTGCCCGGCGTCCACAACCTCGAGAACGCCATGGCCGCCAGCCTCCTGGCCACCGCGGTCGGGGGTCGTCGCGAGACCTTTCGCCAGGCCCTCAGTGGTTTCGCGGGGCTCCCCCATCGAACCCAGTGGATCGCCACGATCGACGGCGTCGCCTACTACGACGACTCCAAGGGTACGAACCCCGGAGCCACCCTGCGGGCTCTGGACGGATTCGAGGCCGGAACGGTGCATCTGATCCTCGGCGGACGAGCCAAGGGGGAGGGTTTCGATGACCTCTGGCCGGTGGTGGCCGCTCGCGCGGCGCGCTGCTACCTGATTGGCGAGGCCAGCGAACTCTTCGCCTCCCAACTCGATTCGCGGGGCGTCGACTACGAGACCTGCGGGGACCTCGACCGCGCGGTCCAGAGTGCCCGGCGCCGAGCCACGACGGGCGAGACGGTTCTGCTGTCGCCAGCCTGTGCGAGCTTTGACCAGTACGCGAACTTCGGTGCCCGCGGCGACCACTTCCAGGCCCTGGTGCGGGCCCTGCAGGGAGGGCGCCGTGGCTAAAAAACTGGCCTTCGACCGCGGGCTGTTCGCCGTCGTGTTGCTGCTCGTCGGCATCGGACTGGTGATGGTGTATTCGGCGAGTGCGGCGATCGCTCGCGAGAGCGGCGCCGACTGGAACCCCTTCCTGGTCAAGCAGACCGTGGCCGCGTGCGCCGGCCTGGTGTTGATGGCGACCGCGATGCACGTCGACTACACGCTGCTCAAGCGCCCCCTGGTCGTCTACTCCCTGCTCGGCGGAGTCCTCCTGCTCCTGGTGGTCGTGCTCTTCGGTCCCGCCCTCAACCAGACCAACCGCTGGCTCTTCGTGGGTGGCGTATCCATTCAGCCATCGGAACTCGCCAAGCTCGCTTTGGTGCCCTACATCGCCTACCAGCTCGACCGCAAAGAAGCGAAGGTGAACCGTCCGGAGGTCCTGATCCCGACCGTCGGGGTCACCCTGCTGATGGCTGGCCTAGTCGTGCTCGAACCCCACCTGTCCGCTGCACTGGTGCTGGTGGCCGCCTGTGGACTGCTGCTCTTCCTGGCGGGCTTGTCGTGGCGCTTCCTGGCCGGCGGCGCGCTGGTCGGGCTCCCCCTGATCGCCCTCGCCATCTGGGCCGAGCCGTACCGCCGGGCGCGACTCTTCTCCTTCCTCGAGCCGGAGAAGGACCCCCTGGGCAGCGGATTCCAGGCGATGCAGTCCTTGATCGCCGTCGGTTCCGGGGGGCTCTTGGGTCAGGGACTGGGGCACGGCGGGCAGAAGCTCTACTTCCTTCCCTACCCTCACACCGACTACATCTTCTCGATCCTGGCCGAGGAGCTCGGTTTCGTCGGCGCCCTGGCGGTGCTCGGACTGTTCGCCGCGCTCGCCTGGCGCGGACTGCGGGCCGGCCTCCACGCTCCCGATCCCCTCGGCCGCTATCTCGCCTGGGGCTTCACCGGCGTCCTGGTCCTACAGGCCTTCCTGCACTGCTCGGTGGCTCTGGCCCTGCTCCCCTCTACCGGTATCCCGATGCCCTTCATGACCTACGGCGGTTCCGCCCTGGTCACCGCTCTGGCGGCCAGCGGCGTCATCCTCAACGTCTCTCAACATGCCTGATCTCGATGTCGACGCTTCACCACTGCCTGATGGCTTCCACCTGCTCCTGGCCGGCGGCGGCAGCGGTGGACACGTGTTCCCCGCTCTGGCGGTCGGAGACGAGGTCCGTCGGCGGGGCGGTCGCGTCAGCTTCGTCGGCTCGGCCCACGGCATGGAGGCTCGCCTCGTGAGCGGCCGCGACGTGCCCTTCACCGGCCTGCCCGCTCGCCCGGTCGTGGGACGCGGGCTGACCGGAAAGCTGCAGGCCCTCACCACCCTGGTCGGTTCCAGCCTTCGGGCCCGCCGGCTCATCCGTCGCCTCGAGCCCAGCGTCGTCCTGGCCACCGGCGGCTACGTTTCGGTGGCCCCCGGCATCGGCGCCCGGCTGGCCGGTTGTCCGCTCGTACTTCTCGAACCGAACGCCCATCCCGGCGCCGCCAATCGACTGTTGGCGCGGCTCGCTCGGGGCGCCTGCGTAGCCTGGCCCGAGGTCCAACTGCGCGGTGCCCGCTGGAACACCGGAGTGCCGGTTCGCCGGGCCTTCTTCGAGACCCCGGCGGCCCTGCCCAGCGGGCCCTTGCGGTTGCTCGTCCTCGGAGGCAGCCAGGGATCAGCTCAACTCAATCGGCTCCTGCCCGAGGCCCTGGCGTTGGTCCCCGAGCCTCCCGGTGGACTGCGGGTGCTGCACCAGGCCGGGGAGCGGCACGCCGATGCCACGCGCCACGCGTACCAGGAGCAGGTGGGTCCGTCGCACCAGGTCACGGTCGTGCCGTTCGTCGCCGATGTCGCCAGCGAGATGGCAGAAGCGCACCTCGTCGTCTCGCGCGCCGGTGCCATCACCCTGGCCGAACTCTGTGCCGCGGGCCGCGGCTCCATCCTCGTTCCTCTGACCCTCGCGGAAGGACACCAGCGCGCCAACGCCGAAGCGATGTCCCGAGCCGGAGCGGCGCGGGTCTTCGACGCCTCCGAGTCGACGGCCGGTGCTCTCGCCGTCACCGTGGAGAAGCTGTTCGAGCAGCGCGGCCAACTCTCGGAGATGGCCGCCGCCGCCCGCCGCCTGGCCCGGCCTCGAGCGGCGGCCGACATCACCCGCCACCTGGTGGAGGTCGCGGCATGACCGGCACCTCCTTCCGCGAACTGGCTGGCCTCGACCGCGTGCACTTCGTGGGCATCGGGGGCAGCGGCATGAGTGGCATTGCCGAAGTGCTCCTGGACTACGACCTCGAGGTCAGCGGCAGCGACCAAGCCGCCAGCGACAACACCCGCCGGCTGGAAGGGCTCGGTGTCGACATCGCGATCGGCCATCGCCCGGACCAGATCGAGGGCGCCGATCTGGTGGTCAAGTCGTCAGCCGTGCCCGATGACAATCCGGAGATCGCTGCCGCCCGTGCCCAGGGCATCACCGTCATCCGGCGCGCCGAGATGCTCGCCGAACTGATGCGTCTCAAGTACGGCATCGCCGTCGCCGGCACCCACGGCAAGACGACCACCACCTCCCTGGTGGGAACCCTGCTCACCGAGGCGGGCCTGGACCCCACGGTGATCGTAGGGGGGCGACTCCGCGTTTCTGGCACCGGCGCCCGACTGGGGCGCAGCCGTTACCTGGTCGCCGAAGCGGACGAGTTCGACCGCTCCTTCCTCAGACTCTCTCCCGTCCTCGCGGTCATCACCTCGATCGACGTCGATCACCTCGACACCTATCGAGACCTCGAAGCCATCTGCGACGCCTTCGTCCAGTTCGCCGACCGCGTCCCCTTCTTCGGTCAGGTGATCGCTTGCCTGGATGACGCCAACCTGCAGACCATCCTGCCGCGGCTCGCCGACCGCCGAATCGTGACCTACGGTCTGTCTCCCCAGGCCGACCTCGCCGCGATCGATCTGCGCCCCGAAGGCGCCGGCTGTTCCTTCTCCGTACGGGTCGGTTCCGGAGAGGTCCTGGGCACCGTACGACTTCCGCTCCCGGGCCGTCACAACGTGCAGAACGCTTTGGCAGCGGTCGGAGTGGCACGCGCCCTCGGCCTCGACTTCGAACAGATTCGCCAGGGGCTGGCGGCCTTCCGGGGAGTTCACCGCCGCTTCGAGGTATTGGGCACCTTCTGTGACGCCGCCGTCGTCGACGACTACGCACACCATCCCGCCGAGGTCGCGGCCACCCTCGCGGCTGCCGCCGAGGCCTACCCCGGAGCTCGGATCCACGCCGTCTTCCAGCCCCACCTCTACTCGCGCACCCGGGACATGGCGGCCGAGTTCGGTCGCGCCTTGCTCGGAGCCGATTGCGCCTATGTCGTCGATGTCTACGGGTCCCGCGAAGCCTTCGATCCCGAGGTCTCGGGTCAGATGGTGGTCGACGCAGCCCGCGCCTCGGGTCACCGCCGGGTCGAATCCCATCCCGATTGGACGGTCCTACCGGCCGTCCTCGGGGACCGTCTGGAGGCCGGCGACGTGATCCTGACCCTGGGCGCCGGTGATATCTACCGACTGAGCCACCAACTGGCAGGAGAGGCGGCATGAGAGCCGCGGTCACCGAGTCCGGACCCCGCCTGTTGCGGCGGCGTGATCCGATGCCGCGCCGCCAGCCGCGCAGCCGGACTCTGGCCATGGTGGCCCGGGCCGCCCTGCAGGCCACCCTGCTGGTCGGGGTGCCGGTCGGCCTGGTGGGATGGGTCGCCCTCTCCGGCTACTTCCTCGTCGACCAGGTCACGGTTCGAGCCGGCGAACGGGTCGCTACCAGCTGGGCGACGACGGCCCTCGACACCGTGCAAGGGCGCCACATCCTCGCCCTGTCGCTCGACGACGTGGCCCGACCCTTGGCCGAGCACCCCTGGGTCGCCAGCGTCGCGGTGACCAAGGAGCTGCCGCGAGGACTCGTCGTCAAGGTGGAGGAGAAGGAGCCGCTGGCCGTCTGGCAACGAGCCGAACAGAGCTACTACCTCGACCGTGAGGGCGCCGTCATCGCCAGCACCGAGGACGAGGAGCTCGCGCAGTTGCTCCCCCATCTGATCTGGCCCGACGGCGAACCGGTGCCGGTGGCCGGAAGCCTCGCTCTCCTCGAGGAGTTGCGAACCCTGAGGCCCGCGTGGGCTGCCAGCGTCCGCCAGATCGAGATCCTCTCCGACGAGGACTACCGGATGGCGCTGGGGAGCACGCCGTACCAGATCATCGTCCGGGCCGGAACCCTCGACGGCGCGTTGTCGCGTCTCGACCGGGCACTACAAGAGATCGGAGACCGAGCGGAAGAGGTGGGGATCGTCGACCTCCGCCTGCCCCGCCGTGTCGTCCTTCGTACCGCGGAACCCACCGTGGAACGGACTAACCAACCGGGGCCTCGAGGTCCCGTCGCCACAGAAGAGGGCTGAGATGGCCAAGCAGGAACCGTACATCGTAGGCATCGACATCGGATCGTCCAAGGTGGGTGTCCTCATCGCCCAGCGAGGGGAGGAGGGCCGGCGACTCGAGATCGTCGGCAAGGGCGAAGCCCCCAATCGGGGGACCCGCCGCGGCACCGTGGTCAACGTCGAGACCACGGTCGAGGCACTCAAGGCGGCCTGCGAGGAAGCCGAGGTGATGGCGGGAGTCGAGGTCGCTTCGGCCTACGTCGGCATCGCGGGGTCCGACATCCGCTCCTTCAACGCCCGCGGCATGGTCTCGGTGGCGCGCAAGGACCGTGAGATCGAGTTCTCCGACATCCAGCGGGTCCTCGAGGCCGCCCAGTCGGCAGCGATCCCACGCGAACGCGAGATCCTCCACGCCATCCCGCAGGAGTTCATCGTCGACGAACAGGGAGGGATCGCCGATCCGAAAGGGATGCTCGGCAGCCGACTCGAAGTCGGCGTCCATCTGGTCACCGGACAGGCCACCCGCTCGAAGACGCTGCTTACCTGCGTCAACCGAGCCGGCATCGAGGTCACCGAACTGGTCTTCGAATCGCTGGCCACGGCGGAAGCGATTCTCAGCCACGACGAGCGCGAACTCGGCGTCCTCCTCGTCGACATCGGCGCCGGCACCACAAGCTACGCCTTCTTCGCCGACGGCGAGGTGCAGCACAGTGCCGTGCTTCCCATCGGGGCAGGACACTTCACCTCCGATCTGGCGACCGTCCTCCGTACGCCCTTCGCGGAGGCGGAGCGGATCAAGATCGAGAAGGGGTGCTGCCTCGGCTCGCTGGTCGGACAGGAGGAGGGCGTGTCGGTCCCCACCGTCGGCGGTGGTGCCACGCGCGTGGTTCCGAAGCGCGAGATCTGTGAGATCCTCCAGCCCCGAGGTGAGGAACTCTTCCTGGTCATCCAGCGGGATCTCGCTCGCATGGGCATGGCCGAAGGCCTGCGCGCCGGCGTCGTGCTCACGGGCGGCGGCGCCCAACTCGACGGCCTGCTCGAACTCGCCGAACAGATCTTCAACGCCAGTGTCCGCTACGGCCTGCCCAGAGGCCTCGGAGGACTGGTGGACGTCATCAACTCTCCCTCCTGGTGTACCGCATCCGGTCTGCTGCTCCACGGCGTCGAAGCCGAGAAGCGACTCTCGAACCGGGCTCGCAGCCAGGGAAGGAACCTGCGGCAAGTGATGGGCTCGATCAAGAGTCTCTTCGCCGATCTGCTCTAGATGGAGCACACCATGAACCGTAACCAATCGATCAACTTTCATTCGGATTCCGACCGGCCGGCGGTTTCCCGAGTGACCACCCAGACCCAAACCAGGGAGGCGACATGATTCTCTTCGAAGACAACGAAACCGCACCGCAAACCCAGCTGGACCTCAGCGCGGCCAACATCGCCCCTGCCCGGATCAAGGTCCTCGGCGTCGGCGGCGGTGGCGGCAACGCCGTCAACCGGATGATCGACGCCAACCTCGGTGGAATCGAGTTCATCGCCGCCAACACCGATGTCCAGGCGCTCCAGCGCTGTCGGGCCCCGGTCAAGGTGCAGCTCGGTACCGCGCTGACCCGCGGTCTCGGAGCGGGGGGAGATCCCGAGATGGGCCGCAAGTCGGCGCTCGAAGACACCGAAACCCTGCTCGAGTTGCTCGATGGAGCCGACATGGTCTTCCTGACCTCGGGCCTCGGCGGCGGAACCGGGACCGGTGCCGCCCCGATCATCGCATCCCTGGCCGCGGAGATCGGTGCCCTGACGGTCGCGGTCGTCACCAAGCCGTTCCAGTTCGAGGGCCGACGCCGCATGCAGCTCGCCGAGCGTGGCGTCGAGGAACTCCGCAGCGCGGTCGACACCCTGATCACTATCCCCAACGAGCGACTGCTCTCGTTCGTCGACCGTGGCACTCCGCTGTCGGAGGCGTTCCTCATCGCCGACGACGTACTGCGACAGGCCGTGCAGGGCATCAGCGATCTGATCACCGTCTCGGGTGAGATCAACGTCGACTTCGCGGACGTCCGCACGATCATGAGCGGCATGGGCATGGCGCTGATGGGCACCGGAATCGCTCGCGGTGAGAACCGGGCCCTCGAGGCTGCGCAGCGCGCGATCTCTTCGCCGCTGCTCGAGGAGACCTCGATCGAAGGGGCCAAGGGGGTGCTCATCAACGTCTCCGGCGGTCACGATCTCACTCTGCACGAGGTTGCCGAGGCGTGTCGGATCATCCAGGAATCGGTCGACATCGATGCCAACATCATCAGCGGCATGGTCACCGATGGGGACCTGGAGGACGAGATGAAGGTCACGGTCATCGCCACCGGCTTCCACTACGAGCCGAGCGAGAAGCCGATGGAGGTCGAACGCCCGACCGAGCGCCGGCTGATCGACAGCCGCCCCTCGATCCCGACCGCGACGGTGCGAGCCACCGCCGCCCCTGCCCCATCGCCGGCGGCTCCTAGCGAGCCGGTGGCGGAGGAGCCGCGGGGTCTCTTCGATCGCCGAGCCGAGGAACTCACCAGCCCGGCGGCACCCACCCCGAGCCCGCGCGACACACCGCTGCAGGACGTTCCGCTGCAGACCTCGGGTACGGTGGCCGCAGACCTCGAGGAGACCCGTACCCAGGAACCGTCGGAGGAGATCCCCTTCTTCAAGAAGGTCCTGGCCCAGAACGCGGCGGACCAGAGCGGCGGCTACGGCCCCAACTGGTCGGGCGTCGACGACTTCGACATCCCAGCGGTTCTGCGACGCCAGATGGACTAGGAACGCACAACCCACCGGATCGGCCGGGGTGGAACTCTCTGAGGCCACCCCGGTCTTCGCCATCGCGTTGCCGCGATTCTGCCCCAACTCGCCGGATCCGGGGCGGTAGGATTCCGGCGTGTCTTGGAGTTCGAGCGAACGCCGCTGGTGGAGCCTGGCTGCCCTCTACACGCTGACGATCTACGCGGCGGCGTACTACGTCCAGTTCGTCCTCACCGCCCTGTTCGAGCGCGGCTGGTTGGTCAATACCCTGGCCGCCTTTTTCCTCCTGGTCGGGGTCACACTGGGAATCGTCGCGGTGCGCCACGGTTCCAGTTGGCGAGAACTCTGGCTCTTGCCGGCCGCAGCCCTGCCCTACGGCTGGCTCTGGGTCGAACTCGAGGTGATCCAGGAACGGGTCCACCTCGTGCAGTACGGCGTCCTTGCCGCCCTGCTCCTGCTTGCCCTCGAAGCGCGTCGGCGACGCCTCGGTCGAGGACACCCCTACCGCCATGCCTTCTGGTTGAACGCTCTGGCGGGCTGGGGCGACGAAGGCGTGCAGGCGATCTTGCCGAACCGAACCTACGACCTGCGCGACGTCGTCCTCAACGCCGTGAGCGGTGGTCTCCTCTTGACCATGATCTGGCTGCGTCGTCGACTGCGTGGCGACGAAACCGAAGCCTCCGAGCCTTCCCAGGCTGTCGATCTGCCATAGAATAGGTTCTCCAACCTCGCACGGAGGATTCGCGTCCTGGATATCGGCTCGCTGCTCGACGACAAGTACGAGATACAGAATCGCCTGGCCACCGGCGGCATGGGGGACGTGTATCTCGTTCGACATCAGCATTTGCAAGAACTTCGGGTGGTCAAGGTGCTCCGTCCGGACCTGGCGGACGACACCTCGGCGATGCGACGATTCCAGCAGGAGGCTCGAGTCGCCACCCAGATCAAGCACCCCAACGTCGCCATCCTCTACGACTACAGCCGGCTGAAGGATGGCCGCTACTACATGGTCTGGGAGTACATCGAAGGCGAGCACCTCGGTGCGACGATCCGGGAACGCGGACCGCTCCCGGTGGAACTTGCGCTCGACTTCGCGATCCAGGCCCTCCGCGGCCTCGACGCCATCCACGCCGCCGGAGTGATCCACCGCGACGTGTCACCGGACAACCTGATGGTGACGCGCGACCGCAAGGGGCGCAACCGGATCAAGATCATCGACCTGGGACTGGCCAAGGACCTCGGCCCGGAGAAGGGCATGGAGCTCACCCAGGTCGGCACGTTCCTGGGCAAGTTCCAGTACTGCTCGCCCGAACAGGCCGGCGAGAACGAAGCTCCTCTCGACGCCCGTAGTGATCTCTACTCGCTGGCACAGGTTCTCTACGAGCTGCTGACCGGCCTGCCCCCCTTCGACTCGCAGAGCCAACACGGTTTCGTCTTCAAGCGGCTGACCGAAAAGCCGTTGTCGCTCCTGCGACGCAATCCTCGCGTGGAGCTGCCGGCCGCGTTGGAACAGGTCGTCATGCGGGGGCTCGAACGCGACCGCGAAAAGCGCTACCCCGACGCCTCCCACTTCATCCACGCGCTCGCCGTGGTGCTCGACGAACTGAGGGGGCTGGCGACCCGCGACGTCGGCGCCGCCACCGACACCGGCAACCAGCCGATCGCCACCGCCGCCTCGTTGCTGCCCCCCAAGAAGGCTCCCGCCACGGCCAAGAGGTCTGCTCGTAAGAAGGCCTCCGTCGATCTGACTCCCGACGAGCGCAGCGCCCTGCTGGCCCAGATCGATCGAGCCGCCAGTCGGGTCAGTGAGACGTCCAAGGTCTTCCGTCGCGCCGAGATGGCTCTCAAGGAGGGTCGATTCGAAGAGGCTGGCAAGTTCGTCCAGAAACTCGAGACGAGCCACCCCAAACTCAAGGGCCTGGGCGACTTACGAGCGCGACTCGACGAAGCGGAGGAGATCGCGCGTCGCCGCCAGCAGGTGCTCCAGGCCGAGCAGATGCTCGAGAAGTACCTACTGGAGCGGCAGCAGACTGCGGCCCGGTTCGCACTCGAAACGCTCCTCGACATCTATCCCAACCACCCGAAGCGCAACGACTACGAGTCCTGGGTCGAACTCCTGGCCGACGAGGCCGCCCAGCAGAAGAAGGCCCAGGCAGCGTTCGACGAAGGCATGGACGCCGTCACCGGGGGGGATCTCGATCGAGCCCGGGAGCTGATGACCGAAGTAGAACGGTTCGATCTCAGCGGCAACCTGGCGGGCCGGCTGCTGAGCGAACTCCAAGAGGCCGAGCGGGGGCACGAACAGGACGAGAAGACGGAGCAGATTCTGGAGCGGCTCGAGCAGCACCTCGCCGCCGGCGACATCGGCGCCGCCAGCCGAGACCTCCAGGCGCTGGCCGGTCTCGACGTGGCGCGGATCACCCTCGATGGACTGCGAGCGCGCATCGAGGAACGGGACCAGGAACTCCGGATGTCGAGCGCGCTCCAGGAGTACGAGACGCGCTACCAGGCCAGGGTCGCGGACCACGACTGGCTGGGGGCTCGAGCGGTGGTGAGCGAGATGGAGGAGGCGTTCCCCCGCAGCCAGAGGCCTCAACAGCTCACCGCCGAGATCGCCAAGCTCCAGGCGGCGGACCAGAAACAGCGAGCCGTCGCCGACGGGCTGCGAGCTTTCGATCAGTTCCTCGCGCAGGGCAACCTCGACCAGGCCTCGGTAGCGCTGCGAGTGATCCGGCAGATGGCGCGGGAGGATCCCGCGGTGATCGACGCGGCCCAACGCCTGGAAGCAGCCGGCGGTTGAGCGGCAGCCGCGGGTATCCCTAGCCGGTGGACCCGCCCCCTCGAGCCCGGTAGACTCGCGCGCCATGCAAGAGAAGCTGCTCCGCTACGCTTTCCTGCGGCTCACTCGTGAGCTCGACGCCCGTTTCGAGAATCTCCTGCTCACCGGGCGCGTCGCCAAGTGGTACAGCGAGGTCGGCAACGAGGCCACGACGGTGGCGGCCGGGCTCGCCCTCCAGCCCGGTGACGTGCTCTGCACCCTGCATCGTGACCTGGGAGCGATCCTCGCCACCTATCTCGACCCGGCGAGGACCTTCCCCGGCTTTGGCTTCGAACGGGAAGAGACCGACTTGCGCTCCGAGCCCAAGGACCTCCTCTACCGTCTCGCTTGCCAGCTCCTGGGGCGCCACGACGGGTTCTCGCAGGGAATCGAGCGCTCCTTCCACTACGCCTACCAGGAGCCAGCCGCCGGCCTGCACCATGTCGGCATGATCAGCCACCTGGGCTCGATGATCCCGGTGGCCGCGGGTTGCGCTTTCGGGCTCAAGCAACGGGGTACCGATCGGGTCGCCATCAACTTCATCGGAGATGGTGGTACCTCGACCGGAGACTTCCACGAGGGCTTGAACATGGCCGCGGTCTGGCGGCTCCCCCTGGTGCTCGTGGTCGAGAACAACCAGTATGCGTTCTCCACCCCGACCTCACTGCAGTTCGCCTGCGAGAGCCTGGCCGACCGCGCGGTCGGCTACGGCATCCGCGGCGTCAGCGCCGACGGCAACGACCCCGACGCCATGTCCGAAGTGCTGGAGGAGGCCGTGCTTCGGGCCCGACTGGGAGACGGCCCCACCCTGGTCGAAGCGCGACTCGGCCGGATGCGGGGCCACAGCGAAGGCGACGACTCGCTCAAAGTCGTTCCCGATGAGGAACTGACCGAGTACCTCGCGGCCGACCCGGTACCCAACTACGGTCGGCGGTTGGAGGAGACCGGCGTGTTGCGCCCAGAACTGCGAGAGCGCCTCGACGGCCACATCGAGGCCTTGGTGGAGGAGGCCCTCTCCGCCGCCCTGGACTCGGAGCTGGCGCGGCCCGAGACGGCTCGACGCAGCGTCTTCGCCCCCACCCCGAGCCAGGAACCCGATCCTTCGGTTGCTCCCGACGGGACCCAATCGAACGCCGAAACGGAGGTCGTCACCTATGTGGAGGCGATCCACCGCGCTCTCGGCGAGGAGCTGGAACGAGACCCGAATGTGGTCTTGATGGGTCAGGACATCGGTCGATTCGAAGGCGCCTTCCGGGTCACCCGGGGCTTCTTCGAGCGCTGGCCCGACCGGGTCCTCGATACCCCTATCGCCGAGAGTGGCACGCTGGGCATCGCCGCCGGAGCCGCGATCCTGGGCTACCGACCGGTGGTCGAGATGCAGTTCGCCGACTTCGTGACCTGTGGTTTCAATCAGATCGTCAATGTCGCCGCCAAGCTCTACTACCGCTGGCAGATCCCCTGCCCCCTGGTCGTACGCTTGCCGGCGGGTGGCGGAGTCGGTGCCGGCCCGTTCCACTCCCAGAATCCCGAAGGGTGGTTCGCCCACGCCGGGGGCCTCAAGGTTGTCTGCCCCGCCACCGTCGAAGACGCCAAGGGACTCCTCCAGGCCGCGATCCGGGATCCCAACCCGGTGATCTTCTGCGAGAACAAGTTTCTCTATCGGCGGGTCAAGGCCAGCCTGCCCACCGGGGCTCCGATCCCCGAACTCGGCCGGGCCGCGGTTCGCCGCCAAGGCGACGACATCACCCTGGTCAGCTACGGCGCCTCCCTCTGGACCTGCCTCGAAGCCGCCGAACAGCTGGCGGCCGAGGGGACCGAGGCCGAAGTCATCGACCTCCGAACCCTGGTGCCGCTGGACGAGGAGACAGTGCTCGCCTCGGTGCGACGCACCGGGCGGGTCCTCGTGGTCCACGAGGCCCTGCACACTGGAGGTTTCGGCGCCGAGATCGCCGCTCGGATCGCTGATGCCGCCTTTGCCTGGCTCGATGCGCCCGTCCGTCGACTCGCCTACCCGGACCGCCCCTCACCCTACGTCAAGAAGCTGGAGGCCGAGCTCCTGCCCGGCGTAGACAAGGTCGTTCCGGCCGCTCGCGAACTCCTGACCTGGTAGCGCGACTGGCTCAGCCAGCCTCGAGGGTCACCGGACGCCTCTGAATCCGCCGACGGCCTCCTCGACCACGTGCGGCTCGAGGCGCTGGCGCAACCACTCGGGGATCGAGACCTTCTCGAAGCAGTCCAGGTCGAGAGCCACCGTGACCACCCTGGCCTCGGTGCAGACGGCACCGTGAGCCCCGATGATTCGAAAGCGCCAGATCACCGAGCTGCCACCCACTCGTTCCAGTTGGACCTCGATCTCTGCCTCGTCGCCGTAGCGCAGAGGTCGGCGGTAGTCGACCTCCAGCCGCACCGTCGGAAGTCCTAAATGATCCTCGTTGATGCAGTCCGGGTACCGTCGCTGCACGGCCTCGGCGAAGAAGCGTTCCATCGCCAGGTGGAAGTAGTGGGCGTAGCGCGGGTAGTACACGATCCCGGCCGAATCGACGTCGCCGAACGGAATCGTCAAGGGGGTGCGATAGGGAGTGGACTCGGCCATGGTGGTCCGCAGTCTACCGGCTTGGTCCATAATCTGATCATGACAAGACGATCCTCGTCGAACCCGCTCTGGCACCGACTCGTCGGGCTGGGTGCGTTGACCGCGGCCGGTGCACTCTGGTGGGGTGGACTGCGACGGCCGCGCTCGGTCTCCGCCGCCCCGCCCGGAACGACCGCACCACAGCCCCTTGAGATCGATCTGCAGGAAGGCTGGATCTCGGGGCCTGCCGGGGACCTGTTCCTCCGCTCGACACAACCCACGGTCGAACGCTCGAGCCCGGTCCTCCTGTTGCACGGCCTCGCTGGCTCCAGCGACCATTGGCGGTCGACCCTGGCGACCTTCGGCAGCGAACGAGCCCTGGCCGCGCTCGACCTGCGGGGCCACGGTAGGTCGGACACCGGAGCGATCACCGCCTCGGAACTCGTCGCCGACCTCACGGCCGTGCTCGACGCCCTGGGCTGGTCCCGCTGTCGTCTGCTCGGCCACGAGCTCGGCGCGGTGGCGGCGCTGGAGTTCCGCCACCGACAGCCCCACCGGGTGTTGGGATCCCTACTTCTCGATCCGCCCCTGGGAATCGACCTCGGCATCCCTGGCACGGAACTCTCGGAAGCCGTGGCGCGCGAACCGCGGACAGAACTGGAGCTGCAGTTTCAGCCGCTCCTGACCAGCGCGCCGCCCGAAGTTCGGACCGCCGTGCTCCGCGATCTGGAGCGGGCCGCCGGCCGGAGCCTGGTCACCGGCTTCGACACCCTGCTGGGGTACACACCGACACTGGAGCCCAGGGGTGGACCGCTCGAGATCTGGCTGACCGGCGACGCTCCCACCCTGCCGAAGGGCAGCCCGTGGCAGGGCCAACCACACCACCGATTCCAGCGCGCTGGCCATTGGTGGATGTTGGAGCCGGACACTCCGCGGTCCTCCTTCCGCCGCGAGCTCGCCGACTGGCTCTGAGGAGAAGGCTGGCGTAGGAACTCGAGGCGTCCGATCATGGGGAATCCGGCGGGTCGGTCACGGACTCCGGCGCCGAGGGGTCCTCCTCCGGGAACACGACGATCAGGTCCTCTGGGCGAACCAGTCCGAGCTCTTCGCGAGCCAGGCGTTCGAGCGTGTCGGGATCACTGCGCATCCGTTCGATTCGCTCTTCGAGCTGACGGATCCGCTCCTCGGCCTGCTGGATCTTCAGCTCGAGTTCGACCCGTTTGGCGCGTTGCTGGGCGAGGTCCCGATAGACGTCCACGGCCGCGATCGCCAGCACCAGCAGCGCGACCGCCACGCCGACGGCGAGACCCATCGGCAGTCTGGAGCGCCGCGGGCCCGAGGCCGGCCTGCTCACGCCCGATCAGGCTCTCAACCGGGGGAACGCGGCTGCCCCCGGGTAGCTCGCCGCGCCGTCGAGCTCCTCTTCGATCCGCAGGAGTTGGTTGTACTTCGCCACGCGATCGCTACGACAGGGAGCACCAGTCTTGATCTGCCCCGCGCGGGTCGCCACCGCGAGATCGGCGATGGTCGCATCGGCGGTCTCCCCTGAGCGATGGGAGATCACGTTGGCGTAGCCGTTGGTCTTGGCGAGTTCCACCGCCTCGAGCGTCTCGGTCAAGGTACCGATCTGATTGAGTTTGACCAGCAGGGCGTTGGCCAGGCCCGCCTCGATCCCATGGGCCAGGATCTCGGGGTTGGTGACGAAGAGGTCGTCGCCGACGAGCTGCACTCGGTCTCCGAGGCGCTGTGTCAGTTCGGCCCATCCCTCGTGATCCTCTTCGCCGAGGCCATCCTCGATCGAGATCAGGGGGTAGCGGTCGACCCAGTCGGCGTAGAGATCGATGAGATCGGTCGCCCCGAGGCCCGAGCGGCCCTCACCCGCCAGCGCGTAGCGATCTCGACTTCCCTCCTCCACCAACTCGCTGGCCGCGACATCGAGGGAGAGACAGATCTGCTCGCCGGGTCGGTAGCCGGCCCGCTCGATCGATTCCAGGAGCAGATCGAGCGCTTCCTGATTGCTGCCTAGATTGGGAGCGAAGCCACCCTCGTCGCCGACTCCGGTCGAAAGCCCCTTGGCGATCAGGACCTTCTTGAGTCCCTGGTAGATCTCGGCTCCGGCCCGCAGCCCTTCCGCGAAGCTCTCGAAGCCGACGGGAACCAGCATGAACTCCTGGATGTCCACCGAGTTGTCGGCATGGGCGCCACCGTTCAGGACGTTGAGCATGGGCACGGGCAGGACGGTGGCACCCGGGCCCCCGAGATAGGCGTAGAGGGGAAGCCCAGCGGTGTCGGCCGCCGCCTTGGACACGGCCAGGGAAACTCCGAGGATGCCGTTGGCTCCCAACCGGCTCTTGTTGTCGGTCCCGTCGAGAGCGATCATCACGCGATCGATGAGAGCCTGATCGCGAGCGTCCATGCCGAGGATCTCCGGTGCGATCTCCTCCTCGACCCGGCGCACGGTCCCGAGCACTCCCTTGCCACCGTAGCGCTCGTCGCCGTCGCGCAGTTCGAGCGCCTCCCGGATTCCGGTGGAAGCTCCCGAAGGCACGGCCGCTCGGCCCACCGAGCCGCTGACCAGGGCGCACTCGACCTCGATCGTCGGATTACCGCGGGAGTCTAGAACCTCGCGAGCGTTGAGTTCCTCGATTTCGAACATGCGCATCTCCTCCTCGTCTCGAATTGTACTGTGCGGCGACGCTGCCATCACTCGCCGCGCTCACCTGAGGCCCAGAAAAACAAAAGCCCAGAAAGACAAAAGAGCCTTCCGTCGAAACGAAAGGCCCTTCTGCGGATTGGTTGCGGGGGCAGGATTTGAACCTGCGACCTTTGGGTTATGAGCCCAACGAGCTACCGGGCTGCTCCACCCCGCGTCATTCCCTCGCCGTCGCCGGCGCGAATGGTGAATTTCTCACAGGTCCCCAGGGCTGTCAAGCCCTCACGGCCGAAGAATCAGCTCGACGCCACTTCCAGCACACCGGCCGCCAACAGCTCCTCGGCGAAGGCGGCGATATCGGCAGCGAGTTCCTCCGGTTCGGCTTCCACCTCCTGGCTCAGCTGCTCGACGACCTCTTGCTGCGAGGCTCCGCGGTGGAACAGCTCGAAAATGCGGGTACCGGTCCAGTTGAGTCCCAGGACCTTGCCCTCGGTGAGCCGCAGGACGACGGCCTCGTCGGCGACGACTCGATAGCGCACGTGGCTGGGGAGACGGTACTCGGACATGGACCGAAGATACCACGCAGCCGCTCTCCCGCCGACATATGCTTGGGGGATGCCAGCGATGCACTCCGCCTCCGAATCGACCGGCTTCGCACAGCAGTTCCTGCACAACCCTGACCTCTTTCCGGTGCGTTTCTCCGGCGAGCGCTGGGGCGAGGCGACCCTGAGGCTCGATTTCCTGGGCGGTCCCTACCAGGTCGAGGGTCTTTCCGATCCTCAGGTGGAAGCTCTGCACGACCGTTTCGGCGACCTCTGCTCCGATCCCGAGGCCACCGCTGGGTCGGTCGTTCGGCTCCGAGTGTTCCGGGTTCCGCAATCGGACTTCCGAGCCATCGAAGAGGTCGGTTGGGAGTACTCCCTCGACCTCAGGTACGCGGAGCGACGAGTCGACCTCGCCGGACTCGAGCTGATGGCAGCGTTGCGCTGGCGCGACCGAGAACTGGAGGCGGCCCTGTGGACCTATGTACCGGCGGGCGAAGTGTTCGCAGGGACCCTCGAGAACGTCTTCCGAGCCATCGTGGCCTACCAGCTGGCCGCCGGCGGCGGGTGCCTGCTCCACAGTGCCGGTGTTCTCGACTCCTCGGGAGGAGCGCACCTCTTCCTCGGGCGCTCGGGGGCGGGCAAGACCACGATCTCCTCCCTCAGCGACTCGTCGGGTCGTCAGGTCCTGTCGGACGATCTGAACGCCGTGACCTGGGAACAGGGGCAACCCGTGGTCTACCAGATGCCCTTCTCGGGAGACTTCGGCCAGGCCCACCGAGTCCCCGGGGCGTTTCCGCTGGTGGCCGTGCACCGCCTTCTCCAGGGCAGCGAAGAAACCTCGACTCCCTGCTCGCCCGCCGAGGGTCTCGGCATCCTCGCCGCCTGCGCGACCGCCGTCGGCCGAGACCCCTTTCGATCGCACCCCCTGCTCGAGACCTTGGAGCGACTCGCTGCCGCCACTCCGGTGCGGAACCTGACCTTCAGGCGCCACGGAGACCCCTGGTCTATACTGGATCCTCAGCCGGACTGACCCGTTCATTCACGGTGCAACAGGTCCCAGGTCAAAGCCATGTCGTCGAATTCCTACCAGCATCTGATCCAGCGCACCCGCGAGGAGAATCGCCTCTTCTCGGTGATGTTCGAGCTGACCTATCGCTGCAACCTCGATTGTTTCTTCTGCTACAACGACCTCGGGCTGCGCGGCACGCCGATCTCGCGCGAGCGCTACTACGAGGTCTTCGCAGAACTCGCCGAACTGGGAGTGCTCCACCTGATCCTCACCGGCGGAGAGCCCCTGGCGCACCCCCACTTCTTCGAGCTCGGCCGCCACGCCAAGGAGCTCGGTTTCGCAGTCCGGGTCAAGAGCAACGGCCACGCCCTGCGCGGCGCCCTGGCCCGCCGTCTCTACGAGGAGGTAGATCCCCTGGTGGTGGAGGTCAGTCTGCACGGTGCCAAGGCCGAGACGCACGATCGGCAAACCCGAGTGCCGGGGAGCTTCGATCGCCTCTTGGCGAACCTCAGAGAGATGCAGAGCATCGGTCTCCGCCTCAAGGTCAACAGTACCGTCACGGCCTGGAACGAGACCGAACTCCGCGAGATGTTCGCCATCACCGATGATCTCGGTCTTCCGCTTCAGTTCGATCCCGAGGTCACACCGCGGGATGATGGCGACGCTTCGCCGCTCGACATCCGTCCCAGTGAGGAAGGACTGTTGCGGCTCTTCCGCCTGCAGGAGGAGCGACGTCAAGCGTTCGAAGCTGGACTCTCCGCGAACCCGACGCCGCCGGCCGCCCGCGAAGGCGACCAGGTCGTGGCCGCCGTCGGCACCAGCGCCAAACGGTACTGTGGCGCCGGGACCAACTCCCTCACCGTCGACCCCTTCGGCAACGTCTACCCCTGCGTGCAGTGGCGAAGGCCGGTCGGCAACCTCCATGACCAGTCGATCCGGCAGCTCTGGCGTGGGGGCTCTAGCGCCCTCGAAGAGGTTCGGAGTGGCAACGAAGCCGCCCGCCAGTCGCTGGTGGCGATCGGTAGTGACGCGAATCTGACCTCCTTCTGCCCCGGCCAGGCGGTGATCGCCACCGGCGCGCCGGATCAGCTCTACCCGGCGGCCGAGGAACGGATCGAACTCCGCAAGACGGCAGCAGGACACGCCAAGCTACCCGTCGTCGGCTAGAGCGACGGGGTCAGCTACGACTCCTACGAGGAGATCGGGCCCGAGGAGCACATGGCGACCGTCGACTTCGCCGGCGGATTGCACACGGTGGCGAACAGTTCCAATGGTTCTTCGAAGAGCAGCCGAGGCTTCTCGTACGGGCGCCGCGGGTGCGGTGCGCCAGCAGGCTTCTTTGGGCTGGGCGGTGGAACGGTCATGGCTGCGCCTCCTTGCACGACATCACAGAACAATCAAAGGGCGGCATGGTTCGTTCACTCGCCGCTAGATCCACTACCGGGAGGATCACCCGGTAGCGGCGCGAACCGGAGCTGAAGCGCCGGATCGCCCATCAACAGGAAGGTGGCTAGCCCTGGCACCTGGCTGCCCTGCTGCGCCTTGACCCGTCGAATCAGTGGTCCGAGCCGTAGACTCTCGCCGCTCCAGTCGTGGTTGGCGAGAAGCTGGTAGAAGCTCCTACCCACCGCCCGTGACAACCCGTGGGTCTCCGGCGCGGTCGGTGACCAGACGGCGACGGCTCCTCCCGAGGCGAAGAGTAGACCGGACCCCAGATTGTCGAAACCGACCACCTCGAAACGATTCATCAAGCAGGTCAGACCGGTGTAGACCCCGACACCACCGTCGAGGACCGGCAGATCGGCCAGGGAGAGGATCCCGGCATCGCCCCAAACGTCCGCGGCGCCGTGGCCGAAGTAGTTGACAAAGGCCGGCCCCGCGTCGAGGGCTTGGAACATCTGCTGTCGCAAGGCGTCGACCCCCAGGAGGTCGAGGTCGAGCTGTTCGACCTCGGCTCGACCGTCGAGGCGCTGGGCTACCGCCCCGTTCTCGGCGGCAAAGTCGATCGCCTCACCGGAGCGCTGTCCGGCGGAGATGAGGAGCACGTCCGAGGAGGGCTCGGCCGTCTCGTAGGCGATCACCTTCTGCGCGTAGTTCCACATGTCGCCATAGCTCGTCGCCGGGATGCGGCCCACCGCGATCTCGGCCACACCGTCACCGTCGAGATCGCCGTAGAGATCGTCGGCCGCGTAGAGGCCATTGTCGGTCGCGGTCAGCAGGGGTGGCATGAGCTGACCGCCCAGACCATAGAGGTCTCGATAGTCGTAGTTGCCGGCGCCCACCAGGGTGAGATAGTCCGGCGGTTGGCCCCACTGCGACTCGGCCGCTACCAGGAGATCGCGGATGGCGTGGGGGTCGAAGATCCCGTGATTGAACTGGTCCATCACTTCGTCGAGGGTCACCCGCAGCACGCTCAGGCCCTGCTGTTGACGGTGTGAGACCAAGTCGTCGACCGAGTGTTCGATGTGAGCCGGCACGATCAGCACCATCTCAGCCGGCTCCGCCAGCAGGTCGCGACGACGGACGGGTCGCAGCGCGACTGGTTCCCGAATCGCCGTCGGCCCGGCCGCAAAGTAGCGGTCATCGCCCGCCAGGGGTTCGAAACTGGTTCCCGCACCGGTGACGAGGATCGGGTGGCGCGGATCGCTCAGCTCGAGCAAGACGGGGGTGGCGCTGAACCCGCTCAGGGTGATGGCGCCGTTGCCTTCGGCTCCGAACGTGAGCTGATCCTGGTGCGCCTGGTACTGTCGCACGTAGGTCAGCTCTACCGAGTCGACGAAGACGAAACTCTCACCCACGCCGTCCGGCAAGAGAGCCTGAAGGGCCACCGGAGTTTCGCCCACGAGGAGATCGGCGGTGTCGATCGCCACCTCGACGGTGTGCTCGCCACCCTTCCAGGTGGCGGTGGTCAAGTAGTCTCCATCGAGGAGGACGTCGATCTCGTGGACGCCTCCAGGGCCGGTGAGCGTCGCCCCGAGAAGGTGGATCCGCAACTCGGCCGGGCCACTGCCCAGCGCCGAAGTGGGCAGCGTAGCGTTCCAGGTATCGAATCCGGCTTGTCCCGCCGTCAGCCCTTGCCAGAACCAGTAGTCCGACTCCGGGTCGAGGCCGAGGACCAGCGCCGCGAGATGGTCTTGCTCGTGCCGATCGGTGGCACGGTAGCTGTTCTCGGGAGCCGGCGCCACGGGGGAAGCCACGACCGAGACCATCTGGCTACCGGCCTCGAGACTCAGTCGGTAGACGTTGTCCAGGGTGTACAGGCTGTCGATCGCCTCGCCGTAGAAGAAGATTCCATCGTTACCGACGACCGGAGCCCAGGCTACGGCCGAGCCGCGGTTCTCGAGCCGAAGCTGGCCTTGACCGATGCGGGTTCGTACCTCGCTGGTCGACAGGCCGAGCGACCCGGCTATGGAGCCCGCGGCGAGGCGATACAGACCCGGGTCACGAATCAGGAGGTCCGTGGCCTGAGGCGCGGCGGTGCGTCCCCCACGGTCGCCGGCATCGCGCCGAGGCACCTCGTGGCGGGGTCGGCGGCGGGGAACGTCACCCTTCTCGCCGAACCGCGAAGCGTCGGACAGCCGGGTGGCCTCGCCACCAACAGGCTGCCGAGGCACGGCGGCAAAGCCAGCAGCAGTCGAGTCGTCAAAGCTGCTCGTGGGGCCGGCCAGGTACGGACCGTGGACGGTCCTCTCGCCTCTTCGGTCCAGCTCGATCAGGAGATAGCGGTCACCGGCGGAGCCTCGCGGATCGATCAAGCGATACACTCCTCCCTGCGGGGCGCCGAAGAGCGCAGAAAGCCGACCGCCCTCGACGGGTCGCCAGTCCCCACCCTCACTACGCCAGAGTTCGTAGCGCATGGTGCCCGCCTCGGAGGCGCTCTCCCACTCCACGACCAGGCCGTCGCGACTGTGGTAGGTCTGGAAACGGTCTACCTTGACGTACGTCAGGGTGTCTTCGGTCACCGAGAGCTCACAGAGGGGACCGAGGGTGGGAGTGGCTCGGCTGAGTTGTACCCCGGTGCACGCCGGCGAGGCGCCGGTGCAGGTCTCATCGACGTAGGTAGCGATCGTCCCGTTGGAAGCCGGAGTCCCAGTGACGTTCAGAGTCTGCCCGTCGGAGGTCGGTGTCACGAAGACCTCGTACGCCAGCAACTCGGTGGATGAACTCGCCACCGTGCCAGGGTTCCAGCTGATGGTCCCGGTCCCGTTGACGGCAGGTTGGGCGGTCACCGTACCCTGGCTGACCTCGACGCCTCCGGCGTAGGTGACGCCACCACCGGGCACGTTGATGCTGACCAGGTCGGTGGCGCTGAAGGTGATCGCGTGCGGCGTCGGGTTCACCAGCCGCACAGTGACGGTCATTGTGGTGGTCGACCCGTTGTCCGGGGGATTCGGTCCGGTGAACCAGCGGACCTGTTGCTCGAGGTAGGGTTTGGCGGGGGCGCTGCCTCCATCCGTCGGTAAGTAGATGTCGAAGGTACTCGCTTCCGGCTGGCCGGTCGGTGGCGTCGCGGCCGCGTCGAACTCCCCCAGGTAGAGCGTGCCGTAGTTGGCTCCGCTGCTGATCTCCACTTCCGCCGTCCAGATGCCGTAGTCGGTCGCGTTCTCGGAGTCGGTCCAGCCGGTGACGCTACCGGTTTGCCAGGCGTTGTTGCCGGAGGGGGTCGCGTCGCTGTAGAGCGGCGATCCGGCCCCCGGAACGGTCAGGTCGAACGCACCGGCAGAGTCCCAGTCGAAGTCGTTCAGCGAGAGGTCACATCCGGCGTGAACGTAGGGGTAGTGGGTATAGGTCCGAGAGGCGCCGGCATTGGCTCCATACTCGAAGAAGGACTCGGCGTAGACGTTGAGCTCCACTCCGCTACTCGTCGTGTCGCCATCGCTGGCCCGAACGCCGATGGCGTTGAGGTCATCGCCAGTCGTGATGCTGCTGGACTGATCGACCACCAGTTCCCAGTGTCCGGGCAGCAGGGGTCCCGGCACATCTCCGGCGATCTGGACGTTGTCGACCCAAAGCTCCCCGGAGGTCACACCCAGGAACGCTTCACCCACGAAGCGGACGCGGGTGTCGTCGGCAATGAAGGCGCTGATGTCGTAGGTGTTGGTGCCCGAGCTGGCGATCCCGAAGGTGTCTAAGGTCGTGTAGCTCGACCCACCGTCGCCGGAGACCTGAACCCGAAACTCGGCGAGAACGGGAAGGATGCTGACATAGTCGAAGCTCAGGTGCGCGGTCTGAAAGTTCAGACCGGTAGGAGATAGATCGACCTCGCGATAGATCCGTGCCTCGCCGGTGATGAGGGCGGCGACGTTGATCTCTAGCCGCCCGTCGGTCCCCGTGTTGTCGATCTCGATCTCGCCGGAGGAGGGGCTTCCGTCGTCGAGCTCTTCGATCCAGGGATTGTCCCAATCGAGGGTGCCGTCTTCGCGGTTGTAGGCCTCGGTCGAGAACTCGTCGCGTACCGTCTCTGGTTCCGCAATCTGCACGTTGTCGATCCGAATCTCGCCCGAGAAGCCACCGCTCAGAGCGAGCCCGCTGAACCGTATTCTAGTCTCGTCGGATATGAAGCTCGTGATGTCGTACGAGGCGTGACCGGAGCCAATGCCCAGAAGGGAGAGGTCCTCCAGTGTGGTGTAGTTCATCCCACCGTCGGAGGAAACCTCGACGAGGTACTGGGTCGCCACCAGAGAGATCGTCTGGTAGTCGAACGACAGTACCGCTGCCCCGAACCCCAGTCCGGACCCAGACAGGTCGACCTCCCGATAGATCCGCGCCTCAACCCCTAGTAGGCCGGACAGATCGATCTCGAGCCGACCATCACTCCCGGTATTGCCAATGCGCACCTCGCCGCTGGTCGGATCACCATCGTCGCCCTCTTCGACCCAGGAGTTCCCCCAGGCAAGTGTACCGTCTTCGCGATCGTACTCCTGGGTCGAGAAGCGATCGAGCACGGCATCGGTGGTCAGGGTGCAGCCGTAGGCGCTCGCGTAGAGCGAGAACCAGGCGTTGTCGGAGCAGGTCGAGACGTCGCACTCGAGTTCGGCACACTGCTGTCCCAGAGGGTCCAGCAGCCGGTAGCGAACTGCGGTATCGAACGCTCCGCGGGCTCGGTCGCGACCAGCGGTAGCCTCCGCGCCCCCCCCGAGCCCGACGTCGGGGTCGAAGAGATCCACTTGCACGAACGAGGCAGCAGGTGGAACCTCGACCCAGAAACGATAGGGTTGATCCAGCCCACCAGTAACCGACACCGCATCACCGAACTGGAGGGCAGCTCCCGAGCCGGCCGGCTGCATCGGCTGGGCGGCTGGGGTCCCACCCGCGAAGAGTACGCCAGAAAAGCTGATCCACACCGCTAGACAACAAAGTACTCGCATCTCAACCCCTAGGACGACGAATGCCTCGAGTTCGAACTCCCTGGGAAATCCGGGAAGAAACCGTCGAAGCTGAAGATCTAGCGGCAGGCTACGGCATCTCGAATGAGCAGGGCAAGCCACCTCAACAAAACAACTTGCAGACTCAAGGAAGCTGATGCCCTAGAGCAGCATTTTCGTTCGACGGGCAGGGGATCTAGCTGCGCTCAATAGAACACAACTGACCCCTAAGGGGGAGATGTTACAAAACTATGGCACGCGAGTCGGTGGGAGGCTCACCTCCCCGACACCGATGATCGGCGGAGATGCCTCGCCGGAACGAGCCTAGGCCCGCCCCCTGGAGCTGCGAGGCCTCGGGACGGCCCCACGGCGGCACCGTGAACGGATCAGGAGGAGATCGGGCCCGATGAACACGAGGCCACCGTCGACTTGGCCGGTGGGTTGCAGACCGTGGCAAACAACTCCAGCGGTTCTTCGAAGAGGAGTCGGGGCTTCTCGTACGGGCGGCGACGCGACGGTACCCGCACGGTCTCCTTCGGTTGGCTGGTGGTATTCATCGCTGGTAGCTCCTCGGTAACAGTACAGCAGTAGATCGAAGGTTCATCGTCGGATCACTCGGTCTCGGGGCCGCTGGGGACAGGGTCGGCGACCAGGGGAGAGAAGCGGAGTCGGAGGGCGGGATCCCCCAGTAGGAGGTAGGTCTGAAGTCCCGCGCTGGGGCCGAACTGCGACTTCACGGAAGATACCAGGTCACCGAGCCGGAGTTCCTCGCTCGACCAATCGTGTGAGGCCAGTTGCAGATAGAACTCCTGACCGACCGCTCGGGAGAGAGCGTGGGTCTCGGGAGCGGTCGGCGACCAGGAGGCCACCGCTCCGCCGTCGGCGAAGAGCAGCTGCGCCCCCAGACTATCGAACCCGACCACCTCGAAGCGGTTCATCAAGCAGGTCAGACCGGTGTAGACCGCGGAGCCCCCGTCGAGGGCCGGCAGATCGGCCAGAGTCAGGATCCCGGCATCGCCCCACACATCGGCCGCGCCGTGGCCGAAGTAGTTGACGAAGGCCGGACCCGTGTCGAGCTCGGCGAGTAGTTCCTCACGCAGAGTCTCGATCCCCAAAACGTCGAGATCCAACTGCACCGTCTCGGCGAGACCCTCGAATCGAGTGCGTAGCAGATCGTTCTCGGCCCCGAAGTCGATCGCTTCGCCGGCGCGCTGTTCGTCCGATACGAAGAGCAGTTCCGACGACGGCTCTCCCGACTCGTAGGCGATCACCTTCTGCGAGTAGGACCAGACGTCCGCGTAGCTGGCAGCGGGAATGCGGCCCACCCGGACTTCGACCGCTCCGTCGCCGTCGAGGTCACCGTAGAGATCGTCGGCCGTGTACAGCCCGTTCTCGGTAGCGGCGAACAGGGGCGGCATCAGCTGATCACCGTTGCCCAGGAGATTCCGGTAGTCGTAGCTTCCGGTGCCCACCAGGGTCAGGTAGCTCGGCGCTACCCCCCACTTGCTTTCGGCCTCGATCAGGAAGTCCCGGATCGCCCAAGGATCGAAGATCCCATGATTGAACTGGTCCATCACCGACTGCACGGTGACCCGAGCCACGCTGAGTCCTTCGTTCTGACGGTGGCCCATCAGGTCGTCGGCCGCGTGCTCGAGCGCGCCCGGGACCAGCAGAATCATGTCCGCGGGTGCGGCCAAAACGTCTTGCGAACTGACCGTCCGTACCGACGTCACCTCGCGAATCGCCCCGGGACCCGCTGCGAAGTAGCGCGCGTTCGTCGTCTTCGGTTCGAAGCTGGTGCCGCCGCTGAGCAGGACCGGCGATTTCGGATCGTTGATCTCCAGGACGATGGGGGTTCCACTGAAGCCGCTGAGGCTCACGGTACCGTTGCCGTCGGCTCCGAAAGCCAACTCGTCGTCCAACGCCACGTAGTGTCGGTCGTAGGTCAGTCCCACCGAGTCGATGAAGACGATACTCTGCGACGCTCCGGAGGGCAGATGGGCCTGCAGGGTCAACCCGTTGCCGCCGGCGAGGAGGTCGCCGGCCGACAGCGGTACCGTGACCAGCTGTTCGGCACCACTCCAGGTGGCCGTCGTCAGATAGTGGCCACCGAGGAAGAGGTCGACCTCGTGCTCGCCGCCCGGCCCCGTGGTGGTGGCACCGAGGAGCCGCACAGTCAATTCGCCGTCACCCGTCCCCAACTCGCTGGCGGGGAGGACCGTGTCCCAGGTATCGAAGCCCGCCGCTCCCGCGGTCATGGCGGACCAGAACCAGTAGTCCGTGGCCGGATCGAGACCCAGGACCAAGGCCGCGAAGGCGTCCTCTTCGTACCACTGCTGCGCGGCGTAGCTGACGCCCGGATCGGGAGCGCTCGGCGCAACCGGCTCCACTGCCATCTGATTCCCCGAAGTGGCGCGCAGCCGGTAGACGTTGTCGAGGGTGTACAGGCTGTCGATCGCCTCGCCGTAGAAGTAGAGCCCGGTGTCGCCGGGCGCTGGGGTCCACGCCACCGGCTCCCCGGCGGTCTCCAGGGCCAAGGTCCCCTGCGCGATGCGCGACTGCACCTGAGCCTGGGAGAGGCCCAGCGAGCCACTGATCTGGGTGGCGGACAGATGGTAGAGCCCGGTCTCGCGGATCAGAAGGTCGACTGCGGATGGTGCCGCGGCGCGCCGACGGCGGTCGGAGCGATCCGGCACCTGATGGTTGATGCCACGCCCCTGATCGCCACCGCCCTGAAGGGCTTCGAAGCGGCTCTCGAGGCCACTGGAGGACCGCTCGGCGACCCGCGGAGTCGCACTGACCATGCCGTCCATCGGGCGCTCCAAGCTGGCGGCGCTGTGGGCAACGAAAGGACCGTGGAGCGAGGCCTCGCCGCGGCGGTCACGCTCGCGGATCACATACTGGTCCCCCTGGCTCCCATCGGGATCGATCACGCGATAGACGCCCCCCTGGGGAGCTCCGTAGAGAGCCGGGATCTGGCCTCCCTCCACCGGGACCCACTTCTCGCCGTGGGCGCGCCAGAGTTCGTACATCATCGTGCCAGCCTCGGAGGCGCTGACCCATTCGATCACCAGGCCGTCACGGTCGAAGTAGCTCGCAAACCGATCGATCTTGACGTAGGTCAGCTGGTCCTCGGTCACCTCGAGTTCGCACAGCGGACCGAGGGTCGGGGTGGCGCGAGTGAGCTGAGCTCCCGAACAGGCTGGCGCGGCGCCGGTACAGGTCTCGTCGACATAGCTCGCCGTCGTCCCGTTCGACGAAGGCGTGCCGGTCACGGCCAGAGTCTGTCCGTTCGACGTCGGGGTCACGTCGACGTCGTAGGCCAGCAGTTCCGTCGAGCCGGTGGTGACGGTGCCCGGATTCCAGGTAATGTCACCGGTACCGCCAACCGACGGCTGGCTGACGATGCTTCCCTGACTCACGCTCGCGTTGCCGGCGTAGACCACACCGCTTCCCGGGATATTCGCTGTCACCAGGTTGCTGGCGCTGAACGTGATCGAATGGGGCGTGGGATTCACGATCCGAACCGTCACCGTCATCCGGCTCGTATCACCGGTGTTGGGAGGGTTGGGCTCGCCATCCCGAATACGAAGCAGCTGTTCGAGATAGGGTTTCACCGGTGCCGCACCTGCGTCGGTCGCGAAGTAGATGTCGTGACTGTTGGCCTCGGGCTGCGCGTTCGGGTCACCGCCGCCGATCCCGGTCTCGTCCGACAGCAGGATCTGGCCGTAGTTGCCGTTGTTCGGCCAGCCGGTGATGGTGACGTCCATATCCCAGATGCCGTACTCGGTGGCGTTTTCGCCGTCGGTCCAGGCAGTCACGGTGGGACTGGTCCACACGTCGTTGCCCGACATCGAGGCGTCGGTCACACCAGTCAGTGAGGTCCCCGTTCGGGTGTCGAAGCCCATCGAGCCCTGAGAGCCCGTCTCGGTACTGTCCCAGTCGAAATTGTAGGCCTCGAGGTCACAGCCGGAGGTGACGTACGGATGGTGGGTGTAGGACCGCGAGCCCGAGCTACCGCCGGCGTTGTTGGTGCCGTAGGTCGTGAACGACTCGGCGTAGACGTTGAGTTCGACCCCGCCGGCGCCGGAGGTCCCGTCATGGGCCCGGATGCCAATTGCGTTGATGTCGTTGCCAGACGACCCGGACTGATCGATGCGGAGCTCCCAGTGGCCCGGTAGAAGGCTAGCGTCGGAACTATCTGGGGCCAGAGCAATCGTGAGGGCGCGCCAGTGCTCACTCGCGCTGAGATCGAAAGCCGCACCGCCCGTAGCACCTGCCGTCCCCTGAGTGATGTCGGCTGCACCCGTCGTTACTTCGCCCGCGGTAAAGATGCTCGTAGCGATGTTGTAGCGTCCCGCGTGTCCTGAGGGGTAGGGACTTCCGGATGTATCGTTGTCGTCGGCGACGTAGAGACGAACTACCCGGGTAGCGTCGACGGTAGTCGTGACCGAAGGAGCAGTTGGACTATCGCTCTGACCAGTTGCTGCAGCGATACCGTCCAAGGGATCGGAACTATCCACTCCGCCATAGCACAAAATGCCACCCGCGGTTTGCTCGCTACTACCGTAGGTGAAAGTCTGAGAACCCCCGATATCACCGCCAGAGGCTATTCGGTAGAAGGTGTAGAGCGTTGCTGCTTGGCCGCCACCACCTCCAGAACTACCCCCATTGATGAGTGTCCAGCCCGTCGGAGTTGTGACAGTCACAGTTCCGTCCGTGGCTATTGCTGCAAGCAGGAGGTCACCGGTCGCACAAGGGGCTCCTGGGATGTCCACCGTGATGGAAGTCGCCAAAGGAAACGAGCCATCGAGTTCAGTCTCGACACCTTCGAAGCTGACACTTTCACTCGAAGCGGAATCAAAGAGGCTCAGCCAAGCGTTGTCCGAACTTGCTGGACCACTTATATTCCCGATCGTGAAATTCGTAGTCCGAACACTCCCCGAAGGATCGCGCAGGCTGTAGGTCGCCGTCGTATCAGCGGTACCCCTAATCTCGTCTCGGTTGGCGGTTTCTTCAGTCCCGCCACCGATCCCGATGTCGGCGTCGAAGATGTCGACCACCAGCCGCGAAGCGGACGGCGGCACCTCGATGTAGAAACTGTAGTACGACCCGATCCCGCCGCTGTCGCTGACGTAGTCACCTTGGGCTCGCGTGGCCCCTTCGCCCTGGATCGCCAGGAGTTCGGTCGTCCCGGTTCCGCCTGCCCAGCCGAGACTGGCGAGGCCCAGCGCCACCAGCCACACGAGGCAGGCACGGAGGGGTGTGGAATGAATCGAACGCGGGAGGTCCTGGATATGAATCGACATTGGGTAAGTTCCTCGAACATCGCATGGTAATGCAGACGAGCGCAATAGAATCGAAGCTATCGTAGCACTCTTGACCCGGTGCCTTCCAGGGACAAGGCCCACCCCGCTTCGAGTACCAACTCGTAGGAGCTGAAACGGTGCGTCTCTCGGGCCCAGCCGTCGCAACGACCTACCCCGGAAACCCCCGACTCAACTTTGAAAGCACATTCTGTACCAGCCACCCGAGTCGTCCATTTGAGCCACGAGCTGTCCGATCGGACACGCCATGCCTTCGGCTGGGACTCAGAGTCCAAGCCTCGAACGAGACGACTACCCTGACAATCTTCGGCCACGCAATCGCAGATATTGTCAGCGGACACGAGAAAGGGCCGCCCCCGAAGGAGTCGGCCCTTTGCTCAGACGCTGGAAGGTAGAACAGCTTAGAAGCCGCCCATGCCTCCCATGCCACCCATGCCACCCATGCCACCGCCGCCGGCGGGCATCGGCTCTTCCTTCTCCGGAATCTCGGAGACGAGGGCCTCGGTGGTGAGCATGAGTCCGGCGATCGAGGCCGCGTTCATGAGCGCGGTCTTGGTCACCTTGGCGGGATCGATGACGCCGGCCTTGACCAGGTCGACCATCTCGCCGGTACCGGCGTTGTAGCCGTCGTTGCCGGTCATCTCCATCAGCTGACGGACGATGACGGCACCCTCTTCGCCGGCGTTGTTGACGATCTGGCGAGCCGGCTCTTCGAGCGCGCGACGCACGATGGCGACGCCAACCGCGGCGTCACCGGAGGCATCAACGCCGTCGACGGCCGCGATGGCCCGCAGCAGCGCGATGCCACCACCGGGAACGATGCCCTCTTCGACCGCCGCCTTGGTGGCGTGCATGGCATCCTCGACCCGAGCCTTCTTCTCCTTCATCTCGGTCTCGGTCGCCGCTCCGACCTTGATCACGGCGACGCCGCCGACCAACTTGGCGAGACGCTCCTGGAGCTTCTCGCGGTCGTAGTCGGAGGAGGTCTCCTCGATCTGGTTGCGGATCTGCTTGACGCGGCCGGCGATCGCCTCGCGGCGAGCCGGATCGTCGGAGTCCGTGACGATGGTGGTGTCGTCCTTGGTCACGACGATCTTCTTGGCGTGACCGAGGTCCGACCAGTCGACGCTCTCGAGCTTGATGCCGAGATCCTCGGAGATCAGCTTGCCGCCGGAGAGGATGCCGATGTCTTCGAGCATCGCCTTGCGACGGTCACCGAAACCCGGAGCCTTGATGGCGCAGACCTGCAGGGTACCGCGGAGCTTGTTGACCACCAGCGTCGCGAGGGCCTCACCCTCGACGTCCTCGGCGAGGATGACGAGCGGGCGACCCTGCTTGGCCACCTGCTCGAGCACCGGAAGAAGGTCCTTCATCGAGGAGATCTTCTTTTCGAAGAGGAGGATGACGGGGTTCTCGAGGACGGTCTCCATGCGCTCGGCGTCGGTGACGAAGTAGGGGGAGAGGTAGCCCCGGTCGAACTGCATGCCTTCGACGACCTCGAGGGTCGTCTCGATGCCGCGGTTCTCCTCGACAGTGATCACGCCGTCCTTGCCGACCTTCTCCATCGCCTCGGCGATGATGCCGCCGATCTCGCGATCGTTGTTGGCGGAGATGGTGCCGACGTGGGCGATCTCGCTGCCCTCGACCGGCTTGGCCAGGGCGTCGACCGAGCCGACGGCGGCCTGGACCGCCATCTCGATGCCGCGCTTGAGCTCCATCGGGTTGGCACCAGCGGTGACGTTCTTGGCGCCCTCGCGGAAGATCGCCTGGGCGAGCACGGTCGCGGTGGTGGTACCGTCACCGGCCACGTCGGAGGTCTTGGAAGCGACCTCGCGCACCATCTGGGCACCCATGTTCTCGAGCGGATCGGCGAGCTCGATCTCCTTGGCGACGGTCACGCCGTCCTTGGTGATCGTCGGGGAGCCGAACTTCTTCTCGATGACGACGTTGCGGCCCTTGGGACCGAGGGTGACCTTGACGGCGTCGGCGAGTTGGTTGACGCCGCGGAGGATGGCGCCACGCGCCTCCTCGGAGTAGGTAATGATCTTGGCCATGTTGGGAAAGTCTCCTGTATGGACTGAAATGGGAAAGGGAGTCGAGTTATCCGAGGACGGCGAGGATCTCGTCCTCGCGCAGGATGACGAAGTCTTCGCCATCGATGCGGATCTCGCTGCCGGAGTACTTGCCGATGAGGATGGTGTCGCCAGCCTTGACGTCCATCGGGGCCCGCGAGCCGTCATCCTTGACCTTGCCGGGACCGACGGCGATCACCTCGGCCTGCTGGGGCTTCTCTTTGGCGGAATCGGGGATGATGATGCCCCCCCGGACCTGCTCTTCCTGTTCGGTGCGCTTGACGAGCACACGATCGTGTAGCGGACGAATGTTCACTGTGACTGCCTCCTTGTTAGGTGACGTGGTTGAGAGTTGCGGAGCCGCTCGCCCTCCCATCGGAGCCCGCGAGACAGCTAGAGCCCGCCCCGGGGAGCCAGAGCATCGAGTACCGGACTAGCACTCACCCCGGGCGACTGCTAGTAGTCTAGGTCCACCACCAGAGGGGTGTCAAGCCTCGGAAGGCGCAATCTTAGTCACAGAGACGCAGATCAGCCGAGACCGCCACATCCCGATCCAATCGTCACGTCAGAGGCCTGAGTTTCGTGGGGCCGGCGACCCTATCGACCCCTGCGTGACGGACTCGAGAGAGATGACTCCACGCTCACCGCGACAGGTACCCCTCTTCCTCCAAGCGGCGAAGGACCGCCTCCGCTGCCTGTTCGGGGCTCAGGCTCGTGGTGTCCAGCACCACCTCCGCTTCCTTGGGCTCCTCGTAGGGATCCGAGATCCCGGTGAACTCCTTGATGATGCCGGCCCGGGCCTTGGCGTACAGCCCCTTGACGTCGCGGCGCTCGCAGACCTCGAGCGGCGTGGCCACGTGCACCAGGACGAACCCACCGAGCGGCTCGATCGACTGCCGAACCTGCTGACGCGCGGCGTCGTAGGGAGCGATGGGAGCACAGATCGCCACGCCACCGTTCTTCGTGATCTCCGAGGCCACGAACCCGATCCTTCGAATGTTCAGATCGCGATGCTCTTTCGAAAACCCCAGCTCCGAGGAGAGGTTGGTCCGCACGATGTCACCGTCGAGCAGGGTCACCGGGCGACCGCCGCGCTCCAAGAACTTCACCCGGAGAACGTTGGCGATCGTCGACTTGCCCGATCCGGAAAGCCCCGTGAAGAACACGGTGAAACCCGCACGGTCACGAGGCGGGTGGGTTCGGCGCAGTTCGGCCGCCACCTCGGGGAAGGTAAACCACTCGGGCAGGTCGTCGCCCCGAGCGAGGCGGTCCCGCAGCTCCGTGCCGGAGATGGCGAGGGTCTCCGTCCCAGGAGCGATCTCGTCCGCCGGCCGATACCGTCCTTCGGAGGCCACGTAGGAGACCATCTTGAACGGAACCATCTCGATTCCCAGTTCGTCGCGATGCTCGAGCATCGTTGCCTGGGCCTCGTAGGGACCGTAGAACGGTTCGCCGTCCGACCCGACGCCCGGACCGGCGTGGTCCCGGCCCACGATGAAGTGGGTGCAACCGTAGTTCTTGCGGACGATGGCGTGAAGCAACGCCTCCCGCGGGCCCGCCATCCGCATGGCCAACGGCAGGAGCGAGAGGTCCGCCAGTCCTTCCGGGTACCGACCGAGCAGGGCCCGGTAGCAGCGGACGCGCGTGTAGTGGTCGAGGT
Source organism: Thermoanaerobaculia bacterium (assembly GCA_030429235.1). GTDB lineage: Bacteria > Acidobacteriota > Thermoanaerobaculia > Multivoradales > JAIOJS01 > JAIOJS01. Next base: position 47,817 of record JAUIDB010000005.1, on the reverse strand, counting down.
CACCGGGCTTGGTCAAACCGACCACCGGCTGGATGAGAAGCTTGGCGTCATGCTCCTCCGCCGCGCGGCGGGTGAGTTCGAAGTGCGCACGATGCATCGGGTTGCGCGTCTGGAAGGCCACTACGCGCTGCCACCCGGCGGCCTCGAAGCGGCGGCGCACGACGGCAGGGGTGTCGCGCAATCCAGCGAAGTCGTGGTGCGGTGGCAGACGCAGCGCCTCCACCGGTCCGCCGACCGCGACGTTGTTCGTCCGCTCGAGGAGATGGGCGACGCCGGGATGAGCCCGATCCAGGGTGCCGTACACCCCCTGGGCCTCGCCCTCACGATCGTGGCGCCAGATGTCGCGCGCTTCGATGATCGCCAGCGGCAACCCCTCGAGGTCACGCAACACCAGCCGATCTCCCTCCGCCAGCTGTGCCGCGGTCTCTTCGGTGACGTCAAGGGTGATCGGAATCGGCCAGAGCGTCCCGTCGGGCAGGTGCTTCGAGGTCACGACCGCCTCGGTGGTAGCGCGGTCCATGAAGCCAGTCAGCGGAGAGAAGGCGCCGGTGGTCAACATCTCCAGATCACAGAGCTGCCGCGGCGTCAGGGTCCAGGACGGCAAGTCCCGGGCTTCGACGCGAAGCTCCGCCTCGCGCTCTGGGGTTACGAGAAGGTCGACCAGATGGCCGCCGTGGGGTGGGTTGAGTGGAGACATAGACCGCTTCCGAGAGTTGCCGAGCCGGGGAGGTATTCCTCGTGACGGCCGGACCCTAACAGAGCCACCGGCCCGCCGCCTCGACCGAGCGAAGTTTCGCTACCACCCTCCACCACGTCCTCTCCGACCGGTCGGATTCACTTGGCGATCCTCTAGACTCCACCGCATGGCCGTCCTCCGATCCCAGCCCGAAGACTTCGAAGTCGAGGAGCTCTCCCTCTATCCGCCCAGCGGCGATGGGGCCTTCCTTCACCTCTGGGTCGAGAAACGCCTTCGCAACAGCGATGACGTGGCACGCGAACTCGCGCACCGGTTCGGACTGGAAGAGCGGGCGGTCGGATACGCGGGGCGCAAGGACCGACGCGCGGTGACGCGGCAGTGGTACTCGCTGCCGCTGAGTTCGCGCGCCACCGAGGAATCCGTCCGTCAACTCGAACTCGATGGCGTCACGGTGCTGGACTGCCGGCGGCACCACCACCCGCTGCACCCCGGCGACCTGGCGGGGAACCGTTTCGCGATCATCCTCCGCGAAGTCACGAGCACAAAGGAGAGTCTGGCAAGAAACTGCGAACTCCTCCGCACTCGGGGGTTGCCGAACCGTTTCGGTCGGCAGCGCTACGGTCGGGATGGCAACAACGCCGAGTTGGGTCGCAGGGTCCTGGCCGGAGAGCGTCTCGCTTCCGGCCGACGCCGCGAGGGGTTCTACCTCTCCGCCCTCCAGTCGCTCCTGTTCGACGCCGTCCTCGACCGACGCAGCGATGCCGGCCAGCTCCTGCAGGGGGACCTGGCCTGGCACCACGCCACCCGGGCCCTGCGGCCGGTACTCCGCACCGAGGACCACGAAGAAGCTGCCGCCAGTCTGGAGATCAGTCCGACCGGCCCGATTCTCGGCCACAAGATGCGCTCCCCCAAGGGTGAGGCGTTGCGCCTCGAACAGCAGGTCGCCAAAGCCCTGAAACTCCCTTGGATCTACGAGCTACCCCGCCTCCGCCGCCACCACCTCGCCGGCGGCCGCCGACCCCTCAGGGTCCCGGTAACGGACCTCGGCCTGAGCCACGAGCCCTCGACTTCTACCGCCCGGATCGAGGTGGTTCTGCCCCCCGGGAGTTACGTCACGGTGCTTCTCGAGGAGTTGTTCCCAGAGGAGATCGTCGAGACCCCATCGCCAGGAGCAGCCGAAACGCTATGATCGACGGACAATGATCCCCACGGTCGAACGTTTCGCCGAGATCGCCGACCTGCGGCAGGGAGACCTGACCGAGATTCCGTTTCCGGTCCTGCTCTCGGCACTCGCCCGCGGCCGCCACACCGCGGTGATCCGCCTGCAGAGGAAACCGGTCGAGAAGCAGATCTTCCTGCTCGAGGGCGTCGCCATCGACTGCCGCTCCAATCTCGTCCACGAGACCCTCGGTCGCTACCTGGTGAGCGTCGGCAAACTCGACGACGGCCAACTGCAAGAACTCCTCGCCGAGTCACTACGGCGCGAGGTGCCGCTCGGGGAGATCCTGCTGGACCGCGACCTTCTGGATCCGATGGAACTGTACCGCCAGTTGCGGTCCAACCTGGCCCGCAAGCTCCTGGATCCCTTCGGCTGGGCGGCGGGGACCTTCGAGATCCACCCCTTGGCGGGCGACCCCGACACCACGCTCCAGGTGCGGACCCCTCAGCTGATCCTGACCGGCATCCGCAAGCTGACCCGCCCGGACCAGATCATGACCGGGATCCGTCCGCTGCTGGGCGAACCACTGGCTTCCAACCCCTCGCCACCCTTCGGGCGTGACGAACTGAAACTCGACAAAGTCGCCCAGACCCTCGTCGAGTCCCTCTACCGCACAGCGCAACCGATCGACCAACTGGCCTTGACCAGTGGCATCGCATCCGAATCTCTGGGTCGCCTGATCTACGCGCTGTCCATCCTCGGCGTCATCGCACCGGAGAAGGCTCTGGAATCCGCCGCCGCCAGCCAGCCGAGGTCGATGGTCGAATCGACCGAGGTCATCCTGCATCCGCCCTCCGCCGGCCCCCTGAACCAAGACGAACTGGAGGGGCTCGAACGGCGCATCATGGAGTCCTTCCTCTCGTACAAGCGGAAGGACGCCTTCGATCTTCTCGAACTCCCCGAAGAAGCCGACGCCGAGGCGATCGTGCGCGGCTACCTCCGATTCGCCCGACGGTTCGCCCCGTGGATCGTCGAAGCGCAGCTGTCGGGAGGCGTTGCCGAGAAGGCCCGAAACCTCTTCCTCGCGGGTGCGGAGGCGTACGCGGAACTCGCCAACACCGAGCAGCGAGGGATCCTGCTCGAACGGCGGCGCAACCTGCAGCGCGACCGAGCGAACCGCCCCACGCAGCCCCAGATCGCGACCGATCTCCTGGATTCTGCGATGCAGTACAAGAAGGGGCTCGAGTTCTTGCAGGGCGAAAACTTCTCTCGCGCCCTGGAGTTTCTGCAGTTTGCGGCCGACGTCGACCCGCAGAACGCCCTCTACCGGGCCGAAGCTGCCTACTGCCGGTATCGGATGTCACCCATGCAGTACGGAGACGCCGCCTACGACGATCTGCGCGAAGCCGTCCGCATCGACCCCGGTTGTGGCACCGCGCTCTACTACCTCGGACTGGTCGAGTCGAACCGACTGGACTTCGACGCCGCCGAAGACCATCTGCGGCAAGCGATCCGACTCCTCTCCCCCGACCGCCGACCGATCGAGGCGCTCAAAGAACTCTCCGTCCGCCGCAAACGCAAGCGTTGACTCGAGTCGAAGCAGCCTCGATCAGGGCCGCGGTACGAAGAAGAAGTCCGAGCCCCCTTCGTGGCGTGACCACCGAATGGGCGCAAACTCCACCGGCTCTCCCTCGTCCGCCAGGGAGCGATTGAGGTTGCGGTACAGGCTGGACGCCTCGAGCACGGCCTCGTTCTGCGCCAGCGCCTCGATCAACATCCCGGTGAACCGACGGTTCGGATTGGTGCCGGCGTCGCCCGCGGCCAGGACCAGACGGGTGCGCCGCTCGGCCATCTCGCGCAGATACTGCTGCCGGCGCTCGGGGCTCATGCCGCGCGGGAGCTGAGGGATCGAGGACCGAGTCAGGGTCGCGGCGTACGCCGCCTCGGCCAGGACCAACACGTGTTTGGCCGGAACCACCTCCAAGTGGTCGGCCAACACTCGGTGCGAGATCCAGTTGGCTCGGCTCTGGGGTTCGGCATCGATCGGCTTCCACCAGCCCCGGGCACCCGACTCATCCTCCTCGCTGTGCCCGGCGTAGAAGAGGACCAGATTGTCTCGTTCGGTAAGGTCCTCGCGAAGACGGTTCAGTGCCTCCAGGATCTGGTAGCGCGTGGCGTCGAGCAGCAGCCGCACCTCGAAGCCGTACCGTTCCTCCAACAGCCGAGCGAGTTCGCGCGCCTCTCGCGGCGCTCCGTCGACGGCCGGCAGCGAGCGGTAGTCGCCGTTGCCGATCACCAGGGCGTGGTAGGGACCGAAGTCGACCGCCCCGTCTCCGGCCGCGTCGATCGGCATGGTGGGGGCCACCGGCTCCCCCTCGCGCTCCACCGTCGCCAACTTCTCGACCTCGGTCTCGAGCCGCTGCACGTCGGCTCGCCGGCCGAGCAGTTCGGTCTCCAGCTTCTCCAGCGCCGCCTCGAGCGCGACCTGGGCCTCGCGATCCTGCTCCTGCGCCTCACGGCTGGCACTCAGGGTCGCCTCCGTCTCTCGCAGTTGGCGTTCGAGCTCCTCGATCTGGCGGTTGCGCTCCTCCAGTTCCCGCTGCCGCTGGAGCAGCTCTTCGTACTCCGGCGCCTCCAGCACCACCAGGTCCTCGTCGAGTCCCGACGCCTGCCGGTACCAACGCAACGCCTCCTCTGGATCGGCCTCCACTCCGAGACCGACCTCGTAGAGGAATCCGAGGCTGGTTTGCGCTCCACTGTGCCCCTGCTCGGCGGCCTTGCGGTACCAGTTGGCGGCACTCTCATAGTCCGGCTCGCGTCCCAGCCCCTTCTCGAAGATCTGGGCAACGTAGAACTGCGCCTCGGAATCTCCTTCCCGCGCCCCCGCGAGCCATACCTCGAGCGACGATTCGTAGGTTGCACGGTCGAAGGCGGTGTACTCACCGCCCCGAATCCGACAGTCGATCGCAGTGGTTCGCAGGGCACGGCGCGGAGCCAGGTAGGTCTGGCGCCGCCCCAGGCGCCGTACCTTACCCGGCAACAGGCAGTCGACGACCAGGAAGTCTTCGGCTTCGCCAACCTCTTCGCTCGGAGGAACGGCGAACAGGGGGTCGTTGCCTACCCCGAAGACCAGGCCAGACAGGGCAACGGCACCGGCCGTGAGGAGGATCGAACCCCGCAACAGGGTGGAGCAGACGTGTGGTTGGGTCATGAGTTGGCCTCTCTGAGGTTGGTGGGGACGAAGAAGAACTCTCCTCCCTGGTGACCTGCACTATCCAACGGCGCGTAGACCGGGCGCTGCTCGAGCGCCAGGGCGGCCGCCCTCCGTTCCACCTCGTCGACGAGGCGAGCGTAGAGCAGCTTGCCATCCAGCACCGTATCGTTGTCGCGCAACTGCTGCAGAAGGACGTTGGCGAAAACCGAATGGACACCTTCGGCACTGGCGTCGGCCACGGGCTGCTCGTTTCCCGAAGCGAGCACGACCCGACCCGATCGCTCGAGCTTCTGGCGAACGTAGGCGAGTCGGTCTTCGGTGGGCGGAAACTCTTCGGTCACCGCCCCGGCCAGGGCCCCGGCGTAGCACGAGTCCGCGATCACCAGGACGTTGCGGGCGGGCAGACCTTTGAGTTCGTGGTTGATGTCGTCGGTGGCCAACCAGTTGACCGTCGAATCGACGTCGGCGTCGACCGGCTGCCAGTAGAGGCTGTCCTCGCTGTAGATCTGGCCGTGGCCCGCGTAATAGACGAGGAAGTTGTCGGTCGGTCCCAAGCGATCCCGAAACGCCTCCAACTCCGAGAAGATCCGGTGGCGAGTGGCGTCGTAAAGAGGGGTCACCTCGAAGCCGTATTGGGTCTCGAGCACTTCCGCCACTGCCCGCGCGTCGGCCACCGCGGTCCGCAACCGCGGCAAGAAGCGGTAGTCGTCGTTGCCGATCACGAGCGCGTAGTAGCGACCGAAGTCGAGATCCGCGGGAAGCGGCAACGTCAGTTCGAGGTTGGCCATCGGATCGACCGCGGGATCCGCATCCAGCCACCACGTACGGTACGCGGTCGCGACCAGGACGACCGCCAACAGAGCCGCCACCAGCCAGCCCCAGGTCTTCGACCGGCCGCGCTCGAGACGCACGGTCGGATCGCCGACCACCACCGTCGCTTCGGTCTCGAGTCCGATTCTCTGCGAGCGCAGCCGCGTTTCCTCGGTGCCGAAGATGTCGATGTCGGCGCCCGTCGGCACCAGGTCCGGCTCGCTGCGACAAAGGTCGATGAGGCGCAGGGCTTCACCCCGAGGTTGGGCCCCCGCCGCGAGCGGCAGGATGGCCTCTCTAAATTCGCTGGCGGCGGCAAACCGGTCTTCCCGCTGCTTCGCCAGACTCTTCATCACCAGATCGCGCAGGGCTACTGGGATCTCGCCACGAGGGTCGGTCTCCTCGAACGCCACCGGGGGTTTGAAGAGGTGTCCGCCGATCAGGGAGTTCGTATCGTGCCCCAGGATCGGATACACCCCCGTCATCAACTCGTAGAGCACGATACCGAACGAGTAGAGATCGCTGCGATGGTCGATCGGAGTCGTGCTGAACTGCTCGGGTGAAGCGTACTGAACCTTGCCGATGAAGGTCCCGGTGCGCGTGATCTGCTGCTCGCGCGACTCACCAGTTTTCTTTGCGATTCCCAGGTCGATGACCTTGATCAGTGGCTCCCCCTGAGGCCCGACACCCACCATGATGTTGTCGGGCGAGATATCCCGGTGGACGAAACCACAGCTGTGCAGGTAGGCCAGAGCCTCGAGTCCCTGGTCGGCTACGAAGAGGCAGAACTCCAGACTCGGTGGACCCGCAATCTCGAGGATCTGCCGTAGCGTCACGCCCTCGATGAACTCCATCACCATGTAGGCGGAGCCCTCGGGGGCGATCTCGAACTCGTAGAGCTGCGCGATGTAGGGGTGCTGCAGGGTTGCCTCGAGCTGGGCCTCTCGTAGGAACCGGGCTTCGAAGTCGGCGTCGGTCGAGACCTGCGGACGCATGATCTTGATCACGCGATCCTGCTGCAGGTGTCGGTGGCGAACCTTGTAGATCGCCCCCATCCCGCCCTCGCCAATCTTGGCGAGGACTTCATAGGTATCGCGGAATGCGCGAGTGCTCACAGCTCCAGCCGGAAGCCCCCGGTCAGATGGCTCGACTCGAGGTCGTCCCGCTCCAGGTCGGTTTCCCAGAAGAGATAGAAGGACCGGCCCCGCTTGAAGGTAGCGGTGAAACCGACTCCGACCTCGAGGTAGCTACGGTCCAGTCCCTCGGTGGGCAGGACGAAGTCGAGGCGACGATCGTCGGCTGCGAAGTGGCCCCGCAAGAGTCGCGCATCGTCCTCGAACTCGTTGAGGTAGGAGAGACGCACCTGAGGGAGTAGAACACCCCACTCGAAACTGGCCGCATAGGTGAACTCGACGCCGGCATCGGCCAGCAGGGACTCGACCGATTGCTCTGCGAGCACCAGGGCGGCGGGACCGCCCGATTCGACGTAGCCGTCGATCGAACCGTCGATCCAACTCAAACCGCCAAAGATGCCGAAGCTGGCCGCGCCACCCCAATCGGCACCGACCGAGAGCGAAGCCGAAAGCAGGTCTCCGCTCGGCGCGCCCCGCAGGGAATGGCGGTTGGCACCACCAAAGGCTCGAGGCAGGTCGACGTGTCGCTCCAGGGTGTAGTCGTTGCTTCCCCAGGAGGTCACCAGGTCGAGGTAGGCCCGTTCTCCGTACCGCGTCAGGAAACCGCTGACCGAGTACCCCTCGACGTCGAGGCTGCCATCGTCGCGACCGAAGTCGCTCCCGCTGTCGAGGTAGCCGACCGCTCCGCCCAGGACCAGGCCCGGCCCCAGTCGGTGATCGAAGCCGAGCGTAAAACCGGTCGTGTCGAACTCGAAACCGGCCTCGCGACCCGTGGCGTCCCGCTCACCGGTCGACAGCCGGCCGCTGGCGAAGATCGCCGTTCTTCCATCCCTCCCCAGGTCAGACTCGTCGTCAGCCGCCCGTTGGCCGGACGATTCGCTGCCCCTCAGGCTCAGAGCGGCTTCCAGACCAGGAAGCTCCAAGGCGGACTCGCCGCGAGCCACCCGCCAGAGGGCCGTGGGTTCCCAGGAACGTCCACCGAGTTCGAGGGCGACCCGACTCCCCCCCAGCTGGCCAGCCCTGCGCACACCGGCGAGGTGCCGTTCGATGTTGCTGAGTTGGGAGCGCGCCCCCTCCAGGGCCAGCCGCTCCATACTCGCCACTTCTCGTGGCGTGAGTTCGGTGAGGGCTGCCCTCGCTTCGGTGTCATCGAGCGAGAAGAGATAGTCGCAGAGTCCGCCGAGGCGTCGCTCCGAGCAAGCGCCCTCGAGGACCATCGCCAGACGATACTCCCCCGTCGACTCGGGGAAGAGACCGGTCAGGGGGCGACTGACGTCGAAGGTCACCTGGACCTGCGCCCCTCCGGGCGCCCTGGCCACCACGACCACCGGACCCGGGGTCGAACCGAGTCGCACCGTGATCGTTGCCACCCCGTCCTCCCCAGAAGTCGAGCTGTCGCCACCCACCAGGGTCCCGTCACCTTCGACTCCCCAGGTCACCTCGACTCCGGGAGCCGGAGCGCCGTCGCGGGTGATCAACACCTCGACGACCTGGTCGGATCCCGGGGCCGCGGGCCGACGTTCATTCCCCTGGAGACCGATCTGGGCCGGGGGTGCCGACGCGTCGTCGTCACGGATCTGACCGCGTCCACTGGCGTCACCCAGGACCGCTCCCATCGGGTTCTCCAACTGCACGAAGAACCGCTCGTCCGGCTCGACCAATCGATCCCCCAGCACGTCGATCGACAACGTCTGACGGGTCTGCCCCGGGCTGAAGAAGACCGTGCCGGCGGTTTGCTGGTAGTCCTCTCCGGCACGCGCCGATCCGTCGACCGTGCGGAAATTGACTGCGACCTGGGTCTCCGAAGCGGGCTGCAGGCTGAGCTGGAAGCGTGCCGGACGCGAACCTGCGTCGCCCTCGTCGAGCGACGTGTCCCGAATCGACAGGGCTGGGAGACCAGGAGGTGGTGGAACGTCCTCGTCGTCATCGACGATGGTTCCTGTCGCGCTCTGGGCGTCGGTCAGAATCTCCGCTCCTCGGGGGTTGCTCAGATCCACTCGGAAGGTCTCGTCGCCCTCGGCCAGTAGGTCACCGATGACCTGGACCTCGAACATCGTCTCGGTCGCCCCGGCTGGAATCAGGACGTTCGACGACCGGGGCTCGAAGTCGAGGCCCGCGGTGGCCGTGCCCTCGACGGTCGACGCATCGACCGTGACCTCGACTTCGACCGGCTCTTCGAGGAACACCCGGAAGGTCGCCGTCGTGGTTCCGACGTCTCCCTCGAGCACCTCCACTCCCTCGATTCCGATCCCCGGCAGCTGCACCATCTGGTCGTCGTCGATGATGGTTCCCACCCCCACTCCGTCCACCAGGTTCGCGCCGACCACTTCGCTGACCAGAACCGAGAAGATCTCGTCTCCCTCGATCCGAACGTCTCCGATCACCGGCACCACGAATTGCCTGGTGAGTTGTCCCGGTGGTATCAGCAGCGTCTCGGTGGTCGCTTGGTAGTCCGAGTCCGCCACAGTCGCGGTGTTGTCCGCGGTGGCGGCGGTCAAGAGTACGTCGACGACGGTGGGCGCCGACAACGAGAGGGTAAACGAGGCACCCACGGTTCCGGAGTCACCCTCCACCACCGCCACATCGTCGATCGACAGGTTCGGCACGACTACGTCGTCGTCGACGATAGTCACCAGCGTCCGAAACACCGGCGTCAAGGGAGGCAGGGGTCCCTGATTGCCACAATCGAGGATCATCTTGGTCGCGTCCAGATTGAGTTCGAAGGTCTCGTTGCCTTCGGCCATCGTGTCCTGAATGATCGGCACCGAAAACTGCGCCTGCGACGCGCTGTCACCGATCAGCAGAAAGCTGGCGCTCGGTGGCCCGAAGTCCGACCCGATCGCGGCCGTGAGACCGACCAGCTGGACCGCGATCTGCACGTCGGTCTCGGGAAAGGTACAGCCGGCCAGAGTCACCGTGAACTCGGCTTGCCCCACCCCTTCCGAAAACGTCGCTCCGGCCGGGGTCACGACCAGGTCGTAGGCGACGGCGGGCGTCGCGAACAGACCCAGACCGCACCACGCCGCAAGAAACCACGCCGCTACCCGAACCCGGGATCCTCCAGTTCGCATTGCTCAGCCCCCTGACCGCACCCGCGGTCCTTGTCCTAGCTCAGGGAAGAGCCTAGCACGGAGAACCACTCTCGGGAGTGAACTGCGACACAAGAACCCCAAATGAGGCCCTGAATGTCCCGCAGGGACTACTCTTCGATTCGGACCGAGATCATCCGTACCGGAGTCGACGGCCGGTCACCCGGCCCGGTGGGGGTCGATTCGATCGCCTCGACGACGTCCATGCCGCTCGTCACGCGGCCGAAGACGGGGTGCTTCGACGGTCCGGGGGTGAAGAAGTCGAGATAGTGGTTGTGGGCGGTGTTGATGAAGAACTGCGATCCGCCAGAGTTCGGTCGCCCGGTGTTCGCCATCGACAGTGTGCCGGGCTCGTTGGAGAAGTGGGCGTCCGCTGGGTGCTCGTCCTGGATCGTGCCGGTCGGTGGTCCTCCGGTCCCGGCCTGCGGGCTCGCGGGGTCCTTCGAATGGGGGCATCCGAACTGGCACATGAACCCCTTGATGACGCGGTGGAAGTGCAGACCGTCGTAGAAACCGCTCTCGGCCAGGTTGCGGAAGTTGCCAGCGGTGATCGGCATCTTGTCTTCGAACAGTTCGGCTTCGAAGCTACCGAGATTGGTCTCGAACACGGCAGTGGGATTGGGCATGAGAACTCCTAAAGAGAAGGGTTGATGGCATCGTGTAGGATCGCTCTTCGCCCCGCGCGTACCGCGCGAACTGCAGCAGATCCGGAGGCCCGCCGATGATACACAACCGCCCGACCCTTCCTGTCCGCACGCCACCTTCACGGTTCGGGAGGCTCGTTGTCGTCGCCCTCCTGGCGGCGCTGGGAGGTACGGCATCCGTTTCCGGCCTGGAGGAGTCCGGCCACGACGAGGCGGAGACGATGGCCAAGAGCAGCGAAGACCCCTATCTCTGGCTCGAGGAGATCGACGGGGAGAAGTCGATGGCCTGGGTCGAAGCGCAGAACGCCGCCACGGCTGAGCGTCTCGAGAAGACCCCGCTCTTCACCGAGTTGCTGGCGCAAGCCAAAGCCGCTCTCGGCAACACCTCTCGGATCCCCAGCTTCACCCTGCGAGGCGACTACCTCTACGAGTTGTGGAAGGACGAAGGGCATCCCCGCGGCCTCTACCGCCGCATGAGGGTCTCTGACCTGGAGTCGGAGAACCCCACCTGGCAGACCGTCCTCGACCTCGATGCCCTCGGGGCAGCGGAAGGTCGCACCCTGGTGTTCAAGGGCATGAACTGCCTCGAACCCGAAAACCGGCACTGCCTGGTGTCGCTGTCGCCCGGCGGCGGTGACGCGGTAGAGATCCGAGAGTTCGATCTGCACACCCGCGAGTTCGTGGTCGGTGGTTTCGAACTCCCGAAGGCGAAGACCTCCGTCGACTGGATCGACGAGGACCATCTCTTCGTCGGAACCGACTTCGGCCCTGGCAGCATGACCGACTCGGGCTATCCGCGGATCGCGCGGCGCTGGACGCGGGGCACTCCGATCGCCGAGGCGACCATCCTTCACGAAGGGCGCCAGGAGTCGGTATCGGTCCGCGCTGGCCACTACGCCGGCGACGACGACACGCCGAGCCTCGACCTCCTCACCGAGGGTCTCACCTTCTGGACCCGCGCCTACTACCAGATCGAGGGAGACCAGCTCCACCGCTTGGACATCCCGGAGTCCGCATCGCTGCACGCCGTATGGAAGGGCAGTCTGCTGATCGAACCGAAGGACGACTGGACGCTCGGCGACCGGACCTTCAAGCGAGGTTCCCTGGTGCTGGCTCAACCCAACGTCCTGCGCTCCGACCTCGAGCCCGAACTCCGAACCGGCGACCTCGAAGTGGTGTTCGAGCCTTCCGAGGGAGTCGTTCTCGAAGGCGTGGCCGCGGTCGACCAGGGAATCCTGCTGACCCTTCTCGACCAGGTGCAGGGCCGACTTCGCCTCTACCAGCCCCACGAGGGCGGTGGTTTCTCGGCCCACGAACTCCCCTTCCCCGACCACGGCTCGCTGAGCGTGACCACGGTCGACGAGGAGAGCGGCGATGCCTTCGTGCTCTTCGAGACCTTCGTCTCGCCCCGGGCGCTCTACCACGTCTCGGCGGCCGACAAGAGTGTCAAGAAGGTGCGGCAACAGGATCCGAGCTTCGACGGCAGCCAGATGGAGGTCAACCAGTACTGGACCACCTCGGCCGACGGCACTCGAGTCCCCTACTTCGTGGTCGCCAAGAAGGGCCTGCCCCGCAACGGCAAGAATCCCACCCACATCTTCTCCTACGGTGGGTTTCGCAACGCCTTGACCCCGTCCTACTCGGGCTCGTACGAGCAGCTCTACGGAGCCTACGGCGAGATGTGGCTCGAGCGCGGAGGAGTCTTCGTCCTCGCCAACATCCGCGGCGGCGGCGAGTTCGGTCCCGACTGGCACAAAGCCGCACTGCGCGAGAACCGAGAGCGCTCGTTCGAGGATTTCGAAGCGATCGCCCGGGACCTGGGCGCGCGGAAGATCACCTCGGCCGAGCACCTCGGAATCGAGGGGCGAAGCAACGGCGGATTGCTGGTCACCGCAACCTTCACCCGCCACCCGGAGCTCTACGGAGCGGTGATCTGCGGGGTGCCGCTGGCCGACATGAAGCGCTACCACAAGCTGCTGGCCGGCGCGAGCTGGATGGCCGAGTTCGGAGACCCCGACGTCGCCAGCGACTGGGAGTTCATGAAGCGCTACTCGCCCTACCAGAACCTCGCCGCCGAGAAGGACTATCCGGCGGTCTTCTTCTACACCTCCACCCGAGACGACCGCGTCCATCCCGGTCACGCCCGCAAGATGGCCGCGCGCATGATCGAGCTCGGCTACGAGGTCTGGTACTACGAGAACACCGAAGGGGGCCACGGTGGGAGCACCACGAACGACCAGCTCGCCTACCGAATTGCATTGGCCTATACCCACCTGTGGCAACAGCTGAAGTAGTCGCTCCGGCGCCGGAGGCCCTGCTGCCCGACCTGATCGATCTGGTCGAGGCCGCGGGGCGGGCGATTCTCGAGATCTACCACGCCGGCAGCGAACAGGTCGCTCTCAAGGCCGACCGGTCACCGGTCACGACCGCCGATCTCGCCAGTCACCGGCTCCTCGTGGCCGGGCTGGCGCAGCTGACCCCGGGAATCCCGGTACTCTCGGAGGAGTCGCGCTCGATCCCCTGGGAGGAGCGCCGCGGTTGGTCTCGTCACTGGCTGGTCGATCCGCTGGACGGTACCAAGGAGTTCCTCCACCGCAACGGCGAGTTCACCGTCAACGTGGCGCTGATCGACCACGGGCGACCAGTGCTCGGGGTCGTCGGCGTGCCCGTCCGCGCCGAGCTCTACGTCGGGTCGCCGACGGGAGCGTTTCTCCACCAGTCGGAGGGCGAGGTCCGGCAGTTGCGGGCCGGCGGCTACGATGCTGCGCAACGACTCCGCGTCGCCGTGAGCCGCAGCCACCCCAGTGCGGCGGTCGAGGAACTGCTCGCTCGGCTCGGCGATCCCGAACGGATCGCCGTCGGCAGTTCCCTGAAACTGTGCCTCGTCGCTCGTGGCGACGTCGACCTCTACCCCCGCCTGGGTCCGATCATGGAGTGGGACATTGCCGCCGCCCACGCCGTGGTCGAAGCGGCAGGGGGGTTCGTGCGCTCGGTTGACGACCAGCTGATTCGCTACGGGAGTGAAGATCTCTACGCTCCCTGGTTCATCGCTCGGCGGGCGGGAGTCGATCTCGACTAAGGGGAGGACTCTGCGTCGGGAGCCGACTGTCCCCCTGCCCATCGAGGACTCCGCGCGATGCGATCGAGCAGCTGAAAGTAGTGATCACGAGCGATGAATACCTCTTCGGGCGCCAACGTGATCGGGAACATGAGGGGTGCGAGCATCGGGCTCTCGCCGTTGCCCTCGCTCGATGACTTGTTCCAGCCCGTCGAGCCGTCGAGGGCGAGCCGGAAGCCCTCGATCCCCTCGTGCTCGAAGTGCAAGCCACCGTCGCGTTGGGCTTTGAGGACGTGTCGACTCACCACCTCGGGGTCGTAGGCTGAGCCGAGGAACGGTTTGTGCTCGAGCCCGAGAGTGTGTCCAATCTCGTGCGCGAGGCCCATCGTCGCCCAACTCGTGGTCTGCGGGTCGTCGGCGATCCCCATCGCCACCAGGCCCTTCGTGCCCGCCGCGCCATCGATCTCCCGCTTGGATCCACCTCCACCGAGGACCTCCGCGGGGCCGAAGTAGACGATCAGGTCCGCTCCCCCACTTTCCGTCAGGGGCAGCAACGCCTCGAGAACGCAGCGCTGATTCTGTGTTCCCGCTAGGCACTGGAGCCCGTCGGGGCCCAGTTCCGGGGCCACCAAGGGAGCGATCCCCCGGTAGCGTGAACGTACCTCGACGAAGGGGAACTGTTGTCGAATCAGATCCGCAGCCGCCGCGGCGACACCTTCGGAGATCTCGATGGCCTCGGCCTGTCGTATCTCCAGGGGAACGATCAGTCCCGCGTTCACCGGCCGTCCCCCAGTCGCGGCCGGGGCTCCGAAGCGACCGAGCGGTGCGAGGTACCAGTCGAAGGTGAGGACGGGAGCGTGGTCCCACATCTCCGCGGGGCAGCTCACCGAGTAGCGGTTGCTCCACGTCTCTCCGCGGCGAACCTGGACCCGCAGCCGGATCGGTAGCCGTTCGTCGGACGCAGGCACGATACCGAACAGATTGGCGGTGTGCTCGGCCGCCGCCTGATCCAAGCCGACGTGCTCCCAGAGATCAGGTCGTACGAAGGTATGCAACACCGAGAGCCCCGCTGCGGCGCCGCCGTCCCGACCGACGACCCGGGCCTCGAACTGCCGCCGTTGGGCCTGCACCGCGACTCGCTCGTGGTTCTCCCAGTGCGCGTAGACGCGGGCGACCGCCGGCTTGCCCGCCACCAGCGGTGCGTCGCGCACCGGCTGGAAGAGGTGGCAGGCGAGGTGGTGGCCGAGCGCCGCGTCGAAGTCGATCTGGGTCCAGAAGTCCCACTGGTACCAACCGTCACCGTCCGCGTCGAAGAGCTGCGCGCCGCCGCGCGACACGACCCCGTGCTCGCCGGTCTTCACTCGCGCGGTGTGGCGCACTCCCGACAGCCAGGGGGCGTCGGGGACGAACCAGATCCCCCGTTGGTCGGTGAGCCGGCGACCGGCAACGGGGACGAAGTTGCCAGAGTCGTCGGGATAGCCGACCTCGAACGTCCAGGGGTCGACGCTGTTCGGATCGACGTCGCCGCTGAAGCTCACTCCCACCGAGGCTCGTTGACCGATCTCCCGGTCGCCGGCCGGAGCGACGCCGGTGACCTCGAAGGTGTCGGCACCGCACTGGTACATCACCAACCCGTCCCGCGGCGCGGTGACCAGGTTGAGCACGAACTCGCCCGCGACCGAGACGGTCCCCCGCGACGGCGTCGAGGGATCGGTCAGCGAGACCGAGAAGCTACCTTCGAGGCGGTCCTGGGGCGCGAGAAAAAGGTCGACCGTCCCCCCGCGCCCCTCGAAGCCGTAAGGATCTTGCTCTCCGAAGGGAGACGTCGCCACCGGCGGCCCGGCGAAGGTCTGCTCCTCCCGAGGCCCGAGCTGGACAAACCCCGCCCCAGAGGTACGCAGGACGCGGTTGATAGTCGACATCCAAGCGTCGTCACCCCCGGTCTCGTCCCCCGGAATCTCCCCTTCCCAGCCCTCTCCCCGCTCCCGATCGAGGACCGGACGGGCATGGCCGAGGGCAAACGACCCGAGCCCCTGACGCCCAGAGCCGTTGCTGTCGTACCACGTCTGGTACTCCTCGGCGCTGGGCTGCACGGAGAGCTGCGCGTAGCGGGCTCGGGTCGAGTACTCCCCCTCCTTCAACTCGTAACGTCCCTCTCCGATGGCCGCACCTGGCAGATCGGCCATCAGGGTCACGACCAGTAGCTGTTGCGGGTCCCAGGCCGTCATCAGGAGCCGGCAGCGGCGCGGCCCAGCGGGACCGAGGAAGATCCCGACGAAGGGCCGGACCTCGGATTGCAGTTCGGTCTGGATGGCCCCCGTGACCTGCGCGGTGAAGGTGGTGGCCGCGGTGCTCTCGGGGGGTTCCTCCTCGCCGGTCGTCGGCGCCGGAGGCGAAGCAGGCTCCTCAGCCGAGACGATCTCGACGTCCTTCGTCTCGACATCCTCCGCCGCCCCCTGGGCGGAGGACTCATGGCCATCCCTGGCGGTCAATCTGACGGTGTAGGTACCGCTGGGCGGGAAGCGGTGCTCGACCCGCGGTCCGTCCTCCACCACCGGCGAGCCGTCCCCGAAATCCCAGGCGTACTCGATCGTGTCGGCCGTCGAGTCGTAGACGTTGGCGTCCAGCACGAAGCTTCGCGCCTCTTCCATCGAGCGTACGGCAGTCATTCGCCAGATGCTGGGCTTGGTGTTCACCACTTCGACCGACCGACTCGCGACCGCCACGGTCCGACCGTCGGTCAGCGACCGCATCGTCACCGTGATCACGGCACTGCCGACTTCGAGATACCGGTGGTGGGCCAGAGGCCGCTGTCCCGTGGTGCCCGTCGTCCCATCACCGAAGTCCCAGACAAATTCGACCGGCTCTTCCCAGACCGTCGAGAGCACGCCGCCCGGGACGAGTCGCGAAATCGGGTAGTTGAAGTCAACGCCGAAGAGACGCAGGCCCGCGGTTCCAGGCTCCAGGTAGCTCGGAAACCAGGCGGGCGGTTCGTGACCATCGACCGACTCCTTGACCGGTCGCGGCCCGTAGAGCACGCTCCAGCTGTGGAGCTGGCTCTGGTAGGCGGTCGAGGTACCGACGATCCGTAGGTCGGGGGGCAGCGACTGATCCGCTGCCAGCGGTGCGAGGGCCACCGCGACCGTGATCTGAAGAACCACGGGGTAGATCCAGGTCAGGTTCGGAAACCCTCGGGACGACGACTCCCCGATCCCATACCTGGCACGGTGGGGCCGGCTTCGACGGTGGATGCCACCACTGTAGCAGGTCCCCGCGGAATCGCGGGCCGACCCGTCGCGCGGCCGTGCCAGAATCGGGATCCCTCGAAAGGAGCCCCCATGACCCGAACCTGGACCGTCTACCTGGCCGGAGAGATTCACAGCGATTGGCGCACCGAGATCGCGACGGGCTGTCGCGATGCCGGACTACCCGTCGTGCTGACGGCTCCGGTCACCAACCATCCTCATAGCGATGCCTGCGGCACGACCATCCTCGGAGGCGAAGACCGGCCCTTCTGGCGCGACCGCAAGGGCGCCGGGATCAACGCCATCCGGACTCGTACTCATCTGGCCGAGGCCGATCTGGTCGTCGTGAAGTTCGGCGAGAAGTACCGCCAGTGGAATGCCGCGTTCGACGCTGGCTACGCCGCGGCCCTGGGCAAACCGTTGGTGATCCTCCACCCGCCCGAACACACCCACGCCTTGAAGGAGGTCGATGCCGCCGCCCACGCCGTCGCCGAACGACCGCAGCAGGTGGTCGACATCCTGCGGTATGTGATCGCGGGCGAACTCGAGCCTGGGGACCCGCCACCTCGAGATTCGTGAGCACCCAGCTCCTCAGACCGCCCGTTCACTGGCCGTATCCACCCCTCCGTCCAGGCGGTCGACGATGTGCTCGGCGATCGGGAAGCAAGCGGTAGCGGCCGGCGACGGAGCGTTGAGGACGTGCAACGAGCGCTCCCCTTGACCGAACACGAAGTCGTCGACGAGCCGACCGTCCCGGTAGAGAGCCTGGGCGCGGACTCCCGCCCGCGCCGGTTCGAGATCGCGACGCCGGATGCGCGGCACCAGTCGTTGCAGACTTCGGGTGAAGACGCCCTTGGAGAGCGATCGCACCATCTCGGCCACGCCGATGGTGCCGTAGCGGCGGGCCAGACGCCAGAATCCGGGCCAGGCCACGGTGTCCTGCACGTCCACCCAGGCGAAGTCCCGGCGTCGATACCCCTCACGCCGGCCGGCGGGAACGGCGTTGGGGCCAGCGAACACCTCGCCGTCGATGGTGCGATGCAGGTGCACGCCGAGGAAGGGGAGCTGGGGATTCGGTACCGGATAGATCAACCCCCGCACCAGGTCTCGAGCCTCTCTCCTGAGCCGAAAGTACTCGCCCCGAAACGGGACGATGCGCACCGACTCCTCGACTCCGGCCAGACGAGCGATCCGATCCGAGAAGAGCCCGGCGCAGTTGATCAGGAAGCCGGTTTCGATCTCCCCCTTCGACGTGCGCAACCGCAGGCTGCTGGAGGTCGTTCCGGCCACCCCCACGAAGCGGGTACCGAGGAGAATCTCGACCCCCTGTTGACGCAGTTCGGCTGCGATCGTGCGCGCTACCCCGCCGAAATCGACGATCCCGGTCTCGGCGACCCACAGACCGGCGTCCCCCCGCGCCTCCGGTTCGTGAGCTCGGATTCCGGCCGCATCGAGCCACTCGGTGCGCAGGCCATTCTCACGACCCCGGGACTCGAGCGCACGCAACCTTTCGACCTCGCCCTCACCGAACGCGACCACGGTCTTGCCACAGAGACGCAGCGGTAGCACACGGGACGCACAGAACTCCTGCACCGCCTGGTGTCCCTGGCGTGTGAACCGAGCCTTGAGGCTGCCTGGCCGGTAGTAGAGCCCCGAATGGAGGACGCCACTGTTGCGTCCGGTCTGGTGCTGCGCCACCAGGGGTTCCTTCTCGAGGATCACGACGCGAGGACCGAGGCCACGCTGCACCAGGGCTCGGGCCGTCGCCAGGCCCAGGATGCCGCCGCCGATGATGACGAAGTCAGCCGGTGGGAGAGCGGGGACGGTCGACATTCCGCCAACCCTACCAGCGGCGAGTTCCGCGGTACCATTCAGCCCCCATGTCGGTCGAATCCTTTCCCAACCTACGGAGGTTCCTCGAGACACTGCGCCGTCGGGGTGACCTCGTCACCGTAGACGCCCCCGTCGATCCGCAGCACGAGGTGCCGGAGATCCACCGTCGCGTCATCGCCGGAGGTGGACCCGCCCTGCTGTTCACCAACCCGGTCGGCGCCGACTTCCCCCTGGTGACGAACCTGTTCGGCACCGCCGATCGCGCCCAGCTCGCCTTCGGGGAGCGGCCCGGCCGACTGCTGCGACGGTTGGTCGAGACCGCCGAGACCATACTGCCCCCAACGCCGCGGAGCTTGTGGCAAGCCCGTGACCTGGCGGGAGCAGCGCTCAAGGTGGGGCTTCGATCGCGCCAGCGCGGCCCTGTCACCGAAGTCATCGATCGCGACCCCGACCTCGGACGACTGCCCGTACTCACGACCTGGGAGGGAGATGGCGGCCCCTTCGTGACGCTACCCCTGGTCTACACCGAGCACCCGGAGGGCAAGGGATCCAACCTCGCCATCTACCGGCTGCACGTGCACGACCGTCACCGCACTGGCATGCATTGGCAGATCGGCAAGGGAGGGGGCTTCCACTACCAGTTGGCCGAAGGCCGCGGCGAGGCCTTGCCAGCCACCGTCTTCCTGGGGGGACCCCCCGCCCTGATCCTGGCCGCGATTGCACCCTTGCCGGAAAACGTGCCCGAGATCCTGCTCGCCTCCCTGATCGCGGGCCACCGCCTGCCACGGGTACCGGGTCCGGGAGAGCACCCGCTGCTGGCCGAGGCCGAGTTCGCCCTGGTGGGGAGAGTCCCGCCAAAACTACGGCATCCCGAAGGACCCTTCGGCGACCACTACGGCTACTACTCCCTCACCCACGACTATCCGCTCTTCGAGGTCGAGGCGATCTGCCACCGGCGCGACGCCATCTATCCGGCCACCGTGGTGGGCAAACCACGCCAGGAGGACTTCTTCATCGGCGACCTGCTGCAGGAGTTGCTGTCGCCCCTTTTTCCCCTCGTCATGCCCGGGGTTCTCGACCTCTGGTCGTACGGCGAGACCGGCTACCACTCCCTCGCCGCGGCGGTGGTCCAGGAACGCTACCGGCGGGAAGCGATGGTCTCGGCGTTTCGGATCCTGGGCGAGGGTCAGCTGGCGCTGACCAAGTTCCTCTTCGTCACCGACCGTCGGATCGACCTCCGCGACTTCCCCGCGACCCTTCAACACCTTCTGGAGCGCACCCGCCCGGAGACCGATCTCTACGTCTTCGGCAACCTCTCGATGGACACGCTGGACTACACCGGCCCCCAGGTCAACCGGGGCTCGAAGGGAGTCTGGCTCGGACTGGGCGATGCCGTCCGCGAGCTGCCGCGAGAGTTCAGCGCCACCGAGCTCCCGACCGGAGTCGATACGGTCGAAGTCTTCTGTCCCGGCTGTCTGGTGATCGGCGGCCGCGATTTGCGCCGAGTCGACCTGGCAGCACCCCGCCGGGGTGAACTCACGTATCCCGCGACTCCTCACGCGGACGAGGCCCGTCGGGACGAGGCGTCGACGCTCCGCCGCATCGCCTCCGCGGCCGCCTTCTCCGACTGGCCCCTGCTGGTACTCGTCGACGAACCGGAACGAGCGGCAGCCTCGTCGATGAACTTCCTCTGGACGACCTTCACTCGGTTCGAACCGGCGCGGGACGTCCACGCCGCGGGCACTCGCATCGTGGCCAATCAGGTCGTGTACGAGGCACCGATCCTGATCGACGCCCGTCTGACACCGGGTTTTCCCACCGAGCTCTATCCGGGCGAAACAACCCGCAAACTGGTGGATTCGCGTTGGATGGAGTATTTTCCCCACCACGATGTCCCCATGGGTGACGCCGACCAGGGTCACCTCGACCCACCGGCCACTCGCTAACTCGAGGATCCACCATGTCCCGCTACCGTCTCGTCTCGCTCGTCCTGGTCGCCGCCCTTCTCCCGGTGGCCGGCTGGAGTGCTACTCCCGATCTGCTCTCGTTCGATCCTGCGGCGGAAACGCGTCGCCACGTGCCAGCGTACGTCGTCGACGAGATCCCGGTGCAGGTGGCGACTCACCTGATCGCGGAACCCGACTCCGCGATCACTCTCGCCACCTTCGCGCTGTCTGGTGAACAACTCGTCAGCCGGAACCAGCATGTCTGGTCGAACCCGACGGGGAGCACGAGTTGGATCGGTTCCATCGAAGGCGACCCCAGTGGCTCCGTCGTCCTGGTCTCACGGGAGGGAGCGGCTACCGGCACGATTCGCTTCGATGGCCGACTCTTCGTTCTCCGCCGACTTCCCGGAGGACAGCACGTGGTGCAGGAGATCGACGAGAACTCTCCCGAGCTGCGAGAGGAGGAGCCAACCCCCGTCTCGGACGACGAGTTGAAGCCGCTCGATGCAGCGGTGGCGTCACGGTCGACCGCAGCCTCGACTCTAGGAGGAGGGATCCCTACCTTCGACCTGATGGTCGTCTACACCCAACAGGCGATCAACTCCGCGGGAGGCACCGTCCTCGACATCGAAAACCGGATCGACCTCGGCGTTACCGAAACCAACCTCTCGTACATGAACAGCAATGTCGATCTGCGAGTCAACCTGGTCCACACCGCCTTCGTGACCTACACCGACAGCGGCTCGATTTCGACCGATCGCAACCGCCTCCGCATCAAGAACGACGGGTTCCTCGACGAGGTTCACGACTGGCGGGACGAGTACGGGGCGGACATCGTCAAGCTGATCGCCGGAACCGGTGGGTGCGGCATCGCCTACATCATGACCACGGTCTCCCCGGCCTTCGAGGAGTACGCCTTCTGCGTCACGGGTGAGGGCTGCATCTCTCCGAACTACACCTTCGCTCACGAGATGGGCCACATTCAGTCCGCCCGTCACGACTACAATGCCGACTCGACCACCGGATCTCCCTTCGCCTTCAACCACGGCTACTACTCACCCTCCAGCGTCTGGCGTACTGTGATGTCGTACAACAACTGTTCGGGGTCGCCGTGTACGCGTTCACTCTACTGGTCCAACCCGAACGTCCTGCATCCCTCGACCTCGGAGCCGATGGGGATCCCGGACGGGCAGCCGAATGCCGCCGACAACCATCTGACGCTCAACACCACCGCCTCCACCGTCGTCGCCTGGCGTCAGGCCCCGATCTTCCAAGACGGTTTCGAATCCGGGGATACGCAGGCCTGGTCGCTCCCCTAGGGTCCCCGGAATCGATCGAGTCCGGACCCCGGCACGAGCCGAGGGCCGAGCTTGGGGAGTCTCGTGCTACTCCAGGAGGCTCTCGATGAACGACTCGAGGGCTTCGCGCTGCTCGGGACCGAGCTCGATGAATTCCAGTCCCACCTGGACCAGACCATCGGTGCCCGACTTGAGCTGCTCTATGTAGGCCACTCGGCCGCGAACCTCCAGTAGCGTTCCCTCGGGCTGCACCTCGAGGTGCAAGACCTCGTCTCGCTGCGGCGAGAAACTGGTCTCGATCAGAAGTCCGGAGAGGGAGATCCGACGCACCTCGAACTCCCGTTCTTCGGTCAACCCGACCTGTTCGTTCGCTTCGAGACGAAACCTCCCGAACAGACGCTGTTCGAGGTCGACGATGATGTGGCTCTCGATGAAGGAGAGGATCTCGCGGGCCTTCTCGTCGAGCACCGAGCGGAAGTCGATCCCGGCGTGGTACACGGGCAATACATCCCCTCGATCGTTGGTCTCGGTGCGGACCAGATGGCACCACTTCACGTCGGCCGGCAGGTCGAGGACGTCGCCTTCGAAGGGAACCTGGAGACGGTAGTTGGTTCCGACTTTCAGCATCGCCGCGGTCTCCATGGCCATACCGGTCAAGCTCATGTTCAGAACCTTGGCGTCGATCTGGTACGCGAGGCTGCCGCGGACGCCTTCGACGTCGTACCTGCGGTGCCGTCGCTGATTCCCTTGCATCTCGTTAACCTGTGCGGGACGATACCCGCTCCCTTCGGAGCTTGTCAATCGACAGGCACCGCATCCCAACCCATCGAATGCCACAAGTACCCCGAAGGGGACATTGACCTCCTTCCAGCCCAATTGACTCTCGGCCAACGACCGAGGTCGCTGCAACACTCGACCCGACCGATCCGTATCTAGGGCGACGGTCCTCGACCGTCCTCTGATTTCAGACCTTCCCTTGGGCGCCCCGGCGTCCCGTCTTCCGTTTGCTCACCGAATCAACGTGCGAGGAGTCCCCGTGCTACGTTCCCTCCCCCCTAACCCCGCATCCAGAATGAGCCGAACCCCCCTGCTGGCGGCATTCCTTCTGGTCACTCTGTCCTCTCTGGCCTGCAAGTCCTCCGGACCGCCCGAAACCGCCAACCGGCCCGGACCCGGCGGCCCCGGCGAAGCGCCACCGGCCGAGGCCGTGCCGGTCGAGGTCGCCGAGACCGCCCGCGAAGAGATGGTGGCGCTCTACTCCACCAGCGCCACCCTCCGCGCCGAACGGCGCGCTACCGTCACTACCCGCACCAGCGGAGTCCTGCAGACGCTACGAGTCGAGGAAGGTGATCGCGTGCGCGAGGGACAGCCTCTGGCCGAACTCGAGAACGACGAGCAGCGGATCGCCCTGGCCCGCGCCCGGGCGACGGCCGAGACACGCCGACGTGAGTTCCAACGCCTCGAGGAGCTCTACCAACAGGCTCTAGTCAGCGAAGAGCAGTTCGAACAGGCCCGACGCGACAACCAGGACGCCCAGCACGCCGTCGAGCTCGCCGAGCTCGAACTCGCGCGCACCGTCATCAACTCCCCCTTCAGCGGGGTGGTGCTCACCCGTCACCTCGACGTCGGCAACACGGTGAACCAGGGAACGGCAGTCTACGACCTCGCCGACGTCACTCCGCTCTACACCGATGTCAACGTTCCCGAGCGCCACGTCTCCCTGCTGTCGCCGGGGCAGGAGGTCCAGCTCACCCCGGACGCGACCTTCGCACCGGTCGCGGCTCGGATCGAGCGAATCGCCCCCGAGGTGGACCGTAGCACCGGAACCGTAAAGGTCACGTTGGCGGTCGACGAGGCCGAGACCCTGCGCCCCGGCACCTTCGTTCGGGTCGACATCACCACCGATCGCCACGCTGAAGCCCTGGTCGTTCCCCGCGAAGCCCTGGTGGCGGAGGGACGTCGCTGGTTCCTCTTCACCGTTGACGGCGACAAGGCCAAGAAGGTCGAGGTCATCCTCGGCTACGAGGACCAGAGTCGGGTCGAAATCCACCCGGCCGAAGGTGAACTCGACGCCGGCATCCAGGTGGTGACCGCCGGAGCCGGAGCCCTCGAAGACGGGGCCACCGTGCGCCTCGCCGGTGCCTCCGGCGACGACACCTCGGCCCAGAACGCTCCGGCGACGGCTAGCCGCTAGGAGGCGCCCGCGATGTCGCTCGCTCGAGGCTCAGTCAACCGCCCGGTTACGGTGTTGATGGCGACGATCGCCATCAGTACGTTCGGCTTTCTCGCCGCCAAGCGGCTGCCGATCGAATTGCTGCCGGACCTCGCCTACCCCACGCTCACCATCCAGACGGAGTATCCGGACGCCGCCCCCGAGTCGGTCGAGCAGTTCGTCACGCGCCCGCTCGAGGAGGCCGTCGGAGTCATCACGGGAGTGCGTGAGATGCGATCGGTCTCTCGGCCGGGGCTCTCGGAGGTCATTCTCGAGTTCGACTGGGGTGAGGAGATGGACCTCGCCGCCATCGAGGTGCGCGAGCGCCTCGGAGTGGTACAGCTCCCGCGCGAAGCGGAGTCTCCGCGCGTCCTCCGGTTCGATCCCTCGCTGGATCCGATCGTCCGCCTCGGACTCTCCGGCGTCGACCGCGAACTCGATGACCTGCGGCAACTCGCCGAACGCTGGATCAAACCCCGCCTCGAAGGGGTTCGCGGGATCGCCGCGGCCAAGATCCGTGGAGGCCTCGATCCCGAGGTCGTGGTCGAAGCCGACGAAGACCGCTTGGCGGCCTTGGGCCTCACTCTGGACGACCTCGCCAGCGCTCTCGAGGCCGAGAACGTCAACCAGCCGGGCGGAGTGGTGCGCGACGTCAATGCTCTCTACCTCGTCCGCACACTGCACGAGTTCGACGACCTCGAGCAGCTGCGGCGAACCGTGGTGCGCGAGTCGGACGCCGGTCGCGTGCGCGTGGAAGACGTCGCCAACGTCCGCCGCTGGCACCGCGACCGCGACGAGATCAGCCGCGTCGAAGGCAACGAGATCGTCGAACTGGCCCTGCACCGTGAAGGCTCCGCCAACACCGTTACGGTGGCCCGCGACCTGTTCGCAGAACTCGAAACCCTTCGAGGAGAGATGCCCGAGTCGCTCGACCTGACCGTGCTCTCCGACCAGTCGGAGTACATCGCCGAGGCCGTCGACCAGGTCAAGAGCGCGGCCTGGTTCGGTGGGCTGCTGGCGATCCTGGTGCTGTATTTTTTCCTCCGAGACGCCCCCTCCACCGGCATCATCGCGCTGTCGATTCCCGTGTCGGTGATCGCGACCTTCCTGCCGATGCACCAGGCCGGAGTCACGCTGAACATCATGTCCCTGGGTGGACTCGCCCTCGGAATCGGCATGCTCGTCGACTCATCGATCGTCGTGTTGGAGGCGATCGACCGCCATCGCGGGCTCGGCAAGGGACGTCGCGAAGCCTCGATCATCGGCACGACCGAGGTGGCGGGAGCGGTCATCGCCTCGACGCTGACGACCGTCTCGGTCTTCTTCCCCATCGTCTTCGTCCAGGGCGTCGCCGGACAGCTCTTCCGCGACCAGGCTCTGACGGTCTGCTTCTCCCTGCTCGCCGCCCTGGTGGTCTCCCTCACCGTGATTCCCGCCCTGTCGGCGCTCGGGCCACAACCCCGACGCACCAGGGAACCCGACGAGCAACGACCTCCCTGGACCTTCCGACTCGGCCCCCTGGAGCTCGAGCCGATCGGCAACGGCGTCTCGCTGCCCAGTCGTCTGGTCACCGCGCTTCTCTTTCCGCTACGGTTCGTGGTGCTGATCGTGATCGGTCTCCTCGGCCTGATCGGATGGGTCTTTCCGCGACTCTTCTTCGGCCTGACCAGCCCTTTCGACCGCGCGCACCAACGCGCCAGTGCCGCCTACCCCGGCTTCCTGGAGCGCGCCCTCGACCGCCGCGGAACCGTCCTGCTCGTCGCCTTCCTGTTGCTCGGCGGCGCGCTGTGGTTGCTACCGCAGCTGGGCACCCGCCTGGTCCCCAGCCTGTCGCAGGGTGAGTTCGCCTTCCAGCTGCGACTGCCGGAAGGCACGCCCCTCGACACGACTTCGGACACCGTAGCGCGACTCGAGCGAGCCCTGGTGGGCGACCCCCTCTTCGCCCGCGTTTTCGCTACCGTCGGGTCTCTACCCTCCAGTGCTTCGGGACAACGAACCCTCGGCGAGAACCTCGCCCAGATGGACTTCGTACTGCCTCAGGAAGCGGGCAGCGAATGGGAGGCCGCCGCCGTGGCTCGGGTCCGCGAAGTGCTGCAACCCTTTCCCAAGATCGACGCCGAGCTGGTGCGCCCGTCGGTGCTGTCGGTCAAGCCACCGGTGGCTGTCCGACTCTTCGGCGACGATCTCGATCGCTTGACCGTCGCGGCCGACCTGGTCGAGGAGCACCTCTCGGCTCTACCCAAACTCGAGGACGTCGGCAGCACCGCCGAGCCGGGAAGCCCCGAGGTGCAGGTCGAGCTGGACCGCGAACGTGCGGCTACCCTCGGCCTCACCGCGGCCGAGATCGGGACTTCGTTGCGCCGCAAGATCGGCGGCGAGCTCATCGGTCAGTTCCGCGAGGGAGAAGAACGCATCGACATCCGACTCCGTGCCCTCGAACCCTTCCGCGACCGGGCGGCGGAGGTGGAGAACCTCCGCCTACGGCTGCCCAATGGGGTGATCGTACCGGTGTCGGCTCTAGCCAGCGTCGACGTCGGCCGCGGCCCGGCCGCCATCCACCGCGCCGAAGGATCGCGCATGGCCGAGATCACCGCCGAGGCCCGCGGCGAGGACCTCGGGATCGTGCTCGACGCGGTGCGATCGGAACTGTTGGAGCTGCAGCGCCCTGCGACCACCGAAGCGCAATCCGACGGGGCTCGAATCCCGTCTGAGATCCGAGTCGAGATGGCCGGCCAGGACCAGGAACTGGCGGTTTCCTTCCAGAGTCTCCAACTGGCGCTGGCCCTCGCAATCTTCCTCGTCTACGTGGTGATGGCGGCCCAGTTCGAGTCGTTGATCCATCCCTTCGTCATCCTGACCGCCGTTCCCCTGGCCCTCGTCGGAATCGTAGCGGCGCTCTGGCTCACCGGCCACACGATCAGCGTTCTGGCGTTGATCGGCGCGGTCATGTTGGCGGGGATCGTGGTCAACAATGCCATCGTCCTCGTCGACGCGATCAACCGGCGGCGACGGGTCGAGGGTCAGGACCTGCGCACTGCGGTGGTCGCCGCCGGGCAGGAGCGCCTGCGACCGATCTTGATGACCACGGCCACCACGGTGCTCGGTCTCCTGCCCATGGCCATCGGGCTGGGAGCCGGAGCCGAGCTGCGAGCCCCGCTGGCCATCACCGTGATCGGCGGCCTCGTCGTGGCCACCCTGCTGACCCTGGTCGTCGTGCCCTGCATCTACGAACTCCTCGCCGGACTCACCGGAAGCGACGAGGAGGAAGGAGCGGACCTGGTCGACTTCCCCGACGACGCGGAAGAGTCCCGAAGTGAGTTCGACGAAGACGATCGGATCGACACGCGACCGGGGCTGGCTCCGCCCGCCCTCTCGGAGGAAGCAGTATGACCGGCGAACCCAGTAGCGGACGCTTCCTACCCCTCGATCGTCCGGTGGCGACCCTGATGTTGCTGCTCTCGCTGGTGGTGCTCGGCACCGTGGCGATCTTCCGTCTCCCGCTGGACTTCATGCCGACGGTGGAACCGCCCTACGTCAATGTCCAGATCAGCAACCCGGGCAGCCACCCGCTGGAAAATCTGCGCGAGATCATCGAACCCCTCGAAGAGGAGATCTCGACCGTCGCCGACATCAAGTCGCTGAACGCGAACACCGAGGCCGGGGACGCATGGATCAACGTCGAGTTCGACTGGGACGCCAACCTCGATCTCAAGAAGCTCGAAATCCGCGAGGCGGTGGAACGGGTACGTCCCGACCTGCCCGAGAACATCGGCCAGATCCGCTACCAGACCTTCCAATCGGGTCCGAGCAACGGCGCGATCATCGAAGGGCGGATCAGTGCCAACCGGGACCTGTCCGAGTCCTGGGATCTCCTGGACCGCCGCATCAAGCGTCGACTCGAGAGAATCCAGGGCGTCGGAAGCGTCGAGCTGGGAGGCGTCGAGCCGCAGGAGGTTCGCATCGAAATCGACCCCCAGGACCTGCGAAGACACGGAGTGCAGGCCAGTGAGTTGGTCGGCGCCCTCCAGGCCGCCAATCTCGACGTCGACCTCGGATCGGTCCGGGGCGACGTCCTCGCCTACGGCGTGCGATCGATCGGACGCTTCCAGAGTGTCAAGGAGATCGCCGACCTGCCCTTGCCGCCCCACGACCTAAGGGTCGGTGACGTCGCCAACGTCGGCATCTATCAGCCGATCATCGACCATGGTCGCCACCTCGATCTGCAGTTTGCCATCTCCCTCTCGGTCTTCAAGGAGGCCAGTGCCAACACCGTCGAGACCGTCGATGCCCTGCTCGCCGAGGTGTCGGAGATCGAGAAGGACCCGCAGCTCGAGGGGATCCAACTGCTGATCTGGAACAACGCCGCGCAGGAGATCCGCAACTCGTTGACGGGTCTCCGCAACGCTGGGGTCTTCGGTGGCCTGCTGGCCGTCTGCGTGTTGCTCTTCTTCCTGCGCCGCGGACGCACCACGGCCGTGGTCGCCGTCGCCATCCCCTTCTCCCTGCTGGTGACCTGTGGCGTCATGTTCGTCCTCGGACAGCAGTTCAACGTCTTGACGATGCTGGGGTTGATGCTCGGAGTCGGCATGCTGGTCGACAACGCAGTGGTGGTCATCGAGAACATCTACCGACTCCAGAACGAAGGCATGGCGGCCGAAACCGCAGCGCGCATAGGCGCCCGTCAGGTGGCGCTGGCCGTGATCGCCGCCACCGCCACGACCGTCTTCGTATGGTCTTGGCTGTTCCTGGCCGAGCCCGGGCCGATGACCATCTACCTGGGGGAAGTCGCCACCACCATCTGCTCGGCGGTTCTCTGCTCGTTGGTAATCTCCCTCACCTTCATCCCGCTGGCCGCCGCCCGCTACGTGCCCTCGAAGACGTTGCCGCCGGGTTTCGTGCAGCGCCGCCTGATCCCTGGATACCGCCGAGTTCTGGCCTGGACTCTGCACCACCGTCTCGCCACACTGCTGATTCTCCTTGCCTTCGCCAGCTCCGCCTGGTATCCGATCTCCAAGATCGAGAAGAACTCCGAGCCGAAGGAGCAGCAGATCTACGCCCAGATCTTCCTCCGCTCCCTCGACCCGACGACGAAGGAGAAGATGGAGGAACACGTCAACGTCCTCGAAGCCTGGATCTGGCCCCGCAAGGAGGAACTCGGGTACAAGAGCCTCTACAGCTGGTACGCCGAACGGGGTTTCGGCGTGGTGCGGGTCTACGTCGACCCGGCCGAGGCCAGCGAGGAGCGGATCGGCGACCTCCACCGTGCCCTCAAGACCGGCATTCCCGACCTGCCCGGGGTCGAACTCACGGTCGGCGAACGCGAGTGGTGGCGTGGCGGTCGTGGTGACCGTCGCATGGTGGCCGTCGCTCTGCACGGCGAGGATCCCGAGTATCTGCAGTCCTTGGGCCGTGAGCTCGAGCGTCGGATCAAAGCGACCGAGGATCCACAGCGCATCGACGTCTTCGGCCCCAGCCAGGATGGGCAACAGGAAGCCGTGGTGGCGGTCGATCCCGAACGCGCCCGCCGGCTCGGGGTGACGCCACGCCGCGTGGCAGAAACCGTGTCGTTGACCTTCAGGGGACGCAATCTGTCGCGCTACCAGAGCCGCGGCACCGAGCTCGAGATGCTGGTGGCCCTGCCCGCCGATCTGCAACCCGGAGTCTCGGCGCTGCGAGACCTGCCGATTCCTCGCGAAGGAGCCGATCCGATCCCCCTCGGTTCGGTGGCCGACGTCGAGCTCTCGCGCACCCAGCCCCGAATCAACCGGGAGGATCGTCTGACCACGACCTGGGTCAGCGCCGAGTTCGAGAAGGAGGTCACGACCGAGGAGGCCCGACAGCGCGTCACCGCCATCGCCGATACCCTCGACCTGCCCGAAGGGTACGCCTGGAGCTTCGGCAACTGGGGTCGGCGCCAGGAAGAGGGTCTCAACACGATGTTCCAGGGCGTGCTGATGTCCTTGCTCGCCGTGGTCCTGCTGATGGCCGCGCTGTTCGAGTCCTTCACCCAGCCGCTGGCCATTCTGATCACCCTGCCGCTCGCCTTCTGCGGTGCCTTCTGGCTGCTATGGGGCCTCGGCTACGAGCTCGAGATCATCGGCTTCATGGGGGTGATCATCCTGATCGGTATCGTGGTCAACAACGGAATCGTGCTGGTCGATCACGTCAACCAGTTGCGAGCGACGGGAATGGAGCGGGCCGAGGCCTTGGTCATCGGGTGCGGCGAACGATTGCGGCCGGTTCTGATGACCGCGATCACCACCATCTTCGGTCTGCTTCCTCTCACGTTCTCGGGCTTCACCGTAGCCGGGAACTACATCGACTCGCTGGCGGTGGTCGTGATCGGTGGGCTGAGCACGTCGACCATCTTCACCCTGATCGGGCTGCCGGTGTGGTACTCGACGCTCGAAGACGGGCTGGCCTTCGCGGCACGGTGTCTACCACGGCGCCGTACGCGAGCCAACCTGACCGGAGACGAGCACCCCGCTTGAGCCAAAGCCCTCGAGGCGTGGCGCTCCGATAGAATCGGCGGGCCGATGATCGGGAAAACCGTCGCCCACTACCGAATCGAAGAGCTCCTCGGCAGCGGGGGCATGGGAGACGTCTACAAGGCGGAGGACACGACGTTGCACCGCACCGTCGCCCTGAAGTTCCTGGCCCCGGAACGACTGCGCGAGGACCGGGCGCGGACCCGCTTCGTCAGCGAGGCGCGCTCGGCTTCCTCGCTCGACCACCCCAACATCTGCACCATCTACGAGATCGACGAGACGGACGACGGGCGCCTGTACATCGCCATGGGCTACTACGAGGGCGAGACGCTGGGCGAGCGCATGGCCCGCGGCTCGATTCCGCTGGAGCAAGCGATCGACATCACCCGGCAGTTGCTCTCCGGACTGGCCGTCGCCCACCAACAGGGCGTCTACCACCGCGACATCAAACCCGCCAACATCGTTATTACCCACGACCGCAGCGTGGTCAAGATCCTTGATTTCGGATTGGCGAAGTTCCAGGGGAGTCAACGCATCACCAAAGAGGGGATCGCAGTCGGTACCCCCGCCTACATGTCGCCGGAACAGGTCTACGGCCGCGAAGTCGACGGCCGCGCCGACCTCTGGTCGGTGGGAGTTCTCCTCTTCGAGATGACCACCGGGCGTCTGCCGTTCGACAAACCGGACGACCTCTCGATGCTCCACGCGATCGCCTTCGACGACCCGCAACCCCTCCAGGGTCTACCGACCCGCCAGCTGATGCTGGTCGGACCGATCGTTCGCAAGGCGCTGGCCAAAGAACCACAGGATCGGTACGCCACGGCCGACGAGATGTCGGCGGACCTCGACCGACTGCGCTACGGACTCCGCAATGGCCAGGGACCGTCGCCCGCCGGATTGACTCCGGCCGAGCGGGCGGCGGAGACCGAGATCGACCTCACCCCACCGAAAGCGGCGCGTCCCACGACCATCGCCGTTCTCCCCTTCGCCGACCTCAGCCCCCACGGTGATCAGGAGTACTTCTGCAGTGGGATGGCCGAAGAGCTGGCCAGCGCTCTCGGCGGACTCGACGGAATGCGGGTAGCCTCCCGCGCCTCGGCCAGTCACCTGGCGGGCCAGAACCTCGACGTCGGAGAGATCGGCCGGCGCCTCAACGTCGGCTCGGTCCTCGAGGGCAGTGTGCGCAAGTCAGGAACCCGGGTTCGGATCACCTCACAGCTGACCGAGGTGGCCACCGGTCTCTCCCTCTGGTCGGGCCGTTTCGATCGCGAGCTCACCGACGTGTTCGCCCTGCAAGACGAGATCTCGGACGAGATCGTCGCTACCTTGAAGGAGAAGTTCGGGACCGCCGCCCGGCGTTCCTCGGTGCACCATCCGACCGAGAATCTGGAGGCCTACAACAATTATCTGAAGGGCCGGTACTTCTGGAACCGACGCACCGAGGTCGGGTTGCGGAAGGGGATCGAGTTCTTCGAACGGGCCATCGCCGCCGATCCAGAGTACTCGCGGGCCCACGCTGGCCTCGCTGATTCCTACGTCATCCTCGGCGTCTACGGAGGCCAACCGCCGCGCGAAGTGATGCCCAAGGCCCGGGCCTCGGCGCTCGAGGCGCTCCGCCTCGAATCGGGACTCGCCGAAGCCCACACCTCCCTGGCCTGCGTCCAGGCGGTCTTCGACTGGGACTGGGACACCGCCGAAGCCAGCTTCCAACGAGCCATCGACCTCGACCCAGACTACGCCACGGCACGCCAGTGGTACGCCATGAATCTGCTGACGCCACGGCGTCGCTTCGACGAAGCCGAAGACCAGCTCGAGCAGGCGCAGGCCCTGGAACCGCTGTCGACCGTGGTCAGCACCTCGCGCGGACTGCTCGCCCTCTATCGGGGCGACCTCGACCGCGCCGTGACCCTGCAGCTCGACACCCTGGCTCTCGATCCCAACTTCGCGGTCGCCCACTACTTTCTCGGACTGACCCATGCCGCACGGGGTGAGTTCGAGGAAGCGATCGCCGAACTCGAGACCTCGCGCAGCCTCTCTCGCGAAAGCAACGAAATCCTCGCCGCCCTGGCCACCACGCACGCCCGCGCCGGCGACCGGGCCCAGGCCAACGCACTGACCCAGACGCTCCTGTCGCGCTTTCGCCGAAGCTACGTCTCGGCCACCCTGCTCGCCCAGATCTACGCCGCGCTCGAGGACCGAGAACGCACCATGGAGTGGATCCACAAGGCCCACCACGATCAGGCGGCGGAACTGATCTGGATCGGCCTGCGCCCGGTGTTCCGTTGGCTGGTGGGCGATCCCGCCTTCGACACGATGCTGCGGACGCTCGGCCTCGAGGAGGACCCTCTGGGCCGCTGAACCACCGAGCCGGCCGAGAGGCCGCCGGCACGAGTTCGCTGTGATAGACACCACGCCATGACGCCGCTGAGCTTCGCCCTCGTCGCCCTGGGAATCGCCCTGCTCTACGCCGGCGGTGAGGCACTGGTGCGCGGCGCCGTCGACCTGGCGCGCCAACTCGGCCTCAGCTCGATGGTCATCGGCCTGACCGTCGTCGCTTTCGCCACCTCGGCTCCCGAACTGGCGGCGACCCTGATGGCGAGCCTTCGCGGCGCTCCCGAACTCGCCATCGGCAATGCCCTGGGATCCAACATCGCCAACCTCGGACTGATCCTCGGCATCGCCGCCCTGGTGGCTCCGCTCACCGCCCAGGCGCAGTTCCTGAAGCGCGAGATCCCCCTGATGCTGGGGGCCACTCTGGTGTTCTACCCTCTGATCACCAACGGACTGATCGGCAGGGGCGAGGGGGTTCTGCTGCTGGGCCTGCTGGGAGGCTACCTCTTTGTTCTGTTGTCCGACGACGAACCCCAGGAGGTGGTGGACGAATACCGGGCCAGCACCGATCGGATCGCTCGGGGACGGGACCTGCTGACCGCCAGTCTGATCGTCGGCGCCGGCGTCGTACTTCTCGTCCTGGGGGCCTGGGCGTTGGTCACCGGAGCGACGCGGATCGCCCTCGCGCTGGGAGTGTCCGAGCGGGTGGTCGGACTGACGATGGTGGCCTTTGGGACCAGCCTCCCCGAACTCGCCAGTTCGATCGTCGCCGCTCGCCGCAAGGAGGGAGACATCGTGCTGGGAAACGTCGTGGGTTCCAACGTCTTCAACCTGCTCTGCATCCTCGGAACGACGGCCCTGGTCCGACCGATTCCCGTCGGACCCGAGGTGATCGCGGTCGACTTCTGGATCGTGCTCGGTTTCACCGTGCTCGTGATCCCGATGCTGCTGACCAGAATGCGCCTGGGACGTCGGGAGGGAGTCGGACTGATCGTCCTGTACGTCGGTTACATCGCCTGGCTGCTGGGTACCTGATCGGCCCCTACGGTCCCTCCCCTGAATCTCGGCGGCGAGGCCTGAGGGCCGTGACCAGTGCGGCCTCGCGCGCGGCGGGGCACCGGCACCACACGGCCCAGTGGTTCGGCTGAGGCGACTCAGTCCCGAGCTGGCAGTCCTCGATCCTCTCGCGCTCGAGAAACTCCGCGAGATGGCTTTCGAAGTGGCGAGCTGTGCCCTCGGCCCTCGGCCCGAAGAAATCCCACCAGAGTCGGGCCTGCCTCGGCGATCGCTCTCCTTCGTCCATGGCCCACGATGCTACCTCGGGGGACTGCACCTCAGGATAAGCTGCGAGAGTGCCTGAACTTCCCGACCTGACGATCTACCTCGAGGCCCTCGAACGACACGTCGTAGGGCGCACCATCGAGGCGGTTCGGTTGCGCAGCCCGTTTCTGGTGCGCTCGGTGCAGCCCCGCTTGTCCACGGTGGTGGGTCAGGAGATTCGTGCCGTCGAGCGCTTGGGCAAGCGGATCGTGTTCGAAATCGAGCAGGAGCTCTTCCTCGTCCTCCACCTGATGATCGCGGGCCGGCTGCGCTGGCGCAAACGGGGAGCCGCGGTCCCCGGACGCAACGGTCTCCTGGCCCTCGACTTCGCTCACGGCACTCTCCTCCTCACCGAGGCGAGCAGCAAGAAACGGGCGTCGCTCTTCCTGGTCTCGGGACGAGTCGGACTCGCCGAGCACGACCGCGGGGGGATCGAGGTCGCGACGGCCACCCCCGAGCAGTTCCACGCGGCGTTGACGCGGGAGAACCGGACCCTCAAGCGGGCACTCACCGATCCCCGGATTCTGGCCGGGATCGGCAATGCCTACTCCGACGAGATCCTGCACCGCGCTCGCTGCTCGCCGTTCCGACGGACCGGCAGCCTGAGCGCCGAGGAGAGCCGGGACCTACAGGGCATGATCGTCGCGGTCTGCGAAGAGTGGACCGACCGACTCCGCTCCCAGGTCGGAGACGGATTCCCAGACAAGGTGACCGCCTTCCATCCCGCTATGGCCGTCCACGGCAAGTACCGCCAACCCTGTCCCACCTGCGGTGCGCCCGTGCAACGCATCCTCTACGCCGAAAACGAGGCGAACTACTGTGCCCCGTGCCAGACCGGAGGCAAGCTCCTCGCCGATCGCGTCCTGTCGCGACTGCTCAACGAGGACTGGCCGCGCACGTTGGAGGAACTGGAGGAACGCACCGCCAGGTAGAATCCTCTCGCGGTCGGCGGACCCCGTCACTCTCCCACCCCAGTCCCTCGGAGGAAACCTACGTGCGCAAGACCCTCGCTCTCTCTCTGCTGATCATGGCTTCCGCGTCCTCGGCCTTTGCCTGGGTGGTGCCCGGACACTCACGGATCACCCGGGCCGCCATGTCGATCCTGCCCGACAGCATGCCCAAGTTCTTTCGCGAGGACGCGGCGACCGTAGCCCACATGGCCGTCGACCCCGACGCGATGAAGCAGCGAGAGCTGACCGCAATGGCCAAGGCCGAAAGCCCGGAGCACTACCTGGATCTCGAGTTCCTGCAGGGGCATGCACTCCCGGTGCAGCGGTTCGAGTACCTCGAACTCCTCGACCGCCTGGGGGTCGACCCAACGAAAGTGGGTTTCCTTCCCTATTCGATCATGGAAGGTACCCAACGACTGACGGTGGCCTTCGCGCAGTACCGGCAGTGGCCGGACGATCCGGCGATCCAGGCCAAAATCAGCTTCTACGCGGGTCTGCTCTCCCACTACGCCGGTGATCTCGCCCAGCCGCTCCACACCACCATCCACCACGATGGCCGAGCCGGTGAGGACATGAAGAGCCCCCACACCGGGATCCACCTCAAGATGGACCGTCTCTTCGAGATCCTCCCGCCTGAGGACGGTGCCCTGCTGGAGGGTTTGGAACCCGTCGCCTTCGAGAATCTCTGGACAGCGTTCCACGCTCAGCTGCAGGAAAGCCACGCCCACGTCGACGACGTCTACGCGCTCGAGGAGATCCTCGACGATTTCGAGACGGCCCGCCAGTCCGAGCAGGCCAGAAAGTTCGCCCGCGATCGCTACCGCACCGGGGCCCTCTTCATCGCCAGCCTCTACGTGACGGCATGGGAGCAGTCTGCGGCGGTCGAACTTCCTTGGTGGCTCGAGTACCCGGGCCACCCGCCGGTCGGGCGCTAGTCAGCCGGTCCAGAGCTCTCCGTGGGCCCAGAGCTCTCGGCCGACCCAGGCTTCGACGACGCCACCAGCCGACGGTAGAACTCGCGCGGCGGCAGGACTTCCAGAAAGGGACGCACCCAGCGGGGAGCCCTCGTCTCCAGGGATTCGGCCTCCCTCCAAGCCGAATCGTCGTCGACCCCGTCCAACGTAGAGATCCGAGCCGCGACGGCGGCCAGCAGCGGCGTCGGTTGACCGGGAGTTCGCCGTACGACCTCCAACTCGTCGTGCAACTCTCGCAGAATCCGTCGAGAGTCCTCGGCCCCCAACCCCAGCTCGAAGGCCCACGCCTCGAGTTCCACCAGCCGCGCGTTGAGATACTGGTCACTCCAAGGGTACGAGTTGGCGACCGCGGCGGCCGCATAGCTGCGAGCCCACTGAGGCTCGCCGAGAGCTAGGGCGGCCCGCGCCGCCGGGTACGAGATCGGTACCGTGAATCCCGCGTCGGTCGAGAGCCGCCTCCAGAGGTCTACCGCACTGCGATCGATCGGATCCCAGGTCGCGGCCTGGGCGTCGAGCACGTCGGCGATCCGCAACGCCGCCGCGGCGTTGCGGTGCGACATCGGAGGCGTCTCGAACAGCGTCTTCATCTTGTGGAGCGCAGCGTAACCCTCGAGGGGGTGGGCCCGCAGTTGCCGCGCCAGAGCATGCCACTTCGGCAAGCGGGCCGCGGACGCCGGCGGGATCGGGAGGAGTTGCTGATCGGCCAGCGTCCGAAAGAAGGAGCGTGCCAGCAGATCCTGGCCCCGCAGGCTGGGGTGAACGTGGTCGTAGAAGAACTGCCAGTCGGTCGCGCCCCCGGCCTCGGCGGCGAACCTCTGATCCGCCCGATTGAGCGGGACTCCGAGCCGGCTCGCCAACTCCTGGATCGCGACGTTGCGGTCCTGCGGCGCGCGCCAGGGCATGGCGTCGAGGTCGCGAGCGCGGCCGTACGCCACCGCCGCCTCCGCCACCCGCCCCAGTTGATCGAGAGCCTGCGCCTCGAGGTAGACCACACCGGCATGTCGAGGCCACTGCCCAGCCCAGCGTTCGGCCTGTTGCAAGACGACCTCCGGCTCGGATTCGAGCCTCTCTCCCCAGGCCTGGACCTCCGACTCGGCCACCACGCCGGAGTCCTCTGCCTCCCAGGAAGCGATGGGGTGCAGCCCCTTCTCCAAACTGACGAGAGTCGAGAGCACGATCGGAACCTCGGCTCGGCGAGCGGCGGCAACCATGCCCTCGAGATTGTCGACAAGATTGGAGACCGCCGCGCGGTGCAAGCGACCGTTCGGCTCGATGCGCTCGACGCCAGCCATCATCTCGATCAGATGACGTCGTTGCTCACCGTGGTCCTGGGGGCTCGGCTGAACCAGACTCTGCAGAAGTTGCCCCAGGCCCGTCCGGCGGACGAAGTACATGCCCCGCATCGCCCGGGGACTTCGCCCGAGCGACTGCTGCGAGGCCACTCCCGCGGCCCCGAACATCTCGTTGTGACCGGCGTAAACGAGAACCAGATCGGGTTCGAGTTCGGCGATCGCCCGCTCGCCGAGAACCCGTACCGGGAAGCTCGCCACCGCGGTAATACCGAGGTTGATCACCTCGACCCGGTGGTCGGGCAGAGAGAGTTGCAGCATCCGTTCGAGGAACTCGGCCGCCGTCAGATTCCGCGGCAGGGGAAACCCCTCGACCGACGACGCCCCGAGGAAGAGCACGCGCAGGGTCCCCTCCGCCTTCGGGCGCCGGACGAGTTCGCGACGGTGGGCGCCGACGGTCTCGGAGCCGTCGGGAGCCCGGCGCGCGAAAAAGGGGGCCGCAACCCGTGGGTTGATCTCCACCAGCGTCTCGGGCTCGGACAGGAAGTCGAGAACCAACGGCGGCGTGCCGCCGAAACCAAAGCCTCGGCAAACCAACTCGAACGCCAGCAGCAGGAAGCAGCCGAATGCGACGAGAAACAGCCGTTGGACCAGACTCAGGGGGCGTCGGGCGGGACGTCGTGCTGCTTCCGAAAGTTGCCCCAACCGGATGACCCCGACTAGACCAGCGTCATGATGTCCGACAACGGCTTCTTGGTGATGTCAGGGACCTGGGCATCCGGTTCGGGATAGCCGACCACCAACAGCAAGAACGGGCGCTCGTTCTTGGGGCGACCGAGAATCTCGTTCAGGAAACCCATCGGACTCGGCGTATGCGTCAGCGTCGCGAGCCCCGCCTCGTGGAGAGCGGTAATCAGCATTCCGGTCGCAATCCCGACCGACTCGATCGGATAGTAGTGCTTCACCTTCCGACCATCCGGCAACAGACCGTAGCGTTGCACGAAGATCGCGATCAGGTAGGGAGCCCGCTCCAGGAACGGCTTGTGCTCGTCCGTGCCGAGAGGAGCGAGGGCATCGAGCCACTCCTGGGGAGCCTTGTTCTGATAGAAGTCGCGCTCCTCGGCCTCCGCCGCCCGCCGAATCTCGGACTTCACCTCCGGATTGCCAACCACCACGAAATGCCAGGGCTGCATGTTGGCGCCGTTGGGAGCGGTTCCGGCTGCCAACAGGCAGTCTTCGACCACCGCCAGCGGCACCGGTCGATCGCTGAAGTCGCGGACCGTGCGCCGGCGTTGCAGCGACTCGCGAAAGTCCCGAGCCCGCTCCTGCATGGTCTCGAGGGGCAGCTCGCGGTACGAGGTCAAGGGAACGAACTTCGGTTCGAGACTCAAGGGCGATTGACTCATGATTTCCTCCACCGGACTGGGTTGCCGCGACCATAGCCCGTGCTGCCGACGCCCGTCCAGGATCACGACCTCAGTAGATCACACCACCCGAGGCCTTGTACTCCTCGAGTACGGCTCGACCCTCCGATCGCAGTACGGCCGTCGCCACCGCGATCCCGCGGGCCTCGAGCGTCTCCACCCACCGGTCTGGCTTGGCGCCTTCGTCGAACCCGATCGCCTCGGCATCCTCACCGGTGGCCGAGCAGACGACGCGTTCGACCCCTGACCAGGGGATCGCGCCCAGGCACATGGCGCACGGTTCGGTGCTCGTAAACAGCTCGTGAGGCTCGCCGGCGGAGTCGCCGAGGTCGTGGCTCCCCCGCCCCTGCTGCGCCAGCGTCAGAGCCACCATCTCGGCGTGGGCGATGGAGGCGCGAGACGTCACGACCAGATTCGCGCCGACCGAGACGAGACGCCCCGTCGAGCGTTCGAACACCGCCGCCGCGAACGGGCCACCGCTCCTCCGCCGCACGTTCTCGCGGGCCAGGTCGACGACCCACTGCATTTTGGCGTCGTCGTCGACAAAGGTACGGCTCGCCGCCTCGACCGCGAGCTGGTCCAACCAGGTCGGGAGGACGAGCTCGAAGGAGGTCGCGAGTCGGTGCCCGCTCTTGCCGGAACTCGGCTGGGGTTCGCCGTTCATCGGCAGCGACTATAACGCCCGCGACCGTGGTCGATTCAAAAACTCCGACTCCGAACCGTCGAGTTTGAATTTCACCAATCGGGAACCCGTACATTCGAAAGGCCTAAGAACCCTCTTTTGTTGCACTTCCACGGTGCGGCCTTTCTGGCACTTTTCTTGCGATGTTCTCGAATACACGCCGCCGCCCGAGTGGGAAGGGCGACGGTACCGGCAAGGAGGCATGATGAAACAGACGATACGAGTCGCATTGAGCTTTGCGATGTTGCTCTCGCTATGGGGAGCAGCGGTCAGCGGCCAGACCCACGGCAGACTGGCGGGCGAAGCGACCGACGAGAACGGAACCGGCTTGCCCGGGGTCACAGTCAGCGCTGAATCACCCCAGCAGATCGGAGGCGTACAGACCGCCACCACCGGCGGCGCGGGAAGCTTCCAGTTCCCACGATTGGCGCCGGGCGTCTACACGGTGACCTTCGAACTGCAGGGGTTCATCTCCCAGCAACGGACCGACGTCGAAGTCCGCCTGGACGGCACCACGGAACTCCACGTCGTAATGACCTCGGCAAACTTCGGCGACGAAGTGATCGTTACGACCGAGACCCCGGTGGTCGATACCGAACAGGTTTCGATGACCCAGAGCTACTCCGAGGAGTATCTACAGAACACCTCGATCGGTTCGAGCAACCGCTCGTACCTGTCGGTGCTCTCCGACGCGGCGGGCGTCACCTCGAGCGGCGGCAACGCCATCGTCTTCGGTTCGACGACCGACGAGAACGCCTATCTGGTCGACGGCCTGGACACCACGGACCCGGTCACCGCCACCTTCGGGGTACAACTCAACTTCGATGCCATCCAAGAGATGGCCTTCCACACCGGCGGTTTCGAGGCCGAGTACGGGCGGGCCACGGGTGGGGTGATCAACGTGATCACCAAATCCGGCGGCAACGACTTCGAGGGCACTCTCGACGCGCGCTATCGCGACACTTCCTTCACCTCGAGCGGTGAGCACTTCGACGCCGACTCGTCGGAGAACGAGCAGACCGACATCAACGCCACGCTCGGTGGACCGATCCTCCAAGACAAGCTCTGGTTCTTCCTCGCGGGTTCGCAGTTCGCCGCCGAACGAACGAACTCGGGAGATCCGGTGGCTCAGGACATCGAGTCCCAGACCTGGCTCGCCAAAGCCACCTGGCAGCTGAGCCCGAACTGGCAGGCGACCGCCAAGTACAGCGCAGACCCGGCCGAGTTCGGCAATCTCCTGGCCAGTCCGCAGGATTCGCTCGACACCCTGCGCTTCCAGGAGCAGGGGGGCGATCTCCTGACGCTGTCGGTCGACGGCATCCTGAGCCCCTTCCTCTTCTGGGACGCCAAGGCCCAGGTGATGCGGCAGGAGCTCAACGCCTTCCCCCAAAGTGGCGACCTGACCACTCCGGGAATCCTCGACCTGGCGACCAACATCTCGAGTCAGAACAACACCAACGCCCAGTTCTCGGATCGTGATCGAGACGAGATCCGCAGCAGCCTGACCTACTTCCTCGACGACTTCGCGGGCAACCACGAACTCAAAGTGGGGGCCGAATACTCGGACCTCTTCTTCCGTTCGTCGAACAACACGACCGGCGAGTTGATCTTCTACGACGACAGTTCGGTCGTCGGACCCTACCTCTTCGTGACCTTCCCCGACGCCGGGGTGGAAGAGGACACCGGGAACCTGCTCGGTGGATTCGTGCAGGACTCGTGGCGGATCAACTCGCAGCTGACGGTCAAAGCGGGCGTGCGGTACGACCAGGTCGACTACGACACGGACGCTGGCGGGCAGGTTGCGAGCCTCGACAAGCTCCAACCCCGATTGGGAGTCGCTTGGGACATCACCGGAGACGGCAAGACCATGGCCCGCGCTTCGGCCGGTCGGTTCATGCACCCCAACGCCCTGACGCTGCCGAGCTTTGGGCGAGCGGCAGTGACGCCCCCATCGGAGCAGTGGGTCTCCTGCTCCTGGACCGAAGCGATCACGGGCCTGCCGGCGAACCAGTGTTCGCTGGCCTACGTGCTCTTCGGCATCTCCAATGCTCCCGGTCCGGTCATCAGCGATCCCACCGGGCACGATCCCGCCGGTTGGTGGCGGCTCGCCGAGCTGAGCAGCGGCGCCCCCAACCAGATCGATCCGAATCTCAGCGCGATGTACTCGGATCAGATCATCGTCGGAATCGAGCGCGAGCTCTACGACCGCACCTCGATCGAAGTCTCCTACGTCAAGAAGGAGACCGAGGACATCTTCGAGGACACCTGCAACGGCAACCTGCCGAGCCGGGACCCCAACGCGGCGTGTG
This sequence comes from Thermoanaerobaculia bacterium, assembly GCA_030429235.1. Lineage (GTDB taxonomy): Bacteria > Acidobacteriota > Thermoanaerobaculia > Multivoradales > JAIOJS01 > JAIOJS01. The sequence continues at coordinate 5,712 of JAUIDB010000005.1, read as the reverse complement.
ACTTCTACGTCATGGCCAATCTGCCAGAGCTGACCCGCGAGTACGAAGGGGTCACGGTGCAGTTCGAAACGCGGCACCCCGATTGGCTCAACCTGAGGGCCTCGTACACCTGGTCCGAGTCGCAGGGCAACGTCGAAGGCACGCAGAACGCTGGCGTCGACTACGACTACTTCCCGGCCCACTTCGAGAACCGGTTTGGCTACCTTTCCGACGATCGGCGCCATCGACTCAAGGTCACCGGCTTCGCCTTGCTACCCCTGGACTTCACCGTCGGCTTCAACGCCTTCTGGTCCGACAAGGCGGCCTACAACGTGACCGAGAGCGCGGTGACCGCCGGTCTGGCTCCCTACGGACGCCACTTCGTCGAACCGCGCGGTAGCCGCCGATTCGACGATCCACGCTACAACCTGGATCTCGAAGTAGCCAAGGGTTTCGCTCTCGGCGACACCCGACTGAAGCTGATCGCTACCGTGTTCAACGTCTTCGACGACGAACAGGTAACCACGGTTTGCACCAGCGTCGAAGGCTGTGGCTCGGCCGCAGTCGGCGATGCTCTCAACTATTCGCGCCCCCGGTCGTTCGAGGCGGGTATCCGTTTCGAATTCTGATCCCAGGGGAGGGTCCCTCGACCTGGTCTCGGACCCAATGAGGGTTCGTGACCGGGCCCCCTCCCGATCGGGTGCACTCGCGGGGAGGAGGCTTCGACGCCTCCTCCCCGTTTTCTCGGCTGCGAGAACCCCCAGCGTCCCGCCACGTACCTGAGGTCATGAAGACCCCCCGGCGCCGGCAAGCCTTTCGGCTCGCGACCCTCGCTGCGGCGACACTCGCGATCGCCTGTCAGGCGCCGGAAGCGCCCGAGCCGGCTGCGTCTGCTCGCCCAGTGGCTCTCCCCCGTCCCAACGTCTACCTGATCTCGATCGACACTCTGCGAGCCGACCGCCTGCCGGCGTACGGCTACCAGGCCGGCCGGACGCCAGCCATCGATGCCCTGCGCGAAGACGCGATCCTGTTCTCCCGCGCCTACAGCCACACTCCCCTCACACTCCCGTCGCACGCGACCCTGTTGACCGGGTTGCTACCGACCGAGCATCGGGTCCACGACAACGCGGGCTTTCGCCTCGACCCCGAATTCGAGACGCTTCCCGAGCGCCTCCGGGAGGCGGGATACCGTACCGGAGCCGCGGTGTCGTCCTACGTACTCGGCCATCAGGGCGGTCTCGATCAGGGATTCGAACAGTACGAAGCCGACTTCCAGTGGTCCCCCGGTACCGGCCTGGGTGAGGTCCAACGAGCCGGGTCCGACACCCTGGGCCTCCTCCGGCCTTGGCTGCGCGAGAGGGCGGCCGAGGGCGGCCCACACTTCGCTCTGCTCCACCTCTACGAACCGCACTCCCCCTACCAACCGGCGACCAGCGGGTTCACCGATCCCTACGACGGAGAGGTCACCGTGGCCGATGACGTCGTCGGAGACTTTCTCGACGAACTCCGGGCGCTCGGACTCTACGAGGACGCCCTGATCCTGCTCCTCTCCGACCACGGTGAGGGTCTGGGAGACCACGGCGAACAGGAGCATGGGCTCCTGCTAACCCCCGAGGTACTGCACGTGCCCCTCTTGATCAAACGCCCGGGCGGCGTGGGGGCCGGAACTCGCCGGAACGACCCGGTGGGGCTCGTCGACGTAACTCCCACCGTCCTCGATCTCCTCGGGCTGGCCGACGCGCCGTCGGGTCCAACCGCCGGCGGAACGACCGGGCGGGCACTCTTCGGAACCGAGCCGCCAGGACCCTTGATCGCCGAAACGGTCTACCCGCGGCTGCACTTCGGTTGGAGCGAACTCGTGTCCGTGCTCGACGACTCCATGCTCTACGTTCACGGTCCCACTCCCGAACTCTTCGACCTCGCCGACGACCCGACGGCGCGGACCAATCTGCTCGACAGCCGTCGCCGGGAGGCCCACCGCCTTCGCGGCTGGGTCCTCGAGTATGGTCTCGACCCCGCGGAGGTGGCTCCGACTTCGAACTCCACCGAGGACCAGGCAGCCCTGGCCGCGCTGGGATACGCGTCCAGCGGAACGGGGGCCCTCGTCGACGGTCTCCTGCCCGACCCTCGGACTCGCATCCACACCCTCGAAGACCTGACGGCCGGCTTCGATCAGTTCCACGCCGGCGATTGGCCGGGGGCCGCGCTCTCTTTCGAACGAGCGGTCGCAGCCAACCCGGGACTCATCCACGCCTGGGAGCACCTGGGCCGAGCTCGCCAGAACGCCGGCCAGCTCGATGCCGCCCTCGCTGCCTACCGAGAGGCGCTGGAACTATGGCGCCGATCCGCCGCCCCGGCTCCCCCGACCGTACTGCCCCCCGCGGCGATGATCCTGCTCCGCGCTCGGCGCGGCAACGAGGCCCTCGCTCTGGTCCGCGAGGGCCTGGCCGCGACCCCCGGAGACCGGCGGCTGCGAGACCTGGAGATCCGGATCCTGCTCACCCTCGACCAGATCGAGCCGGCCCTGCGCCTGGCCGGTGCGCTCGCGGCCGAGAAACCGCGAGATCCCGCCGCGAGCTACCAGCACGGCGTGGCTCTGCTGCTGGCGGGAGAGCGAGAGCGAGGCGAGGCCGAATTGCGTCGGACCCTCTCCCTCCAACCGGGCCATCCCGCCGCCCAGGCCGACCTCGCTCGCCTCACGACCAGCGACCGGCCTTGAGACTCGCGCCGCCACCGACCTAGCCCCGACTCGGGGTCCCAACCGAAGGCTAAGATCACGCCCCATGGATCCGGTCTGCCATACCCTCTTCGGCGCCACCCTGGCTGCTGCCCAGCCGGAGAAACGCCCCTGGGCCGCCACCGCCACCCTGATCGTGACCGCCAACCTGCCCGATCTGGACGTCGTGGCGCACTTCGCGGGCATGGATGCATCGCTCTACTGGCGCCGAGGCTGGTCCCACGGGCTGTTGGCGCTGGTCCTGCTACCGCTTCTCTGGACGACGTTCCTCGGGCTGCTCGCCCGCCTGCGGGGCGTGGATTTCGACCGAAGCGCCACCCTGAAGCTCGCCTCGCTGGGCGTTCTCAGTCATCCCACCCTCGACTGGATGAACACCTACGGCATGCGCTGGCTGATGCCGTTCGACGGCCGTTGGTACTACGGCGACACCCTGTTCATCATCGACCCCTGGATCTGGCTCCTCCTCGCCACCGGCACCCTCTTCGGCTTCCGCTGGCGGCGCAAGGGGGAGCTGGGGTGGGTACTTGCCACCGTCCTCACCTCGCTGGCCATCCTCGGTGCCGGGGTCGTACCCGACCTCGGCCGCTGGTTCTGGACTCTGGGCATCGTCGTCGTGCTCGTCGGCTACCTGGCTCGACCAGCCTGGCAACCGTCTCGGGCTCGCCAAACCGCCCGCTGGGCGCTGGTGGCCCTGTTCGTCTACGTCTCGACGGCCTGGACCGGCAACGCCCTGGCACGGCAGCGGGTCGCCGACCATCCCTCGGTGCTCGCCGACGCCGAGATCTACGTCGGGCCCCTGCCGGCATCCCCGACGCGGCGCGACGTACTGGTCATCGAACCCGACGGCTACCGCACCGCCAGCATCGATCTGCTCCACACTCTCGGGACCGGTCCGCCGGGCATCGAGTTCGCTCCTCTGGCTCGCGGACCGATCGAGGACCCGCAGGTGCAACGGGCCCTCGAAAGTCCCTGTCTCCGCGGTTTCGAGAACTGGCTGCGCTACCCCTGGGTCCGCCTCGAAGCGCTGCCCACCGGTGGCAGCCTGATTCATCTCCGTGATGCCCGCTATGCGCGCGAGATCCACGGCGGCTTCGGAGGCGCATCCGTCCGACTCACCCCGGACGGCGCCGTCGACGGCTGTCTCTAGCGGGTTCCCGCCTCCGGGGGATCCCCGGAGGCCTCCCGCTCGGCCTCCTCGGAATCCCGGACCTCGAGCGCACTTTCCGCTCCGGGGTCGACCAGCGCCTGTACCCGCAAGAGAGCATTGCCCAGGCCGGACGCCTGCCCTCTAGCGCTGTAGTCGGACGGCCGCTCCTTGAGCCGGAAGAGCCAGGCGTCGAGGCACCAAAGGAGAATGCCCGCCCCGGCCAAACCGAGAATCCAAACCGCGACCGTCAACTCGTCGTCGGCGGGGCCGCGTCGGCACTCTCGGTCGGGTCGGACCCAGAATCGTCGGGCAGAGCGCTGATCTCACCCACCAGGTAGAGCAGCTGGTCCATACGGTTCTGGGTATGCGGACGATCACGGGGCGTGTAGCGATAACGCACCGTAACAGCGTGACGCTTGTCGGGATGTAGCGTCAGCGCTCGGGCTTCCTCGACCGCCGTCCCGGCCTCACTGTAGAGGCCGCGGGCGGTGTAAGCGGCGCCGATCGGGGTGACCAGCTCCCGGTTACCGAGAAACTCGCCCGCCGGCTGGGACAGGTACCAGTCCTTTTGCGCCTTCGCTAACTCCAGGAGGTTGACCCCTCGCTCCTCCGGACCGAGTTCGAAGGTGACCGTGCCCGGTTCGCCATCCAGCTCACAGGCCAGCTCGAGGTCGAGGTCGAGGTTCCGGACGACCGAGCAACCGGTAGCCAGGTCGGACAGCGCGAAGCCGAGCGCACGGTTCTCGACTCGCTGCGGACCGGTCGGGGCGGCTGCCTCTTGCTTGCAGCCGACAGCAGTCGGCAGGAGTCCCACCAAGAACAGGGTGGCAGGGATCTGTAAGGGACGCTTGCAGGTTCGTGGCATGGTGGTTCTCGTAGGTCGTTCGCGAAGTCGCGAGTGCATCCTAAACGATGGTCAAGCCGGGGTCACCCGCGAGCACGCTTCCGATCGCGGCCGCCTGGTGCCCCGAGGACAACAACTCGTCGAGCAGACCCTGGGCTGCATCCTCGGGCACCGACAGCAGGAGGCCTCCCGAGGTCTGCGGGTCGAAGAGGACGGCTCGTTGCTCCTTGTCGAGGGAGGCTTGCATCGTCAGCCAGCGGCTCACGTTGGACTCGTTCGCCTCGGTACTTCCCGTGGTGACCCCACGTCGCGCCAGCCGGTAGAAGCCGGGAAGAACCGGCAGTCGTTCGAACTGGATCTCCAGTCGAACTCGCGAGGCACGCGCCAGATTCCACGCGTGACCGCTGAGACCGAACCCCGTGATGTCGGTCGCCGCTCGCACGCCGTGCTGCAGGGCCAGACGGGAAGCTTCGAGGTTGAGGCGCTCCATCTGCTCCAAGGCTGGCTCCAACCCGGCCTCGTCGGTCTTGCCGCACTTGAAGGCATTGACCAGGACCCCGGTACCGAGCGGTTTCGTAAGGAGTAGCCGATCCCCGGGCTGGGCACCGGTGATGGCCAGAACCCGGTTCGGATCGACCGAACCGGTCACGGCGAGGCCGAACTTCAGCTCCTCGTCACGGACCGAGTGACCACCGAGTAGCGCGCCTCCTGACTCGTCCAACGCTTCGGCTGCTCCCGCCAGGATCTCGCCCAGCACGCCGTCGGGGACTCCGCTCTCCGGAAAGCAGCACAGATTCAACGCGAAGAGGACCTCGCCACCCATGGCGAAGACGTCGGAGAGGGAGTTGGCGGCGGCTACGCGACCGAAACGGCGAGGGTCATCACACACCGGGGTGATGAAGTCGGCGGTGGCCACCAGCCCCTGGCCTTTGTGTAGATACACGCCGGCATCGTCAGAGGCCTCGGGTCCGATCAGGACTTCAGGGCCGCCGCGCACGATACCCG
>JAUIDB010000037.1 GCA_030429235.1 Thermoanaerobaculia bacterium | reverse complement strand
ATCTGGCCGATCTGCGTGGCGTAGACATCTACTGGCTGGACCAACTGGCCAAGGGTCGGCTGGCCGGCTCGGCCCGGGTTCTGGACGTGGGTTGCGGAGGGGGGAGAAACATCGCCTGGCTGCTGGGCCGAGGTTTCGAGGTTCACGGCCTCGATCGGCGCCCCGAGGCGGTGCGTTCCGTGCAGCGTTTGGCGGTGGATCTTGGGCTCTCCGGAGAGCGGTCGAAAGACCGGTTCCGGGTGGGCGAGGGGGCAGCCCTGCCCTGGCCCGACGCGACGTTCGACTGTGTGCTCAGCTGTGCCGTCTTGCACTTCGCGCGGGGGCCGGACGATTTCGATCGGCAGGTACGGGAGCTGTGGCGAGTCCTGCGCCCTGGCGGACTCTTCTTTGCCCGTCTGGCCTCCGAGATCGGGATCGAGGATCTGGTCCGACCCCTGGGAGATCGCCGGTTTCTGCTTCCGGATGGGAGCGAGCGCTTGCTGGTGGACGAGGCGACCCTTGCCGAGTACCAGAGACAATGGCGAGCCGTGGCCCTCGAGCCGATCAAGACGACCGTGGTGCAGGGGCAGCGAGCGATGACGACCTGGGTGCTGCAGCGTCCGAGCTGAGATCCTCCGAGAGAACCGACTATCATTCGCCCGATGTCGCGATCTCGTTCTACGGCCCGCTGGCGCCGGCTGCTGCTTTCCCTGCTCGCTTGCGCTGGGCTCTGCGCGGGGTGCGGAGAGAGCCCTGAGTCCGGGACCACCGAGACGGCGCCACGCAATGTGTTGCTGGTCTCGATCGATACCCTGCGGGCTGATCACCTCGGAGCCTGGGGCTACGAGAGGGACACCTCTCCGGCGTTGGATCGCATCGCCGGCCGCGGCTTGCGGTTCGCACGAGCCTTCGTCAATACCCACGGCACGCCGCAGTCCCACACGAGCCTGTTTGCGTCGCTGTCGCAAGAGAGCCACCGCGTGGGGATTTCGGCAGAGACTGGGACCGCTCCCAGCTACATCGCTCCCGGGGCCCTGGAACTACTCCCCGAGATCTTCGCCGCCGCCGGGTACCGTACGGTCGGGGTGACGGGCGGAGCCTATATGGGGCGCAAGTTCGGACTGGATCAGGGCTTCGAGGAGTTCGATCTGCGCAAGGGGATCGCCGCCCAGACGGAGACCCTGTTCGATCGCCTGGCGTCTCCCACCGAGGATTCGCGTCCTGTGTTTGCCTTCCTCCACACCTACGAAGTGCATTCTCCCTACGTCAGCCCGCCGGAGTATCAAGATCTGTTTGGTGCCTGGCCCAGCGAGTTCGAACCCACCAGCGAGAATCTACGAGCGCTGACCCGGAAAGAGATCACAGCCATGACCGAGGAGGAGGTCGGTGCCATCGTCGCGGCCTACGACCGGGGGATTCGATACACCGACGACGTCCTGGGCCGCTTCCTCGGCGAGTTGGAGGCGCTCGGGTTTCTCGACGACGCGATCCTGCTGATCACTTCGGACCACGGAGAGGAGTTTCGGGAACGCGGTCGTTTCCTCCATCCGGCGTCGCTGTTCGACGAACTCCTCCACGTCCCCTTGATCCTGGTGGCACCGGAGGTCGAGCCGGCGGTCGAGGAGGCCCTGGTCACTTCGATCGACGTGGCGCCGACCCTCCTGGAACTCGTCGGTATCCCGGTGCCGGAGCAGATGCAGGGCCGCGATCTGCTGGCCTCGGACGTGCCAGCTCCAGAGTTTGTAGTTTCTCAATTCGGTACCTCCCTGTACGCGGTCCGCACCACCCGTTGGAAGCTCATGGAGAGGACCGCCGACGGTCGCCTGGCGCTTTTCGATCTGGTCGCCGATCCGAAGGAACGACGTGATGTGAGTCGAGACCATCCGGAGGTCGTCCGCCAGCTGCGACGCCAACTCAGGGAGTGGCGAGCGGCGCAGCCCCCGGTCGCCGAGATGCTGCAGGACGGACCCGAGTTGAGTGCCGAGGAAGAGCAGCAGCTGAGGACCCTGGGGTACCTGTAGATGATCGTTGGGTTGCGCACGGTCTCGGTGGTCGTGCTCGCCGCCGGACTGCTCGGCTGCGGGGCGGATTCCGGAGTGCCACCGACGCGGGGCGAATCGCCGGCGAGGCCTCATATCCTGCTGGTGTCGATCGATACCCTCCGCGCCGATCACCTGGGGGCTTGGGGCTACGAACGAGAGACTTCGCCCTTTCTCGATCAACTGGCCGCGGAGGGGCGCCGTTTCAGCCACGCCTTCGTCAATACCCACGGCACGCCGCCATCTCACACCACCCTCTTTTCGTCGTTGGCCCAGGAGAGCCACCGAGTGGGCATGGTGACGGAGTCGGACCCGGAAGCCAGCTCGGTCGTACCCCCGGAACTCGATCTCCTTCCGGAGATCCTGGCACGTTCGGGGTATGCGACCCTGGCGGTGACCGGCGGTGGTTTCCTGAGCGAGGAGTTCGGACTGTCCCAAGGTTTCTCTCGCTTCGCGACCCGCAAGGGCATTCGCCGCCAGCGTCGGCTCTTGGTGCACGAGATCCAGAGGGCGCGGGCCACCGGACAGCCGGTGTTCGCCTTCTTGCACAGCTACGAGGTGCACTCGCCATACAAGACGCCAAAGGAGTACGGTCAGCTGTTCGGTACCTTCGAATCGGACTTTCGGCCTACCAGCCGCAACCTGCGGGCTTTGCGAGGTGACGTTCGTCGCCGGCTGGCCCCGGACGATCTCGCGGCGATCGTCGCGGCCTACGATCGCGGGATCCGCTACTTTGACGACGAATTGAAGCGGCTCTTCGACGAGCTCTCGGAGATCGGCTTTCTCGACGACGCCATCGTGTTGATCACTTCAGACCACGGCGAGGAATTTGGTGAACATGGCCGAGTGCTCCATCCTGGGAGCCTCTTCGACGAACTACTCCACGTTCCTCTGATTCTGTCGGGACCGGGGGTAACCCCTGGGACCGACGATCGGATGGTCTCGACCCTCGACCTTGCTCCGACTTTGCTGGGTGTGGCCGGGGAGCCGGTTCCTGCCTTCATGCGGGGGAGGAACCTACTGGACCCAGCGATCCCAGCGGCGGAGTTCCGAGCCGTGTTCTCACAGTACGGAGGCTTGCTCTACAGTGTGCGGACCCGGCGCTACAAGCTCATCCAGAGCGTCGGGAAGGGCCGGCGGCTCTACGATCTGGTCGCCGATCCCGAGGAGCAGGTCGACATCGCGGCGGCCAACAAGAGTGAGGTGCGCCGATTGGCTCGGGCCCTGGCCGAGTGGCGTCGGACTCAGCCCGACGTCGGCGCCTCGAGCCAACCGACCCCCGAGCTCGATGCCGAACAGACGGAGCGCCTGCGCAGCCTGGGGTACCTGTAGTGCGAGCACCGAGATCGAGAAGCCGATCGAGGGAGTTCCGACGCGTCGGCGCCGCGTCGGTTCTCGCCCTGGCGCTTTGGTCCGCCTGCACTCCAGGAGGGACCGAACTCGAGTTCCGTTCGGATGTCGCCTACTGGCTCGATGACTCCACCGTCCTGCGTCGAGGGGACAAGCAGCTCTTCGTCTCGATCGCGGTCGATGAGTGGCCGGTCGCCCAGGAGATCGAAGCCTGGCAGGTCGAGGAACTCGAGCCGGACCCCCAAGGGGGGCGGGATTGGCGACTCGAAGCCGATACCGTGGTGGTCGACGGCCCGGTCCGCCTTCGACGGGAGGTGGACCTGCTGGCCGCTCGCGTGGTGGAGATCGAAGCCCGATTCGCGGCGGGCCGCGGGGCGATCCCGATCTTGAGGTTTCGCCGGGCGGGTGAAGAGTGGTCGTCCGGACCCGGTGTTCGGGGAACGCGGCGGCGTTCGGCCGAGGGAGACCTGGTTCGTTTTGCCGTGGCCGAGCGCTCGGACTGGTCGGGTCAGATCGCCGAGATCGAAATCGTCCTTCGGCCGCGTCAGGAGAGCCTTCGACTCGAATCGCTGCGGTTGTGGAGCGAGCGTCCGGACGCCGCAGCGATCTCATCGGTCGCAGATCGTGGACTCCGAGTCGAACTCGATCACGAGGTCCAGCCGGCCTTCGTGGTATCGACGCGCGAGTCGATTGGGCGCCGAGCCGCGCTTCGAGCCGGCGACACGCTGGTCTTCGGCTACGGGCTCGATCGCAGCTATCACGGACAGGCGGTGTTCCGGGTGCGGGTCGATGACGCCGTCCTCTGGGAGGAACGACTCGGCCGGTCGCCGGCCGATCGCAATCGCTGGCACCTGGGACGAGTCGAACTTCCGCGGTCCGACGGCGTCAGTCGCATCCGCCTGGAGACTGAGTCCGAAGGGCTCGCCGGCGTTGCGTACTGGGGAGATCCAACGGTGCTGCGCGGGACACGGGCGCGGCGGGAAGGTGCGCAACCTCATCTCCTTCTGGTATCGCTCGACACGGTGCGGGCGGATCGGATGGGTCTCTACGGGTATCAGAAGGCTACGACGCCTGCGATCGGCCGCTGGGCTCGTCGCCGAGCTCTGGTCTTCGAGCAGGCTGTGGCCACCGCACCCTGGACCCTGCCCTCCCACGTGTCGATGCTGAGCGGGCTCGATGCCCTGCAGCACGGGGTCAACCACGATGTGGGGGCGGCGACGGGGCGCCAGTGGCCGTTCTCGACCCTGGCCGAGCGACTGCGGGGAGCTGGCTACGACACTGTCGCGATCACCGGTGGCGCTTACCTCCATCCCGACTATGGGTTCGACCGTGGTTTCTCGTCATACCGATATTGGAACGACCGCTCCCGGGACGACCCCGAACTCCCCGAGGGGGTCGATCGGGCGTTGCGGCGGCTGTCGGAAGCGCCTCGGCCGACCTTCCTCTTCCTGCACACCTACGCCGCGCACGATCCCTATCGAGCGCGGAGCCCTCATTTCGAGCGGCTGTATCCGAAGCTGGAGCCGCCGACAGCGGTGGCCGCTGCGTCTTCGCCGGCCAATCGGGCCGAGGACGCGTTGCGGCAGCAGGTGCGCTTCGAATGGCGCGACGGGGGATCGAAGAGTCCCTTGGGAGCGGCGGAGCGTCGCCTGCTCGGAGCCCTCTACGACAGCGGTCTGGCTCGAGTCGACGAGCACCTGGGCCGGCTGCTCGGGGGCCTGGAATCCGCCGGGCTCGACGAGAGAACGGTTGTCGTCCTGACCTCGGACCATGGCGAATCCCTGGGTGAAGGAGGTCGGTTTGGCCACGTCGACCTCTTCGACGAAGTGCTTCGAATCCCTCTGATCGTCGCCTGGCCCGACGGTTATCGCGCCGGGCAGCGCGACGCTCGGCAGGTGCGCTCGATCGACATCGCTCCCACCCTGCTGGCTGCGGCCGGCGTCGCGTCTTCCGAACCACTGCACGGAGTGGGACTGAGAGAGGCCGGCCAATCGGACCTACCGGCTTGGAGCTACAGTGCGGCCGCCAACCGCGGGCTGTCGCTCCGCCACCCCGAATACAAGGCGATGTTGGACAACAACGCGTGGGCGGTGGTCGCCACGGGTCCGAACCGTTCACTGTCCGGGTGCTTCGATCTCGTCCAGGATCCTGGCGAGTCCGAGCGCATCTCTCCCGGCCAAGAGGAGCGGTGCGCAACCGCACTCTCGGCTCTGGCCGAGTACTGGCGGCGGGAAGCGCAAGGAGTTCGGATCGAGTTTCGCAACGGCTCGACGGGACGGTTCGAGGGGCTCCTGACGGGGGAAGCCGTACGCCCGGTGGCGACCAAGTCGATCGATCAGGGTTGTGACTGCGTGCGTTGGGTGGAGACCGGGGTGGCTCGCTTCGACTTGGCGCCCGGCGACCAGTTGACGCTGGTTCTCGAGAAGCAGTTCGGATCCGACCTGGTGGTCGAGGGTGATCTGACCGTCGGAGGAGAGGTCTCGACCTTCTCCCATCGGTTTGATTTCCGGGACCTCGGGGATGCCGGCGACGGCCTCCAGCTGTCCTGGAGCGAGGGTCGCTGGAGCCGCGGGCCGGACGATCCCGAGTCGAACGTCGCCATCACGGTCGATCGACTCGGGACCACGAGGGACGCCGAAACGGGACCGATGGACGACGAGCTTCGACAGCAGTTGGAGGCGTTGGGGTATCTCTGAGCCGTCGGGCGACTCGGGGTCACCAGGCGGTGGTGTCTCCTGATTCGAAGCCGTCGGAGAAAATCTCCGCCAGATTCTCGTCGACGAAGACCGTGGTCGTCTCGACGGCGCCGCCCTCTTCGGTCACCAGGTGCAGCCGATAGTGCGTGGTCGCCGCGGGGGATACGCTTTCGGCGCCGCTGGCCGAAGGGGTGGTGATCTCGACCCCGCGGTCGATCGAGAGGTCGACGAAAGCTCCGGAGAGTCCACTCCATTCGAGGTCCGATGACTGGCCGGACTCGATCGCCATCGGCGAAGCCACGAACGATAGGGAGGGCGTGCTGGCTGAACTGATGGTGGCGCTGTCCGAGTCGCCTCCCGCCACCAACAGGTAGGTGTCCGGCGTCTCGGCAGAAAGCCCTGTCTCGGGTGCCAAGGGACTGCCGTTGAGGGTTGCCGAGGCGCCGCTCCAACCCCAACCGAGGAAAGCTTCGGTTGGTGGCGCCGGGTCACCCGCGGCGGCGGTACCCAACTGGTGCGGTGGGGCAGCGACGAGGGTGGCGAGGGAAGGGGTCGAGCCAAGGGCTGAATTGGCTACCGTCGACTTGTTGGTATTCGAACAGAGCGTGCGGACGATGGTCAGGCTGTTGAGCTGAGCCGCGGTCTGGGAACCACCGGCCACGCTATTGGAGTACACCGCGCCGTCGGGTGGGCTGGTCGAAAAGTCGTTGCCGTTGTAGCGGACAGAGTTGATCGGCTCGACCTCGGCGCTGCAGGCGAAGTCGGCGTCGCGAATCATGGTCTGGGGCGTTCCCGTAAAGGTCGAGTTGGTCACGGTTCCCGTCATGTCGAGGTCGATCGTGCCCGCGATCACGTTCTTGCCCGCGGTCAGGGTCATGACGCCGCCGGTGCTACCACTGATCAGGCTGTTGTCGATGAAGCGGCTGTCGTCGATATCGACCGAACTGCCGTTCGCATCGACCGCTGCCGATCGGAGTTGAGCCTGATTGTTGGCGAACGTCGTGTCGTCGATCGTCAGGGCCGAGTCGCTGATCGCACGGAGTCCCCCGCCGGCAGCGTTGGTTCCTGTCGCGTCGCAGTTGGCCACCAGGGAGCCCACCAGGGTCAGGTCGGTGTGGCTGAGGGAGAGGCCACCGCCCACTCCGCTGCCGACGACTCCGTTTTGGCGCACGACATCGCAGTCGAAGAAGATGCTGTCTTCGATATCGAGAGCGGTGCGGTTTTGGGCCGCGGTACCCATGGGCGTTACGCCCTGTAAGCCGAAGGTGCGATTGGTATCGCCGAGAGCCCAGATACAGCCACCGCGGAGGCCATTGACGCCACTGCCGTCGTACTGTCCTTGGAAGAGTGAGCGACGCACCAGGATGACCGCCGACGGGTGATTCTCGCTGTCGCCGGAGCTGTCCTGCGAACTCACCGCGATCGCACCGCCGTTGCCACGAGCTCCACTACCGTCGGCCACGTTGCCGCGGAAGGTCGAGTCGTAGATCTCCACCCGACTGCGGTAGGAGCTGACCGCGCCTCCGTCCTCGGAGGTGTTCTTCAGAAACCGGGAACTGTAGATGTCGATCTGCGAGTAGTCTTCGGTGTGGAGTGCACCTCCCAGGCCGAAGAAGTTGCAGCTCACTCCGTTCGGCGTGACGTGGTTGTCTTCGAAGGTGGTGTGGCTGAGGCGGACCTGGCTGGTGGGAGATGGAGCACCGTTGAAGTCTCCGATCGAGTAGAGCGCCCCACCGACGCAGCCGGCCTCGTTATCGGCGAACCGGGAGTTGGTGACATCGAGGAAGGCGTTGCCGACGTGGATGGCGCCGCCGGCCGCGGAGGGTCGGTGGCCGGGCACGTTGGTACGATTGGCCACGAAGGAAGTGTTGTGGACGTAGGCCTGCGAGTCGCCGCCTACCTTCAGCGCCCCGGCTTCGTTGGTGGCGACATTGTCTTCGAAGTGACTGTCGACCACGTGGACGATCGAGTCGGTAAAGGCCGCCAGCGCCCCTCCTCCGGTGTTGGGGGCGTCCGAGTTGTTGTCGAGAAAGGTGCAGTCGACGAAGGTGGCGTTCGAACTCACCAGGGTCACACCGCCCGCCACGCCGTCGGAGGTCGACAGACCGTTGGCAAACGTCAGGTTTTCGAAGACGATGCTCGAGCCGGCCGTGCCCGAGTCGATCCGCAGCAGTGGGCGTGCCGATTGCCCGTCGAGGACCACCGTCTGTCCGGCGGCGCCCCGGACGGTGAAGTTCTCGGACGGAGTCAGGATGGTCCAGCCTCCAGCCGGGGCGACGTAGGTACCCGCGGCCAACTCGATGACGTGACCGTCCTGAGCTGTGTTCAGGGCAGCCGTCAACTCAGCCGTGGTACCGACGGGTACCAAGACCTCGGTGGCGTGCAGAGGAAGAGAGATCAGGGAGAGAAACAGTGGGGCGAGACAACGCATCAAAGGCACCTCGGTCAGAGAATGAGACTCCCCAAGGTTACTGCAGCTCGCCGCGGGAACCTATGGACCATTGCATAGGCGACCGGTGGACTACTGGACGTAGCCGAGGGCCCGGAGCTGCTCGCGCGTCGCCTCGTCGATCTCGACCGCAGTGGTCTCGCCCTCCGCAAAGCCCTTGGCCTGTAGGGTTCGAAGCGGTCTCTTGAGGCCTCGTACTCTCTCCGGCTCGTCGTCCCACCGGTTGTTTCGTTCCTCGCGATCTTGAGCGAAGTCGTAGAGTTCCCGGTTGTTCTCACCCTCGATGAGCTTCCAGTCTCCCTTGACGGCCGCCCATAGATGGGTTTCTGGCAGGCCGATTCTCTCGCGGTGGTGCGATCGGTGACCGAACAGCACCCGTCGGCGCAAGCGTCGTTCCAGACGTGGAGCCTGGGACCGTCGCACCAGTGGGGCCAGCGATGTGCCGTCACGCCCCTCTGGAGCTGGTAGTTCCAGGAGGCCCAGAATCGTGGGGAGGGCGTCGATCAACGACACGTTCACGGCGTCGTGGCGCTGGGCGGGAATCGCCAGGTCCGCTCCCGAGAAGGCGAGGAGTACGCGCATCAACTCGTTGTAGAGCGTGAACTGGTGCCCGATCTGTCCGTGCTCTTCGAACTCCTCGCCGTGATCCGAGGCGAGGACGAGGAGCGTGTTCTCATCCCAGCCGAGCTGGGTGTAGAGCGCCTCGATCTCTCGATCGAGGTACGAGATCTCACTGTCGTACGCAGCCACCAACGAAGCGAGTTCGTTCTCCTGTTCTCGGTACCAGGGATCGCGGGGGACGTAGGGTTCGTGGACATCGTTGAAGTGGAGGTAGAAGAAGCGAGGTTGCTCGTCGGGGAACTCGCCGTTCCAATCCAGGATCTGGCGACCGAGCTGGCTCGCGGGACGGTCGGCTAGCTTGCGGAAGCGATCGAAGCCGCGGTCGAAACCGATTTCGGTTCCGATATTGATGTTCGAAGCGACTCCCATCGTGGCGTAGCCATGGGCGGCGAGGAGTTCGGCCAGGGTCGGAACCTGCGCAGGGAGTCGGTTGAGCTGCACGGTCTCCGGTTCGGGACTGGCTTCGGCCCTCTGCTTGCGCGCCAGGAATCCTTCGGTGACACCGTGGTGGCTGGGGTACAGCCCGGTGAACAGGGAACTCGTCGAAGGGGCAGTCCAGGAGGAGGTCGAGAAGGCTCGATCGAACACGGTGGATCGGGAGAGGAGCCGATCGAGGAACGGGGCAGTGTCCTGGTGGTAGCCGAAGAAGCCCAGGTGATCGGGACGGAAGGTGTCGATCAGGATCAGGACGACATCTGGTCGACCAGCGTGCTCGACCGCTTTCTGCCCCTGGCGGTCCGCAGCCTGGTCTCCTCCGCACGCTGCGAGGACGCAGCAGAGGGCTATAAGGGTGAGGAGGTTCAGTCGAGTCATGGATGGCGAGTCCCAGAGCGGCAGCCGAGCAACCCTACGGTGCCCTCGTGCCGGTTGCAAGGGCGGAGGCTGTCCGTTCGATCGGCCAACCGGTTGACAGGGTGCCTCGGCTAGATCAGCATCTCCCGGTCGGGGCGCCTGCTGGGTGGCTCGTGGGAAGCAACCAGTATGTCTGTGTCGCCAGTTAGGTACCCATCAGGAACCGCCAGGCCCGAGCCGCGGTCGGCGCCCACGCCATCAACCGCCGGGGCACGAAGGGCTGGACCCGCTCTTTGGTGGGTAGTCGTTCCTTATCTGCTGCACGTCGCCCTGCGGCTTTGGTTGTCGGCTCCCCTGGATGGACCGTTGAAACCCGACGAACTGGGGTATCTGAGTAACGCTCGGGTGCTAGCCACCGGCGAAGGGCTGATCGATCCCACCCATCGTTCGCCCTACAAGGTCGGCTACTCTCTGCTGTTGACGCCGATTTTCGCGGCGACCAGCGATCCGCTGGTCGCCTTCGAGTGGGTGCAGCGTCTCAACGCGCTACTGCTCTCACTTCTGTACCCCATCGCGTTCTGGTGGGTCGGGATGCTACGGACCAACTGGTCGTTTCGCGATCGGTTCCTGGTGGCCAATTGTGTGGCCGCCTACCCGGCGGCGGTTCTCTACGCGACGACGGCGATGGGGGAGAACCTGTTCATGCCGCTGTACTTCGGCCTGATCGTGGCCGTCCACCGCGCGCTCGAGACGGGGCGGACCCTCGCCTGGTCCCTCGTCGGTTTGCTCGCCAGCTGGCTCTACTGGACCCACGAGCGGGCCATGGTGATTCTCGCCCTCGTGGCCTTGGCGTCGCTGCTGGCCGCGGCGCGACCTCGCAGATCGTGGCGGCCCCTCTCGGCTCTGGCGACCAGTGCCCTGGCCTGGTGGAGCCTGGCTGCGCTCTCGCCTCCGGGGTCGCGCTGGACGACCGGGGAGAAGTCGGCCAGCGTGGTAGTCCGGGCGCTGTCGGATCCGGCCAACCTGCTGCACACGGCGGTGGGACAGAGCTGGTACCTAGGCCTCGCGAGCTTCGGGGTTCTCTTCCTTGGAGTAGCTTGCGTCCTGGTCCGTTTCCGGGAGGAATGGCGTCGCCATCCCCGTGCCGTGGCCATCCAGGCAGCAGTCGTCCTGGCCGCCGGTACGGTATTCGCCATTTCGGTGCTCTTCATGGCGCAGCGCCACGTGGTGCGGGCGACGCACTGGGCTTATGGGCGCTACAACGAGGGCGTGTTGATTCCGCTTCTGGTCGTCGCCCTGCTGGCGATTCGCGGGATGAGGCCCAAACCCTACCTTCGTTGCTGGCTGGAGGCAGCGTCGGTTCTGGGGTTGCTCACAGCGATTCTGCGCGCCCTGTGGGCGCCCGACATGGAGATGCCCTACTCCTTCAACGCTAGCAGCATGCCGCTCTTCACCTGGCTCCGAGGCTGCGGCTTGGTGTCGGCGGTGGTAGTCCTCGGCGGGCTCTACTCCGCGCTCGGAGCCCTACTGGCGAGGCGCTGGCGTTTCGGAGTCGCGCTCCTGACCCTGCTCTTTCTGGTTTCGCTCGGTGTCAGCTACCAGGGGAACTGGGTGACGCGCTACCAGGCGATGGCCGAGCAGCGCACCCTCGTCGATCGGCTGCGAGAGGTCGGGGCAGCGGCGGGCCCGTTGGCGGTCGACGTGAAGTCGGATCCGTACCACTACCACTACTTTCAACTCGGCTACTTCCTACCAGAGCTGGAGATATCCAAGTTCCGACTCGGCGAGTCGCGACCCACGGCAGATCTGGTATTCAGCCGGCGACGCGGGTTCGGGGGGGAGTTGCCGGGGGCTCGCCTCTTCGCGCTGGAGAACTACCACCACTTCGGCACGCGCCGTCCGGCGGGGCTCTGGGTCCTGCCGGGGCCTCGCCTGGATCGACTGGCGGCGGAACGACGACTCCTCCCGGTCGGGTTCCCAGCCCCACTCGACGCCTCCCGGTTGCGCGCAGACTTCACTTTGGCAGGGGAAGGGGCGGAGGTGCGAGCCGGCGTCGGTCGGCGCTTGGAGTTGACGGTGGTCAATCGGGGAGGGGTACCGTGGCCCCATCGCGGTGGCTGGAAACAGCGAGGATTCAGTGTGCGCGTCGTAGGGCACTGGTTGGAGGAGCCCGAAGCGCTCTTCTGGGCTGACCTCCTTTCGATGGCCTACCCCGGCGACACGGTGTCGGTGCGGCTCCCGGTCGAGGCCCCGCACGAATGGGAGGGCGAACGGACGCTGCTCGTGGCGGTGCGCCAGGAGCTGCCGGATCCGCAGACTGAAGCTCCCACCTCTAACTGGACCGCCCTCACGCTCGACGTCAGGCCGTCGCCCCCCAGCGGAGACTCCTCGCGAGAAGAGACAGGACGAAGACCAGCAGATCTCCACTGACGGTAGCCAGCCGCAGACAGAGAGTGAACGCGAGGGCCGCGTCGACGCCGAGGATCGGCTGGAGCAGGGCGAGGAGAGCTACTTCGCGAACCCCCATGCCGGCCGGGGCGCCCGGAGTCGCGAAGCCGATCATCCAGGCGACGGCAAAGACGGCCACGAAGAACGCGGCGCCGGCGTCAGGGGGGTCGAAGGGAACCGCGGCAAGGTAGAGAACGCCACCAAGGACGCCGAAGAAGATCAGGTACAGACAGAGAGTTCCGAGGATGGATGTCCGTGGTGTCCTCGAAGTCAGCCGAATGCCGAGGCGGCTGGCCCAAGGCGTTCGCGGCAGGATCAGCAGCGCTCCCAGGCCGGCGAGGGAACCTCCGAAGGCGATGATCAGGAGAGCGCGATTCGGTTGGGCTACCTCGAGACCGGAGAGAGCCAACCGGCCGATTCCGGGGAGGCTGGCCAGTCCCGCGGCCGTCACCAGCCCGACGAGTTCGAACAGCGCCGCGCCCGTCAGCGGGCCGTGTCCGATGCCTCGCCGGCGAGCCTCCACGTGGCGAGTGGCGATATGGGCGACGTTTCCCGGGATGTAGCGCGCGATCTGGGTGTGCGCGTAGAGGAGGTAGGCCGGGCCGCGGGCCAGTCGGACTGGACTGAACAGGTGGACCCAGCGGTACCAGGCTTCGATCACCAGCAGGTTGGCCAGGGCGTAGAGCACCGATGCCAGGGCCAGCCAGGTGACCATCTTGGGGAGCGGTACCTGGATCTGCGAGACCTCGATCGCGAGAAGCGCACGGCCCAGGATGACGAGAGAGACCGCGGTAATCCCTCGACCGATCCAGAGGAATGCGGAGGGGGTCGGGACTGTGGAGGGTGGGTCCGAGGACGCTTCGATCAGCGGTGACGACACAGAGCCATACTCCAGGGCAACGGGTGGCGGAACTCCACGATTTCGAACTGACGCTCGAGTAGACGGCGGAAGGACCGAGCAGACCAGTGATTCAGGTGTCCCGGGGTGTTGCCGAGGTGGCGTACGTAGCGCAGGCGTAGCAGGTTGAGAAGGCGCCACAGTGGCTCCCGCGGCACGCTGACCAGCAGGTAGGGACGAGCAAGATCGCGGAGGACCTCGAGGCCCCGCTCCGGGGCTTCGAGGTGTTCGAGAACCTCGCAGCAGATGACGAGTGGGGCTTGGTGGCGGGTCGGGTGCATCGAGTAGAGATCACACACCTCGAACTCGAGATTGTGGTGGGGGTTGGGTTGACGGGCTTGCTCGATCAACGGCTGGGACAGGTCGGAGGCGAGCACGGTGAAGCCGCGTTCGGCCAGTCGACGAGACAGCACTCCCTCCCCACAGCCGACTTCGTGGACCCGGGTCTGGCCGCTGGCTTCTACCAGCTCATCGAACGCTGTGAGAAAGCCGGCCATCATGCGGCGTACCAGCGGATTCCGGCTTCCGTACTTGTCGTAGACGTTGCCGGCGACCACCCCGTGCTCGGTCGCGGGGGTCGGGCTCAAATCGGCTCGTCCTGGGGCCGGGGAGAGGTTCGACTGGAACTCTCGAGGGGGACGCCGAGCAGGCTCCAGGCTCGCCGGCCAATGTCTTCGGGTGACTGGCCGCGGGCGGACAGGATCTCTTGCCGAAGTCGCCGGGTTCGAAGGCAGCCGAGGATCGCTCGGTTGGTCGCCGTCAGGTCGGCGAGCACTCCCGCCATGGCGGTGAGAAAGGAGCCCGTAGCCAGCACGGCGGCGAGGATCAACGATTGCACGTGTCCGTCGCCGTCTCCGGTAGCGTAGAGGTAGAGGAAGCGAAGACCCAGGGCGACCGCAGGCAGGGCGAGGGCGACCGAGCAGCGGGAGAAGAACCGCAGGGGCTCGTAGTGGAGGTAGATCCGGAACATCGTCCGAATCGAACGCCGCACGTAGTCCGCTGAACTGCGTACGAGCCTCGAGGGACGAGCGACCGGGTGGACCCGAATGGGCACGGAGCGGATCGGCAGCTTCTCCAGGCCAGCCTGGATGATCGTTTCCAGGGTGTAAGTGTAGGGGCTGAGTACGTTCAGGACGACGGCTGCGTCGCGATGGATCGCTCGAAAACCGCTGGGGGCGTCTTCGACGGTGGTGCCACTGATGCGGGCAACCGCCCGACTGCCGATGCGTTGCAGAAGCTTCTTGAGGGGAGAGAAGCTGGCGATGGTCTTGATCGGACGGCTGCCGATCACGATCTGTGCCTCGCCGTGGCGGATCGGTGCCACCAGGTCTGGGATACAGCTGGCGTCGTACTGGTTGTCGGCGTCGGTATTGACGATCACGTCGGCTCCGAGCAGCAGGCTCGCTTCGATCCCACTCATGAAGGCCCGAGCCAGGCCGCGGTTGGACGGGTGTCGGACGAGATGATCGACGCCTCCTGCCCAGGCGACATCGACGGTGCGGTCGGTACTTCCGTCGTCGATCACCAACCACTCGACGGTATCGAAGCCCTCGACCGACCTCGGCAGATCTGCCAGGGTCGCCGCCAGGGTTTCTTCCTCGTTGTAGCAGGGGATCTGCACGATCAGTTTCGGCACGCGGCAACTCTACCGCGGTCGAAGCTTGACAATCTGTCCCAAATCGGTCCAGAATCTTCTGGAGGTTATTGAGACAATATCTCAATAGCGAGACAGGGAGACCCCGTGACACTGGCAGAGCTCAAACCCGGACAGCGCGCCCGCATCGTCGGTTTTCGCGATCTCGGCAGCGTGGGACAGCGGATCCTGCAACTGGGGCTCCTCCCCGAGGAGGAGGTTGAGCTGATCCGACGGGCTCCCGCGGGTGATCCGCTGGAGGTTCGGGTCCTGGGCTACTCCCTCTCCCTGCGACGCCAGGAGGCCGGTCTGGTCGAGGTCGAGGGAGTTACTTGACCGCGAGTCGACCGGTCGTTGCGACCGTCGAACCCGGGCCTGATCCAACAACGCGACCGAGCACGGCACGGATCGCGGTGCTCGGCAACCCGAATACGGGTAAGAGCACGCTGTTCAATGCCCTCACCGGCTTGAGACAGAAGATCGGGAACTATCCCGGAGTCACCGTCGAGAAGCACGTGGGCTCGATGAGGCTCGGCGACAGGGTGGTCGAGCTGGTCGATCTCCCCGGCACCTACTCTCTGGCCGCCCATTCACCGGACGAATTGATCGCACTGGAGATCCTCCTGGGGCGAGTCGAAGGCGAGCCGCCTCCCGACGCCGTGCTCGTCCTGGCCGACGCCTCGAACCTGACCCGCAACCTGTTTCTGGTCAGTCAGGTGTTGGAGCTGGGGCTGCCCGTGGTCGTGGCCCTGAACATGATGGACCGGGTCGGTCCCCTGGGCCTGATGATCGATTCACAGGCCCTGGCGTCGCGGCTCGGTGCCCCGGTCGTCGAGGTCGTGGCCAGTGCCGGTTCGGGGCTCGACGCCCTCCGGGCGGCACTGGACGATGCCCTGCAGAGGCCGCCGCGATCGGCTACGGGCCTGCTTTCGGAGCTCAAGAACCGGGCGGCGCAGCTGGCACTTCAGCACCAGCTTCCGGCCTTCGAGATCGAACGTGGTTTGATCGACGAGGGCGGCGCGGCCGAGACGCAGCTTCTGGCCAAGCTGGGTGCCGGGGCCGCCGATCAGTTGGCCGCCATCCGTCGGCAACTCGCCGGCGACGGCTCTCTGGCTGCGCTCGAGGCGCGGGAACGCTACGCCTGGGTGGGCCGGATCGTGGGCGAGACCACCCGCCGCACCACTCCCGAGGCGCCCGCGCTCAGTCGCTTCGATCGGATCGTCGCGCATCCGCTGCTAGGGAGTCTCCTCTTCGTCGCGCTGATGGCGTTGGTCTTTCAGGCGGTGTTCTCCTGGGCCACGCCGATGATGGATCTCATCGACGGCGCCACGGCGGTGCTGGGCAGTTGGGTGGCCAGCACCCTGCCCCCCGGTGCCATCTCGAGTCTGTTGGTGGACGGAGTGGTGGCTGGGGTGGGCAGCGTCGTGATCTTCCTTCCGCAGATCCTGATCCTGTTCGCCTTCATCATCTTCCTGGAGGACTCGGGATATATGGCGCGAGCTGCCTTCATGATGGATCGGCTGATGCGCAGCTGTGGTTTGTCAGGACAGAGCTTCATCCCCATGCTGTCGAGTTTTGCGTGCGCCGTGCCGGGCATCATGGCCACCCGCGTGATTCCGAATCGACGCGATCGTTTGGCGACGATGTTGGCGGCGCCATTCATGACCTGCTCGGCTCGGCTTCCGGTCTACGCGTTGCTGATCGCTGCCTTCGTTCCCGACACCCGCTACCTCTGGGGTTGGCTCAGTCTTCAGGGCCTCGTGCTCCTCGCCTTGTACCTTCTGGGGATCATCGGTGGCATCGTCACCGCGCTGATCCTGAAGCGCACTTTGTTGAGGGGTCCTACTCCTACCTTCCTGATGGAGCTGCCGCCCTTCCGCTGGCCGAACCTACGCTCCGTTCTGCTGCGCCTGTGGGAACGCTCGAAGATCTTCCTGGTCCGGGCGGGTACGGTCATCTTTACCGTAGCGGTGGTGGTCTGGGCCCTGGCCTATTTCCCTCGTCCTGCTTCCGTCCTCGAGGAGTTCGAGACCCGGCGAGCAGAGGCGACGGCGGAGTTTTCCGGAGAGACGCTGGAGCAGCGCCTGGCCGAACTGGACAATCTCGAGGCCTCCACTTTGATCGAACAGAGCGCTCTGGGCCGAACCGGCAAGGCGATCGCGCCCCTGTTTGCCCCGTTGGGATGGGACTGGAAGGTATCGGCGGCGGTGGTGGCGTCGTTCCCGGCCCGCGAAGTCGTGTTGGCGGTCCTGGGCACGATCTACTCCGTGGGCTCCGACGTCGACGAGGAGGATCCCAGTCTGGTGGCCAAGATCGTCGAGGCGCAGCATGCAGACGGCCGACCGGTGTTCTCGACGGCGATGGCCTTGGGGTTGATGGTCTTCTTCGCATTCTGTTTGCAATGCGGAGCTACCGTGGCGGCCATGCGGCGTGAGACGAACTCCTGGTCCTGGCCGGTCTTCGCCTGGGTCTACATGACGAGCCTGGCCTATCTGGGAGCGTTCGCTACCTATCGCCTGGCGGACTGGTTTCTGTCGGCGACGGGATGATTGATAGGCTAGTGCCGTGATGCAGGAGTACCTGGCCCTCGCGTTCGTCGGCATGGTCGTGGGAGTGTTCGCCTGGCACCGGCTTCGGGTGTGGCGCCGCCGTTCGGCCGGGAGTGGTTGTGGAACCTGTGCGACGACGGTCGGCTGTGGCCCTCCCACTCGGGAGCCGGACCGGCCATGACCACCCGTCGTGACCTGCTGGTAGGTCTCGGGGGCGCAGTCGCGGCGACCGCTCTGGGCGCGCGGCCTGCTCCGGCTGCCCCGTCCGAGTCCGTGGCCCCTCCCGAGATTCTCAAGCCCCGACGGCTGCGAGTCGGCAGCGCCATCGGTCTCGTCAACCCGGCTCGGGCCCTGTTCGAGACCGAGACTGCCGACCTGCAGGCGGAGGCGATCGAGGCGATCGGTCTCGAGCCCCGTCGCGGCGCGAACTACCGGGCTCGGCGGGGCTACCTGGCGGGAACCGACCAGCAGCGGGCGGACGATATCAACGCCTTTTTCGCCGATCCCGAGATCGACGGTCTCTGGGCCACCGGGGGGTGGGGGAGCGCCCGCGTCCTGCCCCTGCTCGACTACGACCTGATTGCCCGCAATCCCAAGGTGGTGGTCGGATTCAGCGATGCCACCGCCCTGCTTCTGGCGCTCCACGCTCGTACCGGCCTGGTCACTTTCCACGGTCCGTTTCCCAAACACCGCACCTCGGCAGAATGGCAGCAACGTCTCCTCTTCGAGGGACACGCCGTGGACATGATGCCTCCCGATGATCGATCCGACCACGAGATGGTCCAGCGACGCGACCGCATTCTGACCATCACTCCGGGGAGCGCTCGCGGACGGCTGGTGGGTGGCAATCTGGCGGTGCTCTCGGCCATCGTGGGCTCGGGCTTCCTGCCCGATTGGCGGGGGGCGATTCTTTTCCTCGAGGAGGTGCGCGAGGAGGTGTATCGGGTCGACCGGATGCTGACGCAGCTGCGTCTGGCGGGCGTTTTCGACCAGATCGCGGGATTCGTCTTCGGCCACTGTACCCGGTGCGACTCGGGGAACGGTTTCGGTTCCCTCACGGTCGAGGAGGTCCTGCGGGATCACCTGGAACCGGTCGGTGTCCCGGCGTTCTACGGGGCCATGGTCGGCCACATCGAACGGCAGTTCACCCTTCCGATCGGAATCGAAGCCGAGATCGACGCCGACACTGGACGGATTCGCCTGCTCGAACCGGCGGTACGGTAGCGACGGACGACCCTGCGGCAGGGGTACCAGGGTGCTGTGCTAGCATCCCCCGGCTGCCGTAGATACCGCTGATCTCACGCCGCGATTCCAGGTTTCTGGGACTCTGTGGCGTCCCTGCAGAGGGAGTTGCCGAATGCGTTCGATCCTGTCCCTGATCGCGGTCGGGGTTTGCCTCGTCACCGCCCTGTCCGCTTCAGAAGTGGTGCCGCCGATCCTCTTCGAGGAGCCTCTCTCTCCCCGGATCGCCAACTACGACATCGAAGTGCGGCTGGAGCCGGCACGGAGGATGATCCACGGGAGTGAGCTACTGACTTGGATCAACAAGAGCCCGGTGCCGATCGAGGAACTCCGGTTCCATCTCTATCTCAACGGCTTCCGCAACACCCGGAGCACCTTCATCGAAGAGTCCGGCGGTCGGATGCGGGGAGCCGACCTCGACGAGAACGGTTGGGGGTTCATCGAGGTCGACCGGATCGAACTGGTCGGTCCCGAGGCGATGGGTACGTTGGCGCTGGATCGCTATGTCTCGTCTCTGCCGGGCATGATGCCGCTACCGGCGGTCTCCGACGCCTCGGGTGCCGCCGAACCCACCCATGACCTGGGTCCGCTGGGCGGGTTTCCGCTGAACCGCCAGCCGTTCGATCTAACCTCAGGAATGGAGTTTCTCCAACCCGACGACGGCAATCTCCGGGATCGCACGGTCTTTCGCGTGGCCCTTCCTGAACCGCTGCCACCCGGTGAAGCGGTCGCTCTCGACATCGACTTTCACGCCCAGCTTCCGACCCCTCCCTTTGCCCGCACCGGGGCCAAGGAAGAGTACTTTTTCGTGGGACAGTGGTTTCCCAAGATCGCGGTACACACTGGCGAGGAGTGGTACTGCCACCAGTTCCACTACAACTCGGAGTTCTTCGCCGACTTCGGGGTCTACGACGTCGCGATCACCGTCCCCACCGACCATGTGGTCGGGGCCACCGGTCAGGAGTTCGAGCGCATCGACCACGGTGATGGCACCAGCACGCACCGCTACTACGCCGAGGACGTCCATGACTTCGCCTGGACATCCAGTCCGGACTACGTGGAGTTCGAGACCGAGACCAGCGATGGTGATGTCGCGGTCCGGGTCCTGATGCAACGCGACAATCTGGATCTGGCGCAGCTGCATCTCGATGCGACGGTCAGGACCATCGAGTTCTTTCAGGCCACCTGGGGCGACTATCCCTTTCCGAACTTCACGGTCGTCGACCCACGTCGGGGAGCCGGCGGGTCCGGGGGCATGGAATACCCGACGATCGTGACGGCCGGTACGACACGAGGTGGTGGCCTGTTGCCCGGGGTCACCGAGCTCCTCATCGAAAGTGTCATCGTCCACGAATTCGGACACAACTACTGGTACCACCTCCTCGCCTCCAACGAGGCGGAGGAGAGCTGGCTGGACGAGGGGATCAACACCTATACCGATGGCCGCGTGGCGGCCGAGGTGTTCCCGGATCGGCGGCTTCTCGGGCTCGATCTCGACCTGTCGGCGTTCGACCGGTTCTTTCTGGCCAGTTCGATCAAGGACCCCGTCAAGACCACGTCCTGGAAGATGGCCACGCGGGGGAGCTACAGGTCCAACTCGTACTCCCGTCCCGGCGCCATTCTCGGGACCCTACGAGGGTACTTGGGGCCCGAGCGCATGCAGGAGGTGATGCGGACCTACGTCGAACGCTGGCGTTTCCGTCATCCCACGACCGAGGACTTCGTGGCCGTGGTCGAGGACGTGGCGGCAGAAGATCTCGGTTGGTTCTTCGACCAGGCTCTCTATGGCACCGAAGAACTCGACTACGCGGTGACCGAGATCGAGAACCGAAAGCTAGAGGACCGCGGCTACGACCTGACCCGGTCGGTGGAGGAACCGTGGAATGGCCAGGGCGAGTTCGCGGGGCCAGAGGTCGACGAGGCGAGCGAGAGTCCCGAAGAGGAGCCGACGCGCTACCGGAACCGGGTACTCGTCCAACGGCTCGGTGGCTTCAGGTTCCCGGTTCGTCTCCAGGTGACCTTCGATGACGGAACCGTGGCGGAGGAGGTCTGGGACGGAGAGGGGCGTTGGCGCCGGTTCGAATGGGAGGGGAACAGCAAGATCGTCGAGGCTACCGTCGATCCCGAGCGACTGATCACCCTCGACCGCGACTATCTGAACAACGGCCTTACCGCCGGCCCCGCCAGCGAACTCGGCGTCGACCGTCTGTCCGCCTCGGCGAGACTCTTCGCCCAGTTGGTTCTCGATCTCTTCAGTCTCTGACCACGGAGGACATGGTTGTGTTGCTCAAAGCGCTCCTCGGTGGTTTCCGCCGCAGTCTCTCGAACAAACGGGCCGTGCTCTGGCTCTTCCTAGCGGTCTGGATTCCGGGAGCCCTGGCCACCTTGCCGTTGGGCTCGGCGCTGGAACAGGCCTTTGCTCGATCCGTCGCGGCGGCAGAGCTGTCGACCGAGGGGTTGACCACGGATCTCCTGGTGGATTTGGCGATCAACCATGAGGAGCGTTTCGCGGTCGCGCTGACTCCGCTGATGCCGCTGCTCGCCCTCGGTTGGTGGTTGGGCTTTTTTCTGTCCGGCGGCGTCTTCTCGACCGTCTCGAGGCCCGATGGCTACGACGGCACGGCGTTCTGGAGCGGGGCGGTGGCTTGTTTTCCCCGCTACCTGCGACTTCTGCTGTGGAGTCTGGTCCCCCTCGTCCTGATCGGAGTTCTGAGCCGCGTGCCGGGCTGGTGGGTGTCTCGCGCTGCCGGAGGCGATCCGGGGCGCGATGTCGAATCGCTGGCGAGTTTGATCTCGTGGCTGATCCTCGGGTGCGGTCTGCTCTATCTGCGCACCGCCCTGGACCTGGCCCGAGCGGCGATCGCTCGTCGTCGAGAGCGGGCCACCCGCCGCGTGCTGTGGCGGTCGCTGCAGCTGGCGGTTCGGCGGCTCCCTACGGTCATGGGATACGCCGTGCTGATGCTGGGTCTGGCGGCGGCGGTCGGTTGGGTCTTTCTGACGATCCGGCAGGGTCTGCCGATCGACCAGGAGGGGGCGGTGCTGGTAGCGGCAGCTCTAGGGCAGGTCTACCTGCTGTGGCGCGCGTGGTGGCGGGTGGCGCGCTACGCTGGATCGTCGCTTCTCGACGAGCACTACGTGGAGGGTAGTACCGGTCGGTACCCGGCTGATCTGCCGCCGACCTTGGCTGAGCCGATCTCACCCCTGTTGCTGGTGGAGCCGGAGCTGCCGGGGCAGTCGGAAGCCTTGGCCGACCTCTCGGAAGAGGAGTAGGGCTCTCGGCCGGCGGGCTACGCGGCCGACGGTCGGGGTGAGCGCTGCCAGAACGAGGCGAGCAGTCGATAGGCGAGAAGCAGCCCCGCACCGAGGATGGCTACGACGGTCCAGAACGCGTCCGGTCCGATCGTCTCGTAGGTGGCCATGCCGACGACAGGTCCGATGAGCAGGGCCAGCGCCCACATCATGCCGTAGGCTCCCATGTAGCGTCCGGACCGCCCGGCGGGAGCACGATGAGCCACCACCGCGTTGCTGAACGGGGCCGACAGCATCTCTCCCAGGGTCCAGACCATCAGGGTGGCGATGATCCAGCCGAAGTGACCACCCGTGAGCGGCATCAGGCCTAGGCCCAGCCCGACCAGGGCGGCGCCGACCCCACAGACGGCCAGGGGACGAAAGCGCTCGGCGAAGTGCACGGTCGGCATTTCCAGAAGGCTGACCGTCAGAGCGTTGATCGCAAAGAACAGCCCGATGCGCACCTCCGGCAGGCCGGCCTCCTGCCGTAGCCAAACGGGTACCGTAGCCAGCAGTTGAAAGAAGAGGCACGAAGTCACCAGGACGAGTCCGAGAAAGAGCACGAAGGGACCATCTCGCCACGGACTGGCCGTGGGCTGGTCGAAACTCACGGGCGCACTGGGGTCGCCGGACGTTCGCGGCAGGATGAAGGCGCCGACGGCCGCGGCCAGGATGCAGGTAGCACCGTCGACTCGGAAGAGCCAGGTGTAGTCGATCGCCGCCAGCAGGCCCCCAACCGCGGGTCCCAGGGCCATACCGACGTTGACCGCGAGACGGAGGAGGGCGAGAGCTCTCGTCTTGCCCTCGGGCTCGGTGCCGTCGGCTACGTAGGACATCACCGCAGGTCGAAACGAGTCCCCAATGGCGGCGATCACGAAGAGGAGCGCCGCGATCGAGGCGGCACTCTGCACCAGCGGGAGGACCAGAAACGCGAGACCGGCTCCGAAGAGGCTGAGGATCAGGACGGTGCGGGAACCGATGCGTTCGGACAGGATCCCACCCACGTGGGATCCGACGACCGAGCCGAGGCCGAAAGCGGCGAGGAACCAGCCGGCGGCGGTGGCACTGAACTCGAGCTTCTCGACCAGGTAGAGGCTGAGAAAGGGCAACACCATGGTGCCGGCGCGATTGACCAGAGTGACGATACACGCCAGCCACACGGCCCGGGGCAGGCCACGAAAGGCGTCGAGATAGAAGGTAGCGAGTCTGCGCATGGGGGAATCGGGGGTACCGAGGCACGCAGCTCGCCGCGGGCGTCAACTGCCGAGTTCGAGAATCGTACCCCCCCACTCACCAGATGCAAGGTCCTCGACCCCGATCGCCAGGCGTGCGGTTCCGGTGGACCACTCGATCGGCAGGGTGTGGATGAAGCCAGCCATCGGTTCCAGGGTGACGGTCTGGTGGGCCGCACTCGGTTCGGCACCTTCCGCGGTCACCAGCACCGAGACCCGGAAGGCACCGCCTCCCAGACTCTGCATCAGATCCTGAAGCTGGGCGAGATCGGTCGTGATCTCCACCGTTCCCGAGACCTTCTTACCTTGGCTCGAGACGTCCACGGTCTTGGCGCTCACCGGGAGGAGGCCCTCCCCGGCGTCGCCTGCGAGGAGGAGGCGCAGCCGATTTTCGGCTCGGCCCTCGGAGGACTCGGACGTGACCACCTCGGGAGCGCGCAAGGAGACGCCGTCCCGTGCAGTGGAAGTGGCCAACTGATGGACCGCTCCGTCAGGGGTCCGCTCGGCCTGATAGGTCAAACGGTACCAGCCACTCGCCCGGTCGAGTGCCTCACCGAGTCCCCGGGCTCCGAGGGCTACGTCGCCGCCACTGGGGCGAGACACGCGGCGCTGGGCCTCGAGGGGATCGAGCAGCAAGAAGCCCGGCTGCAGACTGGTTCCGAGATCGGCGTCGGTAAGGAACGACTGGAAGCGATCGCCGCCTCGCTCGGAGGCGCTGATGGTGCTGCCCCCGGTCGAACTGGTCGCGAGCGCGATGACCCGCCAGCTGTTGCCGGCCAGCGCCTGGGCCGCTTGATTGACCTCTTTGCCCTTGTGGTACCGATCGAGTCGGCTTTGTAGATCGGACGCACTCTGGGGTTCGATGGCTCGCGCCATCGGGACGTAAAACTCGGTGGGGTTTTCGTCGAAGCCGGTGCCGATGAGCAGCAACAGACGGGGTTCTCCGATCTCCTTGCTCTGCATCCAGCGCGACAAGACATCGAGGGAGGCCGCGACGCTGGAGAACTCCTCTCCCGCCGCGGCGAGGGTGCGCATCTTGATCTGGGCGGGAGCAGTTCTCAAGTTCTGAGCGTCGTCGGGGTTGCTGCCCAATCCGTCCAAATTGAGCCTGTCGTCCGACGGGTCGTCGCGAAGAGAGGTCCCCTGGGTCGTGTGGCCGTAGGTCTGCCGGATGTCACGGATGTAGCGGGTGCGGATGTCCTCGATGGCGGGCCGACTGGCGGTCGGAATATCGAACTCGTCCAGGAAGGCGGCCAACGCCAGAGGATCGCGGGCCAGAGCGAGGACCGTTTCGGCCTGCGAGCGAGCCACCACGACCTCGACCGGACCGAGCGCCGTCAGGAGTTTGGCGTTTTCGGCCAGATCGCCGAGCGCGGCGCGGAGGCCCCCGCGGGCGGCCAGAGCCGGTTCGATGTAGATCGAGACCGGTAGGGGTTCCGGCGCCTCTTGGGCTGAGGCCACCGCCGGTGGTGGTGCCACCTGGGTTCTCGGGCTTCGCACGTCGAGTCGTTCGAGGTCGACGATGTTGACCGTCTTGCCGTCTTCGGTCACCACCAGGTCGTCGGGGCGGAGATCGACGATCGGCTCTCCCGCCGCGTCTTCGGCGCTGATCAGCACGGTCACCGAGACCAGGTCTAGCCGTCCCGTGAACTGACGGGTTGCCGGCGATGTTTTGGTCTCGGCTTCCTCCGCCGCTTCGAGACCCCTGAGTTCGGCCAGCTCGGTGGTCGAGAGACTGTCCCACAGCGTGGCGGGAGGCGTGTCGCCGTGCCCGGCGACGTGGAATCCGGTTGGCAGGCTCGCTGCTAGCTGGGTAGGTCGTCTCGACCCGCCCTCGAACCAGGCCACGCACTGCCGCTCGAGCTCTTCCAAGGTCGCCTCGAGGTTCTTGGCCATCGAGTTCATGTTGGCGTTCTTCAGCCCCTCCGGCCAGCCGTCACCTTTGGGCTTGCCGGATCGGAGGACGACCAGGGGAACTCCAACTTCCGCCAGGTAGTTCATCGCCTGCTGGGGAGAAAAGACACTCTCGTCCTTGCTCTTGTTTCCCAGGATCAGGATCACCGCCCGACGCCGGGGACCTGCTCCGGCCACCAGTCCTGAGCTGGCTACGGCATCGGCGAGGCGCGGGTTGCCGGGGAAGTCACTCATGCCGAACTTGAAGAGCAACTGCAGCCAGTTCTTCTTGCCGGCCGAGAAGCCGTTGATTCGGGGTAGACCCTCGCCCGGAGCGACGTACCAGATCTTTTCGGCGGTCTGGAAGGGAACCTCGGCCCGCTGCCAGGTCGCGAGTGGCCGCATGTCGCTCCCTTCGTCCCCGACGAAGGTATCGAACGCCTTGTCGGTAGACTTTGCGGCGCTGCCACTCCCGAGGTGCCAGCCGGTCTTGAAGATCGATTGGAAGGGCACGCTGGGGTCGAGGACGATGACCACTTCGTAGTTCGCCTTCTCGACCCGAACCACCTCATCGGGCCAGTCGACCGCGGTGCAGTCTCCCGCCTGATCGGCGAGCACGGGAAGGGCGGTGAGTTCGGACTCAGCGCGACCGGCGTAGCCTCCGATCAGCCGTACGTCCTCGACTCTGCGACCATCGGGAAAGATGCCGGAGGCCACCAGGATGTGTGACGCGTCGTCGGTAGGGCAGGGTACGGCGGCGGCACCGTCAGAGCCGAACGGTAGCGGGTTGCCGTTCAGGAGCACCTCGAGAACGACCGGCCGCTGGCGCTGGGGGTGGTTGGTGAAGACGCGCGCCTTGCACTGACCAGAGGCGTCGGCGGGGCTCAGCTGGAGGCGTAGCTCCGCCTCCTGGCCGGGACGGTTGATCCATCGAAAGGCCCGCTCGACGTCGCGGCCCGACGCGGCGGGGCGCACGAGTTCGAGAAGGTGGACATGGGGATCCGGTCCTAGATCCACCGTACAGCTGGTCTGGCTCGTGGTCATCTCGCAGACCGCTTCGCCATCGAGATAGAGCGTGGCCGGGGTGGCGGTGGCGCCGAGTTCAGCCTGCACCAGGAGTTCGCCGGTCACCAGCCCGACCGGATAGGTCGGGATGGCCAGGTCCCCGGCGCTCTGGCCGAGCCCAGGTAACGCGATCAGAGACGCCACTGCGAGCAGCCAGACCACAGCACGGGGACGGTCAAGGCTATCGGGCTGGGCAAGTGCAAAGGGGAGACGCGAGAGTACGGACATGGTCGAGCTCCTACCTGGGTGTCGGTGGTCGCTGAGGCTCACAGTTTGAAACGGGGGACAGGGAAGTTGCAAGCAAAATCAATGCCTCGAGAAGTTTGGCGATGGATGGGCTGTTCGCTGGGAGTCGGAGGCGGTGGTGTCACCCGCGCAGGCCAGTCCCGTCCTCGAATCTCGACGGCTGTGGGCCAGGGGGGGCGCCTGGGAGGGTTCCGACCGTTTGACGTCGGACCGCTTGACAGTGCGAGCAGCGAACCGTATGTTTCGCCCTTCGTGAATTCGCCAGGACGGTACTCAGCCTAGAGTCGAGTCGATCTCCTGGTCTGCACCAATCACATCCCTCCGGGAGGACAAGATGGCAGGTAAGTCAGACATTGTGAACTTCATCGCCGACAACATCGACGGCATGAGCAAGAAGGACGCGGCCGAGGCTCTCGACTGTGTCGTCGCGGCGATCAGCTCGGAACTCGTCAAGGGCGAGCGGGTATCGATCCCCGGATTCGGTAGCTTCATCGTCAGCGAGCGGGCGGCCCGGATGGGACGCAACCCGAAGACCGGCGAAGCGATCCAGATCCAGGCCAGCAAGAACGTTCGGTTCAAGGCCGGCAAGGATCTCAAGGACAAGCTCAACTAGGCTCGTCCTGGCGCTCTAGACGAGGCCTCGGAGTGTTCTGCTCCGAGGCCTTCGTGCGTTCAGCGGATGACGCGGTAGAGCTTGGCTAGACGATGGGGCGACACGCCAGCGAAGAAGAGGGCCCAGATCAGCCAGTTGCCCACGACGGTTCGCACGATTCCCTGCTGCACGAAGCGGCGGGCCGCGGTGGTGGCCGGGCCCGGCAGGATCACGATCCGGCCGTAGCGTCGCAAGCGCCGAGCAAAGTCCAGGTCCTCGAGGATCGGCCATTCGCGAAAACCACCGAGCTCGCGAAAGGCGTCGGCGCGTACGAACTGCGCCTGATCTCCCAAGGGTGTCTTCGTCCAGCGAGTCCGCGCCGCCACCAGGCGGTTCCCCAGCCGCAAGAGGGGGCGCGGGTCGTCGAACTCCACATGGAAGCCACCCCCGACAGCCCCGTTGGCGATCGCGTCACGGATCGCCTCCGCGGCCTGGCACGGCAGTATGGTGTCGGCATGGAGAAAGAGCATGATCTCGGCTCGGCAGGCTCGAGCGCCTCGGTTGAGCTGGGTTCCTCGTCCCGGTGGACCCGTCACGGTCCTAGCGCCCAGACGCTGCGCCACGTCGAGGGTCGGGTCCCGGCTGCCGCCATCCGATACGATCACCTGGTCGGCGAGGTCCAGGGCCAGGGGCAGGTTGCGGGCCAGGGTCTCCGCCTCGTCGAGGGTCGGGATCACGATGGCCAGATGAGGCGACGACGGAGTCTGGAGGGGGCGTTCCAAGGCGGCGGATGTTACCATCGGCCGCTGCGCCCCTGGGGCGCTCGAACGGCTCGAAGGAGCACGCCTTGAGTGATTCAACTTCCTTCTCCCATCTCGATGAACAGGGCGCGGCCCGGATGGTCGACGTCTCGGAAAAGCCGGTGACGCGCCGGGTGGCCGAGGCTTCCTGCCGGGTTCTCCTCTCGGCCGAGACCGTGGCTCGACTCTCCGAACTCCCGAAGGGAGATGCCCTGGCGGTCGCGCGGCTGGCTGGAGTGCAGGGAGCCAAGCAGACCTCCAACCTCATTCCGCTGGCTCACACGCTCTTGCTCGACCAGGTCGATGTCGAGATCGAGACCACCGAATCGGGAGTCTCGATCCGCAGTCGTGTCGTGGTGCACGGTCGGACCGGGGCCGAAATGGAGGCGCTCGTGGCCTGCTCCAACGCGGCTTTGGCGCTCTACGACATGGTCAAGGCGGTCGAGCGCCAGGCGGTGGTCACGGATCTACGGCTCGAACGCAAGAGTGGGGGGCGGCACGGCTCCTTCGAACGCCGATGAGCCGACACCCGACGTCCCCGGTGGCGACTGGTCTCGATCGCCTGCTCGCTGATCCGGCGTCTTTGGCGCAGCGACGGTACGGGCTGCTCGCCCACCAGGCTTCGATCACCGGTGATGGGAGTCCGGCCCATCTGGCCCTGGCTGCGAGTGGCAACCCGCCGCAGAGGCTGTTGGGTCCGGAGCATGGGTACTACGCCGTAGAGCAGGACATGGTGGCGGCCGCCGACGGCATCGATCCCTTCAGTGGACTGGCGATTCGATCGCTGTACGGGGAGTCCGAACACTCGCTGCGGCCGGAGGCGGCTGCCTTCGAGGGGCTGGACCTGCTGGTAATCGACCTTCAGGATGTCGGCGCTCGCTACTACACCTACGCGGCGACCGCCGTCTGGGCCGCAGAGGTCGCCCTCGAGGCCGGGTTGGAGGTCTGGATCCTCGATCGCCCGAACCCGATCGGGGGCACGGTGGTCGAGGGCAACCTTCGGCAACCGGGTTTCGAGAGCTTCGTCGGCGTCTTCGAGCTGCCAGTACGCCACGGTCTCACCCTTGGTGAACTGGTGCGCTGGGCCTGCTCCGACCATCCGCGGCTTCTGGTCTGGGCGATGGAGGGCT
This sequence comes from Thermoanaerobaculia bacterium, assembly GCA_030429235.1. Classification (GTDB taxonomy): domain Bacteria; phylum Acidobacteriota; class Thermoanaerobaculia; order Multivoradales; family JAIOJS01; genus JAIOJS01. The sequence continues at coordinate 7,925 of JAUIDB010000037.1, read as the reverse complement.
GGCAGCGGCGCATGGTCTGGCCCGACACCGGATGCCCCTTCGTGGCTCCGTCGCCCAACATGCCCTCGTTCAACGCCGCAGCGCTGTACCCGGGGCTCTGTCTGATCGAGGGTACCTCCGTCTCCGAGGGCCGCGGTACGACGCGTCCTTTCCAGCTCGTCGGCGCTCCGTGGGTGGATGGGAAGCGGCTGGCGGAGCGGGCCGGGAACCAGCCCGGCGTGCGGGCCCTGCCGACGCTCTTTCGACCGCAGTTCCAGAAACACGCCGGCGAGGTGTGCGTGGGTGTGGAGTTGCTCCTCGACGACGTGGCCGCTCTGCATTCCTATCGCCTCGGATACGAGCTGATTTGCGAACTGTGGGAACAGGCCAGCGAGGTCGGAATCGACCTCTGGCGGCGTGAAGCCTACGAGTTCGTGACCGACCGTCCGGCGATCGATCTACTGTTCGGAACCGATCGCGTGCGACGGGCTCTGGAAGCCGGAGATGAGGTCTCCCTGGCGAGTTGGCTCGCGAGCTGGGAAGACGACGTCGCCGCGTTCCGGCGAACCACAGCGCCCTTCTGGCTGTACGAGTGATGGCGAATCCGCACCTCGATCGATCCGCGTCGCTGCGCTCCGCCGCCGACGACCCCATTCGCTTCTTCCTCCCCGGTCCCAGCTACGTGCTGGCGCGAGTGAGAGAGGCTCAGACACGCGCCACCGTGGCCCACCGGGGGCCGATCTTCAACCCGGTCTACGAGCGGATCGCGCGGCAACTGCCCTCTCTCTTTGCGACCCGAAGTCCGGTGGTTACGGCGACGGGCAGCGCCACGCTGATGTTGCAGGCCTGTCTGCAGTCGACCGTCGAGCGAAGGAGCCTGCACCTGGTCAACGGAGCCTTCTCGCAGCGCTGGTTCGAGATCGCACGCTCGCTCGGTCTCGAAGCGGAACGGCTGGCGGTACCCTTTGGCCAGGCGATCGATCCCTCCCAGGTGCGTGAGGTGGTGCGTTCGGGGCGCTTCGAAGCGGTGACAGTGGTGCACTGCGAGACGTCGACGGGGGTCCTCAATCCCCTGGCCGACCTGGCTCGCGTCGTCCGCGAGGAGAGCGATGCGTTGGTGCTGGTCGACGCGGTTTCGTCTCTCGCTGGAACTCCGGTTGCGACCGACGAATGGGGCCTCGATCTCGTGGTGACTGCGTCGCAGAAAGCGTTGGCGGTGCCGCCAGGTGTCTCCTTCGTGTCGGTTTCGGAACGTGCCGAGGCCCGGATGTCGGCGGTCGAATCCCGCGGCTACTACACCGATCTGGCTCGGTACCTGGCCAAGCACCGCGGGGGCGGTACCCTGTCGACGCCGGTCGAGTCGGTCTACTGGGCGCTCGACGCTCAGCTCGGTCACCTGGCGCTGGAGGGGTTGGAACCGCGCTTTCGGCGGCACCTTCGGCTCCGCCAGCGAACCCTGGAGTGGGCCAAGGCCCACGGTTTCGAGCCCGCCGCCGCCGAGGGGCATCGTTCTCCCACGGTCACGGCGCTGCGGGCCCCGGCGGGGTGGGCGGCGCCCGATTTCGTCTCCGCCCTGGCGGCCGAGGGGTATACGCTTGGTCCTGGCTACGCGGAGTTGGCGGCCACGACGTTTCGCATCGGTCACATGGGAGAGATTCTCGAACGGGACCTGGAAGGGCTTCTCGATGCCATGGAGGAGATCGCCGAGAGGCCTCCCAGTCTGACCTCATCCTCACTCTAATCTCACTTCATCTCACGCTAGAGCGGCGAGTCGCGTCGCAGGAGAACCATACAGTGCACCGCATTCTTATTGCAGATACCCTCAATCCCGCCGGGATCGAAGCACTTCGGGCTTCCGGGGCCGAGGTCGTCGTCCTGGCCGCCGAAGACAAACCACGGCTCCTGGAGATCATCCCGGACTTCGACGCTCTGGTGGTTCGATCCAGCACCAAGGTCACGGACGAGGTTCTCGAGGCGGGCAAGAGACTCCGGGTCGTCGGGCGAGCCGGCATCGGTGTCGACAACGTCGACGTGCCAGCCGCTACCGACCGGGGCATCCTGGTGGTCAACGCGCCGACCGCCAACCTGATTTCGGCCACCGAGCACACCTTCGCTCTGATGTTGGGCTGGGCTCGTCAGATCGCGGGAGCCGACGCAGCCATGAAACAGGGAGTTTGGGACCGCAAGACCTTTGTGGGACAGGAACTCCAGCACAAGAACCTGGGAGTGATCGGATTCGGACGAATCGGCCAGCAGGTCGCCCGGCGGGCGCGGGCCTTCGACATGAAGGTCCTCGGCTTCGATCCGTTCCTCGATCCGGCAGTCGCCCGGGAACTCGACGTCGAACTGATGCCGCTGGTGGATCTACTGGCCGAGTCCGACGTGGTGACCCTGCACGTTCCCCTGACCGACGACACGCGGAATCTCCTGTCGAAAGAAGAGCTTCGTCACGTCAAGCCGGGCTCCTTCCTGGTCAACTGCGCTCGGGGTGGAGTGGTCGACGAAGAGGCGCTCTTGGAGGTCCTCGATTCGGGCCAGCTCGCGGGGGCTGCGATCGATGTCTTCGCCGAAGAACCGCCGACCGACTGGCGGCTCGCGCAGCACCCTCGGGTGGTGGCTACGCCGCACATCGGAGCCCAGACCAAAGAGGCCCAGAAACGGATCGCCCTGGAGACCGCCCGCATGGTGACCTCGGCCCTCGAGGGATCACTGGCCGTTTCCGCGGTCAACCTGCCCTTCCGGTCGGCCGGGGGCAGAGCGCAGCCCTTCCTGCAGCTCGCAGAGCAACTGGGTCGAGTCGCCGGTGCCTACCTGCAGGGACGTCCGAAGCGGTTGCAGGTCGACCTGTGGGGGGTTGACGAAGAGCTGCGCGTGCCGACCTCGATCGCGGCACTCCGCGGAGCCCTGACCCCATTCCTGGGCGACACCATCAACTACGTGAATGCCGAAAGTCAGGCCGCCGATCGTGGCATCGAAGTGGTACGGTCGACCCACCAGAAGAAGGCCGGCTACTCGCACGTCGTGGGGGTCACTCTGGTGGGACCGGACGGCGAGGTCAGTGTCGCCGGGACCTTCTTCGGGGACGGCAAACCACGGGTCGTACGCTGGATGGACTTCCGACTCGAGTTCCGCCCTGCAGGTCGTTTGCTGGTGCTCCGCAACCAGGATGTCCCGGGAGTGGTGGGTCGCCTCGGAGCTCTGTTGGGAGACGACGGCGTCAACATCGGAGAGATCCATCTGGCACGGGATGGTCACGAGCGAGCTCTGGCCGTCCTCCGACTGGACCAGGAACCTTCGGCAGAAGTACTAGAGAAGATCGCCCAGCTGCCCGAGATCTCCGACGCCCGACTGATCGAAGTCGCCCAGGTCTGACGCACGTGTGCCTCGACCCGGCCACATTGATCGGCCACATTGTTCGCATGGAAGAGACCACAGGAGCGCTATGAGTCGACGCCATCGAGTAGGGCTCATCTTCGGGGGGCGCAGTGTCGAGCACGCCGTTTCCCTGAATTCGGCGCGCACGGTGCGACAGGGCTTGGTCGACGCCGGTTACGGTGTCGTCTGCCTCGCCATCGGAACGGACGGTAGCTGGTGGTCGACCGTCGATTCGGCCCGAGCGTTGGACGACGGAATCGCCTCCCTGGGCCCTTCGGGACGCTCCATCCTGGAGAGCCTGCACCACCTGCTGCGATCAGGGGTCGATTCGCTCTTCCCCCTGGTGCACGGAACCTGGGGCGAGGATGGCACCCTGCAGGGTCTGTGCGAAATGCTCGACCTACCGTACGCCGGGGCCGATGTGGCGACCAGCGCGGTGGCTATGGACAAGGACCGTTGCAAACGATTGCTCAGTGCGGTGAACGTTCCCGTGGTCGCCGACCATGTGGTGCATCGGGCCGAGTTCGAGGCCGACCCCGCGGCGGCGCTCGCCGGTGCCGACCAGCTGCTAGCCCCTTGGTTCGTAAAACCGAGCGTCGGTGGTTCCAGCGTAGGAGTCAGCCGAGTCGAGACCACCGAGCGCCTCGAGGCCGCGGTGTCCGAAGCCTTTCGGTTCGACGACAAAATCTTGATCGAAGAGGGGGTCAACGGCGCCCGCGAGATCGAGTGTGCGGTCCTCGATGGCGAGGTGGCGGAGGTCCTCGGCGAGATCGTGCCGGGTCGGGAGTTCTATGACTACGAGGACAAGTATCTGGCCGATACGGCGCAGCTGATTGCTCCGGCTCGTCTCTCCGAGGAACGGGCCTCCGAGATTCGGGAGTTGGCACACCGCGCCTTCGCGGCCGCGGGTGGAGAAGGCATGGCGCGCGTCGACTTCCTGCTCGCGGCCGATGGCCGGCTCTTCCTCAACGAACTCAACACGGTCCCTGGCTTTACCGCGATCTCGATGTTCCCTCGCTTGTGGCAATTGTCGGGACGCTCCCTGGCGGAGGTCGTGGGTCGATTGGTCGAGGGTGGGATCTCGCGGCATCGTCGACGGCGAGCCCTCGATCGCGGGATCAAGAGCTGGATTGCAGCGCTGGGCGACTCGGCCCAGGGTTCCTGATCCGGGCCGGCGACCGCCCCGGACGATCCAGCGCGTCGTGCCCTTGGCGGTAGACTCTGTCGCGCCGTGTCGAACGGAAACCGCCAACCCACGCTTCCGGCAGTGGTCGCCGACGCCACTCCTCCTCCCGAGCACATCGGTCGCTACCGGCTGCTCACCGAACTGGGGCGAGGCAGCATGGGGCGCGTCTTCGTCGCCTACGACCCCAACATCGAACGGAGGATTGCCCTCAAAGTCTTGATGCCGGTCGGGCGGGGAGGGGCGGCGGGCGACGATGCGACCGATCTGCAACGCAGATTCGTCATCGAAGCACGGGCGGCGGGGCGAATCAGCCATCCTGGCATCGTCGCCATCTACGACGCGGCGATCGACCCGACCAGCCACCTCGCCTTCATCGCCATGGAACTCGTCGACGGGCGGTCGGTGGCGCAGCTCCTGGCTCAAGGGCCGGCGCTGACTGCGGTGGCGGCCGCTTCTCTCGGCGAGCAGGTCGCTCTGGCCCTCGACTACGCCCACTCGCAGGGCATCGTTCATCGGGACGTCAAACCGGAGAACATCCTGGTCGACGTCACGGGGCAGGCGAAGATCCTCGACTTCGGTGTCGCCAAGGTCGGTTCAGCCTCCTACACGGTCGGGGGGCAGGTCCTCGGTACCCCCGCCTACATGTCGCCCGAACAGGTTCGGGGTCTGCCACTCGATGGTCGTAGCGACCTGTTTTCTCTCGGCGCGGTCCTCTACGAGGCCCTGACCCAGGTCAGCCCGTTCCAGGCCGAGAACGTCGCTACGATCGTCTATCGAATCCTCCACGTCCAGCCGATGCCCCCAGGGATCCCGGAGGTGCCGAGTGCGCTCTGGGCAGTGGTACTCCGTCTGCTGGAGAAAGAAGCCAGCGAGCGTTTGGCCAGTGGCCGGGAGGTCGCGGCTCGCCTACGGCAGTCGCTGGAGCTGGAACCCGAGGGCCGGCGGGCCCTCGAGCGGAGGGTCCTGGAGGCGCGCCGACTCGGAGGCAGCGACGAGGAGCGGCCGGAACCTGCGGTACCGGCGGCGCGAGCCACCCAGGGCACCCTGGTCTTCACTCCGAGTACTACGGAGGTCGACTCCTCGCCGCCGTTCGGTGAACCTTCGCCGGCCATCGCCGAGAAGTCGACGACTCGCGGGTGGGTCTGGTCGACGTTGCTCTGGCTGACTCTGGCGGTGGCCGTCTCGGCCTTGGCCCTGGTGGTGCACTGGGGGGGAGAGCACACCCCGACGACTTCGTCGGAGATGACTCGGGACGCGGCCCCGTCGGCTGCACCCGACCACGGCGCGGCCGTGATGGCGGACCAACTCCAGGTGCTGGAGCCAGCAGCTCCTCAGCCGACCGCGACCCTGGTTCTTCTGCACGAGAACCGGCTCGCCGACGCCACTCTCAGAGTCCGAGTCGACGGCCGCGAAGTGGCATCCGAACGGATGGGGATCGACGGAGGGTTCCTGGCGCGGAGTCGTGGAGTTCCTCATCGCTTCAGTGTGCCCCTGCCGCCGGGCGACTACTCGATCGAAGTCCACGTCTTGGGCCGCAAAGGCAAGGTCGATGCCGCGGCCACGACCGCTGCCTCCTTCGCTTCCGGCGAGGTCAAACTGTTACGAGTCCGGCTGATGCCGCTGGTCCGAAAGGTCCGGCTGGTCTGGAAGGACTGATCCGAACTCGGGGACGCTCCCTTGGGTTCCGGATGGATGGTCGGGGGCCTCGGCGAGGAAGTCGACCATCCGTCGGTCTTCGACCAGCCAGCCGCTGGCGAGCAGTTCACTGACCTCTTCGGCGTCGAACAGGTGGCGCTGGAACTCCTGACCGAGAAGCCCTCGACGCAAGAGGTCGTACCAGCGTCGTTTGTGGCCGCCGTGCGCCGCCAATCGTGGATCACGAGACGCTCCGTAGCCGTTTCCCCCGTGCGTCACCTTGGATTGGAACTGGCGGTAGGATCGCACCGGATAGTGCAGGATCTCGAGGCGCGACCAGGGCTGTCGGGCGGATGCAGGAAGGTTCACGTCGTGGTTGCCCTGGGCGACCGCGATGTCGGGCCGACCTCGATGGACCACCTTGGGTTTCAGGGGTCGACCCTGATAGTCGGTCGATCGAGTCTTGCGGACCACCATGTCGCGGACCGATCCTCGGGGCCGATAGCTAGTCAGCACGAAGTCGTGGCGCTGTACCTCGACCGCCTGGATGGCGGCGTCGACCGCCGCCAGACTCTGCTTGAGGTCGTGCTCAGGCGAGACGAAGAACTCGTCGGCGTCAGCATGGATGACCCAGTCGGCGCCGAGTCTCTGGTAGGCATCTCGCGCCATCTGGGTGACCCAGCGATACTGCGCGAACTCATGGGCCGGACGGGACGTAAGGTCCAGCCAACCCAGATCTGCGTAGTGCTGAAGCCTCTCCCGTGTGCCGTCGACCGAGCCGTTGTCGGTCACCAGGAAGTGGTCGACCCCTGCCCGCCGGTGGTAGCAGATGTGGTCATCGATCAGGTCGATCTCGTCGCGTACGACGAGGGTCTGTACGAGTCGCACGGCCAGCTACCGAGGGTCAGGGAATCGGGTGGGTCGTTGCGTCATCGTTCTCGGCCGTAGCGTACGACGATTGCGCGATGGCCAGCTCGGTGCAGCTGATCGCGGACTCGGCGGGCCGCTTCCTCCCGCTGGAACTCACCGACCCGGACTCGGTGCCAACCACCCTCGGTCTCCACTCGGGCGGAGAGGCCGTCGGCCACTCGGCCGGCGAGTTCCTCGGCGTAGCGACGGTCCCGGAAGGCGCCGATCTGGACGGTGAAGAGAAGGTCGGCGGCGGGGTGTCTTGGCGTGCGGCTCACCAGTCGGATCTCGACCGGAGCGATCCCGCTGCCGATCATGTCGATCTCGCGGGCGGCGGCGTAGGAGAGATCGATGATCCGGCCCTTGACGAAGGGGCCGCGGTCGGTGATGCGGACCCTGACGGTTCGGCCGTTGTCGAGGTTGCGGACTTCGACTACCGAATGGAAGGGGAGCTTCTTGTGGGCTGCCGTCAACTCGTGCATATCGTAGATCTCGCCGCTCGCCGTTTGCCGACCGTGAAACGGTTTGCCGTACCACGAGGCGTGCCCGCGCTGCGACCAGCCCCGGCCTGGATCGGAGGCTGGCCCCGACCGACAGGCTGTGACCGCTCCCGCCAGAGCCAGTGCCAGGAGAACGGCTCGGCCACGGACGGCGCTGGGTGATCTCACACCCGCGGCGCCTCCACCTGGTGGGCAGACGCGGCCTCGAGGATGGGCTCGACTTCGGCCGATACGAACTCCTCGACTTGTTCGGCCGAGCGTCCCGTGAACTTCTGGGGGTCGATCAAGGCCTCGATCTCCGGTCGGCTCAAACGGAACGATGGGTCTCCGGCGATGGAGTC
>JAUIDB010000036.1 GCA_030429235.1 Thermoanaerobaculia bacterium | reverse complement strand
GTAGACCGGGACGACGACGCTGAGAGAGAGCTTCTCCGGGGCTGGCGTCATGTCGGACTCTCGGTGGGCGTCTCCTGATCGGAACTCGCAAAGTCGAGGTACTGGGTCAGGACCTCGTCGATCGGGCCGTCGGCCAGCAGACGGCCCTGGTCGAGCCAGATCGCGCGGTCACAGAACTCGGCGAGCGAAACGTGGTTGTGCGAGACCATGAGCAGGGTACTTCCGGCTTCGCGATAGCGGGCCAGTCGTTCCTCGCACCGGGGGACGAAGCGGTTGTCTCCCACCGAAAGCGCCTCGTCGAGGATCAGGATCTCGGGAACCCAAGCGGTGGCGATCGAGAATCCCAGCCGAGCCACCATGCCGGACGAGTAGTTGCGGATCGGCGAACGCACGAAGTCTGCCAAGCCCGAGAACTCGATGATGTCATCGATCTTGGCGTCGATCTCGCGTCGACTCCGTCCGAGAAGCAGTCCGTTGAGGTAGATGTTCTCGAGTCCCGTGAGCTCGAAGTCGAAGCCGGTTCCCAGTTCGAGAATCGGCGAGATGCGCCCGTGGACCGTCGCCTGGCCTCGGGTGGGTTTCAAGACGCCTGAGATGACCTTGAGCAGTGTGCTCTTGCCGGCGCCGTTGCGACCGATGATGCCGATCGACTCCCCGCGGCGGACGGTCAGATTGATCTCCTGTAGGGCCCAGAGCTGCTCATAGGTCAGCGCCCCCTTCATCCAGTGGATGGCGTAGTCCTTGATCGACGGGATGCGTTGCTTGGCGAGGCGGTAGCAAAGCGCCACCTGATCGAGTTCGATCAGGGGCGCCGCCGAGTTCGGATCCTCGACGGGAGGAGAGATCGGGCTCTCGGCGACCATCGATTCAGACGTAGAGGGCAATGCGATCGCTCATGCGACGGAAGGTCCAGACCCCGACCGCCAGCGCGATGAAGGCGAGGCCGGTAGCGAGGGCGAGGTGGTTCATCGGGGGGATCTTCCCGTAGTAGATCGGGTCCCGAAACACCTCCATGATCGAGCGTACCGGGTTGAACCGCACGGCCCACAGGAAGCGGGGGGGCACGATGTCCATCGGGTAGAAGCTGGGCGTCATGTACATCAACAGGGTCATGAACACCCCGACCAGCTCGACGATGTCGTGAAAGAACGCCGCCAGTGGCGAGAGGACCAGGCCGGCGCCCAGGGTGAAGAGGGCCGCGATCAGAATCGAGATCGGAAGAAAGAGGATCGCCGGCTTCACGGGATGCCCGGTGACCAGCACGATGACCACCAGGGGAATCAGCGCCAGGAGCAGGTTGACGACGCCGGAGAGCACCGTAGCGATGGGAAACACCGCGGTGGGTACGGGCAGCTTGGTGATCAGTCCGGCATTGCCCCGCAGGCTGTTCATCGAGGTGATGATGCTCTGTTGAAAGAAATTGAAAAAGAGGATCCCCGCCAGGGCGTACACCGGGTAGTTCCGAATATCGAAGCGGAACAGACTGGAGAACACGACAGCCAGGACCGCCATGGTGAGCAGTGGCTGCAGCATGGTCCAGACCAGTCCGATCACGCTGCGGCGGTAGCGCACCTTGAGGTCGCGAGCGACGAGGTAGAGGATCAGGTCGCGGTGTTTGAGCAAAGTCGTCATGGCGAGAGTCGTCGCTGGTCGGTGGTCGAAGCCCGAGTTCTATCCCGGATCCGGCTCGAGGGCAAGCTCCTGGGAGGCGAAGGTCGACAGGATTGACGCCGCAGCCACCAGTTCGTCGCGGGGGATGAATTCGTTGGGTCGGTGCGCTACCTTGATCGATCCCGGTCCGTAGAGCACGCAGTCCATTCCGAGCTGTTGGAACCAGCCGGCGTCGGTGGCGAAGGAGACCGCGGGGGGTTCGTCGGAGGCACCGGTGCCGGCGACCGCTTGGAGTTGGTCGAACAGCGACGAACCCTCTGGTAGCTCCATAGGAGGACTGAGCGACAGGGTCTCGAGCCGATGAGGAAACCCGTCGAGGGCCTCGGCGATGCGGTCGGCCAACTCCTGCTGCAACGTTTCGGCGTCGAGCCCTGGCAGGAGCCGTACTCCGAATCCCAACTCGCAGCGATCCGGAACGATGTTGACGGCCGTGCCACCGCTAATGGTCGCGACGTTGAGCGACGGGAAGGGTACCTCCGGGAACCACAGGGAGCTGGGCAACCGCCGGGCCTCGAGTTCGACCCGAAAGTTCCGTAGCGACGCGATCAAGCGAGCTGCCGGTTCGATGGCGTTGGATCCTAAATGGGGATAGGCGCTATGGGCGCTCTCGCCCAGCAGGGTCACCTTCATCTTGAGGTGTCCCTTGTGGACCCGAATGACCCGGCACTCGGTCGGTTCTCCGATTAGGGCGCGGCGCGGGAGCGGGCGTTGGTCGAGCGGCCAGGTCTGACGGAAGTGCCGGGCTCCCAGGGTTCCGACCTCTTCGTCGTAGGTGAAGAGCAGGACCAGCGGCGCGGCGAGCCGCTCATTGGCCAGCCGGGCCAGTAGGTTGGTGGCCAGCGCCAGGAATCCCTTCATGTCGGCACTACCGCGAGCGTAGAGATTGTCGTCCCGCACCGCGAGCGAGAAGGGATCCGTCGTCCATTCCGGTTCCTCGGCCGGCACGACGTCGGTGTGCCCCGAAAGGACGAGGCCCGATCGGGTCACCGGGTCGACCGGAGGACCGGCCTCGACCACGAGGTTCGCCTTGTCCCCTGTGGGGTCGAGGTGTCGAGAGATCCGGACTCCGGGCCGTGCGAGGTACTCGCACAGGAAGTCGACGAGGGGGAGGTTCGACCGGTGGCTCGTCGTATCGAAGGCGACGAGCCGAGCGAGGAGATCCTCGTCGGACAGGAGCTGGGGCATGCGCCAAGTGTAGCCCGGCTGCCGCTCGAGTTTGTTGGCGTCGCACGAGCGGCGGGCGATCTGGCCGCTGTTACAATGGGCTACTCACCCGGCGGTCAGCCAGGCCGCCGACCGAACGCGGAGACACCCTGCATGCAGCCTGATTCCATCCAACGTCTGGATCCCAAGCGTCGAGTCCTCTTCCTGACCAAGGATCCGGACCTCATTCGGCGCCAGCTAGCGGGAGAGCTCGACCTACGGATGGAGGACCTGATCGTCGACGACCTGTTGGACGACATCAATACCGACGCCATGACACCGGCTTGGGTCTGCTTCAACCACCGGCCCGAGGATCTGGCGCGAGAGGCCTACGCTGGTCTGATCGTCGATGGCGAGCGTCTCTTCCCCCGCGATGCCCTGATCGACGGCAACTTCGAAGTGATCGTCTCCGGCTTGCGCAAGGGGGTCGGAAGCTCTCGCGAGACCGCAGTGCAGGCTGAGAAGTGGTCGGGAATCCGCATCGCCATCGCGGCGTCGTTTGCTCCGATCCACGCCCGCAACAACATCAACCAGGGCGTGTTGATGGGGGATCACGAGATCTTGCGGCGGCTACAGGCTGGTGAAGGCGTGGCCCTGGAGGAGTTCTACTCGGACTACGACCCGATCACGCAGATCGTGGTGCAACAGGGAGGACTCTTCCCCTTTGCCAAAGCCCTGAGCCGCGGCGAGATCGACCTTCCGGCACCGGCGACTCCCGAGCGCCCGATGACCATGGCCGAGAAGCTGTTGGCTCGTCATCTGGTGGGCGGCACCGGAGAGCGGCGCTACGTCAAGCCCGGAGATGCGGTGGTCGTCAAGGTCGACGGAGGGTACTCGCACGAGTTCACCACCGCCCAGGTGCACTACTTCCTGGAGCAGGAGTACGGCGCCGACTACCGCATCCAGCAGGACCGCGACAAGTTCGCCGTCTTCGAGGACCATCTGATCTACGCCGACGAGGTGGAGAAGATGCGTCCGTTCCTGGGCAAGATCGACACCCTGCGCGAGCTCCAGCGCGACTTCCGCTCGCACACCGAAGTGCGGGACTTCTCGGCCGAGGAGGGCAAGTCGCCCGGAATCTGCCACGAGGTGGCGAGGGAGCAGATGATCGAGCCGGGGGACTTCATCCAGTCGACCGACAGCCACACCTGCATGGGGGGCGTGAACAACGCTCTGGCCTGGGGAGTGGGGGCCACCGAATACGCCAACCTGGTGTACAACGGCTTCACCCAGGTCGAGGTTCCCGAGTCGATCCGCTTCGAGCTGGTGGGACAGCTGGCGGACAACGTCACCGCCAAGGACGTGATGCTCTTCATCCTCCTCGAGTACGCCAAGCCCCAGAAGACGCTCAACCGAGTGATGGAGTTCACCGGACCCGGTCTCACCAGCCTGTCGTTGGACGAGCGGGCGACCCTAACCAACATGGCGACCGAGTGCTCGGCCCGTACCGGGATCTGCGCCGCCGACGAGGCGACCTTCGAGTGGATCGCTCGACGCCGGCCGGGCGTCGATGTCGATCGTCTGCGGAACCAGGCGGTCGAACCCGACGCCGATGCCGAGTACGACGGCGGGATCCACGTGATCGACCTGGCCCAGGTTCGGCCCATGGTGGCGACACCCGGCGATCCCGACCAGGGCGTGCCCTCCGATCCCACGAACGGGGCCCTGGTCACGGACCAGCGCGACGTGAAGATCGACATCGCGTACGGCGGCAGCTGCACCGCCGGCAAGATCGACGACTTCGTCTTCTACCACCGTGTCTGCTCGGAGGCCGTGGAGGCCGGCCTTCGGGTCGCCGAGGGGGTGGAGTTCCTCATCCAGTTCGGTTCGCAAGAGGTCGAACGGTTCGCCCACGAACAGGGTTTCGTCGAGGTGTTCCAGCGGGCGGGGGTCCGACTCATCCATCCGGGGTGTGGCGCCTGTATCGGTTGTGGACCTGGCGTCTCGCGCAACCCCGACCAGGTTTCGGTGTCGGCGATCAACCGCAACTACAAGGGGCGGTCGGGACCGGGGAGGCTCTACCTCGCGTCGCCATTGACCGTCGCCGCTTCGGCCTTCACCGGCCGGATCAGCGAGTACCGACCTGGGATGTTCCACCGCGCCGCGGTCCCGACTTAGTAGGTTCTGGTCCATGGAACAGCCCCGCGATCAGTTTGGTCGCCCCCTCACCGATCTTCGGATCTCGGTGACCGACCGCTGCAACTTCCGCTGCACTTTCTGTATGCCCGAGGACCGGGCCTACGAATTCCTGCCTCGGGCCGAGGTGTTGAGCTACGAAGAGCTGATCCGCCTCGCCCGGCTGTTCGTCTCCCGCGGCGTCGAGAAGATCCGCATCACCGGTGGCGAACCCCTGTTACGGCGCGATCTGTCTCATCTCATCGAGGGTCTCGCTGGAATCGCGGGAGTCGACGACCTCGCCCTGACCACCAACGGCCTGCTGCTGCCGCAACGAGCCCCGGCCCTCCGCGACGCCGGTCTCGATCGGGTCACGGTCAGCCTGCACAGCCTCGAGGCGGCGACCTTTGCTCGCTTGACCGGAGGACGGGGTGATCTGGACGGAGTCCTCCGAGGCATCGAGGCGGCAGCGGCAGCCGGGTTGACCCCGGTCAAGATCAACGCCGTGGTCCTCCGGGGGCAGAACGAGCACGAGATCGAGGCCCTGGCTCGCCGATTCCGGGGTGACGACTACGTCCTGCGCTTCATCGAGTACATGGACGTAGGCACCCTGAACGACTGGGATCCGGAGTCCGTGGTGTCGGCGCGCGAGATCGTCGACCGGATCGACCGGGTTCTGCCCCTGGAACCGGCGCCCCGGCGGTCCCCGAACGACACCGCCCTACGCTACCGCTACCGCGATGGAGGGGGTGAGGTGGGGGTCATTGCCTCGATCTCCCAACCCTTCTGCGGCGACTGCTCGCGGGCGCGGTTGTCGGCCGAGGGGCGACTCTATACCTGTCTCTTCAGCGCTATCGGGCACGACCTCAAGACCCCGCTGCGCGAAGGAGCCGACGACGCTCAGTTGATCGAGCGGATCGATCAGATCTGGGGGACGCGGCGTGATCGGTACTCCGAAGAGCGGGCCGACCGCTTGTCCCAGGGACGCCCCGGAGTCGCACCCCGGGTCGAAATGTTCCGAATCGGAGGGTAGAGTCGGCGCGTCATGATCGTCGAGAAAAGCAAGCTGCAGGGCAACACGCTGCTGAACGTCGAGGGGGTAATCAAACTCGGCGAGAGTGCACGGTTCTTCGCTGAGGCACTGCAGCGGGCCCTCGAGGAGGAGTCGGGCCACGTCCTGATCGATTTCTCGCGGATCAACTACATCGACTCGACCGGCATTGGCGAACTGGTGGGGTATCTCGGGAGGTTCCGCGATCTCGACCGCAAGATGATCCTCATCAACCCGTCGGACCGCATTCGCAAGCTCCTGGCCATCGCCCAACTCGATCGGCTCTTCGTGATGGCGGAGAACCTCGACGAGGCCCTCGGTCAGGCCGCGACCGAGGAGCGGTAGGCGACCGGGGCGCGGGGTTGGAACGGGCCGCCGTTGTCGGTCCCCAGACCTTGCTCGGGCCCGCCAAATCAGGTACAAAAAGAAACCCTGGCGACGCCACGGAGCTCCCCGGCGCGCCCCCTCTCGATATCGAGTACCCCACCAAGGAGACCCGTCATGACGGTTGATAGTAGTTCCTTCGCTTCGGCGATCCGTGCCTTTGCCGAGCAGAATGCCGATTGGGTCTTCTTCGACGACGCGACCCTCGAAGAGCACGCCACCGACTGGGGGCGCTGGAAGTTCGAGACTCCCGGCGCAGTGGCACGTCCGCGGGGCACCGAAGACGTGGTAGCGCTGGTCAACTACTGCCGGGAGCAGGGCATCCCGCTGACGCCGCGAGCCCACGGCCACAGTCAGAGCGGCCAGTCGACGAGCGATGGTGGTTTCGTCCTGGATATCCGCTCGATGAACGAGATCCGGGGTATCGACGAAGCCACCGGTACGGTCGACTGCGACGGTGGCGTCGTCTGGCGCGTACTCTGCGACTACACCGTTCCCCGAGGGTACGTGCCCCGAGTGCTGACCAACAATCTCGCGGTCTGTGTGGCCGGAACTATCTCGGTGGCGGGGATCGGGGCGGCCAGCTTCCGCTACGGTTTGCAGGCCGACAACGTGACCGAACTCGAGGTCGTCACCGGTGAGGGCGAGGTCATCGTCTGCTCGCGGGAGCAGAATCGGGACCTCTTCGACGTGGTCCGTTGCGGATACGGGCAGTTCGGCATCATCACTCGGGCCAAGGTCATGGTGCGGCCCTGCAAGCCGAAGGTGCGGATGTACCACCTGCTGTACGACGATCTCGGGGTTTTCATGAAGGACGCCGAACGGATCATGGATCCCGAGGACGACAAGTACCACACCCTCGAGTCGCGCAGCGCTCCCTGCCCGATCTTCACCAAGCGGATCGGTGAAGGGATCGAGTTGGCCAAAGGCATGCAGATGTACGCCTACTGGTTGTACCCGCTGTTTCTCACCGTCGAGTACGACGAGGGGGAGGATCCGAATGACGCCGAGTTCATCGACGGTTTGAACTACTACCAGAACCTCGGGGTGGTCGAGTACACCCAACTCGAGTTCCTAAACCGCCTCGAGCCCGTCTTCGAGCTGTGGCATCGAGCCAACGCCTGGGACATGGCGCACCCCTGGATGGAGGTGATCATGCCGTGGGACGTGGCGCAGTCTTACATCGAGTTTGCGCAGGAGAACCTACCGCCCCAGGCCCTGGGAGCCGGCGGCCACGTGCTGCTCTGGCCGGCGTGTACGGTCAGTTCCGACTCGCCCCTCTTCATGCATCCCGAGGGCAAGTTCAACATGGGGTGGGGGATCCTGCCGGCGGTGCCGCAGAAATTCCTGGATCAGGCGCTGAACTCGCTCGACATGGCTTCCGAGATGGCGATCGGGTATGGCGGTAAGCGGTACCTCTCGGGCTACATCACCTTCGACACCCCGGAAAAGTGGGCCGCCCACTTCGGCGACAAGTGGGATCTGGTGTGTGAAGCCAAGAAGCGTTGGGACCCGAGCGGGATCCTGGCGCCCGGGTTCATTCAGTACCCCTGGGAGAACTAGCTCGTGACCGAGACCGAGGACTCGCTCGAGTCTGACGAGGTGGGGACAGCGGAGACGCGAACCCTGACCCGGGTTCGGATCGCGCACAGCCCCGATTCCGACGACGCGTTCATGTTCTACGCCTTGACCCAGGGGCTGCTGGACATCGACGGCCTCGTCATCACCAGCGTGCTGTGTGACATCGAGACCCTGAACCAGGCGGCGTTCGAGGGTACCTACGAGATCAGCGCGGTGTCGATCCACGCCTACGCTCACCTCGCCGACACCTATCAGTTGACGCCCTCCGGAGCGAGCTTCGGCGACGGCTACGGGCCCGTAGTCGTCAGCCGCGAGCCTCGTTCTCGCGACAGCCTCGCCGGCGTCAAGGTTGCGGTGCCGGGAGAGCTGACCTCGGCTCATCTGGCCCTGCGGCTTTGGCAGCCGAAGGCCGAGGTCGGGTTTGTGCCGTTCGATCAGATCCTCGAGGTCGTGGCCAGCGGTGAGTACGAGGCAGGAGTGGTGATCCACGAGGGACAGCTGACCTACGGCGACGAGGGTCTTCACTCCATTGTCGACCTCGGGGCCTGGTGGAAAGAAGACACCGGACTGCCGCTCCCCCTGGGGGGCAACGTCATTCGCCGGGATGTCCCCGAACCACTCAAGCGGCGCCTTTGCCGACTCCAACGCGAGAGCATCGACTACGCCCTGGCCCGGCGTGCCGAGGCCCTCGACTTCGCGATGCAGTATGCCCGAGGCCTGGAGACCAGCCGAGACAAAGCAGACCAGTTCGTCGGGATGTACGTCAACCAATGGACTCAGGACTACGGGGTTCCGGGGAAGCGCGCGGTCCAGTTGTTGCTCGATCGCGGGTTCGAGGCCGGAGTCATCCCCCATCGCATCACCGCCGAATACGCGCCCGACTGACTGACGACAGGGAGGCGAGATGAAGAACTCGATCGCGATCTGTGTGCTGCTCCTGGCCGCGCTGCCGGTGCTTGCGACCGACGCGGCGGACCCGGCCCGAGCGGTCGAGGCGGCGGTCGAGGCCTTCGGTGAGGCCTTCGCCGTGGCCGACGTCGAGGCCCTGGACGCCCTGTTGGCCACGGACTACGTGCACGTCAACGGCGGCTCTGGCAGCCTGGTTTCCCGGTCCGACTGGTTGGCGTGGATCGCTTCCCGCCAGACCGACCTGGCGTCGGGGGGCCTGGTGATCGAGACCTACGAGGTCCAGGATCTGCGCATCGATCTCCACGGTTCGGCGGCCGTGGTGACCGGAGTCGTGACCTCCAACGGAATCGAGCGGGGTGAGCGGTTCGCTTCCCGCCTGCGGTTCACCAATCTCTGGGTCCATGAAGACGGAGCCTGGCGACGGGCCGCCTTTCACGACTCACCCCTGCCCGATCGCTAGCCTCGTTCGACCGCCGATCGGTTGTCAGGGAGGCGATCGGGTCGGTCCCGCCTGATAGCATCTCGCGCATGGCATTCCAGGGAGGTAGCGCCTTCGGTATGGCTCGGCAGATCGGCAACGGGAACGTACTGGTCACCGAGCGGACCTTCAAGAGCATGTCCCGATCCGAGATCGAAAAGCTGCGGTTCGAACTCGACAAACTGCAGCGCGAGATCCGGGCGGATCAACCCGATCTCGCCGACACGGCCGCAGTGCAGGAGCGCCAACGACGTCTTTCGCGGCTTCGCAACTGCTTGATGATGTTGCGTTTCCACGTATCCAAGCGATGAAGGTTGACCGTGGCCTCGGACTCAGAGCCTCCTGTCATCGGTGGGGTGGCAGTACTGAGTCCGACGTCGTCCGGCTACCGACAAGGATCGTGCTGTCTAGGGTCGGCTAGATGACGAACTTCGGGGAGTGATTCGTTGAATCGCCCCTGGGAGGGTGAGGCGATGAGGCTCGAGATCAACGGCACGATGGTGATCGAAGACGCGGATGAGGAATCCGTGCAGCACGGGCTGAGTCTCTTGGTGGGGGAGGGGGACGAGAACTCCTTCGCTTCGTTGTCGAGGACGGAAGACGACTACGTGCAAGCGCTAGGAAATCTCGAGCACGGTTTCTATATCGAGTACCGGGACGAACTGGGCGCTCAACGGTACGGAAATCTCCAGAGAGCTCTCACTTCGGAGGAACTCAGAGAGTTCTTCCTCCTCTACCTGGAGGGCAACGATCGTTGGCGTACGGAGCATCGCTGGACCCAGCTCGAGCCGCTAGAGCAGCAGGGAATTCCCATCCAGATTCCCTCGCTGCTCGACGAGCTCGACCAGACCGATCCTCGCCATGAGCATCCGGAATCTGAGCCTTGGCCGTCTCGGGATTCCCGGCCTCGGGATCGTTCGCACGAGCCACCAGCCGACACCGAGAAGCTCGTGGTGGTCGGCCGGCCAGAGAACGAGGCCGAACTCTTGGTGGTCGAGTCCATCCTGGTGAGTGCGGGCATCGGCTTCTGGACCAATCTCGGAGAGCAAACGGTCGATGGTCGTTCGTTGGTCGAGGGCACCAAGGACTTCTCTTGGGCTGTCGAGGTCGCGGTGCGCGAATCCGATGCCGAAAGAGCCCGGGGCGAACTCCAGCCAGGAGCCGAAGGCGGTGGATCGTCAGCTCCGTGGGGTACCAACTATCGGTTTCGGATCTGTCTGGCGCTCGCGGTCACCTTCCTGGTCTCGGCCGCCGTGATCGAGTGGAGAGCCAGGGCGCAGGACAACTACCGGGAATGGGTCCGAGCCGAAGCCAAGATCATCTCGCTCGAGGAGGACGCGGCCTCCTACTCGCACTGGGTTCACGGTCGCCGCTATCTCGGAACGGCCAAGCGGAGCTACTCCACGAAGGTGGGCGAGGTCGTCAGGATCCGATACGACCCGGAAGACCCCGCCGAGTCGATCGAGGACCTGTTCTACCGTAGCAGCGGCACCAGCCTTCATCGAAGTGCTTTCGGCCTGTTGTTGGTCTCCGCGGTCTTCTTCGTCCTGGCGGCTCGAGGCCGCGAAGAGCCGTTGGAAAGAGGCTTCGGAGGGGGACCGATTCATCCCCGTTGAGGGTTGGCTTGACCGTGCGGGAGCAAGCGGAGGTGGACGCTACGGTAGCAACTCCGAAGCCCACCCCAGCACGACCTGGACGCCGCCGCTGGCGTCCAGCCCGCGGTCGGGTTCGACGAAAATGAGCTGGGTTCCGTCGGGTGACACGTCCCAGTTGACGACGGGCGCGGTGGTGGTGCGAGCGAATCGGGACGAAGAGAGGACTTCGACCGGTCCGGCGGTGCGGAAGCTGTCGCCGGGCAGCACATCGGCTCGCAGGATCCGGCGTTCTGGATCCTCGATATCGATGTAGTAGATCGCGTTGCGGTCCGAAGCCCAGCGCGGGTAGCCGCCTCTGGCCCAGGAGACCTGCCACTGCCCTTCGCCTTCGACCGGCCGTACGAAGACGTCCGTGACCCCGCTGGACGGGTAGGTGAAGGCGACCCAGCGCCCATCCGGGGAGAACGCGGGGCCGCTGGCGTTCGCCTCGAAGAGTCGAGGTTCTCCACCGGGCGAGGTCAGGTAGATGTCGATGGTCGAAGCGAGACTGGTGAAGGCCAGGAGGTCGCCGGCGGGGCTCCAGGTCTCTGGTAGTTTGTTGCCCTCAGGGTTGACGAGAACCTTCTTCTGAGTACTGCCATCGGCTGGCAGGACTGAGATTACGCCGTCTTGGAGGTCGCTGTAGGCCAAGCGGGATCCATCCTGGCTCCAGGTGCCGTAGACCCCCGAACCCCCGAAGGTCAGGCGCTCCAGGTTGCCGGAGGCCAACGTGTAGATCCAGATGTCGCCCGTCTGGCCGGCGCTGGAGTCGGTGACCGTGAACGAGACCCGCTCGCCGTCGGGAGAGAACCTGGGATGGTGGTATCCCTGGGGGTCGAGGTCGAGCGTTTTCCTCTGGCCGTCCTCGTCGACCACCACGAGGTTGGCTTCGAACTGCGTCAGGGCTCCCGGGACGTACAGGAGATCGCCGGAGTCCGAGACGTCGAAGAACCCGGCGCCGCTGCTCGTTTCGCTCCCGACCCCCTGCACGACGGGCACGGGCTCTCCGATCAGAGTCAGCGAGTCCCAGTCGACCTGGACCACCGAGAGGACGGCATCGCGAAGGAACACCAGACGATCGGGGGGGACGAATCGGGCCATGGCGGCGTCGGAGACCAGGACCGACCGCTGACCCGTCTCGAGTGAGAGAGCCTCGATCCAGGCTCCACTGTAGTCGTTGGGACTGTCCTGGTGGCCGACGGTGTAAATCAAGTGGCGATGGCCGGGGGTTGTGTCGACCCAACGCAACGTCCGTTCCCCCGCCTCGGCATTCGGCTCCAACACCAGGCGGGGACTTCCGCCCCCGGCGGCTACGGCGTAGATTCCCGTGGCGTACTCGGGGATGTAAAAGATCTCGGTTCCGTCACGCGACCAGACGGCTCCGCGGTTGTTGGGAGCGTCGGCGAGTTTGAAGGGTAGGCCGCCCCCGCGGGCTACCCGTCGGAGTTCTCCCCCGGCGAAGAACGCGAGCTGCTCGCCGTCGGGCGAGAAGAACGGTTGCGACGCGCCTTCGGTACCCGCCACCGGGCGCGCCTCCAACTCCGCCAGCTCTCGCAGGTAGATCTGTCCAACCCCCGAATCGGCCGGAGACGCGACGAAGGCGAGCTGACGTCCGTCGGCAGAGATGGTCACGTTCGGCACGTCGTTGAAGACCAGCGGCGTTTGCGCGGGAGGTTGGATCAGGAAGCGAGAGACTCTAGGTGCTGGCGGAGCGGGCGGCTCGGAATACTGGAAGGCCAAGACTCCTACCCAGATCAGTGCGACGAAGGCAACGATCCAACCCAGAGCTGCCACCCAGCCTCGGGGACGGGGGGCGGGCTCTGGGGCATCGGCACCTTCGGCCATCGCCTTCTCGAGGAGTAGCCCGACGTCGTTGGCGTCGTGAAAGCGCCGGCGTGGATCCTTGGTCAGGCACTGCTGCAGCACGGAGCGGGCGCGACGCGGGAAGGCTGTGGGCAACGCTTCCCAGTCCGGTTCTCCTCGCAGGACCGCCGCCAGGGTTTCGGCCAGGGTCTCGCCCCGAAAGGGTCGTTGTCCCGAGAGCATCTCGAACAGAAGGCACCCCAGCGCCCAGACGTCGGATCCGCGGGTCGCCGGCTGGCCCTTGGCCTGCTCGGGACTCATGTAGGCGGCCGTTCCGAGCAGCATACCGGCCTGAGTGGCTTCGTAGGTCATGGTCGGCGAGTGCGTCATCGACGGGGCGCTGCCGGAGAGCACCCCGGGAACATCGGCTCGGGCCAAACCGAAATCGAGGACCTTCACATCTCCATCTGGAGTGACCATCACGTTGCCCGGCTTGAGGTCACGGTGCACGATCCCCTGGTCGTGGGCCGCCGCCATCGCGTAGGCCGTCTGGAGGAAGATCGAGACGGCCTCTTCGACCGGCAGGGGGCCTCGCGTCAGGCGCTCGGCGAGGTTCTCGCCGGGCACGAGTTCCATGACTAGGAAGCGAGTCCCCTCGTCCTGGCCGATCTCGTGGATGCCGGCGATGTTGGGATGGCTGAGGCTCGCCAGGACTTTGGCTTCCCGTTCGAATCGAGCCAGCCGTTCCGGGTCCGCCAGAAAGTCCTGTGGCAGCACTTTGATCGCGACCTCGCGGCCGAGTCGCGTGTCCACGGCGCGGTAGACCTCTCCCATGCCGCCTTCACCGAGTTTGGCGGTGACCTGGAAGTGAGCGAGTTGTTGGTCGATCAACCGTCCCATTCTAGCTCCGTGCGGAGTGCGGTTGGGCTACGCTCCGGAAACTAGGCTTTCGGAAGGTGTCCATCCGAGTGAAGGGGGCCAGAGTCTGGGTGACGCCTCCGGTTTCGGCTAGGATCGTGAACTCGTGTGGAGAGGAGGGGCACGGTGCGGGTGAGACTCGAGAGCGTTTGTCGATCGGTGGGGTGGCTGGTGGTACTGAGTCTCGCTGGGGTCGTGGTCGCCCCGGCGACCGCTTTCGACCCGGCGACGGATTCCGATCCCCTACACTTCGAAATCGTGGCGGGACTGAGCGATCCCGAGGTCGCTCCACGCGGTCTCTCGGTGCGGAGCACTCCCGAGCAGAGGGAGCTGGCCGCGACGTTCCTGGTCGACGTCTTGCGGGCCGGGGGCCTCGAACCACAACGCCATCGCTACCGCCACCGCAACGCCAATCCGCTGGTCGACCTGCTGCTGCCTCCCTTCCGGGGTACCAATGTCTACGCGGTTCTCGAAGCCACGGAAGCCGGCGCGGAGACGGTCATCGTCGGAGCGCACTACGACAGCGAGCCCGGGAGCCCGGGGGCTGGCGACAATGCGGCGGGAGTCGCGCTGGTCGTCTCCCTGGCGCGAGAGCTGCAGGAAACGTACCGACCCTATCGGTATGTGTTCGTGCTGTTCGATCAGGAGGAGGACGACGAGATCGGCAGTCGGGCCTTTGTCCGGTACCTCCGAACCCTCGACTGGACGATCAACTCGGCGCACATCCTCGACGTGGTGGCCTGGGACGAAGACGGAGATCGGGCCTTGGAGGTGCAGATCTCCCGTGACTACGCCCTGCAGGCGGTGTACACCGAAGTGGCCGCCCAGCTGGGCATCGAGGTCACCTTCACTGGGGGCCGGGGAGCTTCGGACAATCGCTCCTTCGCGGATGCCGGGTACTCGACCGCCGGGCTGTGGGGAGATGAAATCACGCCCCACATGCATCGGGACTCGGACACGTGGGACACGGTTGACTTCGGACTCATGGAAACGGCCGAGGAGTTGCTGTTCGGGGTCCTGGTCAGTCTGCCGGGTCGAATCGGTGGTTCTGCCGAGGAACTCCCGGGCTTCGGAGCCGAACCATGAGTCGCCGCCTGGAACTGGTGACGCTGCTCAGTTTCGTGCCGTTCGCGGTGAAGGCGGCCGGCTATCTCCCTCTGGGTAGTTTCGTACCCGCGATCGTGTGGCTGGCGCTGGCTGGCCTGGTGGTCTCCGGGTTCCGCCACGGTGAGCCTCGGCGGGGCCGGGCCGTGCGGATCTGGTCGGCGTCCCTCGTGCTCTGGGCTTGCCTGCGGCTCGGTCTAATCGTCCTCTTCGCCTTGGCGCCGTTGCGAGAGGCACACGTTGAGAGTCAGTTCACCGCGACCTACGTGGCGTGGAGCTTGCTCCACCTGGCGGCGGGGGTGTATCTGTGGAGGAGCGCCCGAACCCCTTAGGGTTGGGCTTCGAGCCGCTTCTCACGTTTCGGGAAGAGGTCGAACTCCTCGCCGGAAGCCAGCTGGAGGGTTCCGGCCACGACATCTTCCGTCTCGTCGTCGACGGTGACGCTAGTGACCCGAAGAGTGCCGGTTCCTTTGGTTCCCGAAGCCTCGAAGACGTAGTCGTCCTCTCCGGGGGCGGCGAGGGTGGCCTCGAAATCGAGCTCGAGTTCTTCCAGTTGGCCGAGATGCTCGATGATCACCGGGTTGTCGCGCAGGTCCGCTTCGACCTGTTCGGCAAAGAACCCTAGTCCGAACTTGATCAGTAGACCGCCCGCCACGACAGCGACCACACCGAGGATCAGGCAGCCACCGCAGGCGATGCCGAGGGCAAAGAGTGGTCCACGGCCTCGCTGGCCGGTGCCGGGTTCGGGCGTCGAGGGTGAGAGCTGGTTCACGGTGCCCGCATGGTACCCCGGAGGGGGGCCAGAACGAAGGGGTCTGGTCCTGGCCCGGTGGCGGTGCAGTGCTGCTCGCCGACACCGCGGACGACAGATCGCCGTAAAGGGTTGGCGAGCAGACAGCCTGCCCCTACTCGGTCTTCGCCTTCTTGCTCTTCTTCTTGCCCTTGGCTTTCGTACCCTTGGTGCCGGGGTTTTTCGGTACCCAACGGTGGTCCTCGACCAACTCCAGGAGGTCGAAGGCACTGATGATGCCGACGACCTCCTTCTCGTGGGTCACGACGAGGTGGTGGATTCCCTGCTTGCGCATGATCCGGGCCGCGACACTGACGTCGTTGTACTGCGGTACCGTGAAAACCCGCTCGGTCATGACGCTGCTGATCCGTGAGTTCGGCTTGAGGTCCGAAACCAGATCGGTCACCGAGATGATCCCGATGGGATGCCCCTCGCTGTCGACGATCGGAAGGGCGCTCACCTTGTTCCGTTTGAAGATCCGGCGGACTCGGTCCACCGTGACGTGGGGTTGCGTGGTGACGACCGAGGCCGTCATGAGGTCGTGTATCTTGGCGTTCATAATAGGACCAGGCTATGGCACCGCGGCCGGGTTCTCGCCGCCCCGAGGGGTAGTAGCGGGCGAGGCACCGACCCACCCGTTGCCGCGGGCGGGGGCGCGATGGTCGCGTCAGGGGGGCGAGGCGAGAATCGAGATCGCGTCGCCTCGAATCTCGAGCGCGGCCGGATGACCTCCGTAGTGGGAGGCCATGCCGACGTCGATCCGCCACACGCGGTCGTCGCAGGCGCTGGTGATGCCATCTTCCTGGACGGTGTGCGCCACCACCATGCGTTCGAGATCGAGGCGCTCCAGGACTTCGGCGAGGAGCCGGCAGTCTTCGTCGCCGGTCTCGTCGGAGTAGTTGCGACTCCAGATCGGTCCCTCCGTGGGGAAGAGCACCGGTGGCGGGAAGGCCGCCTCCTTCAGGAGCCACTGTCGGGTCTCGCGGTTCAGCCGCTCGAGTCCGTAGTCGACCAGGTGGGGCAGGACCCCTCCGTGCACGAAGAGGGTCTCGCCCACGATGACCACGACGTTGCGTTGGGCCAGCCGCAGCGCGATCCGGCCTCCGGGGCGCATCGCCCGAATCCGATCGCCCACGCCCTCGACGACCTGCTGGGGCGTCGCGGACTCGGGATCGACGGGTTCGTCGAGGAAATCGAGGAACCCTCCGAGGGTGACGTATCGCAGGTCGAGCTTGGCGTTCATGAGCTCGTGGTTGCCGTTGAGCACGTGGAGCGCTCCCCCGGCGGCCGCGGCCTGGTCGGCGAGGGCGTCGAGGTAGTCGAGGATTTCGAGCTCGTCGTCCCCCCGGTCGAGTTGGTCGCCCGTCTGGACCACGACGAGGTCTCCTCCGATCCATCGATCTTGGGCATCGGCTGCGCCGGCGAGTTGGAACACGGTGCGGGTCGCGGCCAGATCGCCGTGCAGGTCGCCGATCGCCACGACCCGTTCGGCCGGTGGGTAGCGGGTCGCCGGCTCGCAAGCCAGCGACCCGTTGGTGCCAAGCCAGGCCAGGAGCAGGGCCGACGCGATGCCACGTCTCGGGTGCGAGGGGGTCCTCATGCCGTCGATTCTGGCACGTTCCGGTCGCGCCCGGTCTCCGCTCTCAGGGCTCCAGGACTCTACGCTGCTGCCTCAGTACCGGTGGGAAGGTCACGAACCCGCCCGCGATCGAGGTAGAGGCGTAGCCCGAGATCGATCAGCAACGCGAAGAGGAAGGCTCGCACGAAGGCCAGCGCGGTGGCGTTCGGCACCGCTTCCACGAAGAGTCGCTCCGCCGAGAGAAACCACCCGAGCACGACGATCACGCCGGCGCTCAGCCCGTAGTTGACGCGGCGTAGCGTCTCGGTCCATTCTCCGCGCCGCCCCACTTCGAGGAGGAGCAGACCCTGGGCGGCCCACAGGGCCAGCAACCAGGGGAGCCGCGCGCGGTGGAAGTCTGGGTCGTACTGGAGCCAAGAGGTCAGCTCCTGGCCGCCCGTCAGCTGTCCGTACAGCCAGGCTGGTGCGCCATAGACGAGAATCCCCACGAAGCTGAGGGCGGCGAGGGCCAACGTAGCCCCTCGGTTGAGCTGAGCCGGCTTCCAGCCTCGGTCTTCGTCGCGACGCCTCGAGATCAGGCTTCGCGCGGCGAACAGGAGCACGAGAACCCCCAACCACCAGACCAGGTACTCACTGGGTTCTCGTGCGTCTTCGGGGCGCAGCAGGGTCGTCGGCACCTGGGCCGCGGCCACCAGTGCTCCTCCCACCACCGCGGTGAGGCAAAACGCTCGAGTGTCCGCTGGCGCGATGATGGTCCAAGGGGTGTGGTACTCAGCGGCGACCTTCTCGGGGTGGCCGAAGTTGTTCACGATCTCGAGGGCCAGAGAGTCGTCGGCAGGGCGGTCCTCCGCGTCGGTGCGCGCGTTCAGCTCTTCCTGCAACAGGGAGGTGAGCTCGAGCGCGATGTCGTGCCGCATGCGGTGAGGCAGTCGGGCGGTCACATCAGCCACGTACTTTCGAATGATGGGTTCAGGCTTCACGGGTCGAATCCTCGTCGAGTAGTCGCTCCATGGTCTGGTTGAGGTTTTGCCAGGTAGCGATCAGTTGGGTAAGTAGTGCCCTTCCGGTGGAACTCAAGACGTAGTAGCGGCGAGGGGAACCGCTGTCGGTTCGCCATTCGCTGGCCAGTACGTCCTGTTTCTCCAGGCGGCGGAGGAGCGGGTAGAGCGTGCCTTCCTCGATCGACAGGCCCCGCTCTTCGAGGGCCTGCCGTAACTCGTAGCCGTATCGAGGGGACCGTAGCTGCGTCAAGGTTGCGAGCACGATCACCCCGCGTCGGAGTTCGAGTTCGAGTTTCTGGGTGGGGTCCTTCGTTGCCATGTTTCGCATGGTACTGTGCGACAAACAGTATGTCAATCCCCACGTCGCTCGTCGGCATCTGCGCTAGGGTTGGTAGGGACCTGAAAGACTCTCACTAGTTGTTCAGAACAAAGACGGAGGTCGACGAATGCGTTTCGATTGGTACTGCAGGACTCTGGCGGCCGGGTTGCTGCTCGGAGGCCTGATGACTCCGCTCGGTGCCGACTCGGGTCGGTCGCAAGAACCTGTCAGCTGCGCCGATCTCACCGGCAGTTGGCGCACCAATCTGGGCGCCCTCGTGAACCTGCGTGCGGTCGATTCCGACACGGGTCGACTCGAGGGAAGCTACCAGCCTGCCTCCCTGCCCGACCGGCAGTTTCCCCTCACGGGTTTCGTCAACGCGGCGCGCGAGCCGGGCGATCGCCACGACGGACACTACGCGGTGGCGCTGAGCTTCTCCGTGTCGTTCCTCGAGTTCGGCGGCATCACCAACTGGACGGGCGTCTGCCTCGAAGTCGAGGGAGCGGTTCGCTTGGAGACCGAAGACCTGGTCGTACGCCCGGTCGCCGAGGGATCCTGGGCGCACGTGATCGCCAGTCACGACACCTTGACCAGGCTGCCCGAGGTGCCACCGGCGACCGCGGAAGCGCAGCCGGAAGCAGACTCGACCGACTCAGATCCCTGAAACCGGGTTAGGTCGTGGTGGATGGGTCCCCTCGGTCGCGCCGCCGCCGCCGATGCCTCTCGGAGAATCCCGCGAGATGCGGTATTGTCGAGCGATGCGATGCAAGAAGATGGTCGAGGGCGAGCGGGCGGGTCGCGTCGAGCGGGTTGTGCTCCTGACCCTCGGAGGGTGGTTGATCGGGCGCGGTGATGCCCAGGCGTATCTGGACCCAGGGACCGGCAGCATGATTCTGCAGGCCGTCGTGGCGGGTTTCCTGGGGCTGGCGTTCACGCTGCGCATGTACTGGCAGAAGTTGAAAGACCTCGTCAGTGGGTCCTCGCGTCGCGCCGACGAAGGACCGGAACCGTCCGACGAGTGAACGGACCGGTCCTCAGCCTGCGCCTCGGTACCGTACTGGTCTGATGGTCGACCAGCTCGCGGCGTCGTTCCGCGATCCCAGCGGTTTCCTCTATCGCCAGGATGGAACGCTCTACCGGCAGGTCAACTCGAGCTACGCATCCGACTTCGAGAAGTTGATGGGCTCTGGCCTGTACGAGACCCTGACCGGTCGAGGGTTGTTGATCCCCCACCAGCGCGTCGCGCCGACGAACTCCGACCCCGCGGTCTACGCCGTGTTGCAACCCGAGGAGATCCCATTCGTCTCGTACCCCTACGAGTGGTGTTTCGGGCAGCTCAAGGCGGCGGCACTGGCCACGCTGGAGATCCAGCTCGTCGCCCTCGATCACGGGATGACACTGAAGGACGCGAGCGCCTACAACATCCAGTTCGTCGGAGCGCGGCCGACCCTGATCGACACCCTGTCGTTCACCGAGTACCACGAAGGCGAAGCCTGGGTGGCCTACCGTCAGTATTGCCAGCACTTTCTCGCGCCGTTGGCCCTCATGGCCTACCACGACGTCCGACTCGGCCAACTCCTCCGCACCTTCATCGATGGTGTCCCCCTCGACCTCACCAGTGGCCTCCTGCGGCGTCGGACCTGGCTCCGTTTCGGGTTGGTCACCAACCTCCACCTGCACGCCCGCGCCCAGGGAAGGTACTCGGCTTCGGCCGAGGGCGGAGCGCCGCGGCGGTCGACGAAGGTGTCCAAGCGGGGGCTCCTCGGTCTGATCGATAGCCTGCGTCGGACGACCGAGGCGCTGCGGTGGAAGATCGGAGCGAGCGAGTGGGTCTACTACTACGAGAAGGAGCACCGGTACTCCGACCTTGCCCTGGAGGCCAAGGAACGACACCTCGACGACTGGATCGATCGTCTGGCCCCGTCTTCGGTGTGGGACCTGGGCGCCAACACCGGCCGTTTCAGCCGACTCGCCAGTCGACGGGGTATCCCCACGGTGGCCTTCGATATCGACTTCGGCGCTGTGGAACGATCCTTTCAGAAGGGCCGAGCGGAGAACGACGGGCTGCTGCTACCGCTCTTCCAGGACCTGACCAATCCCAGCCCGGGCAACGGTTGGTCCGGCGAGGAGCGGGCGTCGCTCGAGAGTCGGGGACCGGTGGACCTCGTGCTCGCCCTGGCTCTCATCCACCATCTCGCCATTAGCAACAACGTTCCCCTGGGCCAGGTAGCAAAGTACTTCGCGGGATTGAGTCGCTGGTTGGTGATCGAGTTCGTCCCCAAGGGAGACTCCCAGGTCGATCGACTGCTCAGTTCGCGGGAGGACATCTTCCCGCACTACCACGTCGAGGGTTTCGAGTCCGCATTCGGGGAGTACTTCGCAGTTCGGGAGTCGGTTCAGATCGCCGACACCGAGCGTAGGCTGTATCTGCTCGAAGCACACTGATGGAGAGCCGGGAACCGCGGGGTCGCGACGTTCCTCCCGGCTCCGAGCTGGGACGCTGGGCCGTACTGTTCCTGCTCTGCGGCTTCGCGGTGGCCCAGCCGCTCTACGAGATCCTCGGTCGGGGGCCGGAGTTCTTCGTGGCGCGCCGATCCCGTCCCATCGATCTCTGGATTCTGCTCGGTGCTGTTTCCTGGGTGCTACCCACGGTGCTCTGGGGCCTGATCTGGGGTGCCCGCCGGCTGCGCCGTCGGCTCGGAGCCGCGGCCTACCGGATCGTGCTGGCCGGTCTCGTCACGCTGCTGCTGCGCCCTGGGTGGTCGCAGTTGGGCCTGGAGGCGGGATGGCAGACGTTGCTTCTGCTGGGGGCCGTTCTCCTCGGGGCCGCTTCGGTCCCGGGACGATGGATCGAGGCACGGTCTGGATTCACCATCTCGTTGCTGCTGGCGGGAGGTCTGACCTTTCCCGTGTCGTTCCTCATGGCGCCGGGCATCGCAGGGGTCGCGGGCCTGGAGGCCGCTACCACTCCCACGCTCGCCGCGCAGCCCGAGAGGAGACTCTCGGCCCCCGTGGTGATCGTCGTGTTCGACGAACTGGCGCTCGCGACCCTTCGACACCCCGACGGTGGAATCGACGATCGTCGGTTCCCATCCTTCGCGCGGTTTGCCGAAGATGCCACCTGGTACACGGAGGCGACCTCGGTAGCCAACGCCACCGCACTGGCGATCCCGGCCCTGCTCACCGGGAACTATCCGAATCACGGCCAGCTACCGAACTACCAGGGCTATCCGCAGAACCTGTTCTCGCTACTCGGTTCGGCGAACGACTTCGTGGTGTTCGAGTCGATCACCCAGCTCTGTCCCGAAGAGGCTTGCGGTGAGATCCCCACCGCGCCCTTGAAGGTGCGCCTACGCTCGCTGGCTGCCGATCTGAAGATCGTCCTGGGGCACCTCTTGCTGCCGGCCGACTGGGTATCCGACCTGCCACCGATCGACAACAACTGGGGCGGGTTTGCGGCATCGACCGCAGCCTCGACTCGCGAGGTGGACGGCCCCGAGAACCAGATCGGCTACCTGAACCGCTTTCTGGACGCGTTGGAGCCCACCGAGGATCCGGCGCTGTACTACCTGCACCTGCTCTTGCCCCACGTCCCCTGGGAGTACAGCCCGACCGGGAAGCGGTACGGACCACTCGATCGGGGCAAGTTCCCGCACGGGCTGGCGCGCGAGCGCTGGAGCGAAGACCCCTGGCACGTGGTCCAGGGGTTTCAGCGCTACCTGCACCAGGCGGCGTTCACCGATCGGCTCCTAGGGCAGATTCTCGACCGGCTCGAGGAGGTCGAGCTCTACGACGAGGCTTTGGTGGTGGTCCTGGCGGATCATGGTGTCAGTTTCCAGCCGGGCGACAGTCGTCGCGAACTCACGGACACGAACGCGGCGGAGCTGCTGCCGGTGCCACTCCTCGTGAAGCGACCGCAGCAGCGCGAAGGGGGCGAGAGCGACCGCAATGTCGAGATCATCGACGTCGTTCCGACGGTGATGGACCTCACCGAGGGGGCGAGCGACGATCGACTCTCCTTCGACGGATACTCCCTCCTCGAGGGTTCGGCCGTGCGCAACGGGAAATGGGCCGTGCGCACCGGGGACGGGGCCAAGATCCACTTCACCGACCCTCTCGTGCCGAGCCATCAGGCCGTGCTGCGGTTGGCGGAGATCGACGATTCGCTCGAGGACCCCTGGCACTATGCGATTGGGCCTTATCGCGATCTCTGGCGTCGCCCATTGAGCGAACTCGTGATCGAGGGCGATGCCGAGCTCTCGGTCGACCTCGACTGGCCCGAGGCGTTGAGCGCGGTCGATCCTGCGGACGCGTTCCAGCCGGTCCATCTGACCGGTAGCCTCGTGGGCTCAGCCCCGGAGCCGGTGCATCTGCTGGTAGCCCTGAACGGAGTGGTCCAGGCGTTGACGCGCTCGTACTTCGACGGCGAGGAACATCGATTCTCAGCTATGGTGGCCGAAGACGCTCTGGTGCCGGGCAGCAACGACGTCGAGTTGTTTCGGCTGCGATCCGGACCGGAACCCAGGTTGCGTCGGATCGGAGACTCCAATCGTTGCCGCTGGAAGCTGGTCACCGCCGAGATCGGGCGGGAGTGGCTCGAATGTGGAGGGGATGTGGCCACCATCGATTCGCGTCGCCTGGCAGGGTACCTCGACCGCTTCGACGTCCGCGAGGGCAGCATCGAGTTGGCGGGTTGGGCGGCTGATATCGAGGCGTTGAGGGTGGCCGAGCGAGTCCTACTGATCGGCGGAGACCAGGTGCTGGCTTCCGGTCGAACCCACGTCGAGCGCACCGGGTTGCGTCAGCGTTACGGCGAAGCGCTGCGCTACGGCGGGTTCCTGTACCGGGTTCCGAGTCGAGTCATCGATGCCGAGGAGCTGGGGCCTTTGCGCGTGCTGGCCCTGCTCCCCGGCGGTACGGCGGCGGAACTGGAGTACCCGTTCGGGTTCCCCGCCTTCGGCGAGCACCGGTTGGAACGCTCCGACGTCGGTGCGGAGCACCTCGTCCTGCCGGATCGGACTCGGCTTCCCGTGACCGGCGGGGATGGTATCAAGTCCAGGTTCTCGACGGCTCGGCGCACCGAGCGTGGTTTGATCCTGGCTGGTTGGGCCCTGGACGCGGCTCGCTCGCAGGCACCGCTCCACCTCTATCTCTTCGCCGACGACGAGTTCGTGCATCGGACGCGGTTCCTGGTCGAGCGATCGGATCTGGCGGCCGAGCACGGCATCTCGGATCCGGTCGGCTTCCACCTGCGAGTGGACCTGGCAGCGTTCGAGACAGCCGAAGAGGTTCGTTGGCGGCTCCTGGCCACCTTCGAGCGCGGTGAGGTCGTGGAGTTCGACTACGCACCGGTCGGTTCGGAGGCCAGCAGGGGCGGTGGCTTCCGGCTTTCGTCGGTGGTCGAGTCCCAGTAGGGAGGGGGCCAGTGGCGTCCGCCTCGCCGGGCGGTCGGAGGGGTCCCGGCTACTCGTAGCCCAGGGCCGCGATCGGGGGAAGCCGGGAGGCTCGGAGGGCGGGCCAGAGGCCGAAAACCAGGCCGATGACCGTACAGAACAGGAGGCCGACAACGGCCCAGTCGAACGGGATCGAGACCTCGAACGAGGTGAAGAGAATCAGCACGTTGCCGAGGGCGACGCCGGTGGCGACACCGAGGGCGCCTCCCACGTTGCAGAGGAGAATGGCCTCGAGGAGAAACTGCCAGAGGATGTCTCGTCGCCGGGCTCCGAGCGCCTTGCGCACCCCGATCTCGCGGGTGCGCTCGGTGACGCTGACCAGCATGATGTTCATGATGCCGATACCCGCCACGAGCAGGGCGATGATGCCGATGACGAAGGCGCCGACCTTGACGCCGGCCGTCGCGTGGTCGACCTGTTTGATCATGCTGTCGTTGGTGAAGTAGTAGAAGTCGTCGTCGGCACCCGGCGGCACGCCCCGCTCGACCCGCAGCACCGCCCGAGTCTCTTCGATGGCATCGTTGAGCACCTCGGGGCTTCGGGCCCTCACGGTCATGTTCACCGACCGCAGGCTGCCGTCGGCCTGGCGCATGCCGAAGGCGCGCTGGAAGCGGCTCACCGGGATGAGGATGTAGTTGTCGAAGTTCCCTCCGAGGCTCGACTTCTTCTCGCCGAAGACACCCACGACCTGGTAGTCGCGGCCCAGGATTTCGATCTCCTTGCCGATCGGATCGATGAAGGGGAAGAGTTGCTCGGCGATGCCGAATCCGATCACGGCGACGCTGCGCCCGACGGCGACGTCTTCGTTGGTGATGTTGCGTCCGAAGTCGAGGTAGTGGGTGTTGTTGTCGGGGTACTCCGGAGTACCACCGACGACCGACAGGCGGCCGTTGGTGCGCTCGTTGCGGTAGCTGGCGGAGACTCCACCCTGCCAGAGCTCGGCACCGACCAGGTCGACGTTCTTGACCCGTTCACGCACCGCGTTGGCGTTCTCGACCGTGACCGGTTTGCGTTGCCGGATCTCGCGCCAGTCGACGTCGTTGCCGAAGTCGCCGGGAGGGTACTTCTGGACCTGGAAGGTGGTCGTGCCTAGCACGCTCAGTTCCTGCTCGATCGCTCCCTGGACGACAGAGATGGCGGTCATCACCGAGATCACCGAGGCCACTCCGGCAATAATTCCTACCAGGGTGAGGGACGACCGCAGCTTGTTGGTACGGAGGGCTGCAAAGGCCATCTTCAGTGCTTCTCTACGTTTCATCGTCGCCTCCCGGTTGCCCAGAACGCCGGACTTCGAAGGGTGCCTCGGGTGCTCAGGACTACGGCGAGGCGTTCGAAGATGTTCCGACGGCCCTAGGGCCGGGGCAGTCGTTCGGTCCAGGCGACGACCGGAAGCGAGGCGACGGCCCCTACGGCGAAGGCGGCGGTGAGGGGCAGCACGGTACCGTCGAACGCGGCCCCGACGAGAGCGCCCAGTCCGGCAGAGAGCAGCGTGGTGACCGAGCCGACCACGGCGGCACCGAGCCCGGCGATATGCCCCAGCGGCTCCATCGCCAGCGAGTTCAGATTGCCGAACAGGATTCCCACCGCGAACAGGTTGAGGAACATGAAGAGTAGGAACGCCGAGAGGGGGGGCACTCCGCCCTGCCGCCAGAAGAGGGCCAGGAAGCCGACGGAGAGGACGGCGGAGAAAACCAGCGACCAGCGCACCATCTTCCGCATCCCGTAGCCTCGCACCAGTCGACCGTTGACCACCGAGGCGATACCGATGGCGGCGGCCAGGGCGGCGAACGCCAGGGGAAACCGCGGGCCGAGTTGGTAGAGATCCTGGAAGATCTGCTGGGCCGAGGAGAGGTAGCCGATGAAGGCCCCTGAGATCAGACTGGCGGTGAGAACGTAACCCATGGTGGTTCGGCAGGTCAGAACCTCTCGCGTCGCGGCGGCGAGCCGGGGAAGGGCTAGCGGCCTGCGGTGGTGGGGGGCCAGGGTCTCCGGTTGACGCCAGGCGAACCAGATCCCGATGACGGCGGCGAGAAGCAAGAACAGGCCGAAGATCGCCCGCCAGTCGGCGACCTGGAGGACCAGCTGCCCGAGGGCAGGAGCGACCAGGGGAACGAGGATGAAGACGGCCATCACGAAGGAGAGAACTCGGGCCATCGCATCGCCGCGAAAGAGATCCCGCACCAGGGCCAGGCTGGCGATGCGCGGACAGGCGAGGCCAACCCCTTGTAGGCAGCGAGCCAGTAGGAGCGACTCGAGGCTCGGGGCCAGGATGGCGCCGAGGCAGCCGAGGGCGAAAACGACCAGGCCGATGCCGACCACGGGCCGGCGGCCGATCGCGTCGGACAGTGGTCCGGCGATCATCTGACCCAGACTCAGGCCGACAAAGAAGACGGAGACCACAAGTTGGGTGCGGTTGGGATCGGAAACCCCGAGAGTTTGGCCGATGTCGGGCAGGGCGGGGAGGATTGCGTCGATCGCCAGGGCGACCAGGGCACTCAGGAGTGCCACCAACGAGACGAACTCCGCCATCGGCAGTTGCGCGCGGGTGCGCTCGGGGTCGGGGTGGTCCGCCATCAACGGAGTCTAGTCGGTGGGCCGTCCCGCCTCCGCGGCCAGGTGCACCGGATCGCCGACGCGGAGGGTGCCGCCGCGGAGGATGCGGGCGGTGACCCCGCCGTGGCCCCGGAGGGCGTTGTAGCCGCCAGTTCCGAGCTCCCGCTCCATGCGGGAACAGGGATCGCAGGGTCCGGTGATCTCGATCTGAACCTCCGGTCCCAACTGCCACACCAGCGGGTGATCGGGAAACGGCGATCGCATGGCCAAGAGATTGAGGCCCGAAAGCACGAGGTTGCGGCGCAGGCGGGCGGGGTCCAGCGTCCGGAGACCACTCCAGGCGGCGATCAGGGGTAGGTGTTCGTACTGGACCAGTGTCAGCTCGCGTCGCCGTCTCGCCGTTCCGCGGCGCAGTCGTTCAGCCCGATGGTCGCCGAGCAGCCCTCGGCCGGGGACCGCCTCCGCCTCGGAGGACGCTTCGACCGGACCCCGCCGCGCGCTACGGAGCAGGATGGCTTCGATGCGGCCGCCGGCGCCGAACTGCTCGGTGAGCTGTCGAAGGTCCATCGAGCGCCGCTAGAGCTTCCGCAGGCGACGCCCTACCGCCAGTGGTTCCATGGCCAGTGCCGCCAGCAGCCCCCCCGCAAAGGCGCCCATCACCCCTCCGGAGGTGACATCGCCACCCGAGAAGTACAGATCTTGAACCGGACCACGTGGCCGCAGTTTGCGGTTCTGAAAGCGCTCGGGGGTGGCGTCGAGGCCGTAGATCGAGCCGCGCAGCGGGCGACAGAAGGTCTCGGTCGAAACCGGGGTGGAGAGTTCGGAGTAGGCGACCAGGGGTTCGAGGTCCGGCATCTCGGCGAAGAGCTGGTCGAGGATCTGCTGGGTCAGTCGCTGCTTGAAGTCCTCGTAGTCCTTCCCGCGCCGGCGCCACGGGCTCGATGCCCAGGGCTGGAACTCTCGCCACGGTACGAAGGTCACGACTTCACCGGTGTGCAGTTCCTCGGTACCCGGGTCATGGGCTGGATCCTTGAGTGAAGGAAAACTGGTGTAGAGCACAGGAGACGGTTCGAGAGCCCGGTCGGATGTGACGTTCCAGACGGCTTCGTCCCAGTCCCATGTGCGGTAGAACCACTTGTTGGCTCCCGAAGCTCCGGCGTGACGAGGATCGCCGCGGAAACCCAGGTAGAGGCAGAGGTGGGCCGGTCCCGCACCGACGGATCGTACGTCTTCGCTCCACGGATCCGCGCGGAGTGTTTCGGGCAACAGGTCGAGTGAAGCTCCGATCCCCGAGGCCACGACGACTCTGGCGGCCCGGATCTCCTCGCCGTCGACGAGACGCACTCCGGTGGCGCGCCCGTTCTCGACCAACACCTGCTCGACATCGGCGACCACTCGGGTCCAGCCGCCCGACTCGGCGATGGTGCGGCAGAGGCAGCGGGCGATCTCCTGGGCTCCGCCCACCGGATAGTAGGCGCCGTGGAGGAAGTGTTTGGTCACGATCGCCTGGATCCCGAAGGCAGCCTGTGAGGGAGGGGTGCCGTAGTAGCCCCACTGGGCTGCGAGCACCGCTCGCAGCCTGGCGTCGTCAGTGAGGCTTCCGAGGACCTCCTCTACGGTACGTTGCAACCAGGGTCGAACCCGCCACGAGGCCCAGGCCTCCAAGAGCGGGGCGGTCCATGCGGGGGCCGCCCGGGAGGCATAGTGATTCTGCATCGCCGTTGCCGCCTCGCGAACGACCCGCAGGTAACGGTCGATCGCGGTGGCCTCCTGGGGAAAGGCGGCCACCAGGTTGGCTCGAAACTGTGCGGGGTCGTCGGGGAAATCGACGCGAAGTCCATCCGGAAAATGGAACTCCTCGTAGACCGGACCCAGCGAGGCCCACTGGAGTCGGTCCCGGGTGAGGTGGCGCAGGAGACGGCCCGACAGAGTGTGTCCGGTCACTTCGCCGATGGCATGAACCCCGACGTCCCAGACCCAGCCCTTGTGGCTGAAGGCATGGGTGAACCCGCCGGGCACGTAGTGCTGTTCGAGCATCAGAACTCGGTAGCCCAGGTCGGCGAGTAAGGCGCCGGTGGTCAGTCCTCCCATGCCGGAGCCGACAACCACGACGTCCCAGGGACCTTCGGTACCCTTGCGACTCCAATAGCGAGGGCCTTTGAGGGGATGGCGCTCGTCGAAGGTTGCTTGCGCTATTGGACTCACGATGGCCCGAGACTACCATTGCCCGTGGCGGCCACGGGGCTCGGTGGCGACGTCGAGTTGGGCCGGCGGACGCTCAGACGAACTGATCGAGCAGACGATGCCGAGAGCGGGCGGGGGAGAGTTCTCCAGGGGGCGCGACATCACCGAGGTCGGTCGACCAGCGCGGGAAGAAGTCGAGCTTGGTCTCGGCTTCGATGGCGGCGAGATCCGTCAGGAAGTCGGGGAGTGGAGTTCCGCCGGGCGCGGACTGTGGAATGCGCAAGCAGGCGATGTCGACGTTGCTCTCACGGTCCCAGGGATAGCGAAACGGGTCCACCGTCAAGCAGTAGTACGCGTCGGGGATCGGAACTCTGAGCCCGTTGGGGCGCACGATCTCGGCGGGTGCATCGCCGAAGATGGGGCCGACGATTGCCCACACGTGATCCTTGTCGGGCGTGTCTTCGATCTTGCGGATCGAGTTCTCCAGGGCGAGCCAGACACCGGTGTTGAGTGACCCTCTCTGGGGGCTCATGTTCGACATGAAGAAGGTCTCCATCTGGGCCAGCCGACCGAACTGCCGGTTGATGACTTCGTTGGGAACCATGTGGCCGACGTGGTACCGAACTCCGTCCTGCTGCCCGAAGGTACCCGATCCGATTTGCAGGTTGGGATCGAGCCGGTGGTCTTCGTAGTAGAGATGGGGTCGGTCGAAGCCGAAGTCCTGCTCGAAACCTGCGACCCGGTAGGCAGCCCAGGCTGGCTGGAGCCGAGTCGGCGAGTAGCCCACCACGTAACCGTGGTTCACCAGGATCTGGATCTCATGGTCAGGGTCCTGGTTGTGGGGGGCGCCCTGAAAGGTGAACAGGTCGACGAGGTGCGCGAGGTCACGACTCGCGGGGTGGATCGATGAGTTGTCCAAACTATCGGCCTCCTTTTCGGGGGTCCACGTCCACATGGCCCTGCCGCTGACGTCACGACGAGGCCTCGCCTGGCAATACCAGGTTGGCATGTTTGAGACAGCTCGTGGCGTCATCTATTACGGAGTCGAGGCAACTCTCAGATGTCGATACGAGCTCGACCCTGGCCTTGGATGCTCTGGATCAGACAGTGCTACGAGGGAGTGATGAAACGTTTCGGCCTGATTCGTCACTCCAAGGTAGAGAGACCAAAAGCCAGCAGCACTTCCGAGTCCGGCTGGACCCTGGAGCGAAAAAGGGAGTGAGATCGATGATTCCATCTCGAATGATGTCGGAGAAGGGCGCGCCGCTTCGGGTGCGGCGGACCCGATCCTCCACCCGACGGTCGGGGCTGCATCGGGTTCGTCTGGTCGACTCGGTGCAGCCGATCATCGAGGGCGATGCCCGATTGCGTCGGGTCGACCGCTTCGTGCGTGCGCACCTGTCGCAGACCATCCGCCTGAGTGACGTCGCCGCGCGCGCGGCATTGAGCCGCACCTACTTCTCTACCTACTTTCGCAACCGCACGGGCGTCAGTTTCCAGAACTGGCTCCAGCGAGTTCGCGTCGACCGAGCGCTCGAACTGATGCGGGATCCACGGCTGAGTCTCAGCGAGATCGCCTACCGCTGCGGTCTGGTCGAGGCGCGGACCTTCCAACGTGCCTTCGTCAGGCAGCTGGGCCTCAGTCCTTCGATGGCGAGGCGGCACGCCCGGTCGCCCGAGTAGTCTCGGCCAGCAGGGAGCCCACTGCCGACCGAGGCAGTTCTACTTTCTCTGGGACAGGGCCTTCCAGACGAAGAACCCTCCAATCGCGAGCAGGCCGACGCCCCAGAGCAACTGGAGTTCGATCAGTTGCCAACCCCAGAACAGGAGGGCGATCGCGATCCCAGCGGTGGCCAGCACCAGATGCGCGTTGCTCTTGACCTCACTGGCAGACCAGGTGGCGAGAAACGCCAGACCGATCACCAGGGGGATCACCGGGCCCCAGTCATCGATTGCGGTGACTCGCAGCTTCCCCAGGCTGAGACCGTAGAAGAGAGCGCCGCATCCCAGCCCGAGAACGCCCAGACCCAACGCTCCGGCCCGACGGCTCACAAACTGGAAGTCGAGGAACGAAGCGATCCCGCCGAGCAGTACGAAGATCGGCCAGTGGCGTCCCAGTGGCGGCAGGCGCACCCCCATGCTGTCGAGTAGCAACCAGCCACCCAGCGTGATCGCGACGAAACCGCCGACCAGGGCTACCCGAGTCCAGGGGGCGGGGGCGTTCTCCAAGGGCGAGTCCGAGGTTGGATTCTCATGCATCGTCGTTCTCCGGTGGGTCTGCCAACTGGATGGAGAGTGTACTCGACCGCAGCTTCGGGGCTCGCAACCCGGGACCGATCGGTGCCGTATTGAAGAACGTGAGGTGTCGTACGCGGACGAAACCGCCGACTCGAGTCGAGAGAGATCGGTTGCACCCTGCTTGGCGCAACCGCTCGGGCGGACCTATACTCGAGGCAATGAGGTGCTTGCCGCCGCTGGTCGTGCTCTTGGCATGTCTGGTCGCAGCGCCGCCGCCTCTCGCAGCTCAAGAAGTGGTCTTCGAGAATCCGCGGCAGCCGGGCCGGATGAAGAAACAGCTGCGTGGCTACGCCGAGACCATCAAGGTCTGGGGTCTGGTCCAGCGGGTGGTCAGCCAGGTTCAGTCCCAGAACGAGGCTCCCCCCTCGAGGCAGGAGATCGATACCATCGATTCGGCCTGGCGGCGCGGAGAACCTCCGGCGGACCTCGTACAGCAACTCGTGACGAATGACTGCGCCCAGGCGCTTCAGGCGCTGCTCTCGACCCAGCCTGGGTTCTCCAAGGCGTTCGCCATGGACCGGCAGGGTACGGTCGTTTGCATGACCCTGGACGCGGGCGGATACTCGATGGCCGACGAATCCCTGTTCACGGGTGCGTTCGACGGCGGGCAGGGAGCGCTCTTCGTCACCCGGCCGCACCGCGATCCGATGCTGGAGATCGACGTGCTCGAGATCTCGGTCCCTGTCGTCGACCAGGGAGAGCCGATCGGAGTTCTCTCGGTGGTCCGAATCCTGGCTCCGCCCTGAAGACCCTGGGCTGCGCCGCAGCTCAGGGGTTGAGGCGCCGCCGTGCGATCAAGGTCAACGTGTCGCGGATCGTCTTGCCCACGTTCATCTTGCTGGCGCCCTCCTTGAGGTCGTAGCGGAGCACGAACGGAACCTCGCCGAAGATGAGATCTCGGCGACGCAGTTTCAGCAAGATGTCGACCATGCACTGGAATCCAGTCTGGTCGAAGAATTCCCGTCCGTGTTCGGCGATCACCTCCTGGAGCACTCCCGCTCGGTAGGCTCGGAACCCACAGGTGTAGTCGCGAACTCCGGGGGTGGGGAAGAGGATCCGAAAGAGCCAGCTACCCCAGTAGCTGAGAAAGCGCCGGCTCCAGGGAACTCCCTGGATTCGACTGCCGGGCCGGTAGCGGGACGCGATGACGGTATCGTGTCCTTCGCGAATGAGCCGCACCATGCGGAGGATCAGCTGGGGGGTATGGGAGCGGTCGGCATCCATGGTGACGATGATGTCCTTGGGATGGGCCGACGCGGCGGCTTTCATCAGGCCGTCGCGGATGGTCGCGCCCAATCCCTGGTTTACTTCGTGGCGTTCGACCGTCAGGGGCAGGCTCGTGGCATAGCGTTCGGCGATCTCGGCGGTGGCATCGCGGCTTCCGTCGTCGACGAGGACGATGCGGTACGGCAGATGGGCTTCGAACATCGATTCGTCGATGTCGTCGAGCAGTCCCGGGAGCGACGCCTCCTCGTTGAAGGCCGGCAGGACGATCCACACCTGACGCCGAGGTCGCGAAGATGCTTCGGCGGCGGGCCGGGGGGTGGGGGAGTTCATGGCGAGGCCTCGGTCGCGAGCAGGGCGTCGATGATCCGGCGCCCAGCCTGACCGTCTCCGAACACCGTGCTCGGGGTGGCGCCGCCCCGTCCTCCGAGAACCTCCTCGGCGGCGGCCAGCAGTCGGTGCGGGTCAGTTCCCACCAACTGGGCGACGCCGCTTGCGAGTGCCTCGGGTCGTTCGCTGGTCTCGCGGGTCACCAGCGTGGGGGTTCCGAGGGCAGTCGCCTCCTCCTGAACGCCACCGGAGTCGGTGATGATGAGTCGAGCCCGAGTCAGGAGTTTGACGAAAGGAAGGTAACCAACCGGGGGCATGAGGCGGATGGTATCGCTTCCTCCCAGCTGCGCTCGGGCCGCGTCGGCTACCCGAGGGTTCAGATGCACGGGGTATACGATATCGAGATCGCGGTGCCGATCTGCCAGCGTACGGAGGCTCTCGAACACCCGCGACATCGCGGGGCCGTGGTTCTCTCGGCGGTGCGCCGTGACGAGGATGAAATCTCGCGTCTCCAACGTCGACGGTAGGCCCAACGACTCGAACGGCCGCTGAGCCACGCGATCGCGGGTGGCGTAGAGAGCATCGATCACGCTGTTGCCGGTGACATCGATCCGATCGGGCGAGATCCCTTCGCCCAGAAGGTTGGCTCGGGCCACTTCGGTCGGAG
Organism: Thermoanaerobaculia bacterium; assembly: GCA_030429235.1. Taxonomy (GTDB): domain Bacteria; phylum Acidobacteriota; class Thermoanaerobaculia; order Multivoradales; family JAIOJS01; genus JAIOJS01. The sequence continues at coordinate 3,727 of JAUIDB010000036.1, read as the reverse complement.
CGAGGTGGAGGGTGGCGAGCCGGCCGACCAAGGAACGATTGATCTCCTCGGGAAACGGATCGTATCGCTTGCCGGTTCTGAGCCCGGCCTCGACGTGGGCGACGGGGACCTTGCGATAGAACGCGGCCAGAGCGGCCATGGCCACGGTGGTGGTGTCGCCCTGAACCACGACCCAACTCGGTGCGAACTGCTCGAGCAGCGCCGGAAGGGTGGATAGAACCCTGGCCGACAGGGCGGCGAGTGACTGGTCGGGCTGCATCAGCTGCAGGTCGTGGTGAGGGTGCAGGTCGAGGTCGCCGAGCGCTTGATCGAGCATCTCGCGATGCTGACCGGTACTGACCAGGCGGTGGGGGAGCGCTCGACGCCGACACTCGTACACCACCGAGGCCAGCTTGATCGCTTCCGGTCGAGTCCCGACGAGCAGGAGGAGAGGGTGTTCTTCAGTAGGGTGCAGGAGACCAGACCTCGCGGTGCGTCAAAGGGTGATTTTCGGCGAGCTACCAGGCGGTGCGGTAGCCGGTCAGCGGCATCTCGGGTCGCGACCAGCCGAGCCGACCGGTGATGGCTGCCGCCAGAGCTTTCCGTTGCGGGTCTTCGCCGTGGTTGAGGAAGACCTGCTGCGGCGGCTCGGGGAGCGAGTCGCACCAGCGGACGAGCTCGTCGCAGTCGGCGTGGGCCGAGAGCATGTGCAACGCTCGGATCTCGGCCCGCACCGGCACCTCCTTGCCGTGGATCGCGACCTGGTTGGCACCGTCGACGAGGGCTCGACCCCGGGTCCCGGCGGCTTGGTAGCCGACGAAGATCACCGCGTTGCGTTCGTCGGGGAGCCGGTGCATCAGGTGGTGCACGATGCGGCCACCGTTGGCCATGCCGCTGCTGGCGACGATGACGCTGGGTTCCTTGCGCCGGTTGAGCTTCTTGGAATCGGCGGGGCTGCGGCAGGCCGAGAAGCGGTCGTGGCGCAGGGGACCCAACTCCTGTTCCACCAGCTCGATCATGTCCTCGTCGTGCTCGGATCGAGCCTGCCGGTAGAGGTCGGTGGCCTTGATGGCCATCGGGCTATCGAGGAACACATCGCTGGGATCGATCACACCGTCGTCGGCGAGCTGGGCCAGATGGTAGAGAACCTCCTGGGTTCGGCCCAGGGCGAAGGCGGGGATGAGGACCGAACCGCCGCGAGCGAAGGTCGATTCGATCAGTCGGCGGAACGCGGTAGGAGCATCGGCCTGAACGTGGCGACGATCGCCGTAGGTCGACTCCAGGATCAGTCCGGCGAGTGGTTTGTCGATCGGCTGCGGGTCCTTGAGGATCGGGACTCCGTACCTCCCGAGGTCGCCAGAGAACCCCCAGGTACGACGTTGTCCGTCGGATCCTTTCGCGGTGATGGCGAGCGAGGCGGCCCCCAGCAAGTGGCCGGCCCGGTAGAGCTGAACGCGAATCCCGGGCAGGAGTTCGTGCTCGCTACCGAAATCCAAGCGGTGGAGCAGTCGAAGCGTCTTCTTGACGTCGCCCGAGGTGAACAGCGGCTGTGGGTCCCGGTGCCGGCTGTAGCCGTGCTTGCGGGCGTAGCGCGCCTGCTCCTCCTGCAGTTTGCCGGCGTCCTGCAAGACCAGGGAGATCAGGCCCTTGCTGGCGCGACTGCAGTAGATTGGGCCCTCGAAGCCCTGTGCTACCAGGCGCGGCAGCCGGCCGGTGTGGTCGAGATGCGCGTGCGTCACCACGACGCAGGCCAGGTCCTTGGGTTGGAACGGGAGCGGCTCCCAGTTCAGGGCTTCGACCTCGTCCGGACCCTGGAACATGCCACAGTCGATCAGGATCTTCTCGGCTCCCCACGACAGGAGGGTGGCGCTGCCGGTTACGGTACCGCAGGCTCCCAGGAAGGTGATGTCTGCCATGGCGCGATCTTAGCGGAGGGCGGTACACTGGCGGGGTGTCCACCACCGGTGGGCGACGAGTTGATCGGCTCGTCGAGCGCAACGAAGGGAGTTGAGGATGTTGTTGGAGCGATTCGAAGACGGAGGACTGTCGCAGTACTCCTACGCCGTAGGTTGCGAGGGGACGCGCGAAGTGGCCATCGTCGATCCGCGCCGCGACGTCGATGTCTACTTGCAGTGGGCCGAACGGCGCCGCTTCGAGATCGTGGCCGTGCTCGAAACCCACATCCATGCCGACTTTGCTTCCGGCGCCGGGGAACTCGCCGCGCGCTGCGGCGCCGAACTGCGTCTGTCGGCCTACGACGATGACGAGATCTACGAGGTCTCTTTCCCCCATCGGCCGATGTCTGACGGAGACTCGATCCCGCTGGGGCGGGTGCGCATCCAGGCTCTGCACACACCCGGGCACACCCCCGAGCATCTGAGTTTTCTGGTCTTCGACAGGGCGCGCAGCGAGACGATTCCGATCGCTCTGCTCTCGGGTGACTTCCTGTTCGTCGGTTCACTCGGGCGTCCCGATCTCCTCGGCGAAGAGGCCAAGCGGGGTCTGGCGCGCCAGCTTTTTCAGAGTGTGCAACGACTGCAGGAGCTTCCCGACGGGCTCGAGATCCTCCCGGGACACGGGGCGGGTTCGATGTGTGGAGCGGGGATGAGTGGTCGGCCACACTCGACGCTCGGGTACGAGCGGATCGCAAATCCCTACCTCGACCCAGCCCTCGACGAGGCCAACTTCGTCGAGAAGATCCTCGGCAACGTTCCCCCGTTCCCGCCGTACTACCGGCGGATGAAGGAGCTGAACTCGGTCGGAGCTCGTCGACTGGACGGCATCCCGGGGTTGAACCCGTTGGACCCTCACCAGGTGGCCGAGCGCTCCGCCGATGGTGCGGTCGTGGTCGATCTCCGAGACCAGTTGGCTTTTGGCGCCGGGCACGTCCCTGGGGCCATCGGAGTGGGGGTGCGGGGTTCCCTCTCGACGTGGGCGGCGTGGGTCGTACCCTACGACCAACCGATCATTCTGGTGGGCAGCGACGCCGCCGCCGTCGAATCGGGAGCCAGGGGGCTGATCCGAGTCGGCCTCGACCGGATCGAAGGGTCGTTAGCCGGCGGATTCGACAGCTGGTCCGCCGCAGGCTTGCCCGTCGAGACTCTGCCTCAGATCTCGCCGGCCGACCTGCAGGCGCGCCTCGCCGCGGGAGAAGAGGTGCATGTGCTCGACGTGCGTTCGGACGCCGAGTGGGCGGCCGGCCACGTGGTCGGGGCTCGCCACCTGATGGGAGGGTGGGTGCTGGAGCGCCGCGACGAGCTGCCTCCCCCGGAGTCAGAGATCGCCGTGTTCTGCGGCGGCGGGTACCGTTCGACCGTGATCGCCAGTGTTCTCGCTCGCCATGGGTACTCTCGGTTGCTCAACGTCACCGGCGGAATGGCGGCCTGGCGTCGGTCGGAACTACCGGTTACCGCCGACTGAGAGTGGCTGCTCCTTCAGCCAGCGCGACTCGCAATCGCCGGTTCTTCGCCGTGGTGCGCAACATCCCCGCGGGATGTGTCGCAACCTACGGCCAGATCGCAGCCATCGCCGGCTATCCGCGGCACGCTCGACACGTGGGACGGGCCCTGGCCGACTACGACGGAGAGGACGAACTCCCCTGGCATCGGGTGCTGAACGCCCAGGGGCGGATCAGCTCGCGTCCCGACTGGGAGTGCGAAGAGGTTCAGCGGCAGCTGCTCGAGGCCGAGGGAGTCGAGTTCTCGACCGACGGTCGGGTCGACCTCGAACGCTATCGCTGGTGATCGGC
>JAUIDB010000081.1 GCA_030429235.1 Thermoanaerobaculia bacterium | reverse complement strand
GCGGGTTGGCGCCGCCGGCTTCGACCGCCTCCTGCGCGGCCAGGCTGTAGCCTCGGATCGTCTCGTGCAGCTCCTGGCGGTCGGCTCCGCGCAGTACCGCTTCCATGAGGAAGGTCTCGGTGGCCATGAACGGGAGTTCGCGTTCGACCCGAGCGCGAATCGTGGCTTCGCGAACTCTCAGGTCGCCACCGATGTGGGCGGCGAGGTTGACCACCGCGTCTGCGGTCATCAGGGCGTCGGTGAGGACGAGCCGTCGATTCGACGAATCGTCGAGACTGCGCTCCAACCACTGGGTCGCGCTGTTCATGGGGCCATTGGCGGCGTCGCTGAAGAGGCGGCGGGAGAGACCGCACATCCGTTCGGCCCGCACCGGATTCCGCTTGTAGGCCATCGCTGACGAACCAACCTGCTTCTCGTCGAACGGCTCCGACAGCTCGCCCACCCCCTGCAGCAATCGCAGGTCGGTGCCGAATTTGTGGCACGACTCGCCGATCGCGGCCAGGAGGTGGAGCAGACGAGTATCTTGCTTGCGGGTGTAGGTCTGTCCAGTGAGGGGAAAGCTGCCCGTGAAGCCCAGGCGTTCCGAGACCATACGATCGAGCTGACGAACCTTCTCCGAGTCGCCCTGAAACAGAGTCAGGTAGCTGGCCTGGGTGCCGGTCGTCCCCTTGGCTCCCCGACAGCGGAGTTCGCTCCGGAAGCGGGTCAGTTGCTGGTGGTCGTAGACAAAATCCTGCAGCCAAAGGGCGGCGCGCTTGCCGACGGTCGTCAACTGGGCCGGCTGGAAGTGGGTGTACGCCAGGCAAGGGATCCTGGCCGTGCGACGAGCGAAGTCGGCGAGAGCGGCGAGGACGGCAGTGAGCTCCTGCTGTAGCAACTCCAGGGCTTCGGCTTGCAGCAGAACATCGGTGTTGTCGGTGATGAACGCACTCGTGGCACCGGCATGGAGGATGCCTCCCGCCTCGCCGGCCAACTCCGCGAAGTGGCGTAGGTGGGCGACGACATCGTGGCGGGTGGCGCGCTCGATCTCGGCCACGCGGGGAAAGTCGATCGTATCGGCGACCTCACGGAGGCGCTCGAGCTGGGACTCGCTCACCGGCATTCCTAGATCGCGTTGGCACTCGGCCAGAGTGATCCAGATCCGGCGCCACTGCCGGTAGCGGTTCTGGGAAGAGAAGATCCGCGCCATGGCGCGACTCACGTAGCGGTCGTAAAGGGGATTCGTCGGCTGCTCCATGCCCGGAACTCTACTCGATTCCACCGCTTCGGCCCGGTTCGAGGGGTCGTCCGTCGGCGACGGCGCTGCTACAATCCGCGCGGCTTGCACGTCGGCTGCGTTCACGACCAGTTGGAGACCCAGATGCCCCTCGAAGTGTTCTCGGAGATCGGACCGCTCTCGCGGGTGTTGATCCATCGGCCCGGCGCCGAAATCGACACCATGGTGCCCGCGATGATGGAGCAACTCCTGTTCGACGACATTCTGCACGGCGAGGAGGCTCGCGAAGAACACGACACCTTCACTGAGATCCTACGCTCGCTCGGCGTCGAGACCTTGGACACCCAGCAACTCCTGGCCGAGGCCCTGGTCGATGCCGAGGCGCGGGAGGATCTCTTCGACGACCTGGAGCGCCGACGCGAGATCCCGCACTCGGCCTGGGCAGGCCTCCGCGATCTGTCAGCGGTCGAACTGGCGGCCACGTTGGTCGGCGGTCGACGCAGCAGCACTTTGGCCGGGGGCCGGGACGCCGTCGAGTACTTCGAACTGCTGCCGGTACCCAACTACTTCTTCCAGCGCGATCCCCAGATTGTCGTCGGCAATCGCGTCATCACCAGTTCCATGGCCACCGCGGCGCGGTCTCGCGAGGCACTGCTCTCTCGCATCGCCTTTCGCTACCACCCGGACCTCGCGCAGCCGACGGTTCCGTTCGACCTGCGAGGCGAGCCGGCGCGACGAGCCGACGCCCGAGACCGGTTTCTCGGGCCTTGCCTCGAAGGTGGAGACTTGCTGGTGGCGAGCCCCGAGATCCTGCTGGTAGGGATCAGCGAACGAACGAACCGCCGAGGTGTCGAAGTCCTGGCCGAACACCTGCGTCAGGTCGATAGCACCTTTCTCCACCTCATTGCGGTCGAGTTGCCGGCAACTCGTGCCTATATGCACCTCGACACCGTCTTTACGTTGGTCGACCAGGGCGTTTGCCTCGGACACGCACCGGTCATCTTGCCGGGCAGCCCGGAAACGGCCCGGGTCTACCGCGTCGACCTGGCGGCGGAACGTCTGAGCTTCTCGGTCCAACCACCCCTGCTGGAGACGTTGGCCGAACTGGGAATGCCGCTGGAGATGGTGCCCTGCGGTGGCGAGGATCCCGTGACGCAACAACGCGAGCAATGGACCGATGGGGCCAATGCCTTCGCCGTCGCACCCGGGGTGATCGTCCTCTACCAGCGCAACCGCGAAACCACCGCCGAGTTGGCCCGCCGCGGCTGGCGCATCGTCGATGAGGCGGAAGCTCTGGCCCATGCCGACCTTCGCGATGGCACTCCGACCGCGATCACCTTCTTCGGTAACGAACTGTCGCGGGCTCGCGGTGGACCCCGCTGTATGACCATGCCCTTGCAGCGCGCCGCGCTGTAGTTGGCACCTCAATCGAACGTTCCGACCCTCCGGGGTCGCCTGCCCAGGAGAATCGCATGCCACCACGCCACCTGATCTCGCTAGATGAAGTGACCGCCGACGAACTGGCCTACCTCTTCCGCCTCGCCAGCGACGTGAAGGCGCATCCCGAACGCTTCCGCCAGGCGCTGGCCGGCAAGACCCTGGCCATGATCTTCGAAAAGTCGTCGACGCGCACCCGTGTGAGTTTCGAGGTCGGGATGTACCAGCTCGGCGGGCATGCCTTGTTTCTCTCTTCTCGCGACATCCAGCTGGGCCGGGGCGAGACCATCGGTGATACCTCGCAGGTCCTGTCTCGCTACGTCGACATCATCATGGCTCGGACCTTCGCCCACGCGACCGTCACCGGACTCGCCGAGTTCTCGAGCGTTCCGGTGATCAACGGTCTCACCGACGACCTGCACCCTTGCCAGGCGGTCACCGACTACTTCACTCTGACCGAGGTCTTCGGCCCCGATCTTTCGGGTCGCAAGATCGCCTACGTGGGCGACGGCAACAATATGGCGCACTCCCTGCTGCTCGGGGCTCCCAAGGTGGGTATGGACATCGCCATCGCACGTCCCGACGGCTACGACGTCAAGGCGACCTACCTCGCCCAGGCACAGCGTGCCGCCGAGGCCGCGGGTACACGGATCGAACTCACCGACGATCCGCAGGCCGCAGTGGCGGGTGCTTCGGCGGTCTACACGGATGTCTGGGCTTCGATGGGTCAGGAGGAGGAGGCGGCCCAGCGCCGGGCCGACTTCGAGGGTTACACCGTCGACGAGTCGATGATGTCCCTGGCGGCCGACGACGCCGTGTTCCTCCACTGCTTGCCTTGCCATCGCGGGGAAGAGGTGAGCGCGGGAGTGGCCGACGGACCCCAGAGTCGCATCTTCGACGAGGCCGAGAACCGCCTCCACGCCCAGAAGGCGATCATGCTCTGGCTCCTCGACGCCGACCGAGCCGAGTAGGCCGACGCCGGCTGGGTTGCAGCCAGCGGTGCTAACATCCTCCCCGAGGACTGCATGCTCAGACTGCGCGGAATGATCGAGGAACGAGAACGGATCTTCCCCATCGAGGGAGGTGAGGTTCGTCTCGGCCGAGGGAGCGACAACCAGATCGTGTTGCCCGACTTCTCGGTTTCGCGGCGTCACGCTGCCCTGCGCCAGCGTCAGGGTTCCTGGTTCGTGGTCGATCTCCAGAGTACCAACGGAGTGCAGGTCAACGGCGTCAGTGTCGAAGAGGCTCCGCTCAAGGACGGCGATCGGCTGAAGGTGGGGATTTTCGAGTTCCAGATCGAAGGTCAAGAGGTCCTTCCCGCGACGCAGGAAGTCAAGTCTCCGCAGACCCTCGAGGGTTCCTCCAGCATCTCGAGTGCCACCATCGTGCGTCGGCTGGAGGACTTCTCCGCCGACTACGGGCTGGCGGGGACGGGGGTCAGTCCCGTCGCCAGTGCCGAGACCGACAAACACCGCCAGGCGCTCGACGAGGGGTACGCCAACACCATCTTCAGTATCTTGACCCGGCTGGCCCGGATGCTGATCCAGACCAACTCGGTCGACGAGGTGCTCGAACAGGTGTTCGCGATGGCCTTCGAGGCGCTTCGAGTCGACCGTGGGTTCATCCTCCTGCGCGACGAGACGACCGACGAGTTGGTTTGCGAGTTGTCCCGGGTGGGCGAGGTCGTCGAGCTCCGTCCCCAGGGCGAGGTGCCCGTATCGCGGACGATGCTCGAGGAGGTCATGCGCGAACGGGTCGCTCTGTTGACCTACGATGCCCAATCCGACCAGCGACTGGTCACCGGGGAGTCGATTCGGATCCACCAGATCCGAGCGGCGATGTGCGTTCCGCTCTGGTCCGGCGACAACATCATCGGAGTCATGCAGGTGGATTCTCCGTTCCAGGCCGGGAGTTTCACGGAGGGAGACCTCGATCTGTTCGCGGCACTGGCCAACTACGCGGCAGTGGCAGTCGAACGGATTCGCTACGCCGAGAAGGTCGAGTACGAGCGCCACGTTCGGAGCCAACTCGAACGCTACCACTCGCCGGCGGTCATCGACCTGGTACTGACCGAGGACGGCAGCGCCGAGCAGGCCTCGACGCGCCTCCTGCAGCCGGCCCAGGTAACGGTACTGTTCGCCGACGTCGTCGGCTTCACCCCGCTCTCGGAGCGCCTGCCGGTCGAGGAAGTCGCCCTGATGCTCGAGGGTTTTTTCACGCAGTCGGTCGAGGCGATCTTCAACCAGGGCGGCACCCTCGACAAGTTCATCGGCGACTGCGTCATGGCCTTTTTCGGAGCACCCGTGATCCAGGAGGACCACGCGATGCGAGCCGTGCGAGCGGCGATCGGGATTCAGCAGGGTATCGAGCTCCTCAACGCCGAACGGAAGACCCGTGGCGTCGATCCGATCCGCTCGCGCGTCGGCATCAACAGCGGGCCGGTCATGGTCGGGGATGTCGGTAGCAACCGTCGTGTCGACTACACGGTCCTCGGGAATACCGTCAACGTGGCCGCTCGACTGGAGAGCGGGGCCGCCAAGCCGGGGCAGATCGTGATCGGCGACGACACGTTGGCACTGCTGGACGGCAC
>JAUIDB010000035.1 GCA_030429235.1 Thermoanaerobaculia bacterium | reverse complement strand
ACTGGTGAACCTGTCGGACCTGCTGGTGCATGAACCGCTCGCAGGCAAAGCAGGGATCGGTCACACTCGGTGGGCCACGCATGGTGCACCCAGCGTCGAAAACGCCCACCCGCATCAGGCCGGTTCCGTCGCTGTGGTGCACAACGGAATCATCGAGAATTTTCGTGAGCTGCGCGCCGAATTGACCGCCGCAGGAATCGGGCATTCGACCGATACCGACACCGAGACCGTGGCCCGCGAGCTGTGCACCACCTACGACCTCGCTCCCCTGCGGGTCGGAGTGGTGCCGATCGCCGTCTCGGCCGCATTCCAGCCTCAGCCCGCGAGCGAGGACCCGACCCACCGCCAAGAACTCGGTATCACGGGAGCCTATGCGCTCTTCGTCGGTTCGCTGCTCCCCCGCCGCCCCCTACGTCCCGTATTGCAAGCGTTCGCCCGCCTCCTCGCGGCTCGAGACGCCGACCAGCCGCCCCTACAGCTCGTAGTCGCTGGGCCCAACCGGCTGCCCCGTCCCGAGAACCTCGACCGGTGGATCGCTGACGCCGGCCTGGCCCGGCATGTGCTCCGGCTCGGTTACGTCTCCGACACGGCGCTCCCGGCGCTCTATCGTGGGGCTGAATTGGTACTCTACCCCTCGGAATATGAGGGGTACGGCCTCCCTCCCCTCGAGGCGCTGGCTTCCGGGACTCCAGTCCTGGTCGGGAAGGGTCTGGCGTTGGACGATCTGTGGGAGGGCTATCCCTACCTGGCCGAGAGTCTCGACGAAGCCGGGCTCTTCGCTGCGCTCGACCGGGCCCTGAACGATCCCCAGCGCGCTGCCGTGGGACGGGAGGGTGCCGATCGGGTGCGCTCGTTGTCCACGAGCTCGTGCGCCCAACAGTGGCTCGACCAGCTTCGGCTGGCTCAGCGAACTCACCGGAGCGGCACGTGATCAGCGTCGTCGTGGTCAGTCACGACACCCGAGATCAGCTCCGTCAGAGCCTCCGCCACCTGGCGGCCGTCGAAGAGGAGTGGGACGAACTGATCGTCGTCGACTGCGCCTCGCAAGACGGGACGCTCGAGATGCTCGCTGAGGAGTTCCCGCGGGCCCGAGTGCTCGCGCTCGACCAGAACGTAGGGTTTGGACGGGCCAACAATCGCGGCGTGGAACTCGCTCAAGGCGATCAGCTCCTGCTCCTCAACTCCGATGCCTGGCCCGAGCCGGGCACCCTCCGAGCGCTCTCGAAATCCCTCGACGAGGACGAAGGCACCGCCCTGGTGGCACCCCGACTGCGGTACCCGGACGGACGCCTGCAGTTCTCCTGGGCCCCGGCGACCGGCCTTTGGGGAGAACTCCTGCAGAAGATTCGGAATCGCTTCGAGGACCGGCCGCGGGCCCACCAACGGCCGCCGTTGTACCTGCGCCCGGTGTTCGACCAGGACTGGTTTACCGCCGCCTGCGTCCTACTGCGTCGTCGGGCCTTCGACGAGGTGGGAGGTTTCGACGAGGCCTTCTTCCTCTACTTCGAGGATGTCGACCTCTGCTATCGACTGCGTCTCCGAGGTTGGAAACTGACGGAAGTGCCGCAGGCCCGAGCGGTCCACGTCAAGGGCGGGTCGGGTAGTCCCGCGACCATCGACTTGGAGTATCGACGCTCCCAGCTTCTCTACTACGCCCGCCACCGACCGCGCTGGGAATTCCTCCTGCTGAGAGCGCACCTGCGTCGACGGTTTCGTCGCCATCCCGACCCCCACCAGCGGCGACATCTTCTGGCGCTACTCGACTAGGCGGGCGGCCCGATCCGGCCCGCCATTCTTGCTAGACTCCGGCCGTGTCGTACCTGCTGCTTCTCTGCCTGGCTCTGGTGGTCGTCCTGTGCGCCCTCGGGGGGCTGGCTCTGGTCTCGTACCGCCAGTTGCGTCGCGCGGCAGACGGGCGCGCCCACCTCGAACGGCAGCTCTACGAACGAGCCCTGGCCGCCGATCACCGCTTCGACCATCAGCAGCGGCTCCTGGACTTCGCCGGCCAGCGGCAACGAATCGCCTACCTCGAAAGCCTGATCGAGTACGGAGTCGCCATCGGCGAGGTTCCTTCTACCGCGCTCCCCGACTTACGACGTTTTGTGGTGGATCTCTACGAAGAGAGTTATGCCACTGAGCTTCGACGCGCTCCTACCACCGCGGGAGAGGCGGATTGAGTTTGCGTCTCGGCTGGGATCTCGACAAGGCGCTCGACCCGGTGGACGGAGTGGGTCACTACTGCCACCAGCTGTTGCGTGCCTTGATGGCCCTCGACTCGGAGAACGACTACACACTGTTCCAGCCCCACGGTCAGGCGACCCAGCAGGATCTCGAGCGGAACTTCGGCTCGATCCCCGCCAACTTTCGGCTCGCGAGTCCAACTCGGCGAGGACCGGACGGTGCGGACTTCGACCTGGTCCATTCCACGACCTGGGTGTTTCCCTTCGGTTTCGACGGCCCGGTACTCTTCACCTGCTACGACCTCACCTTTCTCAGCCACGCCCACTTTCACACCCTCGAGAACCGCCTGGCCTGCCTCACTGGAACGCTGCGGGCTCACCTGCGGGGAGGCCATTTTCTCGCCATCTCCGAGGCCACGGCGCACGAGCTCGAACGGCGTCTCGGCGTCGGTACCGAGCGGATCGACGTCATCTACCCGGCCCCCGCGGAGAGGTTCCGACCCCTGACGCTGCAATCCTCCGAACCGCCCCCGACGGATCGGTTCGGTCTGCCAGCGTGCTTCATCCTGGCGGTGGGCACCCTGGAACCGAGGAAAAACCTGAGCCGTTTGATCGAGGCCTATCGTGGCCTCGATCTCTCCGAACGGCGCCAGTGCTCGCTGGTGATCGCCGGTGGAGGGGGCTGGAAACAGGACGATCTGGCGGAGCGTTTTGGCGAGCTCGAAGGCTTACGGTGGCTCGGCCGGGTGAACGACGACGATCTGGTCCTCCTGTACAACCGCGCTACGCTCTTCGCCTATCCATCGCTGGCGGAGGGTTTCGGACTGCCGATCGTCGAGGCGATGTCGTGCGGCACGCCGGTGCTGACCTCCGACCGCAGCGCCATGGCCGAGGTCGCCGGCGAAGCCGCCGTCCTGGTCGACCCCACCGATACCGAGTCGATCCGTCGTGGTCTCTCTCGGCTCCTCCGCGACGAGGAACTGCGGCACGAACTCGCCACGCACGGCCTGGCCCACGCCGGCAGCTTCTCGTGGCACCGGACGGCCGAAGAGGTCCTCGCGCTGTACCAGAGGCTGGCCGGGGCGGCGCCTTGAGGGTTCTCCACGCCTGCACCATCGTCTCCAAGAACTACCTACCCTTTGCCCGGGTCCTGGCGAGTTCCTTCCGCGAGCACCACCCCGAAGGGCGCTTCTTCGTGCTGCTCGTGGACCGGGTCGACGACTACTTCGACCCCGCCGCCGAGCCGTTCGAGGTCCTCGAAGCAGCTGAGGTGACGAATCTCCCCGACCCGGACGGCTTTCTCTTCAAGTACACCATCCTCGAGAGCAACACCGCGATCAAGCCGTTTCTCCTGGAGTACCTACTCGACACGTACGAACTGCCGAACCTGGTGTACTTCGACCCCGATATCCGGATCTACTCCTCCTTGGACCGACTGGCCGCCACCGTCGAAGAATCCAGCCTGGTCCTCACTCCGCATCTGGACGTCCCCATCGACGATGCCTACCACCCCGGAGAAACCGCGATTCTCCAGAGCGGAGCCTACAACCTCGGCTTCTTGGCCGTCCGCGATTGTCCCGCGACGCGAAAGCATCTGAAGTGGTGGCAACAACGGCTCTACGACCAGTGCGTGGTCCGGATCGAAGACGGCCTGTTCGTCGATCAGAAGTGGATGGACCTCGCACCGAGCCTGGTCGAAGAGACGACGATCCTTAGAGATCCAGGCTACAACGTCGCCTATTGGAACCTCCACGGACGGCGGGTCGAGAACCACCAGGGAGAGCTGCGGGTCAACGGCGAAGCACCGCTGGTGTTCTTCCACTTCAGCGGGATCGAGCCAGAGAACCTGGAGCGAGTCTCGAAACACCAGGATCGGTTCCGACTCTCCGAGATCGGACACGCTGCCGAACTCTACCGCCAGTACCGCGACGAGTTGCTGGCGGCCGGGTACCGCGAATGCCACCGGTGGCCCTTCGCCTACGGTACGTTCGACAACGGGGTACCCATCCCCGCCTCCGTAAGGAGGTCCTACCTCGATCTCTCGCCCACAGAGCGCGAGCGCTTCGGAAACCCCTTCGCCACTGCGGGTGACGACTCGTTCTGGTACTGGCTCAATCAGCCGTCCGCCCGGGGAGAGCTCTCCCGCTTCCTCCAGGGTCTCTACCGGCAGCGCCCGGACCTCCACGCTCGGTTTCCGGATCCCGCCGGCCAGGACCGTCGGGCCTTCGCCCAGTGGATCCACGAGTACGGGCGGCACGAGCTGAAGCTCGCGTCCGAGTTCCTACACGATCTCCCGGCCCCTACCGGGGTGCGCCAGCTCTCGGTGCAGGGGTTGGCGAATCGGCTACGGCGGCTCTGGCGATCGCCACGAGCGGCGGTCCTCAAGGATCGCGCCAAGGGTTGGCTCGGTCCCGAGCGCACGGCCCGCTGGAAGCGCCGCCTGGGACGAGAGATCGGACCCGGCCCTTCCACGGAGGCCCGCGGTACCCTGCAGCATCCCACCCGGGTTCTCGCACTACCGCGCCAGATCGACCAGCCCGGGATCAACCTCATCGGCTATCTCCAGGCCGAAACCGGGATGGGCGAGGCAGCCCGATCGCTGGCCGCAGCACTCGAGGCAGCGGATATCCCCCACGCCCTGCACAGTCTGGATCTCAACGTCCTCGCCCCCAATCGAGACGACCGACTGGCCGCTCGTCTCACCTCTGACGTCGAGAACCTGCCCTACGGCATCAATCTGTTCGTGGTCAACGCCGATCAAACACCGGCGGTAATGGACCAGGTCGGCGCCGCCTTGACGGCAGGACGACTGAACCTCGGCTTCTGGCTCTGGGAGCTCGAAACTCTGCCCCCTCGGTTCCACGCCGCCTTCGGTCGACTCCACGAGGTGTGGACCCCGAGTTCCTTCTGCGTCGACGCGTTCTCCGCGGTGGCTCCGATCCCGGTGCGCCGCGTGCCCTTGCCGGTCGTGCCTCCTCCGCCGCGACACGATCGCGCCCATTTCGGACTCCCCGAGAACGACTTCCTGTTTCTCTACCTGTTCAACTTCCTCAGCTACTTCGAACGGAAGAATCCGCTCGGGCTGGTCGAGTCGTTCCGCCGCGCTTTCCCCCGTCCCGAGGACCAGCGGGGAGTTCGTCTCGTCCTCAAGACCTCGCAGTCCGACTTTGCCCCGGAGCGGCACGAACTCCTGCGCGCCGCCATCGGCGACCTGCCGGTGACCGTCCTCGACGGCTACTACTCGGCCGCAGAGATCTCGAGCCTGATCGCGGGCTGCAACGCCTACGTGTCGCTCCACCGCTCCGAGGGTTATGGTCTGACCCTGGCGGAGGCGATGTACCACGGCAAGTCGGTGATCGCGACCGGGTATTCTGGCAACCGCGACTTCTTCGGTATCAACAACGGCTTCCCGGTGCGCTACGAGCTGACCCGGCTGGCACACGACGAGGGTCCGTATCCGGCCGGGGCCCGCTGGGCCGACCCCGACCTGGACCACGCCGCCGAGGGGCTACGCCAGGCCCGAGTCGGGGGCCGGGACCTCGAAGCCCGCAACGCCCGAGGCCGGCAAACCGTGCGCGAAGAACTCAGCCACGAGGCGGTCGGTCGTGTTCTCCGCCGAGCCTTCGAAGCGCTGCTGGGACGGATCTAGCCGCGACTACTACGACCAGGGCAGCTGACGAACGATGGTCTCTTCGCGGCGCGGACCGGTCGAGAGGACCCCGATCGGGGCCTCGAGTTCGTCCTCCAGGAACGACACGTAGTCGCGAGCAGCCACCGGAAGATCTTCGAAGTCCGTGCGACCCACCGTGTCGCACTGCCAACCGGGCAGCGTGCGGTACTCCGGCACCGCCTCTTCCAGCACGTCCAGACTCGCCGGGTAGTCGGTCAGAACGTCGCCCTTGTACCGATATCCGGTGCACACCTTGATCTCTCGTTGGGTGTCGAGAACGTCGAGTTTGGTCAAGGCGATGGTCGTCACGCCGTTGAGCCGCGCCGAGTACCGAGAAGCGACGAGATCGAGCCAACCGCAGCGGCGGGGTCGACCCGTGGTCGTGCCGAACTCGTTTCCCCGTTCGCGCAGATACTGGCCAGCATCGCTATGGTCCTCGGTAGTGAAGGGACCGCTCCCCACCCGGGTGGTATAGGCCTTCAGGACCCCGAGCACCGCGTCGATCGCCGTCGGCGGCACCCCGGTTCCCGTGCACGCTCCTCCGGACAGTGCGTTCGAACTGGTGACGTAGGGGTAGGTACCGTGGTCGATATCGAGCAGTGCTCCCTGGGCGCCCTCGAAGAGAATTCGCCGGCCCTGACGGAGCCAACCGTGGAGGAGAGCCGTGGTGTTCTGGATGTAGGGTCCGAGCGCTTCGGCCCAGCGACGGCAGTCGTCGGCCACGCGACTGGGCCGCTCCAACCGCCCGCCGCCGAGTGCTCCCAACTCGGCCTCGAGACGGCTGATCTGGGCCCGCAGTCGGTCCTCCAGATGACTCGAGGACAGGTCGCCGACCCGCACCCCGAAACGGGCCGCCTTCATCTCGTAGGCCGGGCCGATGCCCCGCAGGGTGCTCCCGATCTTGCCCTTCCCCGCGGCCCGTTCCCGTTGGCCGTCGAGATCGACGTGTCCCGCCAGAATCACCTGGGCGCGATCGGAGAGAAAGAGCCGTCCCGACGGATCGATCCCCATCTCCTCGAGGCCTGAGAGCTCTTCGAGAAAGGCCTCCGGAGCGATCACCATGCCGTTGCCCAGGACACACTCCATCCCAGGACGGAGGATTCCAGAGGGGATCAGATGCAGCGAGAAGTGCTGGTCACCGAACTTGACGGTGTGCCCCGCGTTGTGGCCACCCTGGTACCGGGCCACGACATCGAAGTCGGGACAGAGAAGATCGACGATCTTCCCCTTGCCTTCGTCTCCCCACTGCATTCCGACGACTACCGCATTGGCCATGAATCCCCTCCGTTCGAACGCGCCACAGTAGCAGACGCCGGAGGTACTCACAAGATCCGAAGACCCCCTAGGGGGGCTTCCGACCGGGCACGCCACCAGGGACCGGAGGCCGCTCCTCTGGTACGATGCCGAGTCGACCCGGAGTCTTCCGCGCTCTGCCATGACCCAGCTTCTCCCCGCCGCCCCCGTGTTCATCCTGGTTCTCCACCTTCTGGTGGCCGCGGAGTACGGTGTTCTCTTCTTTGCCGGTCGCTCCCCCCTCGGGCGGATGGGGACGCCGCTGTTGTGGTCCACGGTCGCGCTGCATGGACTCTATCTGGTGCTCCTGACCTTACAGTGGCACCAGTTTCCAGCGGCCACCGTGGCCCAGGCTTTCTCTGTCCTCGCCTTCGCCGTGGCGTTGATCTACGCGCTCCTCGAACGCTGGGAGGGCGAACGGACCAGCGGTTTCTGGATGCTGGTGCAGGCGGCGACCTTCCAGTCCCTCGCCGTGATCCTCCACACTCCGATCCCTCCCCATCGCGAAGTGTTCGAGAACCCCTACTTTGGTTTCCATGCCCTCTTTGCCCTGCTGGGCTACGCTTCGTTCGCTGTCGCCGCCGGCTACGGGTTCCTCTACCTCCGGTTGTATCGCGAGCTGAAAAAGGCCCGCTTTCAACTCTTCTACGGCAAACTACCGCCGCTCGAGGTCCTCGAACGGATGCTAGTCGGTGGTCTGACGGTGGGCCTGGTGTTCCTCAGCGGAGGCCTGATCATCGGAACGATCTGGCTGATCCAGCGGGAGCCGGGCGCTACGCTGCTCGACCCGACAATTCTGGTGACCCTCTTCACCTGGGCTCTGTACGGTGGTTCCCTTCTCCTGCGGCGCCTCGGCCGCTGGCAGGGACGTCAGACCGCGCTCGCCAGCCTGACCGGGCTCGCACTCATCCTGGGGTCCCTGGTCCTCAGCCGTCTCCTCCTCACCAGCTTTCACGGCGGCTTATGAGCCCGGCACCTGTCGCCACGACGCACCCGCGCAACACCACCCATCCAGAGGTCGGTCCTCCCCTACTCGCCCTCGGAGTCGACTTCAGGACCGCTCCTATCGAGCTGCGCGAGCGCGTCGCCCTCGACCCACGGGAGGCCGAGGCCCTGCAGTTGCGATTGATGGCGAGCTCCGAGATCGCCGAGGCTTTCGTGCTCTCGACCTGCAACCGTACCGAGCTCTACTTGCGGCCCGAAGACGGTGACGCCGCCTTCAAGCTGGCCCTGGACCGCGCCCTCGGCGAGCGTGCACCCGAAATCGTCGAAGGCGGTCGCTACTTCGTGTTGCACGATCGGGAGGCCGCCCGTCGGCTGCTCGCCGTGGCGGCCGGACTCGAGTCGATGGTGCTCGGAGAGCCCGAGATCCTCGGTCAGGTCAAACAGGCGGCGGATCTCGCGGCGGATCTGGGGAGCACGGGGCCGATCCTGCAGCGGCTCCTGCGAACCGCCATGAAGGCCGGGCGCCGAGCGCGCTCCGAGACCGAGATCGGGGCCGGGGCCATCTCCCTGGGCTACGCCGTAGTCGAGCTGGCGCGACGCATCTTCGACCGCATCGACCACCAGCGGGCCCTCCTAGTCGGCGCTGGTGACATGGCCACCCTGGCGGCCACCGCCCTTTTCGAGCGCGAGATCCTCAGTCTCGCCTTCGCCAACCGAGGGAACCAGCGAGCCGAGCGTTTCCAGGAGGAGTTCCCCCAGTCGGAGCGTCTGGCGATGGAAGAGCGCTACCAATACCTGGCGGTGGCCGATCTGCTGGTCGTGGCGACCCGCGCCGACGAACCGATCTTCACGTTGCCCCCCTTTCGCGAGGTGGTGCAACGCCGACGATCGCGGCCTCTTCTGGTGGTCGACCTCGGTCTGCCCCGCAACGTCGAAGCCGAGATCGGATCCTTGCCGAACGTATTCCTCCACGACATCGACTCTCTGCGCGGCCTGATCGATCGTAATCTCGATCGTCGCCGGGCAGAAGTCCCAGCCGTAGAGTCGATCGTAGGAACCGAACTGCGCCACTTCCTCGACTGGTACGAACGGCGGGAAGCCGAACCCCTGGTCGCGCAGCTCCAGCGCCAGGCCGAGGGGATTCGTCGTCGGGAAGTCGAGCTGGCCAAGGAGAGCATTCCCGCCGAGTATCACGAAGAACTGGACCGCCTGACCCGCTCCCTCGTTCGACGGGTTCTCCACCATCCCAGCCGCCAGCTCCGGCACGGAGTGGGCGAGGGCTCCCGAGCGCACCTCGAGTTGATTCGACGCCTCTTCCAACTCGACGAGGAGCGGGAACCGTGACTGGCGCGGAACCCGCACGCCGGGTTCTCCGCCTCGGCACTCGCCGCAGCCGGCTCGCACTCGCGCAGTCGGGTCAGGTGGCGCGCTGGCTCGAGGCGGCGCATCCCGGATTGCGAGTCGAGCTCGAGCCCATCGTCACCCGAGGTGACCGGCTGCCCGGCGACCTCTCCAAGGTCGGCGGCAAGGGCCTCTTCACGGAGGAACTCGAAGCACGCCTCCTCGATGGTCGGCTCGACCTCGCGGTGCACAGTTTGAAGGACCTTCCGGTCCATCAGCCCGCGGGTCTCTGCGTGGCCGCGTTCCCGCGCCGAGAAGACCCTCGAGATGCCCTGCTCTCGAACCTGGCTACCGACCTCTCCGAGCTGCCCCAGGGTGCGATCCTCCTCACCGGTGCCTCCCGGCGACGAGCCCAGGTCCTCGCGATGCGGCCCGATCTCGAGGTCCGTCCTCTGCGGGGCAACGTCGAGACCCGTATCGCCAAGTGGCAGCGAAGTGGCGCCCACGGTGTGCTCCTCGCCGCGGCCGGTTTGGTGCGTCTCGGGATCTCGGACCAGCCGATCCACCCCCTGGACCCCGAGCAGTTGGTTCCCGCTCCGGGACAAGGCACGCTCGCGGTCCAGACCCGCGAGGGCGACGAGGTCGCAACCCTCTGCGCCGCCCTCGACGACGACGGCAGCCGACGTGCGGCCGAGTGTGAACGAGCCCTGGTCGCGACCCTCGGTGGAGACTGTGCCCTGCCGCTCGCTGCCTGGGCTCGCACGGACGGGGGGCAGGCTCTCCGTCTGGTGGCCGTGGTCGCCCAGCCCGATGGCTCGCGCCTAGTCCGGGCCGAGTCCCTGGGTACCGATCCGGAAAGCACCGCCCATCAAGCGGCGGCCTTGCTCCGGCAGCAGGGAGCCGACGCGATCCTCGACGCCGTTCGCCGAGCGCCATGAGTCGCACCTCGCACCGGGTCGTGGTGACGCGTCCTCGGGAGCGCCAGCAAAACCTCGCACGAGCCCTCGCAGCGCACGGCCTCTCCCCAGTAGCGCTCCCGTTGATCGAAGTCGTGCCGCCGGCCGATGACGCGGCCCTGCGCCGGGCGGCGGGCAGCCGAGAGCCCCGCATCTGGCTCTTCACGTCGGCGGCAGCGGTGCGCCCCTTCGTCGAGCGCTGGCGGGCCGCCGGCGCGCCGGCGCGGCCATCCCGGCTGGTGGCCGTGGGCCGTCGTACGGCCGAGGCGCTCCTTGCCGAAGAGCTCGGCAGGGCCGAAGTGCCGGATCAGCAGCATGGTGAAGGAGTCTTGGACTACCTCCTCACCACGCTCCCCGCCCATTCTCACGTTCTGTTTCCCCGCGCCGGAGACGCGCGCCCGGGGCTCGCCGAGGGACTGCGCCTTGCCGGTCACCGGGTGGACGACCCGGTGGCCTACGAGAAGCGCCTTCCCGACGATGCTCCGCGGGCCTTTTCACTCCTCTTCGCTAGTGGCGAGTTCGGCTGGGTCACGTTCACCAGCCCCCGGATCGTGGCCCACTTCGTACAGCTCGCCGGAAGCTCCTGGTGTCCTGGGTCCGACGGCCTGTGGGCGGCCTCCATCGGTCCCACGACCACCGCCGCGCTGCGGGGAGTCGGCGTGAACCAGGTGATCGAGGCCCGCGAACCCTCGGACGCGCAACTGGCCGCCGCGATCGCTCGCCACCTCGACTCCTAGTTGCTGCTAGGATCCGCCGCCTATGATTCCACCCAGCTACCGTCGTCGTGCCGTCGTCGCTCTCGGGGGCAACGCCATCACCCGTCCCGGGGATAGCGGAACCGTCGAGGAGGACTACCGCAACCTGCAGGACAGCCTCGATGGCGTGGTCGGGCTTCTGCAGCAGGGTTACGAACTGATCGTCACCCACGGCAACGGACCGCAGATCGGCAATCAGATGATCCGCGTCGAGATGGCGGCCGCAGAAGCTCCCGTCCTGCCGCTGGATCTGATGGGAGCCGACGTTCAGGGCGGACTCGGCTACATGATCGAGAGAGTGTTCCGCAGCAAGCTTCGGCAGCACGGCATGGCCCATCGCGTTTGCTGCATGCTCACCATGGTCGAGGTCAACGCCGACGATCCGGCCTTCCAGGACCCGACCAAGTTCGTGGGCCCCTTCTACGACGAATCCACGGCCCAGCAGAAGGCGCAGGAGCGGGGCTGGACCGTCCGCGAGGACCGGGGACGGGGTTGGCGGCGGGTCGTCCCCTCACCCGAGCCGATCGACATCGTGCAGCGACAGGAGATCTCGACGCTGGTCGATGCCGGCACGGTGGTGATCAGCGGAGGCGGGGGCGGTATTCCGGTCAAGCGCCTGCCGAACGGCGAGTTCAAGGGAGTGGAGGGAGTGATCGACAAGGACTTCGCCTCTGCGGTGATGGCCCTGGCGCTGGGTGCGCCCGAACTCTTCATCCTGACCGGCGTCGAACAGGTGCTGCTCGACTTCGGAACGCCTCAAGAGAGGCCGCTCAGCATCATCAGCGTCGAGCAGGCTCGGCGTCATCTGGCAGAAGGACAGTTCCCAGCTGGAAGCATGGGTCCGAAGATCGACGCCGCGTGCAGGTTCATCGAAGGCGGCGGCAGCCGCACTCTCATCACCGACGTCTTCACGCTCAGCGCCGCCCTGGCCGGCGAGACCGGCACCTGGATCACCGCCTAGCCGTTCAGCCGAGCGTGGCGGCCCGGCCCGCGGGTGATTCTGCGGGCCGGCGGACCCCGAATCTCTGTGGACGTTCGATGTCTCGCACCCAGGAGGCCTCGCCGGACCGCGTACCACTCGCAGGCCCCCTCCAGATCAACCCGTTCCACGACTTCGGCGCCGGCCTGCTCTCGGTGCGACACCTGGTAGAGTCCGACCGTGGCCCCAGCTGCATCACCGCCAGTTCAGAGTCGGGTGACCGCCGTGGACCGAGCCTGGCTCAGAATGGATCGTCCGACCAACTGGATGACCATCAACTGCGTGATGACCCTGGCGCGCCCGATGACGCTGCCAGCCCTGCACCAGCTGGTCCGGGAGCGGCTCCTGCCCGTGGCTCGGTTTCGGTCGATCGCCGTCGAGGAGCGGACCCTATCGGGAAAGCGGCACCGTTGGCGCGAGGTCGAAAAGATCGCGCTCGAAGAGCACCTCCTCCAACTCCAGCTCCCATCGCCCCACGACGACTCGGTCCTCCAGCGACTGGTTTCCGAGCGCATGGCAGTGCCCCTGCCCCCGAACAAACCCCTCTGGCGAGTCCACCTGATCCAAGGGTACCGAGGAAGCTCCGCGCTGCTCTGGCAGCTGCAGCACGCCATGGGCGATGGGGTGGCGATGATGGTGCTCCTGCTTTCGTTGACCGATCTTTCGGCGGAAGCCGACGCGCCCAATCCACTCCGTGAACTGTTCACCGGGCCCGAGTTGAATCCGCGCACGGCGCTGCGCGACATCGAAGCGGTCATGCCCGAGGCCGCTCGACTGATGACCAAGCCCGCCGATTTGCTCGCCCGGACCAACCCTCTCGTGCTCTGGGTGGGGGGCATCTTCTCCTTCCTCCGACTGACCCTTCTCCCGCCCGACCCGCGCTCGGTGTTCACCGGGCGGATGGGTGGAGTCAAGCGAGTGGCCTGGTCCCGTTCGATCCCGATGAGCCAGATCGAGGAGCTCCGCGAGGCCCTCGGCGGCACGGTCACTGATGTCCTGACCACCGTGGCCTGTGGCGCTCTGAGTCGCTACTGGCGAGACCGAGGAGGGACTCCACGCGACCTGCGAGCCGTAATCCCGGTGAGCCTGCGTCCCGCCGAGGAGATGCGGGACCTGGGAAACCGCTTCGGACTCGTCTTCCTCAAGCTACCCCTTGCGGCTCAGGATCCACAGCGCCGACTCCACACCCTGCGCCAACGAATGTACCGGCTCAAGCACTCGCTCCAACCGCTGGTGACCTTGGTGGCTCTCGGCGTTCTCGGGCGCCTCCCCAGATGGGTGCAAAAGCTGGTGCTGGCGATCTTTGGCTGGAAGGGCTCGATGGTCATGTCGAGTGTGCCGGGACCGCGCCATCGGCTGTATCTGGCGGGGCACGCGATCGAGGATGTGTTCTTCTGGGTCCCCCAATCGGCTGGGCTCAATCTCGGCCTCTCGATTCTCACCTACGCCGGTGCCGCCCGGGTAGGTCTGATGACCGACGCCGCGCTCGTCGACGACCCGCAGTCCATCATCAACGGCTTCCACGACGAGCTCGAGGCCCTGCTGCCGCGAAAGCAAGCGGGGTACAATCGAACGGACTCCCCAGAACCCTCGGAACCGATGGAGCCTCCCCCTTCATGAAGATCCCCAAGCTACTTCTCAAACAGCTCTACAACTTCGGCAGCCTGGAGAATGTACGGGGAGGAGTCCGCTTCTCGGTCAAAAACCGGCTGAGCGATGCGAAGCTCTCGGGGATCGAAGGCATCCGGATCAACGACGACCTGATTCCCAACGACCGCCTGCATCTGAGCTTCGTAGCCGAGGAGAAGAAGCAGAGCCTCAGCGGGGCTGACATCACGGTCAAAAAACCCCTGGTCTTTCCGGTGGGCCGCACGGTCGTCATCGAGGCCAAAGGGGTCAGTGTCGACGACGGGAAGCAGAGCATCGAAATCGCCTTCGACGCGCAGCCCTTTGGTACCTTGGCCTTCTCGGTCGAGGACGCCATCGGACAGAGTCTGGACAAAGGGGTCACCGTTCCCTACGACAAGGACAACAACTACGGCCGTGGCGTCATCCGCAAGCGCAACCGATTCATCGAGAAGTTCTCCGGCGCCAAGCCCAAACACATCACCAAGTACTCGATCGACCCCAAGGAAACGCAGGGCAACATCGAGAACTTCACCGGTGTCGCCCAGATTCCCCTGGGCATCGCCGGCCCCTTGACGGTCCACGGCGAGTACGCCAAGGGCGACTATCTGGTTCCCCTGGCGACCACCGAAGGGACCCTGGTCGCCTCTTACAACCGCGGCATCAAACTCCTGAACCTCTCGGGCGGTGTCAAGTGCACCGTGGTCGACGATCAGATGCAGCGCGCTCCGGTCTTCATCTTCGACTCCGCCCGCGAAGCCCGCGACTTTCGAGCCTGGGTCGACGAACACTTCGCCCAGATCGCAGCCGAGGCCGAAGCGACGACGCGGGTCGGCAAGCTCCTGAGCATCGACACCTACATGGCCTCGAAGTTCGCCTACCTGCGCTTCAACTACTACACCGGCGATGCCGCCGGCCAGAACATGGTCGGTCGAGCCACCTTCGCGGCCTGTAGCTGGATCCTGGAGCAGGTCGACACGGTCCGTCGGTTCTACCTGGAGTCGAACCTCGCCACCGACAAGAAGGCCTCCCAGGTCAACATCATGCGGACCCGGGGTAAGCGAGTGATCGCCGAAGCGGTCATTCCGCGCGACGCGCTGATTCAGAACATGCGCGTCGACCCCGAGACGCTGCACTACCACGCCAACGTCGCCAACGTCGGTGCCTTCCTCTCGGGAGCCAACAACAACGGCTGCCACTCGCCGAACGCGATCACTGCGATCTTCATCGCCACCGGGCAGGACGTGGCCAACGTCTCCGAGTCCTCCGCCGGAATCGTGTACACCGAGGTTACCGAAGAGCGCGACCTGTACATCTCGATCACCTTGCCTTCGCTGATCGTGGCCACCTACGGTGGCGGCACCAGCCTGCCGACCCAGCGAGAGTGTCTCGAGCTGATGGGCTGCCGCGGCCGGGACAAGGTCCGCAAGTTCACCGAGATCGTGGCCGGAGCGGTCCTGGCGGGCGAGCTCTCGCTCGCCGCGGCGATCTCGTCGCTCGACTGGGTGTCGTCGCACGAGCAATACGGGCGGAACCGCTAGTAGCCACCTCGCTTGGAGGATGGTATGAGCGCAAACCCTACCCCCTCCCTCGAACCCTCCGGTTCCCGGGACGATCGTGACGGGGTGGAGTTGATCGAAGGAGGTTTCGAACGCCTCGTCGAAACCAGCAATCCAACCCTTCTCCGCCGCTTCGTCACGACCCAGAGGCACTTCATCGGGTTGATCTTCGGGGGCCTCAACGCCCACCTGCGCCACCGTCCAACCCCCCTACGCCAGGGGATCCGTTTTCGACTGCTCCAACTACTCGATCTGCTCGGTCGACCCTTTCTCGATCGAGACCTCGCTCGGCGGTCCTTCCCTACCCAGCTTCGACGGCGGCTCGAGACCCTCGGTCCGACCTACATCAAGTTGGGACAGATTCTCAGTCTGCGCGAGGACATCCTGCCGTCAGAGATCACCGATGAGCTAAAGAACCTCCTCGACCGGCTTCCCGCCGTGCCCTACGAGCGTTTTCGAGAACTCGTCTCGAAGGACCTCGGACGGGACGTCGAGGAGATCTTCGCCTGGATCGAGCACGGCCCCATCGGATCGGCCTCGATCGGACAGGTGCAGCGAGCTCGGCTCCAAACTGGTGAGGAGGTCATCCTCAAGCTGGTCAAACCCGGCATCCGAGAGACCCTACGCAAGGACGTCATCCTACTGCGTCTGCTCGGGTTCATCCTGCAGCTCTTCCTGGCCCGGCTACAACCCAAACGGGTGATCGACGAGTTCTGTCACTACACGCTGCGCGAAGTCGACCTTCGCATCGAGGCCGACAACGCCGAGACCTTCGCGGCCAACTTCAAGGACGAGTCCGACATCGTCTTCCCCAAGATCTACCGCGACTACACCACCCAAAACGTCCTCTGCATGGAGTTCTTCGACGGTTTCAAGCCCAACTCCGAGCGAGCGATGAGCATGCCGCTGGAAGACAAGGAGAAGATCATCGATCTGGGTGCCTCGGCGATCATCCGCATGCTCTACCGAGACGGCTTCTTCCACGCCGATCTCCATCCCGGGAATCTGATGATTCTCGATGGCCCCCGCGCCGGATTCATCGACCTCGGGATGGTTGGGCGCTTCGACGAGGAGCTCAAGCGCAACCTTCTCTACTACTACTACTGCCTGGTCACCGGCGACGCCGAGAACGCCGCTCGCTACCTCGCCGCCCTGGCGGACTTCGACGGCAAGAGCGACGTCAAGGGTTTCATCCGGCACGTCGAGGAGACCTGCCGACGTTGGCACCGGACCGCCAACTTCGACGAGTTCTCGATCGGTCAGTTGATCATGGAATCGGTGGGCTACGGGGCCATCTACCGCATGTACTTTCCGGTCGAGATGGTCCTGATGGTGAAGGCCATCGTCACCTTCGAAGGGGTCGGGCAGGTGCTGTTGCCTGGTTTCGACGTCGCCGAGGTCTCCCAACGCCACATCAACCGCATCTTCATCCATCAGTTCAGCCCCATGCGGCTGGCGCGCGAGGGATTGCGCGGCGCTCCCGAACTCGTCGACGCGCTGGTGAAGGCGCCGATGCTGATCACCCAGAGCCTCAAGGCCCTCGACAAGGCCACCCGCAGCCACCCCGAGAACCCATTTGTTGGGGTCCGGGGTACCCTCCTGGGTGGTTTCTGCCTGATCTCCGGCGCGATCCTGGCCGGCCTCGGTTCTCCCTGGCCGCTGTCGACCGCTCTCTTCGTGCTCGGGTTCCTCTTCGCGTTTCGTCGCGGGAGCTGACCGAGCTAGCCGGCTAGTCGTTCCAGGGAGCGTAGTGCTGGTTGATGAAGCTGAAGGTGTAGACGCCAGTACGGCGGAAGGTGCCGATGATCTCGACCGATCGGGGAGTGTTGCCGTCCATGTAGACGATCCCCCGACCCCGGCCCGGTCCATCGGTGACTTCGATCTCGATGCGCTCCCGCCCACTCCAGCGATAGGTCCCGGTGAAGCGCTGACTGCGGTTGGTACTGACCGTCAGTTCGAACGTCCCGTTGGCGGCCAGCTGCAGGGAGGCCTTGTTGAACCAGTGGTCCTCCTCCCCCTCCAGTGCGAGCGCCCCCCGGCCGCTGAAGCGGTAGTTCTGCGGTTGCAGTCCCGGATTGTCGCCCTGTCCTGCCGCTGGCGCCCCCACGTCGACCGGACGGAGCGACGACACTCGATCGTTCCAGCCGATACGGCTCAGGTCACTCATCTCGCCTCGACCACCATCGAAGAGCAGGATGCACCCACGGTAGTGGGAGTCCTTGCAGATCTCCCAGCTCCCGTTCTGGACCTCGAGGGACGAGGCCCGGTCGTTGAAGCGGAAGAGACTGAGGTCGGGAGACGCAGCGTCGAACTCGAGTCGATCCCCCCGGAAGCCGCCATCCGCGTAGAGCACGATGCGCGGCTGGGCCAGCGCGGCGGCAGACAGGGTGACAAGCACCAGAGAGGAAAGGCCGAGGATCTTCTTGAACATTGGTTTGGCTCCCGTCAATTGAGGTCGAAGTCGAGCCTACATCGTACTCCACCGCCCGGCGGCGATGCTCGGGCCACGCAGCGACGGCCGGCCTAGCCGCCGACGCGCTCGAGCGCTGCCTCGAGGCGATCAAGCGACCGATCCAAGCGATCGAGAGTAGGCTGTCGCGCGATCTCTCCCTCCTCGATCGAGACGCCCACACCCTGCCACAGGCTCCTGGGCTCCTCTAGGACCTCCCGACGAAGCCGCATGCCGTGCCGTGCCAGGACGGGATCCAGGGCATCCGCTCGCCGCCGCAACTGACGCCGGGTCACGTTGTAGGCATGCTCGCAGACCGCGCGCCGCGACGAGAAGGTGAAGATGTTGGTGAAGAACATGCGGTAGTCGTCGGGACGAGGCTCGAAGAGCACGACGTCGGCGTCGGGGTACTTCTCGCCGTAGGAAGCAAGGCCGACATGAAGCCGGGAGTGAATCAGGGTGCGAAAGGTCTGCGACAGGACCGTCGGCAGGCCACGATTGACCAGGTAACCCTGAGGAACTCGACCGTTGCCGGAGTGCAGATCGACGGGCACGATCGGATTCACGCAGAGGACCAGCTGGGCCCCCTGTTCCAACGCCACCGAGGCGTGGAGCGTCTTCAGCAAGACCCCGTCGACGAAGTTGCGCCCCTCGATCTCCACCGGTCGGTACAGCCCTGGCAGTGCGCTACTCGCCTGCACCGCTTCGGAGATCGGGACGTGATCCCATCCTGGCTCCCCGAAACGAACGGCGCGGCCGGTCTCGAGCTCGGTCGCGACGACGTACAGGCGGCGATCCAACTGGCGGAAGTCATCGGTCCGGTCCTTGATCGAGTAGATCTTGGCCAGATAGTCCCGAATCGGATGGTTCTGCGCCACTCCCACCGGCAGCGCCCGCCCCAGACGCATCAGGACGTCGGCCAGGATCGGGTCGTTGCCCCGATGGCGCGCCTTGGCGATCGCCTGCTGGATGAGTCGAGGTAGCCGCCCCAGTCGGCCCAGGAACTCCTTGGCCGCCGGCTGAAAGAAGGTCTCGGGCGTAAACGGATGCTCTCCAGGTTCGGCCTTGACGATCGCTCGCACCATCTGCGCCGTCGTCATCCGATTGGCCAGGTTGGCCCCGATGAACGCCCCCGCACTGACACCGACGTAGGTGTCCATCTGATTGAGGTCGAGGCCCTCGATCGACTCGGCCAGAGCCCGCAGAGCACCGATCTCGTAGATCGCACCTTCCGGGCCGCCCCCCGCCAGAGCGAGCGCTATCTTGCGTCGCGCCATTCGGTTCAGCTGTCGGCGGATTCAGGGGTCTTCGTCGTCGGACTCTTGGTGGTGGCCTGGCCACCCGTCGATGACTTTGACGCCGCGCGACGCCGAGTGGTGGCCGTGGACTTCGAAGCACTCTTGGGCTTGCTGGTCGCTCGGGTGGGCTTCTTGGCCGCCGGGCTCTTGCTGGCGGCGGTGGTCTTTTTGGCGGCAGTGCTCTTCTTCGCGGCGGTGGTCTTCTTGGCCGCCGTGCCTCGTTTTGGGCTTGCGGTCTTGCGAGCCGGCGCCTTGCGGGCGCGGGTCGTCCGGGTCTTCGGTGCCGCTTCTGGGGTAGCCGTCTCCTGCTTTCGAAGGGACTCGATTGCTTCAGTCAGGTCTTCCACCCGCTGCGACAGATCGCGAATCTCGTCCCGGGTCGGCACTCCGAGGGTCTCGACCAGACGGTTGATCCGCTCGTCCAGCCCCTTTTCGAATCGAGTCCATTCCTGGTCGGCCGTCTCGCGAGCTCGTTCACTCGCCTTTTCGGCCGTCTTCTTGAGGTCCTCGAGGCGCTTCTTCCCCTTGACCTCCAGGTCCTCGCCCTGGGCCACGAGGGTCTGGAAGAGTTTCGAACCCTCGGCTTCCGCTACCTTCAGGGCACCGAGACCCGCTAACCAGATTCGATTCGCGGAGTCCTTGAGTTCCTTCTCGATTTTCCGCTTCTTCTTCCCCATACCGTCCCCCTTGTTTCGTTCTGGCTCGGTCTTTCGTCCTCTTCCTGTCGTACCCTGTCGATCAACCCTTCTTGGAAGACGGAGAACCTTTGCCCTCCGTACCCGACTGGTTCTCGAGGGCGACGAGAGATCCTTCGAGGTCTTCGAGTCGCTGGCGTAGAAGCGCCATCTCCTCGCGGGCTTGCCGTACGGGGCTGAGTCGATCCACCGAGGCCTTGAGAACCCGGTCGACGCCGTGCTGGAAGTGCTCGACCCCATTGTGCACGGCGCGCTCCCCCATACGCACGAGTTCGTGCAGAAGCTCGCTGGGAAGGAAGGATGTGCCCTTGCGGCCCTCTTCGAGGATGATCTGGGCCAGGGTCTGCTGGGTCACATCCTCGGAGCTGGCGTTGTCGATGACCCGGACCTCCTGACCAGCCCGAACCCAACCCGCGATGTCCTCGAGCGAGACGTACCGACTCTCCTCAGTGTCGTACAGTTTCCTACTCTCGTAGCGCTTGATCAGTCGTACCATCGGGTCTCCTCGGAGTTCGGCAGCTGGCGCCCTACGAGACTGCGGCAGGGCGACCAAAGGTAGAGCGCATGCCATGCTGCGGCAGCGAACCCGAGTATATACCGCACCGCGGCATGATTCTATTCCCCTCGCGCCGACTATCATCACCACTATGGCGCCACGATCCTCCCATCTCAGGAGCCTTCGTCGGCTCGGCTTGATTCTCGTCACCGGCAAGGGCGGCGTCGGCAAGACCACGGTCAGCACGGCCCTCGCGCGGCGACTGGCCGAGGACGGCGCGCGGGTCCTCCTTCTGGAGATGGACCCCCGCGAGAGTGCCCACCGCTTGCTCGGACTGCCTCCGTCCGGCGGCGAGGTCCTGGAGTGCGGCGAGGGGCTCTACTTTCAGAATCTCCAGCCCCGTCGTGTCATCGATCGGTTGGTTCGGGAGCGGATTCGGATCGGGCCAATCGTGCGCAAGGTGCAGGCGAGCCCCATCTACGAACACTTCGTGGCCGGCTGCCCTGGCCTGGAGGAGCTGGTGATCCTCGGCGCGGCTCTGGAGCAACTCGAGCCTCCCCACGCGCGCACGACGCCGTTCCAGGTCGTCGTGCTCGACGCCCCGGCCACCGGTCATGGTCTTGCCCTGCTCGCGGCTCCCCGACTGGTGAGCGAGGTGATCGAACAGGGACCGTTCGGACGCCTTGCGGGCGAGCTCGCCACCTTCATCGGCAATCCGGAACGTTGCGGCGTGGTCGCTGTCACCCACGCCCAGGACCTGGCTGTGCAGGAGACCCTCGAGCTCTGCCGGTCCCTGGAAGCCGAGCACGGTCGACGGGCGGAACTCATCGTGGCCAACGGCCTCTACCCTGCGCTGACGAGCGACGCATCCTCCTCGTCCCCCACCGCCCGGATCTGGTCACAACGGCGGGCGGCCAATCTCCAGGCCCTCGAGCGGCTCGCCGCCGCCCCTGCTCCCGTACTGCAGCTTCCTCTCCTGCCGATCGACGACGGACCGCGCCTGGCGGCCGAACTGGCGCGGGCACTATGACCTGGATCGACGAAGCGCCGAGCCTGCTCCTGGTGGTCGGTTCCGGCGGCGTGGGGAAGACAACCGTCGCCGCCGGTGCGGGGCTGCGACTGGCCGAAGCAGGCCACGAGACCCTGGTCATGACCTTCGATCCGTCCCTACGCCTGAAGGACACGCTGGGCGTCGGCGCCGCCGCCCTCGACCAGCCCGTCGCCGTGGCTCGCTCCGGCCCCGGGGCGCCGCTCTGGGCCAGTCTGCTGGACGCCCGCACCACCTTCGACCGCCTGGTCAAGACCTACTCGCAGGACTCCGCTACGCGCGACTGCATCCTCGGCAACCGTTACTACCACCACCTGGCCGGCGGCCTGGCCGGCATCCTCGAGTACATGGCCGTGGAGCGCCTCTTCGAGGTCTACGAAGAGGGGCAGTACCAGCGGATCGTGCTCGACACCCCTCCCACCAGCCAGGCATTGGATTTCCTCGAGGCACCGCAGCGCATCGTCGACTTCCTCGACTCCGGGGCGTTGCGGGTCGCGATGAAACCCTGGTTCGACGACCGCGGCCGTCTGCGGGCGAGTCGCATTCCGGGCCTGGGACGCGGCCTCGAGGCTTGGCTCGACCGACTCGTCGGGATCGACCTCCTGCGCGACATGGCGGACTTCTTCCGAGCCTTCCAGCCCCTCTTCGACGGCTTTCGGCAGCGAGCCCTGCAAGTGCAGAAGCTCCTACGATCCAAGGCCACGCAGTTCGTTCTGGTGACCGGTCCGGACGAAGCTCGGATACCCGACGCCCTGTTCTTCGCCCGTCGGCTCGCCGAAGGGGGCTATCCCCTCGGCCCGGTCGTCATCAACCGGGTCCATCCCGAATACCCCGGGCAGCCACCCTGGAACTCCGACGACGGAGCTTCGATCCTGGCCTGGCAGGGTGCCAGAGACCAGCGCGGAGTCGCGGCGTTGCGGAGCCTCCTCGGCGCGACCCAGACCGTGGTGTTGCCCCAGCTGGAGGTCGAGCCGGCAGACCTGACCGGCCTCGCGGAGATCAGTCGACGTTTGTGATACAACAGCCGCGCCATGCACTTCCCCTCGACCCGACTCCGCCGACTCCGACGGACCCCGACGTTGCGCCGGATGGTCCGCGAAACGCACCTCACCCCCGCCGACTTGATCCTTCCCCTCTTCGTTTGTCCCGGAGAGGAAGTATTCCAGCCCGTGGTTTCGATGCCCGGCGTGGCCCGCCAGTCGGTGGACCGGCTCCTAGTTAGCGCCGCCGAGGCCCACGCACTCGGAGTACCCGCCGTGATGCTCTTCGGCATCCCAGAGACCAAGGACGCTATCGGGAGCAATTCCTGGTCCGATCACGGCATCGTCCAGCAGGCCCTGCGCGCCCTGTCGCAGGAGATTCCGACCCTGGTGACGATCGCTGATGTCTGCTTCTGCGAGTACACCGACCACGGCCACTGTGGAGTGTTGGACGGGGACACGGTCGACAACGACACTACGGTCGCCAACCTCGCGCTGCAGGCAGTTTCCCTGGCGGCGGCTGGGGCCGACATCATCGCCCCGTCCGACATGATGGACGGACGGGTCGGAGCGATCCGCGACGCCCTCGACGAGGCGGGATACGAGGAGATCCCGATTCTCTCGTACGCGGCGAAGTTCGCTTCCGCCTTCTACGGTCCCTTCCGCGATGCGGCCGACTCGTCGCCAAGTTTCGGCGACCGTCGGAGCTACCAGATGGACCCGGCCAATCGACGGGAAGCACGGCGTGAGGTCGAACTGGACGTGCTCGAGGGCGCCGACCTCCTCATGGTCAAGCCGGCCTTGCCCTATCTCGACGTGCTCGCCGACCTGCGCCAACGCTACGACCATCCCCTGGTGGCCTACCACGTGAGCGGCGAGTGGGCCATGTTGCGGGCGGCAGCAGCCAACGGCTGGATCGACTACGAACGGGTCCTCATGGAGTCGTTGCTCTCCATTCGCCGCGCCGGTGCTGACCTCATTCTGACGTACGGAGCCGTCGACGCGGCTCGCCTCCTGGCGGCGGGAGACGGAGCATGAGTCGGGCCTTGCTGACCCGAGCCACGCAGCTGATCCCCGGCGGGGTCAACTCCCCGGTGCGTGCTTTCCGCGGTGTCGGTGGAACCCCGCCCTTCATCCGGGAGGCCGAGGGCGCGTGGCTCGTGGACGAGGAGGGAAAGCGCTACGTCGACTTCATCGGGGGCTACGGGCCGATGATCCTCGGCCACCGACACCCGCGGGTCGAGCAGGCCTTGCAGGCGGCGCTGGAGCGGGGTGTGCTCTTCGGAGCCCCCAGTCGCTCGGAGATCGAACTCGCCGAAGTGATCGTCGACGCGTTGCCGAGCGTGGAGATGGTACGACTGGTGAACTCGGGGACCGAGGCCACGATGTCGGCTCTCCGCCTGGCCCGAGCCGCCACCGGACGCGACCGCCTCATCAAGTTCGTGGGCTGCTACCACGGCCACGGCGATGCCTTCTTGGTGGCAGCGGGCTCGGGCGCCGCGACCCTCGGAGTCCCGTCCTCGCCCGGCGTCCCCGCGCCGGTGGTGGCGGATACCCTGCTCGCCCCCTACAACGATCTCGAAGCGGTCGAAGCACTCTTCGCACACCACCAGGGTGAGATCGCGGCCGTCTTCGTCGAACCCTTCGCCGGCAACATGGGCCTGGTGCCTCCCGCAGTGGGATTCCTTGCCGGGCTGAGGAAGCTCTGCGACCGCGAAGGCGCCCTGCTGGTCTTCGACGAAGTCATGACGGGGTTCCGCGTGGCTTGGTCGAGCGCTCAGGGAGTTACCGGCGTGACTCCCGACCTGACGACCCTCGGCAAGGTAATCGGCGGGGGGCTCCCCATCGGAGCCTATGGCGGGCGACGCGACCTGATGGAGCAGATCGCCCCTGCGGGTCCGGTCTACCAGGCGGGAACGCTGTCCGGGAACCCTCTGGCCACCGCCGCCGGGTTGGCCACGCTCCACGAGCTGGCTCCGCCGAGCGATGCCTACCAGCGCCTCGACCGTTGTTCCCAAAGGCTGGCCGAAGGCATCCGAGCGGCGGCGGCCGAGGCTCGGGTCCCGGTCGTGGTGCACCGTCAGGGATCGATGGTGGCATTCTTCCTGACCTCCGGTTCGGTACGGCAATCGGCAGATGTCGACGCCTCCGACCGGCCGGCCTTCGGCCGCCTCTTCCACCACCTCCTGGAGCGGGGTGTCCACCTTCCTCCCTCGCCGTACGAGACCCTCTTCGTGTCGCTCGCGCACGACGAGAAGGTGATCGACCAGAGCCTCGAGGCCTTCCGATCCGGGTTTGCCGAACTCGGTCGACGCTCCTAGGCGGCGGGTGTATAGTTACCACTCGAACTACTAGCGGTCCTCCGGGGCCCCGAAGGAGCTACACCGCCCATGACCCATATCATCGCGGAACCCTGTATCGGAGTGAAGGACACGTCCTGTGTCGATGTCTGCCCGGTGGACTGCATCTACGGTCAGGAAGACGAACACAAAATGCTCTACATCCACCCTGAGGAGTGCATCGATTGCGGCCTCTGCGTGGACGCTTGCCCGGTCACGGCGATCTTCCCCGAGGAAGAGGTCCCGGACGAGTGGGAGAAATACATCGCCGTGAACTACGAACACTTCGATCTCACCGCTCCCTAGGTCGGATCGAGGTACACCGCCCTCCCGGGGCGCCCTTTCCATGGGCGCCCTTTTTATTTTCCGGGATCTCGGTTCCCCTTCGTACACCCGCTCGAGGAAACGCTTCATGAGTGCCAAGCCAAGCCAGTACCGACGCTCCGTCACGTCCCTTCTCCTTCTCCTCACGCTCGTGGTGCCCGCCTTCGGGAGCGACGAGAACCCCACAGAGGTTCGCGACTCTGGAGCCGTGACCCTGGCTGAAAAGACGCAGCAGACAATGGGAGGAGAGGCGGCGTTCGAGGCCTCGCGCCTCTTCCGTTTCGACTTCGTCGTCCTCCGGGGCGAGGAGGAGCTGACCCGCCACCACCACTGGTGGGATCGCTGGACGGGGGACTACCGCGTCGAAGGCAGCACCCGCGAGGGCGCCGCCTATCGGGTCGACTTCAATACCAACACCGGCCTCGGCGCCGCCTGGCTCGACGGCGATGAGCAGACCGGCGACTCCCTCGCCAGCCTTCTCGAAATGGCACAGGGACGCTTCATCAACGACACCTACTGGTTCCTGATGCCCTGGAAGTGGCTCGACCCGGGGGTCCATCTCTCGACCGAGGCGCCCCGTGAGATCGACGGAAGCACCTACGATGTCGTCCAGCTGAGCTTCTCCACGGGCGTCGGGCTGACGTCTGGCGATCGATACTGGGGCCTGGTGTCCCGCGACAGCGGCCTGATGGAACGCTGGGAGTACGTCCTACAGCAAGAAGACGGCAGTGCTGGAGAGGCCGAGCCGCGCGCCTTCGAGTGGTCGGACTGGATCATCACTTCCACCGGCCTTCGTTTGTCGCGTGTCAAGCAAGCGGTCGGCGGCGACATCGCGATCACGTTTCCCATTCTGGAGGTGTGCGGGGACCTTCCCGAAGACGAGATCGAGGAGTTCTTCGCCACCGACCCGAAGATCTGGACGCCGGGGTTCAACTGCTGAGGTCCCGACCTCTTGGTTTGGTCAGTTTGGGCGAGCGTAGCGAGTCGCCCCGCGCGAGCCCGCTCCCTTGTTCCCGCCGCACCGATCCGTTAGGTTTGCTCCATGGATAGAGAACGAGCCTGGAGCATCGTCCAGGAATACGTGGCCGCCCCCGGTCTGCGACGCCACATGGTTGCGGTCGAGTCGGCGATGCGGGCCTACGCCGAAACCCTGGGCGGAGACCCCGAACTGTGGGGTCTGGCCGGTCTGCTCCACGACTTCGACTGGGAGGTGCACCCGACCCTGGAGGATCATCCTGCGAAGGGCGCACCGATCCTGCGCGAACAGGGCTGTCCCGAGGAGGTGGTCCAGGCCATCCTGTCGCACAACACCGAGGGCACGGGAGTCGAGCGCAAGGAGCTGATCGACTACGCCCTCCTCGCCTGCGATGAGGTCACGGGTCTGATCATTGCCGGCGCCTTGGTGCGTCCGAGTAAGGACATCCGCGAGATGAAGCTGAAGTCGATTCGCAAACGCTGGAAGGAGCGGGCCTTTGCCGGCGGCGTTGATCGAGACCACGTGGAGGCGGCCACGGCAGACTTCAGCCGCGTCGCTTTCGGCGGCGAACTCGCTCTGTGGGATCACGTCGCCAACGTCCTGGCCGCAATGCAAGGCGCCGCCGCCCGCCTCGAACTCGACGGTCGCCTCGCCCAGAACTGAGCCCCCAACAACTAGTCGGGGCGCGGAGGCTCTCCCTCCCCCTCTCGCTCTCCTTTGAGTACCTCGGCCACGAGGGTGTCGTTCATCTGTCGGGTCATCGCTTCGATGTCCCGCGGTCGGATCGGAATGCCTAGAAGCGCGCCAAACTCCAGCACCCCGTAAAGCAATACCTTGGCCCACCAGCGGCTCCGCTGCGCCATGTTGCCTCCCGGATTGGTTCGTATTCGATGGCTGCGAACACGAACCCGGTGGGCGAACCGCGGGAGGGGGACAGAGTGAGGGGTTCGGCGAGGGCCGCGACTCCGAGGGACGCAGGCTGATCCTGGCCCAAGCAGACGAGCGCCTCGCCGACGACGATCGCCAGCGCAACCCAGCCGAGCCCTAGCAGGCCGACGCCGGGAACCAGAATGGAGAACAGAACGAGCGCCGCCAGCGCGAGCCTGGCCGGGACTCCCAGGCTCGGAGCGGGAGATGTCTTGGGGCCAGAGGCCACCGGCGACCTGGCCCGGCCGCAGGACATCAGCCCTGCCGCCTCTCGAGCACTAGACGTCGATACTCTTTGAGGTAACGGAACGCCTCCTGATTGCGCCCCAGTCGCTCGCACACGCCCGCCAGATTGAAGTAGGCATCTGCGTGTTCGGGCTCGGCGTGGATCGCCAGCTCGTACGCCTGGGCTGCCTCCTCGAAGCGGCCCAGATCCTCGAAGGCTACGCCGAGGTTGTACGACGCGATGGCGTGTCCCGGGTAGCGTTCCAGTACCTGGAGATAGTGCTCGCGCGCATCGTCGATGCAGCCCGTCTCGTGCAGCATCCGACCCAGATTGATGCGAGCGTCGAGGTGACTCGGCTTCTCTTCGAGCACCCGCTGGTAGGCGCGGATCGCCTCCGCTGGTGACAGGGCCTCGACCTCGCAGCCCACGGCAAACCACTCGTCGGCGTCGACGACCGAACGTTCGGCATCCTCCACCAGCCGCGGCGCCAGGGGAGCGGCGGCCTGCGCCAATTCTCCGACATCGAGGTCGAGCAGCAGCTGCCCCGATTCGGGCACCCATCGCCTCTCTCCCTCCCGGACGACGACCTCGCCGCCCTCGGCCTGGATGCGGACGCCGGTGAGCGAACGGCCCTTGGGGAGCTGTCGCGGAAGATTGGCTAGTGCTCGCCGTACCCGTCGCGGCGAGATCCCAGCATCGAGAAGTTCCTTGGCCGTGCGCAGCAGTACGACGTCCTGGAAGGAGAAGCGAAACTCGTTCCTGCGTCCCCGGGCTGGCTGCAGCAGTCCACTGCGCACGAAGTAGCGAACCCGGGCTTCACTGACCCCGATGAGCTGCGCCACCTCGCGCGTCGGGTAGCCGAGTGCACCAGACTGGGGACCCAAGCCACCGAGGAACGACTGCGACGGGAACCGACTAACCGTCGCTAGATCCACCAGCTGCACGCTTGCGTCCTCCGCTGGAGGCCTTCTTGCTGGACTTCGAGGCGCGGGAACGCTTGGGGGGTTTGCGTTCGGCTTCGGCCTCGCCCTCGGCTCCGCCCAGGCTGGCCTTCAGAGCCTCCATGAGATCGATGATCTGGCCCTTGGGCTCTTCTGGCGTCGCCGCCGTGATCTCCTTGCCCTCGATCTTCTGCTCGATCATCTCGCGGATGGCCTGCTTGGTCTTGTCTTCGTAGGCCGACGGATCGAAGGTGTCGGAGGCGATCTGGTCGACCAGCATCTTGGCCAGCTCGAGTTCCTTCTCCTCCACTTCGACGTCCCCGAGGGGAACCTCCTCGAAGGAGCGCACCTCGTCGGCATAGCGCAGCTGCTGCATGATCACGCCGTCCTGGTAGGGCCGCAGCAGGACGATGTACATCTTGCCCCGCGCGGCGTACCGGGCGATCGCGACCCGCCCCGTCGCGCGCATCGCCGCCGTCAGGAGGCGGTAGGGTCGATCCCCGCCCACGTTGGGTCCTAGGAAGTAGGCCTTCTCGTAGTACAGCGGATCCACCTGCTCGGCGGGCACGAACTCGGCGATATCGATCGAGTGGGTGGCCTTGGCATCGAACGCCTTGAGTTCTTCCTGCGTGAAGACCACGTACTGGTCTTTGGCGAACTGGTAGCCCTTCACGAGATCCTTGCGGTCGACCGTCACCTCGTCCGTTGGGCAGTAGTACTGCTGCTTCACTCGCCCGTGACACTTCTCGTGCAGCCAGCTGAACGAGATGGAGCGGGACGTCTCACCGGTCGAGTACATCCGCACCGGAATGGCCACGAGACCAAACGAGATCGTGCCGGTAGCGATCGAGCGTGCTGGCATGGTGATGCTGTTATAGCATGTTTGGGCCAGGATTGCCACTCAGAACGACCTCACAGTGCGGGAACACGCGGCGCCTTGACCACCCCCAAAGACCAGCTGGCCGAGTATCGGGCCAAACGAGACGCTAACCAGACACCCGAGCCGTTCGGTGGCGCTACTCCCAGTGGTGGGCCGAGGGTTTTCGTGGTCCAGAAGCATGCCGCTCGACGGCTGCACTACGACCTCCGCCTCGAGTACGACGGAGTGCTGCGGTCCTGGGCGGTGCCCCAGGGGCCCAGCCTCGACCCCGCCGTCAAGCGCTTCGCCGTTCAGACCGAGGACCACCCCCTCGACTACGCTGATTTCGAAGGGGTCATCCCCGCCGGGAACTATGGCGCCGGAGCGATGATCGTCTGGGATCGAGGTCAGTTCGTACCCCTTCCCGTCACGGAAAAGGAGGAACGAGAGGGCAAGCTTCTGTTCGAACTCCGGGGCCACAAGCTCCGCGGGGTCTGGACCCTCTTCCCCACCCAACGAGAGAAGCGAGAGTGGCTCCTGCTGAAAAAGCAGGATGGTTGGTCCCGCCGCAGCGACGAGTTCGCACCGGTCGAGACCTCCATCCTGTCGGGACTCACGGTTGAAGAGCTCGGTGAGGGATCCTCCGGAGCGACCGAGGCCCGAAGCGAGGTGGAACGGCTGAACCTCCCCGCTTGGCCTGGCGAAGCCGCGGACCTGCAACCGATGCTGGCAGAGACTCGGGAGAAGGCCTTCTCGCACCCCGACTGGACGTTCGAACTGAAGTACGACGGATTCCGTTTGATCGCGGGTCGCGACGGTGGCGATCCCAGGCTCACCTACCGCAGCGGTCGCGATGCCACCAGCCTGTACCCGGACGTCGCCCGAGCTCTCCTCTCGCTGCCCACGCCGTTCATCGTTCTGGACGGCGAGGTCGTCGTCCTGGAGGACGACGGTCGTCCCAGCTTCCAGCGGCTCCAGCGTCGGGCTCAGCTCAGTCGTCGACTCGACGTGCTCCGCGCGACGCTCGAGCAACCGGCGACCTACTACGCCTTCGA
Source organism: Thermoanaerobaculia bacterium (assembly GCA_030429235.1). GTDB lineage: Bacteria > Acidobacteriota > Thermoanaerobaculia > Multivoradales > JAIOJS01 > JAIOJS01. The sequence continues at coordinate 7,324 of JAUIDB010000035.1, read as the reverse complement.
TCTCCTGGCGCTCGACGGCAAGGACCTGCGGAGTCTGCCCCTGGAGCGACGCAAGGAGCTGCTCGCTCGGATCGTGCCGCGCCTCGGGGTCCTGCGCTATGCCGACGACCTGGCGGAGCGAGGCGAAGCCCTCTTTGGTCAGATCCAGACGCTCGGGCTGGAGGGCATCATGGCCAAGCGGCGGGATTCCGTCTACCACAGCGGCCGCCGCTCGGACCATTGGCTCAAGATCCGCGCCGACAACACCGACGACTTCGTCATCGTCGGGTACCGCCCACCCAAGGACCAGACCCAGGGCGTCGGCGCCTTGCACGTAGCCGCCCAGACCGAAGACGGGCTGGTCTACTCCGGACGGGTCGGCTCGGGATTCTCCGAGGCCGATCGCCGCGACCTCGAACCCCTTTTCGAGGAGCTGCGAATCGAAGAGCCCAGCCCCGGCCTCGAGGTTCCCGTCGCCGAGCCCGACCGTTGGATTCGCCCCCTCTTGCGCTGCGAAGTTCGTTACAAGGAGCGAACCGACGACGGCAACCTCCGCCATCCAGTCTTTCTCCGCCTGCTTCCCCTGGAGGAGTTTCCACCGGCGAGCCTGCCGAGCCCACCACCCGCGACGCCACTCCCACCGGACGCGCCCACCCGCCGGGCTCGCCAGAGCAACCGGTCCAAGGTCTTCTGGCCCAAGAGCGGCCTCACCAAAGGAGACCTGCTCGACTACTACGAAACCGTGGCCCAGTGGATGCTCCCCTACCTGCGCGATCGCCCTCTGGTGTTGGATCGCTACCCCGATGGAATCGATGGCAAGTCCTTCTACCAGAAGAACGCTCCGGACCACGCTCCCGACTGGGTCCCGACCATCGAGGTGTGGAGCGGGGACCCGCCCAAGGCGATCGAGTACTTCGTGTGCAACGACCGCGACACCCTGCTCTATCTGGCCAACCTGGGCGCGATCCCCTTCCATCTCTGGGCGAGTCGGGTGGGCAGACTGGAGAAGCCAGACTGGAGCATCATCGACCTCGATCCCAAGGAAGCGCCGTTCGCGGATGTCGTCGTCCTGGCTCGGGAGGCTCATACCCTCTGCCAGGAGATCGACCTACCGGCGGTGGTCAAGACGTCCGGCTCCACCGGCCTCCACGTCTTGATCCCGCTGGGTGGGGTTTGCGACTACACCCAGAGCCGTCTCTTGGCGGAACTTCTGGCCCGCGTGATCCACAGCCGACATCCGAAGATCTCGACTCTGGCCCGCACGCTCGACGCTCGCCAGGGCAGGGTCTATCTGGACTACTTGCAGAATCGACGGGGACAACTGCTGGTCGCCCCTTACTCCCTTCGCCCGCTGCCGGAGGCTCCGGTCTCGGCTCCTCTCCACTGGGACGAGGTCGACGACAACCTGTCGATCGGGCACTTCACTCTGCAGACGATGCCAGAACGGCTCCAGACGCTGGCCGCCGACCCCGTGCTCCCGGTCCTGGCGGAGACTCCCAACCTCACTGATGCCCTGGGAAAACTGGCCCTTCTCCTGCGATCGGCGACCGAATAGCCATAGTTGGCACGCCACTTGCTCTTGCTTGAGGCATGGACAACCTAAACAACATCGGGAGACTCCGCTAGCCAACACATCCCACCACATCTAGTGAGGCCGTCCGGTCTCCACCTCTCATTAGCTTACCTGCTTCCCCCTAGTCTTACGGGGGTAAAGCCATCAAGCCAACCCCAGAACGGTTTTTCCCGAGTCCATTTAGCCGTTTTAGAGACAGAAAGTCAGCTGAAACGGGCGCCCGCCGCAAGGCGGGCGTTGTTGTATCTGGGGCTCCCGACCCTCCGAGGCCCACGTTCGCACTCTGGAGTCGAACCGCAGATTTGGCACGATCCGGCAGCGTCGATGCCAATTTGTGCCTAGGTGGCACAAGCTCGCTCGTCACCTCCCCGCCCCAAGTGCGGCTACGTTTCGACTGCGAGTAATTCGAGCAAGGGGCCCTCGAGCGGCTTCCCAGGTCCCAGATCGATCCGCGCCCGCAGGACGCCGGTCCCGCACTCGTCCTCCCCCGCCTCCTCTTCGAACTCTGGAACGGAGGAAGCCGGGACGCCCTCGTCCTCCGTGAGGCTTGGCGGACGCAATCGCAGGGTGTGCTCGACGCTCCAACGTCGGGGTGCTACCTCCTCGATCCTGGTGTGATAAGTCCGACGGGCCTCGTGATCGAAGACGACGGAGTGGCCCCCAAGGCTCTCCATCAGACCGTCTTGGGTCCAAACCTCCTCCACCGACCTGAGCCCGCCCAGCGCGCCGTCCCAGTCCTCACGGGCCAGTGAACGCACGAGCTGATGGAGTTCGGCCCGGACCCTGGCCTGGAAGGCCCTGGGGTCATGGAAGAGTTCGTAAGAGCGCAGGGCCTCTCGACTCTGTTGCTGCTTCCCTGCCTCCTCGAACCTCAGTTCGGGGTGGAGGAGGCTCTCCCACTCTTCCAAGAGGCTGGTATCGGTGGTTTCGAGCAGGGTTCTCAAGAAGCCGATCAGGTCGTAGACCTCCTCGGTCTTGAATCGCTCGGGAACGTTCTGCACCAGGGTCTTGTAGAGCTGGCTCAGGTAGCGCAGCAGGATGCCCTCGCTCCGTTGCAGCCCATACCTCCGGATGAAGTCGGCGAAGGACCAGTAGTTCTCGAAGAGCTCGCGCCCGATCGACTTGGGCCGGGGATTCTCGCCGCGAACCCAGACGTGCTCTTCTCGGAACCGATCGAACGAGGCAAAGATCTCCTCGGCACAGGGTGTCGGATGCGAGACCTCCTCGAGTCTCTCGATGCGCTCCTCGTAGGGGACGCCTTCGGCTTTCATTCTGGCCATCAGCTCGGTCTTCCGGTGATCGGCCTGGCGCAGCAGGATGATCCGGGGATTCTCCAGAATCGCCTCGACGAAACTCAGCAGACTGGTCGCGTACTCCGGGCGCTCTGCATCGAGTGTCTCGAGAGCCTCGACCAACCAGGGGGACAGGGTCTGGTGGAGAGAGAACTCGAGCTGGAGGTCCTGGTCGACCACGACCCAGCGGTAGTTCGACCGACGGTCCTTCTCCAGGCGGAGAATGCCCGTACGCCCCAGCGACCGGACCAACTGAGCCGCTCTCTGGAGCAGCTCTCCCTTCTCCACCTCGCGAGCATGGCTGCGTTCGATCAGCTGTCGTAGCGAGTGGAAGTTTCGATGGTCGGGATCGTTTACGGCGGCGTCCCGTTGGATGAGGTCGAGGACCATGCCGTGGGTGACCGTGAACCGCGACTCGAGCGGTTCGGGATCACCACTCTGCAAGCGCTGGAAGGTCTCTTCGGACCACTCGACCTCTTGCCGGCTCGAACCTGACGGCTTCTTCTTTTTCTTCCCGGACAGTTCGGCCTTGCGCCGCTCGATGGCGCGCGCCGGTGCTTGCACCACCACGTGGCCTCGGTCGTCGAAACCTTTGCGACCGGCTCGGCCGGCGATCTGGCGAAAGTCCCGCACGGTCAGTATGCCCACCTTGGAGCCGTCGTACTTGGCGAGCTTGTTGAAGAGCACGGTGCGGATGGGAACGTTGACTCCTACCCCCAGGGTGTCCGTGCCGCAGATCACCTTGAGGAGTCCCTGTTGGGCCAATTGCTCCACCAGCAACCGGTACTTGGGCAGTAGCCCGGCATGGTGGACCGCGATGCCAAAGCCGAGAAACCGCTTGAGCTCTTTGCCGTACGGGGTATCGAAGCGGAAGTCCGCGATCGCCTGCCAGACCTTCTCCCGATCCTCCCGGCTGGCTACCTTCATGCTCGTCACGCTCTGGGCGAGTTCGGCACACTCACGCTGGGTGAAGTTGACGATGTAGACCGGCACTCGTTCCTTGGCGACCAGCCCTTCCACGGTCTCGTGCAGTGACGTCTCGCGGTACTCGTAGTCCAGCGGGACCGGACGCACCGAGGTGCTGACATGCGCCACCCCGACCCCGGTACGTCGTTCGAGGTCTTCGCGCAGAAACGCTGTGTTCCCCAGGGTGGCCGACATCAGAAGAAACTGGCTCCGCGGCAGCGTGATCAGCGGTACCTGCCAGGCCACGCCTCGCTCCGGGTCGGAGTAGTAGTGGAACTCGTCCATGATCACGTAGTCGGCACTGAGTTCCTCGCCGAGGCGCAACGCGAGGTTCGACAGCACCTCGGCAGTACAACAGATCACCGGAGCCTCGGGGTTGATGCTGGCATCGCCCGTGAGCATCCCGACGTTCTCGGCCCCCAGTTCGCTGCATAACGAGAAGAACTTCTCACTGGCCAGCGCCTTGATCGGACTGGTGTAGTACGAGCGTTTGCCCTCGCAGAGGCCCTTCCATTGCAGACCGAGCGCGACGAGCGACTTGCCGGAGCCGGTGGGCGTGTTGAGCACGACGTGCCGGCCGCTCATCAACTCCAGCAACCCCTCCTCCTGGGCGGGGTACAGCTCGAGACCTCGGTCGAGGGCCCACTCCAAGAATCGGTCCAGGATCTCGTCGGGGTCGTGCAGCGTTCCTGGTGCGACCCGCTGGCCCAGGGGCCGACCCGGCCTGGGGCCGCCCTCCGACGGGACGACCGGGGGCGACTCCGTGGCGTCGTCCGTGGTCACTCAGGAGCCCGCGGCGACCCGCTGGCGGCCATCTCCAGGACGATGGCAAACTCCTCCGGTCGCACCGGCTGTACCGAAAGCCGCTGGCCCTTCTTGACCACGGCCATCCCTTCGAGCTCTGGATTTCCTTTGAGTGCCGCGAGACTCACCAGCGACTCCAGGCGGCGCACCGGCGCCAGATCGACCATCGACCAGCGCGGGTTCTCGGCGCTCGACTTCGGGTCGTAGTAGTGGCTGTCCGGATCCTGGGCCGTGAAGTCGGGATAGGCCTCCTTGACGACTTCGGCAATCCCCACGACTCCGGGCGGAGTACTCCGGGAGTGGTAGTACAGGACCTGATCCCCCGCCTTCATCTCCCGCATCAAGTTGCGTGCCTGGTAGTTCCTGACTCCTTCCCAATGCGTTCGACCTTCTCGCTCGAGGTCAGCGTAGGAATACACGTCGGGCTCGGACTTCATCAACCAAAACTGCTTCGCCATCATCATCTCCGATCGGGCCGTAGGATGACGGAAGCGCCGCGGTGGCGCAAGGGGGCTTCAAGCGGAGCGGGGTCCTTCGCTGAGATAGCGGTCGAGGCGCCGCTGGCCGTCCTTCTCCAGGGAGCGGAACTGGATCCCTACTCCACCTGGCGACTCGCGACCTGGGGTGGCATGTCGTACCACGACGCCCTGTCCACAGACGGGCTGCGACTCCTGGCCGAGAAAGAACTCGAAACTGACCTGGGAGCCGATCGGATAGAGCTCTCCGCCGCTGACCAGCATGCCGGTTCGGGACACGTTCTCGGTCTGGCCGAGCGCTAGCTGTTTGCCCGCCTCTAGCTCCACCTTCAATCGCAGCATGAAGCGCAGATCGGTGCGCGGGGCCACGTTCATCAGGGCACCGACTTCGCGCTGAAGGCTCTCGATGGTGTCGTCGATCCGCACCACTCGGCTGGCACCTCGCCCCAGGAAGTGTCGCGCATCTTCCTCGTCTTCGTCGTGCACCAGGAGCAGGACCGGCGTGCTGCGGTTCTTCGCTCCCGGGGCTCGCAGCTGGTCGAAGAAGGGCCTCGCGGACCCGTTGGGCAACGGATATCCGGCGATCAGCCCATCGAACTCGACGACCGCCAGGATCTCGGCCGCATGGCTCGCGCGGGGAAACCGATCGAGATCGAACTCACCTCGATCGAGCAGAGGCGCGATCTTGTCGTAGGCCTCGGCTTCGAGGTTGATCGCCAGTATCTTCTTACGCTGCGGCATGTTGTCGTCGTCCCTCGAGGCTACACGAATGCCAACACAGTATATCGAGCCGCTCGACAACGCCAGCCCGCACCCGTACGGAGCCGAGAATCGACCCGCTTCAGCCTCGGTCCACCGGGGAGTGCCGCCGACACCACTCGTACATGGCGATCGCCGAAGCGGCCCCCGCGTTGATCGAGCGAGTCGAGCCAAACTGCGGTACCGACAGCAGATGGGCACAGTGCTCCCTCGCCTCCGCCGACAGTCCCGGCCCTTCCTGACCGAACAGGAGGACGCAAGCCCGTGGCAGTTCGCTGCGATCGATCGGCTGCGAGCCCGGTAGGTTGTCGATACCCAGAATCGGTAGCGAGACCCGCTGGGCCCAGGCCCACAACTGTTCGAGCGTCGGATGGTGCACCACGTGCTGGTAGGTCTCCGTCATCATCGCCCCGCGGCGGTTCCAGCGACGCTTGCCGACAATATGCACGGATTCCGCCAGGAAGGCGTTCGCGTTCCGGACCAGAGCTCCGATGTTGAAATCGTGCTGCCAGTTCTCTACGGCTACGTGGAAGGGGTGGCGTCGGCGATCGAGATCCGCGACGATCGCCTCCTTGCTCCAGTAGCGGTAGCGGTCGACGACATTGCGGCGATCCCCGTTCGCCAACAGGTCGCTATCCAGCCGAGGATCCTCGGGCCAGGGCTCGGAATGCGGGCCGACCCCAACCGAACGCTCGTCGGTCACGAACCGGTCTCGGACTCGTCCCGACTCGACAGGTCTCCGAGCAACTCGACCTCCGCTGACTCGATCAAACGGCTAAACCCCGCCAGAGACGCTCGCAGCAGGTCGAGATCCTGCTGAGTTCGGCGAAGCCTCTCGGGAGTGGGGCGACGGGCCGACAGATCGAGCGAGATGCGAGCCGACAATCCAGCATCGGCAACTTCTTTCTGCGCCACCTGCAGTTCGGCGAGGGCCTCGTCAGCCCGCGAATGGCCCGACCCCGACTCGTTGGTGATCGGCGGCGGAACGGGAACCGTGTCGTCCAGCACCGCCGCGTCGTGCGCATCTTGAGCCCGCGCCGCGTCGAGGCCCGGGTCGTCGATGCGATCCGGTTCCGGCTCGACGACCATCGGTCCCTGAAGTCGCAACGCGTCGTGGATCTCGTTGAATGCCGACAGCGCCGAGAGGGCCAGATCGCGATCTCCCGTCAGGGCGAAGACGCACCGGGGCAAGAGATAGCTGAGTTCGCGACCCACCACATCCTGGTAGTCGTAGATCGACTCGATCAGCAAGAAGGCTGCCGCCGATCGTTCGTAGGTCCTAGCACCCAGACGACCGGCAATCGAGCGGAAAAGGCCTCCGAGATCCTCCGACGTACTATCGAGCCCCTCCAACAAGGTGAGGATTTCCGCTTCCGAGGGGAAGTCGAGAAACTCGGTACTACTGAGTACAGACGGCTCCACAATCCGCCGATTCTAGCAGTTGCTAGCCCAGAAACTCGCGCTACGACGGTCCA
>JAUIDB010000034.1 GCA_030429235.1 Thermoanaerobaculia bacterium | reverse complement strand
TCGAGAGTCGAAGAAGGAAGAGCATGAATGAAGAAGCCGGGTAAGAGGAGAATGCCCTTGACCTAGACGACCTACTCATAGAAGACACCTTTCGAAAGCGCAAGAGACACTCGAAAAGTTTCTGGCACCGCTGGCAGCTGGCACTAGCCACACGGACGGTACGTGGTGTCGGACACATTCTGGAGGGTGCGTTCTGAAGCACTCTGGAGCCAGCTTTCATGGCTCAGCGGGATCGCCAGAAGTCCCCTTGGTGTAGACTTATCTCGTGCATGACGATGATCGCATCCTCCGTCGGCGGGGTCAGACCTGGACCGTCAAGGTTGTTCCGGTGGAGGATCAAGAGCTCGAGGACTTTCGGTTCTGGTTCGAGGGAATGTCGCCGGAAGATCGTGTCGAAGCCGTGTCCGACTGCCTCCTGAGTAGCCTCAAGACAAGGGGTATCGATGAGCTCCCGAGACTACGAAGAGTTTCTAGAGTCGTTCAACAACCACGGCGTTAGGTACCTTATAGTCGGAGCGCACGCTGTTGCCTTCCACGCGCAACCTCGCGCGACGAAGGACCTCGATCTGCTGATCGATCAAAGCCCGGAAAACGGCAGAGCCGCGCTGGAGGCTATTCGCACCTTCCTAGGTACCGACCTAGGCCTCAGCCTCGACGACTTGATCGAAACCGGCAGTATCGTGCAACTCGGGGTGGCGCCTTCTCGTATCGATATTCTCGCCCAACTGTCTCACGCGACCGACTTCGACACTGTCTGGCAAGCACGTGCCGTCGGTCGCTTTGCAAACGTGCCCACGCAGTATCTAGGGCTGGACGACCTGATCCGCGAGAAGGAAGTGGCAGGACGAGATCAGGATCGGGCCGATGTCAGGTTGCTGAAAATGGCACGGAAAGCGCGAGACGCACAGGACGACGGACCGACGCGGAGATAGGCGTCTCACCCCCCGGCCACTCCCCAGCCCGCCGGAGTATGTGCCTTGTAGATTCCGAGAGAGCGGCCAGTGGCCTTTTTTGACACCGATCGAGCCGCCCGGAGGGTTGAATGTTGCCCCCCAAAACGCCCACCCAAAGCTCTCCACTTCTGAGCAGTTTCGGTACCTACGGAGATACCGGTTCCTCGGAAGATCCCGACCGGGAAGAGTCAGACCAACCCCAGCCGTAGATCAAGCCGGGCTAGGGTCGTAGGTCTTCGCGGTGGGAAGGTACCCTCGGGAAACACTGCCCTGCAGAGATCCTTCGGAATCTACATGGCACCTCTACGCCTCTACGCGCAGCACCTCTACGCGCACCTCTACGCCTCTACGCAACGTAGGCGTCAGACACCTTTCGAAGGGTGGATCTTCTGAACTCACTCTTCAGAATCGGAAGGTCACTCCCAGGCTCACCACAGGTACTATCGAGTAGTCCTTCAGCTCCTCTTCGAGCCTCGATTCCTCGATGTCGGCCAAGGCCTGCAGGATGGCTGGTGCCCCGGGAATGGCGTTGACCGCGGGGGAGGTACGGGCCTCCAGTTCGACGGTGGGCTCCCCCTGGTAGAGCACACCTAGATCAAACGACACTCCAACTCGGCTGCCTCGGAAGGGGTTGCCCCAGCCCAGGAGAAGGACTGGTACCAACTCTTCACCACTGGCGTTGCCTTCAGCCGTCCCGAGGTCGAAATCCAACGGCGGCAGATCAGGCAGTTGATCGCGCACGAGCGCCTCGAGTGGCGCGCTGACGTCGACCTGATTGTCGTTCCAACCGATGCCGGCACTGATCCGGAAGGTTCCTCCCGAGGGGTACCAATCGATGAGAGCCAGAACACTGCCGATTTGAAAGTCGCCCTGGTAGTCGATCGAGTCCGTCGAAACGGTCCGGTCGGTGGAGTACTGGCCGCCGATGACCCGCGCCCCTACTTTCTCCGTGAACTGGGTCGTGAGGCTCAGCCCGAGACCCTGGGTTCCGCCGTGGGCTCCGATAGCGGCGCCCTGGCCAAAAAGCGGTAGCGTGCCGCCAATCGAGAGACTGAGGAGGGCGAGGAACAGACTTCTGGTAGGCCACTTCATGGCGGCAACTGTAGCAATGAGGATGTCGGGCCACAGTGACCGAGGTCACTCTGTTGTGTCGGCACCAGCGTGACCCTGCCCAGGTAGGCAACGTAGGAACGTAGGTGCCACCGGGAGAACGTAGGTGCCAGACACCTTTCGAACGCTCCCGCCACCTCCACGACAATCGCCGAGATATCAGCCGGGCTCGGCTCGTTCCGTACGTCCAGGTTGCTGGTAAGCCGGTAGCTCCCCGGTGCCGACAGCGTCACCGGGAAGCCCGGCGTATCGCCACTGGTTACGCCGCCGGCTTCGGCCTGTGTCTGGCTGATCTCGATGACACCGTCTCCCGCATGAGCGGCGAATGCGCTCAGCAGAAGAGCCACCGTGATCATGCCTGTGAGTCCAGCTCGGACCGCGAGGCTGGGTGGTTTGCGTACACTGATCCTGTTCATGGCCTGCTCCTTTCGGTCTAGGTGGCTCATTGTTCGGGATTCGCGCGGAAGAGACCTCAGCCCTGTATCAGGATCTTGTCAGAGCTAGATTGTCGAGTCGGTGGCGAAGTCGAGAAACCACCGCGATCGATACGGTGTCAGCTCGAGGCGCCAGGGCGGGCGACGGATCCCTGCCCCTACAACAACTACGCGGAGTTCCCCTGTCACTCAGAGCAGGTCAGGGCTACGGCCCATCTTCCCTACCAAGTCGTTGAGGCCTCTCTTGTTTGACGGCAGCACCTGACCGAAGCGGGCCGCGGTCGTCGCAGCTTCCTTGCTCGCAGTCTCAGCGGCGGGGACGGGCCCGGATCTGGACCATCCCACCCTCGAAGGTCCGGTGACTGAGGATCTCGAGGGGGTACGGTTTCTCAAGCCCGGCGAAGAGGGGGTGCCCGGCCCCGAGAGCGATCGGGGCCACGGTGATCGTGAGGTCGTCGATTCGGTCCGCTATCGCCGCCTGCCGGATCAGGTCCCCGCCGTCGAGATAGACGTCTCGCTCCCCGGCTGCTTCCTTCGCCGCCGTCAGCATCTCGTCAATCGAGCCGGAGACAGCCACCACCGACGGGCGGAGGGGACCTCGCAGCGGCCTGTGGGTGGCGACGAGGACCGGTCGCTCTCCGTACCCCCACCAGTCCATTCCCTGCACGACGTCGAAGGTGCGCCGCCCCATAAGTAGAGCTCCCACGTCGTCGATGAACTCATCGAAGGTCAGAGCCTCGGGATCGGTGGGTCCACCCGGGTTGGCGGCTGTCTCCCCGGTGAGCCAGGAGAGGTCGTCGTCGGGTCCGGCGATGAAGCCGTCGAGAGAGGTAGCGATGTAGACGCGAATGCGGGGTGTCATCGGGTGGCTCCAAGATCTGGCGACATCGGTTCGTCGCGGTCAGATTCGAACGTCAGAAGGACGTGTGGGTTGTATCACGGAACGCGCCTTCCGCTTCCTTCCGATAGAGGCCTCGCGATAGAGGCCTCAGCGACTTGGTGAAGCGACTTGGTGGAGCTGGTGAATCAGCCTAGGAGTCCGGCATCGAACTTCCCGGCCGTTCGGGCTCGGAAAGGGCCTTCAATCCCTGCTGCGAACTCTCGCACCAGCCGCAATCCTCACCAGGAGCCAAGCTCAGGGCCTGTTCGTAGCTCTTCCGCGCGAGAACTCGTCGTCCACACTTCAGGGCCACCTCGCCGAGGCTGTCGAAGAGATTGCCATCGCTCGGGAAGAGACCAACGTTGACTTCGAGTAGAGCAACCGACCAATCGCACTGGTCGTTGGCCAGAAGCTGATACCCGATGCCGTTCAGAACGCGGCGATTCTCTAGATCGTGACCGAGACGTTCGGCTAGAAACCCCGGCAGCTTCGGAGCGGCCTCGGGTCGATGGTCTTTCGTGAACTGAAAGACCAGCTCATAGCTGCTCTTTGGGATGGGTCGAGTCTCATACTGCGGATCGAAGATCATCTTGGCCAGATCCCAGGCTAGGTCGGCTGGATCCTCTGCCAGCGCCACATTCGTCAGAAAGATGATCACCACGTCCTCTTCGACAAACCGAAGAAAGTCGGCGAAGAAGAGACCGTTAGAGCCGTTGTGGGCGACCACCTTGGTGCCACGATCAGACTCAAAGATCGCCCAACCGTATCCGTAGTGTGAGGTGCCCTTGGAGTTCTCCGGAACCCAGGGGGTCTCGAGCTGCGCCACCAGCTCCCGGGGAAGAACGGTACCGGCCTGGAGGGCCATGTGCCACCGAAACAGATCCTCCACTGTGGAGTGCAGGTCGCCTTTGCCGATGGCGTACCAGGATGGGTGCCCCTCGTCCCACTGGTCGGAGGTCACTCCCCAGTCTTTCCAGCCGGCATCCTCGAGGCTGAAGTAGTAGCCATGAGCCACTTGACGATCGCTCCAGCGGGTCTTGTCATAGCCGGTCGCCGTCATCCCAGCCGGCTCGAACAAGTTCTCTTGTAGAAAGCTGTCGAAGTCCTTTCCCGAAACGACTTCGACGATGGCCGCCAGCAGGATGTAGCCGGCGTTGGCATACTCGTGGCGTGTGCCGGGATCGGTCTCGAGTTCGGCCGCGAAGACCTCGCGCAGAAAGGTGGATCGGTCCACGGTGTCGTAGCGATAACCGCCGGTCCTACGAGAGATACCGGCGGTATGAGTGAGCAGCTGGTGGATCGTGATGTCCCGCTTGTCGCTGGGGACATCGTCGAAGAGCGAGCCGAGGGTCTGGGAAGTCGTCAGTTTGCCTTGCTGGACCAGTTTCAGGATGGCGGCTGCAGTAAATTGCTTGGTGACCGAACCTGTGTTGAACACCGTTGCGGTATCAACTGGCTTCCCGAGGCCTCGGTCAGCTAGTCCATAGCCCTTGGCGAGTAGGATCTCGCCGTCTCGGGCGACGAGGACAGAGCCGGCAAAGCCGTTGGCCACGCTTCGTTCGAGAAAGTCGTCGATTCGCGCGGCCGAATCCCGGGATGCATCCGAATCGCTCTTGGTCTCTTCAGCACAGATCGACGGCGCCGAAAGCAGCACGGCCATGAGTGGGGCCCAGCCCAAATGAAAAATCCACCGTCGATTCATATCTTTCCTTAGGAGGTGTGGCGTTACGCTGGCTGAGCGGCAGGCACAACCAAGAGGGTGAGGTATCCCTCCCCCTCCCCGCGAGGTTAACCCAGAGACATCCCTGAGAACATCCCCGACTTGGCTGAGAACCGTGTGGATCCAGACTCGACTGCACCCCAGAGGGTGAGGCCCTCTGGAGCTTTGTGGCTTCTGTTATCGGTGTACAGACAGAGCCCCTTCTCTTGCTCCGAAGCGAGTCTAGGGCGCCCATCGCGAGAGATCGCCCGTTTCGAAGCCATCCGAGAAGAGACCGGGGATGGCGAAGACCCCGTCGAGGTCGGCACCCCGCGGAAGCGGGAGCGTCGCATCGCGTCCTCGACGAGCCATGCGCCACCCCGCTCCCGGTTCGTAGGCGAGCAGGTCTGAACCTTCGAAACGAAGGGAAGCGATCTGCCCCGGGCCGTCGAACGACAGGTAGTAGACGCCGCGCTCTTCATCCAGATGCAGCGCGTCCAGGTCCAGGTTCGGAGGAACACCAATCGCCGACAGGTCGAGTTGCAGGTGCAGTGTGCCCGCCCCATAGCGAACCACATCTTCATCGTCGGCAACCTGGCCGGGCGTCAGTTCGACCGCTGTACTGAACGAGAGCAACATGTCCCCAGCGAACTCACTGACAGCGTCGACGTCGACTCCTCTGGCAAGACCCAGTGCTGAAGCGTCGAAACGCAATCCCGCGGTTGCCGAGATGACGTCCCCGGGTTCCACTACCTGCCCGAAGGCCGACGTCGTACTGTCGAAGGTGAACCAATGGCCGCCTACGGCGGACTGGTGGTAGCCATCGACATCCCTTGCATCCGGGAATCCGAACAGGAAGATGTTGAGAACTCCGCTGCCATCGTCAATGACGAGGTGCTCATCCTCCGCAACGCCGCCAGCGATGAGTGCGCTGACGTCGGCCGACAGCACCGTCATCTCGAACCCCTCCGCGAAAGCAGTGGAGGTGCTGGCGAGGCCCACGACACCCGCCAGCAAGCCAAGCACGACGTTCCACCAACCCGTCGTTGTTGCGGGTGTGGGTATCAGGGACATGGCGTGCCGTCACAGAGGCTGGGCTCGATGTGCACCACGGTACCGACGATCTGGCCGCCTCCAGAGCTGTTGCCCGTAAAGGTGTTGGCGATCAGCAATTGCTATAACGCGCCGGCCTTCGCCGCTGCATCTGGCCGCTGCCTCACAACGATCCGCTCAGGGCACGATGACCACCTTGCCTCGGGGCCCGCCTTCGACCAGGAAGCTTATGGCGTCAGCGGCCTGCGCTAGGGGATAGCTGCGATCCACCACCGCTCGGATCGTGCCCGCAGTTGCCGCCTCGCGCAGAGCCTCGATCTCGTCGCGACCCGGATCGGAGAAGAACATGCGGGTCTTCTGGCGCCGGAAACGTGACAAGAGGCTACCGAAGATCGCCCGCTGCACGCCGCCGAGGATGTTGCCGCCATTCTCGCCGCCGACGACGACGATCGTGCCGTCGGCCGTGAGCGCCTTCCGCAGTTCCCGCAAGGGGCGGTTGCCGGCGATGTCCACGATGAGGTCGTAGGGCTCGTCGGTGCGGGTGATGTCTCCAGCAGTGTAGTCGAGCACCGCATCGGCCCCCGCAGCCCGGACCATATCGAGCTTGGAGGTACTGGCCACTCCAGTGACGTGAGCGCCAAGGTCGCGCGCAAACTGGACCGCGAAGGAGCCCACGCCGCCGGAAGCGCCGATGATCAGCACGCGTTGGCCCGCGGTGAGCGCGCCCACTTGCAGTGCACTGCGCCCAGCCGCCGCCGATGTCGGAATCGCCGCGGCCTCCTCGAAGCTGATGTTCGACGGCTTGAGCGCGAGCCTCTCGGACTTGGCGACGGCATACTCGGCAAAGGCCCCTACCCCAACCCCAAAGACCTCGTCGCCGGGTTGGAACCGGGTAACGCTGGCGCCGACCGCCTCGACACGGCCGGCGAGATCGTGGCCGAGGGTATGGACCTTTGGGGCGAAGACGCCGAACCCCACAATGCGCATGAGGTACGGGCGGCCGGTCATCAGGTGCCATACACCGCGATCGAGGCCAGCGGCCGCAACCCGAACCAGGACCTCGTCGTCGCCCACGCTGGGGATGTCGACGCGCCGGAACTCGAGGACGTGGGCTTCACCGTAGCGATCCCGTGTGACGGCGTTCATCGTCGTGGCTCCACCTCCGTTGCGGGAATCGGGAGTGGCGTAGGGGGCGTCTTTGGCGTCTGCGTGCATGATTGATGATCCTTGGCTGATTCGTAGTCAGGGCGCGAGCCTATGCGGTAGGTACGAACGTGCCCAACAGAACCTACTCTCAGTCTCAACAGATTATTCTCAGTGGGCTAAGAAACTACGGGAGCTGGCTGAGAGTGCCTGGCTCCGGGTGCCAAACACCTTTCCCGCACAGGGTGAGCTGTCCGAGACGGAACTGGCAGAGTGGATCCGTCAGCGGATCGAATAGAGGAGGACACAATGGGCCGAATTCGAGTCGGTGCCCGGAACGTCGGACACGTAGGTGTCTGGGATGAGTAGGTCGCTCTAGAAGTCTACCTGGCACTGAGTCGGACTGCTCCAGCACTGACTCGGATTCGGGGCACGGGATTCCGACCTTCACTCAGACCGCCCGTCGTCACCCCATCAAGAAGCGTAACTATTGCCGCCTGAAGCCGTTCACACCCGCACATAATGGCCATCGATCCGGCCGTTTGACAGCGATCGTTGCTGGCTCGCCAGTCTGAGCCTCCCGAACCGAGGAGACTCGATGGAAGCGTAGACCGCCCAGCGATCCCACCGACAGCCAGGAGTGGTGTTCACCCACCCACCCTTCACCCTCATCGATACCAACCCCCTTCAGAGCGCCCCCGGAGACCTGATCCAGATGCAACACCAGGCGAGTCCTCCCCACATCCAATCACCCCCAAGGAGATTCCTCGCGCCGACGATCCTACTCTTGCTTCTAACCACCAGTCTCTCCGCCACGGACCGAAGCACGCACGACCAGCCAGATGACCACCACCTACCCCACCAGCTTCATCTCCTGTATGTGGTTCCCGCAGGTGGCACCGACCGCCAGCTCGACACCAACGGTACCATCGCCCAATCTGCACAGCACGCGCTCGACTGGCTCAATACCGCAGGAGGCCGGACACTTCGGCTCGACACTCGCAATGGGCACCCCGACATAACGTTTGTTCAACTCGACCGCACCGACCAGCAGATCCAGAGTCACAGCGTTCCTGTCAGCTTCATCGAATGGCAGCTCGTCGCTCGCGGCCACATCCAGCCCAACAAGCTCTACGCCGCCTACTACCAGGGTCACTACCCACCCTGCGCCGCTGCACCGCAGCCACCCCTCACTCCTGGACAAGTCGCCGTCCTCGCTATCGGCGACGCCAGTTGCGGAGCCCCCCTCTCAGCACACTCTGGCCTCGACCACTGGGAGTTCACTCTCATCCACGAAGTCTTCCACCTGCTAGGCGCAGTCCCCAGCAACACCCCACACGCTATCGGCTCCGATGGACATCTGCTCGACAACCACCACAAAGACCTCATGAGCGACGGCTCTTGGGATCTCCCTCCCATCCTTGATCGCGGACACGACGACTACTGGAATCACAACAAACCCGACTACCCAGACCTGAGCCGCAGTGTCTTCATGGCCCCAACTCAGAGAGCCAGCGCCCCGCCACCTGGCCACTGGCCGGTCCAACGCCCCCGACAACACCCAACCATCCCCAGCCCAATCCCGCACCCGAGTACCACCACTGAAGCCTTCTTCTCCCTCGTTAACCTATCCGGCAGCCAGATCGCCCTCCACCGCGTCGACCACACCACCCGGCAACTGGTCTTCGCAGGGAACATCGATCCCGATCAAGCACACGACACCGGCGGATGGGAAGGAGAGATCTGGGCCGTCACTCAACCCCAGAGCTCGCGCGTCCTCGCCACATGGCAGTCACCGGCAGGCATCTCAACCGCTATCTTCAGCCAACCATGAACACGACGCCCTCCGTCGGTGCCCTGGTCGCCTAGTCGGTGCCAGCCACATCCAACGTAGGTGTCAGATGGGATGAACGTAAGTCAGACGCCTCTCGAAACGGGAACGTAGGGGGATGTCATCACCCTTCGGGGTGTGGTGTCAGACACATTTCGAACACATTCCGAACACTCACGGGCTATTCCTGCCTCGGGACGACCTTCACCCTCCCCTATCAGGGCCGGCACTACAGTTCCAAAGGCCTTCGTCATTCCTCTGCGAGGCGTAGCAGCTCCCGCAAATAGGGAAGGGCCTGGTGATCCTTCGGCCGGTCAGCCACCGTCTTGCTCTCGATTAGCGTCGCGAGATCGATCGCCCGAAAGGTACGTTCTTCGATCTCGTACTCGACGGTGCGATGGCGGAGGGCTGAGTAGTCGAGTCCGGATCCGATCTCTTGCAGAAGATCGAGATCGCCGAGACGAGTATTGAGGAGGTTGACCCGAATTCTGGCCAACTTCTCCTCGTCCGGAACGATCCGCCGGCCGGCGGGATCCTTGTAGGTGGCGTCGAGGTTTCGCAGCACCCGCACGAGTTTCTTGAGGTTGTCCGCCTGGCAGGCGAACACGAGATCGAGATCCCGGGTTCCCAGCGGTGAACCGGCCAGTGTCGCCGCGACTCCGCCCACGACCACGAAGTCCACCTCGTGCTCCAGCAGGAGACGAAGAATCTCAGTCGGGTCGAACCTGCTTGGCACGTCGAATCTCGCTCGAAACTCCGATGAATCCGCTCAAGGTTTGAAGCCGTTCCAGAGGGCTCAGGGCCAGCATCGACTGTAGGAGCAAGAGATCCCCTTCGTCGAGGCCGTTGGAGCCTAGTCGAGGCCAGCCATCGCTTCCCCAGACGGGCTCATACTCCCGCTGATTCTCCGGTCCGTCAGAGCCCACAGCCGGGACCGCGTCGGAGCACCGGGGTGGTTCGCGGCGAGACATGAAGTCAGCTTAGCATGGAGCTGCAACGGGCCAGAGAGAAGGCAACGTAGGTGTCAGCGACTCGCATGAAGGCTCACGACGAAACGTACGCTACGGCGTCAGCCCTTTTCATGAACACCGCGAAACCAGGGTGTCAGGGCCGAGGTGGTGTAGCAGCAACCTCAGCCGAGCCATTTCAAAGCCGTCACTTTCGCAGGACCGGCTGACGGACCCACCACCCCCACCGTCGCCCGCGCTCAATCGCCTTCGCGGGGCTCCGCGTCCGGTACCATTGCCAAGATCTTCCGATAGCTTCCTCGATCACCCTGCGCGGCGCGACCCATGAGGTACTCCTCGGTGGCTAGCGCCGAGATCTTCTCCGCGGCGGCCGTGGTGAGCAGCTGATTGATCGAGATCCCCTCACGTCGAGCCAGCTCTTTGACCTGGCGATGCAAGGAGTCAGGAAGTCGCAAACTCAGGGTTGTCATCTCTTGTCTCCTAGCTGTTCCCACAGCGCTCGGGGTCCGATCACCCTCATCGAAAACCGATCCACACGACGAAAGTCTCGCTGATTGAAGGTCACGATTGCATCCGCCGCTGCGGCCACCGCCAATTCGAGCACCATGTCATCCTTGGGATCCTTCAGGAACGGCCGCCACAGAAAGAAGATCTCGTGGGGCTCGCCGACAAGACAGAGGTAGTCCAGAAACGCCGTGATCGCATCGCGAGAGAGTGCCAGATCCGACTCCAGACGGAGAAGCACCGCCTCATACTCAAGAACCAGAGGGACCGAAACCACCAGTTCGAATCGTGGAGCCTCAGTCGCCAACTCCGAAAGCAGCTGGAACGACGCCCCGTTGCGCGACCGAAGTCCCGCGACGAGCACATTCGTATCCAACACTACTCGCACCAGACGATGGTATCACATTTAATACCACGATCCCCCACGCGAGGTCTCACGACTTGGTTGGCGGCCATCTTCCCTACCCGTTTCGTTGAGGCCTTTCCTGAGAACGTAGGTGTCGAACGAACTCAGTTGTCAGTACCTTTCGACGGGAAGCCGCAGCGTAGGTGCTCCAGGAATGCAGGCCGAGTGCGGGCCACGTACTTTTCGGCTACGCTACCGGCCGTGGCCAGATCAAGGTGTTCGTGGGACCGAGGGTGGAACGGGGTCGCAACGCGTCACCCCCGGAATTCTGAGTCAGCGCCCGCATGACGCTTCTCCTCATCTATGTCGGTGGAGCGCTGACGATCTCGTTTCTGTGCTCGGTGCTCGAGGCGACGCTGCTCTCGGCGCGACCCGTCGAGCTCACGGCACGAAGCGCACGAGGTGACCGGGGCGCTACCCTGCTGCTAGAGCTCAAGCAGCAGCGACTCGACGACGCGATCGGAGCCATCCTCACCCTCAACACGGTCGCCCACACCGTGGGAGCCGCCCTCGCCGGGGCGCAGGCTGCGATCGTCTTCGGCGACGCATGGGTCGGCGTGTTCTCCGGCGTTCTGACCCTCCTCGTCCTAATCTTCACCGAGATCATCCCCAAGACACTGGGCACCGTCCACGCTTCTCGGCTCACCGGTCTCGTGGCCCGCATCACCGATCTATTGACCAAGGTCCTCAAGCTGCCACTCCTGATCGTCCGGCTGCTGACTCGCGGACTCGTCACGACCGATCATCGACCCCGCATCTCGCGCCAGGAGGTTGCCGCCATGGTCTCGTCGGCGGCGCGGCAAGGGGGCCTCGACGAGAAGACGTCCCGTGTGGTGAGCAGCGTTCTTCGCCTCCGCGAGGTGCGGCTCGAGGACGTGATGACGCCGCGCACGGTGACCGCGATGCTCCCCGAGAACGCGACCATCGCCGAGCTCTTGGCCAACGAGGCAGCCCAGGCCTTCTCTCGAATACCGCTCTACCGACAGAGTCGAGACGACGTCGTCGGCCATGTTCTACAGCGCGAGGTGCTCGCTGCGGTCGCCACCGGGACGCCCCCCGAAACGCCCCTCGAACGGTTCTCGAGGCCCCTTGCGGTGATTCCCGAGACCGCCTTCGTCGACGAGGTGCTGGAGCGGATGATCGAGGCCAGGGACCACATGGCGCTGGTAGGCGACGAGTTCGGGGGCGTCGCCGGGATCGTGACTCTAGAGGATCTGATCGAAACGGCGTTCGGGGTCGAGATCGTCGACGAGACGGACGAGGTCTCCGACCTGCGTGAAGAGGCTCGACGTCGGCACGATCGGCGGATGGCGCGTAGGCTGGACGGCGAAGACGAGTCCTCGGAGCCGGGCTAGCTGACCGTAGGACGCGCCACCCACAAACTCGCACAAACGCCCCGGTAGAGGCCTCTGCGACTAGGCGAAACGAAGGGAGTTCGCCTCGGGATGCTCTGTAGTTGCAGTCACGAGCGAGCCGGTTCAGATCAACGGCAAACGCGAGAGTGCAGTGTTGGTTTCCGAAAGCGACTTCCGTGCCCTTCAGGAAACTGTCCACCTTCTTTCGATTCCCGGGATGGGCGAGTCGATACAGGACGGGATGGAGACAAAGCTGGACGACTGTGTCGAGGAGCTTGGTTGGTAGGCCCCTGGCGCGTGGTCTTCACGCGGCAGGCTCAGAAGGATGCCAAGAAACTCGGTTCCTCCAACCTGAAGGAGAAGGCCTCCTACTTGCGGACGGTGTTGCGCGAGGATCCGCTGCGTACCCCCCTTCCTTTTGAGAAGCTGGTTGGAGACCTCGCCGGCGCCTACTCCCGTCGAATCAACATCCTGCACCGCCTCGTCTACCAGATCCTTCCCGAAGAACACACCGTGAAGGTGATCCGTATGTGGACTCACTAGGAGTAGGGAGCGGCTTAGAGAGGCTTCTTGTCTCGTGCGAGTCGCTCAACGATCCAGGTTAGGATGTCTCGGAACCATGGTGTTCTTGAATAGGTCACTCAAGCTAGTCCTTCTCGGCCTGGCTCTCTGGAGCCCTGCTTCGGCTCAGACCGGCTTCACGACTCTGGGTAGCTCGCTGTACGCCATCGACCTGGACGCCATCGGGACCCCTGGCTTCGCGACCTTCATCGGGGACGTAGGTCTCCAGGCGGGACCGGTCGCACTGGACCCGGTCGGGGATCTCTTCGTCATCTCGCACACGGCGAGCCCGGCTCTCTATCGCCTCGATCCGACCGATGCGACGCCGACCATGATCGGGGTCCTCGGTGTCCCGATGATCGGGCCCCGTGACCTGGCCTTCGCCGCCGACGGGTCCCTTTGGCTCACCTCCGACTCCGGGCTCTTCTCCCTCGATGCGTCCTCTGGTCAGGCTACCCAGGTCACCGGTTCGACGTCGGCGTGGGCTATCGTCGCCCTGTCCAACCGTCTCCTCGCGACCCACCATGCCGGGGGACCAGTCCCCGCGCAGCTGGTGGAACTCGACCGAGGCACTGGTTCATCGACCCCACTGTTCGACCTGCCATCGGGTAGTTCGCTGGGCAGTCCGCTGCTGATGGACGCGGCTCCGGACGGTGATCTGCGCCTGCTCTACGTCAACGCTCCGCCGGTGACGCCGCCGGCCTACAGCTATCAGATCTTTGAAGTCGACCCCGGGACCGGCGTTGCGACCGCCCAGGGACCGACGTTCGGTACGGTCCCGGAACGCTACCTGGGCCTGGCTCTGACTGCTCCGACGGGGCCCCTCGCTACGGAGGTCCCCACCTTGGGGGCGCTCGGCTTGTTGGTGCTGTCCTTGACCATGGCCGTGGGGGTCCTGCTGGCCCTGCGCGGGCGCCGAGGGACCTCAACCGTCTAGAGAGACCTTGCGCAGGCCCGACGCCCGAGCGCAACCTGCTCAGCGACGCCGAGCTATGCTCGGAGGATGAACGACAGACCGACTACGGTGGTCGGCGGTTCCGCCCACGGCGGGCGGTGGGAGCTGGCGACACGCGAGCCGCCGCTGCCGCTGAAATCGTGGGTCTCCAGCTACTCCGGGTACGTCGAGACTCGGCCCACGCCGTTCCTTCGGCGCGAGTTCCCCAGCGTGGGAGTGGTCGCCGTCATCGAGTTCACACCACCGATCCGGGTGACTGACTCCGGTACCGAGCGGGGCGGGCGCTACCGCGGGGGGTTCGTGGCCGGGGTCTACAGCCGCTGGGCGGACTGCCTGTGCGACGGGCGCCAGGCCGGAATGCAGCTGTCCCTGACCCCGCTCGGTGCGCGCCTGCTCTTCGGCGTGCCTCTGAACGAGCTGGCCGAGCGCTGCGTGCCCGTCGTCGACCTCCTCCCCCGGGCCCACCGAGACCTACCGTGGCGCCTGGCCGAGCTCGGCGACTGGCCCTCCCGATTCGCTCGGCTCGACCGGGCGCTGCTCGACGCGTTGCAGGACCCGACGGATCGCACCCGGATCGTGGGCTGGGGACTCGACCGCATCGTGGCGACGGGCGGAGCCGTCGACATCGGCCGGCTGGTCCGCGAGCTGGGCTACAGCCACAAGCACGTGGTGCGTCTGTTCCGGGACCAAGTCGGCCTGCCGCCGAAGGAGATCGCGCGGCTCGCCCGGTTCCAGCGGCTCGCCCAAGCGATCGACGGCGGGCGCCGCACCTCCTGGGGGAACCTGGCGTACCAGTGTGGATTCAGCGACCAGGCTCACCTCTCTCGGGAGGTGAAGCGGCACACGGGGCTGACTCCCACCGCGTTCGAAGCGGCGTCGCGGCCCAGCTTTGGTACCGATGTCCATTCTGTTCAAGACGCGGCCTTCGCGCCGGCGTAGAGTGGGGTCCACACAGAGGAGGACCCCATGGGCCAGATCATCCCGACCTACCGATACGACAACGCCCCCGCCGCCATCGACTGGCTGTGCTCCACTCTAGGCTTCGAGACGCACGCCGTGTACGAGGGACCCAACGGCACCATCGCTCACGCCCAGCTGACACGCGGCGACGCGATGATCATGCTCGGCTCGGCCGCCAACGGACCCTTCGACCAGCTCCAGAAGCCGCCCGCGGCCGTCGGTGGCCTGAACACCGCCAGCGCGTACCTCGTCGTGACCGATCCCGATACCGTCTACGAACGCGCCCTGGCCGCCGGGGCCGAGGTCGTGCTCCCCAACGTCCACCAGGACTACGGCGGGCGCGGCTTCACCCTTCGGGACCTCGAGGGCGTCCTGTGGAGCGTGGGCAGCTACGATCCGTTCGCCGCTGGGGAGTAGGTCGCCGGCGGAGAGAGTGCCAGACACCTTCCCAGAATCGGATCGATCAGCCGAGACGCAGCCTTCGCACACCGGAAACTAGAAGCGCCAGCATGAGCACTGCGAGGCTAACGGAGGAGAGGGTGGGCACCTCGATCACAGAGAGCCCAGCCACTGAAAATCTCTGACCTTGAATGCTCGTCGAGGAGTTGTCGTCGCCAGCCGAATCTTCACTCGACCAGACAACGAGTAGACGACCGGCTCCCTGACTCGCGATCACTGGTGCGACTTGGGGGCCGCCGGTGGACGTATTGACCTGAAACTCCGGGCCCTCGGGATCACCGCCCGGGCCGAAGCGGCGCCCCTGAACGCTGGTTGAGTCCGTGTCGGTACCGTAGCTGCTGTCACCCTGCCAAGCGACGACGAACCCATTGTCGTGATCCACGGCGACCGAAGGCGATCCCTGGTTGCCGGTCGTGAGGCTGTTGACCTGAAACGCACTCCCAATGGGTTCACCTGTCGACGAGAAGAGCGCGCCCTGAACACTGCTGCCGTCGACATCCGTGCCGATGGAGTCCCAGCTTTCCCACACGACGACGAACCGATCGTCCGAGCCGAAATCGACTGCGGGAAGACGCCCATGAGGAGAGATAAAGAACTCCTCTCCCAGGGGCGAACCATCGGAGGCATAGCTTTGGCCGCGGAGACCGAGGGGCGGTGGCCAACAGTCACATGATGCTACCCGCCAGACGACGAGAAAGTCGCCCGAGCCTCCGACAGCAACCGCCGGATGCACACCAGAACTGACAGAGAACCCGTCGCCGACCGGCTGAAAGTCAGCGTCTATGAGTTGGGCACGAACAAAGTTTGAATCCAAGTCGCTCTCGTACGACCTCCACACCACGACGAATCCACCGTCGGGACCCGACGCCACGGAAGGTTCGTTCGCCCAGTAGTATGGCGCGCCAGAGTCTATTTGCAGTTCATTTCCTATCGGGTTGCCGTTCGAATCGAAGCCCTGGCCCTGGATCGTAGAAAAGTCGTCCCTCGGGTATGCCCATGCCACGAAGAACTCCCCCTTCGAGTTCATAGCAACCGCTGGCGAAGTCTGACTGCCCGCCGTCACGGTGTTGACTTGAAAATCAGCTGAGATCGGGCTGCCATCCGGGCCAAAGAGCCTTCCTTGGATGCTCGAACCCGAATCGTCCGAACCGCTCGAGCCCTCGCTCTCCCAGACGGCGACGAAACCGCCGTCTTCTGAGAAGCTGACTGAGGCGTTCGCCTGCGCGCCGGTCGTGTAGGTGTTGAGCTGGAACTCTCCGCCGATGGGTACGACAGGCTGGGCAATAACGAGGGCCGGGAGAGTCCCGATGAAACAAGCCCCCAGCGCGGCCACCATGATTCGTAAAGGCGTTCGTGGACCCGGCTTGACCATCGCGCTCACCCGGTCTCCACGTTCCATGGGCTGAAGCCTCGTTCTGAAAGTGGGCTGCATGTGGTCAGGTGTCATCGTGATCTCCTGCGGTTTCGATTGGATGCGGCGATCGTTGCAAGGGGCTGCGGGCAAGTCCTGACGGACCGTAGGGGAGTTTTGGGGAGATCTTCGGCACAGGGGCAACGGAGGCGGCCCAACCGAGAGAGGCTGCTGGTCGGCCTTCTCTGGTCGACAGGCGACTTCCCTACGGGGCCCCGCTGGACCATGCCGTAATGTCGCCGGACTCGAAGCCGTCCGCGAAGACGAACCCGAAGGCGGCCAGGAGATCCAGGCGTCCTTCTCCCCAGGCGTTGTTGTCCCCAGGAGTCCCTCCACAGCTCAGGTCCGTCACGTCGATGGCGCTGCCGTCCAAGGCTGCTCGAGTTGCTGTAACGTCTCCGATCAGGCCAGGCCTGCCCGACCAGAGGAGCGCGACAGCCCCGGCGACGTGCGGCGCTGAGCCAGACGTACAATTGCAGACGGTATAGCCGGAGGGTTCGAATTCGACCATCACGCTGGATCGGATGTCGACACCCGGCGCGACGATGTCCGGTTTGATGATGCCGGAGGGCGAGGGGCCCCTGGCCGAGAAGCCCGCCAGACTGTTGTTGATGTCGTGGGCGCCAACGGCATAGCTCTCCGGATAGTTCGCGGGATCTACGGTCGTCATGCACGATGGGCCATCGTTCGAGGGGGCGAACGCGGGAAAAATACCGGCGGCGACCCAAGCCACTACGGCATCTCGAAAACTCGCTGGAGGATAGCCCCAGGAGTTATTGATCACATGCGGGCGCAGATCTGGGTTCGCGTTCTGTCCATCCAGGTCGGTCGGAGCGAGGAGCCATTGTGCGGCCGCCAGCTCGCCGCCTGGGACACCAAACCCGGCCGCGGCGATCCATCGGGCTCCTGGTGCTACGCCAATCTGGTTCGCACCCCCGTCGTCGCCGACCATGAAACCCATGGTGAACGTGCCGTGGGGGCTGGCGGGGTCGTCACACGGTTCGCTCGGACAGTTGGCTCCAGTGGCGTCGAACCAGTTGTAGTTGTGGTCAAAGGTGCCGTCGCCGAGGTTGCCGCGATACTGGCTCACCAGGGCAGGATGCATGTAGTGAACACCGGAGTCGAGGTTGGCCACGACGATTCCTTCGCCCGTGGTGCCGATCGACCAAAGCACCGGCGCTCCGATGTGATCGATGTTCCACTCGATGGTCCCGTTGGCGGATCGGCGCTCCCCAGGTACCAGCTCCGGATTCTCGGCGCTCACCGCAGCGCGAACCTCGGCCACCTCGGGCCGCGCCGCCAGTTGAGACAGAAAAGCCGGATCGCCATCGATGACGAGGATCGAATTGACGATCCAGAAGGGCTGGAAGTCGGCTCCCGACGCCGAGAGCATCTCGCGCAGGCCCGCTTGAGATCTATCGGCCACCTCTCTGAGGCGCTGGGTGACGAAGCGTCCGCGTGCGTCCCAATCGCGGATCTCGAAGGCTGGACTCAGATCGGCCTTCTCCCGAAGGAGAATCATGAAAGCGTCCTGATCCGAGCTGGGACTCTCTGGCAGCACCGCGGAACGGGAAGAGCTCCGGTCCTCGCCGAGAGTCGGAAGGCTGACCGCAAGAGTCAGAAAGGCAAGGGAGGTTGCTATGCGTTGAGCGAAGGAAGGGACAACACGAGTCATGTGGGTTCTCCTTGCTGGTTGTTCCTGATGCCCATCGTTCTCCGGGAGGGCCCCGGCTGACCTGTGAGGAGAACGAGAGACTCTCTGAGAGCTCTGGACACCGCGAGACCCAATGAATCGAGAGTGGGCACCTCCGTCACAGGGAGTCCCCCCACTGAGAGTCCCCCGTGGTCTCCCTTTCATCGGCTGGAGCCTTGTTCCCGAAGGTGGGCTACAGGTGGTGAGCGTCATCGTGATCTCCTGCGGTTGCGTTTTGATGCGGCGATCGTCGCAGCGAGCTGCCGGAGAGTCCTGAGGAAACCCTCGGGGAGTTCTTGGGGAGATCTGTGGGACAGGGTAAACTCCTCATACAGATCAGCTTGTTGAGTTCACAAAGGCGTCCCGAGTCGGCGGATCCCCTCGCCGTGGTTCGCGTGCTCCGGAGCGCAGAGCGCTAGAAAGGCGAGACAGCAGGAGCGGAAACGACCCAATGAGGGACTTTCGGGTTGGCGACTGGAGGGTGTGTCCGGATCTTCGGACGATCGAGGGTCCAGACGGACCGCGCAAGCTCGAACCCAAGTCGGTCGCGGTGCTCATCGACCTCGCCGAGCACGCCGGCACGGTGAGGACCCGAGAGGCGCTGCTCGACAGCGCGTGGGCAGAGACGGTCGTTGCCGAGGAAGTGCTCTCGCATGCGATCTGGGAGCTCCGCAAGGCCTTCGACGACAATGCTCGCGAACCGACCGTGATCGAGACCATTCCGCGCCGCGGCTACCGCCTGATCGCACCCGTCTCCTGGCTCGAGGCCGATCCCGGCAGCCCAGATCGATACAAACTCGAGGAGCAGATCGGCAGCGGCGCGATGGGGGTGGTGTGGCGGGCTCGGGATCGCCGGCTCGAGCGTACGGTCGCGCTGAAGTTCCTGGCGCCCGAGCTGTGCCGGGACCGAGACTCCAAGGCTCGCTTTCTGCGCGAAGCTCGCGCCGACGCTCGCCTCGACCACCCCAACATCTGCGTGGTCTACGACGTCGACGAGACCCACGACGGCAGGATGTATCTGGTCATGCCCCTGTATCAGGGGGAGACCCTCGAGGAGAGGCTCGACGAGGGTCCCCTGCCGTGGCCGGAAGCGGTGCGGATCGCGGCCGAGATCGCGGCTGGGCTCGACGCCGCCCACGCCGCCGGGATCGTCCACCGGGATCTCAAACCGAGCAACATCATGCTGACGCCCGCCATCTCGTCGAGCCGGGGCGACGAAAGAGCCGGTGGCGTCAGGATCCTCGACTTCGGCCTGGCCAGGCTCCGCGGCACGACGCGACTGACGGTCGCCGGCTCGTCTTTGGGAACCCCTTCCTACATGTCACCGGAACTCGCGAAGAGCGAGGACGTGGGGCCCGAGAGCGATCTCTGGGCACTTGGTGTCTTGCTCTACGAGAGTCTCGTCGGCCATTGCCCGTTCCGAGGCGGCAACGCACAGGCCGTCATCCACTCGATCCTCAACGACGATCCGGAGCCGCTGCCCGAGGGTCTCGACGTTCCGTCCGGGCTGTCGGACCTGATCGCGTCGTTGCTGATCAAATCCGCCGAGGAGCGATGCTCCGACGCGGCCGAGGTCGCTGCGGCACTCGCCGCACTCCTCGATGGCGAGGCGACGCCGCCTCGCCTCGCGGTTTCCAAGGACAGAACCCTCGCCCGACGCCAACGCGGTTCTCGGGTGTCTCGATGGCTGTGGTCGGCCGCGGCGGCGGCCATCGTGCTCTTGGGCTTCTGGCTTCTCCTCCTTCAGCGCCACTCCGTGACGGCCACCGAGACACCAGAGCCTGAGGCTTCGACCGCATCGGTACTCGACCCAGATCCCCGCTCGATCGTCGTACTTCCCTTCGCGAACCGGAGCGGGGACCCCAGCCAGGACTACTTCTCCGACGGCCTCACCGAGGAACTGCTCATTCTGCTCACCCGGATACCCGAACTGCGCGTGACCTCCCGGACCTCGGCCTTCTCCTTCAAGGGTCAGAATCTCCAGATCCCCGAGATCGCTCGCCGCCTCGGCGTCGCCCATGTGCTCGAGGGCAGCGTGCGCCGCGACGGCGACCAGGTGCGGATCACCGCCCAGTTGATCGAGGTGGCTTCCGACAGCCCTCGGTGGACCGAAACCTACGACCGGACGATGGATGACATCTTCGCCATTCAGGACGAGATCGCCGGAGAGGTCGTATCCCAGCTCGAGGTCGAGCTCGTCGGCCAACCGCCGACGACCGAGGTGGTGGATCCCGCGGCCTACGCGCTCGTTCTCGAGGCCCGTCATCATGTCCAGCTCCCGACTGCCGAGGACTATCGGCGAGCTGTCGACCTGCTTCGCCAAGCCGTCGCCATCGACCCTGATGCCGCGTTCACCTGGGCCTGGCTCGCCAATGTCTACAACTACCAGCGCGACGACGGTTTTTTCAGCTCCCACACCGAGGGTTTCAGTCTGGCTCGCGAGGCCGCCAATCGGGCTTTGGCGATCGACCCGAACAACGCCATGGCCCACGGCGAGCTCGGATACATCGCGCTGAGCTTCGACCGGGATCTCCGGACCGGTGCCCGGCATATCTCGAAGGCTCTCGCCTTCGCACCACATGACACGGAAGTCCTCATCAATGCGAGCCTGTTGGCTGCGACTCTCCATCGCATGGACCTCATGGTCGAGATCCACGAGTTTCTGGTCGCTCGCGATCCGATGAACGACGGCCATCGGGCCACGCTGGCTTCGGTCCTATACCACAGCGGGCGCTATGACGAGGCGATCGATACCTGGCGTGCCGTGTTGGAAACCAGACCGGACTGGCGAGGGATTCACTCAGCCCTCTCCGAAGTACTCTTGATCCAGGGTGAGGTAGCGGCGGCACTCGACGAGGTGGAGTTCGTGCCCTCGGAAGCCGCTCGACTGATCAATCGCATTCCGGCTTACCACGCGGCCGGGCGCACCGCCGAATCCGACGAGGCGCTGGCAGAGCTGATCGAGAAGTACGACAAGTTCAAATTCCAGATCGCGTTCGTCCTCGCCTACCGAGGCGATGTCGATCGCGCCTTCGAGTGGCTGGAGGCGGCGGTCGACGACCGTGACTCTGATCTCATCAGAGCACCGGTCCATCCCTACCTCGCAAACCTCCACGAGGATCCCCGCTGGCTACCCTTCTTGCGCAAGATCGGCCAGGCCCCCGAACAGGTGGCGGCGATCGATTTCGACGTTACGCTACCGAACTAGCTCAAACGGATCACGCCGACTGGCTGGCGAGAGGGCACGGGGGTCACTGTGGTCGTCACGATGGAGAGGACTACCGTCCCGCTCGCAGACCGGTGCCCCAAGAGGCCTCGGGCCAGGGTGGAAGGCCGGCTCTCGTACCTTGGGGCCAACTCCGGCCCTAGGTGTCAGGTACCCTTCGACAGCGTCAACGAGCGCCCTCTGGCCGCCGGTGCCGAGTTCGTGCCCCCAGCGTCGACCAGGACTACGGTGGGCTACGGAATCAGGCCCAGGGCACGGGCATCCCGCCTGAGTCGCCCCTGCCTCGAGACCTGAGCTGTAGACCCTGGTGACCGCCGCGAGTTCCTCCCCCGTCCACAGGGTCGGTCCCCGGCCGCTGGGGACTCTGCGACGCTGGCAGCGTCTTCCGCCCTGGGAAGAGGATCCAGCCGGGTATCTGCTGCGCCAGACACGAGAGAGTGCCGGCGTCACGCAGCGCGAGATGGGCTCCCGGCTCGCTTGGTCGCAGCAGGCCGTGACCCAGGCCGAACGCTGGTCCAGCAACCCGACGGTTCGGTTCCTTCGCGCCGGGGCTCGAGCCCTGGGACTGAGGCTCGATCTCTCGCTCGAGTAGCCAGAGGTAAGAGACCATTCGAAGTTGCCTTCGAGGCTCCGTCCGATCCTCCAGAGGTGCGACCAGACTAGCTCCAGCCCGTCGTATCCCCCGACTCGAAGCCGTCGGTGAAGAGGAAGAAGTCATCGTCGCCGTTGCCGTCCTGGTCGAACAGCTCGTGGGCGCCGGCGTCGCAGCCGTCGTCGGCGTTGGCGATAGTGTCGACGTCGAACGGACGCGCCGTCTCACGGGCGTCTTCGGCGACTCCAGCCACCGTACAACTCCCCTGATCGACAGCCGGGCTCTCGACCGGGAGCGCGTGGACCGGGACGCAGGAGCCGTCTGGCAAAGGTGTGGCGCAGCCGAGGTCGACGAGCCCAATCACGCCGGGGCTTAGACCGGTCTGGTCGTTGGTTCCGACGAACGGGCACTGGCCGGAAGCAGTCTCAACCAGGTTGTAGCCATGGCTGACGAAGGTGCCCGAATCCGTGTCGCAGTCGTTGGCGGCGAACGAGCCGCCGGCTACGCCGACCGCATTGCTGCCGAGGATCGAACTCACGAAACTGACAATGCCCAAGTCGTGGAAGACACCGCCGCCGGCGGCAGTCCCATCTGACGTTCCCGTTCCCCCCGCGGCCACGTTACCGATCACCGTCCCGTTGACGATGTCCAGGGTCCCGGCCGACCACCAGCCACCTCCGGACGCACCGCCGCCCAACGACCCCGCGGTGTTGCCGCCGATCGCTAGGTTGCCGGACAGTGTGATGTTGGTCCCGGTTCCACCACTCGGGGAGTTGATCGCCCCACCCCTTGCGGCTCCCCCACTGCCACCCCCTCCGCCACTGCCGCCCTGAGCCCAGGAATCCGATACCGTCACCCGCTCGGCGACGATCAGCGTCTCTCCGGAGAGGATCGCTCCGCCCGCGGCCGTACCCCCGGTACCGATCAACGAGTTGCCGCCCACGGCCGAGCTCCCCGCGATGCGGGCATCGCTGATCGAGAGAAGCCCCTCGACGTAGATCGCACCACCCCAGCCGCGGCCCCCGAAGTTCGGACTTGCGGTCACACCGCCCTTCGCCTGGTCGCCTTCGAAAACGACCCGCTCGAAGGTCGCCGCCGCGCCGTTGACATGGACTGCTCCTCCTACTGCCTCGCCGCCCGCGGCCACGCTCCCCGATCCTCCCTGGGCGCGGTTGGACTCGAAGCGTGTGTCGTTCACCGTCAGATCTTCCCTGGAGTAGACCGCGCCGCCACGGCCCCTGCCACCGTCGAACGCGGCACCGCCGCCGATGGCTTCGTTCGACCGGAACAGCGACAGCTGGATCGGTCCGACCGCGGCGCCACTCTCGATCATCAGCGCCCCGCCCTCCCCATTCGAGCCGTCGCCGGACAACCCGACCGCTCGGTTGTCTTCGAACACCGTGCCCGTGACCGATTCGAGCTCGCCGACGTCCGCGACGTACACCGCCCCGCCGCGGCCATCGAGAACCCCACCCCGCTGAATTGCCGTCAGATCCACACCCTGCGCGGTGTTGTCCCGGAAGACGCTGTCGACCAGGACGAGCTCGCCCTGTACATAGACGGCGCCCCCGGAAGGAGCGCAGCCGTTCTCCAACGTCACGCCATCGAGGGTGAGCCGCCCCCCAGCGACCACGTTGAGGAGCCGGAAGTGATCAACACCATCGTCGGGGCACGTCAAACTGTCGAGCCGAGAGATGAGCGTCGCGGTGCCGGCGGTGATCGTCATCTCGCTCTCGACGTCCGGAAGGGCGGCAAAGGCGCCGTCGAAGTGTGTCGAGCTGGTCTCGTCGGCGACCGAGCTGATGAAGGCGCCGTCCAATTGAATGGTCTCCACGCCGCCGGCCCCGGTGCAACCGCCGGTATCGATGTCGGTGTTCGCCGAAGTGATCGCATCGCCCAACGTGCAGCCCTTGCCGTCGGCAACGATCGTCCCCGTACCTTCGGTAGCGGCCAACTGGGCCATGTCCGGATTCCCGGTGGCCGCACTCGGGATCTGGTCGGCGAGGCGATCCTCCGCCGCGAGGGAAACGCTCGTCAGTACGAGGAGGGCGAGGACCCGCTGCGGGGCGCGAGAGAGCGGACTAGACATGGTTCGACCTCCTTGGGGGCAAGGGATGGGCGCAGAAGAGCCCCGCGGGGCCGTGGCACGAAAGCTCGGTTATACCATGGGTCTCGTCACTCCCCGATGACCACCGTCGCGACCGATCTCCCCCGGTTCGCGAGCAGACCGACGCCGCTCTCCGGGATCCAGCCGGAGCGTCAGTTCGCAGACTCAGAGCGCCACCGTCGAGTCCCTCCCGGCCCCCGCCTCTCGCCAGCGGTAGAGGCTCGATCACGAGATCAAGCCCCCTCTTTGGCCTAACCTCGAGGGAATAGGATCTAGGCGATGATCGGCAAGAACCTCTCCCAATTCGAGATCACCGCTGATCTCGGCCATGGAGGCATGGGTGACGCCTACCGGGCGCCCGACACCCGACTCGATCGCCAGTTCTCGATCCAGGTGCCTGCCGAGGAGGGAGCCGCCCATCCGGAGTGCCTAGCCCCCGCAGGGGCCTCGAGTAGAGTCCTGCGCCGGCGGGCGAGCACCAGGTGAGAGCTTCGAGCGGGGACCGCGCATCGTGGAGCCTCGTCGTGGCCGCCCTGCTGGCCGGGATCGGCCTACTCAGGCTGTTCTGTGACCTGCTGACGGATATCGACCCGACCTGGGCGACGATTCTCGGAGACTCTCCCCTTCGCTTCCTGGCCCGGACCACCGACGGCTCGCTGGCTGGCGATCTGAACGTCCAGTACTTCAAGATCTTGGCAATCCCCTGCGGGATGGCCGTGGTCTTCCTGCTCAACGGCGGACTGACCGGCGGCATCGATGCCGCCGAGCGACGGTGGGCGAACCCGCGGTTCCGCCTGACCTGCATCCTCGCCCTGGCGGTGGTGTGCGCCCTGTGCGAGATCGAGAAGGCCACTCACCTTCTCGGCCTTCCTACCGGCCTCGTCGAGGGCGAGAGAGCCTGGCTCAACCACGTCGTCCACAACCTCGGAGGGGTGTTGGCGTACCCATTGTCCTCTCGGTTCCGGTACCGAGTCGCGACACCTCAGGAGTCGTCAGCGTCAGTGGGGTGCCCAGTAGGTTGCCAGACACCTCGGAAGAACTGAGCAAAGAGGGTCAAGCGGCCACCGAAGAACGACGCTAGGGTGTCCAGCATGAGAACGGCCACCGAGGAAGACTACGCCACACGCCTACGAAGGGTGCTGATCCACATTCAGCACAATCTCGACGCGGCGCTCTCCCTGGAGGAGTTGGCCGGAGTCGCCGCCTTCTCTCCTTTCCATTTCCATCGCGTCTTCCGCGGCATGGTCGGTGAGTCTGTCCGTCGCCACGTGCGTCGCCTGCGGTTGGAACGGGCGGCACATCAAATCAGGAACACTGACCGGTCGGTCACGAGCATCGCCTTCGACGCCGGCTTCGAGGCTCACGAGGCGTTTACTCGAGCGTTCGGCCGCGACTTCGGCTGCCCCCCTCGCGACTTCCGCGACTCCGACCAACCCGCCCGGATCGAGTCCCCCAACCAGGTTCACTTCACGACCGCCTCCGATTCCCTGAGGCCGGTCTTCGTACAGGAGCAGATGATGAACGTACGCATCGAGACCCTTCCCGATCTTCGCGTCGCCTACGTGCGACACGTCGGACCCTACGACGGCGCCGGGGCGGCTTGGGAGAGGCTGACCGACTGGGTGGGATACCACTGCCTCTTCGGTCCCGAGCACCGCCTCTTCGGTGCCTGCTGGCACGATCCGGAGGTAACCCCCCCGGACGAGATCCACTACGACGCTTGCGTCAGCGTGGGTCCGGACGTCCCCTCCGATGGCGACATCGCGATTCGGTCGATCCCCGGCGGCCGATTCGCCATCGCGCTCCACGAGGGGCCCTACGAGCAGATCGGTCGAACCTACGCCGCGCTCTTCGGCGTCTGGTTCGCTGCGCAGACCCACGAACCAGGGGATCTACCCTCCCTCGAGTTCTACCTCAACGACCCGGACTCCACCGAGCCCGAGGACCTGCTGACCGACGTCGCCGTGAGAATCCAATGAAGATCGATCTCGTCAAAGAGAACCGGGCGGAGTACTCGACGCGAAGGAAACCGACTCTGCTGCAGATCGCCCCGGCCCGCTATCTGGCCGTCACCGGTCGAGGCGCTCCCGGATCGGAGCTCTTCCAGTCGCGAGTGGCGGCTCTCTACGCGATGGCCTACACCCTCAAGTTCGCGAGCAAGGCCAGGGGACGGGACTACGCCGTGAGCAAGCTCGAAGGGCTCTACGGGGTGGACGGGCAGGACCAATCAGACCTCGCTTCGCTACCCAAGGAGGAGTGGAACTGGCGGCTGCTGATCCGGGTCCCCGACTTCATCGACGAGCCGGCCCTGCAGTCCGCGAGAGAGCAGCTCAGAGCGCGCGGCAAGGAGGGCGACTTCGAGGCCGTCGAGCTGGCCCTCCTCGAGGAAGGGCAGTGCGTCCAGGCGCTGCACGTGGGTCCCTACGAATCCGAGGGCACCACACTCGAGGCAATGCTCGCTCTGGCGGCGGAGGCGAATCTGACTCCGACCCTCTGGCACCACGAGATCTACCTGAGCGATCCCCGCCGGGTACCTCCAGATCGCCTGCGCACGATCCTCCGCCTTCCAGTCGGCCCCGCATCGAGCCGCTGACCGTATCCTCTCGGGCGCGCTCCAGTTCCCTGGTCATGGTGAGGGTCCGTAGGGTGAAACGCCTTCCCGCCTCGCCTGCCCTCGTCGTCACGAGCCGACGGATCCCTAGCGTCCGTGGGGTTCCAGACTCGGGTGCTCACCTCCGTCCCTCACGTAGTGGTTCAACCACGCGACGACGGCGTCGTGGACCTCCGTCCGGTACTCTCTGAGGCCGTGATCCCCTCCCTCGAAGAGCTGGAGCCGAAAGGGCCTCCGGGCCAGCAGCAGGGCTCGCGCCATGTCGAGAGCCTGGGTCGGATCCACCCGCCAGTCGGCGGTACCGTGGAGGAGGAGAATCGGCGTGCTCTCGGGAAGTTCCTCGGCCCACAGGACGGCGGATCGCTTCTCGATCTCGCGCGCCCGGGTCGCAGCCTCGGACCAACCGGGTACCAGTTCGGAGTACACGTGCTCCGCCATGTCTGGGCGCTGCTGCAGGCTGGCCGCCACATCGGCGACTCCGGCTCCGACGACAGCGGCGCGAAAACGATCGGTGCGCCGCAGGGTCAGGTAGGTCATCATCCCGCCTCGGCTCCAGCCGTAGATCCCCAGGCGCTCGGCGTCGACGCCGGGCATCGCCTCGAGGAGAGGAATGAGGGCGAGCACGTCGTCGACCTCGGCCCCACCGAACTCCTCACGTCCCACACCGCCGATAGCACTCTCGCATTCGGAGCAGATTCTCTCCCCCGGATACTTGGCGACACCTGGCCGCCCGTTGCCACGGTAGTTGGTCGCGATCGCCACGTAGCCCTCCTGGGCGAGGCGTCCTAGAAGGAACGCCGCTCGCACCGAGGTGACGGCTCCGAAGTCACGGTTGCCGCCCCGCAGGAATACGACCCCGGGACGCGCGAGGTCCGCGTCGCCTATCGGAGTGGCGAGGTAGGCCTCCACTTCGAGCCCATCACTCGAGTAGACCAACCGCTCGAGTTCGACCCCCACCAGCCTCTCCTTCGCGCCCTCGGGTGCATCCTCCCCCAACTGAACCGGCTCGCGGTGGAGGACGGTGCCGTTGGCCGGTGGATCGGCGGCGACGGCTGGTGGCAGGAGCAGAAGGACGACGGCTGCGAGGAGCGTTCTCATCGGGACATCATACGTTCGCCCCGTCCACTGAAGATGCAAGACACAACTGGTACTTCTCGGCGCTAGATCCAGAGCACCTTCTCTCGATACCTTGGCCCCTCGACCCCGGTAGCATGGCGCAGATAGCCAGACACCGATTCTCGACTCGCGGCTTCGCCGTGCAGCAGGAGGTCCACCGATGAGGAACGTAAGCGTTCGGTCCGTCAGCTAAGCCCTGGCGATACTCGCGGGATGGGCCGCCGCGACGGCTCTGGGCGCGGGAGCGGCGCTGGCCGAGAACGGGACTGCAGCCGACTGCTTTGGGGGCGTCAGATCCCGCGACAGTTCGGGGACTGCCGGACCTGGGACGGCAGCCCGGACGGGGCCGTGATGCCCCCGAGTCTGTGGGCGTCGGCTACCAGCGCCGGCAGCATGCTCTCGGACCAGGAGGCCTGGGACCGCGCGGAGTTCCTGGATCAGCAATCGCGACCCAAGTAGGGCTCCGGAATTCGGCTGGCACTACGAGGGAGTGCCAGACACCTCCCAGCAGTCCAGAGAGGTTGGACGGTGAGACAGAATAGGCCCCTGGCCGCCGCTCGGCTCCGGGGAGGGGCCACTTCGCTAGCGACGTCCAGGCCGCATCGATTCAGTCCCTCGCCCGCCGGGGAGAGCCATCCCGATCCTGGTCGGCCACTACCTCGGATACTGTCCCTGCCTTCTCTCGGTACTATCGCTGCTCTGACCGAGACTCGTGTCACCCCAGTCGGAGACCTCAGCGGAGTCGGCGCGTAGGGCAGTGCAGAACTCGAGGGCGCACCACACGTATCGAAGGGAAACCGAAGCCGTGGAGCCGCGGGCCGCCGGCCGCGACGCGGGTCAACGACGGTCAACAAGACTGACTCTGGAGAGTTGCATATGACGAAGAACGGAGCCGCCTTTCTCACACAAACATCGAGGTTCGCCGTCCTGCTCCTTGCGCTGAGCCTAGGCTCGGCGAGCCTGGTCCTCGCGCAGAACGATGCGGCGGGAGCTGACGTCGAGGCAAGTACCGCCGAGGGGGAGGAGCTGGCTCCCGAGAGGACGGCCGTCGGCGACGAGATCACCGTTACCGCCCGCAAACGCGAGGAGCTCTTGACCGAGGTACCGATCGCGATCACGCACATCGATGGCGACAGCCTGCAGAAGGCCAATATCTCGGATCTCACCGCGCTCTCCCTTTCGGCGACGAACTTCATTCACGCCGAGGACGTCAACAGCTTCGATCGCTTCATCGTCCGCGGTCTCGGGACCACGGGCTCCAACCTGGGCTTCGAGGAGGCCGTCGGCCAAGTGGTGAACGGCTTCTTCTTCGGCCGCAGCCGCTTCGGGCGCACGATGTTCCTCGATGTCGAGCAGGTCGAGATCCTCAAGGGACCGCAGGGAGCCCTGATCGGAAAGAACAACAGCGTCGGCGCGATCAACATCACCACACGCGAGCCCGGAGACGTCTTCGGCGGCTACCTCACGACGACCTACGACTTCGAGGACGGGCAAGGCTTGTCCCTCGAATCGGCCGTCGACGTGCCCCTCTCGGAGGCTCTGAAGGCGCGGTTCGCGGTCCGCATCGAGGACCGCGAAGGGTGGGTGGAGAACCTGGGAACCGGCCGCAACGACCAGGAGCGCCGAGACTACACGGCTCGTGGCACCTTCGACTGGCAAGTCAGTGACACACTGCAGGCTAAGCTGATGATTCAGGCCGGCGATCTCGAACACAGTGGACGCGCCCGAGAGATCTACAACTGCGTCGGCGACGCCACCTCGCCCAATCCGCGGGACCCCTCCGAGGATTGCCGATTCAACTCATCCAAGGACGTACAGTTCCTGATCAACGGCGAGGCACAGCGGGAGCCCCACGACACCCGATACTCGATGTTCGGACTGATCCTCAACAAGTACTTCGATCGCACCTACATGACCTACCTGGGGAACCACGCAGAGTACGAGGGCTTCGATGCCTGGGACTCGGATCACAGCGACCTCGAGTGGACGCACATCTTCGTCGGCGACGACTGGTCGCAGACCTCGCACGAACTGCGGATCACCTCGCTCGGCGGCACGAAGTTCGACTACATCGCGGGCCTCTACTACGGCGAGCAGACGAACGACTTCATCCAGTCCTTCATGTTCTGTCGCGGCCCGTTCTCGCTCTGTGAGGGGGGTACGACGAACCCTGCGTTCCGCGGTTTGCAGCGGCACGGATGGTCCACTCTCGACACCGAGTCGCTAGCGCTCTTCGGCCAAGTCGACTGGTATCTGCACGATGACTTCACTCTCACCCTTGGCGGACGTTTCACCGAGGAGGACCGCGCGACAGACTCGAATACGACGGTGCTGACGCCCTACTCCCTCGAGGTCGCTGGCAACCAGGTGGACTGTCCGAACGTCACTGATTCGCTCGACGGCGTGGGGATTCCAATCGGCTTCAATTGCGGTCCGGCGCAGTTCACGAGTTCGGGCTTCTTCGATCGGTCGGAGTCAGACTTCAGCCCCAACGTCACCCTGCGTTGGACGCCGTCAACGGGGTCGATGTTCTACGCCACCTATGCGGAGGGCTTCAAGAGCGGCGGCTTCCAGTTCCCGAACTACGTGTCGCAGGCGGCGCTGACGCGGGACCTCGTCGAGTACGACTCCGAGAGCACCTCACACCTCGAGATCGGCGGCAAACACACGTTCATCGAGGGTCGGGCTCGCACCAGCTGGGCGGTGTGGTCGACAGACTTCGAGGACATCCAGGTCTCGGCCTTCGATGCAGTCACCGTCATCCAGAATGTCAACAACGCGGCCGAGGCGAACTCCACGGGCATCGAGGCTGAGGTCGTGGTCGGCCTGACCGAGTACACGACGCTCGCCGCGGCGGCGGCCTGGACCGAGGCGGAGTACGAAGAGTTCCCAAACGGGCCTTGCTACCCGGGACAGACGATGGCGGAAGGCTGCGTCTCGGTCACGTTCCCCAACGGTGCTGTGTCCTCGGTCCAGGATCTAGCGGGAACACCGCTGGCCTACGCTCCCGAATGGCAGTTCAACGTGCGCCTGAACGGCGGTGGCTTCGGGGTCGGCCGCGGCATGGAACTGGGTTACGACCTCCTCTACTACTGGGTAGACGACGTCCACTTCAAGTTGACCAACGATCCGCTGGACACCCAGGAAGCCTACGGCAAGATCAATGCCTCGATCAGCCTGGCCACCGCCGGAGAGAGCTGGCGATTCTTGCTGATCGGCAAGAACCTGACCGACAGGTTGACCTCTAGCCTCGGCGACTCTACGACTGGCGTCGGCCAGGCCGGTGACATCGGCCCAACCCCGAACTACAAGTTCGCCGAACCCGGCCGGCAGATCGCACTACAGGCTCGCTACCGCTTCTAGTCGGGCGGCTCCGCCACCGACGCACCGGGAACCCAGGCCCGCCAGGCGAGTGGGACTCAATCTGCCAGGTTTGATCAGGAGAGTGTCAACGACTACCAGGGATCGCATGGACCCGGTGGGCGGAACGACCCTCCGTCCCTAGCTCGAGATGAGGTGCTGCGGAGACGAGATCCCGAAGGAACGCACCTCGATCCACCGGAGAGATGAGCACCGGGATTCGTCGATTCCGCGAGTGCACCGCAAGCCGATCCAGCGCAAGGGCTGGGCCCGCGAGCAAGCTCCTGCTCGGCCTCACGGATTCGATGTCCTCGAGTTGTAAACGCCAGAACAGTGGTCCCGACCGCATCAGTACCTCACTCTCCTTCACCTCGTACCAAGTTCCATACGTCATCCACAGAGGGACCACAACGCCACCCAGGGAAATCGCGCTCAACACCCAACGCAGCCACGAAGGGACCGTCGGCTCGAGCCAAATGATGGCAAAACACGCGATCATCACAATCGCCGTTACCCAGTTGACGACGATCAACCAAAGGTCTTTCTCGCTCCCATACCGCATCTGCGCCTCCTCGAGCTGGAACCCAGACTTGCCGCCGGATGCCCCGGCCCGCACTTTTATTCTACGTACGAGCCGAATGGGTATTCCGACGGCTGCGTCTCGCGGTAGCTGGCCACGCGCAAGACTACGTGCCGAGTACGAGTACGTACCAGCTACTTCTCCGCGGGACGCTCGGGGTTAGGGCAGCCGGGAACCCTGCGCGAGGATCTCCACCGTCACTGAAAGCACTGGTGCCGTAGACAGGAGAACGTCGCCATGAGCTGGCCTTCGTGGTCGAAGAACAGATTCTCCTGCACCTCCCCGTTCTCGGCCCTCACCACCCGCACTGCATGCCAGGGGATGGTCGGGCACCGATGTCCGGAGTAGCAGCCGTCGAAGCGAGCTCGACTGCCGTCTGCGGCCCAGAGGCGGACCGCGAAGAGGCGATGGCCGTGGGTCCAGAGATCTTCCCTCCGGGAGGCACCGAGGACCTCGGTCGGGTGGCCTGCGGCGTCGAACTCGTTGGACTCGACCTGGTGGTCGTAGATGTCGTAAACGTACGTGCGTCGAACGGCGCCGTTGTTCTGTCCGATGCCACCGTCGGTGGAGCGGAACCGGGTCTCGATCTCGCGTCCAGCGTCGTCGAAGATGGAGATACGGGCATGGAAGCCCGTGCGGCCGCAGTCGATCGGCCCTCCCCCGGGGGCAAAACAGGCGGTCTCGACCAGGTTGTCCCGCTCGTCCCAGGTCGAGCGGACCTCGAACACCCCGAACTCCGCATCGCCGGTCGGCTGGCCGTCGGCGAAGTGGCGGGCCGAGACGATCCGGCCCTGCCGGTCACGTCTCCACTCCGTTCGGGGCGGTTGCCCGGGGCCGCAACGCACCTCGTCGCCCGACCGGTTCCGACAAACCACGGCGGAGCGAACACAAGGGGTATCGATCTCCCACTCCTCCCGGTGGCGCCCGAGCCCCTCCTCCACCGGCTCCCCGTCCACCCCCCAGAGCGTGGTGGCTACGAGGCAACCGGCGGTGTCGTACTCGTAGCGGCGCGACGCCACCGGTCCGCGCCCGGCGTGGAGGCCACCCTCATGATCGAAGCAGCGCGACTCGACCACTCGTCCGAGCTCGTCGCGTTGGAGTTCGGCGGCGTGGCAGCCATCGGCCAGGGAGCTCACCGGCGAGCCATCGATCGCGAAGCGGGACCGTTGCAGCTCCCGGCCGACCGGGTCGCGACGGATCGTCTCCCGATGCACTCGGTCGGAGCTCTCCATCGGCTCGCCCTGGGAGTCGAGGTATCTCTCCTCGATGGCGAAGCCCGCCGCATCGTGTGCGATCACGGTCGTCACCACCGCCCGTCGGTCTGCCATCGGCCGGCCACCCCACTGTTCGCAGGTGACCTGCGTCGCCCGGCGGCCCTCCCACGTCAAGCGTAGGAGCCCGCATCCTTCGAGGAGGTTTGCTCCGTTCGGGGCCCGAACCCGCACGGCCGTCGCGTCCGCTTGGTAGCTCCTGGTCCACACGACCTCGCCGTACTCGTCGAGAGCCACGATCTGAACTGGCCGCTGGTTGGCGTCGAAGATCGTCTCCCAGGCCTCTTGCCGATGGTCTCCGAGCCAGCGCTCGACCCGCTCGTAGCCGGATGCACGCCCTCGCCGGAAGTGGACACTCCCGCGCTCCGAGCTGTCGTGGGCGCAGGCGACACCGTCCCAACCCACTTCGCAGTAGCTCTGGTCCGACCACGCGAGCTCCGACTGACGTGCCGGTGCTTCGGCCGGCAGCCGACCCTGCTTCACCACGCGACTGCGTTCGGGCTCCTCGAGCAGGTAGATCGCCTGAGTCCCCGCGGCCTCGGGGGTCGGGTATGAGGGGTGCGGAGCCCACTCGGACGGCTCGGCCGAAGGGCTGGTCTCACTCGCAGTCGGCTCGAACTCCTGGCGGTTCGGATCGGGCTGCTCGCGAACCACGGCGTCGGAGCGGTCGAGGTCGTCTGGCGCATTGAGAACGAACAGGGCGACCAGGACCCCGGCCACGAGTGCGATGAAGGCTCCGAGGCAACCCAGGAATCCACCAGTGAGGACCGGGGTCTTGGATGTCGCTTGCATTCCGACAGCTTAGAACACGCTGCCCATCCTGTGAGACCCCGGGCTCTCGACCCGAGCCGAAACGAGACTCCCGCGGCTTCACTCCCCCTGGAGTCGTTTCAGTACCGCGCCGTTCAGCCTGATGTACTCGTCGCGAAGCTCCTGGCCACTCTCGCGGGCTAGGTCCAGTGACTTCTCCGCGGCCGCGATCGCCCCCTCGACATCGCCCTTTCGTTCGAGGATGAGGGCCTGGCGGTAGAGCATTCCAAGGTGTTCGGGAGCCCCTTCGACTGCGAGCGCCATCAGCTCTGCGGCTCGGTCGAGGTCGAGATCGTTCTCAAAGTAGAACATTGCGGCTCGGAAGTAGAGCTTCCGGCCCTCGCTCCCGCGCAGGGCCGCTTCGAGCCGCGGAACCACCGTCGTCTCGACGTCGATCGCCAGCGGGATGGATACCTGCGCTTGCTGCCAGCTGATGGTCAGCGTGGCGGAGGCGAAGCCGAGGTCACCGATGCCGAGGGTCAAGGACTCGACAGGGTCGGCCAAGGTACTCGCCGTCGCTTGTACGCGGGCCACGTCCCGGGCAGGATCGTAGGCGTACGAGCCCCACTGGTCCTGACTCGGTTGCAGGATGACGGTCCACTCGGCTTCGCCCGGAATGGTGAACAGCTCGTAGGTTCCGGCCTCGACGACCGTACCGCCGAAGCTCAGAGGGGTGCTGAAAGCGATCTGGGTCGCCTGGTCCGCCCCGGTCCGCCAGACCTGCCCGTAGGGCACCAGACCACCGAAGATCTCGCGACCTCTGGCCGAGGGGCGGTTGTAGGTGATTTCGATGTCGGTGGCGGCCACCCGCTGGTTCACCACGGCGGCCGGGCTCGACCGGGGGACCTGAAACTCCGAAGGCTCTGCGGCCAGGGGGGCCGACAGCAAGACTGCGGTCAGGATGACCACTCGGCTGGCTCTTTTCTCGACTCGCATGGGTGTCCTCCTGTCGGGGCTCAGTCTCCATACGAAAAGGCCGTCCTCGGGTTTTCCCGGCAAGTGCCCCAACCGCTCCCAGGAAAGCTTCCGGACTACCGGCGTCGCCCCTGCTACAGACTCAAGGAAGCGGCCCCAAAGAAGTCACCCGACCTGGGCATGGTGAACCCTCAGGTAATGCGCCCGGCGGCGATCGCTGCTTCGACGGTCTGCACGGTCGAGTTCATCTTGGTGCGCACCGCCATGCGCAGCAACCCAGGCCCAGCGGCTTTCGACTTCAGGTCTTCGTACGAGATTCGCTTCTGCCAGAGGATCCCGCCCTGTTTGATGACACGAACCTCGAAGGCCGCCTCTTCCTCGCCGAGGTCCTCACAGTGGAGGTGGTACTGATGGCCGAGGTGTTCGAACACTCGATTGATGCTGACTTCCATGGAGACCCGATGCTAGCAAGGTAGCGCGTCGGGGGCGACGGTGCCATCGGAGAGAGCCCTGCCAGCCGCGATCCCTCGACCCGAAGCGGAGGAACCGGCGACAAGAGCTTCCACCTCCGAGATCGACGGTGGACACCGGACCTGTCGAGGGTGCCAGAAGGTACGGGTCAGGAGGCTTGGTCGAACTCGAGTCCTCTAATCATCGTGAAGGTGCCACCGACCCAACCGTGGTCGACGAAACCGCTCCTCAGATAGAGGCGTCGACTGGGATTGTCGACCTCCACGCTGAGACTTACCGAGGCGACTCCGGCCTCGGCAAGCCCGCTGCAGAGGGCGTCGAGCAGCGCGCCGCCGACTCCCCGACCACGCCAACGATTGTGCAATGCGAGCACCAGGGCCCGGTACGGCCTGAAGAACCCCATGGAAGCCGTCACCAACAAACCACCTAGCCGCTCGACGCAAACTTTCAGGCTGCCCACAGTAGGTGGGAAGATCGAGTCCGGCTATATTAGTGACCTGGGTCCGAGCCGACACGGCTCCGAGGCTAGGAGTCCCAAACTAGACTCATCATTCTGAGAAGAGGGATCGAGAATGAACCGAATCGAGGTCTTGCTTTGGGGACACAACCGTCCCCTCCGCCAGAGGCTGGTCTGCACCATGGTGTCATTGGTACTCGCTGCTTCCGCGCTGTTCGCGGCTGGGCTGGAGACGGAGTTCCTGTCCCCAGAACTGTTTCCTACCGCAGACGATACCGTCGGAAACTATGGCGACAGCCAGGGATTTCGGCTCGACCTCGATGGCACCACAGCTATCGTCTCCGCCGGTAGGCGTCGCTCGGTCGACAGTAGCAGTGGTGCGGCATTGATCTACGAACTCATCGCCAACGAATGGCAGCAGACTGCGACTCTGACCTCGGGTGAAGTCTACGAGACCGATTTCGGAAGTCGCGTCGCGATCGACGGGAACCGAGCCATCGCTGGTGTCGACCTGCCCTTCAACCCCTCGGTCTACGTCTTCGAGTTCGACGGTAGCGAGTGGCACCAGACTGCCCGAGTCTTCGCTCCTGGCGGTGGTGGCTTCTTTGGTATCTCCCTGGACCTTCACGGGGACCGAATGGTCGTTGGAGCCTCGGAAGATCAAGCTACTGGGGCAGCCTATGTCTACACATGGGACGGGAGCTCCTGGGGTACTCCGGTGAGGCTGGCCGAGGGAACCGGCATGGAGCACTCCGACTTCGGTGCGACCGTGGCGATCGACGGCGACCGAATCGTCGTAGGTGCGGAAGCCGCCGACGCCAATGGGGTCGACGGGAGCGGGGCCGCCTACGTCTTCGACTACGACGGCAGCGACTGGGTCGAGTCTGCAACCCTGTTCGGCTCGGACTCCACGCCTCAAGATCGCTTCGGCTATCACGTGAGTCTCTCCGGAAGCCGGGTGGCGGTTGGTGCCCCTGATCAGGGC
Organism: Thermoanaerobaculia bacterium; assembly: GCA_030429235.1. GTDB lineage: Bacteria > Acidobacteriota > Thermoanaerobaculia > Multivoradales > JAIOJS01 > JAIOJS01. Next base: position 1,932 of record JAUIDB010000034.1, on the reverse strand, counting down.
TCTGGCTCCGTCGGCTCAGTCTATCTCTTCCGCGAAGAAACCGGCTGGATCGAAGAGGAGATCATCTCCGGCAGCGAAGTAGGGGCCACCAACGGTTTCGGAAAGAGCGTCAGCCTCCTCGACGACCGGCTCCTAGTTGGTTCGCGTTCGAGCACGAGCGGTGAGGAGGCCTTTCTCTTCACGTTCGACGGACTGTCCTGGTTTTTACAGGGTAGTCTCCAGACCGAGAAGGGTGACAACGAGTTGTTCGGTTCGGCGGTTGGCCTCACCGATAGTTTCGCCTTCGTTGGGGCGCCCGACTACGGTTGTTGCGGTGCCGCTGTCGTCTTCTCGCCTGATAGTGAGGGCTGGAACCGACAAGCCGTTCTGGTCTCCGACGAAACCCCCTCGGAGGATCACTTCGGCTGGAGCACGAGCATGAGCGGGCGCCGGCTGGCCATTGGTGCCCCGCGGGACAGCAACGACGGAGGGAGACACGCTGGATCAGTCTATGTGTTCGAATTAGACACAGATGGCTGGAATCAAGGCGAGAAGATCACGCCTCTGAACCAAGATCAGCGAAGACGATTCGGACATGTGGTGAGTTTGGAGGAGGACAGATTGCTCGTCGGCGCGGACGGCCGAAGCGAGTTGGTACAGGGAACGGCCCACGTCTTCGATCTCCAGGGAGGCACTTGGACCGAAACCAGTGAACTACTCCCTTCGGATGGACTCCTCCTCGACCGCTTCGGAGCATCCGTCAGTATCTCGGGGAACACCGCAGCCGTCGGAGCTCCTGAGAACGATGAACGAGGCATAGATGCCGGAGCGGTCTATCTGTTCGAGTTCAACGGTTCTTCCTGGATTGAGGGAGCAAAGCTAGCGCCGAACGATCTGGCGCAGGGCGACCACTTTGGTTGGGCGGTTGCACTCGATGCCGACCGACTGCTGGTCTCCGCGCTAAGCCGCGACTCCCTAGGGTCTCAATCTCGCGGCGTCGTCTTCTCGTATCGGCGAGACGGCGCGCAGTGGCTCGAGGACGGCCGAATCTCGTCGGTTCGGGCGGGAGAAACCTCGTTCGGAAGGAGTATCGACCTGGAAGGAGACCGAGCAGCCATCGGTGTTCCCAACTCGGTCCCCAGTCGCGGAGCTGTCTACCTGTTTGACTTCGAATTGGGCTCATGGACTGAAACAGAGCGAATCGCCCTTTCCGACTCACCTTCCTCCGACGGCTTCGGGACTGCAGTCGACCTCGAGGGAAACTACCTTCTGGTCAGCGCACCCTCAGACGACTCGACGGGGTCCCCAGGGTCCGTCTACCTCTTTGGAGAGTCCGATGACAATTGGACCCTGGCACACGCGATGGGAAGCTCAGAGGAAGCCCCCTTCGTCTTTGACTTTGGGTTCCACACGAGTCTCTCCAAGTACGGAGCTGCTTCCGGCGCATACTCCCGAGGGAGCCTGCCGCTGGGGCCCGAATCGGGAGCGGTCTTCTGGAGTGCACTCCCGGTGTTTACCGATGGTTTCGAATCCGGAAACACCAACGAGTGGTCAGCCGTACCTTGATCCGAGTGCCAGACCTGTCTACAACTTGCATGCAGAGCTGCTCGGAGGCCAGACTGACACCAAGAAACCACCTCGAGGTCGAGCCAGCCAAATCCTAGCGAGCCACGCCAGCCGGCACCTTCTCTGCAGTCCCGGCCAACTACCGGCAACCGGCTGGGTCTCGATCTCCATCAGGTCGAAGGCCGAGTCCATCCCGTACTTCGTGTGGTAAGGCGCTTGGCGCCCGCCTCTTTCGAGATCCTTCGCAGCGCCCTCGGCGCTGGGTCACGTCCTGTCAAGTGGTGTACGAAGGGCCACGTCAGATCCTGATATCGGTCAAGCGCTGAGCGCGAGTTGTTCATCGGCGTCGTCGAGCTGTGCGGGAGGCGGCTCGAGGACAGTCCTGAG
>JAUIDB010000080.1 GCA_030429235.1 Thermoanaerobaculia bacterium | reverse complement strand
AGGGGCGGATCAGCTCGCGTCCCGACTGGGAGTGCGAAGAGGTTCAGCGGCAGCTGCTCGAGGCCGAGGGAGTCGAGTTCTCGACCGACGGTCGGGTCGACCTCGAACGCTATCGCTGGTGATCGGCACGTAGCGCTTCCCACTCCGCTTCGAGTTGGGTCACGAGGCGGTCGAGTTCGGCGACGACGGCCTGCACCGGTTCGGGGCGGGTCAGGTCGACGCCCGCGGTACGCAGCTGATCCACGGGATGTGCGTTGCCTCCCGATTGGAGCAGGGTGAGGACGCGAGCCATGATCTCTTGCCGTTGGTCCGCGCGGTCCGCGGCCCGGAGCTCCTTGGCCAACTCGGCCGAGGCGGCGAAGCTGGTGGCGTACTGGTAGACGTAGTAGGGGCTCTGGAAGAAGTGGGGGATTCTGGCCCAGGTGATCCGGTAGAGATCCAGCGCCTTGATCGAGTCACCGTAGAAGGCCGCTAGGATCTCGCCGTAGAGGTCGCTCAGGGTTTCGGCGGTGAGCGGTCGGCCGGCCTCGACCAGCCGGTGGGCCTCGAGTTCCCACTGTGCGAAGAGTACCTGCGTGAAGAAGGTCCCCAGGATGCTGTCGATGGCGTGTTCCAGAAGCAGGATACGGTCCCGAGGCGTGGCCGCGTCTTCGAGCAGGGTGTCGAGGAGCAGTGCCTCGTTGAGGGTCGAAGCGACCTCCGCCACGAAGATCGTGTAGCGGGCGTAGGTGAAGCTCTGGTGTTGGTGCGACAGGACGGTGTGTAGGCTGTGCCCCATCTCGTGGGCGAGCGTGAACACCGCATCGAGGGTGTCGTTGTAGTTCAGGAGCATGTACGGATGGACGCCGTAGACGCCGGCCGAGTAGGCGCCAGAGCGCTTGCCCTCGTTTTCGTAGACGTCGATCCAGCGGTCGTCGAAGGCCTGCCGCACCGTCCTCTGATAGGCGTCTCCCAGGGGAGCCACCGACCGGATCACACTGTCCCTGGCCTGCTCGTACGGGAAGCTTGGCGTCTCTTCGATCAGGGGTATCGATGTATCGAACAGGTGGTAGTCGTCGAGGCCTAGGGCACGCTTGCGCAATCGGTGGTAGCGCTGGAGAGGTTCGACACCGGAGCGGGTCGTGGCGATCAGTTCCTCGACGACGGAAGTCGGAATGGCGTTTCCGCTGAGGGCCGCGTCGAGCGTGGTGGCGTGGTTTCTAGCCCGGGCGGCAAACCAGTCCCGCTGGCAGACCCCGTTGTAGAGGGCGGCGTACGTGTTGAGATTGGCGGAGAAGAGGGAGTAGAACTGCTCGAAGGCTAGCTGGCGGTCGGCCTGGTGCCGGTTGGTGGCCAGAATCTGCCGGTAGCGCCCGTACGTCAGACGGACTTCGCTCCCGTCGGCGAGGCTGACCAGGGGAAACTGTGCGTCGGCGGTTGACAGGGCCGCGTAGCTCTCCTCGGCGGTCTCCGAGAAGCGTCCGGCCAGGGCGAGCACCTGCTCGGCTTCGCTGCCCAGCACGTGTTCCGCCAGTCGATAGATATCGCTCAGCAGGAAGTGGTAGTGGGCGAGATCCGGGTTGTCCTCCATCCAGGACTCGACGGTCGCCCAGGGGATGGCAAGCAGCTCGGGCTTGAACCACGAGCTGGAAGTCTCCCAGCGGGCGAAGAGTTCTTGCACCTCCTGTCGCCGAGCGTTGATCGAGTTGTCGCGCTGGTCCTGGTCGTACGTCAGCGAGGGATAGAACCACAACCTGTAGAGCGCTCGACCGAGGTCGTCGCCGAGTTGCAGCACCCGCAGCAGACTCTCGCCCCCATCGTCCAGCGAACCGGCCAGGTCTGCGTAGGTTTCGATCTGTTGCGACGCTGCGGCGCAGGCGCGGCTCCAATCCTCCCAACTGTCGAAGATATGGCTGAGATCCCAGCGGTACTCGGTGTCGATCTCCGACCGCACCAGCGATCGCGGGGTGGAAGGAGTGATGGTGGTCGTCGTTTCGCTCAATTGGATCTCCTCATCTGCCGCCGGATCTTACCGGTTGCGGTAAGATCGCGACACCGCAGAAGTCAATCCAGCGAACAAAGAACCGGGGTGGGACGAGGGACTGGTCCGGTGGGAGGAGCGAGTCGTCATGGCCGATCAGTACGTGGAAACCACAAGTCAGTCCTGGTTCAGTCGACTGGGTGGATCGATCAAGGGGATCTTCGTCGGTCTGATCATGGTGGCGGTCGGAGCCGGACTCCTGTTCTGGGGTGAGGGTCGAGCCGTCAAACGAGCCAAGACCTTGAAAGAGGGGGCAGGCGACGTGGTCGCAGTTTCGGCGACGCAGGTCGATACCGCTCGAGAGGGTTCGCTCATCCACGTCAGCGGCCGAGCCGAGACCTCGGAGACACTGGTCGACGGCCGCTTTGGGGTGCAGGAAGTGGGGGCGCTAGCCCTCCATCGAGACGTGGAGATGTACCAGTGGATCGAGGAGTCGCGGAGCGAGGAGAAGAAGAAACTCGGTGGCGGCACCGAGACTGTCACGACCTACACCTACCGTCAGGACTGGTCGAGTAGTCGGCAGGACTCTTCGCGGTTCAAGGAACCGGGCGGGCATGAGAATCCACAGTTGCCCTTCTCCAACGAACGGTGGGAGGTTCAGACGGTGCAACTGGGGAGCTGGACCCTCGCCCCCAGTCTGGCAGGGCAGATCGGTCGCACCGAGGAGCGGCCGGTCGATGCCGAGGACTTGACGCGAGTGCCCGAGCAACTCCGTGCCGAACTCCGGGCGGTGAATGGCGCGTTCTATTGGGGACGCGACCCGAGCAGTCCCGAAATCGGGGATACCCGGGTTCGCTTCAAGCGCGTTCCCGCGGCCGAAGTCAGTGTGGTGGGTCAGCAGCGTGGATCCGTGATCGACAGCTACAAGACCAAGGTAGGAGGGACCATCGCCCTGCTGGCCTACGGGGCGAAGAGTGCGGATGAGATGTTCGAAGCCGCCAAGGCGGCGAATACGACGCTAACCTGGATCCTGCGCTTCGTGGGCTTCATCGTCATCCTGTTCGGCTTCCTGTCGATCTTCAAGCCACTGTCGGTGATTCTCGACGTGGTTCCGTTCCTCGGCAACCTGATGGAGAAGGGGGTCTTTCTCGTCTCCCTGGTGGCGGCCTCGATCGTGGCGCTCATCGCCATTGCGCTGGGCTGGATCTTCTTCCGGCCACTCCTGGGCATCGCGCTCCTGGTGGCGGCTGGGGGACTGGTGTTCTGGATCCTCAAGGCATCGCGACGCGGTGCCGCGCAGCCGGCACCAGCCCCGTCCTTTACGCCTCCTCCTCCGCCACCACCCCCACCCGCTGGCTAGGCGGGTGGGGCGTCGTCGGGGAGGTCTCTACTCCTCGGTGGCGCGCCAGGCCAGGGCGACGTGTTGGGTCTCGAACTTCACGGAGTCGAAACCGATGACCCCGGGGAACTCGGCTCGGAAGGTCGTGTCCTGCTCCGGCCGGAGGGCTCCATTGGCGACGATCGCTTCGTCGCTGGCTATCAGTCGACCAGCCTCGTCCATCAAGAGGACCGAGACCCGGATCTGCGTGACGATCTCGCGACTCGAGTTGGCGAGAACGCCGGTGATGCGGGTGCCGGCCAGCCCCGTCGAGAGAGAGGACTCCTCCCATTGGGAGATCTGGAGCCGCTCGACGTCGGGATCGACGGTAGGGGCTTGGCTCGAGGTCTCAGCCGTCTCCGGGTCGTCGATCGTCATCCCGTCATCGGTCGGCTCGTCGAACGCGGTCTCCGGCTCGTCGTCGGCTGGCTCGGCGAGGTCTTCCTCACCGGCGGCGGCCGCACGCAGCGCCTCGATCTCGGCTCGCGAGACGTGACTGACGTCGCTGTCGGTGAGCACCAGTACCGGCTCGACCGGCGGGGCGGGTTCTGGCTCTTCGGCCGGTTCTTCGCTGGCTCGCACGGTGGCCACCGCGCTGGCGTCGAGATCGACTTTGGAGGCGCGGATCGAGGACAAGGCGCCGCTGGGAAGCGTGAAGACGATCACCGCTCCCCGCACCTCCCAGGCACCCTTGGTCTCGATCGACGAGCCGTCCTCGAGGATCAAGATATCAGCCGCCAACGGGGCGCCGAAGAGGGCAGCAGACAGCGCCAGGATCGAGACGGCGCGGAACATGATCTGGTTTCTCATGGTGTGTGAACTCCTGATCTCTCTTGATGCGAGCGGGCCAACGGCGAAGTTCGGTACTCTGCTCACCTCCCGCTACCTGGGCTCCACGCTCGTTCTGGGAGACAATGACCGGGATGGGGAGTCGTCGAGATCATTCTACATGCATCGGGACGGCTCGCCTTTTCCGCGGGTCGGGCGGACAGCGCGGTTGGCATAGCTTTTCCGATCCGGTGGAGGTGCTACGGGCCGACGCTCTGGACGAGGTCGTCGGTCTGCTCGAACGGGTCGAGGCACGGACCGAAGCCGGGGCCGAAGCCGTCGGTTTTGTCGCCTACGAGGCCGCGACCGCCTTCGATTCTGCCCTGGTAACCCACCCGCCGCGTCCGGGCCTACCACTGGCCTGGTTCGCGATCTACGAGACTCAGCCCGATCGTCTCGTACCCCTGGCCAGAGGGGGCACGGAGGTGGTTGCCTCACGGGTATGGCAACCCGCCGTGGGTCCGGTAGAACACGGTCGGCAGGTCGAGGCGGTCCGTCGAGCGATCGACCGGGGCGATACCTATCAGGTGAACCTGACCTTCGACTTCCAGTGCGAGGATCCAGGGTCGCCCGAGGACCTGTTCCTCGATCTGATGGCAGCGCAGCCGGTGCCCCATGCGGTGTACCTGGATCTCGGTCGCTGGGTCATTTGTTCGGTTTCTCCCGAGCTTTTCTTTCGCCGCGAGGGAGATCGGTTGACGGTCCGACCGATGAAGGGCACGGCCGAGCGCCACGCCGATCCGGCGGAAGATCAGTTGCGCCGTCGCGGTCTGCTGGAGTCCGAGAAAGACCGAGCCGAGAATCTGATGATCGTCGACATGGTGCGCAACGACCTGGGGCGCATCGCCCGGCCGGGCAGCGTGGCGGTCGACGACTTGTACCAGGTGGAGGGGTACGCCACGGTGTGGCAGATGACCTCGACGGTCAGCGCCTCGAGTGACGCCAGCCTCTCCGATCTGTTTGCCGCTCTCTTCCCCTGTGCGTCGATTACGGGTGCCCCGAAGCCGAGCGCCATGAGCCGGATCCGAGCCCTGGAGCCGGGCCCGCGTGGGGTCTACTGCGGAGCGGTGGGCTGGGTCGGTCCCGGACGACGAGCTGAGTTCAATGTCGCTATCCGGACAGCCCTGGTCGACCGCGAGCAGCGGCGGGCCACCTACGGCGTGGGTGGGGGCATCGTCTGGGATTCTCGGCCCGAAGCGGAGTACTCCGAGGCTCTGCTCAAGGGACGAACCCTGATCGACGACGCACCCCCCGAACTCCTGGAAACCCTGGTGTGGAGGCCGGGTCGTGGCTTCTGGTTGCTGCGCGGGCACCTGGCTCGCCTGGCTCAGACCGCCAGCGCGCTGGGGTTCCCGCCGATCGCCTCCGCGACCGTGCGGTCCCACCTCGAGGCGTTCGTCCGAGGACTCCCGCGATGCCGTCACAAGGTGCGATTGCGAGTGGCGCGGGATGGGACGATCGAGGTGGAGGCCGCGCCACTGCCGCGGCGCA
>JAUIDB010000004.1 GCA_030429235.1 Thermoanaerobaculia bacterium | reverse complement strand
GCGTGTTGGCGACCGCCTGCGCGTGGTTGAACCCGGCGCGCCCCCTGCCGCGACGGTTGAAGCGCACCCAGTAGGTGTTGATCAGGGCCTCGGCGATTCCTGGCGCCACCGCCACGATCGAGGTGGATCCGGTGACTCCGATGTCCGAGAACGCGACCATGATCCCCCACACTGTACCGAACAGTCCGATGAAGGGGCTCGCCGAGGCCGTGGTCGCGAGAAAGGCAGTTCCCTTGGTCAAGAGCTGGAGTTCGACGGCCATGGCGCGCCGCAGACTCCGCTCCACCGCGGTCAGGGACTTGAGACGGTAGGAGCTCCCGGTGGGTTCTCCCTCCCGTTTGGCTTTGACCTGCGCATCGACCTCGACGTAGCCGGCCTGAAACAGCCCGACCAGGGGGGAGGCGAAGTACTGCCCGGTGGCGGCGTTGACCTCACTGAACTTGCGGCTGCGACGAAAGGTGTCGAGGAAGCGTTTGCTGTGCCGTCCGGCCCGTCCGAGTTGGAGGTACTTGCCGATCATGATGGTCCAGGAGGCGAGCGAAAAGAGGGCCAGGATCGCGAAGACGATCTTGCCCATGATGCCGCCACCGAGGAAGAGATCGATGATCGACTCGCCCCCGCCGGGTTCGGCGGCGTTCCAGAATCCCAGGCTCAACCAACTGCTCGCTACGTAGGTCTCCATAGGGGCGACAAAGTAGCACGCGCGAGGGGGAGTGTCCACGCTCTCGCGGCGATCGAAGAGCCTGAGTACGTGATATCCTGACGAGCGGCGCGCAACCCGCCCGGAAGCGGCGAGGGGGACCATCCTCCACAGTCCGCGCCAGACGAATCCACTACGAAAAAACAGAGGATCGGTTCTCTGTGGGCGACCGTCACTGTCAGTTCGTTGGCAGGGCAGCGTGCCGAGTGGCCGATCGGGAGGCTGGAGTATGAAGATCGCAGTCTGCATCAAGCAGGTCCCTGACTCCGAGGCGCGCTTGCGCCTGGCGGGAGACGGCCGCTGGATCGACGAGAGTGAAGTACCGTTCGTGATCAACGAGAGCGACGAGTTCGCCCTGGAGGAGGCGATCTCGATCGCCGAGGCCAAGGGAGGCGAGGTCATCGTGTTCACCATCGGTCCGGCTCGGGCCGCCGAGGCTCTGCGCAAGGCCTTGGCCCTGGGCGCCCACCGCGCGGTGCATCTCTCCGATGCCGCCTTCGAGGGCGGCGACGCGATGTCGAACGGCCGCGCCCTCGCGGCGGCGATCGCTCGGGAGGAGTGCGAAATCGTGTTCACGGGGTCCCAGTCGGACGATGTCGGCTACGGAGCGACCGGTTCGGTGCTGGCCGGATTTCTCGACTGGCCCCACTCCTGGCTCGTCATGGGCGTGGAGATGGGGGAGGGGACCTGCAAGGTGACGCGGGAGATGGAGGGAGGGCTCAACGAAGTCTCGAACCTCGCACTGCCGGCGGTCATCGAGGTCCAGGCGGGGATCAACCATCCACGCTACGCCTCGCTCAAGGGGATCATGAAGGCCAAGCGCAAGCCGATCGACACGCCGAGTCCGAGCGATCTCGGTCTCGACCCGTCGGCGATCGGCCACGCCGGCGCCGGCGTCGAGATCGTCTCCGTCGACTTCCCCGCCAGTGGCAAGGGGGCGGAGATGTTGGAGGGTAGCCCCGAGGAAGTGGCCGCCCTACTGGTCGACAAGCTACAGAAGGAAGCGAGGGTTCTCTGATGAGCGGACAAGATATCTGGGTCGTACTGCAGCAGCGTGATGGCGCGCTCCATCGTCAGTCGGACGAACTGATCACCGCCGGGCAGCAACTGGCGCAACAGACCGGTGGCGCCGTCCACGCGGTAGTACTCGGTACCGATGTCGGTGGTTTGGCCGCTGACATCGCTGGTCGCTGCGCTCTCGACACCGTGCACGTGGCCGATGACCCGGTGCTGACACCGTATACCCCCGGTGCCTACGTCGGGGCGTTGAAGGGGGCCCTGCAGTCAGCGGCTCCGGCCTACGTGCTCTTTGCCCACAGCTACCAGTCGATGGACTACTTCCCCCGACTAGCCCAACAGGTCGGCGGCAGTGTGGTTTCCGGAGTGGCCGGTTTCGAGGTCGAGGCTGGTGCCATCCTCTGGTTGCGCCCGGTGCTCGGTGGCAAGTTGCAGGCGAAGGTGCGCACCAAGGGCAGCGGTCCGGTCTTCGTTTCGATCCAATCGGCGGTGTTCTCGTCCGACGAGCTGGCTCCGGGGACTGGCACCGTGTCCAGCCTGGCCGTCGACGGCGCGCAGCAGGACCGCGATCTGATCGGGATCGAGCAGGCGGGCGAGGAGGAGGTCGACCTCAGCAAGGCGGCGGTGATCGTGGCCGCAGGCCGTGGGGTCGGCGGTGCCGACAAGATGCCGGTCATCGAGGAACTCGCCAGCGTACTCGGCGCGGACATCGGCGCCAGCCGTCCGGTGATCGACAACGGCTGGTTGCCGCGCGATCGCCAGATCGGGTCGAGTGGCCAGACGGTCGCTCCCAAGCTCTATCTGGCGGCTGGAATCTCGGGCGCCATCCAGCACCTGGTCGGCATGAAGGGATCGGGCTGCGTGGTGGCGATCAATAAGGACGCCAACGCGCCGATCTTTTCGGTTTCGGACTACGGGATCGTCGGCGACCTGCACGAGGTCGTGCCGGCCATCACGGCGGCGATCCGCGAAGCCAAGGGCTGAGCCGCTCCGATCCTCGGAGGGCGAGGACTCCCGGTTCGACTCGTCACCGAAGACGAGTCGCCGGGAGTTCCTGGCTGCGGGCGGTCAGGTGGTTTCGGCCGCCCGCCGCTGAAGTTCGAAGAGGACCACCGCCGCCGCAGTCGCCGCGTTCAGGGACTCGACCGGTGTCTTCATCGGAATGCGCAGCCGCACCGAACACAACGCGAGGGCGGCCGACGACAGGCCCTGTCCCTCCGAACCCAGCACCAGGACCTGGGTGCCCTGCGGTTCGAAGTCGTAGAGGCTGGTAGCTCCCTGGCCCTCGAGGCCAACCCAGGTCGGGTCGAGAGCCCTCAGAACCCGGGCCACCTCCTCGACCGTGGCGCCGGGAGCCCAGGGGAGCCGGAGGAGGCTGCCGGCAGCGGCTCGCTGGGCCCTGGGGTGGTTGGGGTGGGCGGAGGCGGCGGAGGCGAAGACCGCCTGGACGCCACTGGCCTCGGCCACTCGAGCCAGGGCACCGAGGTTGCCCGGATCCTGCACTCCATCGACGAAGAGATAGGTGCCCGGCCGTAGGGTGAGCTCGTTCGCCTGGGGACGGGGGAGGCGAGCGACCGCCAGGATGCCCTGCGGCGAGTCGCTGTCGACCAACTCCGAGAAGAGAGCCGGCGAGAAGACCAGCGGGGCTCGGGCGAGCCGGGGCAGGAGCCTCCGGGCCGCAGGGCCTGCGAGAAAGTCGGCCGTGGCGGCCGTGGTCGTGAGCTCGAGGCCGCAGTCGAGCGCCTCGTCGACTAGCTTGACGCCGTCGAGCAGAGCGTGGTCGCCTTTACAGCGACGGAGGCGCCGAATATCCTTCCATCGAGCGTTCTGGCGACTGGAGATCACGATGGCGAAGCTTAGCAGTCCCACGGGGTCGCGAGACTTCTGGGAGGGGCACAGTGAGGGGGTCGACGTCGCGGTCGGCAGTGCCGAACCCCACAAGCTTCTCGGGGTCCGGGAGGCCTTCGAGGTCTTCGTGCGCCAGACCCTGGGGCGGGACCTGCCGATCCACGTCCAGCCCTTCGCCGACGTCGAGCAGAGTGAGTGCTTGCCGATGGCCGACGAGGAGGCGATCTTTGCCGCGCGTCAGGAGTGCCTCGAACTCGAGGAGCGACTCGGCGGGCGTTTCGTCTTCTACGTCGGCAACGAAGGGGGGCTGCACAGCCTCGATGTCGCGGGCCACCAGCGACACTTCGTGCGGTCGTGGAGCGTAGTGCGTCAGGCGGGGCGGGAAGCCTGGGGGGCGAGCGGCTCGGTACAGCTGCCCGTGGCAGTGGGGGAGGGGCTGGACAGTTCCCGAGGTTCCTTGGTCCTCCCCGGTCGGCGGCGAAGCGAGGGGCTGGTGAGCGCGCTGACCCACGGCTTGAGCGACCGACGGGCGGCCGTGCAGCAGGCGACCGTTCATGCCCTCGGCACCCTCTTCTATCCGGGATAGGGCCGCGACCGATCACTTCGGCCAAGACCTGGGGCCCGAGGTCTGATACGATCGGCCGCGGTCGGCGGACTGGCCGGGCATGGCGCCCCTCCGTTTCGGACCTTCAGAATCACGACTCCCGGGTGTTTACTCATGGCTAACGAAGAAACCTATCTCTTTACTTCAGAATCGGTTACGGAAGGTCATCCCGACAAGATGTCGGACCAGATCTCCGACGCCGTACTCGACGCGGTGCTCACCGACGACCCGTTGGGTCGGGTGGCTTGCGAGACCCTCGTCACCACCGGAATGGTGATGGTGGCGGGCGAGATCTCCACCGAGACCTACGTCGATTTCCAGGCCGTGGCGCGCCGGACGCTCGAAGAGATCGGCTACACCAACGCCGCCTTCGGGATCGCGGCCGAGAATTGTGCCGTCATCTCGGCCATCGACCCGCAGAGTGGTGACATCGCGCAAGGCGTCGACACCGGAGGAGCGGGGGACCAGGGCCTGATGTTCGGGTACGCTTGCCGAGAGACCGAAGAGCTGATGCCGCTGCCGATCATGCTCTCCCACGCCCTGACCCGCAAACTGGCCGAGGTGCGCAAGAGCGGGCAACTGCCCTGGTTGCGCCCCGACGGCAAGAGTCAGGTCACGGTCGAGTACGCCCAGGACGGCACTCCTCGTCGTATCCACACCGTCGTCGTCTCCACCCAGCACGACCCATCGATCGAAGGCGCGCCGCTCGAGCAGGCGGTGATCGCGGAGATCATCCGCCCGACCCTGGAGGGCAGCGAGCTCTTCGACGGCAACGCGATCTTCCACGTCAACCCGACCGGTCGTTTCGTCACCGGTGGCCCCCAGGGCGACTGTGGCCTCACCGGGCGCAAGATCATCGTCGACACCTACGGTGGTGTCGGTCGTCACGGCGGTGGCGCCTTCTCGGGCAAGGATCCGACCAAGGTCGACCGCTCGGCCAGCTACATGGCACGGCACATCGCGAAGTGCCTGGTGGCCGCCGAGATCGCCGATCGTTGCGAGGTGCAGTTGGCGTACGCCATCGGCGTCGCCGAGCCGGTTTCGGTCAAGGTCGATAGCTTCGGCACCGGCCGGATCGACGACCGACGGGCCGAGGTACTGGTGCGCGAGCACTTCGACCTGACGCCGAAGGGAATCATCGACCACCTGAACCTGCGACGGCCGATCTACCGCCAGACGGCGGCCTACGGACATTTCGGTCGCACGGAGGCCGGGTTCACCTGGGAGAGTACGGCCCCGGCGCAGAGTCTGCGCGAAGCCGCGGGCATCCCGGGTGAGATCGACGTCCTGACGATCGGCTGAGGCCCCGACCAGCGTGGAAAGTCACCGCGCGGCGGCGATTCTGCGCGAGACTGGCAAGCTTCTCACGGTCAGCGGTGCCAACCCGTTCCGGGTGCGAGCCTACGAGCGGGCCGCGGCCGCGTTGGAGGGGATGACCGAAGAGCTGACGGAGCGGATCGCCCACGGCCCGCCGTTGAGCGAACTCGACGGCGTCGGCAAGGGGCTGGCCGAGGCGATCGAGAGTCTGGTGGAGACCGGTGAGCTGGACCTGCACCGAGAGCTTCTCGAACGGTATCCACCGTCGGTCTTGGATCTGTTCCGGGTCGAGGGCCTGGGCCCGAAGAAGCTACGCGTCCTGGTCGAAGACCGGGAGATCACGAGCCCAGACCAGTTGGAGGCGGCCTGCCGGGCCGGGGAACTCGAGGATCTTCCCGGCTTCGGCAAGCGGACCCAGGAGAAACTCCTGGCCTCGCTCGGCGAACTCTCCCGCTACCGCGATCGGCATCTGATGCCGGCCGCCCGCAAGCTGGCGGATCGGCTGGTGAGCGAACTGAGCGAGTGGTCGGGGATCGAGCGGATCGAACTCGCCGGCAGTGCGCGGCGCGCTATGGAGACCGTGCGGGACCTCGATCTCGTGGTGGCGGTGGAGGAGGGCGAGGTCGACTCGGTGGCCGAGAGCCTCCAAAGCCTGGACGGGGTCGAGCGAGTCCTGGGGGCTGGGCGTACCAAAGTCTCGCTGCGGATCGAGGGTGGGTGGCAGGTCGACTTCCGACTGGTGGAAGTCGATCAGTTCGTCTCCGCCTGGCACCACTTCACCGGCAGCAAGGAGCACAACATCCAGCTGCGGGGGAGAGCACGCGAGCGGGGACTGACCCTGAACGAGTACGGGGTGTTTCGCGGCGACGAGCGGCTCGAGGTTTCGAGCGAGGAGGCGCTCTACCGGTACCTCGACCTCGAGTGGATTCCCCCGGAGATGCGGGAGGGTCGGGGAGAGATCGAACTCGCGGAAGCCGATGCCCTGCCGACCTTGATCGAACTGGCGGACCTCCGAGGAACCTTGCACGTACACACCGACTGGAGCGACGGCAAGGCCGATCTCGCCACCATGGTGCAGGCAGCGAGGGACCTCGGTTGGGAGTACCTCGGGATCTCGGATCACTCTCAGGCCGCCGCCTACGCTGGCGGTCTGACCCCGGAGCGGCTCCGCGAGCAGGGGCGGGAGATCGACCGGTTGAACCAGGAACTCGAGGATTTTCGGGTGCTCAAGGGGATCGAGTGCGACATCCTGGCCGACGGCTCGCTGGATCTTCCTGACGACTGCCTGGCTGAACTGGACTTCGTGGTCGCCTCCGTGCATTCGAGCCTGAACCTCTCCTCGGAGCGGATGACCGAGCGGCTGGTGCGGGCCTTGGAGAATCCCCATGTCACCTTCCTCGGCCATCTGACCGGTCGCCGGCTGCTCAAACGCGAGAGCTACGCCTTCGATTGGGAGGTCGTGCTCCGGACGGCGGCCGAGCAGGGGGTTATCGTCGAATTGAACGCCGCCCCGGCGCGCCTCGAACTCGACTGGCGCTACATCCCGGCCTGGCTGGCCACCGGGCTTCCGATCTCGATCCACCCCGACGCGCACAGCCCCGCCGGGCTCCGCGACGTGCAGTGGGGCGTGGCCGTGGCTCGCAAAGCGGGGGTCCGCGCTGAGAACGTCCTCAATACCCGGCCCCTCGACGGGATATTGAACTGGTTCGAGGGGTAGGCACCCGCCTCGACTCGTAGCCTCGTCGTCTCGAAGCCGTCAGGTACGGACGCCCAGGAAGAGGTAGAGCGAGAGCGCGGCGAAGAGCACGCTCGGTGACCAGACGGCGGCGATCGGTGGCAGGGCTCCCGTCTCTCCCAGCGTGGAGAAGAAGGCGAAGATCGCCAGCATCACGATACCCAGGACCAGAGAAACCCCGAGTCCGTACATCGCGCCGCCACTGCGCTGGATGCGGAAGGCGAACGGGAGGCCGACCAGGCACATCACCAGGGAGAGGGTGGGGAAGGCGAACTTGTTCTGGAGCTCGACCTCGAGTTCCGGCACCTTCTGACCGCTGTGTTCCAGCTCGGCGATGAAGTCGCGCAGCTCGGTGAAGTGCATCTCTTCGGGGCGTTTGTTGCCGGAGAGGAAGTAGTCAGGGGGCTCCGGGTAGGGCGAGTAGCGTGGGTCGGCGTAGACCTGGTACTGGGCCTCCGACGTGTCCGAGAAACTGCGGGCCCAACCGTCGGAGAAAACCCAGCGCTCGGTCTCGGAATCGAACTGGGCCTGGCTGGCGTAGATCCGCCGCGTGAGCCGGCGGTCAGGGTCGATCTCGAAGACCTGCACGTCCTTCATCAGCTGGCGGACCGGGTCGAAGTACAGGTAGTTGAAGATGTAGTCACCCTGTCCGAACATCCACTGGCGGTCGGCGTGGCGGTAGGTTCGGGTTCCGGTACGGCCTCTGATGACGTCCTTGTATTCGGCTACTTTCTGATTCGAGGCGGGGAGGACCTCGGTCTGCAGAATTACACAACCGACCGCCACCAGGGCGGCGACCGCCAGTCCGGGGATGGCGAGCCGGTAGAGGCTGATGCCCAGCGCCTTGGCAGCCATGACCTCGTTCGATCGAGAGAGGATGCTGAAGGTCAAGAGGGTCGTGACCAGGACCAGGATCGGACAGATCTCGAAGAAGATCTGTAGCGACATGTAGGCGTAGTACCGCGTCACCACGGCGGATCCCGGGTTGTTCTCGAGGATCTTCGAGGCCATCTCGGTGAGGTCCGAGACGATGTAGATCGAGAGTCCTGAGAACACCACGATCGCGAAAACCCGCGCGAAGAGGAACGCGACGTAGCGGTCCAACCGGTTGGGAAACCGGAGAGAGAAGCGGGGAAGTCGCAGGACGAGATCGACCTCGCGGCGCTCCCGAGCCGTCTGGCGGGCGGCTCGGCGCACCTCCTGGCGCAGTTCTGCCTTGCGGCGAATCCGCCCCCACAGGTTGACCAGCCGCACCCAGCGGTCGAGTCGTCCCAGCAGCAGGCTCTTGTCCCGGTTGCGGCGCGCCATGAAAAAGAGTCCGAAGGCCGAGAAGATCAGGTTGGGCAGCCACATCGCCATCCACGGACTGGCGCGGCCGACTCGGGCCGCGTCCTCACCGTTGCTCAACATCACGTAGTAGATGAGGATGACACCGATCGAGATTCCGAAGCCGGAGGACTTGCCGCCGCGGCGGTTGTTGAAACCCAGCGGCACCGCGAACAGGCCGAACACCAGACAGGCGGTGGGGATGGCGAACTTCTTGTGGATCTCGACCGAGGCGAGGTTGCGCAGGTGGTCGGGGCGTTCGGGGTCGTCACGCCACTGCCGTAGCTCGGACAGGCTCAGCTCGCGCACTCCCTTGGAGGCCGAGAGATTCGCCCGTTGTCCCGAAGTGAACTGGTCGTCGAGGACGACGTCGAGCCGCTCGTGACGGATGACCTGGTAGTGGTCGGGGTTGCGCAGGTCGACCTGGTGGGTGATGGCGTCGAACAGCGTCAAGAGGATCTGCTCGCCGTCGTCGTCGACGCTCAGGCGCCCCTGGCGCGCGGTGGTGATCGCGTTGTCGCCGGTGGGTACCGCGGGGGCCAGGAAGACTCCCTGCCAGAGATCGTCGCCCGGCAAGATCTCAGACACGTAGAGCAGGAAACCCTCCCATTCCTCGTAGAACACCCGGGGTTCGACCTGTCGCGCTGCCGTCTGCGCAATGATCTCGAACCGTTTGACCTGGAGTTGGTGGTTGGCCCGTGGGAGCAGGCCGGCCATCAGATAGACGTTGACCCCGGTGAGGACCACGGACAGCAACAGGATGGGACGGTAGAGGGCGAAGAGGCTCATGCCGGTGGCGCGCATCGCCACCAGTTCGCTGTCGGAGGAGAGACGACCGATGGCGATGAGGATGCCGAAGAGCAACGCCATCGGAATCGTCAGCACCATGATGCTCGGTAGGCTGAGCAGGACCAGGTCGAGAACTTCGCCGCCGGAGAGTCCGCGGCGGATGATCAGTTCCGCCGAGTCGAAGAGAAAACGGATCAGCAGGATGAACGTGTAGACCGCGAAGCCGAGTCCGAGGGGTCCGAGTGTCTCGGTCAGGATGTAGCGATCGAGACGGGTCATCAGGGGCCGGAGTATAGCTCGGGGGCAGGGGCGATCCGGGGACGAAGGGGGCTCTTTCCGCAGTTTCCACAGAGTCCGATAAGATAGATTATGTAAAGTGCAAACCGAGGCAAGACTGAACGGGGCTCCACTTCTTCAGAAAGGAGCGGG
The DNA here is from genome assembly GCA_030429235.1 of Thermoanaerobaculia bacterium. Classification (GTDB taxonomy): domain Bacteria; phylum Acidobacteriota; class Thermoanaerobaculia; order Multivoradales; family JAIOJS01; genus JAIOJS01. Next base: position 201,776 of record JAUIDB010000004.1, on the reverse strand, counting down.
CTCAGTGCACTGCTGCCGTGAGCCGTGGAACCCGGGCTCAGCTGGAGACAGCAGGCCGCGGTTCGCCGCACGGCGATCGGGCTTCGAAGGCCCGCCGTTCCAGGCTCCTAGCCGAGCAGAATCCCAGCCAGGAAGAGCGCCAATGCGCTCGACGTGCCGATCAGCGGCGTGATGAACCAGTATCGCTGGGCCAGTGCTACGTACGACAGCAACGTCGCGACGCCGAGCCCCAGCAGGAAGCGAGACTGCTGCAAAAACTCGACGTGGAACAGAGCCAGATAGCCGTAGACCGCGGCGAACAGGATCGCACCCAGGGAGTGGCTGGCATTGAAGCCGATCCAGGCTCGCCAGTAGGTGGTCTGGTCAGTAATGACCAGTGAGCAGCCTTCCATGGCTTCACGTACGGAGCGATCCCGCGGTAGCAGCTTGGGACCCCAGAATGTAAGGACCAGGTGGGCGGTGCCGAGAGTGCCTACGATCGCCGCTCCGGCGGCCAGGAGCAAGGTGGACGGTATGGGGCTCATTGCTGGCGAAGTTTCCTGTGCTGGTGGGGAGTCCCTACCCTACCTGAAGTCCGTTCGCGGAACCCGGACTAGGCCTCGCCGGGGCCTTCGCTCTCCTCCTGGCGCAGCTGTTCCAGGATTTCTTGCAAGGCCTGGATCAGATCCGTCCGTTCGACTGTGCTCCGCCGGAAGGTGAGATTGAGTCGGTAGCTCTTGTCGGGCGCCTTGAAGGCAAAGGTGTAGGGTTTTCTGCGTGTGCTGGTACGCCTCCGGGTTCGGCGCCGTAGATCGTCGCGCGACAGCCCGAGCGTCGCCGCCTTCTCCAGGAGCTGGATCATCTCCTCTTCGCTCTTGGCCTTCAGGATCTCCTGCAGGACCGACTTCGAGTTGACGCCGAGGGCGAGCACGGCGTCCCGCACCTTCGGAGGCATCTTCAGCAGTTGCAGAGTCTCGGTAATCACCGTGCGGGACTTTCCGACCGCTTCTGAGATCTGCTCGTGGGTGTAGCCGTGTCGATCCGCCAGTGCCTGATAGCCCTCGGCTTCTTCGAAAGGCGTCAGGTCCTTGCGCTGCAGGTTCTCGATGAGGGCGATCTCGAGGGCTTCGTCGGCATCGACCTCGAGCACGATGACCGGCACTTCGTACATACCGGCTTCCAGGGAGGCCTGGTATCGGCGTTCGCCCGAGATGATGCGGAAGTTCTTGCCGGTTGGTAGATCGTTCGGAGTGCGTACCAAAAGAGGTTCCAGCACACCCTTGTCGCGGATCGAGGAAACCAGATCCTGGAGGTCGCCTATGGTGGTGCGGGGCTGGTTTGGGTCCGGCTCGATCTCCGACAAGGGCACCATCTTCCCTACCGGTGTTTCGGACCGGCTCGACAGCTCCTCGACGTAGTGCTCCGTGTGGCGCATGCGGACCCGTTGCGGCAGGCCGGCCCGACGCTTGTTGGCGGACGACTCAGACACGGCTCAGTACCTCCTCAGACAGTTTGTAGTACTCGAAGGCGCCGCTCGACTTGGGAGCGAACGAGAAGATCGGCTCCCGGTGAGCCGGGCTCTCCTCGAGGCGGACGCTCTTCGAGATCACGGTCTCGAAGACGCGATCTCCGAAGACCTTCTGGATCTCGCCTCGGACGTCCCGGGACAGCAGGGTCCGCTTGTCGTACAGGGTGATCACGGCACCGAGGATCTGGAGGCCTGGGTTGGGGCGGGCCTTGACCTTGTCAATGGTTTCGAGCAGGTCGTCGGTCCCCTCGAGGGCGAAGTAGCTGGCTTGGACCGGGATCAAGACATGGGTCGCGGCCACGAGGGCATTGACCGTGATCAGGCCCAGCGTGGGGGGCGTGTCGATGACCACGTAGTCATATTGATCGATCACCTCGTCGATCGCGTCCTTCAGGCGGAAGTGGTTGTCCAACTCCCCCACCAGTTTGCCTTCGAGTTTGGCGAGGGAGAGACGGGCCGGCGCGACCCAGAGACGGTCGACATGTTCGGCGGGCACAGTCACCTCGGCGAGGCCGACGTCCTTCTCGACCAGAGCGTCGTAGACCGATCGTTCGAGGCTGTGGACGTCGATGAACGACATCGAGCTATTGGCCTGCGGATCGAGGTCGATCAGCAACGTCCTAAGCCCCTTCATGGCGAACGCCGCGGCGAGATTGATCGCGGTCGTGGTCTTGCCCACGCCGCCCTTCTGATTCGTGATGGCGATGATCATAGGGTCTGGGAGTCTATGCCGGGCTTCGGCCGTGGTCAACGAGCTCGAAGCCGATCCGATCGGCGGCCTCGAGGGGACGGGCGTGCAATGTCGGCGCGCCGACAATGCCTCTAAGTGGTTGAAAAGATAGGAACTTGGCGGTTGAAGCTAAGAGTTGTACTAGGCGTTCACACGCCATCTCGCATCGGCTCGTATTCCAACTACTTGTACGGCCGTAACCGCCGAAACTACAGAGGTTTGGGGGGAATGTCGGCGCGCCGACATAGGCGATGGGCTCGCCGGCCTGATCCTGTGCAAGGGCCGGTTCGTTGGAGTCCCAAGCTCGCAGTTCGGTCTCGAGTGTCGAGCCGCGACTTCCGTCGGCTACTGGCACTGAGCCCCCACGACTGGCTACATCGTGTACTTGCCGAGGTCGCTCGGGTCGAGGGACTCGAGCCACTTGGCCGCGATCTCCTGGTCGGAGAGATCCTTGGTCAGGTCGATTGCCTGGGCTCGGTCCAGGACGTCGCGGCACACGAAGACCGGTGCCTCGAACCGGAGAGCCAGAGCGATCCCGTCACTCGGTCGGCAGTCGAGCTGGACCTCGTGGTCCTGGGCATCTTCGAGGCGACTCCCCCACAGGGTGGCGTGCAAGGTGTTCTCTATCAGGTCGGAGATGACCAGACGGTCGACCTTGGCGCCGAAGTGCTCGAAGACGGCGCGCAAGAGATCGTGCGTCATCGGCCGGGGAGGAGTGATCGACTCGAGATGGAGCGCGATGGCGTTGGCCTCGAACAGTCCGATCCAGATCGGTAGCAAGAGGCTTCCTCCGACTTCGTGCAGCACCACGACCGGGACCTTGGAGGTTGGGTCCAGCATGAGTCCGCGGATCTGCATCTCGATCAGATCGTCGACGGAGGTCATGTTGGGGTCGGGGCTCATGGTCTATTCTGCTCCGGGCGGCCTTCGGGGTCAAGTTCTTCTTTAAGAACATGGGGGGTGCGGTCTCCTCCATCCCGTGCAGTGGTTGCGGTAGTCGGCGGCTCGGCGGTTGTGAGCTTCGAGAAGTACTCGAAGAAACTCCGGGGCCGTTTCGATGCAGCAGGGTTGGGTCTGTGGCGGACTGCCTCGTCGGCCCCCTCCCCTGCTCAGTCGCTTCGGGGAACCGGCGGGACGATCGTTCCGACCCGGCCGCGGAGTGCCGACGGCACTCGGGGTGATGCCGGAGGAGCAACGGTGAGTGCTTCGGCGCCGACGGGGCGCAACCGACGGCGGGAAACGGTTGGCGGTAGGGATCCCGCCCGGAGACGATGCTGGCGGAAGGCGGCGTCAGCCTACGACGCGAAGACCACGAGGTGGTGCCGGTTCGGCGGGATGTGCCGGCTGGTCGATTCGGCTGCCGCGCAGGCTGTGCTGGAGGGCCTCGTCGATCCGAACCCGAACGGTCGAGCCGAGCGGCACGGGAACGCCCTGAGGGTCGAAGTGCACGATCCGATGGCAGGTGGTCCGTCCCTGCTGGGAGTCCGCGGTCTTGCCCCATCCGGTCACCAGCAGTTCGTGCTCCTCACCCACCAGCTCTCGGTTGAGTTCGAGCTGGATCGACTCCTGCAGCCGGAAGATCTCTTGGAGGCGGCGGCTGGCAACCTCGTCGCTCGGAATCTCGACCTTCAGTCGAGGGGCCGGAGTTCCGGGGCGTGGGGAGTACTTGAAGGCGAAGATCTGGGCGTAGCGTACGCGCTCGACCAGGTCGAGGGTGAGCTGATGGTCCGCCTCGGTCTCTCCCGGGAAGCCGACGATGAGGTCGGTCGAGAGGGCCAGGCCAGAGCGGACCGCACGCAGCTGGTCCACCAGGTCGTAGTAGCTCTCCACCTCGTAACCCCGCCCCATCAGTTTGAGCACACGATTCGATCCGGACTGTACCGGCAGGTGAATGTAGGGGCAGATGTTCTGGTGCTTCCCGACCTGCGCGACCATGCGGGGGCTGAAGTCCCGGGGGTACGAGGTGATGAATCGCAGCCGCTGAAGGCCCGGAAGGCTGGCCACGGTATCGAGCAAGTCCGCGAAGTCGAGGTCACTCTCCCCCGGCTCCCGCCAATGGTTGACGGTTTGTCCCAGCAGCTCGATCTCGACAAATCCCAAACGGAGAAGGTGCCGAACTTCTTCGACGATGTGGGCCAACGGACGACAGCGCTCCGGGCCCCGGGTGTAGGGAACGATGCAGAAGGTGCACTTCTTGTTGCAGCCCTCGATCAGCGTGACCATGCCCTTGTAAGAACTCTCACGAGAGATGGTGTCGAGGTCGAAGTCGCGGTCTTCGGGGAACCCGGTGGCAGCGACTCGCTCACCGCTGCGGCTTCGGGCCAGGATGTCGGTGAGCTCGCCCACACGCGCCGGGCCGACCACGAAATCCAGATCCGGGACGCGACGCAGGGCCTTCTCTCCCTCCTGCTGGGCGACGCAGCCGCAGAACCCGATGAGGAGTTCGGGCCGCTTCTCCTTGTAGCGACGGTAGATTCCCAGTCGCGAGTAGGCCTTTTGGGCGGCCTTCTCGCGCACGCTGCAGGAGTTCAGCAGGATGACGCTGGCCTCGGTCGGATCGTCGGTCGGCAGGATCCCCTGCTGCATGAGCTGTCCAGCCATGCGCTGGGTGTCCAGCTCGTTCATCTGGCAGCCCCAGGTTTCGATGAAGTACTTCTGGGAACTGAGAGGTTCCGAGGACATCAGGGGTTCTCCTCGACCAGATCGGGCTCCGTGGACTGGGGCGGTTCCGGGGCGTTGCCTTCAGCGTCGTAGGGCCGCTCCTTGGGCTCGAGTTCGATGCCCTCGCGCAGCCAGCCTGGCAGTGCGCCCGCGCGGTTGCCCTCGCTGACGATCTGCGCCACCTTCTCCTCAAGGGCTTTCGCGTCCTTGCGAGCGGTGCTGAGATTGTCGAGCGTCCGGTCCCACTCCGGCTTGATCCGAGCATCTCGATAGAACGGATCGTCGGCGTCGTAGAACTGAATGCGGAGTTGGTTGGCCCGCGCTTCAAGAGTGAAGATTTCTTCTACTTTGCCCGCCCATTGTTTTCGGGTTTCTAGGACTCTTTGCCGCCAATAGGCCTCTTGTTGCTGTCGCTGTGCCGAGTAGTCGCCGCTGTCTGGTTGGGACGGGTCCGAGGCGGGCCGGTCGGCGAAGGTGAGCTTGCCTCCTTCGGCGTGCTCGGCGAGGTTGTCGTCGGTGATGACCAGCACCGGCGCGTCGGTCGTGAGGCGGCGGTTGCGTTCCGCGGCGGCGAGGTCACTGAGCCGGGTCCCCGATGGATCCGGGCTTCCACCCGGGTCGATGACGACGACGCTGTCGTCGGGCTCCTCCCGGCTTTCGGTCACCGCTGGGTCCTCCGCCGGCGGCGCATCGGCTGCCTGGTCGGGGGCGGGAGTGTTGGGCTGAACGATCGGTACGACGCTCGGTGGCGGCGAGGGTTTGGGGCTGGAACTGCAAGCCAGGCTCAGCCCCAGTCCGCTCAGCGCGAGCACGAGGCAACGCAATCGGAGGATGCTGGAGCTAGACACGACCGTAGCGGTCCTCGAGCCGCACGACGTCAGACAGGTGGGGGGTCGATACCTCCAGGATGTCGCAGCCCTCGGGGCCGGCCACCATGCGGTGCCGGGTGTGCGGTGGGATGTGGTACGAGTCTCCATCGGTCAGGGTCCGCGACACCATCTCGCCCCCCTCTTCGACGATCAGCTCCATGGAGCCAGCGGAGAGATAGAGTGTTTCGTCCTTGACCTCATGGTACTGCAGTGACAACGCCTGGCCGGCGTTGACGTGCAGGATCTTGCCGACGTAGTCGTCGGTGTGGGCGTAGATCAACTCGTAGCCCCAGGGTTTCTCGACTCGTTCGACCTTCTTCAGCAACGTACCCGCGCTCCGTGGTTGGCGATAGGAGACCTGGCCCGGCGGGCCGAGGACGGCCGGTAAGGATAGCACGGCCAGCGGGTTCGGCCGCGGCCGGGTCAGAGGGCGCCGCAGCGATCGAGATAACGCTCGATGTCCGAAGCCGAGACGAGGTCGGAACAGAGATCGAGGTGTCGCGCCAGCTCGGAGCAATCCATGGCCCGGATCTTCTCTTTGACGAGGGGCAGGCGGCGGGGACTGAGCGAGAGTCGCCGAATCCCCAGGCCGACCAGCACCGACGCCAGACGGGGATCGGCCGCCATCTCGCCACAGACCGACACCGGGATCTGTGCCTTCTCCGCCTCGTCGATCACCCGGCGGATCATCCGCAGTAGGGCGGGATGCAGCGGACGGTAGAGATCGGCGACGTGCTCGTTGTTGCGGTCGACGGCCAGCGAGTACTGGATCAAGTCGTTGGTTCCGATGGCGAAGAAGTCGACCTCGCGCGCCAGGTGGTCGGCGACCATGACCGCCGAGGGAACCTCGATCATCACTCCCAACTGGAACTGCGGGTTGAAGGGAATTCCCTCGCTGCGTAGCTCCTCCATCACGGTGGCGACGAACGCGCGGAAGCTGCGCACTTCGTCGACGGTGCTGACCAGCGGCAGCAGGACCCAGAGTTCCCCATGGCGTCCGGCCCGCAGGAGACCGCGCAGCTGCGTGCGAAAGATCCGGGGCCGGGCCAGGGTCAGGCGGATCCCGCGCAGGCCGAGCACTGGGTTCTCTTCGCGACTCTCCATGACCTCGCGGGCCAGTTTCCGGCCACCCAGGTCGTAGGTGCGGATCACCACCGGACTGGGAGCCATCTTCTCCAGGAGGCGTCGGTACACCTCGTAGTGGTCCTCTTCGTCCGGCACCTCGGGGCTCTGCTCGATGTAGAGGAACTCGCTGCGGTAGAGCCCTACGCCCTGGGCGCCGTAGCGCAACGCGTCCTCGAGTTCTTCGCTGAGGTCGATGTTGGCCATGAGCTGGATGGAGACGCCGTCCCGCGTCACGGCCTCGAGCTCGCGAGAGTCGGCCCAGGCTCGCTGCGACGCCTTCTGGGCCGTCTGTCGAAGGCGGTCGCGCTCGAGGATGTCGGCCGTGGGGTGCAGGATCACGCTACCGGTGGTGCCGTCCACGATCACTGGATCGTCCTGGGCAGCCAGACGGGTGATCCCGGGAAGGCCGGCGACCAGGGGAATGTCTAGCGAGTGGGCGATGATGGCGGTGTGTGAGGTCTGGCCTCCGACCTCGATGGCGAAGCCGACGACACCCTGTCGGCCGAGACGGACGGCGTCCGAGGGCGTGAGATCGTCGGCGATCACGATGACGTCCCCTTCGATCTCGGAGAGGTCGTGGTGCGAGATCCCCTGCAGCGCGCGCAAGAGATGGCGTCCGACGTCCTGCAGGTCCTCTCCCCGCTCCCGGAAGTGCTCTTCGTCGAGGCTAGCGAACCGATTCCTGAGATCGGCGGTGGTTTCCAGCACCGCCCACTCGGCGTTCACCTTCTCGTCCTGGATGCGGCGCTCGATGGCCCCCAGCAGGCTCGGGTCACTGAGCATCAGCGAGTGGGCTTCGAAGATGCCGCCCAACTCGTCGCCGAGTTCGTGTCCCACCCGACGACCGAGTCGTTGCACCTCCTCCTGGGCCTCTTGGGCCGCGCTCCGGAAGCGGTCGATCTCGGCTTCCAGCTGGTCATCGAGCAGGGGAAAACGGTAGACCTCCTGATTGCGGGTCTCGAGACAGATGGCGCGCCCGATGGCGACGCCCTCCGAAACGCCGAGGCCCTGGAGTACCTGCATCGAGGCCATCGATCAGGATCCCTCGCCGAACTTGTCCTCGAACAGCCTTCCCAGCGCCTCGATCGCTTCGGACTCGTCATCGCCATCACAGCGGATGGTTACGTTCTGTCCCTGAGCTGCCGCCAGCATCATGATGCCGAGAATGCTCTTGCCGTCGACCTCCTCGCCTTCGCGCAGGATCGATACCTCCGAGTCGAAGGTACCGGCCAGGTGGACCAACTTGGCCGCAGCCCGGGCGTGCAGCCCGAGGCGGTTGGAGATCTTGATTTCGCGTTCGATCATGTTCAGCGCTCGATGTCTCGGTGTTCCACTTTAGCCTTCCATCCGGCTTCGGCCAGCCGTCGGTGTAGGTTCTCGACCATCGCGACCGAGCGGTGCTTACCTCCGGTACAGCCGATGGCGACTGAGAGGTAGCTGCGGTTCTCGGCCTGGTAGCGCGGCAGGAGGTAGATCAGCAGGTCGGCGAGCCGATCGACCAGTTCGGGGAAGTCGCTTTGCGCTTGCAGGAACCGCTGAATCGGCTCGTCGCGCCCGGTCAGGGGGCGAAGTTCGAGATCGAAGTAGGGGTTGGGCAGGAACCGCACATCGAACATCAGGTCGCTGCCCACCGGAATTCCGTACTTGAACCCGAAGCTGATCAGGGAGACCTGCATCTCGGCTCCCTGACCGCCCCGTTCCCCGAAGGCGTGGTAGACCTTGGCCCGGGTTTCGTGCACCGTCCACTTGCTGGTGTCGAAGACCATGTCGGCCAGGCCGCGGAGCTCGGCCAGCATTTCGCGCTCTTCCTCGATGGCGGCGGAGACCGAGAGAGTCTGGCTCAAGGGGTGGGGTCGACGGGACTCCGAAAACCGCCGTACCAGGGTCTCGGTCGAAGACTCGAGAAAGAGCAGCGTCACCCGCAGAGTGTGGCGGTCGATCGAGCGATAGAGCGAAGGGAGGCGCGCGGCAAATCCAGGGGCCCGCACGTCGGTCACGATCGCCATCTTCTCTACCCCGCCCGCAAAGGCGCGAGGATCCTGCAACAGTTCACCCAGCAACGGCATCGGTAGGTTGTCGACGACGTAGTAGCCGAGATCCTCGAAGCACTTGGCCACCGTGCTCTTGCCCGAGCCAGACAGCCCCGTCAGGATCACCAGATCGATCGAACTCATCCGCTCTTCTCCTCCCCTGCCCCGGGTGCCTGCTGGTTGCTGCGATTGCGATTGCGTTCGAGTTGCTCTTCGAGCTTCCGAGCGAACTCCTGGGCCGAGAAGTGGCCCTGCATCTTGAGCACGTGGTTGCGGGCCGCGATCTCGACCAGGACCGAAACGTTGCGGCCACTCGCCACTGGCATCTGGATGTAGGGCACGGGGGTCCCCAGGATGTGGAACACCGTCTCGTCCAGACCGAGTCGATCGTACTGGGTCTCACTGTCCCACGGTTCGAGTTGGATCACCAGGTCGATGGTCTTCCGTTCTCGCACGGCCGAAAGACCGAACAGATCCTTGATGTCGACGATACCGAGGCCGCGAATCTCCATATGGTGGTGGAGTTCCCCGGGGCTCGAGCCGACCAGGTCGCCGCTCGGATAGCGCTTGATCGAGACCCGGTCGTCGGCCACCAGACTGTGTCCGCGGGTAATCAGATCGAGCGCCGACTCACTCTTCCCTACCCCGCTGCGACCGAGAAGGAGGACGCCGATACCGTAGATCTCGAGCAGGACCGCGTGCATCTGGGTCTCGGGAACCAGGTGGTCCTCGAGAAACCAGCTGACCCGCTTGATGACCACCGAAGAGAGGCTGGGCGAAGAGAGCACCGGAACCTCGCGTTCCTGGCAGAGGCGGAGAAAGCCCGGCAAGGGAGCGAGCCCCTTGGTCAGGATGAAGACGGCGATCGGCAATCGCGTGATGTCGTCGAACCGCTGCTGTCGTTCCGCTTTGGGCAGGGTCTGGAGGTAGGCGCGTTCCGACTCCCCGAAGATCTGGACTCGCCCGGGTTTGATGTAGGTGTAGTAGCCGGCGAAGGCCAGTCCCGGCTTCTGGACCCTGGGATTGATGATCCGGTTGTCGAGATGGCGCTGCCCGGCCAGAACGCTCAGGTGCAGATCGGAAAGCTCGTCGGTGAGCAACTCTCGAACCTCGACGCTCGCGCCGTCGCGCTTTCCCTCCGGTGGTGGGGAGACTCGGTCAGTCATGATCCGGCAGACCGATCAGCCGTCGATGGAGCTCAGCGGGATCCTCCGAACCCGTGAGCAGCGCCACGGGATCGTTCTCCTTGACCCAGCGCGAGATCGTGGCCAGTGATTGGAGGTGCAGGGCCGGAGATCGACTCGGCGACACCACGACGAGAAACACATGTACCGGCTTGCCGTCGGTCGCCGCGAAGTCCACCCCGCTCTCGGAGATTCCGACCGTGACCAGGACCTGTTGCAACCCGTTGATCTTGCAGTGTGGGATCGCGACTCCGCGGCCGACTCCCGTCGAGCAGAGTTCCTCGCGTTCCATGAGGCGAGCGTGCAGAGACTCGGCATCGCCGAACGGTTCCAGACCGCTCAACCGCTCGGCGATCTCACGCAGCACCGAGGAGGCGTTGGTCCCGGTCAGGCCGGGGAAGATGCGCTCCTCGGCGGTCAGGTCAGCGAGTTCAGCCACCGTCTCGTATACCCTCGCTCCCGAACCTCAGAATTCCGGAGAGATCAGCCCGAAATGGTCGTCGTTGCGGCGATAGAGGACGCTGACCAGGTCGGTTTCGGCATCGCGGAACACGACGAACTCGCTGCGCGAACCATCGAGCTGCAGCGCCGCCTCCTCGAGACTCATCGGTTTGATCTGGATCCGGGAGGACTTGATGATTCGACGCTCGCCAGCGCCGTCGCGCAGGCTCTGGGGATCGACGACATCGACCGGCCAGTGGGGAGTCTCGTCACGGGCTACCGCACCACGTCGGCGCTTGTCCTGGAACTTCTTCTTGGCTCTGCGCGCCTGCTTTTCGGCCTTGTCGATCGCAGTATTGATCGACTCCATCATCTGCAACGAGGTCTCTTCGGTGTGCACCTTGCCGTGGCGATGTGCCAGGTGGATCTCGGCCGTGTGCTGGTGCTTCTTGGTTTCCAGGGTGACGTGAGCCTCGATCGGCTCGTCGAGGAACTTGAGAACCCTCTCGAGCTTCTCCTCGGTGTGCGTCCGCACGCGATCGCTGACCGCAAAGTTGCGTCCCAGAAACTCGATGTTCATACCTCAGCCTCCACTGGTTCCCCGCAGCTCCGGGGGTGGTTCATGATACCCGGGAGCCAAGGGCCCCCGGGTGGTTTCCGTAAGGATCGGGCCCCCGGTGGGGGACGGTCTCACCGAGCATGATCAGAAGACCTGCTTGCGGTCGTTGGAGGAAGGGATCAAGAGTTCGTCTCGGTACTTGGCTACGGTACGTCGTGCGATCTTGATCCCTTCGCGATTCAATAGTTTAGCGAGCGCATTGTCCGACAACGGCTTCTTCGGGTTCTCGTCCTGGACCAGCTGCGAGATCTTGCGCTTGACGGTCAGGGAGGAGATGTCCTCGCCGTAGTCCCGGTCGATGCCACTGTGGAAGAAGAACTTCATCGGGTAGAGGCCGCGCGGGGTGTGGATGTACTTGTTGGCGACCACGCGGCTGACGGTGGACTCGTGCATCTCGATATCCTCGGCCACGTCCCGCAAGACCATGGGCCGAAGCCGCTCGATGCCGTGATCGAGAAAGGCCCGCTGCTGCTTCACGATCGACCGGGCCACCTTGTAGATGGTGCGCTGCCGCTGGTCGAGGCTCTTGATCAACCAGAGGGCCGAGCGCATCTTGTCGGTGAGGTACTGGTGGGCCTCCCCACCCTTACCTTCGGCTCGCAGGCGGGCCATCATCGTCCGGTACGAACGGCTTACGCGCAGCTTCGGCAGGCCATCGTCGTTGACCTGCACTACGTACTCGTCGTCGACCTTGATGACGTAGACATCGGGCTGAACGTACTGCGTGCTGGAGGGAGCGAACTGACGCCCGGGTCGGGTCTCGAGTTGTTTGATCTGGTCGACGGGCGCTTCCAGTTCGGCCAAGGGGACCCCGATCTGCTTGGCGATGGTCTGGAACTGGCGCTTCAGGAACAGATCCCAGTACTCGTCGAGCATGCAGTAGGCCAGCGAGTCGGCTTCGCCGATCGACGCCAACTGGGCCATCAGGCACTGCCGCAGGTCGGGGCGGGCAATGCCGGGAGGATCGAGGGAGCGCACCAGTTCGAGGGCCGCTTCGACTCGTTCCAGGGAGCACTCCTCCCCTTCCAGTAGGTAGAGCCGAAGAATCTCCTCCGCCGTCGCCTGGAGGAAACCATCGCCGTCGATGTTGCCGACGATCAGTTCACCGAGACGTCTGAGGTCGGCGGGGAACTCCCCCATGTGGATCTGAAAGAGGAGATGGTCGTAGAGGTCGAGCTCCGACGTCAGGGTGTTCTCGAGCGGTGGTGCTTCGGGAACCCCCAGCTGGCTCCGAGGGTAGGAGGAGCCCTCCAGGTAGTCGTTGAAATAGGCCTCGAGATCGATGTCGTTCATCGACTCCTGGTGGTCGAGCTCCCCCTCTTTCTGTGCGACTTCTTCGGTGGGTTGGCGCTCGCTCTCGGGCGTCCTCTCCTCCTGGATTTCGAGGACCGGGTTTTCTACCAGCTCCTGGTTGACCGTGGTCTCGAGCTCCATCCGGGTCATCTGCAGCATCTTGATCGCCTGCTGCAGCGACGGGGTCATGACCAATCGCTGGGCGAGCCGCAGCGAGAGCTTCTGTTCGAGTGCCATGGCTAGCTCACACCGTCACAGCCGGAAGTCCTCGTCAAAGCTGAAAGTCCTCGCCGAGGTAGATCTTCCTCACCTGGGGGTCGGCGGACAGTTCTGCGGGCTTGCCGGATCGAAGGATTTCACCGTTGTTGATGATATAGGCGCGGTCGGTGATCTTCAACGTCTCGCGGACGTTGTGGTCGGTAATCAGGATACCGATGCCAAAGTCCCTCAACCGCGAAACGATCGCTTGGATGTCGATCACCGCGATGGGGTCGATCCCGGCGAAGGGCTCGTCGAGGAGGATGAACGAGGGCTCGATCACGAGGGCGCGCGCGATCTCGACGCGCCGCCGTTCCCCGCCGGAGAGAGCGTAGCCCGGACTCTTGCGAATCCTCTCGAGGCCGAACTCGTCGAGCAGGATGTCGATCCGCCGCTCGCGCTCGGCGTGGCCGAAGTCGAGTGTCTCGAAGATCGAGCGCAGGTTGTCCTCCACCGACATGCGACGGAACACCGAGGGCTCCTGCGGAAGGTAGCTGATGCCACGCCGGGCCCGCACGTACATCGGCAACTCGGTGATGTCCTCGTCGCCCAGGAACACCTGTCCCGAGTCGGGAGGAGTCAGACCGACGACCATGTAGAAACTGGTGGTCTTCCCCGCGCCGTTGGGACCGAGCAGGCCGACGATTTCGCCCTTCTCGACTTCGAGGGAGGCACCGGCCACCACGGCTCGGCCGCTGTACGATTTTTGGAGTTCCTGGGCGCGTAACTTCATGGGTTCTGTTCGGCGGTGGCGTTGGGGTCGCGACCTCGAATCTGTACTGTTCCCCCCTGGACCGAGTACACGACGGTCGCTCCCTGCAGGCTCGCCCCGCTCTGCTCGAAGAGCTTGGCGGGGTTGCCTCGAAAGACCACCTCTCCCTCCCCCACATCATACTCGGCTCGGTCGGCCCGTACCCGCCGTCCCTCCTCGGGGGCGTTCAGCTCGACGGATCCCTCGCAGTCGAGGGACTGGACCTCTCCCTGCTCGTCGAGTCGGACGGCGAGTTCGCTGCAGGTGAGAGTGCGCGGCCCGTCGACGACCTCTACCGAACCACGGTAGGTGGCCAACGAGGCCTCGGGCTCGTAGATCAGGCCGTCGGCGCGGACCCGAACCTGGGAGCGTTCGTCTCTGTTGGTACTAGTGCGCACCACGCTCCAGACGTTCTCCACGCCCCCGCCCGCGGTCAACCGTTGGGGCTCGGCGTCGCCCCGCAGGGTATGCGAACGCAGCAGGCGGGGCCCCGACCAGGCCCGCACGTTGCCCTGGAACATGAAGGAACTGGTGCTGGGTCGGATGAAACCCTCGTCGGAGGTGACGCGGACCGGCTCCTGTCCGCCGGACAGGGGACCCGCGGCCAGCGGGTTCGAGAGATCCGGGGGAAGCTCGACCTCGACGCCTCCGGTGGCGTGGACCAGGCCGTTCGATTCCGAGTAGTTCACCTTCGGGGCTTCGATCTTACCGAGCCCGCCGACCACCAGCACCGGCATGCCCTCGACCTCGAGGCTCTCGGGAGTGACACGGGTCGAGTCGGCCAGCATCTGTACCTGGCGGTTCTGGATGTCGACTTCGCGCAGCGCGTTGATCTGTTGCATCTCGCCGTTGGGGCCGAAGCGAGCGTTCGACCGCGCCGAGCAGATGCGCCGGATCAGAAAGCTCGGGTCGGCGGTGAGGTACTCGGTGAGCTCTGCCCTGCCCTCGGCGAGGACGCTGTTGAGGTTGCCCCGCACGAAGTCCCCCTTGAAAAAGCGGGTCTTCCAGAGGACGCTGGTCCCCATGGCGCTCGCCGACTCGATGCGGGCGCGTCCTCGCACCTCGTCTTCGATCTCGATGCGGCTGACCTCGCCTTCCGGGCCGTCGAACAGAATGCCGAGTCGACTGCCGCGGAGGCGGGTCACCCGCGCCTGGTCGGCGAGACCAGTATGCAGACGAACCGAGACGTTCCAATGGGCGCGCAGGAATCGGAGTCGGTCCTGGTGTGAGGCCAGGGTCGCGGCGACCTGGTCGGCGTTGAGTACCGAATCCTGCCAACGAACGCGGACCTCGCCGGTCGCCCGAATCAGCCGCTCCCCGCGTTCGATCAAGACCCGGTTGGCTTTCAGCTGGTAGTCCTGGGACCCCGACATAGTGACACCGGACTGGAAGATGAACACCTCGCGCTCGAGATCGGCTCGGAGTTTTCCGGCCATTCCCGTGATCGCTCCGTTCTGTCCGTAGCGGAATTCGACGTCGCCGGTGCTTTCGAGAATCCGTCCTCCCTGCTGCAGTAAGAGCTTCTCGGTGGTCAGCGCCAGGCCGTCGTCTCCGGCGATGGTGACGTTGCCTTGCAGTTCAGCCGACTCGCGCTCCAGGTTGTACCGCGCCTGGTCGGCCACGACCTCGAGTCGTTCGCCGTTGGGGCGGAACACCGTGACGAGAACATCCTCGACGAACAGATTGCCGTCCTGGTCGCGACGGTCGCGGCCCCCGCGCATGCGGAACAGCGGCTCGCCGTCTCGCGAAACGGTGTGGTCGAACCCGCTCCCCTGCTGCTGCGTTCCAGGGTCGGTGTCGACCGCATCCGGGCTCCGGGTGGGAGGGGTGAACTGGGCCTTCTTGCCGATCGTGTAGAGGGCACCGACCACGAGCAGGGTCAGAACCACCAGCCCCAGCAGGAACGCCTTGAGCAGCCGAATGGTGCGGGGACTAGCCAACGGGGCGTACCTCCGACAGGTGGAGCTCGAGGTTGTGGTACCGGCGGTCCTTCTCCAGCCGTCCCAGCGCCTCGAATTCACCCTCCAAGCGGTGCCGCTTCGACTGCCAACCCCAGCCGAGCAAGGTCGCCTTGCGCCCGTCTCGACCCACTACGAAGGCCCGCAGATGATCCTGGCCGAAGGTGCGAGGAGAGCGCTCAGGATCGAGCCGTAAGGGTCCGAGGCGGACCAGAGGCTGCGGATTGCCGACACCGTAGGGTTCCAGCTGTACCAGACGATGCCAGAGATCCTGGTCGATCTGACCCGGCGTCAGCGACAGCTCGTAGTGGTACCGTCGCTGCCGGGTCTCTTCGGGCCAGACCAACGCCGCTTCTCTCCACTCTGCCGCCAGCTCCTCGAGCTGTTCCATCTCCACGCTGAGTCCCACCGCCTGCGAGTGTCCGCCGAAGCGCAGCAGCCGATCTCGCCAGGCGTCGAGGAAGTCGAACAGCTCGATCCCCGCCACGCTCCGACCCGAGCCGGAGGCCCGCTCGCCCTCGACCTGCAAGAGCAGGGTGGGACGGCGGTACTTGCGAGCCAACCGCGAGGCCGCGATGCCGACCACCCCGCGGTGCCAGTCGGGGTCCCACAGCACGAGGATCGGAGGGAGTTCGGCCAGGGCTTCGAGCCGGCTCTCCGCTTCGCTGACCACCCGGGCTTCCTCGTCCCGCCGGTCGCGGTTGCTCGTTTCCAGCTCGCCGGCTAGCTGGCGAGCGCGTTCGTCGTCCCGCGTCATCAGCAACTCGAGGGCCGGATCCGCCGAACCGACACGACCGACCGCGTTGAGCCGAGGCCCGATGCGGTAGCCCACATCGGAAGCGCGGTACGGCGGTTCGATGCGGGCCTCGGCCAGCAGGGCGCGCAGGCCTCGCGAGCGCGTCTCCTCGAGGGCTCGTAGGCCCAAGGCCGCGATGACCCGGTTTTCACCGACCAGCGGCACCATGTCCGCGATCGTTCCGAGGCAGGCGATCCTGAGAAGAGCTTCGACCGGCAGGTCTCGACCGGCTCGTTCGGCGACGGCCAGAGCGAGCTTGAAGGCCAGGCCCGCAGCCGCGAGCTCGGGAAAGGGGTAGCCACAGTCCGGTTGTTGCGGATTCACCAGGATGGCGTCCGGGAGTTCCTCGTCGCCCGGTAGGTGGTGGTCGACGACGATCACGTCGAGCCCCGAGAGGCGCGCCAGGGCGATCGGCTCGTGCGCCGTCGTGCCGCAGTCGAGGGTCAGAATCAGTTCGGCGCCGCGCTCCACGGCGCGCTCGACGTGTTGCGGCTGCAGTCCGTAGCCGTCGCGTTTTCGGTGCGGCAGGATGGCCTCACACTCGATGCCGCAGGCCCTCAGCGTGGCCAACATGATCGCCGTGGACGACACGCCGTCAACGTCGTAGTCGCCGACCACCACGATTCCGCCCCTTCCCCGCTGCTCGAGAAGACGGTCCACGGCCTGGTCCATGCCGTGGAGGGCGAAGTGGGGATGGAGCTGGTCGAGACTGGGGTTGAGGAACTGCTCCGCGGCGGCCGCACTCTCGATCCCTCGCCGGGCCAGCAGCAACGCCTGATCCTCAGGGTAGCCGGCGGCGACGAGCGTCTCGGTGGCGGTGGGGCGCTCGGCTTCGATCCACTCGCCGGGGTCGTCCCGGCCCATGTCGGGAGCGTTCTCCGACGGCTCGGAAACCGTAGGAGCCGAAGCGGGCGTCGTGGTGTCCAGGATCAGCTCTCGGAAAAGACGCCGAGCTTCCGGAAGCGTTCGTAGCGGGCTTCGAGAAGCTCCTCGGGGGAACGGTCGTTCAACTCCTCGAGGGTCGCTTCGAGGCGGTCGGCGATCCGCTGGCTGGTGAGCACGGGGTCGGTGTGAGCCCCCCCTCTCGGTTCCGGGATGATCTCGTCGACGACGCCGAGATCGAGCAGGTCGGGGGCCGTCACACGCATCGCTTCGGCGGCCACCGCTTTCATCCCCTGGTCCTTCCACAGGATGGCCGCGCACCCTTCGGGAGAGATCACCGAGTAGATGCCGTACTCCAGGATGAAGACGCGGTCGCCCACGCCGAGGGCCAGCGCTCCGCCGCTTCCACCCTCTCCGGTGACCGTGACCACGACGGGAACGCGCAGGGACGCCATCTCGAGGAGGTTGCGAGCGATCGCCTCGGCCTGGCCGCGCTCCTCGGCCCCGATGCCGGGATAGGCGCCGGGCGTATCGATGAAGGTGAGGATCGGACGACCGAACTTCTCGGCCAACTTCATGATGCGTAGGGCTTTGCGGTATCCCTCGGGACGAGGCTGTCCGAAGTTTCGACGGATCCGCTGGGTGGTGTCACGCCCCTTCTGGTGTCCGATCACCGCCACGTGCTGGCCACGGAAGGTGGCGAAGCCGGACACGATCGCCGGATCGTCGGCGTAGGCCCGATCGCCGTGGAACTCGACCCACTCGTCCATCATCAGGTCGACGTAGTCGAGGGTATACGGTCGTTCGGCGTGGCGCGCCATGAGCGTCTTCTGCCAGCGCGACAGATTGCGGAACACACTGTCGGTCTCCTTGTCGAGCCGGTGCCGGAGGCGCTCGAGGTCCTTTTCGTGGCCCGAACCCTCGGGGTAGCCCTCGAGTTCAGCGATCTGACGTCGCAGGGCGATCAACGGTTCTTCGAAGGCGGAGTCGTCTAGTGCTTGCACCCGGGGAAACTAGCAACTGTGGCGCCGTTCGTCAATGCACGACGTATGCCACGAGGCCCCGAAACCTCTAGCTACATCAGGTCGAGCGGATCGACATCGAGGACCAGGTCGCGGCTCCTCTCGTCGCGCCGTAGGTCGTCGGCTACCCGCCGCAGCCGGGTCCCCGAGGGACCGCGAAGCAGAAGCTGGAATCGCCACTGTCCCTTGAGTCGCTCCAGGGGAGCGGCCGCGGGACCGAGGATCCGAATGTCGGTCGCGTCCGGGTGGGCGGCGGCCCGGCGCGCCAGGTCTTGAATGCGCTGCCAGCCGCGCTGCTGGTTGGCGTCTCGGACCAGGAATAGCACCAGACGGGAGTACGGTGGGTACTGGAAGATTCGCCGGAAGCGCAGCTCTTCGTCGGCGAAGGCTCGGTCGTGGTGGCCGAGGGCGGCCCGGATGGCGTAGTGGTCCGGATGGTAGGTCTGGATCACGACCCGGCCCGGTCGTTCTCCCCGACCGGCCCGTCCCGCCAGCTGCGTCAGCAGGTTGTAGGTGCGTTCGACGGCCCGGAAGTCGGGAAACCCGAGGTAGCTGTCGGCGGAGAGCACCGCCGCCAGCCCGACGTCCGGAAAGTGGTGGCCCTTCGACACCATCTGGGTCCCGATCAGCACGCGGTCCTCTCCCCGCCCGAAGCGCTCGAGCACGTGGGTCACGCCGCCCCGACGCTGCACGGCGTCGCGGTCGAGTACTGCCACCGGCACGTCGGGGAACATCTCCCGGAAGCGCTCCTCCACTCGCTGGGTGCCAGCTCCGATCGCTTCGAGGGTGTCCTCCTCCCGGCAGCTGGCGCAGCGGATGGGAACGGCACGGCGCGATCCACAGTAGTGGCAGATCAGCGCGCCCTCACGACGGTGGAGCGTCCTGGGGAGACCACAGCTCTCGCAGCGATGGTCTTCGCCGCAAGCCCGGCAGAGCAAGGTCGGTGCGTACCCTCGGCGGTTGCGCAGCAGGATGATCTGCTCCCCCTCCGCTAGCGACCGCTCGATCTCCTCGACCAGGAGGGCCGAGAAGACCACGTCGCCGGGTTGGCGGGCCGCCACCTCGTGCCGAAGGTCGACCAGAATGCCGTCGGGCAGTCGGCCCTGTCCGGCGCGGTGGGTCAGTTGGAGCAGTTCGAGCTTGCCGAGCTCGACGTTGAGCCGGCTCTCCAGGCTGGGAGTGGCCGAGGCCAGCAGGGCTACCGCCGAAGCCTGCGCGGCCCGCACCAGGGCCAGGTCCCGCCCGTGGTATCGGGGAGCCGTGTCCTGCTTGTAGGAGCTGTCCTGCTCCTCGTCGACCACGATCAGCCCCAGATCGACCACGGGCGCGAACAGCGCCGAGCGAGCTCCGATCACGATACGGGCCGCGCCGGCGCGGACCCGCTCCCACTCCTGGCGCCGCTCACTGGGCCCCAGGCCGGAATGGAGCACGGCAAGGTTCTCGCCGAATCGCTCGCCGGCCGCCGCCGCCAAGGCGGGAACCAGGGCGATCTCGGGCACCAGGAGCAGAGCACTCCGCCCCGCCTGGAGCGTCGCCTCCGCCGCGCGGAGGTAGACCTCGGTCTTGCCGGAGCCCGTCATGCCGGCTAGCAGGAAGGGCCGGTACTCTCGGGCCTGCAGCGCCGGAGTGATTGCCGCCAGGGCCTGGGCCTGGTCCGGACGAAGGGTCAGACGGCGGCCCGCCGGTAGTGTCTGGGGCCGGATGCGGTGATCCTCGAGGTCGAGTCGCGCGATCTCCGTGAAGCGTCGCAGGATGCCGAGTTTGATCAGCCGATTGGGCACCGCCTTGGTGCAACCCACCGCCAGGCAGACCTCGTCGAGGGTTGCGGGCCGTCGCTCCTGGGCCAGGAACTCGACGACCGCGCGGCCCGGTTTGGAGCGCCCCGCGCGTTCCAGGAGGGTCTCCAGGGAACCCGGCCCGAGCTCCACGGCGGTGCGATAGCGCGCGCCGCGGCGGGTGTCGGCCGACAGCAGTCGCAGCCAGCCCGCCTCGACCATGCCGTCGAGGGTCGGGCCGAGGTCCGTGAGCTGCAGCTCGTCGCGCAGGGCGCTGAGGCGAATTCTGCCCTCCTCGCGCAGTCGCTCGAGCACGCGCCGTTGCGATTCCGAGCGTGGAAGCGCCATGGCTCCCCGATCGGTGAGCTGGATCCGGCGGTCGCCCCAGGGCTCCAGGCGCGACGGCAGCATGCTCTTGAGCACCGGACCGATCGGAGTCAGGTAGTACTCGGCCGCAAACCGGGCGAGGCGGAGCAGGTCCGGTGGCACCACCGGTTCCTGGTCGAGGACCTCGAGGATCGGTTTGGCCTCGAAGCCGGTCGGCGCCACCTCGAGGATCTCGGTGACGATGCCGACGACACGGCGGCGTCCCACCTGAACCCGCACCCGCATGCCCGGTGCGAGGTGAGCGGCCCCCTGCACCGGGGCGGCGTAGGTCAGTGGTTCGTCGATCGGTAGGGGGACGCCGACCTGGAACCACTGCGGCTTCACGAACGCTCCGCGGCGTGGCAGCGGTCACAGAGGGGCCCGCCACCCTCGAGGAAAGCCCGCTGTCGGGGCACCGACTCGCCACAGGAACTACAGGTGACCAGGTCGATCGTGGGCAGGGGGCTCTGGGCCGCGGGGCGCTCTGCGGCCTCGCGCAATCGTTCCGCCGTGGCGCGAAAGTAGAGGACGGCTCGCCGAACCCGCCAGTAGATCAGCAGGGCGACGAAACTGAGGAGTAGGAACTTGGTCATCGGGCCGCGTGACTACTCTACCCGCGGAGGACCGTCACGAGCGCCGCCAAGCGTCGGCCCACTGCCGGGAGTCAGGAGGCTGAGGCGGCGGGATCGTTCTGGGCGGCGCTTTGGCGGCGGGCCACTTCCTGGGCCAGGCGCTCGATCTCTGGGTTTGCAGGCTGGAGGGTTCGCAGGCGCCCGAGAGCTTCGTCGGCGGCCGCGTAGTCCTGCAGATCGAAGGCGTGCACCACCACTTCGTTGTAGACCGACTGCCAGTGCCCGGCCGACAGGGTCTGAGCCTGCTGGAACTTGGCCAACGCCTCCCCGAACTGCCCACGCTCGCGCAGGGTGACGCCGAGGTCGGTCAGGACGTCGGGGCTGTCGGGTACCAGGCCCAGATACTGTTCGTACAGTTCGCCCGCACGATCCCAACGGCGGATGTCGTAGTTGAGATTGGCCAGGAGCAGCACCGAGTCAGCATCGTCGGGGTTGGCCGCGACGTGATCGCGCAGACGCAGGATCTCCTCCATCGCCGGACCGCCCTGAGGATTGGCTCCCGGCGTCGCCGTCGGGGCCGGATTCGGAGCCGCTACCGCCTGATTGGCAACGTGACGAGCGGGCTGCCGAGCGGCCATGGTTTCGTGCATGAGGTATCCGGAAATGAAACCGGAGAGTACTCCGATCACGAGGTAGAGCGTGTTTTCGCGAGTCATCTGCTTTCCTTGCCGCGGTCGTGATTTGCTATCGGAAGGGGCCATCCGGCGGATCGTCCCCCGAGGGTGGATTCCTACCGATTGTGGCGGAGGCCGTCAAGGTGTCGTGGAGCCCGGTGAGAGCGTGGAGTTCTCTGCGGACGCACGGCCACGCCGAGCGCCGCGCCGTGCGAAGGGCCGTGCGTCGCTTAGCTGGCCGTGGCGCGCTGCTTCTGGCGCTTGGCCAGGCTCGACTCGAGAGCGCTGTCGACCTGCTTGATCGAACTCTCCTCGGTGATGCTCTTGACGTGAGCGACTTCGCTGACGATGAAGTGTTTGGCGTTCTCGAACATCTTCTTCTCGCGGAAGGAGAGGCTCTTGCGCTCGCTGACCAGGCGCAGGTTCTTCAGGACCTCTGCTACCTCGATCAGCTGCCCGGTGCGCATCTTGTCCAGGTTCTGCTTGTAGCGGCCCTTCCAGTCCTTGTAGGTATCGATGTTGCCATCCTCGAGGACGACGAACAGCTCCTTGATCTCCTTCTTGTCGCACAGCGGTCGCAGACCGACGAGGTCCTGGTTGACGACGGGGACGGTGATCTGGACGTCGTTGGTCAGAAGGCGCAGGTGATAGCACTTCTCCTCGATGCCATCGAAGCGAGCGACCTCGATCTTCTCTACCTTGGTGACACCGTAGTACGGGTAAACGACCTTCTGGCCTACTTTGTATTCCACGCTGAACATTCCTTCCTGATGTGGCGTCGACCGGCGGCGGCCGGTACGGACGACAAACCCGCTCGGCTCGGGCTAGTGCACGGAATCGGCCCTCGCTCGCAGCGGGTTGGTTGTGGTGGCGCTGGGTCGGGCTTCGTCAGGATCCGGCTAAGTCCCTGAGCCCTCTCGCCTTATCGACCATGTTATACACCATGTGGCGGTGTTTTGTCAAGGCCAGGGACGATCGGTTTGGCCTGGTTTCCTGCCCCTTCTGGGCCTCGTTGCGGCGTGGCCCAGTTGACACGACCTCGGCGTGGACCTACGATCCTCAGCCTCACGGCCGGAGTGGCGGAATGGCAGACGCAGCGGATTCAAAATCCGCCGCCCGTTAGGGTGTGTGGGTTCGACTCCCACCTCCGGCACCAATCGCCCGCTGTGCGGGCGTTTGGGGACGGAGGTGGGAGTCGGCGGTCGCACTCCTTCCTTCGGAAGGACTGCTCGGAGCGACTCCCTCTTGCCCCACCGACCGGCTCGCTGAGTGGCGCGCTTAGAGACGGAGGTGGGAGTCGGCGGTCGCACTCCTTCCTTCGGAAGGACTGCTCGGAGCGACTCCCCCTGCCCCACCGACCGGCTCGCTGAGTGGGGCGCCTTGTGACGGAGGTGGGAGGCCGGTACTCGCACCCCTTCCTAGGGAGGACTGCTCGGAGCGACTCCCCTTGCCCCACCAACCTGCTCGCTGAGTGGAGCGTCGCAGACGGAGCCGGCCGGTGTTCCAAGTGCCCTCGACTTCTGGGTGGCTGGCGCCGGCTAGGGACCGGCCCAGAGGGGGAAGGGGTTGACGGGGTCTCCGTCCCACCAGCGGTCGGCGTGGTCGATTCGGTAGATGGCGAAGTGGAGGTGGGGGGCGTCGTCGGGGGCGTTGCCGGTGCTGCCGACGTAGCCGAGGACCTGGCCTCGTGCGACGGACTGGCCGGCCTCGAGGCCGGGGCTGTAGCCGTTGAGGTGTGCGTAGTAGTAGATGTAGCGCTGTTCCGGACCCAGTTGGTAGACGGCGATTCCGCCGCGTTCGCCGACGTGGAGGCGGGTGATGGAACCGTCCTCGACGGCCAGGACGGGGGTACCGCGTGCGGCCATGATGTCGAGTGCTTCGTGGGTGCGGCCGCCGCTACGGGCGTCGGTGAACGAGTCGTCGAGATCCTCGGCCGTGACACCCTCGACCGGAAGGAGCAGGTCGCGATGGGCTAAGTCGCGGGGGGGCTCGCTGGAGTTCGTCGAGGGCCGAGCGTAGGGGGTCGATGACGGCAAGAGCGTCGTCCAACTCGCGGCCAGGGCCAGGGTGAGCAGGAGCAGTCCCAGGCCGACGGGGAGCGCACTGGACCAATCGGCCGAAGGTCGCGTCGTCTCCTGGGTCTCCGCTCCCCTGGGGTGGAACGTCGGCGCAGGGTCGGTGGAGGTGGAGTCGTGGGGCACGGGATCGTCTCGAGGAGGGAGGCGGTTTGGGATCGAGTGCTGGACTACTCTACAATCCCCTTCGCCCGGGCTCGGGGTGCTCGCCCCTCTGGCCGCTCGGCACGACCTGCCACCCCCTTCCCGTTTGGAGTCTCCTCATGCTTCTCGCCTGGTTAGGCGCGCTCTGCGTCGGTCTCAGCCTCGGATTGCTCGGTTCGGGGGGCTCGATTCTGACGGTCCCGGTACTGGTCTATCTCCTCGGCCAGGACGAGAAGGTGGCGATCGCGGGATCGCTGTTCATCGTCGGCGCCGTGGCCCTCTCCGGCGGGCTGGTGTTCGCCTACCGTCGCACCGTGCACTGGCGTTCGGTCCTCTACTTCGGGGTGCCAGGCATGGCTGGAACCTGGGTGGGGGCCTGGATCTCGAAGCCGGTATCGGGCGAGGTGCAGTTGATCGTCTTCGCCATCGTCATGCTGCTGGCGGCCGGTCTGATGCTACGCGGCCCGCAGACCGCGAGGGAAGTGCCCGTGGAGCCACCCCGGCGGTCCCGACTGAAGATTGGACTCGAAGGGCTCGCCGTCGGCGTGCTCACCGGCTTCGTCGGGGTGGGCGGAGGATTCCTGATCGTCCCCGCGCTGGTGCTCTTGGGAGGGCTACCGATGCACCTGGCCATCGGCACCAGTCTGATGATCATCGCGCTCAAGTCGGCCACCGGGTTCGTCAAGTACCTCGAGGTCCTTGGCGATCTCGATCTGGCGGTCGATTGGTCGGTCCTTCTCGCCTTCACGGCCCTGGGTGTGGTCGGGAGCCTGGTGGGCCGCAAGATCGGCAAGCGGGTGCCGGCGGCCAAGCTGCGGCGGGTCTTCGCCCTCTTTCTCGTCGTGATCGGCGTCGCTATCCTGGGGCGCAACCTCAGCGAGCTGTCGGGGACCGAGCCCGCACCTCCGGTGACCGCCACGGCGGAGACGGCTGCGCTACGATCGGACGAATGAAACGTCCCGTTCGTCTCGCGCTGGCCCAGGTCTCGGCCACCCCCGACCGCGCCACCAACCTCCAGCAGGGTCTGGAGACGATGCGGCGGGCCGCGGACGAGGGGGCACAGCTGATCGCCTTCCCCGAACTCGCGTTCGATCGGTTCTTCCCCTGTGAGCGCTGTTCGGCGCCACCGCGCGAACTCGCGAGTCCGATTCCCGGTCCGCTGACCGATCCGTTCGCGGAACTGGCGGCCGAGCTCGGGATGGTCGTGGTCCTCAACCTGTACGAGTTGGGTGACGGGGGCCAGTGCTACGACACCTCCCCGGTGATCGACGCCGACGGCCGGCTATTGGGCCGCAGTCGGATGGTCCACGTGGCCCACTTCCCCGGATTCTGGGAGCAGGACTACTACACCCCG
Organism: Thermoanaerobaculia bacterium; assembly: GCA_030429235.1. Taxonomy (GTDB): domain Bacteria; phylum Acidobacteriota; class Thermoanaerobaculia; order Multivoradales; family JAIOJS01; genus JAIOJS01. The sequence continues at coordinate 176,690 of JAUIDB010000004.1, read as the reverse complement.
GGCGACCTGGGTTGGCCGGTCTACGACACGGCGGTGGGTCGGGTCGGAGTGGCGATCTGCTACGACCGCCACTACCCCGAAGCGATGCGGTCGCTCGGTGTGCAGGGGGCCGAGCTGGTGGTGATCCCTCAGGCCGGAACCCGCGGCGAGTGGCCGGAGGGTCTGTTCGAGGCCGAGGTGCGCACCCACGCCTTCCAGAACGGATACTTCGCCGCGCTCTGCAACCGCGTGGGTCGCGAAGGCCCCGAGATCGACTTCGCGGGTGAGTCCTTCGTCACCGACCCCGAGGGAGTCGTCCTGGCGCGGGGAGCGGCCGGGGTCGACGACCTCCTGCTGGTCGACATCGACCTGCAGGCGGCCGCCACCTCGACGGCTCGGCGACTCTTCTGGCGGGATCGCCGTCCCGAGGCCTACCGCGACTAGACCACGCCGACCCCGGGGGGCGCTCCCCCCGAGTCGGAGCCTACTCGTAACGTAGCGCCTCGATCGGGTCGAGGGCCGCGGCCTTGCTGGCCGGGTAGATGCCGAAGCCCACTCCCACCAGGGTACAGAACCCGAAGGAGAGGCCGATCGCCCAGAGGGGCACGTAGGCCGGGGGAAAATCGAACGGAATCAGCGCCGTGACCAGGGCGCCGAAGCCCCAGCCGAGCAGCAGCCCGATCACGCCACCGACCAAGGACAGAGCCACCGCTTCGATGAGGAACTGGACCAGGATGTCGGTACGCCGGGCCCCCACCGATTTGCGGATTCCGATCTCCCGCGTGCGCTCGGTCACCGATACCAGCATGATGTTCATGATGCCGATACCCCCCACCAGCAGGGCGATCCCGACCACGGCTCCGATCACCGCGGTGACCATGCCGAGGATCTGGGTGTAGACGTCGAGAAGTTCGTCCTGCACCAAGACGTTGAAATCGTCAGGCGCCTCCTCCTCCAGTCGGTGGCGGTCCCGCAGGAGGCGGGTGATGTCGTCCTTGACCTGATCGACGGATTCCCCGTCGGTGGCCTGGAGTCGCAACTCGACCTGGTCCCCGGCCCGCCGACCGAACACCCCGAGGGCGGTCTCGAAGGGGATGAACACCAGGTCGTCGCTGTCGAATCCCAGCGAGCGTCCCTTCTCTTCCATGACCCCCACGATCGTCACCGGGGTCTTGCCGACGTAGATCTCGCTCCCGATCGGTTCTTCGAGATCGAGCTCTTCGATCACCGTGGTGCCCACCACCGCCACCTTGTTGCGGCGATCGAGGTCCAGCTGCGTGAAGAAACGACCGTGCTCGACCGCGAAGTCGTTGACGTCGGGCCAATCGCTGTTGACGCCGAAGAGGTAGGTGCGGTGCTGGCGATCGCCGTGTTTGATCTCCTGGATCCCGATCACCTGCGGCGTGATCATGGCGACGTTGCGCACGTGCTGCTGGATCGCCTGACCGTCCTCCCAGGTCAGTTTCACCTGCTTGGTGACCATCCCCGGCTGCGAGAAGTTCTGTCGTGCCTGCACGATGATGAAGGTCGACCCCACCCCCTGCAACTGGCTGGTGATCATGTACTGGAGGCCCTGCACCACCGAGACCACCGCGATCACGGCGGCGACACCACAGATAATCCCGAGGGTGGTGAGGATCGAGCGCATCAGGTTGGCGCGCAGCGCCGCGAAGGCGATGCGGAAGTTCTCCAAGAAGATCATGCCGCTTCTCCATTGCGCTCGTCGCGCAGAACCTGTCCATCGCGCAGCACGATCCGGCGCTCGGCGTGTTCGGCGATGTCCGGTTCGTGGGTCACCAGCAGCACCGTATTGCCTTGCTCGTGGAGCGCGTCGAAGAGCTCCATGATCTCCACCGAAGTCGCCGAGTCGAGGTTTCCGGTCGGTTCGTCGGCCAACACCAGCGAGGGGTCGGTGACCAGGGCCCGCGCGATCGCTACGCGTTGGCGCTGTCCGCCGGACAGCTCGTTGGGCTGGTGGTCGACTCGGTCCCCCAGTCCCACCCGTTCCAGCGTGGCCCGAGCCCGCTCGAGGCGTTCGCGACGGGGCATCCCGCGGTAGATCAGCGGCAGTTCGACGTTGCGGAGGGCCGTGGTTCGGGAGAGCAGGTTGAAGGTCTGGAACACGAAACCGATCTCGCGGTTCCGGATCCGGGCCAACTCCTCGTCGTTCAGCTCCTCGACCTGGACTCCGTTGAGCGAGTAGTGCCCTTCGGTCGGGGTGTCCAGGCAGCCGAGGAGGTTCATCAGCGTGGACTTGCCGCTTCCCGATGCGCCCATGATGGCCACGTACTCGCCGCGCCCGATATCGAGATCGACGCCGTCCAGGGCGTGGACCAACTGGCTCCCCATGACGTAGGTCTTGCGGATGCCGCGCAACTCGATGAGGGGACTCGAGAGATCAGCGTCCACTAGCTGTCCTCCTCTTCGGCATCCTCCTCGTCGTCGCTCCCCTGCTTCTCCACCCGCACCGCCTCGTCGTGTTGGAGCTTCTTGAGAGTTCGCGAAGGCCCGGTGACCACGGTCTGACCCTCTTCGATGCCGGTGAGGATCTCGGCGTGGGTGGTGTCGGTGATTCCGATCTCGACGGCCTGCTGGCTCGCCGCGCCCTCGTCCACCGTGAAGACCACCTTGACCTCGTCGACCGACTCGTCGTCGGAGTCGCTGTCCAGGGGTTTCCGGTAGACCACCGACTGAATGGGGACCACGATGGTGTCGCGGTGGGTCGCGACCTCGAGTTCGGCGCGCGCCGACATGCCGGGGCGGAGCCGTTCGTCCGGTTCGTCGATCAGCACTTTGACTTTGAAGAAGGTGACGTCGGGTTGTTGCGGTCGTTGGAAACCGCTGGACGCGATCTCGACCACGGTACCGCTGTACTCGTGGTCTGCTACCGCATCGACTACCACCAGGGCGGGCTGTCCCAACTGTACGTCGACGATCTCGGTCTCGTCGACATCGACCTCGGCCAGCACCTCGGAGAGATCGGCCACCACCCCGATCACCGAGGCGGCGTTGTTCATCGTGCCGGAGACCACCACCTCGCCCTCCTCGGCCTGGAGGGAGATCACACGACCGGTCAGCGGAGAGTAGATCGTCGTCTTGCGGAGGTCGTCCTCTGCCTTGGCCAGATTGGCCTCGGCCTGGCGCACCGCCTCTTCGGCCTGGTCGACGCGCAGCCGCGCCGAGCGCTCGGCCAGCACGGCGGCTTCGAGGACCTCGGCCGACGAGATCCCCTGGCCTTGCAGACGCTCGGCTCGCGTCTTTTTCAACTGGGCATCCTCGAGGTCGATCCGAGCTTGCCGCAGCTGGCTACGGTTGATCATCAACTGGGCCGAGGCCTGCTGCTGGATGGCTTGCAGGGTCTCCTTCTCGAGTTCGAGGAAGGGCTGTCCTTTGACGACTTCCTGCCCCTCTTCCACGTAGAGGGTCTCGATCTTGGCCACGATGTGCGCTGAGACGTTGACCTTGGTACGCGGGTCGATCTGGCCGCTGGCCTTGACCACGTGAGAGATGGCACGCCGCTCGGCGGGTTCGGTGTAGACCTTGGCACCCTTCTCGGACTGGAAGCTACCGGACAGGCTGCTCCAGACGATGGCGAGCAGAACCAGGACCACGACGGTGGGGATGACGAACTTCTTCACGGCGGATGCCTTTCTCTCAGATCAGGGACTCAGTGGGAGGCGACGGCAACGACGCCTTAGAAGATCAGCGCCAGGCCGACCTTGACACCCACCCACAGCAACCAGAGGCCGGTGACGACCGTGGCCGACGTGCCCATCGACACGCGGGCGGCGTGTTTGTAGGCGACGCTCATGGTGAACAGGGTCCAGAGGGTGAAGAAGTCGAGGCTGGAAAGCAGTGCCTTGAGGGCCTTCGAGGCTCCCTCGGGGGCGAAGATGCCGAGGTGGGAGCTCAGGAACTTCCCCGAGTTCACCGCTTCGGCCGAGACCTCCGACTGGCCGATCACCACCGGCACGATGAGCAGGGCCAGCACCGCCATTGGCATCCAACCGTGCAGGGAAGCGGCCCAACTCGTGCGGAAGTCGATCTCTCCTCCCACCAGTTTGAAGCAGACCATCAGGATCGCGGCGCAGAGCAGGTAGATAATCGGCGCGACCACCAGTTGCATCACGGCTCCGAACCAGCGGAGGTTTTCGGCCATGTCGACCGCCGCGTCGAGGTCCTCGGCCGAGACCGACTGTCCACGCTGTTCGAACGAGGTTTGGACGACATCCTCGAGATCGACGCGCGGGGTGATCACCACGGCGCTGAGCAGTGAGGCCGCGATGAGGACGAGGAAGGCCACCAACCAGGTTGGTTTCTGGGCGATGGCGGCGAAGGTCTTGTCGGGGCTCGCCAGGGCACCGACGACGCGACCGAAACTGGATTCTTGCATGAGGTTCTCCTTCTCGAACGGTTCTGGAATGGGAACGGTCCGCTCCAAACGCCGGAAGGCCGTCCGTCGATGCGGGTTCTACCGCAGCGACCGGGACGGCCTTCTGGATCCTACCCCGATTGGGCGGGGTGCCCGTTCCCTATCTCACTCTACGTCCGACTCGTCGGCCCATTCCACACCCGATACCTCGAGCAGGTTTCCGACGGCGCGGTAGTACTCGGCCACGGCACGGCGGTAGGAGGCCTTGGCCGAAACCTCGCGGCTCCGGGCCTGGCTCAGGTCCTCTTGCACGTCCAGAACCTGGTAACTGGTCGAGAGCCCATTCTCGTAGCGCTTCCGTTCGGCGTCGAGGTTCTTGTCCGCCAACCGCACCGATGCCTGCGCCGAGTCGATCTGCTTCTCCGCCGAGCGGACGGCTCGCACCGCCTTGCGCACCTCGGTACGGATCGACTGCGTCAGCTCGGTGAGCTCGAGCCGGCCCTGGTCGACATCGAGATCCGCCCGGGCCTTGCGGGCCTTCGCGGTGCGGTTCTGGATCGGCATCCCGAAGGTCACCTCGAAACGCCAACCGTCGAAGTCGCGATCGAGGATCTGGTCCACTGAGTCGCCGAAGCCGCCAGGTATTACGCTGAGGACGTTGCCGTCGATGTCCCGTTCGATCACGTCACCACCGAGACCGTTGTAGCCGTAGGTCAGGGAGGCGTTGAGACTAGGGAGGAGCTGATTCTGCCAGTAGGAGGCGTCGATACCGAGACGCTCGAGTTCGAGCTTCTTGGAGCGCACCTCGGGGCGGGCCTCGAGGGACTTGGCGATCGCTTGTTCGAGATCGATCGACACTCGGGACGGCTCCTCAGGGGCCACGGGGATGATGGCCGTGTTCCACAGAGGACCTTCCTCGAGATTGAGCAGGGTGCGGAGGTCGTCTTCGGCGTCACCGACTCGCTGCTCGGCGAGGATGATCTCCTCCTCTCGGGTGGCGATCCCGACCTCGCTGGTCGTCAACTCGAGCGGCGCGAGGGTACCGACTTCGACCCGCACCTTGTTCATGTCGTGCAGCTCGACCGCTAGGTCCTTGCTCTCGCGCGCCACGTCGACCTGCGCGCGCGCCTCGACCAGCGCAAAGTAGGCGTTGACCACCTGTTGAATGGTGGCCGTGACCTGCTGCTCGAAACCCTCGCGGTTCATGTCGTCGTTGAGACGAGCGATTTCGATGCCGCGATCCGTCACGCTCCGACCGAAGTCACGCAGCAGTGGCTGGGAGAACGTCACGTCGAGATCGCTGGAGAAGAACGGATTGAGGCTGCTGAAGGTCGAGTTGCTGTCTCGGTTGAAGGTCCCGAAGCTGACCGTGCCGGTACCTCCCCACGGAGTGAGCTGTGAGACCTCGAGACCGTAGGTCCGGTTCTCGTCGGTGAGAATCGCCGCTCCGTCGAGTTCGGTCGCGGAGGGTGACGTCTCTTCGGTAATGGTGAGTCGCGCCCCCAGGGTGGTGTCGTAGATGCCGACCGCTTCGTCGATCTGCAGCTGGAACTGCTGACGGTCGTAGCGCCGGACCTGAAGGCCCAGATTGCGTCCGAGGGCGAGCGCGACGGCATCCTCTACCGACAGCTGCACCTCGTTGCCCCGAACCTCGACCCCGCTCGGACCCAGGTCCTGGTTGACCTCGGTCGACAGCGCGATGCTCTCCTGGGCGGGCAAGACCCCGACGCTCGCCAGCGCCAACAACCCCGTGAGACAGAGCGCAGTCGCACCGCGGCCCATCACATTCTCATCGTATCTGCTCATCACACACTCCCTCTTGATCAGTCACTCAGCTGAGTCGTTCAGCCGTCGTTGTGGGCTCTGGCCTGCCCTTGTCTGAGACTACGCGAAGGTCCGACAAAAGTTTCCCCAGCGAGCCGTTTTGGCTGGCTGTGGCCCGTCCATTCGCCTTCTCTCTACGGTGTCGACGCGTCTGCGGCCCGCGGACGGGGGCTCCGCGACCACGCCCGGCGAATTCTAGCCTCTCGTCATCCGACGCGGGAGGTGGTAGGAGGATCCAAGAGTCGGCGGGTCGCCACCGCTCGCGGGTCTCGCAGCACGAGGTCGGTGGGGCCCTCCTCGGCCACCTGGCCCTGATCGAGCACCACCGTTCGACTCGCCATCCGGGCTACGGTCGACAGGTCGTGACTGATCAGTAGAACCGAGAGCCCCAGTTCGCGCTGCAATCGGACCAGCAGGTGCAGAATCCGCTCGCGCACCGAGGGGTCGAGGGAACTCACCGGTTCGTCTGCGACCAGGAGCCGGGGTTCGAGCACGAGCGCCCTGGCCAGGGCCACTCGCTGGCGCTCTCCACCGGAGAGTTCGTGGGGATACCGCGGTTCCAGCTCCGGAGACAACTCCACCCGTGCCAGCCAGCGGGCCACCAGCTCCGGGTCGCTGGCCTCGGGCCGACGGTGCGCGAGCAATGGTTCGCGGAGCGTGCGTCCTACCGTCTGCCGGGATGGCAAGGCGGCGATGGAATCCTGGAAGAGAAGCTGGAACTCACAGCGGAGCCGACGGAGCTCCGAACCGCCGAGCGTGCCCAGATCGAGACCGTCGAACCGAACCGATCCGGTGTCGGGGCGCTCCAGAGCGACGGCGACCCGCGCCAGGGTCGACTTGCCGCTCCCCGATTCCCCGACCACTCCCACGCACTCTCCGGCCGAGACCGCGATCGAGACCTGATCCAGGGCTCGAACCCGGGTCACCGGGTAGATACGCGAGACCGAGTCGAGTTGCAGCAGGGCCTCCTCGTTGTCTACGGGCCCGCGCTGGCCATCGAGTCGTTCGGGAGACATCAGGAGAGGTCCCAGCCTCGTCGTTCCCGGGCCGCTCGGTAGGAATCGACCAGTCGACGGACCGACGGGTCACGCGGCGTGCCGAGGAGATCGGCGGTGGCGCCGACCTCGACGACGCGGCCACGGTCGAGGGCGACGATTCGGTCGCAGAGGCTCTCGACCAGCTCGAAGTCATGGGTCAGGAGCAGCAACGCGCGATCGGACTCGCTCACCAATTGGCGCCAGCACTGGATCAGCTCCCACCGGCGAGGAGGGTCGAGGGCGCTGGTCGGTTCGTCGGCAATCAGCAGGGAGGGTGCACCGGCCAACGCCAGCGCGATCCCGAGGCGCTGCCGCTGTCCGCCGGAGAGCTGGTGGGGAAAGCGCGCGCCGAGCTTCGGGTCGAGACCGACGCTGTCCAAGAGGTCGTCGACGCGGCCCTCGGCCTCGGACGTTGCCAGCCCCAGGCACGCCTGGAGTACTTGGCAGAGCTGGCGTCGCGCCGTGAAGAGGGGATCGAGCGTGGTCAGGGTCTCCTGGAAGACCAGTCCGATCTGTCGACCGCGCGCGCGCCGCTGGTCGTCTCGCGTCCAGACCTGGCCCCGCCAGAGGATCTCCCCGTCGAATTCGAGGCCAGGCGGCAGGAGGTCGAGCAGAGCGCGAGCGGTCAAGCTCTTGCCAGCCCCGGACTCTCCGAGCAAGGCTACGACCTCGCCCGGAGCGACCGTCAGCTGCACTCGATCCACCAGCGGACGTTGGTCCGCTGGCTGGTCGCGGAGTCGCACGGTGAGGTCACGCACTTCCAGCAGAGGGAACTCCATCGTGGCAGTCTACACAACGTCGCAAGAATGATGCGGGTTGTAGACTACGACACTCAACCATGACCGACGACCACTCCAGCCTGAAGAGCTTGACCCGGGCCCTACGGGGACCGATGAACTTCCTGCGGCCGACACCCTCCGAGATCCTCGAACTGATGCCGGAGGTAGCGGATCGGCTGCCGCAGCCCCAGAAGATCTTCCTGCGCGACGAGACGGCCACGCCGCTGCGCGGCTTCCCCATCCTGGTGACGGATGGCCTGCAGGAACTCAAGAGTTCGCTCCAGGCGTATCTGCGTAGCGAAGAGGAACTGCAGGTCCGGATCCTCAAGCGCCAGTCCCACGACAAGGCGGCACACGACCAGGCCTGGGAGACCTACCGCCGTCAGCTCGAGCGAGCGACCGACAACGTCACGACCTCGAGTGCCGGTCGGCGGTATCCCGACATCTTCTGGTTGCTGCACTCGCTCGATGTGGCGCGCGTGCTGCAGGGAACCCCTGGTCGGATCGTGCGCCTCGATTCCCAGATCGGGCGCGAGAAGGGCGGTGAGATCAAGTACTCGGTCTTCTTCCGCTTCCTCGATCGGGTGCTGGCCTTGACCTACGACTCTGTGCATCGCCTGGCTTCCGACACCGAAGAGGTCGAGCAGGAGCTCTTCCCTACCCTGCTGGGGCGCATGCGGGACAACGTCCTGATCTTCACCGAGGACCACATCAGTCCCGACCTCTCCGAGCTGACGGTCTATTTCCAGCACAACCTCCAGATCGATGGCCGCGACCTTCGCTACCGTCTCGCCAAGCTGAGAGAGTGGCACCGTGAGCGCTTCCCTACCGATCCCGTATTGCACCAGGGAGCCCGGAGTCTGCTGGGCGTGAACAGCCAGGATCCGGCCGAACTGTTGCGCTGTCGGGGGTACATGACCTTCCTCTCGACCTGCGAGGGCTACAACCCTGATCGTTTCCTGGGCCGCGAGCAGGTGCAGGTGTGGGAACGGCTCCTCCTGAAACTCAAGGAGTTCGAGCTCTTCCACGGGTTGCGCCGATTGATCATCCCGCTCGAGGCCAAGGACGACGGTCACTACTTCCGGGACCGAGCCCTGAACCGGACCTGGGTCGGCGCTTCGTTGACCCAGGTGTCACACGCCACTCGGCCGCTCGACTTCATGGCTCCGTGGGTGGTCGATCCGCAGGTCTCGCGTTTCGGCATGATCTACGACATCACCGACTTCTCCAGCACCGTCACCATGTTGCGCCGAGCCGGTTCCGAGCTTCAGGACAGTGCGTTCCGCCAGATGTTCCGGTTCCAACGCCGGGTGAACCGCATTGCGGCGTTGCTGCGGCTGAAGCTGGAGAAGTACCTCGGCGACGGTGCCTTCTACTCGGCCCGGGAAGCCTGGCGGATGCTGTTCGTAGCGATCGAGATCCAGCGGCTCTACCGCAAGGCTCTCGAGGAGGGGTTCCCCTTCGATCGCGGCCTGCGGATCGCGCTGAACCATGGCAACTACCGACTGTTACCGATCCAGGGAGGAGCCCAGGGTGGTCCCGACCGATTCGAATTCTTCGGCCACGGCGTCGTCGAACTGACCCGCCTGACCACCGGAAAGTCGATGCGCGAGATCGAGGAGATCAAGATTCTCCTCATCAGCCTCGGATATCGCGAGGAGGAGGTGCACCAGTTCTTCTCTCCGCTGGCCGTGCAGGAAGCGGATGTGGTGGACAAGGAGGAGGAGAGTCGGCCTTTCTACGCCTATCTCAATCAGAACGGCAAGTTGATCAACGAGGGAATCGTCGCCACCGGCGAGTACATCGAAGCGATCAGCCAGGATGCTGGGATCGAGTCGTTGTATCGCGTCCAGGACGGGAATCGCCGGTACGTCGGGTTCTCGATCGACGCCGCCGAGCGGCGTCTCTACATCGGCATCCGCAAGCTGGGTCGGGCCCGTCTCAAGGGGCTGGAGCCGGTGACGGTGTACGAAGTGGTCGACGGCTCGGTATGGAAGAATCAACGCTTCGTCACGATCGACGATCCGACGCTCATCGGTGCTCTCGATCGCGTGTACGCCCGCGGGGTCGGTAGCCACTGACCCCGGAGTCCCTCGAATAGAGTCATCCCCCGAATCGAACCGTGTCGGAGAACACCATGTCCATAGCTGTCCGTGAAACCAACCTCGCCGGAGTCCCGGCACCCAAGCGCGGCAAGGTCCGCGATATCTACGACCTCGGCGATACCCTGCTGATCGTGGCCTGCGATCGCATCTCGGCCTACGACCACATCCTCGAACCAGCGATTCCGGGCAAGGGGAAGATCCTCAATCAGTTGACCAACTTCTGGTTCGAGAAGTTCTCGGCGCTGGTTCCGAACCACCTGCTGGCGACCGAGCCGGAGGACTTTCCGGCGAGCCTGGCCGCATCGGCCGACATCCTCCGGGGCCGCTCGGTCCTGGTCCGCAAGGCCGAGGTGATCCCCTTCGAGTGTGTGGCGCGCGGCTATCTGGCGGGGAGTGCCTTCCGTGAATACAGTCGCACCGGCGAGACCTGTGGGATCCGACTTCCCGCCGGCCTACAACGGGCCGATCGGCTGCCCTCCCCCATCTTCACGCCGGCGACCAAAGCGGAGTCGGGCCACGACGAGAACGTATCCGAAGAGTTCATGGCGGCCGCCATCGGGCAGGAGACCAGCGACCGGTTGCGGCACTTGACCCTCGAGATCTTTGGGCGTGGAGGAGAACACGCCGAAGCTCAGGGCCTGATCCTGGCGGACACCAAGTTCGAGTTCGGGCGGCTCGATGGCGAGATCGTGCTGATCGACGAGGTCTTGACGCCGGACTCCTCTCGCTACTGGGAGGCCGAGGCCTGGACGCCGGGCGTCGAGCCGGCCTCCTTCGACAAGCAGTACGTACGCAACTGGCTGGACGAAGCGGGTTGGGACCACGAATCCACTCCGCCGGTGCTCGCTCCGCCGGTGGTGCAAGGCACGCTCGACCGCTACGTCGAGGCCTTCCGGCGCATCACGGGGAAGGACCCCATCCTGTAGTTTGTTTCGGAGGGGCGGTCGCCGCGACCTCCGGCCAACGGTTGGTCGGATGGACACGAGGAGAACGCTCATGACCATCACCCACCACCGATTTGGGGCCCGGATCCTCGCGGGCCATCGGAACCGTCGCTTCTCAGCTCGCGCTGTGTCCTGGCTCGGGCTGGCGTTGGCCTGGCTGGTTCCGCTTCCCGCTCACACCACCAGCGCTGCCGAGATCGGAGGCTGTTCGACACCCCCACAGGGGCAAGTGGTGGCGGCCGACCCGGCCAACTACCTGTCCCAACTCGCCGGCCTCGACGCCGGAGACACCCTGCAACTGGCCGCCGGAACCTATACCTCCGGTCTGCCGATCAATGGCCTGCTCGGTGACCCCGAGAACTGCATCTTCATCGAGGGGCCGGAGGCATGGCCGCCGGCGGCCCGCTTCGTCGCGACCTCGAACAACACGATCAACATCATCGACTCGCGCTACCTCGTGTTCCGCAACCTCGAACTCGACGGTTCCGGAGACACTCTCTCCGTCGACGGCGTGAAGCTCTCTGGTGACGCGACCTTCGGTCACCACATCACCCTAGAGAATCTCTACATCCACGACCACGATTTCCAACAGGGCACGGTGGGGATCAGCACCAAGGCACCAGCCTGGAACTGGGTGATCCGCAACAACCTGATCGAGAACTGCGGTACCGGCCTCTACCTCGGGAACTCCAACGGTGAGGAGGAGTTCGTCAACGGCCTGATCGAGTACAACGCGATTCTGGACACCGTGGGCTACAACGCTCAGATCAAGCACCAGAACGGCCGCAGCACCGGCCTTGGGATGCCCGCCAGTGGCCAGACCATCGTGCGCTACAACGTCTTCAGCAAGGCGGCGAACAGTTCGTCGGGCGGAAACTCACGACCCAACCTGCTCGTGGGGCACTGGCCCCTCAGCGGCGACGGCGCCGACGACGACTACCTGATCTACGGGAACTTCTTCTATCAGAACGAGACCACGGTCGAACCCCTGTTCCAGGGAGAAGGCAATGTCATCTTCTACGACAACCTCCTGGTGAACGACTTCGGCGACGCCGTACGCTTCCAGGCCCACAACGACGTACCGCGGCGGATTCGAGCCTTCCAGAACACAGTGGTCGCGACCGGGGTGGGAATTCATGTCAGCAGTGGTCATGGCTCGTTCAGCCAACAGGTGACGGGCAACGCGCTGTTCGCGGCTCCTCCGACGAGTGGCGGCGCGCTGCTGGACAACAGCACCGATACGCGAGCCAACGCCGACCTCTACCTGCAGGCTCCCTTCGCGGCTCCGGGAGCGGGACTCGATCTCTACCCGCTGGCGGGCAGTGGTCTCGATCTGACGGTCGATAGCACCGGACTGGCGACCTGGGAGGACTGGGATCGCGACTTCAACGGCGACCCGCGTGGCACGGACTTTCGTGGCGCCTACGTCGGCGAGGGAGCCAATCCGGGCTGGACTCTGGACCTGGTGCGGCGACCGGAGGTGCTCTCGGTATCGCTGTTTGCCGACGGCTTCGAGTCGGGAACCACCGGCGCCTGGAGTGCTTCGACCCCCTGACCGGGCCCAGTGGACGCGGACTGGTCTCGTCCGCGACGGTGTAAGGCCAGCAAGTCCCCCTTCGTAGAGGGAGGCGATCGTGTCGCTGAGCCTTGGCGGCCCGATCGTTCCGGAAGGGAGGAACCGATGAGTCCTGATAGTGTCGAGTTGGTGCCAAGCGACGAAACCCCATCTCAGGCCGCACCGCCGGCGGTGTTGACGAAGATTCGCGAGTGCTGGGGTTTTGATTCGCTGCGGCCGCTCCAATGGCAGGCGATTCAGGCCGGTCTGGAACACCGGGACTCGTTGGTCGTGCTTCCGACTGGAGGGGGCAAGTCGCTCTGCTACCAGGTTCCCCCCCTGGTGGCAGCCCGGATGGACGTGGTGGTGTCGCCGTTGATCGCGCTAATGCGGGATCAGGTGGAGGGGCTGCTGCAGAACGGCTACCCTGCCGCGGCCCTCCACAGCCATCTGAGCCCCGCTGAGCAAGAGGTCGTGGTGCGTGGAGTCGAGGCCGGCGAGTACCGACTGCTCTTCGTGGCTCCCGAGCGTCTGGTCCAGCCCGAGTTCCTGGACTTCCTGGCGGCGCAACGTGTCCGCTCCCTGGCGATCGACGAGGCTCACTGCATCAGCCAATGGGGACACGACTTTCGGCCGGAGTATCGGCAGCTCGCCATGCTGCGAGAACGATTCCCCGAGGCCAGTGTCCATGCCTTCACCGCCACCGCGACGGAGCGAGTGCGTCGCGATATCGTGGAGCGGCTTGCGCTGTCGGAACCGGAGATTCTGGTCGGGCAGTTCGATCGGCCGAACCTCACCTACCGAGTGCAGCCGGCCGTGGACGTACGTCGTCAGACCCTGGAGATCGTGCGGCGGCATGCCAAGGAGGCGGTGATCGTCTACTGCCTGAGCCGCAAGGACACGGAACGCACCGCGACCTTCCTGCGGAAGCACGGGGTCCAGGCGGCGGCGTACCACGCCGGACTGGAGGGCGCAGAACGCTCCCGCATCCAGGACGCGTTCGCCGCCGAAGAACTCGACGTCGTCTGCGCTACCGTCGCCTTTGGCATGGGAATCGACCGCAGTGACGTGCGGTGTGTGGTCCACGCGGCGATGCCGAAGTCGGTCGAGCACTACCAGCAGGAGTCGGGACGAGCCGGTCGGGATGGGCTCGAGGCGGAGTGCGTGTTGCTGTACTCGGCGGCCGACGGCCTCCGTTGGGAGCGACTGATCGAGCGGAGTGCTCACGACTCGGAGGACCCGGCCACGACCGTGGCGCGAGGCAGGTCCCTTCTCCAGGGCATTCGGAGCTACTGCACGGTGGCTCGTTGCCGGCACCAGCGCCTGTCCGAGTACTTCGGTCAGCCCCTGGCGAGCGACTGCGGTGGTTGCGACGTCTGCCTGGGCGAAGTGCAGACGCTGCCCGATTCGACCGTCGTGGCCCAGAAGATCCTCTCCTGTGTCTACCGCATGGGGGAACGATGGGGAGTCCAGGCGGTGGCCGACGTCCTGCGGGGGGCTACTTCCGAGGCGGTCCGGCAGCGCCACCACGACCAACTCAGCACCTACGGGATCCTCGCGGACCAGCCCTCCGGGGTCCTCGTCCAACTCATCTACCAACTCGTCGATCTCGGCCACCTGGCCCGAAGCTCTGGCGAGTATCCGGTGCTCCGCCTGGGAGAGACGGCCCGAGCGGTGCTGCGGGGCGAGCAGGAGGTGCAACTCATCCAACCGGTGATCAAGGTGCGTCGAGCGAAACGCGCCACGGAGTCCTGGGAGGGGGTCGACCCATCCCTCTTCGAAGCGTTGCGAGGCCTCCGGCGGAGGCTGGCGGCCGAGCGGAAGGTGCCGGCCTACCTGATCTTCAACGACTCCGTCCTACGCACCATGGCGGCCCGCCAACCGGAGAGCCTCGAGAGCCTGCACCAGATCAGCGGGGTGGGCGAAAAGAAGCTGGCCGACTTCGGGCAGGCCTTTCTCGACGTCATCCTGGCCCATTCCCGAGACCCGTTGACCGTCGGGTGAGCGGTGTGGTGCCTACGACTTCGGACTTCGACTGGGTTTTGCTCCCAGTCGTGAAGTGAGTTCGCTCACGTGCTCGAGACTGAGCCAACTCAGCTTCTTCGGGGTACGAACTCGTTCGATCACCGGACCGATGGCGCGGCGAAAGCCGAGCGCCTCGATCTCGCGCAGCCGGGCTTCGGACCGGGCCACGGGGCGGATTTCACCGAGCAGTCCGATCTCGCCGAACAGGGCGATGTCCGCGGGTAGGGGGCGCTCGGTCATGGCCGAGATGAGCGCCGCCGCGATGGCCAGATCGACTGCGGGCTCCTTCACGGTGAGGCCTCCCACCACGTTGAGGTACACATCCCGATCGGCGAATCGGAGTTCGGTATGGCGCTCGAGCACCGCGAGTAGCAGGGCGACGCGGTTGCCGTCGAGCCCCAGACTCATCCGCCGCGGGCTGGGGAAGGCGGTGGGATGGACCAACGCCTGGACCTCGATCAGCAACGGACGAGAGCCGTGCAGACTCGCGGCCACCGCCGAGCCCGGGGCCTCCGGATGGCGCTGCGCCAGCAGTACCCGGGAGGGGTCCGCGACCGGTTGCAGTCCCTGATCGCTCATCTCGAAGAGGGCCACCTCGCCCGTTGCTCCGAACCGGTTCTTGGCGGCCCGCAGCAGGCGGAACTCGGCGTTGCCCTCCCCTTCGAAGGTCAGCACCGTATCGACCAGGTGCTCGAGGGACTTAGGACCGGCGATGCTGCCTTCCTTGGTGATGTGTCCAACTAGGAAGAGGGCGCATTCGCGCCGTTTGGTGCGGTCGACCAGCAGCTCGGCGCAGGCTCGCACCTGACTGACGGAGCCGGGTAGGCTCTCGACCCCGTCGCTGCGTACGGCTTGGATCGAGTCGACGATCACGACCGCCGGGTCCTGCCCGTCGAGGGCGGCGGCCACCGCCTCGACGCTGGTCTCGCCCGCCACCAGGAGATTCTCGTGACCACAACCGAGTCGTTCGGCGCGCAGCCGGAGCTGTCGGGGTGATTCCTCGGCCGACACGTAGAGCACCCGGTGCCCCTGTCGGGCCATGGCGTCGGCCGCCTCCAGCAGCAGCGTCGACTTGCCGATTCCCGGCTCACCGGCGAGCAGGCTGGCACCGCCCGGCACTACCCCACCCCCGAGGACCCGGTCGAGGAGAGGGAGCCCGCTGGCCAACCGCTCGACTGCCTCCTCGGTGATCTCCAGCAGAGGCGTGACGGTCGGTTCGTCGCTCTGCCGGACTCGACGCTCGGCGCGGCTCTCGGTGGGTTTGGCGGCGAAGCAGTCCCAACCGTCGCAGGAGGGACACCGACCCAACCAGCCGCTCGACTCGTAGCCGCAGTTTTCGCAGAAGTAGCCGCTTCGCGAGCGGCGGGTCGGGGCGGCCGCCATCGGTCAGAAGCTCGGAAGCGAACCCATCAGGTACTTCAGATCGTCGTCGCTCCAGCGGATGCCACCGCCGAGGAAGAGGCTGGCCTGGTCGTCGGTCAGGAAGTCGTCGTACCCGCCGACCAGATAAAAACGATCACTCAGCCGCCACCCGGTAGTGAAGCGGAGGTGTGGCTCCAGGTCGTCCGGTCGATCGAACTCGAAGGCCTCGAAGGAGAAGATCCAGCGGGGCGTTGGCGTGTACTCGACCTCGACTCCGAAACTCGTCTCGATCAGGCCAGTCCAGGCTCGGAACTCGCCGGCCAAGGGCACTCCGAGCAGGGCCGAGAACTTCAGGTCGTCCTCGGTCTTCAGGGTCTCGATCGTCTCGACCGTCACGTTCCCCTCGTTGTCGGTGGTGGTGATCACTTCGGTCTGGCGCTTCTCGATGTCCCCCGGACCATCGACCACCGCGAGGCGATAGTGGTGCCCCGAGCTGGTGCCGAGTCCCAGGTTGAAGGATGCGTAGTTCTCGTCCCCCTGCTCGGTCACCCAGCCTTCCATCGCCAACTCCAGCTCCAGCTTCTGCACCCGGCCCAGTGTGTCCGAGAGGTTGTCGACCCCGCCGCGGATGGAGTCCATCGTCGCCACCAGGCCGTCGTGGGCCTCGTCACTGGTCAAGAGCTTGCCCAGGGTCCCCTCGCCGTTGGCCAGGCGGGCGCTGACCACGTTGAGGCTGTCGACGCCGCTCTGCAGGCTCTCGGTCAGCTGCTCGATGTTCTCCAGGCTCGAACGCAGTTGGCCTCGGTTCTCCCCCACCACCTCGCGCACCTCGGCCAGTAGTGCCTCGAGCTGGGTGGCGACGCGCGGCAGTTCGGTAGCCAACGTGGTACTCGCCGAGGCGAAGTTCTCCATCGTGGTGTCGAGGTGGTCCCGGTTCGATTCGAGGATCTGGCGCAGCTGCTCGCTGGTCGCCTCGAGGTTCACGATCAATCGACCGATCGGTCCTTCGGGACCGTCGGTTCCGGTCAGCTGGCCGGTCACCTTCTGGAGGTCCTCCCCCAGGTCGCCCAGCGAACTCATGACCCGATCCATGCTGGCTGGCGCCGAGCCAGGAATCCGGTCCTCCGGCCCCAGGGGCGGGGCGGAAGCCGGTCCCGGTACCAGTTCGACGTACTTGTCACCGAGAAGGCCGAGGTTGGCGATCGAGGCGCGGGTCCCCTGCGTCAACTGCAGGGGCCGCTCCATCAGCAGGCTGACCACCGCCAGGGTACCCTCCAGGCGGATGCCGTCGACCCGACCCACGCGTACGCCGGCCATGCGCACGGTCGACTTGTCGTCCAGGCCGGCGACATCGGCGAACTCCGCTTCCAGACGTTCGCCTTCGGGCTCGAAGAGCCGAATATCCTCGGCTTTGAGGATCAGGTAGCCCAGTACGATTAGGGCGATCGTCATGAAGAAGCCTACTTTGACGGTATTTCCCATTACTTCCCCTCGCTGAGCGGGCCGTGCGCCTCGCGGCGCAAGAACTGTTGGACCCGCGGATCGGTCAGGTTCTGAAACTCTGTCGGCGACGCCAGCGCGATCACCTGGCCGCGGTCGAGCATGCCGACCCGATCGCCGATGCGGAAGGCGCTCGTCATGTCGTGCGTGATAGTGACGGTGGTGGCGTCGAGGTCGTGCTTGAGATCGAGGATGAGTTCGTCGACGACCGCGGACATTACAGGATCGAGTCCGGTGGTCGGCTCATCGAGCAACAGAATCTGCGGCTCGAGGGCGATGGCCCGGGCGAATCCGACGCGGCGCCGCATTCCCCCGGACAGTTCGGACGGCATCTTCTCGCCGGTACCCTGGAGGCGGACGAGTTCGAGACAGCGGTCCACCCGATCTTCGACCTCGCCGCGTTTCCATCCGGCCCGCCGCAAGGGAAACGCGATGTTGTCGTGGACCGACATCGAGTCGAACAGGGCGCCTTCCTGGAACGCCATCCCGAAGCGCCTCCGGAAGTCGGTGATCTCCCGATAGTCGAGCTGCGCCAGGTCCTGGCCGTCGACCAGGACGCGACCGGCGTCGGGGTGCAGCAGACCGATCATGTGCTTGAGCAACACGCTCTTGCCGGTGCCGCTCCCCCCGATCAGCACCATCGACTCGCCCCGTTCGATGTCGAGATCGATCCCCGCCAGGACGCGTTTGGAGCCGAAGCTCTTCTCCACCCCTTCGAGGCGGATCTTGGGTTGGCTCGCCGCGAGCCTGGCCGGGGTCGTATCCGAAGCCGCGCCGGACACTAGAAGAGCACCTTGGTCAGGAAGAAGTCAGAGATCAGGATCGCCATGCTCGCCACGACGACGGCTCGCGTGGTGGCCTTGCCGACCCCTTCGGCTCCGCCGCGGGTGTAGTAGCCCTGCTGGCAGCCGATGAGCGAGATCAAGAGCCCGAACACCGCCGCCTTGATCAGACCGGAAGTGATGTCGCTGAGCCCCATGTAGAGGAAGGTGCTCTCGATGTAGGTCACGGGGTTCGCCCCCAGGAGCCCGACCGCAACCAGGTAGCCGCCGGCGATCCCGACTCCATCGGCCAGGGCCACCAGCAGGGGCAGCATCAGGGTGGCGGCCCATACCCGGGGTACCACCAGGTATTGAATCGGGTCGGTGGCCAGCACCTCGAGGGCGTCGATCTGCTCGGTGACCCGCATCGTCCCGATCTCGGCCCCCATGGCGGAGCCGCTGCGCCCCGCCACGACCAGGCCTCCCAGCACGCACGAGAGTTCGCGCACCATCGAGAGGGCGACGAGCGACCCGACGTACCCCTCGGCGTGGAACCGCTGCAGGGTGCTGAAGGTCTGGAGCGCCATGACCATGCCCGTGAAGAGGGCCGTGAGCAGGACCACCGGCGTCGAATCCACCCCGACGCGCACCGCCTGCTTGATCCACTCCCGAAAATCCCACGGCGGACGGAAGGTCCAGACCAGGGTGCGCCAGAAGAGCTGGAAGAAGCGCCCCACCTGCTCCAGGGGCCCTTCGACGAGTCGAAGCAGCGTATCCATCGAACCCCGCGTCGCCCTCAGAAGGGAGGAGCGCCCCCACCCCCAGCCATCGAGTCTCGGGCCAGGTTCCGGAAACTGGTGATGGGACCGATGAACGCCAGGTCCACGGTACCGGTCTCGCCGTTTCGGTGCTTGGCGATGATGAGCTCGGCCAGCCCCTTCTTGGCGGGGTCTTCCTTGTCGTAGACCTCGTCGCGATAAAGAAAGGCGACCAGGTCGGCGTCCTGCTCGATCGATCCCGACTCTCGGAGGTCCGAGAGTTGGGGCCGGTGGTCGCTACCCCGCCGCTCCGGGGCGCGCGACAGCTGCGAGAGCGCGATGACAGGAATCTCGAGTTCCTTGGCCAGCTGTTTCATACCCCGGCTGATGGCAGCGATCTCGAGGTTGCGGTTCTCGAACCGACCTCCGGCCTGCATGAGCTGCAGGTAGTCGAGGATGATCAGCTCCAGCCCGAACTCGGCCTTCAGGCGGCGTGCCTTCGAGGTCAACTCGAGCAGGGTCGGGTTGGGCGAGTCGTCGATGTAGATCGGCGCTTTGCCGATCCGCCGCACGGTCTTGACGATCGATTCCCAGTTCTTCTGGGACAGGTGGCCGGCCCGCAGCCGAGAGAAATCGATGTCGGCCTCGGAGCAGAGGATTCGGAGGGCGAGTTCCTGTTCCCCCATCTCGAGGGAGAAGATGCCCACCGGACGCTCCTCGCGGATCGCCACGTGCTGCGCCAGATTGAGCGCGAAACTGGTCTTCCCCATGCCGGGCCGGCCGGCGATGATGATCAGGTTGCCCCGGTTCAGACCGTGCGTCATGCGATCCAGGTCGATGAAGCCGGTCGGGACTCCCGTCAGGGCGGCGCCGGGACGTTCCTCGAGATCCTCGAGGGTGGACTCGAGCACCCGACCGATCGGCGAGAAACCCTTATTGACCGACTCCTCACCCAGGGTGAGGATCGACTGCTCCGCCTTGGCCAGGGCCTCCTGGGCCTCGAGCCCACCGTCCAGGCAGCTGCGGGTGACCTCGCCACAGGCTTCGATTAGGCGCCGGCGCAGCGAACGCTCCTTGACGATCTCGACGTAGGACTCGATGCGTCCCAGGTCTGGAAGGTCCAGGTCGAGACCGGCCAGGTAGGCGAGGCCCCCGACCTGCTCCAGCTGGCCCTGCTGCTCGAGGCGAGCCTGCAGCGTACGGAGGTCGATGTCGACCTGTTCCGACAGCAGGTGCAGCATGCCGTCATAGATCCGACGGTGGCGCTCGAAGTAGAAATCCTCGGCCACCAGACGTCCCGAGATGGTCGGCAGGGCCCGAGGTTCGAGCAGGACTCCGGCGAGTACGGCGCGCTCGGACTCCTCGCTGTGGGGCAAGGATTTGGGCGGAGTCAGGGTCTCGAGCATCGTACGCAGGGAGGTCTTCGGCAGGCTGGATCGAGGCGCCGCTGCGGTCGAAATCGCGGCGCATCCCGGGCGGCGATCGTACCACGCGGTCAGCTCTGTTCGAGGAGGACCGAGAAGGCGCGATCGAGGTGGGAGCGGGACAGGATGATGGCCAGTTCGGTGAAGGTCGAGACCACCTCGACGACGTTGATCCCACGGAGAGCGAGCTGCTTCAGAAGGCTGTAGTACACGCCGGGAACTCCAACGGTGTCGGGAGCGAGCCGAAGGGACATCGCCGCCAGGTCGTCGATGCGAGTGATGGTGTCGCGTCCCAGGATCTCCAGGGCGCGAGCCTCGAGGCGGGCATCCAGGATCAGGGTCACCTCGGCCACACCTCGAGTGAAGGTCGAGAAGCCAGCCACCTCCCGGGCGGCGAGATGGACGAACTCGGGCAGGGCCTCCAGGACCGCGGGAGAGGCCGGGTAGGTCAATTGGATCAACGACGAACGCACGGTGAGGTCCTCGATCTGTCGTCCCGGGGTGGGAGCACGGTCCGCCGGAAGGGCGGCGGCGAGCCGGCGCAGCGCCATGGCGACGGCCGCTTCCGACACCGGCTTGCAGAGCTCCTCTTCGATGCCCGGCCGCCAGCGACGGGCCAGGGCAGAGACATTGAGCAGGCCCTGCGTCAGTCCGAGTTCGAAAAAAGGGGTGGAAAGAACCCGCTCCTCCACCGCGTTGGCGATCGTTCGCATGTTTAATTTCTAACATGAGAAGTTCGGAAACCGCAAACAAGTGAGAGAAATTGACAGCACGGCCTCCTTCTCCGATGCTCCGGCCCGCTCCGCGCCCACCGAGGGCCTGCGGACCGAACGTTCACCACTTCCGGAGCCCCCGTGACCCCAACTTCCGAACTCGATCGCCTCGCCGATCTCCTCCTCTCGCTTCTGATCATCGATACCGGCCCCGGCCGGGAGGACGCCGTGGTCCCGACCCTGCGGGCCCACCTCGACAGGGTCGGACTCTCGACCTCGGTCCAACCGGTGGATCCCGGACGGAGCAACATCCTCGCCACGGCGGGCCGTCCCCGAGTGCTGTTCACCACGCACCTCGACACAGTGGCCCCGCACCTCCCCGCTCGGCGGGTCGGAAACCGGGTGTTCGGTCGAGGTGCTTGTGACGCCAAGGGGCAGATCGTCTGCCAGCTCGAGGCGATGGGGCGGCTCCTCACCGCGGGCTACTCGAACCTCGCCTGGCTCGGCGTCGTGGGAGAGGAGACCGACGCCGCGGGTGCCCGGGCCGCGGCGGAAAGGGCCGATCGATTGCAGGACGTCGAACTGGTCCTGGGCGGAGAACCGACCGGCCTGGCGGCGGCGACGGGACAGCGTGGATACCTGCATCTCGAGCTGACCTGCCACGGCCGGGCCGCGCACTCGGGAACTCCCGAGCGCGGCCACTGCGCCGTGGTCGAGCTGCTGGACTGGATCGAGCGGATCCGTCGAGTCCCGTCACGGCCCGAAGATCCCCGTCTCGGTTTGGAGGTCTGGAACGTGGGTCGGATCCACGGCGGGGTGGCGGCCAATGTCGTCGCCCCCCGGGCGCAGGCGGAGATCGTCTGTCGGTTTCTGCCGGGTTCAGACTTCGAGGCCCAGGTGCGGGGCGTGGCGCCTGCCGGTGCCGAGGTGGTCACCCGGGTGCGCGAGGAGCCAGCCTACTTCTCGGAGGTACCGGATCTCCCCTCGACCCGTATCCCGTTCGGCTCGGACCTCCCGACGATCCGCTCGTTTTTTCCCAGCGCCGAGGCCGTGCTCCTGGGACCGGGTGCGATCGAGCTGGCCCACTCGGACCAGGAGTCGCTCGAGTTGACCGACCTCGCCCGCGGCATCGACTGCTTGACCACGCTCGCGCGCCGCCAGTTGGACCGCGAGATGATCCGGGGGGAAGCATGAGTTTGATCATGAAGTTCGGCGGCTCCTCCCTCGCGGACGCCGAGCAGTTCCGTCGGGTCGGGAACTTGATCCGTCGTGAGCTGGCTCGCACCCCCGTGGTGGTGCTTTCGGCCAGCGGCGAGACCACCGATCGGTTGCTGGCGGCGGCGTCGGCGTCGGCGCGCGGGGAACTCGAAGCTTCCCAGTCGCTGAGGGCCCGGGTGGTTCAGCACCACCGTGATGTCGTCGAGGAGCTGTTCGGCCGGTCGGAAGCTGCCACTGGCCTTGGCGACCAGCTGGCTTCGTCGGAGGAGGATCTGGCGGTGCTCTTGCGGGGGATCTACCTGCTTCGCGAGTCGACACCGCGCAGTCGGGACGCCATCGCGGCCATCGGCGAGGACCTCTCGACGGCGATCCTCGCCGCCTGGCTGGTTCACTCTGGGGTGGACTGCGAACGGGTCGACGCGCGGCAGTTGATCGCGACCGACGAACGATTCGGAGCGGCGCGGATCGACCGGCGCCGTTCCGCGGCTAGGATCGACGAGAGACTGCGGCCGCAGCTCGGGCCGGGACGGGCGGTGATCACCCAGGGGTTCGTGGGAGCGACGGCGCTGGGACTGACCACGACCCTCGGGCGGGGAGGAAGCGACCTCACCGCGGCGATCCTCGGCGCCGATCTCGGGAGCGAGGAGGTACAGATCTGGACCGATGTCGAGGGCGTTCACACGTGCGACCCACGGATGGTGGAGCGGGCACGGCCGATCGAACGGTTGAGCTTCGCCGAAGCGAGCGAGCTCGCGCTGTTCGGGGCTCGGGTACTCCACCCCGCCACCATCGAACCGGCGGTGGAACGAGGCATCCCGGTCACGGTCCGGCACACAGGTCGGCCCGAGGGCGCCTTCACGACCATCGAGGACCAGGGCCGGCCAAAGGAGGGTGTCACCGCACTGGCGAGCCGCGGACCGGTCACCATCATCACCGTGGGTTCCCCGCGAATGGTCGATCAGAGTGGGTTCCTGGCGGCGCTCTTCAGCGTCTTCTCCCGCCACGAGGTGAGTGTCGACCTGGTGGCCACGGCGGAGTCGAGCGTCTCGCTCACCGTCGACGGGGCGCAAACCGTCGACCGGATGGTGGCGGAACTCGAGGAGCTGGCCACCGTGGAGGTCAGGACCGACCGGGTCATCGTGGCGGTGGTGGGACAGCGACTGCGCTCTACCCCGGGGCTCTGTGGGGCCGCCTTCGGGGCCCTCGTGGCCCTCAACATCGAGATGGTCTCGATGGGTGCCAACGAGGTCAACCTCAGCTTCGTGGTGCGGGAGCAGGATCGGTCGACCACGCTGACTGCCCTCCACGACGTCCTCTTTCCCTGGAGCGCGAGCGTATGAGGGTCGGGCTCTTTGGCGCCGGTCGGCTGGCGGGAGCGATCCTCGATCGACTCGGCGATTCCGTGGTCTGGCAGGTGACTCGGCAGTCTCCACCGCCCGATCCCGTGGACGTGGCCATCGAAGCCAGCAGCGGGGCGGCGGTGGACTCGCACCTCGAGTGGGCCCTCGAGCACGACGTCGACCTGGTGATCGCGTCGACCGATTGGGATACGACGGGACTGGTCGAGCGCGTCGCGGAGCGGATCGGGGGCGTCGTCGCTCCCAATCTCTCGCCCACCGTGGCGCTGCTGGAGCGACTCTGTGGAGTGCTCGGTGGCTGGTGTGGTCTCGATGCGCAACGGGATCTGTTTCTGGTCGAGCAGCACCATGCGCGGAAGCGGGACGCCCCTTCCGGCACCGCCAAACTGCTGGCGAGGACCCTGGTGCAGGCTTGCGCCCACAAGGAGGTCTGGGTGGTCCCGCCGCCCGCCCGCCCGCTGCGACCGCACGAGTTGAGTGTGGCCGCGATTCGGTCCGGGGCCGGGGCTTCGAGCCACCTGATCGGGATCGAGGCCCCGGGGGAACGCCTCCTGGTGCAGCACGAGGCCCGAGACCTCACCGCCTACGCCCAGGGCGCGCTGCTGGCGGCCCGTTGGCTGCACGGCCGCACCGGGGTGTACCCCTTCTCTGCCGTCATCCGCGAGACGATCGATCCACTCTTTCTGGAGAACCAACCATGACCGCTCACCCCTTCAGTGGCCTCACGGTGGCTCTGGCCACCCCGTTTACTTCCGATGGTTCCCTCGACCGGTCGGCGCTCCGACGGCTGGTGCGCCATGTCGTGGCCGGCGGCGTCGACCAACTGCTCGTGCTCGGCTCGACGGGAGAAGCTCCCCTGCTCGCGCCCGACGAGCGAGATCGGGTGGTGGCCACGTGTCTGGAATCGGCCGAGGGGCGGGCCGTGTTGGTGGGTACCGGACACAGCGCGACCCGGCAGGCCGTCGAGTGGACGCAGCGGGCTCGGCGGCTCGGAGCCCACGGCGCGCTGGTGGCGGTTCCACCGTACGTCAAGCCCGAGGCCACCGGGGTTCTGGCGCACTTCGCGGCGCTGGCCGACGCGGTTCCCGACCTACCGCTGGTGGCCTACAACGTGCCGGGTCGGACCGGCAGGAACCTGCCTCCGGATGCCGTAGAGGCCCTCTGGCAGATCCCCGCGGTGGTAGCCATCAAGGACTCCTCCGGCGATCTGGCCCAGACCGTGCGTCTAACCCAGTCCCTTCCCGCAGGCCGCAGCCTCCTGTGTGGCGATGACCACCTGGCTCTGCCGGCCATCGCGGCCGGAGCTCAGGGTCTGGTGTCAGTCGTAGCGAACCTGTTTCCGGCCGCGGCGGCCGATCTGGTGCGGGCCGCCCGTCGGGGCGATCTGGGTCGGGCTCGCGCTCGAGTGCGCCAGTTGCTGCCCTTGATGGAGGCGCTGTTTGTCGAGAGCAACCCGATTCCCCTCAAGGCGGCGCTACTAGCGCTCGAACTGGCCGACGATCGGACCCGACTCCCGCTCACTCCGGCCACCAGTTCCACCCGACGTTTCGTGCAGGCAGCCATCGAGGAGGCGCGAAGCCGTGCGGTTTCCTGATCTGCGGCGGTGCATCGCGGCGCCGGTCGGGGAAGCCACCGGAGCCGCCGAGGGCCGTCACGAACGGCTCCTTCGGGAGTTGGAGAGCGGCCAGCGCCGGGCCGCGTATCCGAATGACGAGGGCCATTGGCAGGTCGATACCGAACTGAAGCGGGAGATCCTCGATGCATTCCGCACCTCGGAAGTCCGGTCGATGCCGACCTGGGGACCCTGTTTCGACAAGAGCGCCTTTCCGCCCCGCCGCCTCGAACGGAAGTCGGGGGTTCGGCTGGTGCCCGGAGGCAGCGCGATCCGCCGGGGAGCCCACGTCGCCCCGGGGGTGGTGGTCATGCCCCCCGCCTACATCAACGTCGGGGCCTGGGTCGGCGAGGGCACGATGATCGACAGCCACGCCCTCGTCGGTTCTTGTGCCCAGATCGGCTGCCGCGTTCACCTCTCGGCCGGGGTACAGGTCGGGGGGGTGCTGGAGCCCGTCTCGGCCCGACCGGTGGTGATCGAAGACGACGTGTTCGTGGGCGGGCTGTGTGGACTGTTCGAGGGAATCCTGGTGCGGCGGGGAGCGGTGATCGCCGCCGGAGTCACCCTCACGGCGTCGACACCGCTCCACGACCTGGTGCATCGCCGAATCCACCGGCGGGAGGTGCCAGCCGGGGCGGTCGTGGTTCCGGGGTGTCGTCCCGCTTCGGGGGAGTGGGCGGCCGAGGCGGGGCTGGGGGTGCAGACCCCGATCATCGTCAAGTACCGGGACCCGAGTACCGATGGGGCCACGGCTCTCGAGGATGCCCTCCGGTGATGAGGGGGACCGCTACCGCTGCCAGCGGGACCCTACCGTCCCTCTTCCCGTTCGACGACGATCGGTGCGCCGAGTTGGCTCGGGACCACGGGACGCCGCTCTTTGCCTACCGTGCGAGTCAGGCTACGGACCAGGTACGGAGCCTCCGTGAGGTCCTACCGACGCGGGTGCGCCTCGCGTTCGCGACCAAAGCCAATCCCTACCCCGCCCTCCTCGCACGGTTCGCCCAGCTCGGGCTGGGATTCGATTGCGCATCGGGCGGCGAGTTGCGACGTGTGGCCGCAGTGGCGAAGGGCAACGACCTGTTTCTGGCCGGCCCGGCCAAGCGACGCTGGGAGTTGGAGCTGGCCCTCGCGCTGGAAGCCAGAGTGCAGGTGGAGAGCTGGGAGGAGATCGACCTCCTCGAGGAGATCGCGACCCGCCCTACTGCCGTCAATCTCCGCGTCCATCCCCTCTCCGGGATCGACGAGTCGGATCCCCTGCTCGGTGGCTCTGCTCCCTCGGCGTTCGGTTTCGATGAGGAGACCCTTCCCGCCGTCGTCGAACGGATCCGGCCCAGTCGGACTCTCCGGGTGCGGGGCATCCACGTCTTTGCCGCGTCGAACGAGCGCTCCGCCTCCACGCTGCTCCACAATCACGGGGTCGTCCTGGGGATCGGGCGACGAGTCCAGGCGATGCTGGGTGATCCGCTCGACCAGATCGACCTCGGAGGCGGTCTCGGGGTGCGCTATGCGGCAGCGGAGACTCCCCTCGATCGAGCGGCTCTGGGCGCGGGTCTCGAGGCTCTTCTGCGGGAGCACGACTGGTTCGGCGGCGAGTTGGTCCTGGAACCAGGTCGTTTCCTCGCCGCTCCCTGCGGGGTCTATCTGAGCCGAGTGGTACGGGTCAAAGAGACTCGCGGCCGCCGTTTCGTGCTGCTGGAGGGCGGTATCAACCATCTGCTCCGGCCCCTCCTGACCGGGCAGGCCTTTCCGGTACGGGCGGTGAAGGTCTCGGGAGAGTGCCGCCCGGCGATCCTGGCCGGTCCACTCTGCACCAGCCTCGATCGGCTAGGAGTGGTCTCGATGCCCGAAGTCCAGGCCGGCGACCTCTTGGCCTTCGGACAGTGTGGTGCCTACGCCCGGACCGAGGCGATGTCCCACTTCCTGAGCCACCCCGAGCCGCAGGAGATCTGGGTTTCGGACTGAGTAGGCGGGCCTCTGCGATCGATTCGTCCGAGCGCGGAGGGCGCCGGTCAACCTGCCTCGTCGGCGGACGGTCCGTAGAGGGAGGGCACCGCAACGTCGTTGAGTCGCAAGTAGACCCCCAGCTGGCCCCGATGGTGAATCATGTGGTTCAGGATGAATCCTCGGAGCACTGCGATCCGCGGCATCGAGAAGATCGGCTCGCCCGTCTTGAGCAGCGCCCAGTCCGCCATCAGGCAGGAGTCATCGGCCGCCGCGATCGCCTGGCGGGCTGCCGCCACATTCTCGTCGAACATCGAGAGGGCGTCGGCCACCGAATCGATCGGCGTCTCTCGAATCGGCTCCCCACCGACCGGTTCGAGGTCGAAACTCGGTGCTCCCAACGTCATCACCGTCCACTTGGGCAGATTCGCCAGGTGGGTGGTCAGCTCACGCAGGGTCCACGACTTCTCGTGCGCCCGCCAGTCCAGCCGATCCTCCGGGATCCGCTCGAGACACTTGCGGGTGTTGGCCATCTCGTGGTCGAACTCGGGCAGCAGGGCGGCGTTCAGAGGCATGGTGCATCTCCTGTTGAATGGGCTTGCAGAATCATAGGCGATGGACGAGGCCGGCCCCCGATTGGAATCCGTGTCCCTGCCCACGGCCCCCCTGCCGCTGGCGTTCCGCCGCACGCACATGACCTCTCGCGCCCGGCCTCGGACTGCAACCGTCTTGCTGCTCCCGAGTGCCGTGACCAGGACTCGGTCGGCCCTACCGCCGAATGGCGGGTTGGTCCTTCCGAGTCCCGCCTCCGGCTCTAAGCGCATTTCTGCGGTCTGCGTCGTGATCAGACTCGCTCGGACTAGCCGCCGAATGGCGGCAGGTTCCTCCGAGTCCCGCCTCCGGCTCCAAGCGCATTTCTGCGGTCTGCGTCGTGATCAGACTCGCTCGGACTAGCCGCCGAATGGCGGAAGGTTCCTCCGAGTCCCGCCTCCGGCTCCAAGCGCATTCTGCGGTCTGCGTCGTGATCAGACTCGCTCGGACTAGCCGCCGAACGGCGGGTAGTCCTTCCGAGTCCCGCCTCCGGCTCCAAGCGCATTCTGCGCTTGGTACCGGAGGCGGGACTCGAACCCGCAAGGGCAATGCCCGGAGGATTTTAAGTCCTCTGCGTATACCATTTCGCCACTCCGGCCCGCCCTGATTGTACCCGTCGGAGGTCGACCTATGAGGCGCTTCACAGCGTCCCGGCCGGCGGGGTGCTAGCTTCGCTCCATGCACTCACCGCGGTGGCGGCTCGGGGCCGCCCTCCTGGTCTCCCTATCCTGCGTGGCCCTGGCTGCGGCCCAGGACCTCGTCATCTACGACGACACGCTTGCCGCCGGGTTCCAGGATTGGAGCTGGGCCACCCACGACCTCGCCAACGGGAGTCCGGTGGCCACGGGAGTCTTTTCGATCTCCTGGGAACCCGACAACTGGGAGGGTCTCTACTTCCACTCCACCACCGCCCTGGATCTGGCGGATTGGCAGGCGGTCGAGGTGGCGGTGCACGGCGGCGCGGGCGGCCAGCTGGTTGACCTCAGTCTGGTCCTGGGGGGCACGACGCTGGGTACGATTCCGCTCGATCCGGCCCCGGCGGCGGGCTGGGTGGCGCAGGTCCTCGACCTGAGGGCAGCGGGACTCTCCAGCGGATTCTTCGACGGCGTGGTCTTCCAGGATCGCACCGGCGGCGACCAGGCCACCCTCTACTTCGATGATCTGGTGCTGGTAGCCGACGATACGCCTCCTCCTCCGCCGACTCCAGTGCTGGTCGAGATCGATCCCAGCGCCGATCGTCGGCCGATCGATCCCAGGATCTACGGAGTCAACTTCGGCGACGCGGTGCGGATGGCCGAGGTCGGTTACCCCCTACGTCGTTGGGGCGGCAATGCGGTGACCCGGTACAACTGGCAGGCGGCGGTCCACAACACCGCCTCCGACTACTTCTTCCAGAACATCGTGGACTCGGTGCCCGACCCCACCAGCCTGCCCCACGGGTCGAGCAGCGACCAGTTCGTCGACGAGACCCTGGCCGCCGGGGCCGAGGTACTGATGACCGCGCCGGCGATTGGCTACACCCCGCTCGGGGTGCGCGCCAAGCGCTGGGCCTTTTCCCAGGCCGCCTACGGGCCCCAGCTCGAGGACGAGTGCTCGTTCTACGGGCCTTCGCCGCCCCCCTGGTGCACGGCCGACTCTGGCGACGGGACCTGCGATCCGACCGTCAATACCACTGGATTCTGTTCTCCCGAAGGACTCATCGAAGGCAACGACCCGGCCGACACGGCCGTGGAGATCGGTCCCGAGTTCATCGAGGACTGGGTCGACCACCTCGAGGGCCGAGTCGGGTCGGCGGCAGAGGGGGGCGTTCGCTACTGGGCGGTCGACAACGAACCGATGCTCTGGAACTCGACCCATCGGGACCTCTTCCCCGCCCCGCTGACCTACGATGGCCTGTGGGAGCGCACCCTGGAGACGGCGCTGGCCATCAAGGCCGCCGACCCTTCGGCCGAGGTCCTCGGACCCGTGGTCTGGGGCTGGTGCGCGTTCTTCAGCTCGGCCTCGGATGCCGCGTTCCCCAACGGCAGCTGTGTCGACGGTCCGGATCGGCAGGCCCACGGCGGGCTGGCCCTCATCCCGTGGTACCTCGAACAGGTGTGCACAGCGGCCGGTCAAGGAACGCGGCCGATCGACTACCTCGATGTGCACTTCTACCCCCAGGGTGGGGTGGCCGGGCTCGACGGCTCATCGAGCGAAGACCCGGTGACGGCGGCGCGCCGGCTGCGGTCGGTGGCCGAGCTCTGGGATCCGAGCTACGTGTCGGAATCGTGGATCGCCCAACCGGTCGAGCTGATCCCACGACTGCGGGGTTGGATCGACGATCACTGCCCCGGCCTCGGCCTGGCGATCACCGAGTACAAGTGGGGAGCCGACAACGGAGCGAGTAGCGCCCTGGCCCACGCCGAGGTCCTGGCGCTCTTCGGTCGGGAAGGCGTCGACTTGGCCACCCGCTGGGTTGCGCCCGAGCCGCACACCGCAGTGGAGGACGCCTATCGGCTCTATCTCGACTACGACGGGGCCGGGACTGGGGTCGAGGGGACCAGCGTGCGGGCGACCTCCGATGCGCCCGAGCGTCTGGGAAGCTACGGGGTCGAGGGCTCCGACGGAACGCTCTGGATCGTATTGATCAACCGCGACACGGTGCCCCTGGAGGCCACCCTCGCCGCCCCGGGTGGGTTCGGCGACCAGCCCTCGCTCCTCTACCGCTTCGACGCCTCCCAGGGGCTGGGTCCCGTCGGCACCGTCGGACCGACCAGCGGCGATCTCGCAGTCGAGCTTCCCGCTCGATCCGTCACCCTGGTGGTGGCCGAGTCGGTCGCCACCGGAAGAATCTTCCAGGACGGTTTCGAGTCGGGTGACACTACGGCTTGGTGACACTACGGCTTGGTGACACTTCGGCCTGGTGACTAGGAGTCCTTGGAGGCGACGCCCGGATTCGAACCGGGGAATGAGGGTTTTGCAGACCCTTGCCCCAAGAGGGCCTGTCTTCGATAGCCCTTGGCCAAGGAGCATAGCCGCTAGAGGACTAGCCGCCCGTTGAGGAGACCGTGCAGATGTCTACGCAGGGCTGGTTCCCTGACGGTGGCCATTCCCAGAAGCTCGGGTGCGCTGGCTATAAGTCTGCGGATGAGCTGCGGTAGATCGGATCGATGGCCCATGTTCAGTAGCAACCTAGCCGTGACGACTCCTGCGTGTTCGGGTGTGGGTGCTTGTCGCCAAACCTCACCGAGAGTCTGCTCAACAACTAGATGAGCAGATTCCCTTTCCCATTCTGTATTTCCGAACTCAGCTAGAACTGCTGCCAGATCCGGGTCGCTGGGAGACCAAAGGGCCAGCTCGCAGACGTCCACAATCAAAGCGGCGTTGAGACTAGTCAGCGCGTATCCGTGCCGGAGCAGATTGGCGACCAATCTACCCCTCTTCTGCTTGCTGACGACTCCACGACCCGCGAGCCAATCAAATATCACGTCCGACCACACTTGGTCTATCTCAAGTTTGTTTCTCAGCATCTCAACAAGCAACCCGTCGTCCGTCCAAAGCGGGCAGCCGCGGTTGATAGCTGTGGCGACCGCTTCCAAGGAGGTCGGTGCCACTACCTGCTCCAGTTCCTCTCGGAGAGCAACATCGATACTCGCGGCCTCGCTGCCCCCGACCACGGTGAGGTTCTCTTCTACCCACTGCAGAACATCGCGATGACGTTTTCTCGTCCCTCTTGCCTCGTCCTGATCCACTTCTGTAACCCACAGGCCACCTGTGAACCCCATGTAGCCTTGGGTCTCTGGGCCTATCTCAGATCCTAGATGACGAAGCTCCTGTAGGGCCCCTTCAGTAACAACGACCTCGCAAGGCAAGAGACTCAGGAGGTGGACCTCGTCAAGCAACTCAAGGGTACCGAGCACGGTTGGATCGATCACTACGCAGTCTGTTGCATCAAGGAGAGGCCTGATAGCCGATCTCTCGCTTGCTGTCCCTCGCGTTGCTCTAACAGAGAGGTGTCTGGAGCTGGCGACGTACCGGAGGGATTCGATGACAGTCTTGTCTAGGGCCCGCGCCAGGGTCGAAATAGGGAGATTCCCTTCGCTAAACAGCTGTTCCACGTGATTGGGCCATTCGCTCAACCGTCGGGCTGCTTCTTCAATCTGTGAGATGTCTATCTGTGAAGAGTCGTCAGCTGCTTCAATAGAGAACCGAACGAACGCAGGGTTGTCTGGGAAGCGCTGAGGCCAGCTGTCCATTAGTTCATTCGCCCTATGGCTTCTCTTGTCCCGCAACTCAACGATTTCGAAGAGAATCTCCCCTAGGCCTCCGTGATGGAGAACAAACTGCTCTCCCACCTTCTTGCCCTGCATGGCCTGGACTAGTGAGTGTGAAAGCGGATACTCACCTCGCGACGGATCCGGGTCCTTGCCGTCCTCAACGATGAGCCATCGAATGTCAGTGCTATCGACCTCGCGGTAAGCGACTGCAACACCCCCGTCAACGCAGAGGACCTTCTGGGGCTCCGGTCTGTTCAGAAGCATCGTCATGATCAGAGCTTGATGAGCGTGCGCGTTGTCTGGAAACCGTCTGAACAGTTCGTAGGCGTAGTCCGCAGCCTTGCCTTTCGAACCCACAGTACCCAACACGCGGACGACTTGTGCTCCAATCTCAGGGTTTGGAACCTCTTCGAGTCCTGGAAGCAAAGCCACGTTCTCGTCCACCGTCTGGCCCCAGCCAAGCTGCAGGCCGAGAGCTACCAAGTTCACCCTAGCGACCGCGTCGTCCGGGTAGCGTTCAAGGTACTCCTCCAACAAAGAACGCGCTTTCGAGAACTCGCTGTATTTCACGAGGGCCCGCAACTCCGGATAGACGGTCCGATCGTCGAGGAGGTCTGCCTGCCTAAGTTGCTCACAGCAGTTCAGAATGAAGTCATCAGCGCCGATCAACTGAGCGCAGTTCAGGAGGTGTGAAGTCTCGTCCGAAATCCTGTCAAGGCGCACCAACTCTCTCCACCGTTGAAAGGCCGCCTTGTGATGGCCAAGGGCCTCAAGCAAGATGGCGTGCCGACGGCGAACGAGAGAGCCTAAGGCCTCGACACTGGCTTCCGCTTCCAGTAGGTCCGCTTGCTCCAACTCCAGCTCTGCCTCTGGCTCCCTTCCGGCTCTAGCGAGGGCTTCACCTCGGAGAACCGCTTTGTTGCCGACTGAGAGACCAGCTTGGATAGAATCAATGGCTTCAACAGCGAGGCCTGGCTCTTGCAGCCGACCAGCGACTTCGATTACCAACCTGACAGCAGCTGATCGAGCCTCTTCCTGAGGCAACTTGTCGAGATTCGAGAGAACCCGTCTGAGAAGAGCAAGAGCTTGGTGTAGATCCTCTCCGCTGTTGCGGTTCAGCAGGACCTCGGCGAGAAGGATGGACACCTCCTGTGCGTCCGACTTCTCCACAAAGGACTCCAGCAGCTCGATATCAGACGTACCAATCTCATCCTGGGTTGCCAGTAGCGCTACGAGGTGAACAAGGGGCACAGGGTCTGACTCGTCGAGGTGGTGCGCCTGTCGCAGGTCCTTCAATGCCAAGCTGGTTTCTCCGAGTAACCGGTAGCTGATCCCTCTAAGCAGGTAGGAACGGGTGAGCAGAATGCCCGTGTAGTTGCTGGGAAGCTGCTCCACGGCATCGCTAAGAAGTCCAATCGCCTCCTGAAGTCGTGATGGCGAACTCACTATCGGGCCTTGAGGAGTTTGTTCAAGGAGCCGCTGCTCCGTCTCAACGATTAGCTCCGCGAGATGAAACTGGAGGTCCGCAGATTCGCCAAGGCTCTGGGGGAACTCTCGGAGTACTTGCTCGGCCTCTCCTAGTAAGCCTTCCTTGCTGGCTCGTTCAAACAGAGCAAGGCGCACTTCGGGTTTCGAAGCCACTAGCTTGGGAATGCTATCGAGAACCTCTTGGAACGAAGTGTCTGGGGGGCTTGCTCGGACTCGCACTACGTGGCTCAGAGTAACGTCAGGGGTGTCACTTGCTACGTCTGAAGCGAGTGAATAGGCTTCATCCAGGTTCCCTTCAAGAAAGGCCGCAAGTCCTCTGTATGCCATGGCCTCCGGGTTGTCGGGCCTCTGGGCATGTGCCTTCCTAAAGAGCGCCGCCGCCTCGATCGGCTTGTTCATTGATAGGTTGGCGCTCCCGAGCTTGGCATAGATTCTAAAGCGCTCCCACGGCTTCAGGGAATCGGCCCCCCGGACTAGCAGTCTCTCCAGGAGTTGGATGGTGATCTCGGGTCGACCCTCCTTAATGTGCGCTGCGGCATCGTCGATATCTGAATGCCACGAGGGTCCATCAAGGTCCAGCGAAGGTAGAACTTGAGACGCTGGTTCCCCGAGTAGATCGGCAAGGAAGGTGCAGACCCCTGCTCCAAGCAGGCTAGCTATACCAAGCCATAGGTCTTCCTTCGTGAAGAACACTACGGCCATCGAAGCCCAAAAGGCGGCTAGTGCCAGTAGCGCTCCGCGGCCGGCCCGTCGTTTCACCAGGGCTGCCTCGACCTCGGATCGTTAGGACAGCTTGAGCGAAGTTGATCGAGGGACTGAGCCAGAACTCGGGAGATCAAACTCTGCCGCTTCTTGGCCTGCAATGCAGCGAGAAATCGCAGCGGAAAGATCGGTGGCGAGCTGAGAACTAGCCCGATCGAAGGAGAGCCAGGCCAAGGATGAGCGACTAGGCCCTTGGTATGGCGAGTCCTCTTGCTTCCGGTTTGCTTCCTGCTGTTGATCGGGGCTCACCGCGATTCCAATTGATTTGACGCTGTATCTATATATTTCCAAGAGACTTAGATTGGAGGCGACGCCCGGATTCGAACCGGGGAATGAGGGTTTTGCAGACCCTTGCCTTACCACTTGGCCACGTCGCCTGAAAGAACTACTCGGCTGAAGCCGGGAGCTTGGGAGGCCCCGAGGGCTCCGGAGGCTCGAAACACAGAAGGCCGCCGGTGGGGGCGACCTATGGAGTGTAGCAAGTTTGAATGGAGCGGGAAACGGGACTTGAACCCGCGACCCCAACCTTGGCAAGGTTGTGCTCTACCACTGAGCTATTCCCGCTCGGGTCCGGAATAGTAGATCGGGCCTCGGCAGGTGTCAACCCCGAGCGGTCTCCGATCCCAGGGTGGCGGCGCAGGCGCTCAGTCGTCGAGGTGGAAGGCGTCACGCACCAGGGTGTAGACCCACTCGCCGGCGCGCTGGTCGATGCCCAGGACATCGAAACGGCAGACGGGAGGATCGTCTTCGTAACGCGCCAGGTAGAGAGCAGCGACTCGCCCCAGCCGTCGCTGCTTGTGGCGCCCGACGGCCTCGATCGCTAGCCCGAACTGGTCGTCGGTCCGAGCCTTGATCTCGACGAAGCAGAGCGTGTCGTCCTCCCAGGCGATGAGGTCGATCTCGCCGGCCGCGTTGGTGTGGTTTCGTTCCACCACCCGGTAGCCGTGCTCGCTGATCAGCCAATGGGTTCCGGAGTCCTCGGCCGACGTGCCGCGGCCTCGGTTGTGCTCCTGCTGCTCGAAGTCGGAGTACGAGGTGTCTCCGATCAGGAGCCTCGCTTCCAGCGGGTTCCGTCTGGAGTGTCTTCGAGCACGATCTCGAGTTCGGCCAGTCGATCGCGCAGAGCGTCGGCCCGGGCGAAGTCTCGCTCGCGCCGGGCGGTATCGCGCTCCTCCACCATGGCCTGGATCTCGTCGTCGGTGGGGCCGTCGGAGCTCGGTCGCTCCCACCGTCCCGGATCGAGTACCGCGAGGACCCGGTCGACGTCGCCGAGGGCGGACAGGATGCGACTTCGGTCTCCCTCCCCTAATCCCTCGGCGTCGAGCAGTCGGTTGGTCTCCTTGACGAAACCGAAGAGCGCCGCCAGGGCGGCCGAGAGGTTCAGGTCGTCGGCCACTGCCTGGGCGAAGTCGGCCTGCAACGTCGCGGCGGCCTCGCCCACTGCCGTCCGGGCGGTGCCGCCCTCGGTGGCATGCTCGACCCGGAAGCGGTGGTCGTCGAGACGCCGCAGGGCCGCCGCCGCGGCCTCGACCGCCTCGAAGGTGAAGTTGAGCTTCTGCCGGTAGTGCACCGAAAGCAGCAGGTAGCGGATCGCGCGCGGGTCCTTGCCCAGCTCGAGCAGGTCCTTCAGGGTGTAGAAGTTACCCAGGCTCTTCGACATCTTCTGGCCGTCGACGATGAGGTGTTCGGCGTGGAGCCAGGTGGTGACGAAGGGCTGACCGGTGGCCGACTCGCTCTGTGCGATCTCGTTGTCGTGGTGGGGGAACATGTTGTCGACTCCCCCACAGTGGATGTCGAACGACTCGCCGAGGTACTTCATGCTCATGGCGGAGCACTCGATGTGCCAACCGGGCCGCCCGGCGCCCCAGGGCGAGGGCCAGGTCGGTTCTCCCGCCTTGGCCGCCTTCCAGAGCACGAAGTCCCGGACGTCGTCCTTGCCGTACTCGTCCGACGCCACCCGGTCTCCCTGCACTACCTGGTCGACATCGATGCCGGAGAGCTTGCCGTAGTCCTCGTCGCTCGCGATCCGGAAGAAGACCGAGCCGTCCTTCTCGTAGGCGTGCCCTCGGGCCACCAGGGATTCGATCATGGCGATCATCTCGGCCAGGTGTTCGGTGGCGCGCGGAAACTCGTGTGCCGGCTGGATTCGAAGGGTCGCGAGGTCCTCGAAGAAGGACTCGATGTACGGCGCGGTGTAGTCGTCGAGGGCGACCCCCTCCTCCTGGGCGCCGCGAATCGTCTTGTCGTCGACGTCGGTGAGGTTCATCACCTGCTGCACCTGGTAGCCGAGATACTCCAGGCTACGCCGCAGAATGTCCTCGAACAGGAAGGTTCGCAGGTTGCCGATGTGCGCGTGGTTGTAGACCGTCGGGCCGCAGGTGTAGAGGCCGATCCGACCGGGTATGCGGGGCGCCAGGGGCTCGGTGCGGCGACCGAGGGTGTTGAAGAAGCGGGGTTCGGGGGGCACAGGCGGGCTCCTTACCGAATCACGCTGATCGAGCCGCCGAACCAGAGCACGTCGCCGCGAGCACCGCCACTTGGTCCGAAGGCACTCTGGCTGCTGAACTGCAGGCTCCCGGAGCCGGCGGCGCCGACCGAGAAGACGAGGCGCAAGATGGTGCCGCTGCCGCTGGCGCCGCTCACGTCACCCTGGCGCGACGCGCCGACGATGAGACGGCCGGCCCCGGCATCGACGACCTGAATCGAAGTCCCCACGCCGCCCGCGCCGAGGAACGGACCTTCTTCGGCCGAGACGTAGGTGAGTTGGGCGGTGGGATAGGACAGGTCGAACCCGAGGCCGTAGAGACCGGTCATCTGGTCGGCATCGATCTGCAAGACGAAGGTCGTGAGCGAACCAGGGTTTTCATGACGCATCAGCACCCGGTTCACTCCACTCGGGGGACTGGGGGTGAAGGTCACTCCCGGCGTCGGGCCGGGTGGTGGAGTGGGACCGCCGCCTCCTCCTCCCCCGCCACAGGCGAGGCCGCCCAGCAGCAGGAGGCTAGAAGAGATCACGAGCCGAGCGATAGAGAGGTTCATCGTGCTTCCTTGAGCATCTTACGGAGTGCCCGCTTGGCCTTCTCGCGGCGGAGACCCCGCAGGTGATCGACGAACAGGACGCCGTCGAGGTGGTCGAGTTCATGACAGATGGCGCGCGCCAACCAGTCGTCGGCTTCGAGTTCCTGGGTCGTACCCTGCAGATCCTGAAACTCCAACCGAAGGTGCGTCGGACGGCTGACCTTCTCGGTGAAGTCGGGAATCGAGAGACAGCCCTCGGGCTCCACTCCACTCCCGTCGCTCTCCACGATCCTCGGATTGATGAGGACGTGGAGATCCTCCGGTTCCTTCCCCACCGAAAGGTCGACCAGCGCCACACGCTGCTCGATGCCGACCTGGGGCGCGGCCAGACCGATCCCCGGGGCGGCGTGCATGGTCTCGGTCATGTCGGCCACGAGCTGCTCCAGGTCGGCGTCGAAAACGCTCACCTCGGCGCAGCGAACCCGCAGCACCGGATCGGGAAAGAGCCGGATCGGAAGTCTAGCCATGGGGCTGAGTCTAGCGGGCTCCGAGTCGGGCCACGGCCTGGCCCACTTCCCGGTCATTCTGTTCGCGGCGTAGGTGGTCGAGGAAACCCCGGGGATCGGGGTTGCCGGTCAGGCAGACTTCGAGACCCTTCTGGTCGAGCGATAGGAGAATCGCACGTTTGCTGCGCACCACGTAGTTGGCCGGCCAGGGCTGGTGTTGGAAGAGGGCTCCGTCGCCGATGATCTGACCTGCCCCGAAGCTCCGGATGTCGATCGCCCCGTCGCCGGCCTTGGGGATCTGCGACTGGACCTCCCCTACCGCGACCAGGTACAGGCGCTCATGACTGGCCCCGCGGCTCACCACCTCCGTGCCGCGACCCGGGTAGTGGACCTTGACCGCCTTGAAGAGGAGCCGGAGCTGATCGCCGTCGAGTTCCTTGCCCATGCGGGTCTTCGCCAACGAGTTCCAGATCGACTGAAACTCCATCACCGCCGTGCCGCTGGCCTCGTCGCCCTGCTGTCCTTCGAGGAAACCCTCGAGGGCCGCGTTACGCTTTCGTTCGAGGACCTTGAGGCTCTCGAACCGCTCGACCTTGGACTGCAAGGTGTCGTCCATCGGGTTGAGGCGACGCGCCTTGGTGAGGATGGCGATGGCCCGCTCGTAAAAACCGTCATCGGCGTACGAGTCGGCTACGTACACGTATTCGTCGACGGCCTTGACGACCTGCTTCAGCCCGAGATAGACGTCGGCGAGCTTGAGGTGGTCGTGGATGTCGTTGCGAAACTCCATCCGTTCCTTGAGGCGAAGCTCCGCTTCCTCGTAGCGCTCGAGCACGATCAGATCGTCGATCGTGTAGTCTTGCTCTTCGTCCTTCTTGCCGAAAAGCTTCTTGATCACCAAGCGGGTTCCTCCTCTCCCTTCTCACCCGGGACGAAATCGACCTCTCAAGGTGACGGTCGGACGTATTAGGAGGCGAAGTATAGCCCAACTCCGTCGCGGGTGCGATGGACAAGATGCAAGGAAACTGGGGCTTCTGCGGGTTGGCATCCGAGTTGCTTTAGAGGTTGGTGCCCCGGTGCTGGGGTGAGAATCAAGGAGAACGAACATGGCACGACACACCACCCACCCCAAACGCCTTCTGGGTCTGGCGTTGGCCGCCGGACTGATCCTCTCGTCGCCAGTTCTGGCCGACGATGAAGGCCGCTACGGTTACTTCAGCGTCGTCGAAGGCTCGGCCACCGTCACCCAGGACGGAGAGCGGAGTGAAGTCGAGAGCAACTACCCCCTGATGACCGGCGACCAGCTCTGGACCTCGTACGGCAGTCGCGTCGAGGCGATTCTTCCCGACTCCACCCTGGTCCGGGTCGACGGCAACACGGTGTTGGCGTTCGATCGGTTGGCCTTCGCGGCGGACCATTCGAGCGACGGTACTCTGCTCTACCTCGACAAGGGCGAGATATTGGTCACCGTGCCGCACGACGCGGTCGGCGCGGCGCAGACTCGGGTCGACACTCCCAACAGCACCATCTATCTCGTCGAGCCCGGTACCTATCGGCTGGAGAGCCGAGGGTACGTATCCACCGTCACGGTGCGCGAGGGTTCGGCCGAACTCCTCACCCGCGACGACAGTAGCCTCGTGCGGCAGCGCGAGCGGGCATCGATCACTGGCCTCGACCGTCCTCGAGTTCGTATCGACTGGGCGGGTGGAAGCGATTCCCTCGAGCGCTGGGGAGCCGAACTCGACCGCCTGGCCGCCGGTGGCTACGGTGGGCCGGAGGTGGATCGCAGTCTCCGCTACGCGAGTGCGTCGCTCCAGCGCCATGGTAGCTGGCACGTCGAGTCGAGCGTTTCCTTCTGGCGCCCTCGGGTCAGCATCGATTGGGCCCCATACCGGGACGGTCGCTGGGTCTATACCCCGAGCGGTATGACCTGGGTCTCCTACGAGCCCTGGGGCTGGGTGCCGCACCACTACGGCACCTGGGATCGACACCAGCGCTACGGCTGGGTCTGGTACCCCGGTCGCATCTACCGCCCGGCCTGGGTCTACTGGTACTGGGGAACTGACCGCGTGGGTTGGTGTCCTACCGGCTACTACACCCGCTACTACGGGCGGCACCACTACGGTCGCTCCCACCACAACCTGCGCTTGCGAGTCGGGGTCTACGGTTGGGCTGGCGGCCACCATCGGGACTACCAGTACTGGACCTTCGTCGGTTCCGACCGGGTCTACGATCGGCACCTCCGCCGCCACCTGCGTCGTGGCCACGAGTACGTGGGACGCTCGCGCAGCGATGTGATCCCGCGCGGCTTGATCACGACCGATACCCGCGGCCTCCGGCCGGAAACGGTTCGCCAGCCGCGGTCGGCGATCGAGGTTCTGGAGCACCACACCGATCGCGACGGGCGGCGAGCTCAGCGCAACCTGCCGGATCTCACCGACTTCGTGGCGCGCCGCGATACGCGCAGCGAGATCGTGCGGGTGGCGATGCCGGTGGCGGACGATCGGGCCGACGGCGGGCGCGCGGCGGGCACGCGGGGCCGGACGGACCGCAGTGGCGAGCCGCCACGCGTGTCGACCACCGGATCCGATCGGAGCGAACGACGAAGCGTTCGGCCCACCGATCGCACCGGCGAGAGGACCGACACGCCGCGCGCCGTCGGGAGTCGTGGCGACCGCCGTAGCGTAGAGCGGGTGACGGGCGGTGGCGCCCGGGTCGAGGATCGCAGCCGCGAGGGTTCGCCCTCCGCGACGCGCTCCACCGACAGCCCCCGACGCGTTCGATCGGCCACGGGTGGCGGTGTCCGAACCGACGGCGACCGCTCCGCTACCACCAGCCGACGCGTCCAGCGATCGGGTGACGAGCGCGAGGAGCGTCCGACCGCGACGCGGTCGCAGCCACCCAGAGATCGTGGGCGCGCCACGACCTCACCGCGCTCGCCGTCGCGCGACCGGGAGATCGTACGTCGGGTAGTCGAAGGTTCGAGGCCGGCGTCCCGGGAGGGCAGTACGCGCGAGACGGATGGGGCCTCCGGTCGACGGGTCACGTCGCAGAGTGACTCTGGGGTGCGAGCCACCGCCCCCCGCCGGGTCAGCCCGTCCAGCGGAGGGCGCTCTACGGATCGAGCCCGCCCTTCCTCGACCTACGAGCGGCCGCAGCGGCAGACCGCGCCGCAGGCCGACACCAGGGCGACACCTCGAACGACGCGTCCCGCCCCGCGGCAGGCGCCGCCCGCTCGCTCCACCACCTCCAGCCCTGACCGACGGCGCAGTGGATCGGACTCGGCGGCGACCCGATCGAGCTCCCGCTCGGGCGGTGAGCGCTCGGCGACCTCCGGCGACCGCCGGTCCGGCAAGCAGAGTTCGACCCGCAGCTCGGGCAGCAAGGAGAGCTCGAGTCGGAGCAGCAACAAGGAGAAGTCGGACCGCCCCCAGCGGCGCTCGCGACCGAACTAGCCGAGATCGCGCCGTGGCCGGTGCCCGGGTACAATCCCGGGCACCGGCATGCGCAGCACCACCTTCATCACCCTACTGTTTGCGGCGTACTGCATCGAGGCCGGTACGTTCCTGATTCTGTGGCCTTGGCGCGGCGGTTGGGATCAGCTCTGGCTCCAGGTCGACTGGACCTGGCTACGACACGCCTTTCTCCACCCCCTGGGGCGGAGTCTGGTCAGCGCCTTCGGCACGCTGCACCTGGTCTGGGGAGCCCACGATCTCGATCTGCTGATCCAGCGCTGGCAGGAGGGTGTCCGCAGCCGAGCGATCGAACCTCGCTCCGAGGCGATCGATTGACCTCGGAGGAGGAACGGGGCAGGTCCCTCCCCTTCTCACTCCTGGCCATCAGCGCGGGCCGAGGCTCGGCTGGACTCGAGGACTGGGCCCAGCGGCTGGCGTTGGCTGGGGTCGGGGCTCTGCAGGTGCGCGAGAAGGAAACGACGGACCGAGACCTGGAAGTCGTCCTCCGGCGACTGGTGGCCCTCCTCACCGGATCGAGCACGAGGTTGATCGTCAATGGACGCCCCGATCTGGCCCTGGCTACCGGCGCGAGTGGAGTCCATCTTCCCGCCGAGGGGCTACCACTTGCTCCGCTCAAGCGGCGGTTTCCAGACCTGCTCTTCGGTCGTTCGACCCACTCTTTGGCCGAGGTGCGCCAGGCGGCCGAGGAGGGAGCAGACTACGTGACCTTCGGTCCGGTCTTCGCCACGCCCGCCAAGGTCTCGTTCGGTCCGCCGCTGGGACTGGAGGCACTGCAACAGGCGAGTGGCGTCGGGATTCCAGTCCTGGCCCTGGGGGGAATCCTCACCCTCGACAGCCTGCCCCAGTTGGCGCAACATGGCGCCATGGGCATGGCGGGAATCCGCGCGTTCGAGGCCGAGCGGTCGGTGGCGGACCTGGTGGCCCGAGCCCAGGAGCTCTTCGGATGATCGTCGGACTGGGCCTCGATCTGGTGGAACTGACGCGGATCGAGCGTTTGCTCGAGAAGCACCCGTCGCGGTTCCCAGACCGAATCTGTCGCCCGGGAGAGGTACAGGAGCGCGTCGGAGCGGCCCGCGTACAGCACGTGGGAGGCCTCTTTGCGGCCAAGGAGGCCGTGATGAAGGCCCTGGGGACGGGTTGGGACCGCGGCGTGACCTTCCGCCAGATCGAGGTGGTGCGCCGCTCCACCGGCGGTCCCGGAATTCGTCTCCACGGCGAGGCTGCGCGCCAGGCTGCTCGCCTCGGAGTGCGCTCGGTCCACCTCACCATCAGCCACGAGCGGGGGTACGCGGCGGCGATGGTGGTCTTGGAAGGAGCCGCAGAATCCTAGTTCCGGCCTGCTGCTAGAATCGCCGACCGATGAGCCAGAGCACGACGACCTCGCCGGCCCGCACCAAGGGCGCCTTTCTCCTCCTGGCCCTGCTGGTGCTGGTGCTCGACCAGTGGTCCAAGTGGCTGGTCGAGACCCACCTCCCCCACTTCGCCAGCGAGACGGTGATTCCCGGCCTCCTCAATCTGACGCACGTTCAGAACACGGGCGTGGCCTTCGGTCTCTTCGCCGCCCATGGCGATACGACGAGGACCCTCGTCCTCAGCGGACTCGGGGTGCTCGCCTTGGGGGTCGTCCTGGCCTACTTCTGGCAGACTGCGGCCGAGGACCGTCTCCTATTGACCTCGCTCTCTCTGGTACTCGGTGGTGCCGTCGGGAACCTGATGGACCGGGTGGCCAACGGCGGAGTTACCGACTTCATCGACTTCTACCTCGGCACCAAACACTGGCACACCTTCAATGTCGCTGACAGCGCCATCACGGTCGGCTTGATCCTGATGGCCTGGGATGCGCTGCGGCCGCGGGCCAAGGAGGAAGCCCAGGCGGCCGAGCCGGAAGCGGCTTGAACGGCGACCGCGAATCAGGGCCTCGCCCGGAGGTCGGAGACTGGGAGTCCACTTCGGTACCGGCGGAAGCTGGCGGCGAGCGCCTCGACCGATGGTTGAGCCGGGAACTCGCCGAACCGCGGAGCCAGGTCCAGCGCTGGATCCGTGAGGGCCGGGTGCTCGTCGACCGGCGCGTGGTGCGTCCTTCCCACGCGGTGGAGGCCGGCTCCGAGGTCCGGTGGAGCCGGCCCCCGCGCGTCGACGATCGGATCGTGCCCGAGGCGGGCGAACTGACGATTCTGTTCGAGGATCCCGACCTGCTGGTGGTCGACAAGCCGGCCGGGCTCACGGTGCATCCCGGGGCGGGGCGCCCGACCGGAACCCTGGTCCACCGCGCCCTCGCTTACGCCCCGGAACTCGCCGGCATCGGAGGGCCGGGGCGCCCCGGCATCGTGCACCGGCTCGACAAGGACACGAGTGGGGTCATGGTGCTTGCCCGTAGCCCCGCCGCCTATCGGGCCCTCAGCGCCGCCTTTGCGGAACGTCGCGTGCGCAAGGTCTACGAGGCGATTTTGTTCACGACCCACTCCCGAGATCGCTGGACCATCGACGCTCCGGTGGGCCGGCATCCGCAGGAGCGCACCCGAATGACCGTCCGCTCCGACGGCCGGCCGGCGGTCAGTCACTTCGAAGTCGTAGCTCGGGCCCCCGGGCTGGCTCGGGTGCGGGTCCGCATCGAAACGGGACGAACCCACCAGATCCGGGTGCACGCCAAGGAGGGGGGGACGCCCCTCGTCGGGGATCCGGTCTACGGCGAAGCGCGCTGGAAGGCGCTCCCCGCGCCGCTCAGAGCGGCGGTGAAGAGCTTTCCTCGGCCCGCCCTGCACGCCCTGGAATTGGCATTCGACCACCCGGTGCTCGGCGACCCGGTGGTGATCACCGCCCCCACGCCCTCAGACCTCAGTGAGCTGTGGGCCTCGCTGACGGGCGGTTGACGAGCCGCTAGCCCGCCTGGATCCGCAGGTGCGATCCCACGCGGTCGGCCATGGCCAGGGTCACCCCGAGGTCGGGGTGTCGCAAGATGATGTAGCCATCCGAGATCAGCGTCTGTTTCCAGTTGCGGCGCCGAGCGCCTGGGGGGAGGAGATTCACACAGGTGATGTGCGGACCGAAGTGTCC
Source organism: Thermoanaerobaculia bacterium (assembly GCA_030429235.1). GTDB lineage: Bacteria > Acidobacteriota > Thermoanaerobaculia > Multivoradales > JAIOJS01 > JAIOJS01. The sequence continues at coordinate 132,272 of JAUIDB010000004.1, read as the reverse complement.
GAGGATGCTCTCCAGCCCCTCGATCCGTTGAATCCGTCCTTCGCCCTGGGCCCGCTTGAAAATCACGGCGGCGTTGTAGCGCCGATGGACTTCCTGCGAGAACCGACCGTGGCAGGTCGCCTCGGCCCAACCCCGAAACACGTCGATGTCGCAGCCATAGTTCATCAGTTCGACCGAACGGGCACCGGGAGGACGCGCCCCGATCTCTCCGAAGATCGCCTCGCCGTCGGGTTTGAGAAACCACTCCATGTGGGTGAACCCGGTGCGGAAGCCCAGTGCCTGCAGAACGCTGCGCCCGAGTTCGATGCCGGGTCGCAGGGTCGGGGCCGCGAAGTCGCGGAGCGTGATGGTCTGCGGGCTGATCCACTCTACCGATCGGGCGATGAGCGGTTTGGGGCGGTACCAGGCGACGTTCTCGTAGAACAGGTTGCCGTCGGCTCCGATGGTGTCGTAGGTGTACTCTTCACCCTCGATGAACTCCTCGACGCTCATCTCGGGGACGTGCCGGACTCGCGGCAGGACGGTCTGCAACTCTCCAGCGTCGCCGACGCGGTAGGTGTCGGCGGAGCCGGCGCCAGCGATCGGTTTGATGATCAACGGGAAACCGATCGCCTCGGCTGCCGCTTCGACCTCCCGGGGGTTGGTGGCGCGCCGGTAGCGCGGCGTCCGCAACCCGGCGCGGTCGAGAACCTCTTTCATGGCGCCCTTGTCGCGGAACGGCAGCGTCTCGTGGGGCCGCATGCCGGGCAGATCGAGCGCCTCCCGGAGTTCGGCGGCCAGCATCATTCCCGGCTCCCACAAACACTCGATGCGATCGAGGGTTCGGGGTCCTTCCTGCCACCCCCGAAGTTCGTGGAGAACGGCCTTGGAGTCCCACAGCCGCGGGACACGGAGGTAGCCCGACAGAGCGTGGCGCGCGACCTCGGGCAGAGCCGGTAGCGGCTGGTCGCCCAGACCCCAGACCCGAACCCCGACCTCGGCCAGACCGCGGGTGAAGTAGGGCATCTCGGCCGGGAACCCCGGCGAAAACATCAGGACATCCATGGCTCTACTCCATCTCGACGCGAACGACGCTGATCAGTCGGCGCAGCGCCTGCACCACGACCTCGGTTTGTGGGTGACGCAACACGATGTTGCCCTCTCCCTCGTAGCTGCTCGACTTGGGCTGCCCCCGCTGCGGTAGGTTGGCCTCGGCGATGAGGGGACCCAGTTCCTGGCGCACGATGTCCAGCCCATGGACCGCCTTGACTCGTCCCGGGCGCTGACCTCGCAGGAAGGCGGCTCCGGTGGCGTACTGTCGGGGCGGAGTCTCCCAGCGCTCGTAGACCATCAAGCGACACCATTCGCGGTAGAAGTCGAAGCCGTGGGCAAACTGGATCAGGGGACCGATCTGAGCGCCGGGTGGCCGGGCGGCGACTTCCGACACCGCGACCGAACCATCCTTGCGCCGAAACCACTCCATGTGGGCAAAGCCGGTACCCATCCCAAGGGCGTCGAGAGAACGAAACGCCGCGTCACGAATGTCGTCGTATCGTGGGTGCTCTACCTCGCGAGGCAGGACCACGCACCATTGGATCCAGGGGTTCTCCATCGCCTCCAGGGGCGTCGGCAGGTAGTGGGTCAACGAGTGCCATACCGGCTTGCCCTGGATGCAGATGGTGTCGAAGGACTGTTCGTCTCCGACCACGAACTCCTCCATCATCCAGGCCCTTCCCGCCGACGGAGGACCCATGGCGAGGGCCTCGCGCACCTGCTGCGCATTCTCGAGCCGGTAGGTGCCCTTGGCTCCGGCTCCGGCCGGTGGTTTGACCACCATGGGAAAGCCGATGGTCTCGGCCGCCTTCCAGACAGCGGCTTCGTCCTGCGCCAGAGCATGGCGTGCACACGGGATCTGAGCCCGTCGGAGGATGTCCTTCATGCGCGCCTTGTCGCGGAAGTTGTTCGCCGCTTCGGCACCCATGCCCGGCAGCTTCAGAGCGTCGCGCACTTCGCCCAACTGTCCCTGGATCTGCTCGAGGATTCCGATCAGTCGGTCGATCGAGCCCATCTCACCACTCAGGACGCGGCACCCATCGAGAATCGCCTGGGCGTCGGTCGGGTTGGCGATGCGGTGGTAGTGGTGGATGCCGGGTCGAAGGTCCGCCGGCAGTTTCTCGATGGGATCACCCGTCAGGAGGGCGAGCCGGACTCCGTCGAGTTGCACCATCCCGCGTAGAAATCGCAGGGTGTTGCCGAAGAGGAAGGGAGCGGCGAAGACGACGTTGGGCATGCAGTGAGACTCCGTTGGGGGACAACCCGATCGCGAGGATCCGGCGGGTTCATCCGGCGTTCGATGCGTTGAGTTTATGGTAGTCCGCGCTCCGACGCTGCGCCCGGTCGCACGGTCGGCTCCTGATCCCAGGTCCGGTCTCGGAGGCGCCGGCTCCGACCGGGTAAGATCAGGCCCAGACCACAGATCGAATCATCGGTGCGGAACGAGGAGGGGTACACAGCGCATGAAGGGAGTCGTCACAGCAGTCCTCGGGGGCGGCCAGGGCAGCCGACTCTGGCCCTTGACGGAGTACCGTGCCAAACCGGCGGTGCCGGTGGGAGGCCGGTTCCGTCTCATCGACATTCCGATCAGCAATAGCCTGCACGCCGGAATCGACCAGATCTATGTGATCACTCAGTTCAACAGCGCCAGCCTGCACCGCCATATCGCCCAGACCTACCGTTTCGATGTCTTCAGCCCCGGTTTCGTCAACATCCTGGCGGCGGAACAGACCGTCAGCCACCGCGATTGGTATCAGGGAACGGCCGATGCGGTGCGGAGGAACCTGGATCGGCTCGACGATACGCAGCCCGATGATCTCCTGATTCTGTCGGGGGACCAGCTCTACCTCATGGACCTGGAGCGGTTCATCCTGCACCATCGCGCCCGCGAGGCGGATCTCACGGTCGCCGTCAAGCCGGTCTCGCAGCAGGAGTGCCAGGGTTTCGGCGTCATGCGGGTCGACGATACCGGCCGCATCGTCGAGTTCATCGAAAAACCCAAGGACCCGGAGCTGATCGAGAGCTTGGCCCTCAGCGAGGAGCAGCTGAAGCATCTGGGCTTCGAAGCACCGGCGGGCTCGGTACTGGCCAGCATGGGAATCTACGTGTTCCGCCGGGGCATGGTGGGGCGTCTGCTGCGGGGCAACACCAAGTCCGACTTCGGCCAGGAGGTCATCCCCGCGGCGATCGAGCAGTTCAACGTCCACGCCTGGGGCCACACCGGATACTGGCAAGACATTGGGACCATCCCCTCGTTCCACCGCGCCAATCTCGATCTGACCCAACCGCTGCCGCCGCTCAACCTCTACAGCGCCGAGCGCCCGATCTACACCCACCCGCGCTTTCTTCCTGGGACCAAGATCAACCGCTGCGAGGTCCTGCAGTCGGTGCTGTGCGAGGGCAGCATCATCTCGGCGAGTTCGATCCGACGCTCGATCATCGGCATCCGGGCGCTGGTCCAGAGCGGCTGTGAGATCGACAACTCGATCATCATGGGGGCGACCTCGTTCGACATCGGCGGCGGCGCCAATAGCCCGGCCGTAGGCGTGGGGCGAGGCTGCAAGTTGAAGAACTGCATCGTCGACCTCAATGCGCGCATCGGGGATGGCGCCGAGTTGATCAACGCCGAGGGAGTCGACGAGGCGGATGGCGAGAACTACGCTATCCGAGGTGGAATCATCGTGATTCCCAAGGACGCGGTCATCGCACCCGGTACCGTCATCTAGAGGCGCGAGCCATGCCCCGCTCGATCTGCTTCGCCACCTCGGAGTTCACTCCGTTCGCCAAGACCGGCGGGCTGGGGGACGTCGCCGCGGCCCTCTCGGCCCACCTGCACCGTGAGGGACATGACGTTCGGCCGTTCCTGCCCCTCTACGCCTCGCTGGACCGCGGCGGGCGCGACTTTCAACCCGTCCCCTTTCTGCAGGGGATCCCATTGCAGATGGGGCGTTTCCAGCTCACCTTTTCGGTCTTCACGACACAACTCGAGGGTGGCTTGTTGGTCTACTTCGTCCACTGTCCGGCCCTCTACGGTCGCGAGAGCGTGTACGGCAGCGACTGGGACGAGTACCTGCGCTTCGGAGCCTTGTGTCGGGCGGTGATCGAGTCCTGCCAGCGGATGGGCTGGGCCCCGGACGTCTTCCACTGCAACGATTGGCACACGGCCTTGTTGCCGCTCTATCTGCGCACCGTCTACGCCTGGGACCGGCTGTTCGAACGGAGCCGGACGGTGTTGACGCTGCATAACCTCGGGTATCAGGGCGTCTTTCCGCGGCAGGCCCTCGGTGACCTGGAACTCGAGGCCCACCGCGAGCTCTTCTACCAGGAGGACCTGCAGGCCGGACGGATCAACTTCCTCAAGACCGGCCTGCTCTACGCCAGTGTGGTGACGACGGTGAGTCGGACCTACGCCAGCGAGATCCAGACCGCGGAACAGGGGATGGGGCTGGAAGGGCTCCTGCGCCGCCGTCGCGACTCGTTGTTGGGGATCGTCAACGGAGTCGACTACCAGGAGTGGTCGCCAGAGAAGGACCCTCTGATCCCCCACTCCTTCTCGGCCGAAGACCTCGCCGGCAAGGCGAAGAACAAGCAAGCCCTGCAAGAGCGGATGGGCCTCCAGGTGGAGCCGAAACTACCGTTGCTGGCGATCGTCTCGCGGCTGACCGCTCAAAAGGGCTTCGACCTGCTCTTCGACACCCTCGCCCCCGTCCTGGCTCGCGGCCGAGCCCAGCTGGTAGCACTCGGCACGGGAGAGGACCGCTACGCCGACTTTCTTTCCTGGATCGCCAAGACCTTTCCCGGCAGGGCCGCCTTCCACCACGGCTACTCGAACGAACTGGCGCATCAGATCGAGGCCGCCGCCGACATCTTCCTGATGCCCTCGCGGTACGAGCCCTGTGGTTTGAACCAGATGTACAGCCTTCGCTACGGCACCGTGCCGATCGTTCGACGCACCGGGGGACTCGCCGACACGGTGGAACTCTACGACCCCGAGGCCGACACCGGTACCGGGTTCGTCTTCGACCACTTCACCCCCGTGGGCATGGGCTGGGCCCTGGACTTCGCGCTCCGCACCTACCATCAGGATCCAGAGGCCTGGAAGCGTCTACAGATCCGGGGGATGCAGCGCGACTTTTCGTGGCAACGTCAGGGCAAGGAGTACGAGAGGCTCTACGACCTGCTCGCCGCTTGAGCCGGCTCGACTGCGTTGGGCCCCGTCAGTTAGGCCCCGTCAGTTGGGCCTCGTCAGTTGGGCCTCGTCAGTTGGGCCCGGGGGCGCGCCCGGCGTTCCGAGCCCTCTCCAGGAACAGGTGGAGCTCACCGGAGTAGCCTTCGACCGAGAGGAGCTGGACTCCGCGTTCCGGGAGATCGAGCACGATACGGTCTTCGGCGTCGCCGTTGTTCTCGTGGTGACCGATGCGAATGCGGTCGAGTTCTGGGGCATCGACCACCAGCTCCCCGACTGGATAGGGGGCGACCACTCCGAAAATCTGGACGACTTCACGGGGGGGATCCGCCCCGGGGCGATGCACGGCGTACCCGTTCTCGGGAAGCACGCCGTCGAACTCTACGATGATGCGGAGACCCGTGCCGTCGCGCCGCCAGCGGATGTCTCGGATGCCCTGAAACGGGGCCGACTCCTGGTCTGGCGAACCCACCACTTCCGACGCCGCCTGCGGGGCGGCTGCCTCTGGGCCCTCACTGGCTGAGGGTTCTGACGCCACCGCCGCCGCTGGTGCGGGCAACTCCGACGGCGATGTGATCCAGAGGATCCCTCCGACCAGGAGGCCGGCGGTCAGGAGCACGGGCCAGATGGGGACCGGGCGTCGGTCCTTGCCGGGGTTGCGCAGCGCGTGGACCGAGCGCGCGTCGCCCAGATCGAGCGTCTTCGAGAGCACGTCCCCATCGCCCAACAGGTCCCGGCCGGAGGTGGCGGCCGGTGCCGTCTCGTCGGCGTCTCGCTCCTCGGCTCCGATCTCCAGGGTGTCTCCCGCCTCCTCGTCCCCCTCGGCCGCGGGCTCTGGCTCGTCGATCGCTTCTTCCGCAGTGTCCGAGACCGGTACCTCCTCACCATTGGGCGCGAGGATGAGCGGATCGGTGTCCGCGTCGTCCATCGGCAGGGGCTGCATCTCGGTGGTGTCCTTGAGCAGGGTCTCGGTGTCTTCCATCGGACCCGAGGTGGCCGTGTCGTCCAACTGTCCGGCCTTCCAGACCGCGACCGCCTCGTCCAGGCGATGCAGCAAAGCCTCCTCTCCGCCCTGGTCGAAGGCGTCGGACAGATCCAACAGCAGTTGGGCGCCCTGGGGCTCCAGTCGGATGAAACTGACACCGAAGCCGGGGACGAACCCGTCTTCGGGTTCGGCGCGAACCCACGACACCTCCCCCGTACCGCTGAAGACGGGACCTTCACTGGTCATTCTGAGATCGAAGGTGATGCGCTCTCCCGCGCTGGCCGGCTGCTCCGACTGCACGTAGAAACCGCCGGCCGAAGCCGCGACCACGTTTTCGGTCAGAAAGTACCGGCGCTGCTCGAACTCCACCTGGACCCGGCCCCGCAGTGGAAACCGAGCGTGGGCTCGTCGTTCGGGTCCTGGGAAGTCGCCTTCGGTCACGGCGAGACCGCCTCCCGCTCGGACTCGAAGTAGGCCTGCACCAGACGCTGCGCCTTTTCCAGATCTTCGGAGGGGTCTTTGAACCGACCGAACAGAGTGCGGTGCGTATGTCGGAGAGTCTCGAGGTCCCGGTCTCGCAGTAGATTGATCAACTCAGCCAGGAGGCGACGCACCGTCGGGCCGTGCGTCGAGCGCTCGGACTCTCGCTCGAGCAGGACGTAGGCGAAGAAGAGGTCCTCAGGTAGTTCCTCGACCGACGAGGTCCCTTCGACGATGGTCTCCTGCTCGAGCACCGAATCGTCTTCGTCTTCGATGATCTCGGGTGACGAAGCCGACTCACCCACCGTGGGTTCGAGGACTGCCCGGCGCCGTTCCTCCTCGCCGAACGCGAACGGCAGGGAGCGAACCTGGCGCGCGAAGCGGGAAAAGAGGAGAAAAAGTTCCTTCTCGGAATGGAAGTTGCCGACCAGGCGCGCCTGACGCCCCACCTCCATGCTGTCGGTCTGTTGCATCAGGATGTGGGCTTCCGCTTCGCCGTCGAGATGTAGCGACTTGGCTACCACCTGCCAGGCCGTGAGACTACCCTGCACGTAGCAGGTGTCCGCACACCGTACGTTCACAGCCTCGACCTGGACGTTGGGTTCGATCCGGATCGAGCCGGACACCGACTCGAGGTTGGCGTAGGAGCCGGAGTTCTGGATCACCAGGTTGCCGGGCGTTCGGATCGACAGTTGGCCGTGGGGATCGACCCGGATCTGGGTGCCGTTGGGGATGATCATCGTCGGGGCCCCACTCCCCATGTTGGATCTCGCCATCGTCCCTCGTCACCTCTCCGACGCCGCGCGGTGCATCTCTTCTGTGTACCCTAGCAGTATCCTACCCTCAGCGCGACAGGCGGCGTGGAAGCGGTTCGAACTCGGAAGTGTCGGGTGCGCTGCGCGCCCGGATCAGGAGTTGCTCCTCGTCCCGCCATCGGTGGTCGAGGATGTAGATTCGGGGGTCGACCGGCCGATAGTCGCTGTCTTCGGTCGTTTCGAGGCGGCGCCGGATTTCATAGTGAAGGTGGGGGTTGGTGCTCCAACCGGTGTTTCCGACCGTGGCGATGACGGCACCCTGCTCCACCTGGTCGCCCCGCCGTACCTTGACTTCGTCGCAGTGGCCGTAGAGGGTGATGAAGCGCTCGTCGTGCCGCAGGACGACCAGGTTGCCATAGCGCCACCAACCGACGCTCCGCCGAAGGTCGTAGCGGCCGGCGAAGACCACCACCCCGTCGGCAGGTGCGTAGATCGGAGACCCGACGGGCGCCGCGAGGTCGATTCCCGCGTGGAAGTCGGAACTCTTGGTGAACGGGTTGCGGCGATTCCCGTAGGGACTCGTCAACACGAAGTCGTCACCCCGCAGCGGCGAGAGGGAGGGCGTGAAATGAGCCTGTTGGGCGTGGACCGCTTCGAAGGCGGCGATCTCGTCGAGGAACGTCTCGAGCACCTGTACCTGCTCAGAGACTCGGCTACGGATCTGGTTGGCCCGCGCGATGGCGCTTCGACTCGGTCCCTCGGCGACCTCCACGCTCGTGAAGGGGAAGCCACCCTGGCCGATCGAACTGGACTGGCTCAAACCGTAGGCGAGGTAGATCTTCTCCATCCGCAGGCCCAGGGTTTCGGCTTGCTGGGCCAGAATGCCGAAGCGGTTCGTCAGAGCCTCGAGACGGACTCCCTGTTGGTCGCGGACTCGTTCCAAGGCCTCGTGGCGCTCGACGCTGGCCAGGTCACGGAAAGCCTGCGGTGAAGTCACCAGTCCCCAACCCACCGCTCCCAGGAGCGCCGCCAGGCCGATTCCGAGGCCCACGGCTTGCCATGGGTAGAGGAAGAGGTAGCGGACGCCCCGACGAATGTCGGGAGCGTGGATCTGGATCTCGAGGAGAGGAGGCTTGCGCTCCTGGCCCGCCTTCAAGTGACGCTCCCTGTAAGTGCGACCGTCTCGTCCGACGCGGCCGCCGGGCCCTTGGTCAGCACGTGCCGGATGGCGGCTTCGTCGACCTCGGTGGCCACCAGGGCCTGCAGGTCGCGCCAGAGTTCCGGTGCCCCGGCTACGACGTTGCCACGGCTCAGATACTCCTGCCCGCCGTCCAGATCGCTCACGACCCCACCGGCTTCCTCGATCAACAACACGCCGGCCGCCAGGTCCCAGGCCGACAGACAGAACTCGAAGAAGCCGTCGAAAACCCCGGCGGCGGTGTGGGCGAGATCCAGGGCGGCGGCCCCGCACCGACGGACGCCCCGCGCTCGCTGGAGCACGCGCCGAAACAGCGCCAGGTAGAGCTCGAGCGCGGCGCCGTGGCGGAAGGGGTACCCGGTGGCCAGAAACGACCCTTCCACCTGGGTGGCGTCGCTGACCGCCAATCGCTGGCCGTCGCGGTAGGCTCCGCCGCCGGCGGTGGCTTGGTAGAGCTCGTCACGCTGAGGGTCCAGTACGACTCCGACCACCGGACGGCCCTGGTGAAGACAGGCGATGGAGACCGCGAAGATCGGCAGGCCGCGGATGAAGTTGCGGGTGCCATCGAGAGGGTCGATGACCCAACTGAATGGGCTCGAGCCTGTCCCGAGGCTGCCCGATTCTTCGGCCAGGATGGCGTGGTCGGGGTGGGCCCGTCGAATCCTCCGTAGGATGGCTCGCTCACTGGCATGATCGGCGTTGCTGACGAAGTCATCCTCGCCCTTGAGCGTCGACTCGACGTGTCCCTCACGGAAGTAGGAATCGAGTTCCTGCGCCCCGGCCCGGGCCGCGAGTACCGCCGTCTCGAGCATCGGTTGGAGGTTCATGACGCGGCGATTCTACCATTGCCCCGACCACCGACTGCCCGCTCGGCATCGGTCGGCGGCCCCCGTAGGGTGGCTTCAGCTGACCAGTTCTCCGGCTAGGAAGGTCGCGACGGCGCGGCCCTGAAGCTCCCAGCCGGCGAAGGGCGTATTGCGCGAGCGACTCACGAAGGTGTCGCGGTCGATCGTCAAGGTCGCATCGAGATCGATGAGGGTGATGTCGGCCAGTGATCCCACCGCAAGCGTTCCTCCCGGCAGACCCAGGGCTCGGGCGGGCCCCCACGAGAGCAGGTCGATCAGCCTGCTAAGCGTGAGGATTCCCGGTCGCACTAGACGATCGAGACAGAGACTCAAGGTCGTTTCGAGGCCGACGATGCCAAAGGGAGCGCAGCTGAAGCTCTCGTCCTTCTCGTCGGGATGGTGCGGGGCGTGGTCGCTGGCGATGGCGTCGATCGTACCGTCCACGAGCCCCTCGAGCAGCCGCTGACGGTCGGTCTCCGAGCGCAGTGGCGGTTTCATCTTGCAGTCGGTCGAGAAGCCGCTCTTGGCCACCTCCTCATCCGTCAACAGGAGATGGTGCGGAGTGACCTCGCAGGTCACCCCCAGACCGCGCGCCTTGGCCTCGCGCACCAGATCGAGACTGCGTCCCGTGGACAGATGAGCCACGTGGTAGCGTCCCTGGGTGTCGGCGGCTAGGAGCAGGTCCCGCGCGACCATGACGTCCTCGGCCGAACCCGGGATTCCGGGCAATCCCAGGCGTGTCGACCACTCTCCCTCGTGCATCACGCCGCCCCCACTCAGATCGAGGTCCTCGGCGTGCTGAATCACCGGAATGTCGTAGTGCTGGGTATAGAGGAGTGCCCGCCGCATCAGCTCCGCGTTGCTGACTGGGAGTCCATCGTCGGAGATGGCGACGGCCCCGGCCGCGACCATGTCGCCGATGTTGGAGAGGGACTTGCCCTCCATCCCCAGGCTCACGGCGCCGATCGGATAGACGCGAGCCCGGCCGTGACGCTCGGCTTCGCTCAGGATGTGCTCGGTCACCGACCGGCAATCGTTGACGGGCGAGGTGTTCGCCATGCAGGCGACCGCGGTGAATCCGCCCTTGGCGGCCGCTCGCGTACCGCTGGCGACCGTCTCCTTGTACTCATGGCCCGGTTCTCGGAGATGCACGTGGATGTCGATCAAGCCGGGCGCGACGACCTTGCCACCGGCGTCGTAGACCTCGGCACCATCCGGTACCGACAGGCCCTCTCCGACCTCGACCACCGTACCCTCCTCGACCCTCAGATCGAGGAACCCATCGACTTTCTGGCTCGGGTCGACGACCCGGCCTCCTTGAATCACCAGACTCATCACGCGGCTCCTCGCACCCCAGAGAGTAGATAGAGAATCGCCATGCGGACCGCGACCCCGTTGGCCACCTGCGCCAAAATCACCGACTCGGGTCCATCGGCGACATCGCTGGCGATCTCGACTCCCCGGTTCATCGGTCCCGGATGCATGACGATCGCATCCTCGTTGGCCAGGCCGAGCCGATCGCGGGTCAGACCGAAGAGCGAGAAGTACTCCTTGATCGACGGAATCAGGGGACGCCCCTGTCGCTCGAGTTGGATCCGCAGCATCATCACCACGTCGGCCCCGTCGAGCGCCTCGTCGAGCGAGTACGCCACGTCGACGCCGAGACCTTCGATACCTACCGGCATCATGGTGCGCGGACCGGCGACGACGACGCTGGCACCCAACTTCTGGAGCAGGTGGATGTTGGATCGCACCACCCGGCTGTGCTCGATGTCGCCGATGATCGCCACCCGCAGTCCGCCGATCTGGCCCTTGTGTTGCCGAATGGTGAAGGCATCGAGGAGCGCTTGCGTGGGGTGTTCGTGGGCACCGTCGCCAGCGTTGATCACTCCAGCTTCTAACAGACGAGCCAGTCGATGGGGTACACCAGGGTGTCCATGACGGATCACGATCAGATCGGGGGACATCGCCTGCAGGTTGCGCGCCGTGTCGACCAAGCTCTCGCCCTTCACGAGAGCCGAAGAGGAGGAGGAGAAGTTCAAGCCATCGGCGGAGAGTCGCTTCTCGGCGATCTCGAAGCTCGAGCGAGTGCGGGTCGACGCTTCGAAGAAGAGGTTGATCACCGTCTTGCCCCGCAGAGTCGGGACCTTCTTGATGGGGCGTTCGGCGACCTCGCGGAAACTCTCGGCGGTGTCTAGGATCAGCTCGATTTCGGCCGCGGAGAGCTCGGCGATGCCGAGCAGGTCCTTACGGTGCCAGTTGGTCTCGTTCATCTTCTATCTCGCATTCCGATGCAGGACGACCTCGTCGCGGCCGTCGGTGTCCGAGAACGCTACTTCGACCAGGTCGGACGCCGTGGTGGCCAGCGAATGTCCTACTACGTCGGCCTGGATCGGGAGCTCCCGATGACCGCGGTCGACGAGAACCGCGAGGCGGACGGCTCGGGCCCGGCCGTAGTCGATCAAGGCGTCGAGCGCAGCGCGAATCGTGCGACCGGTAAACAGGACGTCGTCGCACAGCACGACGGTGCGACCTTCGATCGATCCGGGGAGGTGGGTTTCCTTGACTACGGGTTGCGGGGCGATGGTCGAGAGATCGTCTCGGTAGAGCGTGATATCGAGGACGCCCTGCGGCACCTCGCTGCCCCCCTCCATGCGGCGGATCTCCTCTCCCAAGGCCATCGCGAGCGGAACCCCCCGGGTCCGGATGCCGATGAGGACGAGATCGGTGGCCCCCTGATTCTGTTCGATCAACTCCCCCGCCATGCGCCGCACGATGCGGTGCATCTGCTCGCCGTCGAGTACCCGTTCCAGAGTCCCACTGTCTGCCGTCACGCCACCTCCTCGTTTCGGCCCCGTACTCTCGCTCTGTGCTGGCCGGACCGCCGGCGATGGTACGCCTCGGCTGGTCCCGAGGTCAAGGCGCACCCGGTCCTTCCGGAAGGCCACGGTGCGGTGCCGTGGAGTCTGTGGACAGCCCCATGGCGGTCCTCTACAATCCAGCCCCTATGACTGATGCTCCTTCGAAGAAGTCGACGAAAACCCAGCCCAGCGGCTGGGCCGCCTATCGCCGAGAGATCCAGTTCCTGGTCGTCTTTGCCGTGGTCCTGGGGGTGTCCTTCACGACGCTTTCGCTCAAGCCGGTCAACGACCACGTCATCGAGCCGTTTACCGGCTTGATCGCCAAGGCCAGCGGCATCTCGCTCAACCTCCTTGGCCAGGACGTCGAACGGCAGGACACAATGATTCGCAACGCTCGGTTTGCGGTCAACATCAAAAACGGCTGCAACGGCGTCGAAGCGATGGTCATCCTGCTCGCGGCCATCGTGGCCTTCCCCGCCACCTGGCGAGCGCGGGGCATCGGCCTGGGCCTGGGCATCGTCGTCATCCAGCTGGTGAATCTGATCCGGGTGGTGGCCCTGTTTCTGACCGGCGCCTACCTTCCCAAGCTCTTCGACAGTTCTCATACCGTGATCTGGCAGACCATCGTCATTCTCTCGGCGGTCCTCCTCTGGATGTACTGGGCCAATCGCTTCGCCGTGCCGGCGCAGACCTCGGACGCCTGAGGCAGTCGTCGACTGCTACGATCTCGGCGATGTCTCGATCGGACTGGACCCCCCGCTTCGCCCGTCGTCTGCTGCTCTGGTTGCCGCTGGCCTACCTGGGCTGGTTGGTCGTCACCCCGGTCTACAACGTCTTTCTGATCGAAGCCGCCCAGAATTTGGTCCGCCTCACCGAGTCACCGTCGGTGACTCGCCTCGACGGTAACGATGCTCACTACCTGATCGTCACCCACGAGACCGGGGAGCTCTCGGGCCAGCGCCTCTACTCGGTGCGGGTGACCGACGTGCACTTCAACCTGGTGATGTTGGTCGCGCTCTTCCTGGCCGTTCCCGGGGTTTCGGCACGTCGCCGATGGGAGAACCTGGGCTACGCGGCGCTGCTGTTCGTCATCTTCCACGTGGTCGATCTCTTCTTCTGGATCAAGTTCGTCTACGCCACCCAACTCGGCACTTGGAGCGCCAGCCACTACGGAGCCTTTGGCCAGAACTTCTGGGGGATGGGAAAACACCTGCTCGACCTGCCCGTCAAGCTGGGTCTTCCCCTCCTGCTCTGGGGCTACTTCTTCCTCGGCGAACTGTTGGGACGGCCGGCCGCAGCGCGCTCGAGCAAGCGTTCCTAGCGCCGCCGCTCGGGCCGGGCGCGATCGCTACATGTAGTAGTCCGGCCTTCGACGGCTACGAGGTATTGTGGTTCGGCCGCGTGAGCTGGTAGGCTTGCCGAGCCCATGATGAAGCTCAAGCGGCTGGAGATCTCCGGCTTCAAATCGTTCGTCGATCCCGTGGTCCTGGACTTCGCTCCAGGGGTCACCGGGATCGTCGGTCCCAACGGCTGTGGCAAGTCCAATCTGTCGGATGCCATCAGTTGGGTGCTGGGGGAACAGAGCGCCAAGAGCCTGCGCAGCGGCACCATGGAGGATGTGATCTTCAATGGTTCGGAGAAGCGCAAGCCCCTGGGCATGGCCGAAGTGAGCCTGACCCTCGAAGCGGACCCCTCGGTGCCTGGGGCCGTCGACGGTGCGATCGTGATCAATCGGCGGGTTTACCGGGGGGGCGAAGGCCAGTATCGTCTCAACGGTCGGCGGGTGCGGCTCAAGGAGATTCGGGATCTACTGATGGGAACCGGACTCGGCATTCGGGCCTACTCCATCATCGAGCAGGGCAAGATTGGGTTGATTCTCTCGGGGAAGCCCCAGGAGCGGCGGCGGCTTCTCGAGGAGGCGGCCGGCGTGACGCGCTACAAGCAGCGGCGCCGCATCGCCGAACTGAAGCTGGAGGAAGCCACCGCCAACCTCCTGCGGCTCGAGGACATCATCGGTGAAGTCGAACGGGCCCTGCGTTCGCTGAAGCGGCAAGCATCCGCCGCCCGGCGCTACGAGAGTCGCAAGCAGGAGTACAGCCAACTGCTCGATCAGGTGTTGCAGGCGCGTTGGCATGCACTGTCCGAGCGGCAGAGCACCTGCCGCGAGTCCCTGGCCGAACGCACCGATTCCGATGCTGCTCTGGTGGCGGAGATGCACCGGCTCGAGGCTCAACTCGCTGAGCGGCGCGAGGAACTGGACCGTCTCGCGAGTCGCGTCGCCGAGCTGCACCAGCGGGACGCGGAACTGGCAGCTCGGATCGAGGGTCGGCAGGCCCTGCGACAGGGAACTCGCGACACCCTCGATCAGATCGGCGAACGGATCGCGGCCGGGGACGCTGGCGCCGCCGAGCGCCAACGACGAGCTGGCGAGAACCGGGCCGCGATCGAACGACTCGACGAGCAGCGAACGGAACTCGAGGCCGAACGGCTCGAAGCCCAGCAAGCGGTGCTGGGCGACCGGGACGCGATCTCGGAACGCTCCCATGGGCTGGGGGAAACGGAACGTCAGCTCGCCACCCTGCGCGAGGATCTCCTGCAGTCGGTCGGGCGCCTCAACGCGGCGCGCAGCGACCACCATCGACAGGTCGTGGAGCTCGAAAAGGCGAGCCTGCGCGCGCAGCACCTGGCCGACGAACAGGAGGCCCATGCCGAAGAACTCGCCGAGGCTCAGGCCGCGCTGGAGTCAGCGCGGCTAGCCGTCGGTGGTCTGGAAGCCGAAGTCGAGGCGCTGCGTGAGGGGCGGGAGCGGCTGGAAGCACAGCTTCAGGGAGAACTCGACGTCGAGACCAGAGTGGCGCAGGAACTCCAGGCCGCGCGCGACGGGCACGATCAGAGCCGCCGCAGGATCGAGCTCTTGGAGCAGCTCGAGGCGGCCCATCGGCGAGGTCGCGAGGGATTGGTCCAGCGACTCGAGGCGCTGGGCTACGACGAGACCCGGTTCCTCGGGGACGTGACCTCGGCGCCGGACGGCTGGGGTCCGGCGATCGACTTCTACCTGGCGCAGCTCAGCGAGGCGGTTCTGGTGCCGACGGGAACCGATCCCCTCGAAGTGGCGGACGCCCTACGGGAGTCGCGGACACCGGCCGTCCTCCTCGCCGGATTGGCCGAGCCGATCGAGCGGTCCGAACTCGACGACCCGGCCGTGGTGGGGAGGATCTCCGATCTTCTCGGGCTCCCAGAGGAACTGGCCCGCGCCCTTCCCTCGGCCTACCTCGTCGAGTCGGCGGAGCACGCCGAGCGCCTGGCCCGAACCCATCCGGATGTCGCGTTCGCCAGTCGCCAGGGACTCTGGGCCCAGGGAGGTCTTCTCCACCTCGAAGGTGAGCGGGAGGTGCCAGGCCTGTTGGAACGACGGCAGGAGATCAACGACTTGGAGACTAAGCTGCCGGGACTCGAGAAGGCGGTCGCCGATCTGGAGGGTCAGCTCGAAACCGCCGTGACCGCACGGACGCGCCGGGCCGAAGAGATCCACCGCCAGGACGCGACGTTGGCCGCCAAGCAGCGGGAACTGGCGGTAGCCCAGGCGCGCCAGGAGGACACCGCGGCCCGAGGTCGACGCCTCGAGAAGGAAGGTGCCGGCTTCCAGAAGGAAGTGGCAGCCCTGGAGCGCGAGCAGAAGCGACGGGTCGAGGCCCGCGGCGTGGCCGAGTCCACGGTGCGCAGTCTAGAGGCGACGCATCAGGGCCTCGAGACCCAGTTCGAGTTGGCCCAGAAGCTCCTCGAAGAGGCGCGGCAGGAGCGCGAGCAGTTGCGGGCCGAGGGTGCGGCGCGGCAGGGCCGACTCGATCTCCTCGACGAACGACTTCGGGCCCTGCAGCACGAGCGGCTTCGACTCGAACGGGAAGTCGCCGGGGCCAGCGAATTCCAGGAACAGTGGTCCGTCGAAGCGGCGGCCCTGGCGCAACGACGCGTCGATCTCGAGCACACCCTGGCGCAGGCGGAAGACGAACTGTCCTCCGCCCTCTCTGGTCGCGATGGGTCTCAGGAGGCAATCCTGGCCGCCCAGCAGACGCTGGACGAGGCCCGGGCCGGCGCTCGGGTGCTCGAACAGCAGGTGGAAGAGGGACGCCGAACCAGGGAACAGGCCCGCGATCAGGTCGAGGCGCTGCGGATCGAGTTGACGTCCCTGCAGGGCGAGGAGCAGCACCTCCGAGAGACCTATCGGGAGCAATTAGGGAGAGAACTACCCACGGCGGTACCACCTCCCGAAGTCGAGTTGGGCCAGCTCGAGGAACGCCTGGTGGAGACCCGAGCCGCCCTGGAGCGTCTCGGTCCCGTCAACGAATTGGCCGGTCAGGAGTACGACGAGCACGAGGAGCGGCACGGCTACCTGCTCGAACAGCGAGCCGACGTCGCCGAGTCCGTGGCCAGCCTCAAGCGCACCATTCAGGAGATCAACCAGACTTCGAGCGAGCGGTTCCGGGCCACCTTCGCCGAGGTCAACACCAAGTTCGGCGAGGTCTTCGAGTCGCTCTTCAGCGGCGGCGAAGCGGAGATGCGTCTGTTGGACGAGGACGACGTCCTCGAGTCGGGGATCGAGATCGTCGCCAGGCCCCCTGGCAAGCGCCTGCAGAACCTCCTGCTGCTGTCGGGCGGTGAGAAGGCCCTCACGGCCATTGCGCTACTGATGGCCCTCTTCCACACCAAGGCCTCCCCCTTCTGCATCTTCGACGAGGTCGACGCGCCACTGGACGATCCCAACACCGCTCGGTTCGTCGACATCATCCGACGTATGTCGGCCGAGACCCAGTTCATCGTCATCACCCACAACAAGCTCACCATGCAAGCTGCTTCTACCCTCTACGGGGTAACGATGCAGGAGCGCGGCGTGTCGAAGACGGTTTCGGTGTCGCTGGACGAAGTTCAGCCCGATCAGCAACTGGCTTCGGTCTCCTAGGGATCTCGACGAAGGACCAACGATGCGCCGGATCGTCAACACGCTGACTCTCTGCCTCCCGATGCTGATGGTCACGGCGACCGCGGGCCTGGCCCAGATCGGTCCGCTCGCCGAGCTGATTCCCGACCTCTTCGACCGCACCGTGGTGTTGGCCGAGACCGGTCACGAGGCGCACTTCGTGGACTCCAGCGAGGCACTGCTGGAGGCCGGTATCCAGCTGAACGCCAGCATCGTCAGCCAACTGGGCACCTTTCCCGTGACGTCCGCCTCGGGTGGTTTTACCTTCGAGTTCGACCCCGACCTGAACCTCTTCACCCGATCGACGGAGTCCTTCGGTCCGCTGTACTCGGAGCGAGCGGAGACCCAGGGCAAGGGGAAGGTCACGTTCGGGGTCAACGTGTCGCGGTTTGCCTACGATGTCGTCGATGGTTTCGACCTGCGCAACGGGGACCTCGAGTTCACCCTGACCCACCTGGACACCAATCAGGACGGTACCTCGGTGGAGACCTTTTTCGAAGGGGATCTGGTCTTTGCCAACGCCCTCTTCGAACTCGAGTCTCAGGCCACGGTGTTCTTTGCCAGCTACGGCGTGACCGAGAACTGGGATCTCTCGCTCGCGGTTCCGCTGGTCGAAGTGAACCTCAGAGCCGAACTCCAGACGTCGATTCTGCGACAGGCGACCGAGGGGTTTTCCGATCCGCCGTTCCACATCTTCGCCAACGGAACGGACGAAGAGAGCTATACCGCGGCGGGTTCTTCCAGTGGAGTCGGCGACTTGCTGGTGCGGTCGAAGTACCGCTTCCTCGATCAAGTGGGGGGGTCGATGGCTCTACAACTCGACCTCAGACTCCCGACTGGCGAGGAGGACGAGCTTCTCGGCACCGGGGCCACGCAGATCAGGGCCCTGCTGATCGGCTCTACCCACTTCGACCGGTTCTCACCCCACGTGAATCTGGGCTTCACCACCTCGACGGGAGGGAGCCAACTGGTGGGTGACCTGTCCGACGAGATCAACTTCGCCGTGGGGTTCGATGCTGCACTCCATCCTCGAGTGACCCTTGCGGGGGATCTACTCTGGCGGACGCTGCTCGATGCCCGTCAGATCAATCAGCGGCAGGTCGACTTCCTCTATCGACGACATGACAGTCCCGAGATCATCACCACCCAGCGGCCGATTCTCGAGACGGAGACGCAAGACTTGAATCTCATCGACCTGTCTCTCGGGTTCAAGGTCAACGTCGCCAAGCAGCTACTGGTCTCGACCAACCTGCTCTACTCGCTCTCCGATGACGGCCTCCGAGACCGTGGGATCGTGCCTCTCGTGGGTCTCGACTACTCGTTCTGATGGGGGCCGGTCGGCTCTAGGACCTCAGAGGTCGTCGATAACCCAGTCCCCTGCCACCAAGACGAGGCGGAAGACGGTCTCGGTGGCGTTCTCCACTGACTGTCCTCCGGCGAGTTCGGCGGTCTGATGGACCAGGCAGGTGGCGGTGGCGCTGGACCCGTCGACCCGGGTTTCACAGCCCGAGAGCTTCAACTCGAGGCTACGGTACTGGTCGAAGGCGCGCTCGATGTTCGCGAGCCGCCGGGGTTCGATCGAAGGCCAGAGCGCCGCGAGCTGCTCCACTGAACGGGCCTCGTAGGCATCGCGGTAGCGATGCAAGAGACTGGCTATGGCTTCCCGCTGAGCCTCGGCCTGGTCCTGGGCCGCATCGTTGGATGAGGGCGCGCTGTCCGTAGCGGGCGGGCTCGGGGCGAGATCAAGGGGCTCGGCCGTGACGGGTGGTTCCGACGGGCGGAGCTCCGCCGAGTCGCCCGACGGGCTGGGTGGCTCGGGGGTGGTTGTCGCTGCCTCGAACGCGGCTCTGCTCTCCCAGTAGCTCTCCGCCGCAGCTTGGGTAGTGCCCTCTTCGGCGGCACGGCGGAACACCGCGTCAGCGGTCGCCAGGGTTTGGTCATCGGCACCGGCGGCCACGGCGTCCTGTCGGGCCGCGGCCGCCCGCTGCCGTGCCGCGGCCACGAGTTGGGCCAGGTCGTCGCCGGGGGACTGGAGGCGAGACTCGGGCTCGGTCACGTCGACCGGCTCGGCCAGGTCTGGTTCGACCTGGGAGGGTGGTTCGGCCGCGAGAGGGCTGGGCACCGTCGGATCCTCGGTGGCGATCACCGCGCCTGGATCCGCCACGACGGAGGTGGGAGCAGAAGCGAGGTCCGCGGTCGCCGGCCTGGAAGTGGCGTTGGTGGCCGGTGCTACCGCGATCGCCACCGGCTCGCCGCCCACCCGGGTCAACCAGAGGCCGATCGTCCCCAGAAGCGCGACGACCAGGGCTCCGGTCCACCAGAGAGTTCTTCGGGAGGAGGGAGACGTCGAGACGGTGGTTGAGGTGACCTTTTCCTCCTCGACTCGGTGGGAAGCGGGGTGGATTCGGGTCGTATCACGGGCTACGGGTTCGCCGATCGGCTCTCGGACTAACGGCAGTCGCGGCGCGGTTTCACTGTCTCCCCGGGGTGAGGCCACCGTTTGCAGAACGTTCCCGGAACGTTCGAGGTCAGCCTCCGCAGGAAGTGTGGCCAAGACTCCCTCGAGGTCGAGGCAAACCTCGAGAAAGCCGGGATACCGGGTGGTGCGATCCTTCGCCAGACAACCCCGGATGACTCCCTCGAGTCGTCGGGGGCATTCGGGGGTGAGCCGTTGGATCGCCACCGGCTCGGTGTTCAGGATCTGATACATCAACGCCGAGACCGTGGGTCCCTTGAAGGCCCTCTGGCCGGTCAGGAACTCGTAGGCCACGAGACCGAAGGCGAAGACGTCGGCTTGCGGGCCAGCGATCTCCCCCTCGATCTGTTCCGGGGCGAGATAGGCGGCGGTTCCTACGGAGAAGCCGGTCTTGGTCAGCTTGGTCTCGGATTCGGTCAGCCGGGCGATACCGAAGTCCATCAGTTTGACCGACCCGTCGTCTTGCACCCTGATATTGGCCGGCTTGACGTCCCGATGGACCACGCCCTGTTGATGAGCGTACGCGAGGCCGGAGGCGACGGAGGCGAGGATCTCCACCCGGCGGCGCAACGAGAGATGCGTCCCTTCGTCGATGAGGACCGAAAGATCGCTGCCGGTCAGGTACTCCTGCACGAAAAAGGGCAGATCGCCCTCGAAGCCGAACTCGTAGACCGTGGTGATGTTGGGATGCTGGAGTCGAGCGGAGATTTCGGCTTCCCGGAAGAAGCGTTGCCGCTCCTCCTCGCGAGTGACCAACTCGCAAGTCTTGATCGCTACGCGGCGCTTGAGGTGCGGGTCGAGGCCGAGGTAGACCGTTCCGAATCCCCCCTCCCCAATCTTCTCGACCACCTCGTACTTTCCGAATGCCTCCATCCACCGAGTCTACCGCAGGGCGCTGTGCCCAGGAGCTCTTGCCGAAGTGAAGTTCGCGGGCTAGTCCACCCCGTTCGGGGTGTGTTAGGCTGGGCGTAAACCAGGCGGAAGGAAGTCTCCGATCCCGCCAGACACGAAAGGACCCACACTATGTCGAACCCCTGCATCGAACAGCTCGAGTCGATTCGCGACTTCTTCAACCGCGGAACCTCCTGGCTCACCGCCGCCGACGAGGCGTTTGCACCCTCGGAGGGTACCTACACGGCCGCTCAGCAGGTGGCGCACGTTGCCCAGACCGTTGATTGGTTCGTGGCGGGAGGTTTCGGGAGCGGATTCCGCATGGACTTTGATGTGATGGATCAAGAGATCAAACGATCCACGGATCTTGCCGCGGCCCGAAACTGGTTCGAAACCGCGATGGACCAGGCGGTCGCCGCGTTCGGTACCGCGACCCCGGAACAGTTGGCCGAGCCACTCGACGCCAACAGCATCATGGGCCCGGTACCGAAGTCTCACCTGCTCTCCGCGATCAACGACCATACCGCGCACCATCGTGGCGCTCTCACGGTCTATGCGCGCCTGTGTGGCCACGTTCCGGTCATGCCCTACATGGACATGCCGGAGCCGTAGGGCCTCGACTGCCGCCTCCAAGGTGTCCAGGACCCGCCCGGCTCGAGGGCCGGGCGGGCCTTCCGGCCCAGATTAGGCCGCCGCGGCGAGAAGGGCGCTATCGAGACTCTCGGTGATCTCTAGTACCCCCGAGAGGTGGGTCGCCGCGAGCACGCCGCCCACTTTGGGCGAAAGGCGAGCCAGGATCAGCTGGCCACCCAGGGATTCGAGAGCGCGATGGGCGGCCATGATCTCACCGACGCCCGCGGAGTCCAGGTAGCGGACCTCCCCGAGATCGATGATCACGGTACGCTGTCCTTCGTCGATCGCCTTGGACACGGCGTCACGGAGCTTCGCATCTCCGCGGCCGATGGTCAGACGGCTGGGAGCCGTGAAGATCGCGGTCTTACTCTGATGACTGGTTTGCAACGACATGTGGGTCTCCTTGTGTCTACTCGCAGTTGGGTCCAGGGGGACCCTCGATAGAGACTACGCAGCCGCCGGCAGTCTGTTCCATCCAAACGGAGGTGGGATACCATTTCGCCATGCGCCTCGCTTCCTTTCTGTCGATCTCCTTGCTCGCTTCTTGCCTGGCTCTACCGCTATGGGGCCAAGACGGCGGCGGTTCCCCCACCGAAGACTCCTTCCAGATAGAGGTGGAGAGTCAGGTCGCCACCATGGCCGGGCGGCTCTCGACTCTCGAGATGGAACGGGAATTCGATTACCCCCACTTCGTGCGAGCTTCCCGACACAGTATCGGCGCGCTGATGAAGCGCCTGCTGCGGTTGGGCGCAGACCAGCTAATCGAGATGGCCCCCAGGTTCCAGGGGATCGAGGCTCCCAGCCCGAGCGACCCGACCTTCTTCGCGATGGTTCGCTACGGCCTCTGCCACATCTATCTCGAGCAGGACTTTCAACAGGCCCCCCTGGGAGGTCTGAGCCAGGACCAGATGCTGTCAGCGGCCATGGGGCCCACCTACCTGGATCTGGTCACGGCCTATCTGGGAGTGGACTATCTCGAACATGGCGGATCCGAGAGCGCGCTCACCGCCTTCCTGACCGATCCCGAACTCGAGTCGTTGAGCCTTCAGATCGCCGCTACGCCGGACCTGGTCGAGGAGACGCGGGCCGGATGCCACCCGGTCATGGAGCTACTGTTCGGGGCCAACGAACTCCCGGAGCTCCCCTGGTGAGTGGTACCGACTCGCAGAACAAGACCCGCCCGGGCTCGGGCGACGTCGACGCCTTCCTGGCCCAGGTGTCCGAAGCGCAGAGAGCAGATTGCGAGGTGCTCCGCGCGATGATGGAACGGGTCACCGGGGAAGAACCTGTTCTCTGGGGACCGAGCATCGTCGGATTCGGTCGCTACCGCTACCGTTACGAAAGCGGCCGCGAGGGCGAGTGGTTTCTGGCCGGCTTTTCACCCCGCAAGCGCAACCTCACGCTGTACATCATGTCCGGCTTTCCCCGGCACGAGGAGCTGATGGGCAAACTCGGCCGCCACACGACCGGCAAGAGCTGTCTCTACGTCAAGCGGCTGGAGGACGTCGATCTCGAGGTATTGGAGGAACTCGTGCGACGTTCCGCCGACTACGTCAAGGCATCGAGTGTGGAGGCCGACCACGAATGAGCGAAGCCCCTTCGAAGACCCTGACCGTGGTCCCCTCGTCGACGGAGCTGATGGCCGAACTTCCACTGCACTGGGCGACTCCCGCCTCGTGGGCACGACGGGCGGCCGACGACTTGCCTACCTTCCTGGCGGATCATGCCATCTGCGAGCAGCAGGCAGCGCTGTTTGGCTTGTCCCTGGTCGGCCACTATCCCGAAGATCGCGATCTGGTCGTCAAGATGTCGGCCCTGGCCGCCGAGGAGGTGGCCCATCTGCGGCGGGTCACCACCCTCCTGCACAAGCGGGGCCTCGAGTTGCAAGGACGACGCCCCAACCCCTGGGTCCACCGCCTCCGCCAACACCTGCAGAAGGGCGACAACGCACTGCTGAAGGTCGATCGACTCTGCCTCGGCGCCCTGATCGAAGCGCGCAGCTGCGAGCGCTTTACCTGTCTTCTGCGGGAGATCGTCGATCGCGACCCGGAGGTCGCCCTGTTGCTCCAGGATCTGGGCCCGGCCGAAAAGCGGCACTGGCGCCTCTTCATCGAGCTCGCCCGCCGCGAACTGCCCGAGTCGGAGTTCGAACCGCGCTGGCAGCGATGGCTCGAGATCGAGGGCCACCTCTCGCAGCAGGGTGGCATTCGGCCCACCGTGCACGGCTAGCGACTCGGGCGGCTCGCACGCCGCAGTCTTCGGCGGACTCTCGGGCTTGGCGGTCTGGCGCGCTCTCGACGGAGTTGCTCGTTTGCACCGATCTGCGGGCCTCGTAACGACCGTGAGAGATCCGCAGCGTGCCGCACCGAACGAACCGAAGGTGACTCGAGCTACCCTACCGGTTCCGGTTTCGCGGGCTACAGGGTCTAAGAGAGTACTGCCGCTTCGGCAGCGACTGACCGAACCGAAGAGGAGACCCCCATGACACTCTCCCCCCGTCACCAGCGAGGCTCCCGGCTGGATGCCGCGCTCTATTGCCTACTCGGAGTTCTCGCTGCCGGCAGCGCCCTCGCCCACGGTCCGACTCGCTCTACCCTTCCCCTCTACGTCGCCGATGGCCGGCTCGAGGTTACGATTCGCCCCGATGGCCGGTCGGCGTTGCCGATCAGGGCACTGAGGAATGGTCACTGGATCTTCACCGGGTCGACCGCGGACCTGGTGGGTCGTTCCTACACCGTCTCCCTGCACAACCGGAGTTCGGAGCGACTCAAGGTCGTCCTGGGAATCGATGGTCTCAACGTCTACCGCAAGGTACCGCTCGCCGGCAGCGCGGACGAGGACATCGGGTCGATCCTGCCTCCCTGGAGCCAACGCGAGATCCCGGGCTGGCAGCTGGACAGCCGGCAGGCCCAAAGATTCCTGTTCAGCCCGAGCGAATGGTCCGAGGCCACCGGCGAGACCGAACACGCGATCGGCACCCTGCGGGTCGAGGTCTATCAAGAGGCCCGCCGTCGCTGGTCGAGAGATCGCCGCGACCCTCGCCCGGACTCCGAGTTCGAGGGCGCCGACGAGTCGTCCCGCAAACTGCAGGAGTCGGAGTCGGCGAGCCGAGAGAGCCGGGTCCAGCGGGCTCCGGGACCGCCGATCGGTACCTCGTCCGGAGAAGAGGTAGACCATCGGGTTCGGTACGTCTCCTTCGTGGCCTCGACGGTCACCCCGGTGACGGCGGCCACGCTGAACTACGGATCGGAGTCCCGCTTCCGCTCACCGCCCCGCCCCGAATCCTGGCTCGGACTCGAACTGCGACCGACCTCCCAGGGCAGCCGAGTGTCCGGAGTCTGGCCCAATTCACCGGCCGCTCGGGTGGGTCTCGAGACCGGTGACATCATCCACGGCATCGATGGCCGGCAGCGTCCCGGGCCGCAGGAGGTGTTCCGCATCTGGCGTGGCAAGGAGGTCGGTCAGTACCTCTTCCTGAAGGTACGCCGCGGGCGCATCGACCTCTCTCTCAAGGCCCCGGTTTAGCGTCGATGGTTATTTGAGGCGGAGGAGGAAGGTCACGCCGTCGGCTTCGATCTCCACCTCCGCCCGCTCGACGCGGCGGACTCTCCACGGTCCCGCTCCTTCCCCCACGGCGTAGACCTCGCTGTTGATGAGAGCGGTGGGACTGCGATCGGACCACACGATCCCGTGGAGGTGGAGGGTGCGGCCGTCTTGCAACTGAACGCGCTGGAAGTAGCTCTGCCCCTCGACGGGTGAGGCGGCCGGGCTGGGAGCGGCGGCGCCTGGCGCCGGGGCGGGCGTGGGTTGCGATGCGGGCGGGGTACCGGGCGCGGTGTCGGCGGCTTGGGATGGTCGCGACGGAGACGGCTCGACGGCTGGTGTGGTGGAGGCCGGCTGATCATCGGTCGCGACCTGGGGTGCGGCGGATTCCACGGGCCGAGACCCAGAGGGCTCGGTCGACTCCTCGACCCGTGACACTGGTGGGAGGGAGGCGGTGGGCGGGCTGGTGGGCGCGACCTCCGGGGCCTGAGGCGCTGCCTCTTCGACGCCTAGCGGATCGGAGACCGGCCGCGAGCCGGCGTCGCGATGGGAGCCGTAGAACAGCAGGCCGCCGACCACGATCCCGATCGCGAGACTCGTCGAGGCGGCGGCGAGGATCCAGGGCAGCCGCGACGGCCGGGCGGCGGGAACCGCGTAGATGTTCGGCGGCAGGTCGGTGCCGCGCTCCGCCCGGGCCTTCTTGAGGGCATCGCCGATCAGACTCACGCCACGTTCCCTTCGAGTTCCCGCACCGCGCGCCGGACGTGCCGCCACCGTAGATGATCGACCCCCAGCACGTACCCGCAGAGGAGGCTCTTGTCACACACCGCGTTGACCAGCCGCGGCACGCCGCGTGAGTAGGCTTTGATCGCCCGCAGCGCCCAGTTCGAGAAGGTTGGCCGCGAGCCCGCGCCGGCCACGGTGAGTCGGAACCGGATGTACTGGGCGATGTCTTCGTGCGACAGCGGTCCCAGGTGGTACCGAACCGTAATCCGTTGCCGGAGTTGCCGCAGGCCGGGATCATCCAGGATCTCTCGCAACTCGGGCTGTCCGACGAGGACGATCTGCAGCAGCTTGCGCTCGTCGGTCTCGAGGTTGGAGAGCAGCCGAACCTCCTCCAGGAGCTTGGCGTCCATATCCTGGGCCTCGTCGATCAACAGCACGACTTCTTGCCCCGCTGCAACCTGGGACAGCAAGTACTGGTTGAGTTCCCGCAGGCAGGCCGATCGATCGCGCCGCTGTGGCAGCTGGAATTCGCTGAGAATGGCGCGCAGGAGCTGGGCTGGGGTCAACCGAGGGTTGAGGATCAGCGCGGTCTCGTACTCGTCGCCGAGGTGTTCGAGCAGGGCACGGCAGAGGGTGGTCTTCCCGGCTCCGACCTCGCCCGTGAGCTGAATGAACCCCTTGCGTTCACGGATCCCGAACAGCAGATGGTCGAATGCCTCCTGATGCTGGCGCGAGAAGAAGAGGAAGCGGGGATCGGGAGTGATGTTGAAGGGAGGCTCGCGAAAACCGTAGAACTCGTTGTACATGATCGACTGTGTGCAAACCCGCAGCTTGCGGTCGCGGGCGAATCCGACCGTTTGCGCCAAGCGCGGGACAGTGTATCATTCACCCCACAGCCCGACGGGCCCCCTCCGACTAGCCCCCAGGCGCTCGGAGGCGCGGAACTCGCCCCGGAAGATGCCACTGGCCACGGAGCGAGCGTCGACCCAGTAGACCCTCTACTCGCCGAGTCGCATGTCGAACACGACGAACGAAAAAACACCCCCACGCAGGCGCCGGCGTCGAGCCAGCTCCAAACCCCGTACCAAGACCTCAGATCGGCCCGTGCCTCTCCATAAGCGGAGCTCCTCGCACTTCCAACAGGGAGACCGGCAGCGTGGCACCGACTACTTCAACAAGGGAAGGGTCGAGCTAGAGGTCGACGGCAGCCGCGCTCGCGCGCGCGTCCAGGGCAACGAGAAGGACTCCTACGCCGTGGGCCTCGATTGGAGCCAGGTGCCCGAGGATCGTATCCTTCACTCGTTCTGCGAGTGTCAGCGGTTCCTAGAAGGACGGCCTTGCAAGCACCTCTGGGCGACGCTACTGGCATTGGGAGAGAGCGGGCCCGAACACCAGCCGGCCGGCAAGGACCGCGTCAGCCTGAGGAAGGACCGAGCCGAACTGTGGACCGATCTCGGGATTTCGGTCGAAGAGGTCGAGGCGCGGCGGAACTCCTCGGGAAGTGACCGATCTCGCTCGGGCCGGGGATCGCGGCGGGGCTCCTCGAGCCGCGCGTCGAACCGACGACGACGGGCCAGCAACGAGCCGGGGTGGAAAGACCACCTGGAGAGCGTACGGGAGGAGCTGGAGAACCTCCCGCGGACCAGCAACGGAAAGTCCAGCGCCCAGAGTGGGCAATTCGAACTCCGGCTGCTCATCAACGCCAAGGAGAGCGGCAGCGACTCCGGATTCGTGGTCGACGTCTTTGGTCTTCGCGTACCCCCGGGAGGCTCCTCCGGTTCGTCCGGCAAGCCCCGCAAGCTCAAGCGTCACAGCATCGAGTCCGAAGAACTGACCGAGTTGCTCCAGCCTCCCTATCACGGCGGCAACGGCAGTACCCCCCCGGTGGCGATCGTCTCTGCCCTTCCTCCCGAGACCCGCAACAAACCGCAGCGCGGCCGTCGCAATCACAAGGCGCAGAGCGGAATCCAATCCTTCCAGCTTCCCCGGGCGCTGTTCGACGAGGTGTTGCCCCACCTCTGTGCCACGGGTGTGCTGGGCTGCTGGGACGGCCGCTCGGCGGGGGACCCGTTGGCCCTGCGCTGGGACACCGGGCCGCGTTGGGAACTCGCACTGCGCCTCGAACTCGCCGGTGGTGGTACCGCCCGGTTGACGGGGGCGCTGTCGCGCGAGGGCGAGAGCGTTCCGCTCTCTGCTCCGATGCTGATCTTGCCTCAGGCCTCGGCGACCGACGACGACCCCCACGGCGGCTGGGTGGTCTTTGCGGACTCGATCGCTCGGTTCGTGGGTGGACCCGAGGTACTGCCCTGGGTTGCCCTGCTCGACAAGCAGGGAGAGATCGCCTTCTCGCGTGACGAGTTCGAGGACGGACTCACTACCCTGCTCGAGATGCCCTTCCTACCCCGCCTGGAGGCTCCCGACGAACTGCAATTGACTCCCGCTCCCACCGAGGCGACGCCGCATCTGGTGTTGAAACAGGATCCGAGTCCGGCCTGGACCAATCCTCCACTCATCGCCGACCTCCTGTTCGACTACGGTGAGGTCCAGGTCAGCGCCGCCGACTCCCGGGCGGCGATCGTGGACTGGGACGAGCGTCGGTTCCTCAAACGCGATCTCGAGTCGGAGAACAAGGATCTGGTCCGGCTGCTCGAACTGGGGGTGAAACCGGTACAGCTCGCCCACGGACATCAGCTGGAGGTCGACCCGATGGATCTCCCGGCCATCGCCGAACCCCTGCTGGCCGATGGCTGGACGGTCGAGGCCCACGGCCGATCGCTGCGACCGCCGAGTCCACCGGCCTTCAAGGTCGAAACCGGCATCGACTGGTTCGAGGTCTCCGGCAACGTCGACTTTGCCGGCGACCGCGTCGAACTCAACAAGTTGTTGTCCTCGATCTCGCGGGGGGATCGCTTCATCGAACTCGAGGACGGGTCGCGGGGGCTGGTTCCGGAGGCCTGGATGGAGACCTACGACTCCCTGGCTCGACTCGCCCATAGCTCGAGCGACGAGGGACTGCGATTCCTGCCCTCCCAGGCGTTGCTGGTCGACACCCTGCTCACCGCCATGCCGCCCGCCAACGTCGACAAGGCGTTCGCCGAGTTGCGGGCCAAGCTCAGGTCGTTCGAGAGCATCAAGCCCAAGAAGGAGCTGAAGGCCTTCCAGGGTGAACTCCGAAGCTATCAGCGCCAGGGACTCGGCTGGCTGGAGTTCCTCCGAGAGTACGGGCTGGGTGGGGTGCTGGCCGACGACATGGGTCTGGGAAAGACGATTCAAGTCCTCGCGCTGATCCAATCGCAGCGCACCTCGGCGCGAACCACCGGTCTCCCCTTCCTGGTCGTGGCCCCTCGGAGCCTGGTCTACAACTGGGTCGACGAGGCCTCGCGGTTCACCCCGAAGCTCCGGGTGATCGAGTACAGCGGGCCGGATCGGAACAAGCTCCAGGGTCACTTCGGTGACTACGACCTGATCGTGACGACCTACGGTACGTTGCGGCGCGATATTGGGTACCTGGCGACCGTCGAGTTCGACACCGTGATCCTGGACGAGGCCCAAGCGATCAAGAACCCGACCTCGCAGGCGGCCAAGGCGTCTTCGTTGCTGGTGGCGCGCCACCGCCTGGCCCTGACGGGAACGCCGATCGAGAACCACCTGGGCGAATTGGGGTCCCTCTTCGAGTTCCTCAATCCCGGCCTGATGGGCAAGCTGCCCAAGCTGGACGTCTTGGTGAGCGGACGGACCGCATCGCAGAACGAGCTGGCCCTGGTGGCCGAGGGGATTCGTCCCTTCATCCTCCGCCGCACGAAGAGCCAGGTGCTGCCGGATCTGCCGGCCAAGACCGAACAGGTCATCCTTTGCACCCTGCGACCGGAACAGAGGGAACTCTACGACCAGCTGCTGGCCAAGTATCAGGCGAGTCTGTTGCAGGAGGGAGCAGCCAACCACATGCAGGTACTGGAGGCTCTACTGCGACTCCGACAGGTGGCCTGTCACCCGGGACTGGTGGAGGACGACTGGGAGGCGGCGGGAAGCGCCAAGTTCGAGGCGCTGTTCGAGCACGTGTTCGAGATCCTGGACGAGGGCCACAAGATCATCATCTTCTCGCAGTTCACCAAGCTCCTGAGCCTGGTCGAGAAGGAACTGCAGCGCGACGACACGCAGTACGCGTACCTCGACGGCCAGACCCGCAACCGCGGCGAGGTGGTGGAGCGTTTCCAGACCGACCCCGACTGCAACCTCTTCCTGATCAGTCTCAAGGCGGGCGGCGTTGGCCTCAACCTCACCGCCGCCGAGTACGTCTTCCTGCTGGACCCGTGGTGGAACCCGGCGGTCGAAGCCCAGGCGATCGACCGTGCCCACCGAATCGGCCAAACCCAGCCGGTCTTTGCCTATCGTTTGATCGCTCAGGACACGGTGGAAGAGAAGATCCTGGAACTCCAGAAGTCGAAACGGCAGCTCGCCGACGCGATTCTCGAGGGCGAGGCCCAACCGACCGGAGAACTCACCGCCGAAGACCTGCGGGCGCTGCTACAGTAGGCGCACGATGTCTCCCGACCCGCAGCCTCCATCGAGTTGCGATCCTCTTACTGACGACGAACTCGTCGAATTCGTCGAGCGAGTCTTCGCACCTCGCGGCTCGGACCGAGGGTTGGCTCTGCTGTTCGATCGGCCGGACGAACGACTACCGGACCACGAGGACTGGCGACAGCGCCGCGACCTGGCTCGCGATTGGGCCGAGCGTCTCGGCCGACGCGAGAAGGAACTCGGGATGCCGGTCCGCCTCTACTCCTACCGCAACGTTCGCACCAACAACGCCGACCTCCCCCCCCTGCTGCGGCAGGAAGACTCGGGCGAAGAACGACCGACCGAGGAGATCTTCCGCGCCAACACGCTCTTTCTCGCCCTGACCGAGCTCTCCGCCACGGCCCCCCTCAAAGTCGCTGCCCCGCGCTACGACCTTCGCGCGGGCACGATGCCGGGGTTTCGGGCTGCGATGCTGCCCGCCCTGCGGATCGATGCCGTCGAGGTCGACCGGCGGTGTCGCGTCCTGGCCGATTTGCTCAGCCGGGCCTCCCATGCCGTCATTCGGTTTCGCGTGGCGGGAACGACCCATCGACTGGATCTCGACCTGAGGTTTCGGGTGGGTCATAGCTCGGGGGGGCTTCTCCGCCTTCCGGGCACCGCGGGCAACGTGCCGTCCGGCGAGTCGTACATCGTTCCCTACGAGGGCGAGCGGGCCGGCGATCCGAGCGGCAGTCGGGGCACGCTTCCCGTGCAGTTCGAAGACGGCATGGTGGTGTACGAAGTGGCGAACAACCGAGTGATTCGGGTTTCTGGGGAGGGCCCGGCCGTGGAACGGGAACGGGCGGCGCTGGCCCAGGAACCAGCCTACGCCAATCTCGCCGAACTCGGCCTGGGAGTGCTCGGGGCCTTCGGAATTCAACCGATCGGAGAGGTCCTACTGGACGAGAAGCTCGGTCCGCACATCGCCTTCGGGCGGAGCGATCACTTCGGGGGTCAGGTCGGGCCGAGCCACTTCTCCTCCCCCGATCGAGTGGTGCACATCGATCGGGTGTATCTCCCCGAGACGCAGCCTGACGTAGATCTCTACGAGCTTTCGCTGTGCCTACCGGAAGGCGATGTGAATTTGATACGGAACAGTCGCTGGGTGCTGGAGCTCTAGCGTCGTGCCGTCGGAGAAGCGATGACAGAACAGGACTGGGACGCAGTACTCGAAGACCACCGGCGGGCGATCGCCGAGTTCGTGGCCAAGGCCGAGGTCCTGCCCGAGGACCGTTGGACGGTCCCCCGCGACGAAGGCAAGTGGTCTCCGGCCGACGAGGCGGAGCATCTGGTCCACGCCTACCGGGGGATGGTCCGTTCCCTCGAGGAGTCGATCGAGATTCCCATTCTCCTCCCCCGTTGGAAGGTTCTGCTGGCCCGTTGGCTGCACCTGCCGAAGATTCTGCGGGGTCAGTTTCCCCGGGGAGCTGTGGCCCCGCGTCCGACGCGTCCCCGCGGGGACTTCGAGAGCCGGGTCGAAGCGCTCGAGGCGTTGCAGAGGTACGCCAGGAGCTTCGAGGAGGCCATCAGCCACGCTCACCAGTCCAAGCCCGACGGCACCATGAATCACCCCTACTTCGGCGCCCTGTCGTTCGCTCGCTACCTGCAGCTCAACGCCCAGCACACTCGACACCACGGTCGCCACCTGCCGAGCCCCTGATCGCGGTGTCGGCACCCCTCGACTCGCCCGAGGCCAGGGTTTCGGAGTCCCGGAGACCGGCCATCCTGGCTCGACGAGAGTCGTTCTCACGGACTGCGCGCTACGGGCTCGAGGTGCCAGCGGAGTTCGAGATCGCGATCCGGGCGCAGGGGCCGCGGATCTGGATCTTGGCTCCCACCGATAGGTACGAACGGCTACGAAGCCTGCGATCGAATCCGGAGTTCCTGCGGCTCGGTCCGCGACTCCTAGAACGGCACCGCTCCGGGCGCGCGTTTCTGGACGAGTTCACGGCGGGCAGTCCACCCTGAGGCTGCGATCGACCCTGCGGTCAGCTCTCGACGATCTCGAGCCGGCGCCGAGCCTGCAGGCGGGCCACCAGTTCCCGCGCCGGCGCTTCGTCCTCGTCGTGCACCACCCAGACGGAAGGCAGCGTGTCCTCGGTGAGCGGCACGCCGCCGCGGATGGCAAACAGATGCTCTCCCCGCACCCGCACCTCGAATCCAGCCTCGACCAGGAAATCGCGAACGAAGTAGGCCTCGAACGGATTCGAGCCAGTGAAAACTCGTACCATCGGTGCCATCATATCGCCCTCTGCCACACCGTCTCCACATTGCTTCCCGTCTTCGCCGCCTCCTGGCTATGGGTTTCGAAACGGGGCCGTGCTCTGATCGGGGTGGATAGAAGGGTTGCGGAACCCACCGGACAGCTGGAACCAGACAGGAGTAGTGAATGCGGCGTATCGTCCTCGGCTTGATTGTTCTCACACTGTTCTCGGGTTGTCGAACCGACGAATCGAGCCCCGACCCGGCCACGACCGAGACTGCTACCCCGACGGTTTCCTCGGCGACCCCGGCCGAACTCGATCCCCAGATCGGCTCGGTCGGTCCCGCAGGAGCCGTGCCCCAGCGATTGGTCATCGAGTTGGCTCGTCCCGTGGTGGAACCCGGGCAGGTCGGTGAACTGGCCGAGGGTTTCGAGATCGAGTCGGAGCCGCCCCTCGAGGGCGTGGCCAAGTTCAGCTCACCCTCGACGATCACCTTCGAGCCGACCACCCCGCTCCTGCCAGGCGTGGAATACCGACTGCGAGTCGCCAGCCTGCCCACGGCGGACGGGCCGGTCGAGGAGCCGGCGGACGCCTCCTGGACCAAAGCGGTGAGCACACCCCCATTCGACTTTCTCCGACTGGTCCTGGAATCGGTTGACTACCGGCGAGGCCAGGTCGAGGTGGCTTTGGTCTTCTCGGCTCCGGTGGATCTCCCTTCGGTACGGGATCGCATTCGTTTCACCGCGAGAGATCCGCAGGGGCGGGAGTTCGGCGTCTACGTGTCGCGGGTGAGCGGTGGCGAAACGGCTCGGCAGGTCGTCGTCCGATTGCGCAACAGCGACCTTCGCTCGGGCAGCACGATCGAGATGAAGTTGGCCGAGGGCGCCCACTACGAGGACGAGGAACGCTCGACCACCGGCGAGCACAGCGCACGGATCGTTCTACCCAAGGGAGATCCGTTGGTACAGGTACGGGGGCTCTTCCCGGTCGAGGGTTCGGGTGGGTTCCTGCTCGAAGTGGTGTGCGACGACGGGGCGGTCGAAGACTCCAGGTACTACTACAGCCAAGCGACGGGCCAGGGGTTCGGACGGCTGTCGCGCCGTTGCGAGCTGTCGCGTGATTCGATTGACAAGATCCACATCGAGCCCGAGACACCCTTCACGATCGCTCCCGCCGGCGGCGGTTTCAGGATCTTCGGCGACTTCACTCGCGGAGCGTACTCGGTCCGCATCGACGCCGGGGCGCGCACCGTCGACGGCGGTGAGCTCCGCACCGAGTTCGAGAAGGCGTTCTCGGTGCCAGCGCTCAGCCCCCAGACCTCGTTCGTGTCTCAAGGGCGGTACTTGCCTCGTGCGGCCTGGGACTCGCTCCCGGTGCGCCACCGCAACCTCGGCGAGGTGACGGTGACTGTGCGGCACGTGCCCCCGTCGAACCTC
Source organism: Thermoanaerobaculia bacterium (assembly GCA_030429235.1). Lineage (GTDB taxonomy): Bacteria > Acidobacteriota > Thermoanaerobaculia > Multivoradales > JAIOJS01 > JAIOJS01. Next base: position 98,486 of record JAUIDB010000004.1, on the reverse strand, counting down.
GTCTACTGGATGAGCGACCCGAGTTCCGAAGCGGCCACCTACCGCACCTCCGATCTGGTGGCGCAGCATACCTTCGAGGTCCCCGGCCCGCCCGACGAAATGGTCACCAGTCATCTCGATGTCGCCTCTCTGGTGCCGGCGAGTACCCGAGGCCTGCTCGAACTGACCCTGACTGGCAGTGGGGCCACCTCGACCGCTCGCATCGTACTCACCGATCTCCAGTTGATCGCCAAACGAAGCGACGGCGATCCCGAGCATCCCTGGGGACGCTCGGTCACCGTCTGGGCCGTGGACGCCCACAGCCTGTCCCCCTCGAGCGGAGTGTCCGTGCAGTTGGTGCGGCAGAGCGGCAAGGTCCTGGCCGAGGGGGCGACCCGCGGCGACGGTCGAGTCGACCTCGACGTTCCGGCCAAGGGAATCGATCCCTCACTGCCCTTTGCCCTGCTCGCCCGCCGCGGCGACGACCTGACGTATCTGGAGTTCGCCGATCTGGAGGCCGAGGTACAGGAGACGCGGGTGGCGGGCGAACCCTATCGGGGCGAAAAAAAGTACCGAGTGGCCCTCTACGGTGATCGGGGCGTCTACCGTCCCGGTGAGACGGCGCACTTCGTCGGTGTCGTCCGGGACCGCGACCTGGTCGCCCCGCCCCCTGGCATGCCGGTCGTGTTGCGGCTCATCGATCCGAGGGGACAGAGGGTGCGCGAGGAGGTCGTCCCGACCAATGCCGGGGGGATGGTCCCGGTCGACCTGCCCTTCGCCGACTTTGCCGACACGGGATCTTGGACCCTGGAGGCTCTGGTAGCCGACGTGTCGGTCGGCAGCGAGGAGTTCCTGGTCGAGGAGTTCGTACCAGAGCGCCTGAAGGTGGACGCATCGGCGGTCCGCGACGACAGCCTGCTCGGCGATTCGATCCCGGTCGCCATCGAGGCTTCCTACCTCTTTGGCGGCGTTCCCGCGGACCACCGCTACGAGTTGACCTGTGAGCTCGAGCCCGGGACCTTCGAAGCCGCCGACTACCCCGGTTTCACCTTCTCGGTGTGGCGTCCCGAGGACCAGAGTCCTCCCCGGTTGGACCTCGGCCGAGCGGTCGGAACGCTGGACGCCGAAGGGCGGGGACAATCGAACTGTCCCGCTCCGAGTCAGGCCGGAGGCTTCGAGGGGCCCGGACGGCTCACCGCCCGCGCGGCGGTGTTCGAGTCCGGCAGTGGCCGCACTACGGTAGGCCGCACCACCACGGCCGTGCACCCGGCACCCTTCTACCTGGGCCTCCAGTCGGGGGCGACGAGTGTGGCGGTCGGCGACGAGGTCAGCGTGCGGGGGGTCGTCGTTGGCTGGGACGGTCGCAAGGTGCCCGACGCCGAGGAAGTCGCCGTGGAACTCGTCCGTCTCGAGGAGGAGTGGGGCTACTACTACGACGAGGCGCTGGGTCACGAGAGCTACCGGCGGTATCTCCGGCCCGTGCCGGAGGAGCGCCGGGAGCTGACGATCGAAGACGCGGAGTTCTCCTTCACCTGGTCGCCCCGCAGCCATGCCAGCTCCTATCTCGTTCGCGCTACCTCGGGTGCGGCCCGCACCGAGCTGCGTCTCGAGGGTCGAGGGGGCTGGTACTACTGGAGTCCCCACCAGAACAGCCAGCAGCGCACGCCGCGGCCGGATCGCGCTACTTGGATCGAGATCGAGGCACCCGAATCCACTACGGTGGGCCAGGAGACCACCGTTCGTTTCAAGGCGCCCTACCGCGGACGGGCGTTGCTCACGGTCGAGACCGACGAGATCGTCACGTCCGAGTGGCGAGAGGTGGAGGCCGGTAGCGTGGAGTGGAGCTTCCCGGTCGACAGTTTCCAGCCGAATCTGTACGTCACCGCGTTGGTGGTCAAGGATCCGCATCTCGATTCCGAAGCAGCCTTCCTCCCCGACCGTGGTTTCGGCGTCGTTTCGATCGATGTCGAGCCCGTGGCGCTCAAGCAGGAGATCACGCTCCAGGTTGCGGAGGAGGTACCCTCGCGATCGCAACTCGAGGTTGAGCTGAATCTGGGGCCGCTCGCCGAACCGACCTGGGTCACGGTGGCGGCAGTGGACGAAGGAATCCTCTCGCTCACCTCCTTCGACAGCCCGGACCCGTTGCGAGAGATTCTGGCTCAACGGGCCTTGGGAGTCTCCACCTTCGAGACCATCGGCTGGAGCCTGGTGATTCCGCCCGGTTCCCCCGGTTCGACTTCGGGAGGTGACCAGGGCACCAGTCTGGACCGGGTCCAACCGGTCGAGCCGGTAGCCCTCTGGTCGGGTGTGGTCGAGGTGCCGACCCACGGCAAGGCCTCGGTCCAGTTCGACCTGCCCCAGTACCAGGGAGCGCTGCGCGTCATGGCGGTCAGCGCGGCTCGGGAGCGTATCGGGAAGGCCGCGACTCGGGTCGTGGTGCGAGATCCGATCGTGCTGCAGACCACCCTACCCCGGTTCCTCTCGCCCGAGGACCGGGCCAAGGTCCCAGTCTTCGTAACCAATCTCACCGGCTCCTCCGAGACGATTACCGTCTCCCTCGAAGGTCGTGACCTCGACGCGGAGCCAGGCCAGGACCCGACCCTCCCGTCCGCGGTGGCGATCGTAGGAGAGCCGCGACAGGAGCTACGGCTGCAAGACGGCGAGCAGGGTGTCGCGCTTTTCGAGGTCGTGGCCTCGGCCGGTCTGGGAGCGGTCGAACTCACGGCCCAGGCGTCGGCAGGCGCCATCACGAGCCGCGAGACAGGGCGGCTGCTCGTCCAGTCGCCAGAGCCGCTGACCCGTACGGTCCAGCGCATCCGGCTGGAAGCGGGCGAAATCGACTTGACCTCCTTCCTCGAGGGCTGGCAACCGCGCTCGGAGCGCTCCAACTTCTGGGTCACCAACAACCCCTACGGTGATGCCTTCGACCATCTCTCCTGGCTCATCCGGTACCCCTACGGATGCATCGAGCAGACGGTCTCCAGTACGAGGCCGCTGTTGGTGGTGCCGGAACTCCTGCAGAGTGTCGACCCAAAGCTGGTCGAGGCCGACAAGGTCGACGCCATGGTGCAGAGTGGCATCGATCGCCTGTTCTCGATGCAGACTCCCCAGGGTGGCTTCTCGTACTGGCCTGGGGCAAACGAACCGGTGCACTGGGGTACCGCCAATGCCGTCCATCTTCTCCTCGATGCGCAGGCGGCCAGGTACCAGGTACCCCCACGGCGCATCGAACGTGCGCTGGATTGGATGGAGCGGGAGATCACCCACCACTTCGAGCGTGGTGGAGAGAGCAACCACTACCGGTCGCGTGGAGCCGAGCCCTACCTGCACTTCGTACTGGCCAAGTCTGGCCGGGGGCGCAAGGGACGGATCCTGGAGCTGATCGAGACGATCGGCGCGCCCGACAACGGAGCGGAACGGGAAGCGCTCTACATGTTGCAGGCCGCGCTCTACATGGCCGGAGACCAACGGTTCGAGCAGGCGTTGCGGGATCCCGACGTATCGAACGTCACTTCCGAGCGGAGTCGCTACTGGACCTTCTACTCCGACCGCCGCCGCCGCGGCTTCCAACTGGCCACGATGGTCGATCTGTTCGGTAGGACCCCTGATGCCGCCGGCCTGGCGAATCTCGTGGCCGAGAGCCTCCGGGGCCGGCCGAGTCACCGATTCACCACGCAGGAGGTGGTCTGGAGTACCACCGGCCTGGGTCGCTACCTCGATCCGGAGCCGGCCGAGTTCGACCCGCCCGTGCTCCGCGCGGGAGGTCGCGTCATCGCCCCGTCGCACCTCCCCGACGAGCCAGACCCGAAACTCGATCCACCACCGCCACCGACCGGGGAGCGGACCTTCGACCTCTATCGGGCTTCCGAGTACGACGACCTGGTACTCGAACTGGCCCGGAAGGGGGATGGACAGGTCTTTCTGATTCTCACCAGCGAGGGCGTCAGAATTCCGTCGAGCACCCAGTACGGGGACCACGGTCTCCATCTCGAACGGCGCTATCTGGATCCCGAGGGCAATCCGATGAGCAAGACTCCGACCCTGCGGCTCGGTGAGGTGCTCTACGTCGAACTGATGGTGCGGAACGAGTCTCCCGAACGGGTCTCCAACCTGGCGCTGGTCGATCGAGTGCCCGCGGGCTGGGAGATCGAGAACCCGCGGTTGGGTCGTGACGGTAGCGTCGACTGGTTCGACGAGGAGAACGCCTGGCCCGCGGAACACCTGAACCTGCGGGACGATCGATTGGAGCTGTTCGGGCACCTCGATCCTCGCGAGTCGCGCCGAGTGCTGTACGCGGTGCGCGCGGTCACGGCGGGTGACTTCGTGTTACCCCCAGCGGACGTGGAGGCGATGTACGACCCCGAGCTGTGGTCGCGCGTGCATGGCGGCAGGCTCCGCGTGGAAGGACCGTGGAACTGAAGTTCCGAGCCCGTTTGGCGCGCCTGCGCCCGACCCGACGGCTCCTTCTCTGGAGTCTGCTCGGCACGGGGTCGGTCGGTGCGCTGGGGCTGGCGGTCCTTCTCGCCTTGCCCCTGCCCGACCGGTTGAGTGCGGAGCCTTCGACCGTCGTGACCTACCGCGACGGTTCCCCCGCCTACGTCTTCCTGGCCCCGGATGATCGCTACCGAGTGGCGGTGGCCCCCGGCGACGTCGATCCGGAGTACCTCGAGGCTCTGTTGCGCTTCGAGGACAAGCGGTTCTACCGTCACCCAGGGGTCGATCTGATTGCGATCGTTCGCTCGGCCGGCCTGAATCTCCGCCATCGACGTGTCCTCTCTGGTGCCTCCACCATCACCATGCAGTTGGTGCGGCTCCTCGAGCCCCGGCCACGAACCCTGCGCTCCAAGTTGATCGAGTCCATTCGGGCCGTGCAGTTGGAGCTTCGCATGTCCAAAGAGGAGGTGCTGTCGGCGTATCTGACCTTCGCCCCCTTCGGCGGCAACCTCGAGGGGGTCGAAGCGGCGAGCCAGGCCTACTTTGGCCACGGAGCGGGGCAACTCTCCGCCGAGGAGATCGCAATCTTGCTCGCTATTCCCCAGAAGCCGTCCCGTCGCACGCCGAGTGCCGAGAACGAGGCGCGGTTGCGGCGGGCCCAGATCGAGATCGGTGAGTGGCTGCTGGCCGAAGGGGTTCTGCTCGACGGCGGGGACCCCGCGGAGGTCTCCCGCGCTCTACGGCAGACCCCGGTACCCTCGGGTCGTCGACCGATGCCCCGAGAGGCTCCCCATCTCGCCTTCTGGGCCCGGCAGAGCCTGCCAGGCCGCTCCCGAATCCACACCACTCTGGACCGCGAACTCCAGCGCCTGGCCGAGGAAGTGGTCGGCGCCGACCGGGAGCGGTACCGTCTCCTCGGAATCGACAACGCGGCTGCGGTCCTGATCGATCATGCTAGCGGCGAGCTGCGCGCGGCGGTCGGGGGTTTCGACTTCTGGAGCCCGACCTCGGGGAGCCAGATCCCGGCGTTCGCCACCCCCCGCTCCCCCGGGAGTGCGCTCAAGCCCTTCATCTACGCCCTGGCCATCGATCGGGGACTGGCCCTGCCAGAGCGCGTGGTCGCCGACATCCCTTCGAGCTGGGGTGCCTATGCCCCGGCCAACTACGACGGCCGTTTCGCCGGTCTCGTGCCCCTCGAGGCGGCCCTCTCCCGTTCCCTCAACATCCCGTTTGTGCGCCTGCTCGGTACCGTGGGGGTCGAGACCTTCCTCGAGACGCTGCGTCGTGGGGGGCTCCGTCATCTCGACCCCCGCCCTGGGCACTACGGCCTCTCCGCCGCCATCGGCGCCGTGGAGGTCGCCCCGGTGGAACTCGCCAGTCTCTACGGAGCCCTCGGCAACCGTGGTACGGCCATGCCCCTCCGCTGGCATCGGGATCAAGTCGTCGAGTCTCCTCGCGTGCTGCTGTCCCCGGGAGCGACCTACCTCACCAGTCGTGCCCTCTCCCGGCGGGATCGTCCCGACTTCCCCGAACGGCGGCGCTTCCGGGGTGTTTCCTCGCGAGTGCGCTGGAAGACCGGTACGAGCTACGGGCATCGAGACGCCTGGGCGGCAGGTTTTGCCGACCGGTATGCGGCGGCGGTCTGGCTCGGCAACCTGAACAATCGATCGAGTGCCGACCTGGTCGGGGCCGATGCCGCGGGTCCCCTGCTGTTCGATCTCCTGGAGGGCAGCGAGACCGGCTGGGCGAGTCTCGCGCCCACCCCGACCCCCGTCGATCTGACCTGGGTGGAGCTCTGTTCGGAGAGTGGGTATCTCCCCTCGGCTGCTTGCCCGCGAACCGAGGAGGCGCTGGCACTCCGGCAGCGCATTCCCACCACCAAGTGTCCGTTCCATCGCCTGGTCGACGTCGACCTCGAAAGCGGGTTGGCCCTGCTCCCCGGCTGTCGTTCGGGCAGGTCCTACGCGACGCAGAGCGTCCTGGTCTGGCCTACCAGTGTACGCCGCTGGTTGTCGGTTCGGCACCGTCGGCTGCCGCGCGCACCGACTCTCGATCCCTCGTGCCGGGCTCCATCGGAGGCGACGCCTCCGGAGATCGTCTCGCCGCCTCCAGGCCAGACTCTGGTGCTGCTGCCGGGCATGCCGACCGAGCGCCAGGAGCTGCCTTTGCAGGCCGAAGTGACGGGCGCCCCTCGTGACCTCTCCTGGTTCCTCGACGGAGAGTACCTGGGCGAGGCTTCATCGGACGAGACGATCTGGTGGGAACCGAAGCCGGGAAGGCACTCGATCGTGGTGGTCGACGCCAGCGGTTCCTCGAGCCGGCGTCAGCTAGTGGTTCGGCAGAGTCTCTAGATCGGCTCCACAGAGGATACACTCGCGGCTCCGTGGATTGTTACAGGAGCCATCGACCATGCTGCGTGCCAAGCTACTCCGCTACCCCACTGTCCTGCCTCTCTTGCTTCTCCTGGTCGCCTTCGGTTGCCGGAAAGGGTCGGAGGTCGAGGTGACCGACGATGCCGCCGGCCCGAACTACGAGGCCGAAACCAACGAAGCGGCGCAACGCTACGTCGAGTTGATCCTCGGGATCGGCGTCCACGACGACGGCTACGTCGACGCCTACTACGGCGACCCGGCGGTGCAGGAGGCGGTCACCGCGGCCGCGAAACCCCTCGCCGACCTCAAATCCGAGGCCGAAGACCTGATCGCAGTGTTGGCTGGCCTCGATCTCGAGACTTCGGGACCGGAGTGGGAGCAGCGGCGGCGGTTCCTCAAGCGGCAGAGCGAGGCCGCGCTGGCCCGGATCCAGATGCTCGAGGGGGAGTCTTTCAGTTTCGACGAGGAATCGGAACTGCTCTACGATGCGGTGGCGCCGCACCTGGACGCCGACACCTTCGACACGCTGCTCGCCGACCTCGAGGCCGAACTTCCCGGCGAGGGGCCGGTAACCGAACGCTACAACGCCTTCCGCGATCAATTCATCATCCCCCCGGACAAGCTGGACGCCGTGTTTCGGGTGGCGATCGAAGAATGCAAGCAGCGCACTGCGGCCCACTTCGCACTGCCCGATACCGAGAGTTTCACCCTGGAGTACGTCACGGACAAGTCGTGGTCTGGATACAACTGGTACCAGGGGAAGTACGAGAGCCTGATCCAGATCAACACCGACCTGCCGATCTACATCGATCGAGCGGTCGACCTCGCGTGCCACGAAGGGTATCCCGGCCATCACGTCTTCAACCTGCTGCTCGAGAAGAACCTGGTGGTCGATCGTGGCTGGGTCGAGAACAGTGTCTACCCGCTCTACTCTCCCCAGTCGCTGATCGCGGAGGGAACGGCGAACTACGGGATCCACATCGCCTTCCCGGGAGAGGAACGGGTGGCGTTCGAGCGAGATCACCTCTTTGCGCTCGCCGGACTCGACCCGGCTCAGGCGGACTCGTACTACCGGATCTTGTCGCTGGCCAAGGAGCTCTCCTACGCCGGGAATCTCGCGGCGAGGCTCTACCTCGACGGCGAGATCGAAGCCGAGGCGGCGGCCGATCTACTGGAGCGCTACGCGTTGGCCAGTCCCGAGAGGGCGGCGCAGCGGATTCGATTCATCGAGAACTACCGGGCCTACGTGATCAACTACAACCTGGGTCAGGATCTGGTGCGAACCCACGTGGAGGTCGAGTCTGGCGGTGATCCGGAGGAGGCCTGGCGCGTCTTCGAGGAACTGCTCTCCACGCAGGTCCTACCCTCCTCCCTCACCCAGGAAGGCGTGCACTGAGCGACCTCTGAGCGGCTCGGTCTACCAGCGCTGGTAGGCCGGGTGCCCCGGCCCAACTCGGACGAAACGACCTCGGCACGTGGCGGTGACCTCGCCGTCGGCCTCCAGTCGTGCTTCGACGGTGACCCAATCCCCGTCGGACTCCACCGGTTCGGCGACCAGGTGCAGGGTGCGATCGGTCGGGGTCGGTCGCTTCAGCTTGACGTGGAAGTCGTAGGTCACGGTACACGGTGGTGTGGACGCCCCGTCGCGGCGCCAGAGATGGTGCAGAGCGGTGGCGTTGCTGTGGCAGTCGAGCAAGGTGCCTACGATGCCGCCGTTGAGCACCCCTTCGAACGCACTATGGTGTGGCGCCGGCTGCCAGGAGGCCACGAGAGCAGCCTCGGGCCGATCGGCTTCGGGATAGCTCTCGAGGCGGAGCCCCTGATCGTTCGCAGGGCCGCAGCCGAAACAGCGGCCCTGCGGGAAGACCCTCATCTGTAGGGAGAGTGAGTCCATTGGACAGGGCTCGGTGGCGCCGGTTCCCCTACTTCTTCTGCGCCTTCAGGGCCTGGTGGACCCGAGCGTTCTCCTCCCACGGCTTCCGCTCGAAGTAGCTCTTGGTCAACTTGGCCACGAGTCCGGAGAGCATCAGGAGTGCAATGAGGTTCGGGAAGGTGACGAAGCCGAGCGCGATATCCCCGAGGATCCAGACGGTCGAGAGAGTGAACACCGAACCGAGGAAGTGCATGGCGACAAAGACCATCTTGAAGGGCAACACGGCCTGCGGGCCAATCAAGTAGTTGGCACAACGGTCCCCGTAGTAGCTCCAGGAGATCGCCGTCGAGACCGCGAAGAGCAACACGCTCAGGATGACGATGAATCCTCCCCAGTTTCCGAGCCCGGACAATCCCTGCTGGAAGGCCAGCTTGGTCAGCGGGGCGCCACTCTCGACGGCCAGGCCGTGAAGGCTGGCCACTACCGCTCCCGTGCTCGACATCGCAGTTCCCTCGGCAACCTGCACGGTGCCGGTGAAGGGCTGGGTCAGTTCGGCATCGACGAACAGGCGCTCCACCTCGACCTCGTGCCAAGCCAAGGTCGGGGTACCGTTGCCGCCGACCACGTAGCCATCGGAATACTCGATGGTCGTGGGAGCGTCGACGCCGCTGCTGCCGGCGCCGTCGGCCGCGGCCACATAGCTGACGTCTCCCCCCGCCACCTCGATGGCGGTGGGTACGCGGGCGTTCCAGACGCCGGTGATCAGAATGACCAGACCGGTCATGGTGCAGATGACCAGGGTGTCGATGAAGGGCTCCAGGAGCGCTACGACGCCCTCCGACACCGGCTCGTCGGTCTTGGCCGCCGAGTGAGCGATGGGAGCCGATCCCTGCCCGGCCTCGTTGGAGAAGAGGCCGCGCCGAACTCCCCACATCATGGTGAGGAGGAAGGCTCCCGCTCCCGTGCCCGCGACCCCGGCCGTGGGGTTGAAGGCTTCGCGGAAGATCAGACCGAAGGTCGGGAAGATCTCACCGGCGTTCATGGTGAGGATGATCAGTGCTCCCAGGACGTACACCGAGGCCATCAGCGGCGCGAGGATGCCGGTCACCTTTCCGATCCGTTTGATGCCCCCCAGAATGACCATGGCGACGATGGTGGCGGTGGCCAGGCCGGTGGCCCAGACCGGGACTCCGAACTCGTCGAGCATGGTGTCGGCGACCGTGTTGGCCTGCACCGCGTTGCCGGTGAAGAAGGAAGTGACCATGAGAGCGGCAGCGAAGAACATCGCCATCGGCTTCCACTTGGGGCCGAGACCACGTTCGATGTAGTACATCGGGCCGCCCGAGACCGAACCCTCCCAGGCATTCGGATCCTGGTCCTCCGACTCGATGGTTCGGAAGTGCTGCGCCAGCGTGACCTCACAGTACTTGAGCGCCATACCAAAGAAGGCAGTGACCCACATCCAGAAGAGGGCACCCGGACCACCGAAGTGGATGGCAATCGCAACTCCGGCAATGTTGCCGATGCCGACCGTGGCCGAAAGCGCCGTGGTCAGGGCCTGGAAATGGGATACGTCACCCGGCTCGTTGGGATCGTCGTACTTGCCCGAGGTGACTCCGAAGCCATGGGCGAGATGCCGCAGCTGAATGAAACCGAGCCGGAGGGTGAGAAAGACCCCGGTGCCCAGCAATGCGATGACGATGAAGGGGATACTCTCGTCACCGACCTGGATGCCCGAGCTCCACACCAGCCATTCGAGAAACGAGACGATCTGTTCAAAAAGTTCCATGCAGAAATCCCTCTTCGGGTCGAGCAGCAAGGCTGCGCCGGTTCAGTCTTGGCCGCCGGGGCGGGGTTCGGAAAGCGTGGAGCTTAGCACGTGGCTAGCGGCGTCCAATGAGCGCCAACGCGCTAGCATAGGGAGTCCGAGGGGAGCCTCCCGCAGGCCTCCCTCTCGAGGGCCTCGACCCGATCTCTTACCCCCATCAGGAGCCTCGATATGACTTCGACCCCGCGATCGCAACTCGTGCTCACCGAAGGTGCCCGCACCCCCATGGGGGAGTTCGGCGGTGGCCTCGCCGCACTCTCCGCCAATCAACTCGGCGCCGAGGCTGCCCGCGCCGCCCTCGAACGTTCGGGATTCGCCGCTTCGGACATCGACCACACCATCGTCGGCAACGCGTTGCAGACCTCGGCCGACGCGATCTACGGTGCCCGCCACGTCGCACTCCACGCCGGTGTCCCCAAGGAGGTGCCGGCGCTGACGGTCAACCGTCTGTGTGGCTCGGGAATCCAGGCGATCCTCTCCGGTGCCCAGATGATCCTCAGTGGCGACGCCGGTACCTGCCTGGTGGGAGGAATGGAGAGCATGTCGCAGGCGCCGCACGTGATCTGGGGTGCCCGGCAGGGGTTCAGGCTCGGGCAGGGCAAGCTCGAGGACCTGCTGATGGTGGCGCTTCACGACGGTTACTGCGGCAACTACATGGCGGAGACCTCCAACAACCTGGCCAACGACTTCGGAATCAGTCGGCAGGAGCAAGACGAGTTCGCTTTGCGCAGCCAGCGATTAGCCCACGCTGCCATCGAAGCCGGCCGCCTGGCGGAAGAGATCGTGCCCGTGACGGTCGGTCGAGGCAAGCGCGAACGCACCGTTGCCATCGACGAACACCCCCGGCCGGAAACCACCGCCGAGGGACTCGCCAAACTCCGCCCCGCCTTCGACCCCGAGGGGTACGTGACCGCAGGCAATGCGTCGGGCATCGTGGACGGGGCGGCGATGATGGTTCTGACCACCCGCCAACGGGCGACCGATCAGGGCGCCAAAGTACTGGGCACGATTCTCGATTGGTCGGTAGTCGGAGTCGAACCCTCGCGCATGGGAATCGGCCCGGCCCCCGCCATTCGCCAGGTCCTCGACCGGGCCGGAATGACGCTGGACGACCTCGATCTGATCGAGATCAACGAGGCCTTTGCGGGCCAGATCCTCGCCGTCCATCGCGATCTGGGGTTCGATCTCGACAAACTCAACGTCAACGGAGGGGCGATCGCTCTCGGTCACCCGCTCGGCGCTACGGGGGCTCGCATCACCTTGACGCTGATGAAGGAACTGCAGCGGCGCGGCGGCGGAATCGGAGTCGCCTCGGCCTGCATCGGCGGTGGTCAGGGGATCGCGATCCTGGTGCGCGTCGACTAGGTCGGAGCCCAGAAACCGGGAGATCTTGCAACCGAGAGGCGCTCCCTGGCGTACCAGGTTCATGATCCGCACGCCGATCCGTCCCTCAATTCTGGTCCTCGCTCTGGCTCTGAGCGCGCCACTCCCCTGCCTCGCAGCGCCGGATGGCGCTCAGCCGACGGACCTCTGGGACGACTATTGGGAAGCCGAGAGCCTTCGGAAACGGAGCCGCCAGACGAAGAAGCTCGTGGACCGCGGCGTTTCGTTCGAAGAGGCCTACGCCGCCCTGACTCGCGGTCGACCCTACCGGTCCGACGTGCCGCGGGGCCTCGAGCGGCAAGCCCATGTCGCCAGCGGCGGGCTGCTCCATCCCTGGGTGGTGGTGGTGCCCGAGTCGTATGACCCGACCCACCCCCACAAGTTGATCGTCTACCTGCACGGTGGAGTGCAGCGTCCTCCAGCGCAGCGGGGCGAGACGTGGTGGCCGCGTGGGTTCGAGACGGCCGACGAGGGTGAGATCCTGGTGGTGCCCGTGGCGTGGTCGGAGTCCGTCTGGTGGCAGCACTCCCAGGTCGACAACCTGGATCTGATCCTCGAGAAGGTGCGTACGCGCTACAACGTAGACGAAAACCGCGTCCATCTCATGGGAGTCTCCGATGGTGGTACGGGAGCGTGGTTCCAGGCCCTTCGCCACCCGACGCCCTGGGCCTCCTATTTGCCCTTGATCGGACACTCCCGGGTGCTCGGCAACCCCGCGGTCGAACCCGACGGCCAGATGCACGCCGTCAACACGGCGGGCCAGTCCTTCTTCGTCGTCAGTGGTGGCAAGGACCGTCTCTACCCCTCCTGGTCGGTGGCGCCGTATCTCGATCTGTTCTCCAGCGCGGGGGCCCGTATCGAGTTCCGGCACCACCCCGAGGGAGGTCACGACCTACGATGGTGGCCCGAGGAGGAGGAGCGGATCGGCGAGTTCATCGAGGAGACGATCCGCGACCCGCTCCCGGAGCGTCTCGTCTGGGAGACCGAGGAGCCCGAAGTGTACGGCCGCAATCGCTGGCTGTTGATCGATCGCCTCGGCTCGGTCCCGGGTGAGCCAGAGGTGCCGGAGTTCAACCAGATTCAGCAGCCCGACGGGTCTGGCGAGACGCTACAGGCGTTTCCCCATCCGCGGGCATCGGGCCGGGTCGAGGTCGAGCGGCGGGGCAATACGATCGTGGCACGAACCCGAGGAGCGCGATCGTTCCGTTTGCTCCTATCGCCGGAGGAGATCGACTTCGACCAGCCGCTTCGTATCGGTGTCAACGGTCGCGAACTCTTCCACGGACCGGTCGCCACGGACGTAACGACGCTGCTCTACTGGGCGTCGAGGGATCTGGACCGCACCATGCTGTTCGGCGCCGAACTCCTGATCGACGTACTGGAGGGCACGGTCGAGATCGTCAGCCGCTGAGCTCCCGCGCCAGGCGGTGGAACCGCCGGCGCCACGGCAGCAGATCGAACTCGGTATCGGGTCGGTGGCACAGGAGCACCGCGACCAACTGGCGCTCCGGCTCGACCCAACAGCTCGGGCCGGTGAAACCGACCATGCCGAAACTCGCAGGGGAGAGTTCCCCGCCGAGGTCCTCTAAACGAGACACGCGCCACCAACCGAGGGCGTATCGATGTTCGGTAGCCAGACCCCGGCGGTGCGTGGCGGCAGCCAGCAACCCTTCCCGCAGCCACGCGGTCGCCAGGGTCCCTACGGCCGCGGCGCTACCGAAGAGACCGGCGTGTCCCGCACACTCCCCTCGGCCGACCAGGGTGCGGGCATTCGCGTCCTGAGGCACGCCGAGCCTTGGCTCGTGCTGGTTCTCCAGGCGGTAGCCGAACTCAGCCGCGAGGCGGCTCTCGACCCGGTTGTCGAGTGAACAGCCCACGACCTCGGAACGGGCACCGGGAGAGGCAGCGATTGAGCCCGACAGCCCCAGCGGCTGCCACACGAACTCCTCCAGAAGCCCCGCCAGATCACCACCCAAGACCCGTTCGGCAAGGCGACTCCAGAGGATGTACCCCAGATCCGAATAGAGCGGGCGCGCGGCGCCGGCGAGGTCTGGCTGGGAGATGATCGCGAGGGGGTCCCTTCCCTGGGTCGCCTCGGGCAGGAAGAAGGGAAACCAGGGCCGCAGGCCCGCCCGGTGTCGCAGCAGGTCCTCCATCCTCTCGGAGGCGAGATGGCGGGGTGCCTCCGGCCAGACTGAATCGAGCCGGCTCGAGAGGGCGAGCGAGCCCACCTCGTCGAGTTTCGCCGCGAGCGTCGCCACGAACGGCTTGGTGAGGGACGCCAGGTCGAACCAGGAGTCCAGGTGGACCCCCGGACCGTACGCGGCAGCGGCCACCTCACGGTCCTCTTGCCAGATCCGGGCTACGGCCGCCTCGACCCCGGCTTCCGCCAGGGCGGCGAGAAACGCCTCGATCCGATCGCCACGGTTCATGCGTCGCGGTAGTTGTCAGGATGGCCGGTCTGGAATGCCACGACGGTTTCTCCGGCGCGCAGCCGTCCCTGCCGTTCGAGAGACTCGATCGCGCACAGCGTAGCCGCGCCTTCGGGGCCAACCCGAAGCCCTACCCGCCCCGCCCGCTCGATCATCGGGAGCAACGCCTCCTCTGCCACCGCCACGCCGGCGCCGCCACTCTCTCGCACGGCCTCGAGTACCAGAAAGTCCGCCAACGCCTTGGGAACTCGCAGTCCCCACACCGCGGTCTCGGTGTGCTCCCATTCCGCGGCTCGTGGGCTTCCGTCCGCCAGCGCCTGCACCAGAGGAGCGCAACCTGCCATCTGCACGACCGCGAGCTTCGGACGCCGGTGATCGATCAACCCTAGGCGTTCCAGTTCGTCGAACGCTTTCCACATGCCGACGATTCCGGTCCCGCCTCCCGTGGGATAGACCAGCCAGTCCGGTACGCGCCAGCCCAACTGCTCCACCACTTCGAGTCCCATCGTCTTCTTCCCTTCGACCCGGTAGGGTTCGCGGAAGGTCGAGAGATCCCAGTACCCGCGAGGCTCGCTGGCCAGCAGACCTCGTGACTCCACCAGGGTGCCGCCGCCTACCACCACCTCGGCCCCGTGCAGACGGCAGAGGGATACGATCCGCCGCGGCGTGCTTTCCGGGAGCGCAACCCGCGCCGGCAGATCGGCGGCTCCGGCGTAGGCGCAAAGGGCGACCGCGGCATTGCCGGCGCTCGCCAGTTCTACGCCCGGCGCCCCCAGCTCTCGGGCTCGGTTGACCGCGAGTCCCAGTCCTCGCGCCTTGAAGGAACCCGTGGGGTTTCCACCCTCCTCCTTGATCAGAACCTCGGTCTCGGTGTCGAGGAAGGCCCGCGGCGTCAGGAGGGGCGTACCGCCGGCCCCGAGGTCGACGCGTCGCTCGAACGAACGCAGCGGAAGCAGCTCCCGGTACCGCCAGAGCGTCCAGGGTCGACCTGACAATCGTTCCCTCCACCCTTGCCCTTCGGCCATCGAGAGTTCGTACTCCACGAGCCAGGGCGCGCCCGCCGGTGACAAGAACGACGGTTCGTCGAGCGGGCTCGAAGCGCCGGTCCGCGAACAGCGCAGGCCTCGCGCCCAGTGTCCGGACTCGGGCTCCTCGCCCTCCCCGCGGAGCGCTCCGCTGGTCATTCCCCAGCCCCCCGGGCCGCGTCGGTGGATGCCATCGATCCCCCCTGGCGAACACTGGCGAGCTCGGCCGCGGCTCTCCCGGCTGCGGCAGCGTCGCCCGATTCGCGCGCCGCTGTCGCCAGTCCGAGCAGGGCCGGCGCGCGGCGGGGAGCCAACAGCAGGGCCGTTTCGAAGGCCGTACGGGCCTCCTGCGGGCGATCCATGGCCAACAGGAGTTCGCCCAGCAGTTCGTGGGAAGGCTTGACGATCGCCGGCGGACCGAACTCTGGCGGCAGGGAGTCTTCGATGGTCGTGGCTCGACGCAGGAGGGAGATCGCCTCCTCCCGTCGTTCTTCTTGCCAGGCGATCAGCGCTTCGAGTTCGAGCGCTGTCACCAAACCGATCTGTCGGTCGGCTTCGGTCACGCGGTGCTCTTCGACCTCTTCGGGGGTCAGGGCTGCCTGGACCGCCTCCAGATCCGCGATTGCCTTCCGGGCCGCATCGAGGTCCTTCCGATGCAGAGCGTGGAGACCTGCGACCAGAGCCTCGGCGGGAGCCCGATAGAACCGAAAGCGCTTCGAGTCGATGGCGGGAAACTCCAGGCCCCAGTTGCCCGTCTCGACCATCTGCCCGGCCCGCATCTGGGCCAGGTACCAATCGGCGTTGGCGGTACCGGCGTTCCGTTGATCCTCGGTCATGATGTCGAGCAGGCGCGTCGCCTCGGCGACTCTGCCTTCCTGAAGGTAGGAATACTGCAGCCAGTGCAGAGCGTGGTGGCTACGGCGGTGGTTCGGCAGCTCCTTGCGGCGCGCTCGCTCCTCGGAAACGGCGAGGGACTTCTCGTTGGCGGCACCGGCCTCCGCCCAGCGGCCGAGGGCGATGTAGATGTGCGAGATCATGTGTTGGGCGTGGGTGGCGGCCGGGGCGATCTCGGCGTAGACCGAGGCGGCGCGGAGCCCCAGAGGCGCGTGCACCGGATCGTCGTAGGAGTGGATCAAATAGTGGGCGGCCCCCGGGTGCCGCGGGTTGGCCGCAAACACCACTTCCGCTTCGGCAGCGGCTCGCATGTAGGCCCGAAAGTCGCGGGTCCCCTGCGTGGTACCCAGGATCGACAGGGCGTAGAACGCCCGAGCTTCCTGGTCGTCCGGCCAGGCTTTGACCATCGCCGCCATGGCCACTTCGTAGGCGCGGTCCTGTTCGATCTTGTCACCGGGTCCGAAGAGGGTGTCCACCGCCTCGAGGTAGGCGCGTTCGCGGGGGGTGGGCGCCTTCGCGGCGCGCTCGGCCGGGCTGGCCGCGAACTGAGCCAGTGCCGCCAACCCCTCCTCCACTCCCTTGTGGCGCCACAAGGGGTGGTTGTGCGTCATCGCTTCGCCCCAGTAGGCCAGGGCGAAGTCGGAATCGATCGCCTGGGCCCTCCGGAACGCCTCCCGTGCATCCTCGAACTCGAAGCTGTGGAGCAGCAGAACACCGTCGACGAAATCCTTCTGGGCCTCGGCGGCACCAGAGTTGGGGAACGAAATCGAGCCCAGCTGTTGCGCAGAGCTCACGGTGGAGAGGGACAATGCGATCACCGGCACGGTCCAGAGTAAGGACCAGACTCGTCGAGTGGTTCGGATGGGTGGAATCATCTTGGCTCCGTTCTGTCGGCCTGCGTCCGAGATCACGATCGGCCTGGGACGCGCTGGATTGGCTGGCCCGCCCTGAGGTTGACGATCTCGCGAGTCGGGCGAGAGTTCAATGGGGTTCCAGGTGGGTGTGTCCGTCGGGGAATCGATTCTAGATCGCTGGTAGCATAGAACCACCATGACCCTGTTGACGCGCACGACTCCGGGCCTGGCCCCGGGCACGCTCATCTCGGATCCGGAGGCTGTCTCCACCCGCATTCGGGTCCTCGAGTACTCGCGCGAGGAGTTCGTCGAGCGTACCTTGGAGCCGGAGGGCACCCCTCCCAGCGTGGCGGAGGATCGGGTGGTCTGGATCGACGTCATCGGACTCCGCGATACCGATTGGTTGCAGCGGCTCGGTACCCATTACGGCCTGCATCCGCTCCTCCTGGAGGATGTGGTCAACGTCAACCAACGGCCCAAGGTCGAGAGTTACGCCGAGCAGGAGTGCTTCATCGTGGCCCAGGTCCCAATCGCGGCGGAGTCGGCTGAGCATCTCCAGACCGAGCAGCTCTCGATGGCAACCCGGCCCGGGCTGGTCGTCAGTTTCCGCGAGTCTGAGGCGACACGGATCGATGCGATCGAGCGCCGTTTGCGGGAGGGCCGGGGTCGCCTCCGCCGGTGCGGAGCGGACTACCTGACGTATACCATCATCGACCTGGTGGTCGACTCGTTCCAGCCGATCCTCACCGAGTTGGGAACGCAACTCGAACAGACCGAGCTACGGGTGCTGGAGAATCCCGTCGAAGCGGACCTGCGACTGCTGCACCACACCCGGCGATCGCTGATCCAGCTCCGACGCAAGGTGCTGCCGCTCCGGGACGCGGTGACGACGCTGTTGCGTGACGACTTTGCCGACTCCGGCTTCCGCCCGGAAACCACGGTCTACCTGCGCGATTGCTACGACCATGCCACCCGCATCCTGGAGCAGATCGATCACGATCGCGAACTCGCGGCGAGTCTGGCCGATCTCTACCTCTCTACGGTGAGCAACCGAACCAACGACGTGATGAAGGTGCTCACCATGATCGCCACGGTGTTCATCCCGCTTTCGTTTCTGGTCGGCCTCTACGGCATGAACTTCGACGCGGAGCTGCCCGGCAACATGCCCGAGCTGTCCCAGCCCTACGCCTACCCGATCCTGATCGTGGCCATGGGCGTCATCGTCGTGGGGTTCTTGGCTTTCTTCAAGCGCCGCGGCTGGTTGGGCTGACTGCGAGCCTACAGTCCATCCGTTGGCCCTAGGAGATGGACTCGCCAGCGGGTGGCTCGAACCGAGGTGGGTCGAAGTGCACATCCAACTGCGGATAGGCGATGGTGATCTGCTCTCGCTGGAACGCCAGCCAGATCGCCTCGCGCAGGTCGGAGCGGCCGCGCCGACTGGCCCACGGATCGTCGACCCAGACCGAGGTCTCGTAGATCACGGCTGAGTCTCCGAAGTTGCTGAGCAGGACCACGGGCTGCCGGCTCTCGCTCCGCCATTCGAGTCCCTCCGCAGTTTCGGTCAGGACCCGTCGGACCAGGGCGAGGTCCGACTGATAGGACACGCCCACCTCGACCCGCAAGCGATAGAGCCGGTCTTCCAGCGTGTAGTTGGTCACTCCCTGTTCGACCAGCACCGAGTTCGGGATCACGACGTTTTCATCGTTCAGGGTGCGCACGATGGTGGCGCGAATGCCCATGTCCGTGACTCGGACCATCGAGCCCCCGAGGTCGATGATGTCTCCTGGTTTGATGGCGCGTTCGGAGAGCAGGATCACGCCGGAGACGAAGTTCGCGACCACGTTCTGCATCGCGAAGCCCAGTCCCACCGCGAACAGCGCCCCCGCCGCGAAGAGGGCGTTCAGGTTCACGCCGACGGTGTGGATTCCAGCGCTCAGGCCGACGATCAACGTGGCGTAGCGAAGCAGACGACTGATCGCGCCGATCGACCCCTCCTCGGTCGCCGCGCGCTTCAGCAGCACCCGCTCCACGGTCTTCTGAACCAGACCGGCGAGCCAGAAGGTCAGCACCACGATCAGTCCGAAGAGCAGCAACGTGCCGACGGTGATGGTGGTGTCCGCGAACCGGAAGAGCTCGGTGTCCAGAAACTCCCGAAGCTTCAAGAGGACTTCTCTAAAGGTCAAGGCATCCTCTCTCCCCGAGGGGTCGGGTTCGTGAGGTACGGCACCGATCAGCCACCGGGCCGCGCATGGGGTCGATCATGGAGCGAGCATACCGTGCAGGGGGCGTCACGAGCTGTAGATTGCCGCGAATCCAAGAGCCAGGATGGCTCCGGCCGTCACCAGGAAGTACCCGAACAGCAAGCTCCCCATCTTGACGACCGTCCACGGTATCGACGTCTCGTAGACTCGGCGCAAGCTCAGAAAGAGGTAGGAAAGCACGAGAAGCGCGACCAGGAGACCGGTCCAGCTGGCCGGGATCGGGAGCCAGAGGGAGAGAACCCGCGCCGTCAAGAGCAGAAAGACCAGCGAGTGGAAGTGCAGTACGAAGATGAAGTGGTGGGCGTAGACCCGACGTCGTCGCCAGTGCACGAGTTGCACCAAGAGGGCGTACACCGGGATCATCAGGAAGAGAACCTGGGGCAGCTTGTCGAGAATGAAGCGGTTCACCGCACGGGGATTCTCGGCGGCACGGACCGCCTTCTGCGAGAAGGTCTCTCGCCCCGGCTCCGCTGTCCCTTCCTCCGGCCGCGGCTCGGCGGGTTGGGATCCATCCCCCGCCTCTACGTCCTCGGTGAGCCAGAAGCGCACCGGGGCCTGGACCTCCTTGGCTTCCTGGGCCGCCTGGGCCCGCGTCTCGGGTGAGGCACTGGCCTGAAACACCTGGACATCGACCACCGCGAGGACGAGGAAGAGCATCAAGCTCGAAACCAGGTAGAGCCGCACCGGAGCCACGTAGCGGGCACGATGGCCGGCGCAGTACTCGACCGTCAGCTGTCCCGGCCGACGGAACAGGGCCACCGCCGTCCGAGCAAAACGGGAGTCCAGACTGAACAGGTTGGCGGCAAAGTCGCTCCACAGCTCTCGCAGCGAGGGGGCGAGTGGCGCCACTCGCTGGCCGCACTGCGCGCAGTATGGACCCTGGAGCTCCGCCCCACAGTCGGTGCAGGAGCCGTCCACTTCGCCGCGGGTCTCGACGGCCGGCAGGGTTTACTCCACCTCGATACCGAGGATCACGGCGACCTTGGACTCGAGGCTCGTCAACCCGGCTTCTCTACCGACCTCGAGCGCTGCCTCGGCCTCCAGTCCCTGCACGTAGTGGGCGCGCAAAGCGTAGAGGGCTCCGACCCGATTGCCGCTGGCGCAGTGTACGACGACACCACCGTCGGCCTGTTGCAGCGCCGCGTCGAAGCGCCGGGCGAGCTCTTCCGTGAGCTCGTCGGCACTCGCGATCGGCAGGGGGACGTACCGCTGATCCTGACCCCCGGTGGCGGCGGCTTCGTCGAACCCTCGATCCTCGTCTACGCCGCGGAGATCGATCACGGTCGAGTAACCCTCGGCGCTCGCCTCCTCGAGCCAGGCGGCCGTGGGCTGCCCGCCGACCAACGTTCCGTCCTCCAGCTGCCGACCGTTCTTGAGCTGCTCCGCCAGAGTCGGCCCGTCCTCCTCACCCGCCGTCACCGTGGTGGTGGCGGCCGTGGCCGCACCGGCCAACAAGAGCAGGGCGAGAACCAGGTTCAAGGCGTCGCGCAGATTCGTCCGTGCTTTCATCGTCGTAACCTCCAGTCGAGCCGACTAACGAGCACGGGCACCCAGCCAGATCCGTTCCGCCACCGCTTGGCCCAGGGCCTGGAGAAAGGGAGTCGCCACCTGCTCGTACTCGTAGACGTCGTCGTTCAGGACGCCGTCCTGATTGGTGTAAAGAGTCGCCGTGAGAAAGAACCCTCGGTCGGTCTCTCGGTCGACCACCCAGGCGTTCTCGATCGAGAATCCGTAAGCCTGTCCTGTCTTGTTGTAGATCGCAACTCGCGAGCCTGGTAGGACCCGTTCGATCCCCTCGAGCATCGGCTTGACATAGTCGTCGGGGTACTCCTGGGCGTCGTAGACCGGATCCTCTGACTGCCGTGGAAATTGCGACATCGCCTCGAGGAACAGCGCTCGTTCGTCCTCGGTCAGCTCGAATCCAGATCCACCGCAGTCCACGTCCGGGCGCACCACCATACAGAGAGCCCTCTGGAGTTCGGTCAGGGGAAGCCGGTTTTTTTCGCCGAAGTGCATCGGTCCCTCGACGAGTTCCCCGCCGCGGTAGTAACCCTTCCCGACCTCCAACCGGGGCGGTTCGGGGGTCATCGGCAGCGTCTCGCTGGTCCGGGCCGGGAAGACGGTCCCGGTCGAAGCGACCTCGATCCGCGGCAGCTGGAGGTGTTCGGAGGGCGAGTGGAACTCCGACAGTCGGTGCACGATGCGAACCCGCTCCAGCCCCGCGCGCCGTGCCGCCGCAGCCAGACCGTCCGGACCGACGAACTCGTAGAGTTGGTTGTAGGCCAGGTTGTCGGACACCAGGAAGATCTCTCGCACCGCGCGGCGCACCGTGAACGTCTCGGGGGTCGGGCTCTCCGCCCGGCCATCGCGGGAGAAGCGAGGCGTAAGTGTCAGGGGCGTATCGAGGTCGACCTCGATCCCCTCTGCCTCGCGCAGCCTTCGTACCCGTTCGACCGCGGCCAGGGCGGCGAACAGCTTGATGCTACTGGCCGGGTAGAAGTACTCCTCATCCGCCCGGAACGTCTCCTGACGCAACCGTAGCGCTCCGTCAGGGGCGCCCTCGACCTGCCCCAGTACGATCTGGAGACGAAACTCTTCGGCTCGACGAGCCACGGTAGCAAGTTCCGGCTCCTTCAGGATCTCAGACAGCATCGGCCTCGGCTCCTCGTCGGTCGTGGGGTCGCTCGCCGCCAGGAGCGCGAGGCAAAGAGAGCTCACCATCAGCCATCCTAGCCACGCCGAAGGACGGGTACGCCGGCAGGCCGCGCGGAGGGCCGGACCCGCCCCGGGGCCTCCGCTCTTCTCCTCCCCGTCGATCCCACTCGAGGGGGCTCGATCACCTCGTTGCGCTCCCTGTTTCGATCGGTTCACGGCGGCCATTCTAGCGTCTCCGTCGCTGACTGCGCCCCCTGCCGCGCGACGGCGTCGCGAGCCGCAGCGGCTCCCGCTTGCCACATCGGCCAGGGTGCGAGACAATCGGATGTCGCTCTCCCGGCCACCGGCACGCCGGCAGACGAGGGCGATCTACCCCATTTCCGTCGCGAGGCCGCGTCGCGACCTTGAAGGAGAAACTCGCATGAAGCGAATCCTCGTCGGTTCCCTGGCCGCCTTGCTGTTCGGCGCCTGCAACCAGACCGCCCCCGAGACCACCGAACCCGTCGCCGAGGCGCCGCAGCCGACCCACTCTGGCTTGATCCTCGCCAACATGGACACCACCGTCGCCCCGGGTGAGGACTTCCACGCCTACGTCAACGGCACCTGGATCGCCGAGACCGAGATCCCCGCTGACAAAGCTACCTACGGCATCGGCACCATCCTCCACGAGAAGTCTCAGGAGCAGGTCCGCTCGATCATCGAAGAGTCCGCCGCCGGTGACTTCCCCGAGGGCTCGGACGAGCAGAAGGTCGGTGACCTGTACGCCTCCTTCATGGATGTCGACAACCGCGATGCGCTCGGCATCGCCCCGCTGCAGCCGGAGTTCGACAAGATCGCGGCCCTCGAGGATCACGATCAGCTCGCGGTGTACTTCGCCGAGGCCAACAGGATCGGCATCGGAATGCCGTTCACGCTCGGGCAATACGTCGACTTCAAGGATCCGAACGCCTACATGATCCACACCTGGCAGGGAGGTCTCGGTCTTCCCGACCGGGAGTACTACTTCCTGGAGGACGAAAAGTCGGCCCAGATCCGGAGCAAGTACGTGGCCCACGTGGCCAAGATGTTCGAACTCGCCGGTCTCCCCGACGGCGAGGCCGCCGCCGGAACGATCATGAAGCTCGAGACCCGGATGGCCGCGGAGCACATGAAGAAGGAGCAGACCCGGGATATGGTGGCGCTCTACAACAGCACGCCGAGCGCAGAGCTGCCGCAGCTGATGCCGAAGTTCAACTGGGACGGCTACCTCGAGGCAGCCGGGGTCAGCGAAGTTCCGGCCATCGTCGTGACCCAACTGGACTACCAGCGGGCTCTGGACGAGATCATCCACGGTACGGACCTCGACACCTGGAAGACGTGGCTCACCTGGAGCGCGCTCAACAGCAACGCGAACCGATTGACCACCGCCCTCTCCGACCAGGACTTCGACTTCTACCAGCGCACGTTGCGCGGCGTGGAGGAGCAGCTCCCGATGTGGCGTCGCGGCGTCAACGTGGTCAACGGCACCCTCGGCGAGGTTGTCGGCAAGGTTTACGTCTCCCGTCACTTCCCGCCCGCGGCCAAGGCGAAGATGCTCGAGTTGGTCGGCAATCTGACCAAGGCGTACGAAGAGAGCATCAAGGAACTCGACTGGATGGGCGAGGAGACTCGGGTTCAGGCGCTCGACAAGCTGTCCAAGTTCACGCCCAAGGTCGGCTACCCTGACGAGTGGCGGGATTACTCCAAACTCACCATCGACGCCAAGGATCTGCTCGGCAACCTGCAACGAGCCGCCCTGGTCGACTACCAACGCAACCTCGATCGTCAGGGTGGTCCCGTGGACCGCGGCGAGTGGGGCATGACCCCCCAGACCGTCAACGCCTACTACAACCCACCGCTGAACGAGATCGTGTTTCCGGCCGCCATTCTCCAGCCGCCCTTCTTCGACCTGACGGCCGACGACGCCGTCAACTACGGCGCGATCGGGGCGGTGATCGGTCACGAGATCGGCCACGGGTTCGACGACTCGGGCTCGACCTTCGATGGTGACGGAGTTCTCCGCAACTGGTGGACCGAGGAGGACAAGCAGGAGTTCGAGGCTCGCACCGCCAAGCTGATCGCGCAGTACGACGCCTTCGCCCCCTTCGAGGATCTCCACGTCAACGGAGAGTTCACCCTGGGAGAGAACATCGGGGACCTGGGTGGCATGTCGATCGCCCTGCGCGCCTACGAGCTCTCGCTCGGTGGGGCGGAAGCGCCCGAGATGGACGGCTTCACAGGCCAACAGCGGGTGTTTCTCGGCTACGGGCAGGCCTGGCTCAGAAAGTACCGCGAGGAGGCCCTGCGCCACCAGATCGGAACCGACCCGCACTCGCCGGCCAAGTACCGCGTCAACGGGGTCGTGCGCAACGTTCCCGAGTTCTACGAGGCGTTCGACGTCGCCGAAACCGACGCCCTCTACCTGCCTCCAGAGGAGCGGGTGAAGATCTGGTAGGACCCGGTTAGCGGTTCGAACAGGAAGGGGCGACTCGATCGGGTCGCCCCGTTTCTTTTCCCGTTTCTTGTCCCGGAGGATGGGCTCCAAAGACGCTTTGGACTCCTCGTCCTCGTCTGAGCTCTGACCGGTGCTGCCCGAGTCATGACCGCACCGACCGCGGTCAGAGGAGCGCTAGCGAGAACCCTCGCAATACGACTTGATGGCATCCATGTCGCTCTCGATCGCCTTCGCCACCATCCCCCGGATGAGGGGATTGAAACACCGCGCCAGCCAGCGGTAGGCGCGCGCCTCCATGGTCAGAGAGAGTTCGGTCCCTGCGCCGGTGTCTCGCACCCGAAAGACGGTATCCCAGATCGTCCCTCCTTGATCGCTGACATACCGTACCGATTCGTTCTCCGACCACTCCGTAACCTCGAGTACCGAAGAAGCCTTGCGCTTGCCCATCAGACGCGTCTCGCGAAACCGGGTTCCTACCCCACTCTGCTGCTCCGACAGGAACTCGACGTCGACGATGTGAGGAACCGCCTGGGAGAAGTTCAGGATGTCGGAAACGGTGGCAAAGACGAGCTCTACCGGGGCGTCGATCGTCCGCTGGGCCCGAGTGGTACTCACGATGCTGCCTCCTTCGGTCGGGCTCCCGAGCGTTGATTCAAGGGGTCGACGCTCGGAAGAGGCTCTGATATATTTCGCCGCCGGGTCGGAGCAACTCCGATCCTCGATGCGACGCCGATGTAGCTCAGGGGTAGAGCAGCTGATTCGTAATCAGCAGGTCGTTGGTTCAAATCCAATCATCGGCTCCATGAAACCCACCACGCTCCGAGGCTGCTGCGATTCTCCTCCTTGCGAGGACCCTCGCAGCGCAGCGAGAGAATGGTTGGGATCTCGCAAGCCTAGCAGCTCAGGGGTGTCCACCACCCGCAGCCATGGCCCAATGATGGGGACGGTGGTGGTCCCCGTCGACCAGGAAGCCGAAGAAGCCCAGAGCGCGAAGACGAACCACGTCCGAGGCTGATGCCGTCGTCACGCGCACCACGACGCCCGTTCCGCGGGCGTCACCCGCGGGGAGCGCCTCGGTGTGGACCCGTACCGAGTCGGAGGCCGCGAAGCGAGAGTGAGCTGGCACCATACGTTCGATGGCCTCGAGCGTCCTCCCCGTGCCGGTGACCACGGCTTCGAATCCTCCGTCGATGGTCGTCTCCTCGACCTCGGCCCACAGGACTACGTGGTGCATGTCGACCAGATGGTCGCGGAGGGCGCCGAGATCGACTCGGCTCCAGTCGGTCTGCGGATCCTCTTCGAGCAGGCGCCGCATCTCTACCAGTGCTTGGAAGGCATCCTGTCCGACCACGCTGGGGAGCGATCGAGGATTCGGAGGCTGTTCGGTGGCGGCGGTCGCTGCCAGGGGACATTCGGCGTGTTGCGAGGCTGAGCCATGCTCCTGGGAGAAGAGGGGCAGGGCCAGGAGACCCGCCGCCAGGAAGACTAGGACCGAAAAGAACGTGGTCGAACCAACGAGGGCAGGAGGGCGGAGCATGGTTGATACCTCTCGGGTCAGAGTGAAGGAATGAGGCGCGATGGCGCCACCGGCCCAGCCTCTCACCCCCTCCGGGAGTCCTCCATGATCCGGGTTAGGAATTGCGAGCCACCGTGCGGCCCTGCCGCCGAACGGCCTGGCTGCGCTCGAGTCGAGCCAGCGACCGGTAGAGAGCTTCCGGAGTCAGTCCCAGCTCCGTGGCCACCGCGCTGTTCGGCCGCCGTCCGTCCCACGTCTCTCCGAGCACCGACAGAAGATCGAGGTAGGCCAGGATCCGGTCGTCGGCTCGGCGAATCGAGCGAACTTCGAGGAGTGCTCTCGAGCGCCGGAGCTGTGCGGAGAGTCTCTTCGTCCACTGCAGGAGTGTCTCCGAGTCGGATTTCAGGTGGGCTAGGACCTCACGCTTCGAAAACCCCCAGACCGTGGAGCGGACCTCGGCCCGCGCATCACAGTGATAGTGCTCGGAGAAGAGCGCGGCCTCGGCGATCAGGTCCTGGGGATGAAGCACCGCCAGGCACACGAGCGCCCCATCGTCGAGGCTCCTCTCTAGGCAGAGACGTCCGCTCTCGACCTGAAACAGCCAGTCCGCGGCCTGGTCGCGAAGGAAGAGGAACTCGTTCTTCGCGAGACGGCGGCGGACCCCTCGGATCGAGCCGGGGGCGAACTCACTCAGCTCGAAAGCCGTTGCTCTTGTGCGCACCGTCGCAGTAAGGCTTCATGGCCGAAGCACCGCAGCGACAGAGGGCTCCTTTGCTGCCCTCGCTGACGCTCGAGCCGCCACAGGTCAGGCGGGCAGGCCCTTGGAGCAGGAGAGGGCCGTTGGCCGCGAGTCGAATCGTGAGGGCGCTCTCCTCCTCCTCCCCTTCGGCCTGGCGCAGCCGATCCTCCATCTCCAACGCCGCGTCCTCGAATGGCATCTCCCGGTGCGAGTTGTCGCAGAACGGCTTGTTCGCCGAAGCACCACAGCGGCAGAGGGTGGCCCGGGTCTCGTGGCGAATGCTTCCGTCCGGCAGGACGATGCGGAGGTCTCCCACGCACTGCAAAGGGCCGTCGCTCGCCACATGCACGCGGTTCTCGGTCACCGGCACCTCTTCGGCGCCGCCGTCCGTCCGGCGATACTGCAGTGCTCCCGAAGGGCAGCGCGCCACCACCTTTGCGATCTCGTCCGCAGGGGCCGCGCTGGGATCGACCCACGGTCGACTCTGGGGATCAAAAACCCGCGGTAGTCCCTTGGCGCACTCGGCAGCGTGGATGCAGAGCGCAGGTTCGAACTCCACTGTGATGTCTTCGGCCGGATAGTACCGTCGCTTCGATCCCATGGTCTCCTCCTCGGGTTGGTCTCTAGTCTACCTTCCCAGCCTGCGCCGCACGCCTCCTGGAGTGCTAGACTCGGTTGCGCCCGCACCGAGAAAGAGAGCCGAATTGACTTCCGAGAACTTGCTCCAGGCCACCGGCCGCGACCGTAGACGACATCCGCGTTTCGAGATCGACGGCCTCAGCGGTCTGCTCGACGGCGAGCATCCCTTCGAAGTCATGCGCATCAGCCTCGGCGGTCTGATGATCCGATCGGAGTACGAACCAAGCTTCAACGAGGTCGCTCGGATCGAAGTCCAGCTCGACCGGGTATCGTTCCGGTCCCGTGCTCGGATCGTGTACGCCGGACCCGACATGGCCTCGCCCGCCAATGGTGCCGAGCGCTACCGCGTCGGCCTGGCGTTCGTCGATCCGAGCCCCGAGCAGCAGCTCCGTCTCGAGCGGTTCATCGCCCGGCGCTTCTCTTCGACGTGAATCTCAAGCACTGGCTGGATTCGCTCCGGGTCTACGCAGACCGGCGCGTAGCTTCGATTCTCTTCCTGGGGTTCTCGAGCGGCCTCCCCCTACTGTTGGTCTACTCGACGCTGTCGGCGTGGCTCAGCGAGGAGGACGTCTCGCTGACCGCCATCGGCTTCTTCAGCTGGGCCAGCTCGGCCTACGCGATCAAGTGGCTCTGGTCTCCGGTCGTCGACGCGCTACCGGTCCCCTATCTGACCCGTCGACTGGGTCGGCGGCGGGGCTGGCTTCTCCTCTCGCAGTTGGTAATCGTCGGAGCCATCGTCGGACTCGGCGGGTGCGATCCGAGCGAGGATCTGGTGTCGACCGCGGCCTGGGCCGTGGCCCTGGCCTTCGCCTCCGCTACGCAGGACATCGTCATCGACGCCTACCGCATCGAGATCCTGCCCGAGCGCCAGCAAGGAGCCGGGGCCGCCAACGTGGTTTTCGGCTATCGCATCGGCATGCTGGCCGCGGGGGCTGGGGCCCTGGTTCTCGCCGACCGCGTCGGTTGGCAGGGGGCGTACCTGGGCATGGCTGCGCTGATGAGCGTGGGCATCATCACCACCCTGATCAACCCCGAGCCCGAGGGCCGCGATTCCATCCCGGAGCAGCAGGACGAACCGACCCTGGTGCGCCTCGGCCACTTTCTGGATCGCTCGGTGGTCCAGCCATTCGGTGAGTTTCTGGGGCGCCGAGGATGGCTGGTGATCCTTCTCTTCATCGGCGTCTACAAGTACGGCGACGCCCTGCTGGGAGTGATGGCCAACCCCTTCTACCTCGACATCGGGTTCACCAAGACCCAGATCGGACTGGTCTCGAAGCTCTACGGGCTCGCCATGACGTTGCTCGGGGTGTTTCTCGGAGGAGTCCTGGTGGATCGGGTCGGGATTCTGAAGAGCCTCTTGATCGCGGGAATTCTCCAGGCTTTGTCGAACCTGGTCTTCGTCGCCCAGGCGGTGGTGGGAGACTCACTCCCCATGCTCGCCGTGACCATCAGCGTCGAGAATCTCACCGGGGGCCTCGGGACCGCCGCGTTCGTGGCCTATCTCTCCAGTCTGTGCAACGTCGCCTTTACCGCCACCCAGTACGCGCTGCTCTCTTCCTTTTCTTCGTTCGGCCGCACGATCTTCTCGGCGATCGGCGGCTGGCTGGCAGATCGCATGAGCTGGGCTCTCTTCTTCCTGGTCACGACCGTCGCCGCCGTACCGGGGCTCGTCCTGCTGATCTGGATGATGCGACTCTTTCCACCGGAAGCTCCCGTCGATCGACCCTCCGCAGCGCCGCTGTCACCGTAGCGCTCCGGGAGTCATCCCGCGGGCGTTTCCCGGCCGCGTATAATCCGGCCCCATGTCGCCCGACCCAGAAACCACCGATCTGTTCCACGAGCTCCACGGTTTTCTGGCCCTGGAGGCTCCGTTCCTCGAACCCCTTCCCGAAGCAGGCTCCCGGCGAGAGCTCGAAGAGCTGCTAGCGACCCGATTGGCGCGCCGCTTCGATCCGGGGAGCGAAATCGGAAGCCTCGCGCTGCACCCTGGCCTGACGGTCGGAGAGGCCTGCGCCTCCGAGCGGCGGCACTACGAGACAGCCCTCCGTGGATTTTTTCGGCGCTGGGAACTCCGCCAACAGATCACCGACTCCCAACGGCTGGAGCTCTTGCGCGCAATGCTGTTGACGCGAGCGGTCGACGACGAACTCAAACGCGCCTTCGACGCTAAGGAGATCCGCTGGCAGGACCACCCCTCCCCCCAGAAGGGGTTCCGTTCTCGGGGGCAGGAGGCGATCGTGGGGGCGGCGCTCCCGCTACGGCGACCGCCCGAGTTTGCGCCGGGAGCCGACTACCAGGGCGACATCATCGCTCCGCTGATTCGGGACCTTGGAGCCCTGCTCATGTTTCGTCCCGACGTGCTGCATCCTCTTCTGGTGCAGTACGGCAAGATCGGAACTCCGGTGGGCGGTCGAGACCTCCACACCGGCGACCTGGATTGGGGAGTCCTGCCCCCGGCTGCCCCCCTGACCATCGCCGCCCAGACCCTCGCCGGGCTCGCCCACGCCATCCAGCAGCGGGGCGAGGACCGCGTCTGTGTCACCTTCATCGGCGACGGGGGTAGCAGCCTGGGTGAATGGCACGAAACGATCAACCTGGCCGCGACCCGCTCCCTTCCGATCCTCTTCGTGATCGAGAACAACCACTGGGCCCTCGGTACGCATGTCAGTCAACAGTCGAAGGCGCGACGTTTCGCCGAGAAAGGCCGCGGCTACGGAGTACCCGCCTGTACGCTGTTCGGCAACGACCCCGAGCGCATCGCCGCCGGAATCGGCTGGGCCGCCGAACGCGCGCGAGCGGGACAGGGTCCCAGCCTCCTCGAGCTCGTCACCTACCGCCGCCCTGGCCATGCCCACCACGACGACGACCGATTCCATGGCGTGGCCGAGGCCAAGATCCCGGGCTACGAATTCGCCGACGAGCGGGAGCGCTGGGAGGCCGCCGATCCGATCGTGCTCTACCGGCAGCAGTTGGAACGCCGCGGCATCCTGGACTCCGCCCAGTTCGAAGCGCTCGAGGTCTCCGTGGCCGAGGAGGTGGCAGAGGCCCTCGAAGCGGCGGCATCGGCCGCCTGGCCGACCCCGGAGACCTACCGCAGTGCGGTTTTCGCTGCTCGATCGGAACCGATCCCCGGGCCCGAAGAAACCCCGCAGACCCGTCGCCTGAGCTACGACGAAGCGGTCCGCCAGGGCATCGTCGAACTGATGGAGGAGGATCCCGAGGTCTTCGTGCTGGGCGAGGACGTCGGAGGTCGCTACGGTGGCGCGTTCGGGGTCACTCGAGGCCTGGCCAAGGCGTTCGGCGACGATCGTTGCGTGAACACCCCGATCGCGGAGTCGGCCATCGTCGGCTGCGGGGTGGGGGCGGCGATCGCGGGCATGCGCCCCATCGTCGAGATGCAGTTTGCGGACTTCCTGGCCTCGGGTTTCAACGCCCTTGTCAACAATGCGCCCAAGGTCCACTGGCGCTGGGGCCGCTCCGTACCGTTGGTGGTACGCCTACCCTACGGCGGTGCCACCGGTACCGGCGAGAAACTCCTCGGTGGTGGCCCCTTCCACTCGCAGTGTCCGGAGATGTGGTTCGTTCGCTGCCCTGGGTGGAAGATCGTGGCGCCGTCGACGCCCGCCGACGCCAAGGGTTTACTGATTGCGGCGGTGCGGGATCCCAACCCGGTGCTCTTTCTGGAGGCCAAGGGCCTCTACGGGTTCTTTCGCACCGACCTGAGGGAGGAAGTCCCCCTGGGAACCTCGCACGAGGTCGCGATCGGCTCGGCCGCCATCCGCCGTTCCGGGGAGCACCTCACGATCCTGACCTACGGGGCGATGACCTGGACCGCCCTGGCCGCCGCCGAGCCGTTGGCCGCAGGGGGCATCGAGGCCGAGGTCATCGACCTGCGGTCGCTGGTGCCGCTGGACTGGGAGACGATCCGTTCCTCGGTGCAACGGACTCACCGCGTGCTCGTGCTGCACGAGGATACGGGGCGGGGCGGGTTCGCCGGGGAACTGGCGGCGCGACTGGCGGACGAGCTGTTCTTCTACCTCGACGCGCCGATCCGCCGCGTGACCGCGCCGGACACCCCGATTCCCTACTCGCCGCCCCTCGAGCTGGACTTCCTGCCCAATGCCGCAGATGTCGTCGAGGCCGCCCAGCGACTGGTCGCCGAGTAGTCGAGCGACCGCCACGAGTCCGCTCAGACCCACTCGTCGACGTAGCGTTCCCGCGCCAACCGCCAGAAGACCACGAGGAAGGCGGTCAGCGGAATCGCCAGGATCATCCCCAGAATGCCGTCGAGCGCGGTGCCCCAGAAGAACACCGCCACGATGATCGCCATCGGATGCAGCCCGGTGCGATCGCCCATGACTCGGGGTGTCAAGAGGTACCCCTCGATCATCTGGACCACGGCAAAAGCCGCGAGCACCCCGACCACGAGCCAGATTCCCCCGCCGGACTGGAAGAACGCCAGCGGCAGGCAGATGGTGAGACCCACGATGCTGCCGAGGTAGGGAATGATGTTGAGGATTCCGAGCACCAGGCCGAGCACGAAACCGTACTTCAGGCCCACGACGCTGAAAGCGATGGCGAACAGGACCCCCTGCAACAGCGCCACGATGAGTTGACCGCGGAAGAAGCTGACGATGATCCTCACGAACTCCTGCACCAGAAACGTGATGTCGCGCCGGGTCTCGGGCTTGAGGAAGGGAAGGTGCGACTCCAGAGTTCCCATCTTCTTCGAGTCCGCGAGCATGAAGAAGACGAGGTAGACGGGCATCACCGCCCAGCCGAGCAGCGAACCGATCTGACGAAACAGGGCTCCTCCCAGGCTGAAGGCCTGAGCTCCCAGGAGTTGCACCCCCTGCACCACGGTATCGCCCTGCCCCTTGGCCGCGGTCTTGATCTGCTGTCCGATGGGGCTTTCCTCCAGGAACTCCACCACGCGGGGCAACCGCGCCTGGCTGAACTCCAGCACCCGGTCCCAGACCCCCGGGAGCTGTTGCACCAGGTCCGAGACCTGGCTCACCAACAGCGCGCCGAAGAACCAGAGAAACGCCACGATCGGCACCAGGCCGGTGAGGAACACGACCACCAGGGCCAGCACGCTAGGGATGCGGCTGCGCCACCACTCGAAGTACGGGTTGATGACCAGAGCCGCGATCCCCGCAACCGCCAGCGGCATCAGCACCCCCGAGAAGGCATCGACGAAC
This sequence comes from Thermoanaerobaculia bacterium, assembly GCA_030429235.1. Taxonomy (GTDB): domain Bacteria; phylum Acidobacteriota; class Thermoanaerobaculia; order Multivoradales; family JAIOJS01; genus JAIOJS01. Next base: position 65,928 of record JAUIDB010000004.1, on the reverse strand, counting down.
CGACCGAGCAGCCACACCATCACCCCGACCGCGGCCACGATGACCGCCAATGCGACCAGGGTCACCGCGACCTTGACGGTGTTGGCTTGTCGCTGGCTGAACTCCCACTGCATCTCCCCTGTCTCCTTCTTCGAACGGCCCGCGGGTGGCCGGCGAGTCCGTCGAGGTGGTCACTTCGCGACCGGTCCCCGGCGAAACGGTAGCCGACTTGGTGTAGGCTTGGCTTTTGGCCAATCCTACGACACTCTACGCATGCCGAACCCCTCCTCTTCCCTCGCCTCCCTGACCGACAGCTCGCGCAAGGAGGAGGCCTGGCGCGACCAACTCGACATCGTTCGTCGATCGATCGAGGGCCGGCTGGGCCTGGGTCCCGGACGACCGGTCGACAGTCGGTGGACGCCGCCGGCCCGCATCCTCTACGCCATCAATCTGGAGCAGAGTCTGCGCACCGGCGACCTGACGATCGATTTTCTGCAGCGCCAACGGAACAAGAGCGGCGAGCTGGGACGCCTCAAGCCGCTGTCGATGGACGAGGATCGACTGGCACTCGTCGATCCTGCGGACGCCGAGTTGCTCTCCGTCCTCATGGCTCTGCCGGTGGATGCGAAGTCCACCACCGTGCGTTCGGCCGAGGGCAGTTCGACCACCATCCGGATCCGTCGCGGCGCCCTGGCGCCGGCGCTCTTCTCGCTCGTCTTGCCGGGACTCTGTGCCACGGAGCGGCTGATCTGGAACCTGGGGCGGGACCATGACCTCGACCCTATGGCGCCGCTGCAGTGGGACGAGGGAGAGGCCTACGCCCTCGGCCTCCGACTCGAGGCCACGGAGAGTGCCGACCACGCGGCCCTCCACGGCGAGTTGGTCCGTGACGAGGAAACCGTTCCCGTCGAAGAGCCGCGGCTGAATCTGGCCAGCGGTCTGGTCCTGTTCGAGGATCGCATCGCTCGACTCGAACTCGGCAACCTGTTCTCGTGGACGGTCATCCTGCGTTCCGAGGGACCGATCGAGATTCCCTACCCTCAGCTCCCCGAGGCACTGGAAGAACTCTGGCGCCACCCGGAACTTCCCCAGCTGGAACTGCCCGAAGAGCTGCGGTTGCCCGAGATTTCGCTTCCCCCTCGCCCCCGCCTCACCGTCCTGGCGGCCCCGGCGCAACGTACCTTCAGTACGCGGACTCGGGTTGCGTTCCTCTACGACGGCATCGAAGTCGAGTCCGGAGACACGCGACGAGCCCTTCTCGACCGAGCGGGCCGTCGACTCCTGCTGCGCGATCCGATGGCCGAGCAGCAAGCGCTCGATTCCCTGGACCAGCTCGGCTTCCAGCCCGGTCGCGGTCGGCGGGAAAATGGGACGTACACGGTCCCCAATCGACGCGTGGCCGCCGTGCTCGAGGAGCTCCTGGCGGCGGGCTGGTTGCTGCGAGCCGAGGATCAACCGGTCCGACGAGCGGGCGGCCTGTCGTTCGGAATCACCACCGGGATCGACTGGTTCGAACTCGACGGCGGGGGCGAGTTCGAGGGTCGAGTGGTGCCGATGCCGCAGATCCTCCAGGCGCTCGAGCGCAAGGAGCGGTTTCTGGTCCTCGATGACGGCTCGCTCGGAATCCTGCCGGAGGTCTGGGTGCGGCAACTCGATCGGTTCCGCGATCTCGCCACCGACGAGGACTCCGACCGCCTGCGATTTCAGCCCTCGCAGGCACTCCTGATCGAAGCCCTGCTGTCGGAAAACGACTTCGAACGGGACCAGCAGTTCGATCAGCTACGCAGTCGATTGGCCAGTGTCGGCAGTGTAGAGGCCCAAGAGGAACCCCCTGGATTCGTCGGCACTCTGCGGCCCTACCAGCGCTTGGGGCTGGGTTGGCTCGAGTTTCTCCGCGACCTCGGCCTCGGCGGCTGTCTGGCCGACGACATGGGCCTCGGCAAGACGGTGCAGGTGCTGGCCCTGCTCCAGGGGGAATCGCAGACCGCGAGCGACCGACCCCTCGCCCTGGTGGTGGCCCCCCGCAGTCTGATCTACAACTGGGTCGACGAAACCGCTCGGTTCGCGCCCGACTTGGAGGTGCGGACCTACCTCGGAGCCCAGCGCAAGAAGCAGCTGGCCGAACTCGAGGATGCGGACCTGTTGATCACTACCTACGGGACTCTGCGCCGGGACATCACGACCTTGCGCAAGCACCGCTTCCGCTTCGTGATCCTCGACGAGGCCCAGGCGATCAAGAATGCCGGCTCCCAGACCGCCCGCGCCACCCGGCTGCTGCGGGCCGACCACCGCCTGGCCCTCACCGGCACCCCCATCGAGAACCACCTGGGAGAGCTCTGGTCGATCTTCGAGTTCCTCAACCCCGGCATGTTGGGGCGCGTACCGCGGCTCGAAGGGCTGGTGGACCCGGCCGAGGAAGGGGATGGCGGCAAACCGGAACTGCGTCGAGCCCTCGCTCCCTTCATCCTTCGTCGGACCAAGGAGCAGGTGCTGTCGGAGCTTCCCGCCAAGACCGAACAGGTCCTGCGCTGTCAGCTGTCGAAGGCCGAGCGCACGGTCTACGACGAGCTCAAGACCCACTACCGTTCGAGCCTCGTGCAGAGGTTCGACGAGGTCGGGCTGAAACGCTCCAAGATCGAGGTCCTCGAGGCGCTGCTGCGGCTTCGGCAGGCATCGTGCCACCCCGGCCTGCTCGACGACTCGAAACGAGGGGAACCGAGCACCAAGGTCGATCTGCTGCAAAGCCAACTCGAAGAGGTGCTGCAGAGTGGTCACAAGGCCCTGGTGTTCTCCCAGTTCACCTCGCTTCTCGCCATCGTGCAGGACCGCCTGCGCGAAGCCGGGATCGTCTACGAGTACCTCGACGGCAAGACCCGCGACCGCGGAGCTCGGGTCGAGCGTTTCCAGACCGATCCCGACTGCCCCGTCTTCCTCATCAGTCTGAAGGCGGGTGGGGTCGGTTTGAACCTGACCGCCGCGAGCTACGTCTACCTGCTCGATCCCTGGTGGAACCCCGCGGTCGAAGCGCAGGCGATCGATCGCGCCCACCGCATCGGTCAGGACCAGCCAGTGTTCGCGTATCGGCTGATCGCGGAAGAAACGGTGGAAGAGAAGATCCTCATGCTGCAGGACACCAAGCGGGACCTCGCCGAAGCGATCCTGGAGGCGGACGGTACGCTGGTCCAGCAGATGGGAGCCGAGGATCTTCTCTGGCTGCTCGACTGATCGGCTCTGGCTCCTGCCCGGTCCCGCGACCCGCTGGGCCACGGCGCTCCGCTTCAGTCGGTCGGTACGACTCCCGGGTACCGAGGAAACCGTACGCTTCGAGTGCACGGTGCTCCCTCGGTCCAGGGCGGCGCCAACACCTGCACCTCGTCGGTCTCCGCTTCCAGCCAGACCAACTCGCTGATGCCACTCCGCAACACGAAGCGGCCGCGGTAGCTGTCGGGTCGCTGGAAGACGCAGATCAACTCTCCCGGGGCCACGGGAGGCTGCATCTGGGTGTCGAGCTCGGCGCGAACGGCTTCCACGACCTCTCCGGCTCGATCCCAGTCTCGCTCCAGGAAGAGGAGCCGAGCGGCGTGGAGGCTCGCCAACAGCACCCACGCCCCGAGCAGGGCGGCTCGCAATCGGCGCCGGTTCCCGGCGTCGGGTCGTCGCGCCGCGAGGATTGACTCGAGTCTCAGGGTGGTGGCGACGATGCCGAGCGACAGAGCTGCCCCCGCGCCATAGAAGTACCGCGGCTCGGCGATCCCGACGTAGCGCAGCAGCACCGGCACCGCCATCTCCTGGTCGCCGATCCAGGTGATGGCGACGTAGGGCAGCAGGCAGAGTGCGAGCCAGATTCCGGCGAAGAGCACTCCGAACCAGCGGCGGCGCCAAGCCAGGCCGAGGAGCAGGGCCCAACCCAGCAGCAGGGCACCGACCCCGAGCACCGTGTCGGGGGCCTTCCCGAAGGCGAGCGCCCGCCACCCCGCCTGGCCCAGACGGAGCAGCCAGGCGAGCGGCCCGAGTTCCAGGAGGGTCAGTTCGGTCCGCGACGTTCCGCCGGCCAGGTACCAGAGGAGCCAGGGCACCGCGACCAGAGCGGAGGCCAGGACCTGACCGACGGCGCGGCGGCGCCAGGCGAGTTCGTCCGCCTGCGGACCGGACCAGTGCAGAAGCCCAGCCAAAAGGGCGAGTTCCGCCGGTAGCACGATGGCGGACTCCTTGCTGGCGAGACCGAAGACCGTCAGGAGAGCGGTGGCTCCTACCGCCGTGAGGGTGCGGCCGCGAGGTTGGACCAGGAGTACGAGTGCGGTCAGCCGCGCCCCCAGGGCCAGGGCCTCGGGGATGGCCGAGAACCAGTAGAGGACCTCGTGGTGCTGGGAATAGGTGAGGAAGAGACCAGCCGAACCGAACGCGAGCAGCGCCCGCCGGTTCCATCCCCGCGAGGCCGTCTCGAATCCGAGCCGAGCGCCGAGGTACCAGCCGAGGAGGCCGAGCAACAGAGTGTTTGCGAGATGCACGGTCGCACTCACCAGGTGGTACGGCCAGGAGGCGATCTCGGGCAAGGCCGCGACGCCCGGGAGATGGCCGATGACGTAGGCGAGGAGCCAGAGGGTGGGACGCGAGAACCAGCCGCTCTCGCCGACCGCCAGCAGCTGCCCCGGCCCCTCGGCGACGACGCCCCGATAGACGAAGACCCAATCGTCGGAGACCAGGGTGTTGTCGAGCCCGGGAAGGAGCACACCGATCGCAACCAGAGCCAGCGCCCAGAGGATACGGCGTGTCGGAGAGGCGGCCGATGGTGGCGGGGCGTGCATGGACTGCGGAATGGTACCGGATCGCGGGGGCTTCTTGGAGACAGGAAATTACGCTCTGTTTACGCTATACTGAGGCTGTGACGGATTCTGATGGACCCTCCCGCTCGGGGCATGACCTCCTCACTCCCGATGGGAAACCCAACCCTCGCTACGTCTCGCCGGGAGCACGCAAAGAACGCTTGCGGCAGCGCCGCTTTCGGTCGTCCGCCAACACTGCGCGCCCCCGGTACGCCGAACTGCGCACCGCTTCTTCCTTCTCCTTCCTCGACGGCTCCTCCCAACCGGAGGACCTGATCGCACGGGCAGCCGACCTCGACCTCCCGGCCGTCGCTCTGATCGACCGCAACGGCGTCTACGGGGCTCCCCGCTTCTACAAGGCGGCTCGGCAGGCGGGGATTCGAGCCCGGGTTGGAGCCGAACTCACCGTCGGTCCGCGGGATCCGAGACCCGAGCCCAGCGGAACCCGCTCCCGTCGACCTCCCCCTCCTCTGCCCCGACTCTCCCTCCTGGTCGAGAGTCGCCGTGGGTACAAGAACCTCTGCCGTCTGCTCACGGCGGCGGCTCGAGGGCGCCCGAAGGGTGACCCCCGAGCGACCTGGGAGATGGTGGCCGCCCACGCCGAAGGTCTCCACTGCCTCACGGGGAGCGATGAGGGGCCGGTGGCCTGGGCCCTGGCCCAAGGGGGGATCGAGCGCGGTCGCCGACAGCTGGAGCGCCTGCAGTCCCTCTTCGGTCCTCGCCTGCACGTCGAACTCCAGCGCCACGGCAATCCCGAAGAGGAGCACCGCAACCAGGCCCTGGTGGAACTCGCGTCGCGACTGCGGCTTCCCCTCGTGGCCACCAACGGGGTGCGGTATGCGACCGGCGGCGACCGGCCCCTGCACGACATCATGACCTGCATTCGGGAGCACACGACGCTCGATGCCGCGGGACGTCTCCTGGCGGCGCAGAGACAGCGCCACCTGCGATCTCCGGACGAGATGGCGACGCTCTTTCGGGACCTCCCCGCGGCCCTGGCCCACTCGGTCGATCTCTCACAACAGCTGGACTTCACGCTCGCCGATCTGGGCTACCGCTTCCCAGAGTACCCACTGCCGGCGGGAGAGACCCCGGCTTCGTACCTGCGCCACATCACCTGGAATGCGGCGGCAGCTCGCTTTCGGCCGTTGACCGCCCGGGCTCAGAGCCAGATCGAGCGGGAGCTCGCCCTGATCGACAAACTCGATCTGGCGGGGTACTTCCTCATCGTCTGGGACATCATCCAGTTCTGCAAGCGGCGTGGAATCCTGGTCCAGGGCCGGGGTTCAGCGGCCAACAGTGCCGTCTGCTACGCGCTGTCGATCACCGCGGTCGATCCGGTCAAGATGGAACTCCTGTTCGAACGGTTTCTCTCCGAAGAGCGGGGCGAATGGCCCGACATCGATCTCGATCTCCCCTCGGGGGACCCACGGGAAGAGGTGATCCAGTACGTCTATCGGCGCTACGGACCTCACGGAGCCGCCATGACGGCCAACGTCATCACCTACCGCGACCGCTCTGCGGCCCGGGAGGTCGCCAAGGCGCTGGGGTACTCCCCACGTCAGGTCGACAGCCTCGCCAAGTCGCTGGGTCGCTGGCACTACGACGAGAGCCGCGGCGATCGACTGTCGATGACGGAACACCTCGCCAGCGCCGGTTTCGATCCGGCGGACCCGCGGCTCGGCCTGTTCGTCGACTACTGGCGGCAGATCCAGAACCAACCGAGGCATCTGGGCCAGCACTCCGGTGGCATGGTGATGGCAGCCGGCCGGCTCGACGAGATCGTGCCCCTCGAGCCGGCGGCGATGGAGGGGCGCGTCGTCGTGCAGTGGGACAAAGACGACTGCGCCGACCTGGGCATCATCAAGGTCGACCTACTGGGACTCGGCATGCTCAACGCGCTGGCCGAAGCGGTGCCGATGATCCGTACGCACGAATCGGTCGATCTCGATCTGGCGCATCTGCCGCCCGACGATCCCACCGTCTACCGCATGCTGCAACGCGCCGACACCATCGGGGTGTTTCAGGTCGAGAGTCGGGCCCAGATGGCTTCCCTTCCCCGCAACCAGCCCACTCGCTTCTACGATCTCGTCGTACAGGTCGCGATCATCCGACCGGGTCCGATCGTCGGCGGCATGGTCCACCCCTACTTCGAACGCCGCCAGGGACGGCAGGCGGTGACCTACCTGCACCCGAGCCTGGAACCAGTGCTGAAGCGAACTCTGGGAATTCCCCTCTTCCAGGAGCAGATTCTCCGCATGGCCATGGTCACGGCGGGGTTCTCGGGGGGCGAGGCCGAGGAACTCCGACGGGCCATGGGATTCAAACGATCGGTCGAGCGCATGACCCAGATCGAAGAGCGTCTGCGCCGGGGCATGAGCGAGCGCGGGATCACCGGGAGCATGCAAGATCAGGTCGTCGAATCGATCACCTCCTTCGCCCTCTACGGCTTCCCCGAATCCCACGCCGCCAGCTTTGCCCTGATCGCCTACGCCAGTGCCTACCTCAAGGCCCACCACCCGGCGGTCTTCCTGATCTGTCTCCTCAACGCCTGGCCGATGGGCTTCTACCATCCGGCCTCCCTGGTCAAGGACGCCCAGTTGCACGGAGTCGAGGTGCTTCCGGTCGATGTCAACGCTTCCGGCTGGAAGTGTCGCTGGGAGTCGGGAGCCTGCCGGCTGGGCCTTCGGTTCGTCCATGGGCTCCGACGCGAGGCGGGTGAAGCGATCGAAACCGCGCAGGCGAACCGCCCCTTCCGGTCGGCGACCGACCTCGCCCGCCGGGCTCGGCTGCGCGACGAAGAACTCACCCAACTCGCCCACCTCGGTGCCCTCTCGGATCTCGGGTTGACCCGACGCCAGGCTCTCTGGCAGGTCGCCGCCATCCAACACGGTTCGGGCCCCCTCTTCGAAGGTGAGGAAGCGTCTGGATCCAGACGCACCGACTCGCCTCTGGACGAGATGACCTCGTTCGAGGAGACGCTGGCCGATTTCTCGGGCAGCGGGATGACGACCGGACCGCATCCGGTGAGCTACCTCAGACCTCAGCTCGAACGCTGGCAGGTACGACCAGCCGACGGCTTGCAGCATCTCGCGGACGGCAGCGTGATCCGAATCGGCGGTTCGGTCATTACGCGACAGCGGCCCGGTACCGCCCGGGGTCTGCTCTTCGTCACCCTCGAGGACGAGACCGGCACGATCCAGGCCGCGGTCATGCCAGACCTCCTGGCCGAACACCGCAACTTGATCGTCCGTTCTCCCGGCCTGGTGATCGAAGGCCGCCTCCAGAAACGAGACGGGTCGCTCTCGGTGAAGGCCGAGAAACTCTGGCCCCTCTCCCTCACTCGGGTACCGAGCCATGACTTCCATTGAACGAACTCGGGATCGGATTGCTCCGAACCCGCCTGGACCACCGCAAATCCTGCTTTGTCAGTGGTTTCAGAGCCGTCTGGCGGTCCTCGGCTTGGCCACATTATGTTGTGGTGACCTTGACAGCCCACAACTACATCTAGTAGTTTCGCCTTCGAGCCATTACAACCCTGAAGCCCCGGAAAGCGCCACTTTCCCTGGCTGGTGTGGTGGTCGATCTCGCACTAACGACAGAGCTTGAAGCAACTTACGGAGAGGGAATTCGATGCCAGGGATCAAAGTCGTCAAGCGGACCGGCGATGTCGTGGACTTCGACCAGGAGAGGATCTACAACGCCATCACCAAAGCCGTGCAGGCCGCCGAGACGACGCCGATCGAGGAATCGCGCATCCGCTCTCTGACCGATACGATCGTGGAAGAGATCGACCGGCGCTTCATCGACTTCTACCCCAACGTCGAGAACATTCAGGACATCGTCGAGAAGCACCTGGTCCTCGACGGCCTCTACGCCACCGCCAAGGCGTACATCCTCTACCGCGCCGAACGCCAGAAGATGCGGCAGCAGGCGCAGCAACGCGCCATGAAGGACGCTCGCCTCGGCAAACTCACGGTGGTCAAGCGCAGTGGCCAGACGGCACTCTTCAGCGTCAAGAAGCTGGAGCAGAATCTGCTCCGCGCCGCCGACGAGCTGGGTGAAGACGTCGATGTCGACCTGGTCACCCGCGAGGTGATCAACAACGTCTACGACGAGATCCCCGCCGACCACATCGAACGGGCCCTGGTTCTCGCCTCGGCCGCCTTCATCGAGCGCCACCCGTCCTACGGGTTCGTCGCCGCTCGCCTGCTGCTTCAGAAGCTCTACAAGGAGGTCATCGGCCGCTCGACCGAAGGCGACGACCTCGATCGGGCCTACCGCACCACCTTCCAGGATGGGATTCGCCACGGCGTCGACGAGGGCCGTTTCGATCGCCGACTGCTGGACTTCGACCTCGACCTGATGGCCGCGAGCCTCAAGCTCGATCGCGACCTGGAGTTCCAGTACCTCGGCATCCAGACCCTCTACGACCGCTACTTCCTGCGAGCCGACGGCAAACCACTCGAGCTGCCGCAGGGATTCTGGATGCGGGTCGCCATGGGACTCGCCGTCGAGGAGGACAACCCGAACGAGCGCGCCCTCGAGTTCTACGACCTGATGTCGCAGCTCTACTACGTGCCTTCGACCCCGACCCTCTTCCACTCGGGCACGGCCCATCCCCAGCTCTCCTCCTGCTATCTGACCACCGTCGACGACGACCTCAAGCACATCTTCAAGTGTCTGGCCGACAACGCCCAGCTCTCCAAGTGGTCCGGCGGCATCGGCAACGACTGGTCGAACATCCGAGCGACCGGCTCGCAGATCCACAGCACCAACGTCGAGAGCCAGGGGGTCGTGCCCTTCCTCAAAATCGCCAACGACGTCACGATGGCGATCAACCGCAGCGGCAAGCGCCGCGGTGCGACCTGTGCCTACATGGAAACATGGCACTACGACATCGAAGACTTCCTCGATCTTCGGAAGAACACCGGCGACGAGCGACGCCGCACCCACGACATGAACACGGCCAACTGGATCCCCGACCTGTTCATGAAGCGGGTCATCGAGGATGGCGAATGGACCCTCTTCTCACCGGACGAGACTCCGGATCTGCACGAGCTGTACGGTCGCGCCTTCGAGCAGGCCTACATCGGCTACGAGCAGCAGGCCAAGGCGGGTGAGATGCGGCTGGCCAAGCAGGTCCGAGCCAAGGACCTCTGGCGCAAGATGCTGACCATGCTGTTCGAGACCGGCCACCCCTGGATGACCTTCAAGGACCCCTGCAACATCCGTTCGCCGCAGGATCATGTCGGCGTCATCCACAGCTCGAATCTCTGCACCGAGATCACGCTGAACACCTCCGCGACCGAAACTGCCGTCTGCAACCTGGGGTCGATCAACCTCTCGCGCCACGTCACCGACGGGGATATCGACGCGGAACGTCTCGCTCGCACCGCCACCACCGCGATGCGCATGCTGGACAACGTCATCGACATCAACTTCTACCCCACCGACGAGGCCCGCAACTCGAACCTCCAGCACCGCCCGGTCGGTCTCGGCATCATGGGATTCCAGGACGCCCTCTACCAGCTCGAGATCCCCTTCGAGAGCCAGGACGCCCTCGACCTGGCCGATCGGATCCAGGAGGTCGTGTCGTACCACGCCATCCTGTCGTCTTCGCAGCTGGCGGCGGATCGCGGTGCGTACCCCTCCTTCGCCGGGTCCAAGTGGGACCGCGGGATCTTCCCCTTCGACACCTTGGAGCTGCTGGAGCAGGAGCGGGGCGTTGCGGTCGAAGTGAACCGTACGCAGCGGCTGGACTGGGGTCCGGTGAAGCGTCATGTCGCCGAGCACGGTATGCGGAACTCCAACACCATGGCGATCGCGCCCACCGCCACCATCAGCAACATCTCAGGCTGTTTCCCCTGTATCGAGCCGATCTACAAGAACATCTACGTCAAGGCCAACATCAGTGGAGAGTTCACCATCGTGAACCGCTACCTGATCGAAGACCTCGAAGCGCTCGGCCTGTGGAACGACGAGATGCTGGACCAGCTCAAGTACTACGACGGAAGCGTCCAGCAGATCGCCGGCATACCGGAAGAGCTTCGGGCCAAGTACAAGGAAGCGTTCGAGATCTCTCCGATGTGGGCCCTGCGCCTGACCGCCGCTCGCGCCAAGTGGATCGACCAGAGCCAGTCCCACAACGTCTTCATGAAGGGCGTTTCGGGGAAGCTGCTTTCAGAGATCTATACGGCGGCGTGGAAGATGGGACTGAAGACGACCTACTATCTGCGTTCCCTGGCCGCGACTCAGGTCGAGAAGTCCACCCTCGACGCCAAGAAGTTCGGGTACACCCAGAAGCGGGAGTACGAGACCCCGGCGGCCGCCGCCGTGGCCACGACCGAGCGCCAACCGTCGGCCCGGCAGCCCGAAGCCAAGCTCTGTCGGATCGATGATCCCGACTGCGAAGCCTGCCAATAGTCCTCTAGTAGAACGCCTGGACTCGGTTTGAGTCCGGGCCTTCCCACGTTCAGTTCAGTTCAGGAGCCGCGCGCCCAACATGACCATCATCAACAACTCGAAGACCGACCCCAACAAGATCCTTCCCTTCACCTACCCCTGGGCTCGGGAGTACTACAAGAGCGGCGTGGCCAACAACTGGACCCCCGAAGAGGTCTCGATGCAGAAGGACGTCGAGCAGTGGAAGTCGCAGACGGCGCTCAGCGAGACCGAGCGACGCCTGATCCTGTGGAACCTCGGCTTCTTCTCCACCGCCGAGTCCCTGACCGCCAACAACATCGTGCTGGCGGTGTACAACCACGTGACCAATCCCGAGTCGCGCCAGTACCTCCTCCGCCAGGCGTTCGAGGAGGCGATCCACACCGATACCTTCATCTACTGCTGTGACTCTCTCGGGCTCGATCCCGAGGAGATCTACAACATGTACAAGACGATCCCGTCGATCGAGGACAAGGACAACTACGTCGTCGAGTTGACCAAGAGCGTGTTCGATCCGACCTTCACCACGGACGGGCCCGAGAACATTCGACGTTTCGTGCGCGACCTGGTCGGCTTCTACGTCATCATGGAGGGGATCTTCTTCTACGCGGGTTTCGCGATGATGTTGGCCCTGCGTCGGCAGAACAAGATGGTCGGAATCGGTGAGCAGTTCGAGTACATCATGCGGGACGAGAGCCTGCACCTGGCCTTCGGCTGTGATCTCATCAACACCATCCTGGCGGAGAATCCCGAGATCTGGACCCGCGACTTCAAGGACGAGATCGTCGACTTGATCAAACAGGCGGTGGTGCTGGAGCAGCGGTATGCGCACGATGCCTGCCCCCAGGGTCTGCTCGGAATCAACGCCGACAAGTTCTCACAGTACGTCGAGTACGTGGCCGACCGGCGACTCGAACGATTGAATCTGCCCAAGGTCTACCAGCGCGAGAACCCCTTCCCCTGGATGTCGCAGGCGACCGATCTGTCGAAGGAGAAGAACTTCTTCGAAACCCGGGTCACCGAGTACCAGACGGGCGCCAGCCTGGACTGGGACTAGCCGCCGACGCGGAGGCGCCTTCCGCGGCCTGCCGCGGCCGGCCCGCGAGTTGCTCGACGCGGACCATCCGCTGGTCCTCGTCGAGACCGTCGAGGCGGTGTCGCAGTAGACCGTTCCGTCCGACGGCGACGACCTCGTCGGCCACCGCGACGAACGGCTCGAAGTCGTGGGTCGCGAGCAGAACGGCGACGCGGTCCTGCCGCAGTTCGGTCACCCAACGCACGATCTGCTGTCGACCCTCTCGGTCCATGGCTTCGAGCGGCTCGTCGAGGACCGCAATCTCCGGCCAGCCAATCCAGGCGGCGGCCAGGAGGCCCCGCCGGCGCTGTCCCATCGACAGCTGTCGTACGCTGCGGTGGCGGTGGGCCGCCAACTGGGTCGCGGCCAGCACCTCGTCGACCCGCGAAAGGGCGATGCCACGCACCCGACAGACCATGGCCAACGTCTCTTCCAAACTCGCGTAGGGTGAGAGGTCGGGCTGTTCGGGGAGATACACCAGCCCCCGACGAGCCGCTACCTCGGCCCGCCAGAGGTCGTGGCCCGCGAGTCGGATCGTTCCTTTCGAGGGACGCTCCACTCCGGCCACCAGGCGCAGCAGGGTCGACTTGCCGGCCCCGTTCGGACCCACCACCAGGGTCAGGCCCGCCGCAAAGTCCGCGTCGACTCCGTCGAGTACCGGGGGGCCACTGCCGTAGCGATACGACACCCCGCGCAGCTGCACCAAGGCTCGGGGCGGGTCAGCTGACGACATCGAGGGAGTCTCCCACGGAATGGTGTTGCGAGGGACGCCAGATCCCCACGGCAAACCGGCGCTCTCTCGCTGCCCCAGCGGCGAGGAACAACGGGGTCAGAAGGAGGGCAAAGAGGGTCCCCGGGCCGGGCAGGAGCGCACTGAAGGCCGTGAGGAGTCCGTTCCAGAGCAAGACTTCTCCACTCGAGCCAAAGAACTGCCCGGGACGGCAGCGCACCGCCATCGCTCCGAAGGCGGAAGCGGCCAGTGCCAGCGCCGCCACCGGCACCACCGCCACGCGTTCGAGTCGGTAGCTCACCACCAGAGTGGGTAGACACCAGAGCAGCAGCCAGGCGGCGTCCACCGCCACCCGACGGTAGCTCGAGACCGGAAGGCTGCGGAGCCAGGGCCAGGGGGGGCGGTAGCGCCGCAACGCCTCGGCCAGGGTGGCGACCACGACCGCGACCGAGAAGCCTCCCGCCAACACCGACCCCAGTTGCCTTCCCGTGATTTCGAGGTCGTTGTTGGTCAGGAAGGCGAAGCCCGCCAGCAGGGGAAAACCACCGACCGCCAGGGCTCCACTCAAGGATGGAGCCGCGGCCCGCGTGGTCCGGGCCCAGTCGGAGAGACGAGGAAGGCTCCAGCGCGGGGCCCGCGAGCGCATCGTGATCGGGACTCCGGCGCTCCGGTCCGCGATCAGTAGCAGGAGCGCTGCCACCGCGAGTGCCGTCCCGTCGGGAGTGAGGGCCACTACGGCGCTCCCCCAACCGACGAGGGTCGTGACGAGCTCTCGGCCCGGAGCCAGCGGAGGAATGCGCTGGCCCACCCCGACGAGGGCCAGGAGAAGGCCGACGATGAACACGCCGAACTCACCGAGGGTCGGTTGACCCGCAGCAAACAGGAAGAGGATCAAGGCGGCGATGGGGAGTAGAGCCAGAGCACCGGCCAGGGTCTGAAGGCGACGCTGAACCACTTGTCGCACCGGGAGTTGGTTCATCCACCCCCCGTACCCCCGACGCAATCGCGGCGTGACCACGGGAACCGCCGCCGCGAGGACCAGGACCAGGAGAATCCGGACGCTCCAGCTGCGTTCGACGAGCCGATCTCCATACGACGGCAGTTGGTCCGCCTGCACCAGCAGCAGGCAACTCACGAGTACGAGGATGGGCGTCAGGAGGCGCCAGCTGAGCCGTACCGAAGAGGACCAGTGGTAGCGAAGCAGCGCGAGGCTCGTCCCCGGTGCTCCGGGGGGCGACAGTCGACCCATCGGCCGGATCTTAGCCGAGTCGGGGACTGACTATGGTGACGGCAAGGCCTGTGGGGAGAACTCTGCTAGGCTTGTTGCGTTCCACCAATCATTCATCGCATCCGTCGGTGCCAGTCCGCCGGACTCGGCGGCCCGGGTGCCCCTTCCCGAGGAGTCGTTCCATGGTCGAGCTCACTGCTCTGTGGATGCCCATCCTGCTGTCAGCGGTATTCGTCTTCTTCGCGAGTTCCCTGCTGCACATGGTGTTACCGTTTCATCGCGCCGACTACGACAAGTTCGAGGACGAAGACACGCTGCTCGAGCTGCTTCGAGAGCGCAAGACCGGCCCCGGGGACTACCTGCTGCCGCACTGCGTGACCCCGGAGGACCGAAAGTCCGAGGCGATGCAAGCCAAGATCCAGCAGGGCCCAATGGTCAACATGACCGTGATCACGGAGATCTCGATGGGCGCGAGTCTGATGCAGTGGTTCGTCTACTGTCTGGTCATCGGAGTGTTCGTGGCCTATCTCACGGGGCACACGCTGAATGCAGGGGCCGACTACCTTGCGGTCTTCCGGATCGCCGGCACCGCAGCCTTCCTGGGCTATGCGGGAGGTCAGGCGGCGCAGTCGATCTGGATGAAGAAGAAGTGGAGCACGACCTTCCGGCATACGGTCGACGGACTCGTGTACGCCCTGCTCACGGGCGGCACCTTCGGCTGGCTCTGGCCGTGAGCTAGGCGACCCGGGATTGGCGAAGGACCGTTCGTTACGCCTCTTTTTTACGCCTTGTTTTCGCCATATACTAAGAAGTCCCATGACGGTTCCTTCGACTGCAACCAACCAGCCCGCTCGACGCCTGCCCGAGATCGAACAGCTCACCGGCCTCCGCAGTGCCCGGGAGATGGTCCGCGAGCGGACCGAGACACGACGGCTCACCCTCGACGAGGTCTTCTCGACCGGCCTCCCAGATCTCGACCACCTGCTCTGCGGGGGGCTCCCGCGCGGGCATGTCGTCGAGCTGACAGGGCGAGGAAGCAGTGGACGTTTCTCCTGCGTACTCTCCCTGCTGGCCGCAACGACGCAACAGGGAGAATCGATCGCTCTCGTCGATCTGGGGGATCAGCTCGATCCCCGGCTGGCGACCGACTGTGGTGTGGATCTCGATCGCCTGTTGTGGACGCGTCCGCGCCGTATCGAGGAAGCCCTCTCCGCCGCCGAGATCCTGCTCGCCGGTTCCTTCCCCGCCATCGTGCTCGACCTCGGCATTCCGCCACTTCCCGGAGGGCGTGGACGGCAGGTGTGGTGGGTACGGTTGGCGCGGGCCGTACGCCGACACCGTAGCGCTCTTCTCGTTTCTGCTCCCTACCCGGTCAACCCTGGTACCGCCTCCGTACGACTCGAGATCCACCCCCAGCGCGCACGATGGCGAGGCGATCGCTCTTCCCCTCATCTCCTCAGCGGGTTCGAGCTCCGTCTCGATCGCAGCAAGAGTCATCTCGAAGCGACCCCAGCCTCGACCCGCTTGGCATTCAGAACCGTCCCCGAGTGGCAGCTGTACGCCACGACACCCGCGCTATCCCCGGCCCCCAGCCTACGCCCCGCCGAAGAACGGGCTCTCAGGCTCGAAAGCGGCCGAGAGTTCCTGCCCGCTGGTGACGCCCCTCGTACCACTCCGTCCCGTCCTCGACCTCGGGTTGGTTCACACCCCCATTGGGGATACCGGCGGCCAGCCATCCCTCCCGAGGTCGCTGATCGCGCTCTGGCCCGCAACGGACCTCGGCGATGACCCGACTCGCCTGCCTCGAGGTTCCCCTCTTCCCTCTGGCCGCCCGACTCCGAAGCGAGCCCGACCTACGAGAGGATCCGGTCATCATTCTGCAGGGGAAGGCCCATGCTGCCCGGGTCGTCGCCGCGAGCCGTCGTGCCCGCCGCGCCGGAATCCGGGCCGGAGCCACGCTCAACCAGGCTCGGGCCCTGCTGCCGGGGCTCACCATTCGGCCCCGCGACGAGACCTCGGAACGCGCAGCCCGGGAGGCCCTCTTCGAGGTGGCCGAGTCCTTCTCGCCCCGGGTCGAAGAGGAGGAGCCCGGCATTCTCTATCTCGACATCATCGGTTGTCAGCACCATTTCGACCCCCAACGCCCAGAAGAGGACCTCGGGCGCCACCTCGAGCGGGCCGCCGCGCGGGCCGGCCTGCCCGCCCGCGTCGGGATCGCCACCAGCAAACTCGCGGCTCGGATCGCAGCGGGGACTCCTCCCACTCCCCGGATCGTCTCCGCGGCCGCCGAAGCCGAGTTCCTCGCTCCCCTTCCCCTCGCTCGTCTTCGGCCCGACTACCGTCTCCTCGAGACCCTGCAGCGTTGGGGGATCACTTCGATCGGTGGTCTGGCTCGTCTCCCCGCCGCCGAGGTCGTCGGTCGGCTCGGCCTCGGAGGCGAAGCACTCCACGCGAGGGCGCGTGGTTTCGATCCACGTCCCCTCGTGGCCCGCACTCCTCCTCCAGAGTTTCGGGAAGGCATGGCTCTGGAGTGGCCCCTCGTCGCCCTCGAGCCGTTCCTCTTTATCGCTCGCAATGCCCTCGAACGCTTGAGCCGCCGCCTGGCTCGCCAGGGGCTGGCCTGCTCGCGGCTCGGAATCTCCCTCCAGCTCGAGCCCGATGGACACCACGAACGATCGCTCGCGCTCCCCGCTCCCACGCGCGAGGTCAAGACGCTCTTGACCCTCATTCGGCTCGAACTCGAGAAGACCCCACCTGGAGCTCCGGTAGCCGGATTCGAGATCTCGGCCCATCCCGACCGCCCACGCGCGGCGCAGCTCACTCTGTTCGGTCCGACCGAGATTCCCCCCGATCAACTCGCCACGACCCTGGCCCGATTGTTCGCTTTGCTGGGAGAGGATCGGGTGGGGTCACCACGGCCGGCCAACTGCCATCGCCCCGAGCCCTTTCTTCTCACGCCGTACACCCCCCCACCTCCTCCCCGGGTTCGACCCGAACCCGCTACGGGCCGCTCCCTCCTCGGGGTACGGGTACTCCGCCCCCCCGTTCCGATCGAGGTCTTCACTGCCTCGGCACAACCCTCTGCGGAGCGCAACCCTACGGATCGCCCGGTCGAGATCGCCCCGATCGTCGGGGACCAGAAGGGGGTACCCGACATTCAGGGGCACGTGCGAGTCGCCTCGGGTCCCTGGGAGCTCGAGGAAGGCTGGTGGCACGAGGAGTCGGTCCAGCGCGAATACTGGGACGTCGAACTCGATCGCGGTGGGATCTATCGAATCTACCGGGAAGTCGAGAGCGGGGAGTGGCGCGCCGATGGGATCTACGATTGATCTCGAACCGTTCGTCCCGCGCGGCTACGCCTCTGCTCGAACCTCGCCGCCGAGCAGTTCGCGCAGCCTCGGCCCGAGTTCACGCAGCGGCAGCACCTCCATCGCGGCGCCCAACTGGATCGCCGCCCGCGGCATACCGAACACCACGCTACTCTTCTCGTCCTGGACCAAGGTGTGCGCGCCCTCCGACCGCAACTGGGCCAGGCCCCGTGCTCCATCGCGCCCCATCCCCGTGAGCAGGACCGCCAGCACCCGCTCGGCCGGTCCGCGAGCCGCCGACTCGAACAGGGCATCGACCGATGGTCGGTGCAGGTGGTTGGCGGGTTCTTCCACCAGGCGGAGCAGCCAACGCTCCTTCCGCCAGACCACCGTCAGATGCTGCCCACTCGGACCGATGTGCACGGTCCTCGGGGCCAACCCGCCGCCCTCCCGCGCCGTCACCACTCCGAACGGCAGCAGCGAGTTCAGGCGTTGCGCGAACGCGTTGACGAACCCTTCCGGCATGTGTTGGACCACCAGACAGGGTACCGGGCAGACACCCTGAAGATCGGAGAGCAGCTGTTCGATGGCGGGTGGTCCCCCCGTCGAGGCACCGATCAACAGCAGGTCAAACGCCTGGGGTCCACGCGCCGGCCGGTCGACCGCCGGCACCTCCGTTCCCTCGGCCTGATCGACCACCGCCACCACGCGCTCGACCAGCACACTCCGCAACGACGCGAAATCCAGTAGCGAATAGGCCTGCTTGTCGATGAAGTCCACCGCCCCGTGGCGCAGAGCCTCCAGGGTGTGGGGAGCCCCTTGCCCCGAGTGCGTCGACAGGATGATGACCGGAGTCGCGCTGCGGGCGACGATCTGATCGAGCGTCGCCAGGCCACCGATCCCGGGCATCGCCAGGTCCAAGGTCACGACGTCCGGTTGGATCTCCTCCCAGCGGGCCAGGAACTCCTCGCCCGATCCCGCCGTCCCCACCACTTCGATGCGCGGCTCGTCGAGCATCATCTTGACGATCGCCTGCCGCAGAAACGACGAGTCGTCGACGACCGCCAGGCGAACCGGCCGCGCTGGGTCGATGGTCATCCCGCTCCTCGGCGACGGTAGGCGATGCAGCGGTCGAGCCGCACGGTCTCGAAGTCGGTCGAACGACCGATCAGGGATTCAGAGTGACCGAGGAAGAGCAGTCCTCCCGGTCGCAGAGCCTGTGCGAAGAGCTCCACCGCTCTCCGGAAGGCGGTGTCCGAGAAGTAGATCAGCACGTTGCGGCAGAGGATGACGTCCCAACTGCCCGCCGCCCCGTACGAAGCCTCCTCCAGGAGATTCCCCACCCGAAAGCGCACTCCAGAGCGATACTCCGCACGCAACTCCCAGGGCCGCTCGACCTCGTCGTCGAGGTGCCGAAAGTAGCGTCGCTTCTGGTCGTCGTCGGTGCAACGCAGGGCACTGTCGGCGTAGTGGGCGCGGCGGGCCTGTTCGATCCGCTTTGGGTCCAGGTCGAATCCCTCGATTTCGAAGCGCAGCGGCCGTCCAGATTCCCGGGCGTAGAGCCCCAGGCTGTACGGTTCCTCTCCCGACGAGCATCCTGCGCTGAGCAATCGCAACGAGACGCCGGCCACCGCATCCTCCTGTAGCAGGTCGATCCCCTCCTGGAACAGCCCTTCGAACTGGTAGATCTCGCGGAAGAAGTAGGTCTCGTTGTTGGTGATGAGGGCTGCGAGCTGAGGTAGCTCGGCGACCTCGTCTGCCTTGAGATGGAGGTAGTAGTCGAAGTACCGACGGAGATGCAGCTCTCGCAGACGAGAGCGGAGATGGGACTCGAGGCGGGTGCGCTCGCGAGCGGCGTAGCTGAGTCCGAACCGATCCTCGATCACCTCCTGGAGCAGCAGGTGTTCTTCCACGCTCATCGGTTCGGGATCGAGCATCACGGAGACCTAGTCCCCATTCGATCCTGCCCCATCGGGGCTGACCCGTCGAGAGGAGCGGTGCGACCGCCCCGCCGAAGGATCGAGGGCAGCCAGGCAGGAGA
The DNA here is from genome assembly GCA_030429235.1 of Thermoanaerobaculia bacterium. Lineage (GTDB taxonomy): Bacteria > Acidobacteriota > Thermoanaerobaculia > Multivoradales > JAIOJS01 > JAIOJS01. The sequence goes on along the minus strand of JAUIDB010000004.1, from coordinate 46,300 downwards.
TGGCGCGCTGCGAGACCACCCCCACCGCGTCGGCGGCCAACTGAGAGAGGGCGGCGAGATTCTCCGGACGTCCGAAACGTCCGAGCACCTCGACACAGGCGAGGCGAACGTACCAATCGGCATGACCGACGGCCGACCGGAAGATCGCATCGTCTTCCTCGACTGCGCACAGCGACAGCGCCCGGTAGGCGATGCGAGGTTCGGCCCGCTGGTTGGTGAGCCAGCGTCGCAGGACCAGCCGGGCCTCCGGTCCCCCGATCTGGCCGAGCGCTTCCAGAACCAGGGGCGCGAAACCGGGTTCTCCCGCCTCGAGCAGTTCCACCAGGGCGGGAAGGCTCTCCGGATCGCGAAGTTCGCCGACCACTCGGACCACCGGCGCGGTCGGCTCTTGGGACAACGAACTCCGGAGGTGAGGCAGGAGCTCTCGGAGGCCATAGAGCGCCGCCACACGCGCCGCTGGCATCAGGTAGGCCTCGGAGTTCTGCTCCACCCACTCCAGCCACGGAATTCGGCGCATCAGCTCTTCGTAGTCGAGCACCTGCTCCACGAGAGCGGCCCTCGCTGTTTCGTCCTCGACCTGAAGCAGCTGTTCGTAGAGGGTCTCGGCCGAAGCGCGGAGTCGAGCCCGGAGAACCCAGTTCTCCTCCACCGACAGCCCTTCGGCTTCGCTCGCTCCGTCGGCGCCCGCCGCCATCTGGGATCGCAGCAAACCCGCCAGGAAGTGTCGACGATCCTCCCCGGCCCGCCGGTAGCTGATGGCGAGGGCCGAGAAGAGATCCGGATGTCGGACCAGTTCGAGCGCGGGTTCGGCGATCCGCGCCAGCTCTTCGCTCCACTCCGTCGTCTCGAAAGCCCGGGCCAACGCCTCGATCGGGACGGAGGAAGGATCCCGCGCCGCCAATCGCAGTGCCCAGGCCAGGCCGACGGGACCGCGTGTGAGCAGCGTGCCCAGGAGATCGAAACGGCTCGCCAGGCAGGCGGGCAAGACCAGGGCCTCCGAATCGGATTCCAGGAGCTGCTCCAGCGCTTCGCGATCGCCTCGTCCCGGCCCCAGAGCCAGGAGGGCCCGCGCTACGACCCTTCGGGTGGTCTCGTCGTCACTCCCCTCCAGGGTGTCGACCAGGGCCTCTCGCACGCGCTCCCGCAGGGCACCGTCGGCGTCTTCGATCCCCGGGGCCCGGCCCTCGAGAACGTGGGCGATCCAACCCACGGCTCGCTCGGTCTCGAGCTCCTGCCGGAATTGCAACCAGTGCCGAGCCAGCACCTCGAACGCCTCGGCACCCCCCGTACGGGCGATCGAGTCGGCGGCCAGCTCGCCGCACATGAGATCGCCGAGGTGCTTCTGCAGGGCGCCGATGGCGGCCGGACTGCGCAGTTCTCCCAGCGCTTCGATCGTCGCCATCTGCAACCAGGGGTCTCCCTCGAGGAAGGGCAAGAGATCGGGCAGCGACCGATGGTCGCCCAGCCGCCCCACGGCCTCGATCGCGGCCTGCACCACATTGACGTCTTCGTGGTAGAGCGCGCCACGCAGCGGTTCGAGTGCGCGGAGATCCCGCACGTGTCCCAGCACCAGCACCGCCTGCAGGACGACGTCGGGGTCGTCATCCTGCAACAGACGAGTAGCCAAGCCGACACTGCGGACTCCGCGCAGCTTGAGCATCTCCAGCCCGGCGTTGCGCAGCACGTCGTCGGCGTCCTCGCGCAGCATCGCTTCCAGTCGTTCGTCCGAGATCACGGCTGCCCCGGTGCGCAGGGCCGTTTCGCGCAAAGCGGGCTCGGGATTCCTGATCAGGGTCTCGATCGCCTCGGCCCGCGCCTCGGCCGACAGAGCAGGAAGGTGTTGCAGAAGCTCGAGGCACTCCTCCCAGGTAGCCTGCGTCATTCCGCCTCCTCGCTCTCGGCCGACGCCGAGTCTCCATCGGGGATTTCGGAGTCACTCGCCGCGTCCCCAGGTTCACTTTGGAGATCGAGCACGCGGCGGGTGTCGAGGAGTACCAGTAGGTGCTCTCGGAGCTGGTACACGCCGCTGATGTAGTAGGAGTCGGTGGTCACGACCTCTTCGGGAGGGTCTTCGATGCGCAGCCGGTCGATCTGCTCGACCTGCTCGACCGAATCGACGAGCAGGCCGATCAACCGTCCCTCCAGCCCGACGACGATGATCCGGTGGTCGTCGTCGAGGGGTACTGAGTCCAGCCCCAACCGCAGCCTCAGATCGAGAACCGGCAACACCTGGCCCCGCAGATTGGTCACGCCGCGTACGGCAAACGGCGCGTGCGGCACCCGCGTCAGCTCGCTGACCCGCAGCACCTCCTGAGCCCTTCGTACCGGCACGCCGAAGAGGGTGCCCCCGATCCGGCAGGTGACCCAGGTCTCCCATTCGTGGAGTTCCTCCTCCACCTCCTCGCGCGGACCGAGGCCATCAGCGAAGTCCAGCACCGAGAGTCTCTTGTCACTATCCACCATCACTGCTTCCTCCTGCCGAACCTGCCGGCCCTACTTCCCGCGCTGCACGATCCGGCTCAGGGCCGCAGCGTCCAGAATCAGCACGACTCGTCCGTCCCCCAGAATGGTACAGCCACTGATTCCCAGAGGGGCGCCCATCATGCGGTCCAGCGGCTTCACCACGATGTCCCGAATCCCGACGATCGCGTCCACCACCAGCCCCCGGTAGCGCCCCTCGCTCTCGATGAACAGGATCTGCCCCTGGTCGCGGCGCTCGGGGGTCGCCCCGAACTGGACCCCGAGATCGACCAACGGAATCAACTCCTGCCGCCACCGGACCACGGCCGCTCCCTGGAGCAGGGTCCTGTCTCCTACGTTCAGCGCCACGGCTTCCCGCACGGCTGCCGCCGGCAGGACGAACAGATCGTCCTCGACGCGGAGTAGCAGCGCGCGGATGATCGCCGCCGACAGTGGCAACCGCAGCCGGAATCGGGTGCCCTCCCCGACGGTCGAAACCACCTCTAGCTGGCCGCCACCCCGTCGAATCGACTCTCCGACCGCCGCCATCCCCATGCCGCGGCCGGCCGAAGCATCCGCCTCGTCTCGGGTCGAGAGACCGGGCAGCGCCAACAGCGTTGGCAGATCGGCTCCCGCGGGGCTGTCGAGCCCCAGTTTGGCGGCCCGCTCGCGCAGAGCCTCGGAATCGATACCCCGGCCGTCGTCTTCGACGTCGATCCACACCTCTTCCGAGGTGGTGTGCGCGGTGACGATCAGCTTTCCCGCCTCGGGTTTGCCCGCCGCCACCCGCTCGTCACGACCCTCCAGACCGTGGACCACGGCGTTGCGGACCAGGTGCCCGAGGGCCTCCGAGGCCAGCTCGAGAAGCCCCTTGTCGAGGGGCGTCTCGCCCCCATGGGCCCGAAACTCGACCTTCCGCTCCAACCGTTGTGCCTCGTCGAACACCAGGCGCTTGAGTTGGAGAAAGAGGTTCTCCAAGGGGACCATGCGCAATTGCATCACCGAGTACTGGACTCGATCGAGGGTCTTCTCCAAGACCTCGTGAGCCTCCTCGACCGCCAGCCAGGACGAACCGCTGCGGGCGCCGCGCGGTAGCGTCGCCATCGCACGTCCGAGAGAATCTCCCAGTCGATTGCGGAAGATCACCATCTCGGACAGCAGGTCCACCAGTCCGTCGAGAGTCCCGAAACCGACCCGCACTCCTCCCGGAGCGCTGGTCGCGGTCGCCACCTCGGTCTCGGCCGCGTCCTCCAGGGCAGAGACTCGTCCACAGGCTACGTTCAGCTCCTGCTGGACCCGGTCGAGGTCACCGAGGAGGTCGCGGACCGAATCGCTCGTCGCCAGGTCGGCGACCCGGTCCTCCAGATGGTGAGAGAGGTCCTGCAGTTCCTTGAGGCCCATCATGCCGGCGTTGCCCTTGACGGTATGCAACTCGCGCCGCAGCAGGACCAGCAGCTCCTTCCGTTCCGACTCCTCGGCCTCTCCCCAGGCCATCAGGGTATCGGCGATTCTCTGGATCCGCTCCTGAGATTCGAGATAGAACTCCTCGACGAGCGCCTCGAAAATCTGTTCGTCCATCGCCTCTAACCAGCCTCCTGTGGCATCTGATCGCGCTCAGATTGTACCCGGCCCGGGTGCGCGAGCGGTCGGACCCTCGAGATGGCGGCCGAGCTCCTACCTCACGACACTGGAATCTGGTCGTTTCATATGGTAAACAGCCTATAAAGAACCACCGACAAGGCGGGACCCGCTAGAGGAGAGGCGAACCCACGATGGCGACCACACCAGGTACAACCACTCTCGGCATGAAACAACGGTTCGGGCTCGCGGCTCTCGTCGTGCTGCTCGCCGTCAGCATCGCGATTCTCTGGTTTACCGCCTCACAGCAGGACCGGATGTTGCGGCAGAACATGGCCGAGAAGGCTCGCGTGATCGCCGGTATCACCGCCCAAAGCGCGGGGGTCGGACTGGTCTTCGACGACGTCGAGTCGGTCGAGCAGGAGCTGACCATGGTCGCCGCCTCGCCGGACGTCCAGTTCGCGGTGGTCTTCGATCGCACTCGGCAGCAATTCGCTGGCTTCCAGCCCGAAAAGGCGGAGGCCTACCTAGAGCTCTCGCGGAGCAGCCTCGACAAGCCGGAGATCGAGATGCTTACCGAGGGCAGCATGCTGCTCGCCTTCGCGCCGATCGTGCAAGAGGACTCTCCCCGCCTGGGCACCCTCTTCCTGGGCATGAGCCTGGCGGAGGTCGAGGCGGCCTCGCGGCGCAACCTGATCACCGGCCTGTCGGTCGGCCTGCTGGTGGCCCTGGCGGGAGCGGCGCTCTTTTATCTGTTGGCCGGTCGAATCGCCGGCACCCTACGTCGCGCCGTGGACACGGCGCACCAGTTGGCCGACGGCGACCTGACCCAGAACATCGAAACGGGGGGCCGGGACGAGGCTGGGCAGCTGCTCGAAGCGATGCAGACGATGGTCCTCAGCCTCCGCCGCATTCTGTCGAAGATCCTGGAGACGACCCAGAGTGTTGCCAGCACCGCCGACGAAATCTCGGCCTCGGCCCAACACATGGCGCAGGGTGCGGTCAGTCAGTCCACTGCCACCGAACAGACCTCCTCGACCATGGTCGAGATGGCGGCGCAGATCTCCAACCTGGCCCGCAATGCCGGCATTCTCGCCACCAGTGTCAACGAGACCGCAGCGTCGATCGAGGAGATGAACGCTTCCCTCGAACTCACGGCCAACAACGGAGACCACTTGATCCGCTCGGTCGACGACACCACCAGTACCCTCCAGGACATGGTCACCTCGATCGGCAAGGTTTCGGCCACGGTGCAAGCGGTGGACCAGGTTTCGAAGCGTTCGGTGGAAGAAGTGCGCACCTCGAGCGACCAACTCCGCTCCTCGATCAACGCCATCGAAACCCACTCGGAGGAGATCGGAGCTATCGTCAAGGTGATCGAGGGGATCGCCGACCAGACCAACCTGCTCTCCCTCAACGCCGCGATCGAGGCAGCGCGTGCCGGCGAGGCGGGCAAGGGCTTTGCGGTGGTGGCGGAAGAGGTCAAACGACTGGCCGAGCGCTCGGCGACCTCCACCAAGGAGATCACCGAACTCATCCAGACGGTACAAACCGACACGCGAACCGTGGTCGGGCTCACCGATCAAGTGGTCTCCGGCATCGTGCACTCGATCGAGGAAACCGCTCGCCTGGCCGGCGAGGCTTCCGGAGCGACCGAGGCGCAGGCTGCCTACGCCGACCGCCTGCTGACGACCTCGGGGCGGATGTCCGACCTCGCCAAGGAGATCGGCAACGCCGCCAAGGAGAACGCCCTCGGCGCCGGCGAGATCACCCGTGCCGCCGAGAAGATGAACGAACTCACCAAGCAGATGCTCGAGGCGACGGTCGAACAGAAGCAGGGCGGCGACCTCGTGGTCAAAGCCGTCGATTCGATCGCCCTCGTGGCTCGCCAACACCTCTCGGCGGTCGAAGAGACCTCGAGTGCCGCGAAGAGCCTGGCCTCCGAGGCCGAGGCCCTCAAACGGGAAGTGGAAACCTTCCGCCTGTAGACGAGGTACGATCGGCCCCACGCCCGGGCCGCGGTGCGCCAGTTCTTCGCCGCCTAGCCGTGAACCACCGCACGCCGTCTCCCAACCGTGGCCTCGGGCCGGGTAAGATCCGCAGGTGGCTATCAGTCCTGAACGTGTCGCCGAGGTCTTGCTCCGCCAGGAGCTCTTGACCCCGGAACAAAACGATGCCGTACTGCGGGAGGCGCGCCAGGTGCCTCGGCGGGTCCGCAGCACCCGTGCCTTCGAGCAGCGCGCCCTCGGCTACGAGGTCATCCTGAAGCTGAACTTCCCGGCCCCCGCCGAGAACGGCCGAGCCATCAACGAATTCGACATCGCCCAGGCGCTCGCCCGCGAGGCGAACCTCGACTTCGTGCGAGTCGAACCGCTGGCCCTCGATGCCGATCTCATCGAGTCCCAGATCTCTCGACCGTTCGCTCGGCGGCACCGGATGATCCCGCTCTCGGTCGACAGCGGTCGACTGAAGGTCGCGGTGGCCGATCCGTTCGACATCGAAGCCCTCGACTCCTACCGGCGGATCGCGGGACGAGAGATCGACCTGGTGGTCGCCTCCGAACCGGAAATCCTCAAGGCCTTGACCGAGTTCTACGGCCTGCGCCACTCGGTCAAACGGGCCGAACGGGACCTTTCGGCCGGTATCGATCTCGGCAACCTCGAGCAGCTCGTCAACATGAAGAGCGAGGCGGAGATCGAGTCGAGCGATCAGCACATCGTCAACGCGGTCGAATTCATGCTGCAGCATGCCTACGATTCCCGCGCCAGCGATATCCACATCGAGCCGAAACGGAAGCGCAGCGTGATCCGCTTCCGCATCGATGGTGTGCTCCACGACATCCAGGAGATGCCGAAGGTCGTGCACGCGGCCGTGACCAGTCGGATCAAGGCGATGGCTCGGCTCGATATCGCCGAGAAACGGCGGCCCCAGGACGGGCGGATCAAGACGGCCCGGGGCGACCGGGAGGTCGAACTGCGGATCTCGACGCTACCCGTGGCCTTCGGAGAGAAGGTGGTCCTGAGGATCTTCGATCCCGACGTCCTGCGCCAGGATCTCTCGAGCCTGGGCTTCTACGCCGAGGAACTGGAACTGTTCAACGACTTCATCAGTCGACCGCACGGGATCGTCCTCGTCACCGGACCCACCGGTTCCGGTAAGACCACCACCCTCTACTCGGCGCTCAAGCACCTGTCGGACAACGAGGTCAACATCACCACGATCGAGGATCCGATCGAGATGGTGCACGACGAGCTGAACCAGACCGCGATCCACGAACGGATCGGGATCACCTTCGCCAGCGCCCTGCGGCACATCCTGCGGCAGGACCCGGACATCATCATGGTGGGAGAGATCCGCGACGGCGAGACCGCCGACTACGCGATCCAGGCTGCGCTCACCGGACACCTGGTCTTCAGTACGCTCCACACCAACGACGCTCCGACCTCGATCTCTCGATTGACCGACCTCGGCGTGGAGAACTTCCTCATCAACTCCACCCTGCTCGGTGTGATGGCCCAGCGCCTGGTGCGGAAGATCTGCCCCCACTGCGTGATGGAGCGGTACCTCGAAGCGGACGAAGCCAACCTCCTGCGTCTCACGGTACCCGCCGGCAAGCGAGTCAAGGTCCACGAGGGAAAGGGCTGCCACGAGTGTCGGAGCACCGGCTACATCGGCCGCGCCGGCATCTTCGAGATCCTGGCCATGTCCGATCCGATCAAAGAGCTGATCGCCAAGGGCGTCGAGGCGCCGGTGCTCAAGCGCGAGGCGGTACGGCTCGGCATGAAGACCCTCCGTCAGTCGGCGCTGCGCAAGCTCGCCGAGGGCGTGACCACGGTCGAAGAGGTCCTCCGCGTCACCGGCCTCAACTGAGCCACATCAGGCAGAAGGAATCGTCAGGCGGGCACCGCCGGGGCGCTGCGCCCCTCTCGCCAGCGCAGAACCATGCGCACCGCGACCACCGCCAGGACCAGCACGGCACCGAGCGCCAGCAGGGGCACGAACACCGCCAGCGCCGACATCACCACCGCTCCCCCTGCTTCCAGGGTCGAGATGAACGGATTCCCGACACCGAGCGTCGTCGCGGCTGAGACCTGACGCGCGACGGTGGTCGCGGCCTGCACGAGACCGGCTGCACCACCCCCCGCAATCGCCGCCAACGACCACTGCAACATCGGGCTCACGTCGGTGATCACACTGCCGGTCACCAGGATGCCCGCCACGACGGCGGCCGGGCTCGCCACCAGGTCGAGCAGGTTGTCCACCCAGGGAACGTAGTAGGCCGCGACCTCGAGCAGCGTCGCGCAGCCGAGCACCAGGAGCGCCGAACGACTGCCCAACCACGCGAAGTTCTCGGCCACCTCCATGTGCCCGGCTCGAATGGCCAGCGACATGACCGTAAGGGGTACGAAGATCCTGAAACCGCAGGCCGCCGCCAACCCGACTCCCAGGGCCAGACTCAGTACTGTTTCCATATGCGATACTCCGTCGTTCGTGTGCCAGGCCGTTCGATCGAGACGACAACGGTCGGCACGGGGTGCTACACCAACGACTACGTTCCAACCGAGCCTTTTCTTCCACCACTCTACACCCTGAGACCACCAGGAGCACTCATGTCTGCAACCTCTACCACGACTCGGGCCCTCGTTCTCGGCGCTGGACGAGTGGGTCATGCCATCGCCCGGGACCTCGCCGCCACCCCGGGCTGGGCGGTCACCAGCTCCGACGTCTCCTCTTCCAACCTCGAACGCCTGCAGGGATTCCCAGACATCGACACCGTCCAGGCCGATCTCGCGCAGCCGGACACCGTCAAGGAACTGGCGCGGGAGGTCGACATCGTGGTGGGCGCCATGCCCAGCTACCTCGGCTTCCAGACCCTCCAGGCGGTGCTCGAGAGCGGCCGCGACTTCGTCGACATCTCTTTCTTCGAGGAGGACCCCCTGGTCCTGCAGTCGCTCGCGATCGAGCACGACTGCACGGCGGTGGTCGACTGCGGTGTCGCCCCGGGCTGTGACAACCTGATCCTCGGGCGGATGCTGGAGACCATGGACCGTGTCGACCACTTCGTGTGCTACGTCGGAGGACTCCCGCTCGAGCGTGCCCTGCCTTGGGAGTACAAGGCTCCCTTCGCGCCCAACGACGTGCTCAACGAGTACCTCCGGCCAGCCCGTTGGAGGCGCCAAGGCAAGACCGTGGTCAGTGAGCCCCTGACCGAGGTCGAACCGGTCGAGATTCCCGGGATCGGGACCCTCGAAGCGTTCCTCACCGACGGACTCCGATCGCTGCTGACCACCGTCGACGTGCCGGACATGCAGGAGAAGACCCTGCGCTACCCCGGCCATGCCGCCAAGGTCCTCCTCCTCAAGGAGAGCGGACTGCTCTCCGCCGATCCCATCCGGGTGGGCGAGGTGGAGGTCTCTCCCCTGGAGGTCACTTCCCAGAGGCTCCTACCGAAGTGGGAGCTTCGTCCGGACGAACCCGAGTTCACCGCCCTCCGCGTGGTGGTAGAGGGCACCCACCAGGGCCAGACCGAGCGGCGTACGTTCGACCTGCTGGACTTCCGCGATCCGGACACCGGGTTCTCCTCCATGGCCCGCACCACCGGATTCACTTGCGCTGCCATGGCCCGAGCCGTCGCCTCTGGGACCTTCCGCCAGAGCGGTCTGTTCGCCCCCGAGCAGGTTGGGCGCGACCGGGCCACCTACGACGCCGTGTTCGGGGATCTGGCGGCTCGTGGGATCGAACTGAACGAGGCCATCGAGCGTCCCGCGATCGGCTAAGATCGAGGCTTCCTTCCCCACCCAGAACCGGAGACTCTCTATGCGCTCGTCCCTCCTGCCTCGACTCCTCCTTCTCGCAGCCGCCGGCGGCCTGATCCTGGTCCTCGGGTGCGCCAAGGAAACGGCTCCGGCCGCCACCGAGGCCCCGGCGGCCGAGTCCGCCCCCACCGCCGAGGACAGTGGCTCGGTGATCTCGACCCAGAACTTCGAAGACGGTACCGTGCCCGAGTCCTCGACCGACGAGTCGATGGACACATCGGCGGAAGAAGCCACGAGCGAAGAGCAGACCACGGAGCCAGAGTCGGCGGACCACGACGGGTAGCCGCACCCCCTTGAGCCGCGAAGGCGTCATCAAGTTCCGCGCCGAGCACCGGCGCTCGCGCCTCGAACCGCGGCGCTACGGCGAGGCCTTCTGCGCCCTGACGGCCTGGCGCGAGATTCTCGCCTTGACCGGTCTGGTCGGTCAGGAACCGAGTCGCTACGGCGGCTACGGTTTCGGCAACGTGAGTCTGCGCGTCGGGCCCCCTTCCCGACCGCGCGGCCAGCGCTCCTTCCTGATCACTGGCACCCAGACCTCCGGCGTCCACAAACCCACCCTCGACAACTTCTGCGTCGTCGATCGGTACGACATCGGCCAGAACCGGGTCGAGAGTTTCGGCTCCGCCTTGCCTTCTTCGGAATCCCTCACCCACGCTGCCGTCTACGACCTTGGCGTCCACATCCGCTGCGTCCTGCACGCTCACTCGCCCGTAGTCTGGCGAGCGGCCGAAGCGCTGCGGTTGCCCCGGACCAGCGCACAGGTCGAGTACGGCACCCCCGAGATGGCGCGCGAGGTCCGTCGCCTGTTCGAGACCACGGCCCTGGCCGAGATCGGACTCTTCGCCATGGGCGGGCACGAGGATGGCATCGTCGCCTTCGGCCGGAGTCCCGAGGACGCCGGCCGTGTCCTCATCGCTTGCCTGGCCAAGGCCTACGGCACCTGCTGTCAGCCGTAGCGTTTCCGTCACTCTTCTCGAGTTGAGAACGTGATACAAAGAACTCACCAAGAATCGACGGCTACCTCATCAATCAGGGAGAACAGATGGACTTGATGGACCTACTCGGCAACGCTCTGCAGCAGCAGGGAGGCATCGACCAGATCAGCCGTGAAACCGGCATCGACAAGGAGAAGGTCGCGTCCGTCGTCGGCGGGGCCGTGCCCATGATGATGGGCGCCCTGGCTCGCAACAGTGCCCAGACCTCGGGAGCCGAGGCACTGGCTTCCGCCCTGAATCGGGACCACGACGGCTCGATCCTGGACGACGTCGTCTCGGCCCTGGGCCGGTCGGCCGTACAGCGGTCCGGAGCCGGGGCTCTGGGCCACATCTTTGGATCGCGCCAGGACCAGACCACAGCCGCCCTCGGCAAGATGAGCGGACTCGATGGAGATTCCGTGACCCGCATTCTCGCCCTGCTCGCTCCCCTCGTCCTCGGAGCCCTCGGTCGTTCGCAACGTCCGACCACGCCCCCGGCCACGGGGGGTACCGGCTTCGACCTCGGGGGCTTGGCTGCGGCTCTCGCAGGCGGACGCAAGGAGGCCGAACGGCGCGCTCCGCAATCCGGCATGCTGACCCAGATCCTGGACCGCGACGGCGATGGTGACGTCACCGATGATCTGACCGGCCTCGGCGCCGGACTGCTCGGATCCCTCTTCAAGTCCTAGGCCGTTCGCCGACCGATCCTGATCCTCGTTTCACCTTCGACCAACCCAATCCCAACAAGGAGCAACAACTATGGGACTCTTCGATTTCGTCAAGGATGCAGGCGCCAAGCTCTTCGGAGGCGACGATGCCCCCGAGCCGGAGATGATCACCGCCGCCGACTCGAACGCCAGCCAACAGATGGACACCCTGCGGGCCAAACAACTCGCCAGCCGAGTCCGTGACCTCGGTCTTCCGATCGAAGGTCTCTCGATCCGGGTCGACGGTGAAACCGCGACGGTGAGCGGCGTCGCCGAAACCCAGGGTGATCGCGAGAAGGTCGTCCTGGCCGTCGGCAACGTGGCCGGAATCTCCCAGGTCGACGACCAGATGACCGTCAAGGAGCCGGCCTCCGTCTTCCACACCGTGCAGAGCGGAGAGAGTCTGTCGAAGATCTCCAAGGAGCACTACGGCGACCCGATGAAGTACAACCTGATCTTCGAGGCGAACAAGCCGATGCTCGAGCACCCCGACAAGATCTACCCCGGTCAGGTCCTACGGATCCCGGCCCTCCCCGAAGCCACCGAGTAGTCCACCCCGGCGCCCGCCCCGACCCCGTTCCGGGCGGGCGCTCGGTTCCCTGGCCGCCCTTCAGTTGACGGCGTACGGCGCTTCCAGGTCGAACCGAGCCACCTGCACCTGCCGCGACGCGCCCTCCGCGTCGACGAAGCGGTACGAACCCTCCATCGAACCGCTCGGAGTATCGAGGGGACACGCCGAGGTGTACTCGAACCCCTGCCCCGGCTCCAGCGAGGGCTGGTGCCCCACCACTCCCGGCCCCCGCACCTCCTCGACCGATCCTGCCGCGTTGGTGATGATCCAATGCCGGTCGATCAACTGCGCCACCGACTCCCCCACGTTGGTGATCGTGATGGTGTAGAGGAACAACCACAACCCACGCTCCGGCGCGGAACGTTCCGGAGAGTAGCGACTCCGCACCACCACCTGAATCCCATGCGTCGTGGCTTCCGATCCTCCAATGCTGCTCTCCATAGGCCGAGTCTAGCGCGACGACTGCCAACCCCGGAGCGCCAATTCGATCGCCGCCACGCTTGGGACCGAGCCCGTCCGGCGCTCCCCGCAACCGCGATCTCCCCCGTGATTCCGCCAGCACCGGTTGAGTCTCAAGATCGAAACCGTTGACTCCTACCGCCGCCAGATCCCGAGTAAGCTGAAGTTCCACCCGGAGCGCCCGCCAGAGGGGACTCCTCACCCCTTGGGTCGCGATGAAGAGTTCGACCAGACCATTCAAACCAACACCTTCGGGAGTGCTTACCATGACCCTGGCCGCCGAACTGCCCAGCCGGATCGCCGCCCTCGCTCTACTCCAAGGCCTGCTGGTGCCCGCGCCCTCCCTGTCCCAGGCACCGATCGACCTCTGGCAGCAGACCCTCGACGCGGCGATCACGCGAGTCGACGCGGGAGACCCAGCCGCCATGACTCAAGCCGCCGAGGGGTTCGAACTCGCCCTCGAGCTCGCCCGAGAACCGGGTTTCCCAGAGCTGCTCCTAGCGGACAGCCTGGTCCACTGCGCGGCGTGGTGCCACGGCGGCGCCGACGAAGTGGCCTTCCTGGAAGGGGCACTCGAGATCCGAATCCGCCAACTGGGCCAGAACGCTCCCGAAGTCGCGGACCTGCTCATCCGGCTCGAGGGCAAAACCAGCCGCTGGGCCGACTCACGGTCGGTATTCGAGCGGGCGCTTTCGGCCTACCGTACCTCCCTCGGCGAGGACCATCCGAAGGTCGCCTACGCCATGATGCTCCTCGGGATGCTCGACCGCCGGGAGGAGAAACTCCAAGCCGCCGAACAACGATTCCGCGAGGCCCTCGTCCTCTGCCCCGTCGACGGCGAGGATCCCGAGGGCATCGGACGGAGAATTCAGGTGCAACTGATCGAGCTACTCGAGGCTGAGGGGCGTTTCTCCGAAGCCTCGGCGCTTGGGACAGAGTTCGAGGCTGCATCCGACGAGGCGAACCGATCTCGGCGCCACTGAGAGCTACAGGGCTCTTGGTCCATGGGTCCCGGACTCGGGACAGCCTCAAAAGGGTCTTGGCACTGCACCCCAAGTACTCTCCTCACCCGCGCTCACAGGAGTTGGTTTCGTAGTCCCAGCGCCCCCCTAGATCCAGGCATCGATCGATCCGAATCCACCGAACCGTCAAAAGGAGAACGAGGACCACAAGAACCACGGTCAACGAGATCACCGCGCTCCGATTCGATGGTCGAAACCTCCCGCTGGGCTCTGTCAATGGGCCCCTCCCGGTTCCCGGTGAGGCCCAATGTGGAATCGCATTCCCGTCACTGCACCGTCGATGTAGCTCAGGGGGCGATAGAGGTAGTACACCCATAGCGAGCGCTCGGGAAAGACCACGTAGACCGTATCGGTTCCGGTTTGAGGTTCTTGATGTCCGCTGCGGAACCAGGCATAGCTCACGATGTAGAGAACCACGATTCCAGTGGCGATAAGTCGGGGCGATAGCGACCTTTTCATCCGCCCACGAATTTCTCGCCCAACTGTGGACTCCATTAGATGTATTTGTGGCTGCACAGTGGCAGGCCTAAGGAGCCTATCCCTACCTTCCTCCCAGCTCTCCTATCGCGAGCGCTTCAGCCTATCGCCACGTAGTACGCAGAGCGCCGGCCAATCCTATGAACAGCGAAAGCAGCACGAGGCCGAGGGGACTCAGAGTTGGAACCTCCAGAACGGTAGGGCAAGCACCCCCAGGCGGCGTGATGGCCAGGTTGCCTCCGTAGGGCGGAAGAACCATTCCTACGACGTTCACCGCATCGCCCGTATCGGGGTCGTACTCCACGACACTGCTCGACCACGGACCAGGAATCGGCCCATCCATCCAGAAGAACGCCCACAGTCTCCCAGACTGGTCGAAGTCGAGGCCTACCTGAAACGTCGGAAGGGAAACGAGGCTCCCAAACCGCTCGACGGACCCATCGATAGGATCGATCCAGGCGAGTTGCCGAGAAGGTCCAGCGGCAACGAGGGCTAGAAGCCTGTCGCCCCTGGCGGTCAGGGCGACGATCTCTTCATCAGGTGAAGTCAAGACGGCGACGAGACTCGTCGTTCCGGAAGCCGGGTCTACCCCGAAGAGTGACGAACCCGAGACCATCCAGAGCCCGCCGCAGGCGTCGAAGGCGAGCCCCGACGCAACATCGACGTTCATACCCAGCGGGCCGACCAACGTTGCGGCACCGTTCGCGGGGTCCACTCTCCAGAGGTCGTCAGTGAAGTAGCTGAGGGCGTACAGGTCGCCGCTCGGGCTGGCGGCCAGGCCAGAGACGCCGAGGATTCCAGTGGCTCCGATCGGTGCATGATCCAGCGTCTCCAGGTCCCAGACGACGAGTTCCTCGGACGAGATCATGAAGGCAGAAGCCTGGGCGTTCGCTTGGTCTGCGACACCGATCGCCAGAAGCGCCAGCGCGGTCGCCAACCAGATGGGTCGAAAAGACCCATGGAAGACTCGATTCTGTCTTGGCAGTTCGGTCACTGACACGGATCTCTCATTGCCCTACGCACGACACCATCGGAACCAACCTCTACTCCAGGACTCTGATGTGGTGAACCCGCAGGTCGCGTACCCGGAGCCAGTCCAGCCTTTCATTCAGTTCCTTCAAGAACATGGTCCGGGTTCCCTCGTCAGACCTCAGCGCCACCAGGTTCCACGCGAAGGCCGAGATCTGAGTTCGCAACGACTCGCGAAGGGCCCGGACATCCGCCCTGGTCATCCTCTCTAGATCTGTTCGGCAGATCCCCAGTTCCAGTTCCCACTCGATCGTGATCCAGGACTCTTCGGCCCCGATCGACGCTCGACCCGAAATCGGATCACGAATCCATCCGAGGTGCTCGTCCCTACAGGGGTCGCTCCTCCTGACCTCGGTCTCGACTCCTGATGCTCCCGTGGAATGCTCGGGCCCTTCGACCAAACGCGGCGGTTCGTCACTTCCGCATGCAGTCAGGAACCAGACCATAGCCAAAGCCACATGAGCGTTCCTGGCCACTTCACTTCGCTCCTTTCAGGATCCGGCCGACGCTCCCGTCGGCCCGCTCCGCGCAGTTTCCCCATCACTCAGGTCTGCAATCGACCCTGTTGAGGACTCCAATCAGCCCCATCGTAGCGACCACGCACCACGCAAGACGTGCAGCGAAGCGTCCACGCCCCCCGTCTCGCTCCAAGTCACGGCCCTCGGCCGTGACTTGCACCGAGAGCTACACGGCCTACCGAGCGTGAGCAAAGCGAGCGATTGGTAGGCCGTGTAGGTCTCGAACCTACGACCCGCGGATTAAAAGTCCGCTGCTCTACCAACTGAGCTAACGGCCCAACCGCGCGCAGTATAGCCAGACCACCGCCCCGGTGGAAGGCCGGCGCCGCCACCGTTCACCGAAGACAACCCGCGGAGATGCCCTACACTCTCCACGGCATCGCGATTCGCTTCCGAACTGCGAGCCACTGGTTTCCCACCCGGATTTTCTCATGCCACGACCCAACCCTCCAGACACCGATGCCTGGCGCACCGGCTCGGTCACCGTGGGACTGACCCTGCTCGCCCTGATCGCCTTCGCCGCCAACTCGGTCCTCTGCCGCCTGGCGTTGGGACGCGAGCTGATCGATCCGATCAGCTTCTCGGCGATACGCCTCGGAGGTGGGTACCTCGTCCTCGCGCTGCTGGTGGCCCGCCGGTTCGGGCTGTCGACCTGGCGGTGCGGGAACTGGAGCTCGGCCACCGCGCTCGCGGCCTACGCGATCCCGTTCTCGCTGGCTTACGTGACCCTCCCCACCGGTATCGGTGCCCTGGTTCTCTTCGCTGCGGTGCAGATCTCGATGCTCGTGCTCGCCCTCAGAGCCGGCGAACGACTGCGCGCCGTGCAGTGGGCCGGATTCGTGGTCGCGAGCGGTGGGCTGGTCTACCTGAGTTGGCCGGCAGGACCGGCGGCTCCGGAGCCGCTCGGCCTGCTCCTGATGTTCGGAGCCGGTGTGGGTTGGGGCTTCTATTCGGTTCTCGGCCGAGGTTCGCAGGATCCCCTCGCGGATACGGCGGGGAACTTCGCCCGCGCCTTCCCCGTCGGCCTCGCGGCCTGGCTCGTGGCCTGGCTCGTGGCCGGTCTCGTGGCCAGAAGTTCGGTCACAACCTCGCCGACGGGGATCGCGCTGGCACTCCTCTCGGGGACCCTCACCTCGGGAGTGGGCTACGCAATCTGGTATAGCGCCCTGCGCCGGCTGGCCACGACCACCGCGGCCGCGGTTCAGCTGTCGGTCCCGGTCCTGGCTGCGATCGGTGGGGTGCTGCTGCTGTCGGAAGCGATCACGCTCCGGCTGGTGCTGTCCACGATGGTGATCCTCGGGGGGATCGCGCTCTCGCTGCGTCGTCCCGGCAGGGCGAGCCCCGAGACCAGGCGCTAGGATCGGGCCACCCCCCAGGGTGGTTCGCCGGAACCTTCCGCCGAAGAGAATGTACCGACACGGAGGGCAGGAATGGTCCGAGGCCCTCGGAGGAGAAAGACCATGTCCGAACACAGAGCCACGGTGTCCTGGAACCTGACGACCGAGACCTTCGACTACGCCGAGTACAACCGCGAACACACCTGGGAGTTCCCGTCGGGCCGGTCGATCGAAGCCTCGTCCGCCCCGGAGTTTCTGGGCTCCGAGGACTGCGTCGACCCGGAAGAAGCGTTCGTGGCCTCCCTCTCGTCCTGCCACATGCTCACCTTCCTCGCGATCTGCTCCAAGAAGCGTCTGAAGGTGATCTCCTACCGCGACTCCGCGGTGGGAGTCTTGGAGAAGAATGCCGACGGCAAACTGGCCATCACGCGCGTTCTGCTGCGCCCGCAGATCGAGTTCGCGACCGACGCACCCTCACCCGAACAGTTGACCGCCCTGCACGATTCGGCGCACCGCAACTGCTTCATCGCCAACTCCGTGCGCACCGACGTAGAGATCGAACCCACCGCCTGAACGACGGTCGCGGACCGAGCCCCTAGGTCACGACGTGAGGGTACTCGGGAGCCCGGTGCTGGAAACTGAGGATCTTCGGGTTGAGGATGTGCCCGTCACGGATCTCGATGGCACGCTGTACGGTCTCGTTGGCCGCCCAGCCCTCGGGTCCATCCATCACCGAGGCCAGGTACGGCAACAGCGCCCGGGAGATCTCCCAGGAGGCTGCGTTCCAAAGGTAGGTCGGGGTGTGGTCGACCGCGTAGTAGGTCACTCCCTCGATCTCGAAGGTGGGATCCTCGAACGAGGTGGGACGGGCAAAGGGAAAGCCCATCCCGCGGTCGCAGCTGACGTCGATGATCAGGGTGCCGGCGCCGAGCCGTCCCTCCTCGCCCTGGCGACAGAACATCAACGGGGCATCGGTATCCTGCAACGTCCCGTTGACGATCAGGTCGGCCTCGACCAGTGCCTCGATCAACGGCCGGTGGCCACCGTCTGGGTCGCGGACCTGGAGTCCCTCCGACTCGGATCCGCGCCGCATCTGGCGGTGGCGCGCCCCGAACTGACGGTCGCGCACCAGGTGCGGCGGACGCTGAGTGTAGAAGGTCAAGTTTTCGAACCCGCGACCGCGGAGAGCGAAGGCTGCGCCACGACTCACGGAACCGAAACCGAGGATCGCCACCGACTTGGCCGGGCCGTAGGCGCCGTCGATCCCCTGCAACGCGAGTGCATGCAGCACCCCGCAGTAGCCAGCCAGTTCGTTGTTGCGGGCGAAGACGTGCGGTCCCCGGGTTCCGTTCCGCGACCACTGGAACATCGCTTCCCAGGCGATCAGGGTGAACCGGCGATCGATCGCCCACTGGGTCAGTTCTCGCTGCTGGACGCAGTGCGGCCAACCCCAGATCACCGTACCTTCGCGGATCTGGCGAAAGTCCTCGACCGTCGGTTTCGGCAGGATCAGGACCGCGCTCTCCTGGACCAGCTGCTCGCGGCTCACCACCCCGGCGCCCAGTGCGCGGAGTGCGTCATCGCTGATCCCGAAGGGCACGCCGTACCCCTGTTCGAAACGTAGGCAGGAGCGCCGAGCGGCCGGGATCTCCGCGATGTGGCGAGGATGGATCGGGACCCGACGTTCGTTCTCCTTCTGTGAGGTCCCGACCACCCCGACCATCCTGGTCGTGTCGCTCATCCGACGGTCTCCACGGTCTCTTCGAAAGCCAGTCCCGCCGCGGCGAGCTCTTCGAGTACCGGCTCGTAGATCGCCGGGTGGATCGGGATGTGGCACCCCGTGAGGGGCAACCGGCCGGTCAGTAGCAGACGGGTGGCAATCGCCGCCGGCAGACCCACGGTGCGGGACATCGCGGTGAAGCCGTTCTTTTCGCCCCGAGCAATCAGGGTCGACTGGAGGTGCTCGAGCTGGCCTCCCTCCTGGCGACGCACCAGGAAGTCGTGCAACAGGATGACCATGTCGCGACCACCCGGCGGCAGCGGAAGACGTTCCTTCAGTTGATGGATCAAGGCGTCCGCTACCGTCCGTCCTTCCACCCCGATCGGGCTGGTGTCGAAGAGGCCGAGCCACCGCAGCGTGTCCATCACCCGGCCGGTCGAGGAGAGCCGCAGGTAGTTGGCTACCCGCTCCTCCACTCCGCCCCCGCTGACTCCTCGCGGCAGGAACATCTCGACGATCTCCGCCCAGCTGCGTTCCGGCAGGTCGGGTATGACCATGCGCTCGTTGGGCAACCCCAGTTCGACGATCTGCGCCCAGACCTCGCACCAGCCCGGGTAGCGGAGGGTGCCTCGGATGATGGTCTGAGCCTCCGACAGTCCGAGCAGGTCTCGGTAGGCCAGGGAGTCGCGGTTCGGATAGGCCTCCATCATTCCGATCCCCGGCACTCTCTTGGGCCACGGATGGTGGAAGATCTTGTGCCAGGGCATGATCTTGATCTTGCCGTCCTCGAAATACTGGGCCCCTGCCTCACCGGCCATCGCCACGTTACGCGGATTCCAGGTGATGCCGTACCGCAGAGGGTTCGTGGCACTCTCCTCCGACGGCACGCCGCTGCCGTAGGACTCGAACCGCAGCACGCTCCCCCCCTCCGCATGGATCGCGTGGAGTGTCTGCGCCGCCGACATCAGGTCGATTCCCGGATCCAGGCCCACCTCGGTCAGGAAGAGGACTCCGTTGCGCTGCGCCTCCTCCTCCATCTCCTCCATCTCGCGATCGCGGTAGGAGACCGAGATCATGTGTCGCTGTTGGCGCAAGCAACACCAGGCGAGAGGGGGCTGGTAGCGCTGCGGCAGGAGATTGACGACGACCGCGGAGCGTTCGACCTGGCTCGACGTCATCTCGGCGTCGTTGACATCGAAGCGGATCGCAGCCCCACGTGGGTGCTCGCCGACCAAAACCTCGGCGAGCCCGAGATCCCGGTCGCCGACGGTCACGAACCAGTCGTGCCGAGTCGCGTCATCGAGCAGCTGATGGACGAGGTAGCCGGCACTCTGGCCGGCACCGAGGACGAGGATGTTTCGCACGACTCGATTCTAGCGGGGTCCGGAGTCGAAGCGGATGCGAGAGGGATGGTCGGGTCCAGGGCGCCCGACCCGCGGCAGCTGGGGCGTCCAGAGTCTCTGATCGGCGCCGGGAGCGTCCTCCTTTCCGTGCAACCCAGTCCTCCCGAGAGGACTTTGCAGAGGAGTGCGAACGGGGTACGCTAGCGGCTGGAACGATGGCCGCCGAACGACGCCTGGCGGCTACCCTAGCCCCCAAGAATGCCTACAAAGGAGATCTCCCGTGAGGATCCTCGACTCTCTCCGTACCACCCTCGCTACTCTCGCTCTGGTCACCCTGGCGGTGTCGCCCGCCACGGCAGGCGACGACCCCGTGTTGGAACCCGGGGACCTCATCGGCTCCACCGCGATCCTCGGTGACCTGATCCAGATCGATCCGGCCACGGGCGTCGCCGCCCCGCTGAGCACCCCGACCACCGGCGGTCCGGTGACGGAGATCCGCTTCCGTCAGGATGGGGTGCTTTTCGCCACCTCCGGCGGCGGTGACAGCACGCTCTACACCATCGACCCGATCAGTGGCGTCGCCTCGGTGGTTGGCGTTCACGACTTTGGTGCCATCAACGGTCTCGAGTTCGTCGGCGGAACCCTCTACGGCAGCTACTTCGCCGCCGGCGCCCCGGCCGAGGGCCCCCAGCCGGGCGTCTCGCTGGTGATCGTCGATCAGACCGATGCCTCCCTGACCCCGCTCGGCCCCATCTCGGGCTTCGGACCGGTGCGAGGGCTGGCCTACGACGAGTCGAACGGGGTCCTCTACGGTGTCGGTCTCCCCGCTGGGCCTGGACCGGGCGTCCTGGGGGTCGTCGATAGCCTGTTGGCAATCGACCTGGCGACCGGGAACCCGACCGAGATCGGCAGCCTCGGCATCGAGATCGGAGGCATGTCTTTCGGCCCCGATGGCCTGCTCTACGCTGGCACCGTGGACGGCCAACTGGTCGTGATCGACACCACCGACGCCTCGGTCACGCCCATTGGGCCGACCGGCTTCCAGCGCCTCAGCGGTATCACCTTCGCGCCCGCGGGCGCCCCGCCGGTGATCGAGGTTCCGACGGCTTCCTCGCTGGGACTGCTGGTCCTCTGCGCCCTCTTGGGCCTGGTTGCCTTCCGCCGAATCCAGGCGCGCGGCTCCCTTCCGTCCTAGCTCTCGGCACGGCCCCCCTCCAGGCCCCGGCGGGCCTGGAGCGGCCTGGCCCAGCCGAACTCTCGAGGGGCCTGCCGCCGGCAGCCACCTTCGACTCAGAAGCCCCGTTCTCGTGGCACCGGAATTGCTGTACCCAACCTGCGTTGGGGTACCCAGTTTCGGTTCGGCCACGCGTAGGGTGGTCCGGACCACGACGACGGTGCCGAACACAAGAGTGCCTCCGGAGCCCCTGAGGACCCCGGAGGCACCGACCGGCAGGTCGGCTTGGTCGTGTTGGATTGGAATGAAGGCCGCGGCACCTCGGCAAGGACACGCAGCCTCCATCCCGCTCTCGGTGAATAGACACGACGTTCTCGCAATCTCGTGATCAGCTATCCCACGGAGAGCCTAAGTGACCGTACCCAAGGAGGGGTTCGTCCCCTCGACCGACACCACCGAGCTCCTCGACCGCTGGGGCTCGGGAGACGCCCAGGCCGGTGAACTGGTCCTCGAGCGCCTCTACCCCAACCTCCGCAACGTCGCGCGCGGGCACATCCGCCGCAGCGATCTATCCCTGGGCGCTTCGGACCTGCTCCAGGAGGTCTGTCTGCGCCTGGTGGTGCAACAGGACAACCGCTGGCAGAACCGGGCCCACTTCTTCGCTCTCGTCGCCAGGACGATGCGGCGGGTCCTGGCCGACGGAGTGAAGTCCCGGCACCGGCAGAAACGACGGGGATCTCGGATCCGAACGACGCTCGAAGAGACGCAACTCGCGGTCCCCGAGGACTCGCTCGATCACCTCGTCCTCGACCAGGCCCTGGACCGCCTCGCCGAGATCGACCCGATCGCGGCACGAACGGTTGAACTTCGGTACTTCATAGGATTGAATTTCGACGAGACCGCCGCCGCGCTGGAGATCAGCCGCGCCACCGCCGTACGCCGCTGGCGCTACGCCCGGGCCTGGCTCTACCTCGAGCTGCGAGGCGAAGATGGCGCTTGATCCCCGGCGGTTGCGTCGGGCGCAAGAACTCTTCGACCAGGCGGTCCAAGAGAATCCCCAGGTACGGGAGGACTGGCTTCAAGCCCAGTGTGGCCACGATCCGGAGCTCCTCTCCGCGGTTCGATCCCTGCTCGCCGCTGATCTCGAGGCCGAAGACTTCTTGGATCATCCGATCCTCACGCCCGCCGGGCCCCTGCCCGAGATCGCCGAACCGGCGCGGCCTCCGATCGGACCCTACAGCGTGCTAGGCAAGATCGGACAGGGAGGAACCAGCTTCGTCTACCTGGGTCGACGCACCGATCGACCGTGGGACCGCAAGGTGGCCCTCAAGGTTCTTCGCGATTCCCTGCTCGACTCCGAACAGGCGAACCGCATCATGCGAGAAGCCGGGGTGCTGGCTCAGCTGAACCACCCCTACATCGCCACCCTGATCGATGCCAGTCGCACGAGCGACGGCCGGGCCTACCTGGTCACCGAATACGTGCAGGGCCAGCCGATCCACGACTACTGCGATGCCCAGCGCCTCTCCATCCGAGACCGCGTCAAGCTCTTCATCAAGGTCTGCGAAGCGGTGACCTACGCCCACCAGAACCTGGTCATTCATCGCGACATCAAACCGGGCAACCTCCTGGTCCAGTCCGATGGCGTGCCCAAACTTCTCGACTTCGGTTTGGCCAAACTGCTCGAACCCGTAGGGAGCACCGCGTCGACGACCGCGGTGCGGATGTTGACCCCCAACTACGCCAGTCCGGAGCACCTGGCCGGCGAGAGGATCACCACGGCTTCCGACACCTACTCGCTGGGAGTGGTGCTCCACGAGCTCCTCACCTCGGAGAAACCACGGGACTGGAGTGGATTCTCGGTCTACCAGATGCTGGCTGCCTTCCGGGAGCACGATCCGCTACCGCCGAGCCGTCGGGTCCTCGAAGGCGACTTCGATCGCGAGCACGCGGCGTGGCTGCGGGGCGCCTCGACCCGCTCCCTCGCCCGGCAGCTGCGCGGCGACCTCGACCGGATCCTCGACAAGGCCCTTCAGGTCGACCCCGACCTGCGGTATCCCTCGCCGGCGGACCTCGCCCGCGATCTGCGCCGCCATCTTCTCGGGCTCCCGGTCACCGCCGGCTCTCCCCCGCCTCTCTACCGTCTGCGCAAATTCTGCCGGCGTCACACCCTCCTCCTGGCCCACGGGACGATTCTGGCCCTGCTGTTGACCGGCTCGACCATCATGGCGCTGAGGCAAGCCTCCCGACTCGAAGAGGAACGAAACCAGGCGAGCCTCTCCGAGGCCCGAGCCGAGGAGGTGAAGGACTTTCTGGTCGAGATTTTCGGCTCCAGCGACCCCTTTCGAGGGAACACGGTAGACCTCACCGCCCGCGAAGTGCTGGACACCGGCGCCGCCCGGATCGGCGAGGAGATGGCGGACCAGCCGGAGTTGCGAGCCGAACTACGGAGCGTGATCGGGGTCGTCTACTCGCGGCTGCGCGAGTTCGACCGTGCCCAGGAGTTCCTGGAACTGGCCTTGCGCCCCGATGATCAGGGCCTCGTCGATCCGCTCGATCGCGGCCGCGCGACCCTGGAGCTGGCGGAGGTCCGGTTGGAACAGGGAGACCTGGACGCTGCGGAACGCGACCTGGAGACCGCCCTCGACCTCCTACAACCCCTCGGAGTGCCGTCGGCCGGCTCCTTCATCGCAGACACCCACCGGCTACTGGCCGAAGTACGGTCCTACCAGGGCCGCCACGACGAGGCCGCCGCCTACGCTCGCCAAGCGATCGAGCTCCATACCGAACATGCTGGACCGCTCAGCGAGAACGTCCCCTACGACCTGAATGTGTTGGTGGCCGTGCTCTATCGTGCCGGCGATCTGGAAGGGGCCGAGGAGGCTGGGCGCCAGTCCTACGAGATCTTTCGCAAGCAGCCGAACGCCGATGAGGCGAGCCTTTCGAATCTGCTCGGCAACCTGGCCTCGGTGCTCGCCGCCGGCGGCAAGTACGACGAGGCCGAGGCCCTCCACCGTGAGAACCTCGAGCTGCGACGATCGATCTACGGCGACGACCATCCCCTCATCGCCAATACGCTCAACAACCTCGCCTCGATGCTGCTGAACGATGGCAGAGAACTCGAAGCGGAGCGTCTGGTGACCAGGGCCTACGAGATCAACCGATTGGTCCATTCAGAGGACCATCCCAACGTCGTGGCCAATCTCAACCACCGCGCCCGAGCCCTCTACATGATGGGGCGTCTCGACGAGGCCGATCAGGTGGCGGGCCATGCCCTGAACCTCGTGCGAGGGGAAGCTCTGAGAGACCACGCCTGGACCGTCGTGTCGACGCTGAACACGCGGGCTCGGATCCTCCTCGACCTCGGCCTGTTCGAAGAGGCCGAGCAGCTCGCCACCGAGGATCTCGAACTGCGTCGTGGCCAGTGGGAAGACTCTACGTCGACGGTGGCCAAGGGTCTGCTGACTCTGGCCCGAATCCAGCAGGCCCGAGGACAGAGCCGTGAGGCCGAAGCGACCTACCGCGAGTTCCTGGCTGTGGCCGACGACGTTTGGAAGCCGTACCAGTGGTATCCGGCTTGGGGACGAGTCCACTACGCAAGCCTGTTGACCGAGAGCGGGCGGGCGGCGGAGGCTCTGACCTTGATCGAGCCCGCGGAAATCCGCCTCGCGACTCTGCTTCCGGAGGGCCACTTCATGCGGGCGGTGGCCACCAGCGTCCTCGGGGCGACGCGGTACTCGCTGGAGCCGAGTACGAGCGCCGATCGGCTTCTCGATCGCTCCCATCGAGAGCTGCAGCAACTCCGAGGCGATCGCTCCTGGTTGACCCAGCAGGCGGCACAGAGAGTGACCGCCCTCTCAGTGGACCCCGCCATCACTCATCCCGCCGGCTAGCGGGCTCTCAACCCCGCTTCGGAGGCTCGCCGAGCGGACACGTCCCCTGCTTTGAGCACACCGGTCACAAAACGTCGTGTCTCTCTGGTGTGACGTCTGACGAGGTCCATCCCGGCGGGTTAACGAAGATCGCTACGGTTCGGGGAATTAGGGTTCGCGCTGTGACGAGCCGACCTGGTGCGGGCTCCGCAGTCGTCACGTTCCTCTCACATCGCCCGCCGCGGGTTGGGCTCTTCCCGGAAGGACACGAACATGACGACTCCATCGCGACCCTCGATCGCCAACCAGACCACTCGAGCGAAGTGGCTGGTCCTCGGTACTCTTTGCCTCTGCCTCTCCTGGGTCCTCGCTGCGCCCAGTGCTCCGCTCGCAGCGCAGGGGCCACTGGCCGTAGACAGCGGATCGACCGAAGTTGAATCCAGTGTCAGCTCGCGCGGCGGAGTGGTCTACTCCACCTACGCCGGCATCGCCCCCTCTCCCGCCTTCGCTACGAACACCTTCCTGACCACCGACCTCACCGGCATCCTGGGGGCCGAAGTCTCGGTGCTCGAGGCTGACGACTTCGTCGTCGATGGCCACGGCTGGCGAATCGACGAGGTCGAGGTTCGCGGCGTCTACATCAACTTCGGGGGCAACAGTGGCCCCGCGGCGGCGGTCAATGTCTACTTCCTCCCCGACGGTGGCGGTGGGTTCCCCGCCACCACCGACGTCCTGGGGGGTGCGATCAAGGCTTACCCCGCCCTCTCCTACACCGAAATCGACGACGGCGACTTCCGTATGGTCCTGGTCGACGGTGGTGGAAACCCGGATCCGGTGATCCTGCCCCCCGGCACCTACTGGGTTTCCGTCCAGCCCCTAATGGCTCTGCTCTCCAACGGTACCTGGGGTTGGACCGAGAGCTCCGCTGCGCCCGATACCGGCGTCTCGATCGGCGCCGAGAGCGTCTGGATGCAGGACTTCGCTCTGGTCAACGGGACCGACGGGATGCCGCACTGCGACCAGGGATCGTGGGGTCGCCGCGTGACCGACTGCTTGATCACTCGTGCTGGGGACCCGAGCCCGCTCGAGTTGGATGCCGCCTTCCGGTTCTTCGGCGAAGCCTTGACCCCAGGGAGTCAGCTCTCGGAAACGACCCTGCAGACCTCGGAAGCGGGAGTCGGCGCCACCTTCGAAGTGGTGTTGACGGCTCCCCCCAACGGTGCGGTCACCCTTCCCCTGGGTGTCGCTCCCGCCAGCGAAGGCGTCGTATCTCCCGCCAGCCTGAACTTCGATGCTGGGAACTGGAACGTGCCGCAGACCGTCACCATCACTCCCGTGGACGACGCGGTGCCGGAGGCCGACGTCAACTACATGCTCAGCAACGGCCCGATGGTGAGTGGGGATCCCGGCTACGACGGTCTCGCGGTGGCTGCGATTCAGGTCACCAACCTGGATGACGACTCGGCCGGACTCACCCTGTCGCCGCTGGCCGGTCTGACGATCTCCGAAGCGGGAGCGACCGATACGCTCGACATCGCGCTCGACGCTCCCCTCGGTCCCGGCGAGTCCCTCACCTTGCCGCTCTCCATCTCGCCCGCCGGAGTGGCCACGATCGCGGCCAGCGTTGTCTTCACCGATGCTGACGGCACCAACCCTCAAAGCGTGGTCGTCACTCCAATCGATGACCTGGTGTTCGACGAGAACTCGCCATTTGCGGTCGTCACCGGCGACCCGACGAGCAACAATCCGATCTTCGACGCTCTCGGCGCAACCGACGTGCCCGATGCGGACGGTCTCCGCATCGAGAACGATGTCGTGGGTGCCACCGTCTCGGTGGCCGGTGGGTCTCCGCTCACCACGGACGAGTCCGGCGCGACCGGCACGTTCACGGTCGTTCTGACCTCGGAACCACTTGCCCCAGTCACCTTCGATCTCGCCACCAGTGATGCCACCGAGGGTACGCTCTCGACCTCGCAGCTGGTCTTCGACGCCGGAAACTGGAACGTCGACCAGGTCACCACGGTCACGGGCCAACCCGACGACTTCGACGACGGTGATCTCAACTACACGATCTCCATTCTGCCGGCACCGGGGATCGGTGATCCCTACTATGCCCTGTTCGATCCGAACGACGTCGCCGCCATCAACCTGGACGACGACACGGCAGGGTTCGACATCACCCCGCTTGCCGTCGAGGTCGACGAGACCGGGGTCGAGGCGCTGATCGCCATCCACCTGACGGCGGAGCCGACCTTTGACCTCGAGCCGGTCCGACTGCCGCTCACGGTCTCCGACCCGACTGAGGCCGAGATCTCCTGGAACGGTGAACCATTCTCGGACACGTCGGAGATCCAGTGGACCCAATCCCAATGGCAAGACGACATGATCCTGACCGTACGGGGTGTCGACGACCTTCTTCTCGACGGTGACGTGCCCTTCCTCATCGAGACCGGAGATGTCACAGGGGGCGACCTGCCCTACGCCAACCTGGAGCCGCAGGACGTCTTGGACATCGACGGAATCAACCGCGACGACGAGCGCGTGGTGGAGGTTCCGACCGTGGACGAGCTCGGCCTGCTAGCCCTTCTGCTGCTGCTGGCCACGAGCGGTCTCCTCGCCCTGCGCCGGGACTGACGAGCTTCCCAACAACCCCCTTCTATGGGTTTCCCTCGGGGCTGAATGTCTCATTCGGTCTCGAGGGCCTTTTTTTTTCCTAGAATGCAGCTTGCGAGCGGAGCGGGCCCACATCGGCGCCGAACCCGGAGCGGACCGGTGGTGGTCCGGCTGGTCCTGCGATAGCATCCGAGTCCCCGATGCAACGACCCAATCTCGCGTCCCCTAGTCGCTTTCTCATTCATCTGAGAACCCGTCTGTCCAAGCGGCTACGTCTCGGTCACACGCTGCGGGAACTGGACCCCGACTTGGCGAGTCGCCCGCTCGTCTTCCATGCTCCTCCCCTCCGGGACGAGCTGCTTTCGACGATCCAATTGATCTCCCCCCAGTTCTATCTCCGGGCCAACGAGCGCTCACGGGTCTTCTGGGAAGCGAATCAGAACGGTGCTTGCTGGGGAGAGTATGATGCGCTGAAGCCGTATCTCGATCGCCTCGGCCGTCCGGCGCGAGCCCTCGACATCGGGCCCGGTCTCGGACGGTCGACGATCTTCTTCAAGAAGGTCAGCGATTGGGCCGAAGTACCTTTCGATCTCTATGAGGGCTCCGGCACTTCGACCAAGTACACCAAAGCGGGGCCGCGCTTCGACGACTCGTTCTGCGGCAACATTCCGGTCCTCGAACAGGTGCTCGCGTTCAACCAGATCCAGCAGGCCACCGTCTTCGATGCCAGCGAACTTGGCGCCAGCCTGGCCGGACTGCCGGGACCGTACGGATTCATCTACTCCTTCTACGCCGTGGGGTGGCACTGGTCCCTGGAGCACTTCCTCGAGGAACTGCTCGAGCTGATGACCGAGGACGCGGTCGGGGCCTTCACCATCCACGACCGGGTCCGGGACCTCTCCTTCCTCGGAGACATTCCCCATCGGGTTATGGAGTTCAAGAAGAGCTGGCCTCGCGAGCGGTGGTCGCGCATGCTGGTGCTCTCCAAGTCCGAGCGGATGATTACGGAGTCCTAGGACCTCCGCTTCTGGCATGCCCACGGCGCGGCGCGCCGGCAGAGTCGGCAGCCTGAGGCCTTGGTGGAAACTCGAGCGCGCTGGGCCACCGGCCCGACGGTGGAGTCGTTCCGCACTGCCCTCCGGGCAGCAACCCGAAGGGGAGGTAGACAAAAAACCGCCGCGGCGTACACCGCGGCGGTTCTCGGACCGGAACCCTCAGGCCGCAATCAGGCCCTCGGGCCCAAACCGGCCGATCAGTAGATATCGTTCGACGTGTTGTACACGTTGAACTTGCCGGTCGGCGTCACCAACCAGTCTTCGGCGATCCGGTGGATCTCCTCCAGGGTCTTGTCGTCGTAGATCACGAGTTCCCCTGCCTTGTCCCAGCCCGACACCCAGACCTCGGTGCCCTGTCGGTTGTACTCGAAGTGCACGGTCCGACCGTGGTCGGTGGGCTGCCAGCACTTCTCTACCTCCGCCGTCTCCTTCGAGTAGACGCAGATTTGTCGGGTCAGCTCTTCGTCCGACGAGAGCGGGAAGTCCATCCAAACCCACTGCGACTCGGGGTGGGTCTTCAAGAACAGGCTGCCGGCGGTCGAAAGTTCGACCTCTCGAACGAGCTTCCAGGCATGCTCCGGAGACCCCTCGGGATCTGCCCCGTACACCGAAAGCTTGCCCTGACCGAGGTGGGTGGTGGCGTTCACCCAACCGAACTCCGGATCCTGCCAGTTGGCTCCCCGCCCCGGATGCGGCTTGATTCCGGTCTCGAACTTGGTGACCATCTTCTGTTCCTTGAGATCGATCACCGCCATCTGATCCCGCATGTTGGCGGCCGTGAGGAAGTAGCGTCCGGTGTGGTCGAATCCGCCGTCGTGAAGGAACCGCTCGGCGGCGATCTTGTGGGTCATCGGGAAGTCCGGTTTCGAGTAGTCGACCAATCCGACGTAGCCCGACTCCTTCAGGCCGATCGCCCAGATCGGGTCGTAGTGCGACGCCACGATGGCGGCCACGCGGACCTCGTCCAGTTCTTCCTGGGTGTCGACGGTCGGGCCCAACACCGAATGCACCGTCTTGGGCTCGAGCGTCTGGCCGTCGAAGATCACGTACTGCGGGGGCCAGTAGCAACCCTCGATGACCAGTTGGTCCTCGTAACCCTCGAACTTGGAGCCATCGACGCTTCGAGCATCGAAGCAGCCCTGTACCTGGGCTACCAGACTCGGAGTCTCGGTCCACAGATCGATCATCGAGACCCGCCCATCGCGCCCGACCGCGTAGAAGTAGCGCCCGGTCGACGACGCGCGGAGGATGTGGACCGCAAAGCCGGTGTCGATGATGGCGACGTTCTCTTTGGTATCGCCGTCGATGATCGCTACCTTGCCGGCGTCCCGCAGGATGATGCCGAAGTAGTTCTCCCAGTCCCGCTCGGTCTTCGGCTCGGAGGGCCGATCCGCCACCGGCACCATCAAGTTCCAGGTCTCGGTGATCTCCTCCAGCGGTAGCTGTGGTGGCTCGGGCGGATTCATCTGTACGTAGTTGGCCATCATGTTGATCTCGTCCGCCGTCAGGATCTCCATCCGGCCCCAGGGGGGCATGCCGCCCGGAAGACCGTCGTTGAGGATCCGCTCCAGGCCCGAGGTGCCGATCTCCTGGGTCCGAGTAGGCTGGATGTTCGGACCAGTGGCTCCCGCCCGTAACGTTCCGTGACAGCCCGCGCAGCGGTTGAAGTAGATGTCCTTGGCCAACTCGAAGCGCTCTCCTTCCAGTGGCTCGAAGGGCTTCTCTTCGACCACCAGACCGCCTTCCCCACTCGCCTTCTCCAGGTAGGCCAGGACGTCGTCGATCTGGCCCTTGGTCAGGTTCGAATCGGCCATGGGAACGTTGTTCCACTCGGCCAGGATCTGCTGACCGATCGGGTCGGTCTTGGACATTCCGATCGGGTCGTCGATCCAGCGCACCAGCCAATCGCGATCGCGTCGCTCGTGAATATCGATCAGATCGGGGCCGATGCGATCCCCCTGGCCCACGGTGTGACAGGTCAGGCAGTTGCGCTCGAAGACCTGTTGACCGGCGACCGGATCGCCGATTCCCTTCTCTCCTCCGGAACAGCCGGTGAGGAGCGCGGTCAATAGGATAAGTCCGAGTCCGACCAACGATCGGGGTGGATTCAGGGTCATCGTGATCTCCTTGTTGCGATTCAGGAAACGCTGGCTTCGTGCCGTTACAGGGGCCAGCGCTACGGTCCTGGGAACGTCATCTCCGAGCTGCTCAGCTCGGCTGCCAACTGGGGTCGTGGACCGGAGAACCCGGTCACCCAACGGCCGAGGGCAGAGCCCTTCGGGAAAGGGGTACCGTGATCGCTCAGGGCGAGAAGTTGGTTGGCGAGAAGGACCGCCTGGGGCCTGAGTCCACACGACAGGCATAGCATGACCGCGACTCCAGGCCGAGGCGTATGACGGCGATCAGTTCGGGGCTCCGAATCGACCGCGAGACCGCGCCTCGAAGTCTCCCGGCCCCGGCGTCAGTGACGGTAGCCGACGGTCAGTTCGACGATGTCGGCCGAGTAGTCGTCGAAGTCGAACAACCCTTCGTCGTAGTCCACCCGGCGATAGGAGATGCCGCCGACGTAGTGGTCGGTGAAGGCACACTCGACGAAGGCCCGAAGGTCCTCCCGTTGCAGTGCGAAACTGCCGGCGTTGTCGTAGAAATAGACGTTGCCCCCGACCGCCAGCCGTTCCGTGGGAGACCACCTCACCCGACCATCGAAGAAGTCCGAGTCGGATCCGTAGTCGATGTCGAAGAAGGGACGCAGAGCCCCCCCGGCGACTACGTGAGCGATCTCGCGGTCCATCTCGACGTTGGAGTAGCCAAACGAAGCCACGAGATCCGGTCGGGTGTATCCCAACCGAACCGTCGAACGCAGCGTATCCGACGTCCAGCCAGAATCATCGTTCTCGAAGTCGCTCCGCAGTACCGAAGCCTGCAAACTCAGGCCGTTCTCCCAGCGGTAGCGTCCCTGAAGTCGATAGCGCGACCGATCCGTGGGACTCGTCAGGGTGAACGGATCGTCGAAGGAGTTCGTATCGATCTTGGCGATCAGTTCCAGCGAGCGGTCGGGTCGCCAGGCCAGGTCCAACCAGTAGCCGGAGCTGTCGGTGCTGCCGTCCTCCCCGTGTCCCTCGCTGCCCTGCTCCCAGTGGAAGGCAATGTCCCGCGTCTCGAACGCCAGACCACCTCCCAGGCTGAAGTCCCTGGGCAGCCGAAACCGGACCCCGGCCTCGTAGCCGGTCGATTCGAGCTCCCAGTTGCTGGCGTTGAAGTCGGTGCCGAAGGCGAGACCACCGCGCTGGTCCAGCGCCTTGTGCCGCGCTCCGGCCACGACTCCCAGGCGCTCGTTGACGAGATAGGTCAACTCGAAGTCGTAGAGTTCGATGTCGCGATCGATCTGCCCCTCGCCGCCGAGGTCGGTGGTGAAGGGACTGCCCGAGAAGGTCGTCCCCTGAGAATGCTCGGAGGCTTCGAGGTCGAGGTCGAGACTCTCGAGAGAAGCCGAGAACCGTAGATCGAGCTTCTCGTGGGGACGGGCCAGCACTCTCGCCGTATGCCTCTGACTCGAGTAGTCGTAAGGCTGATCGAGAAAGAAGAAGTCCAGGGTCGCCGGGCCCGGGGCTTCGCCCTCGGAGGCCCCCGGCAGGAACACCTCCACCATGTTCTGGTAGTCACTGATGCGCTCTTCGAGCACCAGGGTAACTTTGTCCCAGGCGTACGAGAACCCAACATCAAAGGACTCCATCTCTTCGTCGACAGGTCGGTGGAACTCGAACTCGTCGCGAGAAATGTCGAGGGTCGTCGTGGATTCTCCGCTCTTCGAGAAACGGTCGAACCCGAACGTCAGCGTCGCCGTCGGAGCGAGGTCCAGCTCGAGCCGTGCCACGTCCCGCACCCGACGGAAGTCGAAGGTGTGGTAGTCCGGATGCGCCGTCCCATCGGCCGCCCCCAGCGTGTCGTGGTAGGAGTAGTCGGACTCGCGACGGTCGAAGGTGAATTCGTACACTCCGTAGCTCCGAGCCCCGAAGTGGAGCGACTCGAAACTCTGACCACCCAGGTCTGTGGCGTCGAGTTCGAGGTGGTCGGCGAGACCACTCTCGGGATCGACCGAAATGTCCAACCGGAAGAGCACCGGACCGTCGTCTTGATTGATGTCCTCGTCGAACTCGGCCTGGGAACCGTCGACGTCGACGCTGCGGTACCCCAGAAGAATGACTCCCTCCCCCTCCTGGGCCAGGGCGGGAGTGGCCGCGCAGACGACCAACGACAGGCCAGCCAGCAGAGAACGGTAGGGATTGCGAGTGTGCTTCATGATGCCCTCTCTACTTCAAGAAGTAGGGATCGAAGTTGGATCCATGAATCGCGCTGTGGCAGTTCATGCAATTGGTGTCGAGGTCGAAACGAGGTGGCTGGGGAAAACTCCCGAAACCAAGGTGGAAACTCGGCACCTCGACGTGGCAGCTGTAGCAGAGCTCAGCGGCTCGTTCGAACTTGAGCTGGTGCCGGTTTGGGCCACCGTGTGGCTCGTGGCAGGCGGTGCAGCCCTCGACTCGGACCGATCCATGCTCGAAGACGAAGGGTCCTCCTTTGTCTTGATGGCAGTCGATACACGCTTGCTGCTTGAAGCCACCGAGTTGGAGCCTGGCTGACGGCGCGTGCGGATCGTGGCAGCTGGCGCAGTCCATGGTCCCCTCCTGCAGACGGTGCCGCTCGTTGCGCTCGAAGTCGACGCCGGCGTCGGCGTGACACTGGATGCACTGCGCACTCGATCCGCTCACGCGAGCCAGCTGAAAGAGCTCGGCTTGCTCTTCGACCAGCGTCCAACCACTGTCGTTGTGGATGCTGTGGCAACTCGAGCAGCTGAGATCGGCCGCCGCATGGGGCCCAGCGTGATAGCTGGGTTGGGTATCCTGGTGGCAGGTGAGACAAACCTCGCTCTGCCGCTGGGGCGTCCAGCGAGACAGGTTCACTCGCGCCGTGGGATCCTCGGGATCGTCGGCGTGCGCCTCGCCCGGACCGTGGCACGACTCGCAGCCGAGGTCACTGCGCTGCGAAAAGGCGTCCGACCCGTGGGGACCGGAGTAGAAGTGCGCCTCCATGTCGTCATGGCAAGCCGAGCAGACCTCGCTTCCGGCGTACCCCGTCACTTCGCTCGCTGGCTCTTCAGCCCAACCCACCGGAACGTGCGACGGAACCGTAGCGCCCGTGCGTCCCGGTGATGGCCCATAGCCCAGAAGAAAGAGTGCGGCCACCGGGAGCACCCAATAGGACCGATGGATTCTCGTCATACCTGACCCTCCGCTTTGAGTTGGATTGACAGTATCGATAGAGCCCCGGGCATTGACACATCTATTTGGGCAGTAAAGACTTACCCAAAAAGGCGGCCCCTCTACCACGCAATCTAGTGGTGCACGGCCGAGCCCTCGGTGTCACCCTTCCGACGGAGGTCCCCAGCAATGAACTACGTAGAGACGAACTCCCCACTCTTCGGCCGGCGGCTGCTAGCGCTGTTGGCTACTCCGCTCGTCCTGTCCACCTTCGTTCCCGCTGCCGCCACGCCGGCTACGAGCCAGCCGGCGCCGTCCCAGGTCGAGGTGCCGGCGGGACAGATGGCGTTCGAGGCCCAGAAGTGCAACCTCTGTCACGCAGTGTCCAACCACGGCATCGAGCGGCGCACGAAGTCCGAGAAGATGCAGGCGCGTGATCTAGCGGGACTGGGCGAGGACTTCGATCGCACGAGCGTCGAGAAGTACCTGCGCCAGGAGGAGTCTTTGGAGGGTGAGAAACACAAGAAGCCCTTCAAGGGAACGGACGAGGAACTCCAGGCGATTCTGGACTGGCTCGCGACCCTCTAGGGGCTCCCGCGATGGACGCGACTCTCGGTTGGTATCTGCTCGTCACGCTCGTGCTAGTGGGGATCGGCTTCGCCATGCTCGTGGTGGCACAACCACGACTGGTCACCCGCTCCGGTGGTCAGGCCATGGCGTTTCTGGCGCTTTTCGTCCTTCCCGTGACTTGCCTCTGGGCCGGCGTCTCGACTCATCTCGAGAGTTCGAAGAGCACCGAGTTCTGCCTCTCCTGCCATGTCATGGAGCCCTACGGGGAGAGTCTCGCGATCGATGACGAGTTTGCCCTGCCCGCTTCGCACTTCCAGAACCGACGGATCGACCGCGACCGAGCCTGCTACACCTGCCATACCCAGTACACCATGTACGGCGACCTCGCCGCGAAGATCAACGGCGTACGCCATCTCCTCGTCTACTACCGTGGTGCGACTCCGGAGACGATCGAACTGTACGAGCCCTACCACAACCGAGAGTGTCTGCACTGCCACGCCGGGGCGCGGCTCTACGAAGAGATGCACGCCGAGGACCGGGCCGAGATCGAGTCCAACGAACTCTCCTGCCTCGAGTGTCACGACATGAGCCACGAGGTCGCCTCGTTGGCAGACTACGATCGCTGGCCCACCGCCGAACCGACCAGGACGGAAGGCCCATGACCGGCTCCGAAAACTCGGCCCCGACCCGCAGCCGTCCCTACCTCCGATGGTCGGCGCTGCTCATCGTGGTCGGACTGCTGGTCGAACTGATGTCGTTCGGCGCCCTGCAGAGCCCTACCGGGTTCCTCGCCTTCGCCCTCGGCAGTGGCTCCCTCGTCGTGGCCGGGATCGGGCTCTATCTCTTCTCGCTGGTCCGCCAACCGAAAGCACCGGCCGTCTCGTCCTCAACCCACGACTAGAAGGCCTTTCGTCCCTGGCCTGGGAACTGGGATGCTTCGCGGGCCGGGACGGTCGGCTACGAAGCCCCGCTGCCTTGCGCCCCAGGGCGGGCCAGGAAAAGTTGCCGCTCTGTGCCCTCCCGTAGTCTCGGGTAGACGGCCAACGCGCTGAGGGCCAGCCAATCGGGGAGCTGCTCACAGAGATGATCTGGACCCTGCACCCGGATCGTCCCCCTCTGAATCTCACTCCGGAGATCGCGAAAACCACGCCACGCCTCGACAAATCGCCGGATCTCGGACAGGACGTAGAGATCGACCTCGAGTTCTGGATCCTTGAGGCACATCTCCACCGCGCCCTCGCGGTGCACGAGCCAGAATCGCCGATCTCCCTGCGGCGCTCCGCGGAGGTCGAACTCGAGAACCGTCTGCCCCGGGGGCATGCGGTCCGTGTTCATCCGGAGGTGCATGCTCCAGACCAGGAACGCAGGATCCAGATCCGCCTCGACCATGTCCCTGGCCCAGCGCTGACCCCAGATCGCCAGTCCATCGACGAAGGGTTCCAGCTCCTCACCGGCGGTCGTGAGTCGGTACTCCCGTCCCCGTCCCGACGCGCGCGGCAGACTCACGACCAGCCCGACTTCCTCGAGTTCCTTCAACCGTTTGGACAAGAGGGACGGCGACATCTGTGGCACCCCCCGGTGGATCTGGTTGAACCGCGTGCAACCGTCCAGCAATCGACTGATCACCAGGAGACTCCACCGTTGGCAGACAACCTCCGCTGCCAACGAGAGGGGGCAGTACTGACCGTAGCCTTTGTTCATGACTCATTCTCCCTCCCTGGCCTCGGCCGCACAACTACAGATTGTGTACTAGGAGTGCTCCGCCGCCCGGTGCTAGCGTGTCGTTTCAACCCAAGGGAGCACTGCGATGCGACGAGAAAGCTCGAGACACCTCACCACTCTCCTCCTGATCGGAGCGATCGGTTGGGCTTCGGCTACCTGGGCCGAGATCCCGTCCTCGGAGGGTCGATTGGCCTCGGCCTGGAACGAACTGATCCTGACCGCCGCCGAAGCCGAGGACGGGTTCCTCACCCTGAAGGGACTTCGAACCGCCGCCCTGGTCCACCTGGGGATGCACGAGGCCCTGAACCGCCTCGACCCACGCTACGCGACCTACCTGAACGACGAGATCGTTGCCGCCGGAGACCCCACCGCCGCCGCCACGCAGGTGGCGTACTCGATCGCGCGGGATCAGTACCCGGATCGCGAGGCGCTCTGGAGTGAGCAACGTTCTCTCGGGTTGGAGTCGGTCCTGGATCCCGTGGCGCGCGAGCGCGGGATCGCCTTCGGGCAGGTAGTGGCCGATCGGGTGCTCGCAAAGCGACGGGGCGATGGCTGGAACCGTGAAGCGGCCTACGTCTGGCACCCCATGGGGCCGGGTGTCTACGCCGAGTTCGCCGAACACAGTGGGACTCCGGAGGGTTTCGTCTTCGGCGCCGGCTGGGCCACCGCACGTCCCTTTCTCCTGGTACGGCCCGACCAGTATCGCGTGGCGCCACCCCCCGCGATCGAGAGCGACGAGTACGTCGAGGCCTACCGCGAGGTCAAGGAGGTCGGCCGTCGCGGGAGCCAGACCAGGACGCCCGATCAGAGCCACCTCGCGATGTGGTGGAAGGACTTCGCCGAGAACTCGACCAACCGCCTGGCCCGACAGCTGGTCGCCGACCAGGAACTCGACCTCTGGGATGCGACGCGCCTCTACGCGCTGCTCGAGATGAGCCTGTTCGACGCCTACGTCAGCGTGTTCGAGAACAAGTTCCACTACAACCACTGGCGTCCCTACACCGCCATCCGCTGGGCCGCCCACGACGGCAATCCGCGCACCATCCCCGACAAAGACTGGGACACGATGCATGGCCACACCTACGCCTTTCCCTCCTACCCATCGGCGCACGGCACCGCATGCGCCGCCGCCATGGCAGTCTTCGCCGCCACGTTCGGGGAAGACTTGGACTTCACCATGGTCACCCCCGAAGTGGATCGCGCCGGGCCCTTCTCGGGCAAGGTGGCGATGGAGCCGGCCACTCGATCGTTCGAGGACTTTCCGTCGGCCGCCCTGGAGTGCGCACTCTCTCGGGTCTATCTGGGAATTCACTTCCGCTATGACTCGGTCGCGGGATACCACCTGGGTTGGCAGATCGGTCACGAGGCAGTCTCGAGGTACCTGCAGGCGACCGACTGAAGGAGGACCCTCGCGTCGGGACCTGACGTCCGCAGATCGTGCGCTCGCGAGCCCAGGCACTACTCTCTGTAGTGCCTGACCTCCGTCATACCACAAGATCTGGTAGAGCCTGCAAGCTTGGTCCTCACCACGAGAGGAGCACGCCATGCCCAGCGAGGCCACCATCCAACCCGAGGAGTCCCCAACCGCTCAAGAACCAGTCCGGCTTCGCTTCCAGAGACGTTGGACCGAGGCGGATCGCTCCCCCTTCGAGCAGATCGAGTGGACGACTCGCGAAACCCAGATTCGCGGTGAAGCCGGACCGGTCTTCGAACAGAGCGGGGTCGAAGTGCCCGCCGCCTGGTCCCAGGATGCGACCAACGTGGTGGCGAGTAAGTACTTCCGGGGGGCCCTCGGATCTCCAGACCGCGAACGTAGCGTACGGCAACTGATCTCCCGCGTCGCCGACTCGATCGTGGCCTGGGGCCGGGACGACGGTTACTTTGCCTCGCGGGCCGACGCTGACACCTTTGGGGACGAGCTGGCCTACCTCCTGCTCCACCAGAGGGCGAGTTTCAACTCTCCCGTCTGGTTCAACGTCGGAGTCGAGGCCAGCCCGCAGTGCTCCGCCTGCTTCATCAACTCGGTCGAGGACTCGATGGCCTCGATCCTGGACCTGGCCAAGACCGAGGGTCTTCTCTTCAAGTACGGATCGGGAAGCGGCACCAATCTGTCGTCGCTCCGGGGATCGCAGGAACCCCTCTCCAGCGGTGGCACCGCCTCGGGGCCGATCTCGTTCATGCGAGGCTTCGATGCCTTTGCCGGCGCCATCAAGAGCGGTGGCAAGACGCGGCGGGCTGCCAAGATGGTCATCCTCGACGATGATCATCCGGACATCGAGGCCTTTGCCCAGTGCAAGGCGCGAGAAGAGGAGAAGGCTCGCGCTCTGGTCGCAGCGGGCTACGATCCGGGTTTCGACGTCGCGGGCGGTGCCTACGATACGGTGGCGTTCCAGAATGCCAACCACTCGATTCGCCTCAGCGACGAGTTCCTGCAGGCGGTAGAGGAGGACCGGAGCTGGACCACCCGCTCCGTGCGGGATGGGACCGCCCTGGAGAGCCAGCCGGCCCGTCGCCTCTTCCGCAGTATCGCGCAGGCCGCCTGGTCGTGTGGTGATCCAGGGATCCAGTACCGAGACACGATCCAGGGCTGGCATACCTGCGCCACCAGCGGACCGATCCGCGCCTCCAATCCGTGCAGCGAGTACCTCTTCCTCGACGACTCCGCCTGCAACCTGGCCTCTCTCAACCTCTTGCGGTTCCACGATCCCGAGCAGGGTTTCGACAGCGTCGGTTTCGTCCACGCCTGTGAGATCCTTCTGACCGCTCAGGAGATCCTGGTCGACCGCGCGAGCTACCCAACCCCTGCCATCGAGCGCAACTCGAAACGATTTCGCCCCCTCGGCCTTGGCTACGCCAATCTCGGGGCCCTGCTGATGGCCAACGGTCTCCCCTACGACTCCGCAGAGGGGCGCACCTACGCCGCTGCCATCACGGCTCTCCTGACCGGGGCGGCCTATCGGTGCTCTGCCCGGTTGGCTCGCGTCCGGGGGCCGTTCGATGCCTTCGGCGAGAACCGAGACTCCCTTCTCGGCGTTCTCCGGCGACACCGTGAGGCACTGCACCAACTCGAGGCCGCTCCCACGGACCTCAGCCGCCCCGCGAGCGAGCTCTGGGACGAGGCCTTGCGCGAGGCAGAAGAGACCGGAGTCCGTAATGCCCAGGTCACGGTCCTCGCCCCCACCGGCACCATCGCCTTCATGATGGACTGCGATACGACCGGCGTCGAGCCCGAGATCGCCCTGGTGCGGCACAAGAGGCTCGCCGGCGGGGGCACGCTCCGCCTGGTCAACCGAACCGTCCCCCTGGCTCTCGCTCGACTCGGCTACGGTCCCGACCAGGTGGGCGAGATCACCGAATGGGCCGACCAACAGGGAACCGTGGAGGGCGCCCCTGGGCTCCGAAACCGCGACCTACCGGTGTTCGACTGTGCCTTTCGGCCCGTCAACGGCAGTCGATCGATCGGCTGGTCCGGACACCTGAAGATGCTCGGGGCCCTGCAGCCCTTTCTCTCCGGCGGAATCAGCAAGACCGTCAACGTGGACCGGGAGACCACGGTGGAGGAGATCGAGGAGATCTTTCTCCAAGCCTGGCGGCTCGGCATCAAAGCGGTCGCCGTCTATCGCGACGGCTGCAAGGCCAGCCAACCACTGTCGGGAGAAGCCCCCCCGGACACGCTGGCTCCGACCCGGTCCGAACGCCGTCACCTGCCGGACGAACGCCAGGCCATTACCCACAAGTTCTCAGTCGGCGGACACGAGGGTTATCTCACGGTGGGACTCTACGAAAACGGCCAGCCGGGCGAGATCTTCCTGGTGATGGCCAAAGAGGGCTCGACTATCTCCGGACTGGTCGACGCCTTCTCCACCGCCGTGTCGATCGCCCTGCAGTATGGCGTCCCGCTCCAGACCCTGATCGACAAGTTCTCCCACACCCGATTCGAACCGAGCGGTTTCACTCGCAACCCGGAGATTCCACTGGCCAAGTCCCTGACCGACTACGTCTTTCGGTGGCTGGCCGCGCGTTTCCTGGATCCCGACGCGCAACGTGCAGCGGGCGTGGTCAGCCCGCGCACTCCCGCGGATCCGGCCGAGGTCGCTTCACCTGAGGCACCCGCGACCTTGGACGGCACCGGCACCTTCCTCTACCAGCAGGACTCCCCCTCCTGTGGTTCCTGCGGTTCGATCATGGTGCGAAGCGGTTCCTGCTACCGATGCCTGACCTGCGGTTCGACCTCGGGCTGCAGCTGAGCCAGGTCTGCGGCCGGGATTCACGGACCGTCCGATCCCAGGCTAGCAGCATCGCCTCGAAGTAGGGCTACACCGCGTCGAAGTTAGGCTACGCTTGGATCCGTGCACTGCCCCTCGTTCTCCTGGCGGATTCTCGGCTCCCTACTCCTGCCTCTAGGCCTCTTCGCCAGTGGTAGCGGGGCCTGGGCGCAGAAACTCGACATCGAGGATCAAGCTGCCCCCACCTTCACCGTCTGGGATGTGGAGCATGGGCTCTCCGATGAGATCTGGTCGACCGTGGGTTTCGACCGACAGGGGTTCGTCTGGGCGGGCTCCGCCTCGGAACTCGCTCGCTTTGACGGCTACCGCTGGCTGCGCTGGCCGATCGCAGCTCGCAGTCTGGTCAAGGATCTGGTTCGTGACCAACGCGGTGTGCTCTGGGCCCTCTTCGCCCGCGAGGGATTGGCACGCTACGGTGGCCACGATTGGGAGCTGACCCACCACCCTACGGGGAAGTTCGACGGTATCTGGCAGACGGCCGATCAGCGCCTCTGGCTCCTCGGAGAGCATGGCCTGTGGAGGCTCGAGGAGGACCAGTGGCTGCACGACTCCGAGTGGCCCCCAGGGTTGGGCCGCGCCCTCGGTTTCGCCCAGACCACCGCTCTATTCGGAGAGGCCCGGCAGTGGGCGGGCAGTGCCGACGGTGGGTTGTGGTGGCGGTCCGCATTGCCGGATTCGGACCCATTCTCTTGGGGGCCGTGGCACCAGTTCCAGCATCCCAACTTCGACGAGGCCTCCTTCAGCGACCTCCTCCGAGTCGTGGACCAGGGGCAGGAGCAGCTCTGGATCGTGACCTACGGTGCCGGCCTCATGCGGCTGGACTCGAGTGGATTGCGGGTTTGGCGAGAGGCCAGCGGCGACCTTCCGACCGAGGCGATGTACGCCGCGGCCACGACCACCAACCAACAGGGCACGACGTCGGTGTGGATCGCGAGCCGGGCCGGCCTCATTCGGGTGCGCGGAGACCGTATCGATGTCTTCGATCGTCGCCACGGTCTCCCGTCGGACGCGGTACGCAAGATCCGCGTCCAGCGCCAACGGGACGGCATGGATCTTCTCTGGCTCGCGACCGAGAACGGGATGGCTCGGGTACCACTGCAGGAGAGCCTCTGGCAGACGGTCAGTCTCCTCGGGGCCCAGGAGAACGGGATTTTCGGTCTGCTCCTCGAGGAGCATGCCGCGGGTAGCGAACGTCTCTGGGTCGCATCCGCCATGGACGGCCTCGCGCTCCTCGAGGAAGGCCAGTGGCGGTACTTTCGACAGTCCGAGGGAACTCTGCCGGCCCGCGGCGTCCGAGGTCTGTTCCACCTCCCCCGCTCCACCGGCGTCCCCTGGAAAGTCCTCTCTCTCTTCGATGGCCGGTTGTACGAGATCAGGGACGACTCGTCGTTCGTCGAGATTCCCGTCCCCTGGTCGAAAGGCGACCAGATGACCGCCAACTTCGCGCTAGCTCGGGCCGTAGGCGACGACTGGGAGTACTGGTTCGGTACCAACCACGAGGGGATCTACCGCTTCTCCCAGGGAACCTGGACCTCGTTTCCCATTCGAGGAACGACCCGCCCCTGGGCGGTCTTGCACTTTGCCGAACAGATCGACAGCGGTGGGCGATCCTGGTTGTGGGCGGCGGGCAGCGAGGGATTGGCGCGTTTCGACGGCACGGACTGGACCGTGGTCGATGCCCCCGCGTTGCTCCCCGAGGGCGGGCTTCGTCACATCCTCCTGCGAGAGGAGGGTACCCGTCAGACCCTCTGGCTCAGCAGCAACGTGCAGGGGGTGGCGCGTGTCGATGTGACCGATCCCCTGGCGCCCGCGAAGGCCTCCGGACCTCCACCCCCTGAGCCGCCCGATCCAACGGTGTACAGCGTCCTGTCGGACTCTCAGGATCGGCTCTGGGTGTGTACCAACAACGGAGTGCAGCGGCTCGTGCCCAGAGACTCGGGTGGTTGGGAGCCCACGGTCTTTCGCCGCCCTGACGGCCTGGTGCACGACGAGTGCAACACCAACGCACAGCTCGTCGACCAGCACGATCGGTACTGGCTGGGCACACTCGGTGGACTCAGTGTCTACGAACCCACCGCGGAACGTCGGCCCTTACCGACCCCGCCGGGCCCGGTGCACTTCACGTCGGTGCGACTCGACGACCGGGAGTACCCGGTGCGAACCGGAGAGTTCGTCGATGTCCCTGCGGCCGTCCAACAAGTCCGGCTTTCGTTCACGCTGCTCTCGGGCCTGCGCGAGCGGGAATCCACCTACCGCACGCAGCTGGTCGGTCTCGAAGAAGGGTACGGACCCTGGACCTCCGACCCTTACCGCAGTTTCAGCGCTCTCCCCCCGGGTACCTACGACCTTCTGGTCGAGGCCCGAGACTGGTCTGGCAACCTCAGCCAACCGATCCAGCTCACGATCAGTATCCGACCTCAGTGGTACGAGCAGCGAGGTCTGCAGCTCTTCGCTGGCCTGCTTCTCGTCGCCCTGACGGTCACGAGTTTCCTGCTCTACCTACGCCAGGTGCGGCGACGCCAGTTGGAACTCGAGCAGGAAGTCGAAGCTCGAACCACCGAGTTGCGGGAACTCAACCAACAGCTCACCGAACTCACCTATCTCGATCCCCTGACCGGCGTGGCGAATCGCAGGCGTCTGCTTGAGGCCATGGAGCTGGCGATCCAAGATGCCATCCGGAAGCAGACCTCGATCGGTCTTCTCGTCGTCGATGTCGACCACTTCAAAGAGTACAACGACCGCTTCGGCCACCTCGTGGGCGACGTCGCGCTCCGGGCCGTGGCCCAGGCGCTCGCTGGGTGCTGCCGCGAGCAGGATCTGGTGGCGCGTTTCGGGGGCGAAGAGTTCGCGTGCCTCGTCGTCGACGGCCAACCCGAGCGGGTCGCGATGCTGGCGGAGCGGATGCGGACCCACGTCGCCTCGCTGCCCCCGAGGGCCCTGGGGAACGACGAACGAAGCCTGACGATCAGCCTCGGTACCGTGGCCATCGTACCGGAACCCGGCACCCAGGCCGGCGACCTGCTCGGCCAGGCCGACGAGGCCCTGTACGCCGCCAAGTCGGCGGGGCGCAACTGCATACGTCACGCGGCTGGATAGGGGCGCCAGCGAGACGCCCCCGGGTCGCGGAGGTTCGAACCGCCACGCCCAAGACGAAGATCGAAGAATGGTAGCCCCAACGGGATTCGAACCCGTGTCGCCGCCTTGAAAGGGCGGTGTCCTGACCCCTAGACGATGGGGCCACACTTCGATTCTGGTCTTCCTCGACGGCCGAGAGTTCCTCGGCCCGAAGGAGCGCAACTCTACCTCAAGCCGATGGGAGCGGCAACCGC
Organism: Thermoanaerobaculia bacterium; assembly: GCA_030429235.1. Taxonomy (GTDB): domain Bacteria; phylum Acidobacteriota; class Thermoanaerobaculia; order Multivoradales; family JAIOJS01; genus JAIOJS01. The sequence goes on along the minus strand of JAUIDB010000004.1, from coordinate 2,413 downwards.
CAGCCAGTCCGTAGAAAGCAGTGACCCGGAGCCTCGCGGGCCCCGGGGTTCCCTGTTTCTCGCCTCCTGGCTACCAGGCGGTGGTGTCCCCCGACTCGAAGCCGTCGGCGAAGATCTCGTCGGTGAGCATCGGCGGCGGCACGTTGTAGACGCAGGTGACGTAGATGTCGTACATGTCGGTGAGCGTCTGGAAGCTGTATCCCATCGCCTCGGCGGCCGCCATGATCGCGATCGCCGCGTCCTCCTGATTGGTGGAGCTGCCGGTCATCGCCAGGCCCTCGAGCATGGCGGTATCCATCGCTTCGGCACCGATCTCGTCCCAGACGCGCATGTTGCAGGTCGCCCAGATCTGGCCGTCGGTGTGGATCTGACCCACCAGACCGCCGGGATACACGGCGCCGTAGTTCGTGGTGCGCCCGCCCCAGAACGGGTTGTGACCGTCCCAGCTGAACACGTAGTGGTAGGCCGGATCCCCCGTTGTCCACTCCGTCTCGGGCAGGGACCGGCTGTACGACTGAGCGAAGTAGTCACCCGTTCCTTCGCTGAGGCCGTTCACCTGGGACAACCCACCACTCGTCACCCAGTCGTGGATGGCGTGCCCCAGTTCGTGGATCACCACGTCGGCATCCTCGGCATCGTCCACTCCACCCTCCCCGAAGGCCACCACGCCGTTCCCCGAGGTGTAGTGGGAGTTGTCGGCTCCGTTGAGCCCGTGCGGGTCGAAACGGGCACCTCCCCCATACTGGTAGGCCTGTACGGTGACGCCGAGGTCCTCGTTCATGTACCGCATGAATCGATCGATGTGGTAGAAGGTGTTCGAAGCCTCGAAGAGATCATCTACCCGAGTGGCGTACCACTGGGGGTCGGGAGTCGCCTCGTAGAGCCCGTTGAACGGCCCCTCGGTATCGACGATCTCAGCGTAGCTGCTCTTCAGCTCGTAGGTGCAGGTTCCCTGGAGGCAGGGGTCGTGGCTCACCTCGGGGAAGGTGCGACGAAAGATCTCGGCCACCAGCTCGGGGGTGTCGGCGTCACTACCATCGACGTATCCAGGATCACCGTAGGTGGCCCCCGACGACGACAGGGGATCGGGCAAGAAGAGGTCGCCCTCCCCCACCGCAGTGCCGCCGTAGTTGGCCTGGTCCTGAATCCTCAGTACCTCGCCGGTCTGGGCGTCGGTCAGGACCTCCCACTCTCCCACCAACCCCTCGGCGCCGAGCTGCCGCGTGCGGTAGGCCAAACGAGTGACGCCTTGACTGTAGTAGGCGACCAGTTGTGAATCTTCCCAGGTCGGCTCGCTGGTCAATCCCAGGGTCGCCCGGGCGAGGGCGCGAGCGGTGTCCATACTCACCCGGGGCCGAGCATCCACGAGATCGGCGGGTTGGTAGGAACTGGAGTAGTAGATGACCCTACCGTCCTCGTCCAACGAAACGGCGACCTGAGACCCCAGTACCGGCACCCCCGCTACCACCTGTCGGAAACGCACCACGGTGGCCGCTTTCCCCGTCCGAACCGCGTGCAGTTCGAGGTCCGCAAGGTCGCCTCGTAGCAGGCCCAACTGTTCCCAGTGCCGGGCGAGGTATTGCCGAGCCATCTGCTCTGGGGCGGCGGGATCGGCGACGAACCCGGTGTCGTGGGCCGTCACGGTGATTCCGTTGTCGAGTCGCACGGTTCGGTTGTCGACCTTCGCGGTCTGGAAACTTTCGTCAGGACCCATGATCCGGGTGGGCCCCGGAGACTTCTTGGCGTACATGGGCAAGGCGCCCAGGACGATGGCCAGAGATCCACAGATGAGCTTGGTTCGCATGCTTTCTCCTTGTCGGTGGGGGGCAGCACGAAGGCCACGTTTGGGGGTGTCGGTGTCGAGCGAGAGCCCGATTCTAGCCCATCGGGCCCACGCGCCGAGATTCCGGCCGGCTGGATCGAACCAGGGGTCGGTCCACTACACTTCGGCCATGCGTGTCGGAGTCGTCGGGTACGAACTCGAGGGGGAGCGAACTGGGGTGGGCCGCTACCTCGAATCCCTACTGCAAGGTGCATTGGAGCTACGGGAAGATGCCGAGTTTGTCCTGTTCTTGCAGGGCGACGCCTTCGATCACCCCCTGTGGGCGGATCCGGGGGGACCGATTCGAATCCGCTGCGATGGTCGCGCCGACCAACACGTGGTGGTCTGGGAGCAGCTGAGGCTACCGAAGCTGATTCGACGGGAGCCGCTCGACGTGCTCTTCTCACCGTCGTACAGCCTGCCGGGACGACCTAGCCTCCCCTCGGCGGTCACCATCCACGACCTGTCCTTTCTCCACCGAGGAGAGGAACTCGGCTGGAAGCAACGACTACGTCGGCGCTGGCTGGCCAAGCGCGCGGTCCACCACGCCGACCGTATCCTCGCCGACACCGAGACCGTGGCCCGCGAGCT
>JAUIDB010000033.1 GCA_030429235.1 Thermoanaerobaculia bacterium | reverse complement strand
GCAGCGCAGATCGGTCGCCCGTCGATGGTTCTGAGCGGCAAGAGGGTGGCTTCGACCGGCCCCTGGTGGAGATACCAGTAGCACCCGTCACGTGGCAGAAGGCGCGCCGTCGAGACATCCTGGTAAGGGGCTGCCATAATCTTCAGGTCCAACGCGTGGCTGGCCTGGACCATGTGGAGCGCCTCGGGAAAGGAAAACCCTTCGCCTTCGCGGTCGGGATCGGCGACCAGACCTACACCCTGGACCGGGGCCGACAGCTCGAACTCGCTCCGGGGATCTACACGTTGCGCTTCCGCCTCGACCTCGAGGGTTACAGCGACAGCGCTCAGCGCAGCGTCGAAGTGACTTCCGACGGCACCCACTCGGTCTCGATCCCGATCGCCCCGCCGGGGCTGCTCGACGTGCAGCCCAAGCTCAGCTCACCACAAAAGGGCTACGTCTACCTGGGCCAGACCCTGCTGGGACCGAGTCCGGTCCGCGGGAGACGACTCAAGCCGGGTCAACACACGTTGCGCGTCGTGGCGGACCTGGGCCCCGACCAGCCGGCGATCGAGACTCCGATCACGATCCAGTCGGGCAACAGGCTGATCGTCACCTTCGACCTCGCCAGCGGCGACATGATCCAGCGCGACGCCGGCCCGCAGTAGTTCGGCCGGATCCATCTCCCCACGCGCGGCCCGGCTGCTAGAATTGGCAGCATGAGATTCGTGTGTCCGGACCGTCTGTGGAGAACCACCTTGTGCGCGCTCTGTCTCTCGCTGCTGTCAGCAGGCTGGGTCGCGGCCCAGATCGAGGAGGAGGAACTCGGAGAGCCTTCGGCGCCAGACGTCGAGAGCCCGCAAGATCGGCCTTCGCTTCCCGAGCCCCTGCTCGCACCTGCTCCCGAAATCGATCGACGGACCGAACTCGAAGCGGAGGCCGAACAGGCCTACCTCGAAGGCGACCTCGACCGCGCCTCCAAGACCTACCAGGAACTGGCGACTCTGGTGGAAGAACCCTCGGCCCGCGCTGGTTACCTGGTGTCGGCCGCCTGGCTGACCAGCCAACAGCAGCAGGTCGACACCGCGCGAGAGATTCTCATTCGAGCCGTCGCGGCGTCGCCCGACTACGAGTTCCAGGCTCAGAACTACGCGCAAGAGTTCGTCGACCTCTACTACGAGGCCAAGCAGCGGTACCTGGCCGAGCAACAGACCCGCGCCGGGGAGTTGGTACGCAGCGCCATCGACAATCTCGGACGCGGTCGTCTCGACTACGCCAAGGGGCAGCTCGAGGAGGCCCTCAGAATGGCGCCGGACAACGCGATAGCGCTCTACAACCTGGGATTGGTGGAGTCGCGAGCCGGTGGCTCGGATACGGCGATCTCTCACTTCGAACGCCTCCTGGCCCTCGACGCACGACAGCCGGGCACCCTGGCCCGCGATCTACGAGCGCGCACCCTCTCCAGTCTCGGCCTGCTCTACTACGAGAAGAACTTCCTGGAGGACGCCCGGACCCACTTCGAAGAGGCCACTCGGGTCGACCCCTCCTCGGCCGGCTCCTGGAACAACCTCGGGCTCACCCTGCGACGGCTCGACCGCGAGAGCGAGGCGATGAGTGCCTTCCAGCAAGCCGTCCGCCTGTCGCCGGAGGACCCCAGTATCGTCAGCAACCTCGCGTCCTCGTTCATCGGAGCCGAGAAGTGGCTCGAGGCCGTCGCCCTGCTCTCCGAGGTCACCGACAAGAACCCGGTCGACGGGCTCTCCTGGCTCAATCTAGCCCTCGCTCAGCGCGGTATGGGGAACATCGATGGCGCCCGAGAGTCGCTGGCTCGTGTCCTGGCGCTGGACCCTGAGAACCGCAATCGGCTCGCATCTCAGGCCTCGACCTACCTCGCGGTGATCGAACACGAGAACGACCGCATGTTCGAGGCCGCCGCCGCCGCCCGCCAGGCGACCGAGCTCGATCCCGAGAGCGTCGACGCCTGGGTGTACCTGGGTCTGGCGCAGCTCGCCACCGAGGACTCGGCCGGCGCACTCGAGAGTTTCGAGCAGGCGCAGACCCTGGCTCCCACGCGGGCCGAGGTCCACAACAACGTCGGTACGGCGCGCATGGCCCAGTCGGACTTCGAAGGAGCCAAGACGGCCTTCGAACAGGCGCTGGCGATTCGGCCCGAATTCCACGAGGCTCAGGCCAACCTGGATGAGGCGGTGCGACGGCTGACCGCTCCCCCGCCGACCGTCGTCACCCAGTCGCAGGGCCGCAAGAAGAAGGCCAAGCCAGAGCGCCGGCGCCTACCGAAACCGATCGGCGCGGAGTTCGACCCGGTGCCCTACACCTTCCTCGGTGAGACCGGGGCGTTGGTGGCCAGGATCCAGGCCGGCGGACCGGCGAACCGAGCCGGCCTCAAGAAGGGCGACGTGGTGATGAGCGTCGACGGTCGCAAGATCGAGTCTGGACAGGCGATCATCCAGTACATCTACCGCGAGGCGGAGAATCGCGACGTCATCTTCGACGTGCTCCGCGACGGCAAACCGAAGCGGGTCCGCATCCGCATCTACTAGCTCTCGCGGGCGAACCGACCTGGGCCGAGCCATCGGCCGCCAGAACCGAGCTGCCTACAGCCGTTCTCGGACGGAGTAGCTGTCCCGACGGCGGAAGTTCTTGAAGGTGATCATCTCGCCGAGCAACCCCGTGGTGAGAATCTGGATTCCCATCACCATCAGCAGGGTTCCGAGCAGCAGCAGGGGTCGGTTGGAGAGCCACTCCCCCTGGAACCAGAGAATGGCCAGGTAGCTGTTGATCAGGAACCCCGCCCCCAGAAAGATCAGCCCCACCACGCCGAAGAGGTGCAGGGGCCGGCGCGCGTAGCGCGTGATGAACAGTACGGTGATGAGGTCCAGGAGTCCCTTGTAGAAGCGGTCCCAACCGTACTTGGAGACCCCACTGGTTCGCGGGTGGTGTTCGACCTCGATCTCTCCGACCCGGAACCCCTGTTCGTGCGCCAGCACCGGGATGTAGCGATGGAGTTCGCCGTAGATCGCCACGCGCTCCAGTACCTCGCGCCGGTAGACCTTGAAGCCGCAGTTGAAGTCGTGCAGCTCGACCTTGGCCAGGCGCCGTGTCACCCAGTTATAGAGCTTGGACGGATAGCGTTTCGAGACCGGATCGTGGCGGGTCCGTTTCCAGCCCGACACCAGGTCGAGGTCCCCCTCCTCCAGCGCCGCCAGCATGCGAGGGATCTCCTCGGGATGGTCCTGGAGATCACCATCCATGGTGACCACCAGACGTCCCGACGCGGAGTCGAAGCCCGCCGACAGCGCCGCGGCCTTGCCGAAGTTGCGGCGTAGTCGTACCAGGCGAACTCTCGAGTCGCTGGCGTGGGCCTGACGGATCCGCTCCACTGTGCCGTCGCGGGAGCCGTCGTCGATGAAGATGATCTCGAACGAACGACCGAGTCCCTCGAGCACCGTCCCGACCCGATCGGCGAGTTCCTGAACCGTTCCCTCCTCGTCGAGCACCGGTACGAGAACCGAGACCTCGAGCTTCGGCTCCTCGCCCGAGGAAGTACCTCGAGAGTCGAGTGAAGGGTGGGCGGCGCTCGGCGCGACAAGGTGCTCCATGGCGCGGCGATTGTAGCGCAGCGATCGGCCCCCACTCACTCCAAACGATTCAGCATCCAGTCGGTCGGCTCGGACCAGAGGCGCGCGCCTCCGCGCCGAAAGAACCCGAAGTGCCCAACCGCTCCGCCGTGGTCCTTCCCCGCCGGGTAGAAACGAAGGTCGAGCGGCGCATCCCGAAAGCGCGCCGCCAGCGCTCGCGCCGCCGGCTCGGGAGCGTAGTGGTCGTCGCTCCAGTTCAGCCCGAGCATGGGGAAACGGATCGTTGCCGCTCGCTCCACGACCTCCGGCCGGGCTCCAAAGACGTACCCCCGCGTGCGGCACCATCTGGCCCACTGACGGGCCACCCGTCCGGGCAGCGGTTCACCAAACCCCGCCCACGCCGGTACATAACCCCAGAGGCGGGTGGTCAACGGAATGACGAAACCCACGCCGAACAGGAACCAGGGGAGGAGCCGCCAGGGCCAGTGCCGCACGTCTCCCTCCTGACAGCCGATCAGAACCGCCGCCACGACCGGTTCTCGGGGAGGCGCGATGGCCAGGGCCTGGCCTCCGAAGCTATGGGCCACCACGAAGAGTGGACGGCCGGCCGCGAGCCGTAGCGCCTCGGCCCGCGCCGCCGGGGCGTCGAGTTCCGCCCAGCTCGACATGTCGTACTCGAGGTCGCCCGGCGACCCCTGCAGTGAGTCCCCGATACCCCGGTAGTCGAAGGTCAGAGTACTGAGACCAGAGGTCGCCAGGTGCGCCGCGAAGCGTCGATAAAACTGCCGACGCACCCCGGTGGCTCCTTGCACTACCACCATTCCACGCGGCTCGCCGCGCGCCGGGAAGAGTGTCGCCGCCAGTTCGTAGCCGTCGATCGCCGTCAGCCGAAGGCCGGTGCCTGGGTTGGAATCGCCCTCGCTCACAGCAGCCACCTCGAGATCCTAGCAGCCGCGGTGGGAGTCACGGGAATGCCGATTCCCCTTCGCCCTGTTATGGTTCGCGACCATGCGCGATCTCCGCCAAACCTCCTTCCTATGCCTCGTACTCCTCTGGCCCACGCTCGCCACCTGGGTCTACTTCGTGCTGCTGGCCGATCAACCCGGCGTGGGAACGGCATACGGCCTGTCCAAGGTCGTGCAGGCGGCGCTGCCGCTCGTCGGCTGGTACTTCCTCGGCTTCGCACGACCGGCCACGGAACGGCCACGGCGCGACGGTCTGGGCCTCGGGCTGGCGACCGGCGTTCTGCTCGGACTGCCAATCCTGGTCGCGTACTTCGGTTGGCTGGAGAACTCGCCCCTCCTCGCCGATGCGCCACGCCAGATCGCCAGTCGGCTCGAAGCGGTAGGAGCCAACTCACCGCTCGGTTTCGTGGTCGTGGGCTTGGTTCTGAGCTGCCTGCACTCCTGGTTCGAGGAGTACTACTGGCGGTGGTTCCTTTACGGAGCACTGCGGGAACGTGTCGGTCTGCGCTGGGCCATGATCCTCTCGAGCCTCGGCTTCGCCTCTCACCACTTCCTGGTGATCGATCGGTTCCTGGGAGGGGAGCACCTCTGGACCGCCACCATACCGTTCGGTCTCGGTGTCGCCCTGGGCGGCGCGGTGTGGTGCGTCCTCTTTCAGCGCAGCCGGTCCCTCACCCCTGGCTGGCTGAGCCACGCCCTGGTCGACGCGGCGATCATGATCGTCGGCTATTCGATCCTCTGGCCATGAGCGAGCGCCAGGCCGTTCCTTACCCCGGCCTTCGAGTCCCGGTCGCCGACGGCAACGACCCGGCGTCGCTGGTCATGCGCTTCGGCACCGCTCTGCACTCCGCCGGCAGTCCGGCCCACCGCATCGAGGAGGGGATGGAGGTCGCCGCACGCCAGGTTGGAGCCAGTGGTCAGTTCTTCTCCACCCCGACCAACCTCTTCGCTTCGTTTTTGCACCAGGGGACCGAACGTACGGTGATGCGCCGTGCCGAACCGGCGAGCGTCAATCTCGAGCGGATGTCCCAGCTGACCACCCTGCTCGAGGACCTGAGCCACGAGCGCACCGACCTCGGCGAGGCGACGCGGCGAGTGGAAGCGATCGAAGCCGAACCGCCGCGCTACCGCACGGTCACCACCACCCTCGGTTTCTCGCTCGCTTCCGGCACCGCCGCCGTCTTCCTCGGTGGCGGTCCCCGCGAGGTCGCGGTGTCGCTCTTCGTCGGCCTGCTCATCGGCCTGCTCGACCCGCTGGTCGCAGCGCTCCCCAACGCCACTCGGGTCTTCGAACCGCTCGCCGCCTTCCTGGCCGCGACCACCGCCGGCCTGGTGGCGGGGCTGATCAGCCTCGATCCCCTGGTGGTGACCCTCAGCGGTCTGATCGTGCTCCTTCCTGGACTCACACTGACGGTGGCAGTCACCGAACTCGCTACCCGCCACCTCGTCTCGGGCAGCGCCCGTCTGGCGGGTTCCTTCGTGGTGTTTTTTGGTCTCGCTTTTGGTGTCGTGGCGGGCTCGCGGCTCGCCTCGCGCTGGGTGACCGCGCTCGGCCGCACCGCGGTCGAACCGTTCGGCAGTGGCGCCGAACTGCTCGCCCTGCTCGGCGCGGCGGCCGCCTTTACGGTGCTGTTCCGGGCGCATCCCCGTGACTACGGCTGGATTCTGGTGGCCGGTGCTCTCGCGACCTACGGGGTGCGCTGGGGCGGAGATTGGCTCGGACCCGAGCTGGCGCCGTTCATCGGGGCGCTGTTCGTCGGCCTGTCGGGCAATCTGCTGGCCCGCTGGCGAGCGCGGCCGGCGGCGTTGATCCACATCCCCGGGCTCATTCTGCTGGTCCCCGGGAGCCTGGGATTCCGCAGTCTGGCCTTCCTCGCTGCCGACGACATCCTGTCCGGCGTACAGGCCGCCTTCGAGACCTCATTCGCGGCCATGGCCCTGGTCATGGGCATGCTGCTAGCGAACATCCTCCTGCCGCCCCGCCGCGTTCTGTAAGTGAGATAGCATCGGCGGGATGCCAGCGTCCGCCGTTCCGCCCTCTCCTCTCGCGGGTCCCCTCGTCCTCATCGTCCGCGACGGTTGGGGGCGCAACCCGCATCCCGAGCACGACCACTTCAACGCCATTCGACGGGCCGAAACCCCGGTAGCCGATCAGCTGCTGGTCGACTACCCGTGGACCCTGATCCACACCAGCGGCGAAGAGGTTGGACTGCCGGACGGCACGATGGGAAACAGCGAGGTGGGTCACCAGAACCTGGGCGCCGGTCGTATCGTCGACCAGGAGTCGGTTCGCATCACTCGCGCCATCCGCAATGGTTCGTTCTTCGACAACGAGGTCCTGGTGGGCGCGGTGGAGAGTGCCCGACAGCGTGGCGGCGCGCTCCACCTCCTCGGTCTGTGCTCCGACGCCGGGGTCCACGCTCTGCTCACGCACCTCTACGGCTGCTTGGAGTTGTGTCGCCGGCGCGACTTCCAGCGGGTCTACCTCCACCTCTTCACCGATGGTCGGGATACCGGCCCCTTCTCCGGCCTGGACTATCTGGTTCAGGTCGGTGAGCACTGCCGCGAGCTCGGGGTGGGATCGATCGCTACCCTCTGTGGCCGCTACTACGCCATGGACCGCGACAACCGCTGGGAACGCGTGGAGCGAGCCTACGAAGCGCTCACTGGGCGGGGCGAGCCCGTGCCCCACTTCGCCGAGGCCGAGGCCGCCGTGCGGGACTACTACGAGCGCCCGAGTTCCGACCACCTGCGCGGTGACGAGTTCGTCACGCCGCGCACCGTGGGTTCTGCGCCGCAAGACAGTCGCGTGCGCAGCGGCGACAGTATCGTGTTCTACAACTACCGGGGAGACCGTCCTCGAGAGCTCACCAAGGCGTTCGTTCTCCCCGACTTCGACGGCCATATGCCCGCCTCGCCGGACGGAGGAAGGTGCGGCTTCGACCGGGGTCCGCGCCTCGACCTGTACTACGCCACCATGACCGCGTACCAGGAGTCCCTCAACGCCTCGGTCGAGGTCGTCTTCCCGAAACCACCCAAGATGGAACAGACGGCAGGCGCCTACTTCGCCGAACTCGGGCTGACCCAGTTCCGGTGCGCCGAGACCGAGAAGTTCCCTCATGTGACCTTCTTCTTCAACGACTACCGTGAGCCGCCCTTCGAGGGAGAGCGGCGAGCCATGGCGCAGTCACCCCGGGTCGAGACCTACGACCAGAAGCCCGAGATGAGTGCCTGGGAGGTCCGCGACCTGGTGCTCGAGCGCTTGTCCGCCGACGACTGCGAAGACTTCCTGTTGGTCAACTTCGCCAACAGCGACATGGTCGGCCACACCGGCAACCTGGAAGCGGCCATTCGCGCCGCCGAGGTGGTCGACAGCTGCGTCGGGTCCTTGGTGGAGGCAGCCCTGGTTCGCGGTGGCAGACTGATCGTGACCGCCGACCACGGCAACTCCGAGCAGATGTGGGACCCGGAGACCGAGTCCCCGCACACCGCCCACACCACCTACGACGTCGAGTGCATCGTGATCGACCCCGAGCGACGCGATCAGGCGAGCGGCTCGGCCGCCGTTCCTTCGGCGGGCCTCCGATCCGATGGCCGCCTGGCCGATGTCGTTCCCACCCTCCTCGCCCTCGGCGGCCTGGCCGTCCCCAGCGCCATGACCGGCACCCCGCTGTGGCAGCCACCGACAGGACCCGACCGAGGATCAGGCAACGCATGAAATCGTCGCTCGTCGGTCTCGCCCTCCTCTGCTGCAGTCTGCCGTCGTGGGCCCAGTCGCCCACTGTCCCCGATCCCCAGACCGAGGCACCGAGCGACGACACGGCAAGCCCTACAGATCCGGCCGAGGTCGGAACCGCGACCGAACCGGAGGGCGACGTCACGACGCCGCCGGCCGAGACCTCTCCCTGCCGCTCCGCCGACCAGCCGCCGAGCCAGTGGCTCGACCGGCTGCAACTCGGCGTTTACCACACCGTCTGCGGCTCCGCCCATTGGTTCGACAGCTTCTTCGGATCGGTCCAGGACAGTAGCGCCGACTCGTCCACCTACGGCCGGTTGTCGCTCAACCTTCAGTACGACAGCATCCGCGGGCTCGAGCCTAAACTGCGACTTCGAGCCCAGATCAACCTGCCTCGGTTCGAAAACCGCCTGCAGGCCATCGTGGGACGAACTGACGAGGAAGAACTGCTCCGCGACGAGGCGACCGAGTTCCGCAACTTCACCCCCTCCCTGCGCGACACCGAGGACGAGTGGCTGCTCGGCCTCGGCTACAGCCCCTTCCGAGGCAGTAAACGCCAGTTGGACTTCACCGGCGGACTCAACGTCCGGTTCCCGCTCGATCCCTTTGTCGCGGCGCGCTACCGGCGCTACTTCGTGGTCGGCGACTCCACCCTGGTGCGGGCCCGACAGACCCTCTTCTGGCGCAACGCCAAGGGGGCTGGAGTCTCTACCCGCCTCGACGTCGACCACGTGTGGAACGAGAATGTCCTGATGCGTTGGACTACGGGTGCGACCCACGCCGAGGAGACGCTCGGCATCGACTGGCGCACGTCGCTGACGCTGTTCCACAACCTGCGTCCCGGCGAGGCCGCCGCCTACCAGATCAACTGGCTCGGCGAAACCGACGCCCCGGTGACGTTGGAAGAGATCGGGCTCCAGGCGATCTACCGGCGTCGCACCCTCAGAGACTGGTTCTTTCTGCAGGTTTCGCCGGGAGTCGTCTGGCGCCGCGAGTCGCCGCTCGAAGCGCGCAAAGCGGTTCCGGTCATCGGGTTCGGCTTCGAGATGCTCTTCGGCCAGTTCCCGAACTGATCACCCCTGCCGCAGGCGATCCCGCACCAGTTGCACGTCCTCCCAGGTCGGACGTTTCCAGGACGAGTTTCGTAGCAGCGCCGCCGGGTGGTAGGTGACCCGCACGGGCACGTCCAGCACCGACCACCACTGGCCGCGCATCCTCCCCAGGGGCAGGTCGGTACCGAGCAGGGTCTGAGCGGCGACCCGCCCCACCGCCAGGATGACGCGGGGCGCTACGGCACGGATCTGACCCTCCAGGTAGTGCCGACAGGCGCTGACCTCTTCGGGGCGGGGGTCGCGGTCGTTCGGAGGCCGACACTTGACCACGTTGGCGATGTAGACGTCGGTCCGCTGCAGGTCGATCGCCTGGATGATCTTGTCGAGAAGTTGCCCCGAGGGACCGACGAACGGCTCGCCCTGTCGATCCTCGACTGCACCCGGTCCTTCCCCGATGATCATCAGATCGGCGTCGGGATCCCCGGTTCCGAAGACGACGGTACGCCGTCCCTCGGCCAGACCACAGGAACGACAGGCCAGCGCCTGATCCCGCAGCACCTCGAGAGCAACCCGGCGCTCCTCGGCCGGTCCCCCCACCGGTGCGCGAGGGCCAACTGGCGCCATCTTCTGGCCTTCCGAGGCGGCACTCGACCCGCTGTTCCCGGCACCGCGGTCCGGCTGGCGTCGGGCTGGCGACGCCGCAGGCTCCGCCGCGTCGGCCGGTACGTAGTACTCGTCGTAGCCGATGTCGGCCAGGTAGGCCAGCAGATTGTCGAGAGGGCGTTTCACGATGGGTCTCCCACGGGCAGGCGTTCGGCCACGAGATCCAACAGGTCGCCAGCCAGATCCTCCTTGGACTGCCGGTCGAACTCGTGCAAACCACCCTCGGCCGTCAGGACCGTGACTTCGTTGTCGATGGTACCGAAACCGATGTCGGTGCGCGATACGTCGTTGACGACCAGGTAGTCGCAGCCCTTGCGAGCCAGCTTCCGACGGCCATGATCCACCAGAGCCTCGGTCTCGGCACCAAACCCCACCAGGATCGGACGCTTTGCTCGGCCCCGACGCTCCGCCAGACCGGCCAGGATGTCCGGGTTCTCGACGAGCGCGATCGAATCCAACCCGTCGACCCCCTTCTTGAGTTTGCGCTCCGCCGGGTGGGCCGGACGATAGTCCGCCACCGCTGCCGTCATGAACACGACCTCGGCGTCCTCACCAGCGGCTCGCACCGCCTCCTCCATCTCCAGGGCCGTCTGCACCGCGACGTGATCGACTCCGAGCGGCGTTTCGAGGGTGACGGGACCGGATACCAGCGTCACCTTTGCGCCGCGACGAGCCGCTGCGGCGGCCAGGGCGAACCCCATCCGTCCGCTCGACCGATTCCCGAGGTAGCGAACGGTGTCGATCGGCTCTCGCGTGGGCCCCGCCGTGACCAGTACCCGCCGACCCCGCCAGCGGTCGTCCGCGCTCTGCGCCCGAAGCGCCTCGCGCAGGGCCGCCACCAGCGCGGGCGGGTCGACCAGTCGCCCTACTCCCTCTTCGCCAGAGGCCAGGGGACCACGATCTGGACCGACCACGCGAACGCCCCGCTGCCGCAGGGTCGCCACGTTGTGCTGCGTCGCCGAGTGGTTCCACATCCGCGGATGCATCGCCGGGGCCACGATCAGGGGACCGTCCCAGGCGAGCAGGGTCGTGGTCAGGAAGTTGGGAGCCAGCCCCTGGGCCATCTGCGCCAGCAGGTCGGCCGTGCAGGGAGCCAGCAGCACGGCGTCCGCCCATTCACCCAGCGTGATGTGCTCCTCCACTCCGGTCCCCCGGGGCTCGAAGTACTCCTCGCCCCGGACCGGATGGCCACTGACGACCTCGAGCGACAGGGGCGAGACGAAGTGGGACGCCGACGGGGTCAGCGCGCAGGTCACCTCGAAGCCAGCGTCGCGCAGTCGACGTACGAGTTCGGGCGCCTTGTAGGCGGCGATGCCTCCGCTCACTCCGAGGAGGACGCGCGGAGAGCGATCGGACATGCGATACGAAGGGAGTAGGTCGGTCGGGAAACCGTCAGTCGGCTTCGACCGCGACCGCGGCCGACTCGGCGGCTTCCGCTTCCTCACCGGCCTCGGGCTCGGCCTCGGGAGCCGGGCCGTAGTCCCAGTCGATCAACTCGTGGCGCAGTTCCTCCATCGCGACCCGGCAGGGCTTCTCGTTGGGCGCCTGCAGCTTGGCTGGCGCGCCCCGGAGAAGCTGCTCGGCCCGCCGCGAGGCGAGGAGTACGAAACGGAACTTGCTGTCGTAGGTCTCGAGAGCACGGTCCATGCTGGGGGCGGGTGGTAGGTTTTCCAAGGGTCGATCTCCTGAGCCGGACGGTACCGGCACTATCGCTTGAGTGGTGTTCTTTCGATCTGGTAGGCGGGTGGCAAGTCAGCGGCGTGTCGACCGAGTCCTGGGAACCGGGATCGATCCGAAGAGACGACCCGAAACTCAGCCTCGACTCTCGAACTCGGCTTCGAACCCGGCTGCGATGGCCGCTGCGCGCTCCTTCAGCCGCGACGAGCGTTGCCGCCGTGCTTGTAGGATCGCCGCCAAAGCCTCACTCGCCCGCGCCGCGTCATCGTTGATAATAACATACTCGTACTGGTGGTAACGCCTTATCTCCCATAGGGATACTGTCAGGCGGCGCTCCACGGCCTCGGGCGAGTCGAGTCGCCGACCCTGCAGCCGTTGGCGCAGGACGTCGAAGCTGGGCGGCATCACGAAGATCCCCACGGCCTCGGGGTGGCTCTCGAGGACAGACGTGGCTCCTTTGACGTCGATGTCCATGAGCACGTCGATGCCACGCTCCAGATGTGGGAGTACGCCGTCGAGGGACGTTCCGTAGTAGTTGCCGTAGACCTCGGCCCACTCCAGGAAACGCTCCCCCGCGATCATCGACTGGAAGGTGGGGATGTCGACGAAATGGTAGTCCACCCCGTCGACCTCTCCCTCACGAGGCGCCCGAGTGGTGTGCGACACCGAGAAGGCGACACTCTCGGGAGCGATCAGCCGCCGTTCGAGCAGGCCTCGAATGATCGTCGTCTTGCCAGCCCCCGACGGAGCAGAGAGGATGATCAGGTCGCCGGCCATGGGTCGGAGATTGTAGCAGGTGGTCCAGCGAACCCGCGGGACTATTCGACGTTCTGAACCTGCTCGCGAAGCTGCTCACAGATCAGCTTGGCCTCGAGGACGCTCTCGGTCACCGCGCCGTCGCGAGCCTTGGAGCCGAGGGTGTTGAGTTCCCGCAACATCTCCTGGACCACGAAGTCGAGGCGACGACCGCTGGGCCCCGCTGTGCCCAACGCTCCGCGGAAAGCCTCCAGGTGGCCGGCCAGGCGGTCCAGTTCCTCGCGAACGTCCGTCTTGTCGGCCAAGAAGGCGATCTCCTGAGCCAGGCGTTCGGGATCGACCTCCCGATCGCCGAGAAGCTGATCGACCCGCTGGCGGAGGCGCTCCTCCGCGTTTCGGCTGGCGACCACCACCTGCGCTTCGAGTGCTTCTACCACCCGATCCAGTTCCGCGATCCGGTCGGTCAGCACCGTGAAGAGACGCTCTCCCTCAGCCCGGCGGGACGTCACCAGCTCTCCCAGCGCGTGGGTCACCTGCGCCTCGAGCAGGTCCAGCCCCGCGCCGCTGAGGCAGTCCTCGATCAGGCGCAGTTCGACGACACCTGGGAGGGAAAGGAGATCGCCCACCGACAGCTCACGCGCCACCAGCCCCTTCTCCGCCAGTTCGTGGGAGGCGCGGTGGAGGGCCAGCACCACTTCAGTCTGGACATCGACCTCGGCCGGGAGCGGGCGGAGGGATCGGATCTCGATCGTGGCCTCGACGCGGCCCCGGTGGAGTTCCGCTTCGAGGACGGACCGAATCCGCGCCTCGAGACCCTTCTGTTCCTCCCGCAGACGAATCACCAGATCGAGATAGCGCGAGTTGACGCTGCGCAGCGTCACCGCCACTCGGTGGCTCGAACTCGTACCCGCGCTCTGGCCGAAACCCGTCATGCTTCGCATCTGCCTACCCCTGGAACTGGAGATCGTAGAGTCGCTTGTAGGTGCCGCCGCGCTCCAACAGCTCTTCGTGCTTGCCCTGGTCGACGATGCACCCCCGTTCCATGACCACGATGCGATCGGCATTCACCACCGTCGAGAGTCGGTGCGCGATCACCAGGGTGGTGCGCTCCTGCATCAGGTTGGTCAGCGCCCGCTGCACCAGCGCCTCGGACTCACTGTCGAGCTGCGAGGTCGCCTCGTCGAGGATCAACACCGGAGCATCCTTGAGAATCGCCCGGGCGATGGCCAACCTCTGCCGCTGTCCGCCCGAAAGTTTGCTGCCCGACTCGCCGATCACCGTTTCGTAGCCATCCGGGAGCTCACACACGAAGTCGTGGGCGAACGCCGCGCGAGCCGCGTCCTCGACCGCTTCCAGCGGCAGGTCGGCTTGACCGTAGGCGATGTTGGCCCGAATGGTGTCGTTGAAGAGCACCGTCTCCTGGGTGACGATGCCGATCTGCCGGCGCAATCCCGCCAGCGAGAAGTCGCGGATGTCGACACCGTCGATGGTGATCACGCCGGCATCGGGATCGAAGTAGCGCGGCAAGAGGTTGACCAGACTGGTCTTCCCGGCCCCGGAGGGTCCCACCAGCGCAACCACCTCCCCCGCGGCCACCTCGAGATCGACCGCGTCCAGCACCACCTCGGTCTCGTAGCCGAAGGTCACGTCGGAGAAGTGGATCGAGCGTTCGACTCCAGTCAACGGCCGTGGCGTCTCGGGTTCTTCCACGTCGATCGGAATCGCCATCAGGTCCGCCACCCGCTTGGCGGCGGCAAACGCCTGTTGGAAGACGAGATTGACCTTGTTGAGCTTGCGAACCGGATCGTAGAGAGCCATCAGCGCCACCAGAAAGGTCACCACCTCCGAGGGCTCCAGAGCGCCGACGCGGACCTGACGTCCGGTGTAGATGAGGAGCCCTGCCCCGCCCAGCGCAGCCAGCGACTCGACCACCGGACTGGAGGCCTGCGAGAGCATCTGCGCCCACAGGCTGACTCGAAGATGGCGGTGGGAAGCGGCTCGGAACCGCTTGTACTCGAAGTCCTCCATGTTGAAGGCCTTCACCACGCGATGCCCGCGCACACCTTCGGCCACCAGATTCGCCAGGTCGGCCATATGTTCCTGGCTGCGAAAACTCGTCCGCCGCATCCCCTTTCCGAACTTGACGATCGGCATCAGGATGACGGGAGCCACCACCAGGCACATCAAGGCGAGCTTGAGGTCGATCGACAGCAGCAGCCAGATCAGGATGATCAGGGTCAGCGGCTGCTGCAGCACGTCGACCAGGCGGGTCGAGATCGCGTTCTGCATCACGCCGACATCGCTGACCACACGACTCACCAGCTCGCCCGAGGGATGGGCCGAGTAGAAGCGACTCGATTGCTCGAGGATTCGACGGTAGAGCCCGTTCCGAATGTCGGTCGTGCCGCCGAGGCCGATGCGCTGGAAAGCGTAGCCGTTGAGGAACATCGCCAGGCTCCGAATCAAGAGCACCAGGACCAGCAGCAGCGGTGCGAACCAGACCACCTTGTCGTCGGTGATCCCCCACCGACGCTTCAGGCTGCGATAGGACTCTCCGAAGTGTCCCTGGAGGTCCACGCGCCGTTTCAGGTCGTCGATGAAGGTAGCCGGCTCCTCGGCCTCGGCCTCGGCTTCGGCCTGGCAGGCCTCGTCGCCCGGCGGACACTCCTCCTCGGCCGTGCCCCCGGGAAGTCCGAGAACCGGAACGTCGTCGGAGAGCAGGACCTCCGAAAAGATCGGTTCGATCAGGGAGATCATCCCGACCGTGCCCGCGGCCGCCAGCAGACTCGCCCCGATCGCGATGGTCAACCAGAGGACGTAGCGTCGAAAGTAGCGCCCCAGGAAGGCGTAGACGTTCACACGCGGGCGGGTAGGCAAGCCAACACCTCCTTCGCCGCACGTTCGCTGGCCCCGGTCGCACCGAGACACGGCCGAACCCGGGCCAACGCCGCCCGCTGTCGCGATCGCGTCGGCTCGTCGTCGAGGATTCGAAGTGCCTCCTCCGCGATCCGCCGAGGGTTCGCTTCCCCCTGCAGAAGTTCGGGGACCGCATTCTCCTCGAGCACGAGATTGACGAGGCTGAACGCCGGCAGGTCGACCAGCGCTCGCGCCAGCCAGTAGCTGACCGGCTTCAACCGGTAGAGCACCACCATCGGCGTCCCCAGAAGCCCCACCTCGAGGGTGGCAGTGCCCGAGGCGCACAACACCACGTGGCTGCCGGCGATGGTGGCGAACCGATCCTCGGTCACCAGCTCGACGGCGAGATCGGGAGCCAGTTCCCGGCAGGAAGCCCGCAACTCTTCGGGGTCGATCGAAGGAGCGCAGATCAATTGCGTCGTCACCTCGCGGGTCCGGGTGACCCGCTCCGCCGAAGCGAGCATGGCCGGGAGGAGGGCCCGGATCTCGGACCGCCGGGAACCGGGCAGCAGCGCCAGACGCAAACCGTTCTCCGTGGGATCGGCGGAGTCCCAGATCTGTGGCAGTTCCGGAACCTCGTCCACCAGGGGATGCCCGACGTGCATCGCTTCGACGCCGCGCTCCCGGTACCAGTCGGCTTCGAAGGAGAAGAGCACCAGGATCCGTCGCACGCACTTGGCGATGAGCCGGACCCGCCCCTGCCGCCAGGCCCAGACCTGGGGACTGATGTAGTACACCACCGGGATCCCCCGGCGGTGCAGTTCCCGGGCCAGTCGCAGGTTGAAGTCAGGAAAGTCGACCAGCAGCGCCAGATCGGGAGGATTCCGATCGACCTCTTCCAGCAACGACCGAAAGATCGCCTTGGCCCGCCCCAGGATCTTCAGCACTTCGGTGATCCCCACGACCGAGATCTCCCGGCTGTCGGCGATCTGTTGCATCCCGGCCGCGACGAGCTCGTCACTACCGAGTCCGAACAGATCGAGATCGGGTACGTCGCGACGAAGAGCGCTGATCAGCCTGGCCGCGTGGAGGTCGCCCGAGGCTTCGCCGGCGGCGACCAGGAGTCGGCTCATGGGATGGGAGCCGGCGGCCCCGAGGGGAACGGGAACATCAGCCAGGCGACCAGGAGCCCCCCCACGACCATGAAGCCGAAGAGCTGGAGGAAGAGTCGTAGCTGCGCCGGCCGCTCGCGGCGCCAGAGCACGGCGAAGAACAGGCTCAGGATCGTCGAATAGAGCACCATGAGGAGAAAGTGGCTCATGGCTTCTTCCCCTGACCGATATCGAGCACGTCGAGCACCAGCAGCCAGTTCATCAAACCCGCGCTGGTGAGAAAGGCGGTGCCGTAGTCGTACCCGAGGCTACCCACCAAGCCCTCGTACTCGAGCAGGGTGCCGAGAATCAGGTACGGCAGACCCATCCCCATGGTTCCGAGGGTCGCCAGCATGGTCAGAGGCCGCCCTTCGATCGGCGTCCACAGGTTGCCCTTCAGCAGCACACCCACCACGATCGCCGTGACCACCAGGACCATGAACAGAACACCTCGACGCCGACGGCGGAGGTAGAGGTGACCGAGACCGGGCAGCAAGAGGGCAAGAAGGGCCGCCAGGCCCGTGGTAGCCACGGGAAGAACGGGAAGCTCTTCCTCCGTAGGGACGTTCGATTCGCTCAAATTCTCAAGTCCTCGCGGGAAACCCCGGGTCACCCTCGAACGAAAGAGAGCCTCCGCCGCATCGTCGCGTTCGGAGGCTCACTCTGTCTCAGACGGCAAAGGGCCGACACGTCGAAGGGATCCCTGGGGATCCGTTCATCGGTCCGGGTTCAGCTGCTCTCGTAGGTCCTTGCCCGGCTTGAAGTACGGGATTCGCTTGGCTGGAACCTCGACTGCCTCGCCGGTCTTCGGGTTGCGTCCGGTACGGGAATCTCGTTGGCGGATCCGGAAGCTACCGAACCCGCGCAACTCGATCTTGTCACCGGCCTTGAGGGAGTCCACGATGCTCTCGAACACGGTCGAAACGACCACCTCCGCTTGCTTCTTCGGCAACCCTGTTTGCATGGCCACCTGGTCCACAAGTCCGGCTTTGGTCATCCCTCCCCTCGGCACCGCATCCTCCTCTTCGTCAATGAGTGTCCGCTGATCTTACTCTTCTTCGGACGCGTCGTCACTGCTGACCGCGTCCTCGTCGTCTCCGGCCTCGGCCTCCGCCGTCTCGACGACAGCGACTTCCTCGGCCGTGGCCTCCTCGGAAGCCGCGGTTTCGACCGGAGCCGACTCTTCGGCGGCTGCCTCGTCGGCCGTAGCCTCCTCGGTCGCCTCATCGTCGTCCGAGCGTGAGCCCATGAGCTGGCTCAGCGCGGCACCCATGGTACCGAAGCCACCAGCCTCGACCTGCATCGGAGCCGGACGCGGGGTCGCCCGCGGGGCCCGGGGGGCCTTGCTCGCCGCGGCCTCGCGCAGCTCGTCCATCTCGTCGGCCGACGGCTGGGTGACCCCACGCATGGTCAAACCGACCTTGCGCTCGGCGTCCTCGATCCGCAGGATTCGAGCCCGAACGAACTCTCCGACCCGGTAGTTCTCCTCGAGGCGGTCGCCGGCGGCGACATCGATCTCGCTGACGTGGGCCAGGCCCTCCAGTCCGTTGTAGATGTCGATGAACAGACCGAAGTCGGTGACGTTGACGATCTTGCCTTCGAGCATGTCGCCCACCCGGTACTCGTCGACGAAGGAATCCCATTCGTCGTGGAGGAACTCTTTGATCGAGAGGGAAACGCGCTGGTTGCCGGCGTCGATGTTGGTGATCCGGGCCTTGACCGCGTCACCCTTCTTGAGCACCTCGGACGGATGCTTGATCCGCTTGGTCCAACTCATGTCGGAGACGTGGATCAGGCCGTCGATGCCCTCGGTAATCTCGACGAAGGCGCCGAAGTCGGTGATGTTGCGCACCTTGCCCTCGACGATCGAGCCCACCGGATGGAGATCGGAGAGCTCCTCCCAGGGGTTGCGCTCGGTCTGGCGCAGCGACAGGCTGATCCGGCGCTGCCCCATGTCGAGTTCGGAGACGATCGCCTGAACCTCCTGATCGACGTCGACGATCTTGGAGGGGTTGACGACCTTCTTGGTCCAGGACATCTCGCTGACGTGGATGAGACCCTCGACGCCCTCTTCGAGCTCGACGAAGGCACCGTAGTCGACGATGCTGACGACCTTGCCGTCCACTCGCGAACCGACCGGGTACTTCTTGTCGACCAGGGTCCACGGATCCTCGGACAGCTGCTTGTAGCCGAGCGATACGCGCTCGGTCTCGGGATCGAACTTGAGGACGACGATGTCGACCTCTTCGCCGATCTGGAAGTGCTCCGAGGGGTGGTTGACCCGACCCCAGGAGATGTCGGTGATGTGCAGCAAACCGTCGATCCCGCCGAGGTCGATGAACACACCGTAGTCGGTGATGTTCTTGACCACACCAGGCATCTTGACGCCTTCGGCCAGCAACTTGATGGTCTCGGCCTTCTTGCCCTCGAGTTCCTTCTCGAGCACGGCCTTGCGCGACAGCACGATGTTGTTGCGGCGACGATCCAGGCTGATCACCTTGAACTCGAGCTCGCGGCCCTTCAGGGAGTCCAGGTGCTTGATCGGCTTGATGTCAGCCAGCGAACCGGGCAGGAAGGCACGGATGCCGATGTCTACCGTCAGACCACCCTTGATGCGGTCGATGACGTAGCCGTTGACGGGCTCGTTGTTCTGGTAGGCAGTTTCGATCTGCTCCCAGACCTTCATGCGGTCGGCCTTGACCTTGGAGAGCAGCACATCGCCCTCCTTGTCCTCGGTCCGCTCCAGCAGGACGTCGACGCTGTCGCCGACCTCCACCGAGAGCTCACCCTGATGGTTGGTGAACTCGTTGAGGGCGATGAGGCCCTCTGATTTGTAGCCGACGTCCACGACGACGGAGTTGGACGTGATGGCGATCACCGTCCCGCTGACCACCTCGCCCTCGGCGAGGTTCTGCAGACTCTCGTCGTACATCTCGAGGAGCTGTTCGTACGTGTACTCCTCCGTCGACGGCTCGACGGCTACCTCCTGGGTAGTGTCGGGCATGGTTAATTCTTGATCCTTATGGGTCGAAGCCATAGGTCGATCTTCCTCCTTGGGGTGTGTATTCGCGGACCTATAGCGGGGGAGCTCGAGGCTCGCGGGGCCGGAAGTATAGGCTGCGGTCCTACGGCTGTCAATGCGCAAATCGAGCAAAATCCGAGGCTTCTGGACCGAAACGGGCGAGCGATTCGGGCCACCGAGGACCGGACGACCGGATTGACAGCCCTCGGGCCGAATGCCAGCATCCCGCTATGGAGAGTCCGTCCGAGGGCGCCGATCGTAGCGAACCTCGAACCGTCAGCGCCGATCGGCTGATCCGGTGGGCGTGCGAGGCTGGTTTCGATGCGGCGGGGATCGCCAGCATCGAGGAGTCGCACCACGCGGCGGCCTACCGGCAGTGGTTGGCCGCCGGTCGCCACGCCGGGATGGCGTACCTCGAACGCCGCCTCGAAGCACGACTCGATCCGCGCCACCTCCTCGACGGTGTCGCCTCGGTGCTCTGTGTCGCCCTGCGCTACGCCCCCCTCGACGGGGCACCGACGCCGGACAACGACCTCTGGCCCCGGGTCGCCCGCTACGCGCAGGGTCGCGACTACCACGACGTGATGGTCCGCCGGTTGCGCTTCCTCTCGGAAAGGATCGTCGACGCGCACCCCGAGATCGCCACGCGTTGGTACGTCGATACCGGACCGGTCCTCGAACGCGAGTTGGCTGCGCGGGCCGGCCTCGGCGTGGTCGGCAAGAACACCTGCCTGCTGCACCGCGAGATGGGCTCCTACTTCCTGCTCGGAGAGCTTTTCCTCACCACTCCCCTGCCCGCTTCGGAGCCCCTGACCGACCTGTGCGGCAAGTGCACTCTCTGCCTGGAAGCCTGCCCCACCGACGCCTTCGTCGCCCCCTACCAGCTCGACGCCAACCGCTGCATCAGCTATTGGACCATCGAGGAGCGCGGCCCCTGGCCCGACGAGGCCCGCGGGATGGTGGGCGACTGGGTCTTCGGCTGCGACATCTGCCAGGAGGTCTGCCCCTGGAACCGAAGGCGGCTCGAACCGGCACACCACCCGGAGCTCGAGCTGCCGGACACGCGCCGCGATCTCGACCTCCTCGATCTCCTCCTCATCGACCGGGAAGGCTACGTCGAGGCCTTCCGCGGCAGCCCGATGAAACGCGCCAAGCAGGCCGGCCTGCAGCGCAACGCCGCCGCTGCCATGGGCAACCGCGGCGACCGCCGGTACGTGGCGGGCCTCCTCCAGACGCTGCGACAACACGACGAAGTGATGGTCCGCGCCCAGGCCGCCTGGTCCCTGGGTCGGATCGGTGGTGACCAGGCCCAGGCCGGCCTCGAGGAGCGGCACGACGCCGAAGAAACCACCGTGGTGCGGGAGGAAATCGCCGCCTCCCTGCGCCGCATCGCGGCGACGACAACCTGACGCCCTCTGCGGTACACTAGCGGCGCCCGCCTCGACCCGGTGTTGCCGTCCTCGACCAGCGAGACCTCGCACCGCCGAAGCTCGAGATCCGTGGTTCCACGGCAGGCGGGGACGACCTGAGTATCTCCAAACTATCGATACAACGGGGGGACTGCGAGCCCCCGCGTAGAGGACGAACGCATGGCCTTCTTCGAAGAGATAAGAACCATGGGACACGAGCGGGTACTGATCTGCTCGAACCCCGATGTCGGACTCAAGGCGATCATCGCCGTCCACTCCACCGTGCTCGGCCCCGGGCTGGGCGGCTGCCGGATGTGGAACTACTCCAGCGACGAGGAGGCCCTGACCGACGTCCTGCGCCTGTCGCGCGGCATGACCTACAAGGCCGCCGCCGCGGGCCTCAATCTGGGGGGCGGCAAGGCCGTCATCATCGGCGACTCCAAGGCCGACAAGAGTGAGGCCCTGTTCCGTGCGTTCGGCCGCTACATCGACTCCCTCGGCGGTCTCTACATCACCGCCGAGGACGTCGGTACCGACATGGAGGACATGGAGCTCATCCTCACCGAGACGAAGTGGGTCACCGGTGTGGCCCCGGCGCACGGTGGTTCCGGCGACCCCTCCCCGGTGACGGCCTTCGGCACCTTGCAGGGCCTGATGGCTGCCGTCAAGTGGAAGTTCGACGAGCCGGATCTCGACGGTCGGTCGGTCGCCGTCCAGGGCCTGGGCAGCGTCGGGGGCCACCTGGCCGGCTACCTCCTCGAGCGCGGCGCCAAGGTCTTCGGCTGCGACATCGATCACGAAGCGATCGACGAGGCCGAAGCCAAGGGGGTCGAGATCGTGTCCCCGGACGAGATCTTCGACGTCGACTGCGATGTCTTCGCCCCCTGCGCCATGGGAGCGATTCTCAACGACGATACCATTCCGCGCCTACGCTGCTCGATCATCGCCGGTGCCGCCAACAACCAGCTTCAGGACGAGGATCGGCACGCCGAGATGCTGGACGCTCGGAACATCCTGTACGCCCCCGACTTCGTGATCAACGCCGGCGGCTTGATCAACGTCTACAACGAGTTGCTCGGTGGCTACAACCAGGAACGCGCCCTGCGCATGACCCGTGGCATCTACCTCAACACTTCGCGGGTGTTCGAGATCGCCGAGCGCGACTCGATCACCTCGGCCGACGCGGCCGAACGTGTGGCCGAGGAGCGGATCGCCACGGTCCAGAAGATGGGCTCCAAACACTGGGGCCGCCTGCTCGACTGAGTCGAAACCGGCGCCCGAGAGCTGATCCCGCGACGGGAACGAGAGCCTACCTTCCGAGGGTGGGCCTCGTGCGCCCCGACCTGGGTCGGCGCGGGCTGATCGTCTGGCCTCTTCAGAGGCCCGTGGCGCTCAGTGATGGGCTCACGGTCGGCGTCGGTCGGTCGTGCGCCGCCAGGAAGGTCTCGGGCCGGCTGAAGACCTTCGCCATATTCATCCCCTTCTGGATCGACGACCACTTGACCCTCCCCAGGGCGAGGGCGGCGGCCAGTTGGACGTAGGTCTTGGTCTTGCCCTTGATCTGGAAGCGCAGGTCGAGCACGTGGCGCCAGAGTCCGGCGTACTCGTCGTAGAACTCTTCGAGCGGTAGCGTGGTCGGGATCACCGCGTGGATGATGTCGAACATCTCCCAGTTGTCGGTGGTCACGTTGCGGCTCGCCGCCTCCCAGAGATCGGTACCGGGAAGGGGGGTCAGCACGCTGAAGCCGCTGTTGTAGGCACCGGTGCGGGTGATCCACTCCTTGAGCCGCACGAAATCCTCGCGGTCCCAGGCCGGGTCGACGATGAAATTCGGCGTGAATCCGACCCCGAGTTCTTTGAGGATCTCGATCGCCTGCTCGTTGTTGGCCGCGGTGTTCTTCTTGTTCACCAGGTCGAGGCCTTCGTCGGTGACCGCTTCGAGGCCCAGGAAGATCGCCAGGTCGCCGCACTCCTTCCACATCTCGATGAGGTGCGGGAACTTGCAGATGATGTCGGTGCGGGTCTGCACCGTGAAGTACTTGCGAATCCCGGCCGCCTTGATTTGGCGCGCCATCTCCTCGCCCCGCTTGACGTTCATCCAGAAGATGTCGTCGGTGATGAAGACGTTGGGAGCGTCGATCGTCTTCAGTTCCGCCACCACCCGCTCCGGCGACTTCTCGCGGAAGGTACTCTCGTGGAACTTCCAGACCGAGCAGAAGTTGCACTTGAAGGGGCACCCCCGGGCGGTCTCGAAGAGAGCCAGCGGCCGGCGGAAGTTGATGTAGTAGTGCGGCGCGTAGTGCGAGATCAGATGGCGCGCCGGAAGTGGCAGTGAATCGAGGTCGCTGCGGGCAGGAGGGGGACCCGTGAACTCGAACCCGTCGTCCCGCCGTAGATGGAGACCCGTCGCCTGCGCCGGATCCTCGCCCGCCTCGAGGAGCGCCGCCAACGGGGGCATCACCTCCTCACCATCGCCGATCGCGATGGCGTCGATCGAGGCGTCGTGGAACCAGTCGGGCTCACGCGACGCGTCGTGCCCCCCCACGACGATGAATGCTTCTGGGAGCAGTTCGCGGAGCCGCCGCGACAGCCCGAGCGTGCGGTAGCGCTCGGTGGTGAAGTTGCACTGCAGCCCGATGAGTCGAGGACTGAACGCTCGACAGGCCGCCAGCCCCTCCTCGACCCCGTCGATCCGAAGGTCGAAGATCCGGCACTCATGTCCCTCGGGCTCGAGGGCCCCCGCAACACAGACCGGTCCCAGGGGCTCGACAAACGTCAACATCTCGAGCCCGAGGATGCCTCCAATCGGCGGCTTGAGGAACGCTATACGCACAATCTCTCCCTTCGGAGGGTTTCTCGAATACCCACAGTTTGAGGCCTCGGCCCCGTCGTGTCAAAACCGACCCTAGGAGCAAGGGGAACTCCACCGAGACTTCTGCCCTAGCGACGCTCCCACGGGCAACCCTCCCACGATATTTTCCGTCAGTAAAGGAGACTTATCTCCATCTCAGATGAGAAGAAGATTCGACCTCTTGAGGCTGGCGAAAGCCCATGGTACCCTCCGCCGAACTCTTTCTTTCATTCTCAAACACCTTTCCCCTGGAGGACGCAAAACGTGCCAAGAAACGTCGTTATTAGATTGAGCCTCGCTCTCCTCGTGCTGGTGGTCGCAATGCCAACCACCGTGCTCGCGGACCAAGCGGCGCAAGATGCCAAAGCCGCCATCGAAGGCCCGAACCTGCCCTGGAACGGCGTGGGTCCGGCCACTCGGACCCTCGACGAACCGATCGTCACCAACCACACTCCGAGAGCTCTCGGCACCATTCAGTACGACGACGGCATCGTGAGTTCGCTACCGAACGTCGCGAGCAACTGCTTCGGTAACCAGTTCGATACGGCCAACGGCAGCCCGGTCATGGCGAGCGGCTCGGTCACCGCGATGTCCTTCTTCATGAATAGTGTCGGCGGGACTGCCGCCTTCGTCTCGGTGTTCGGCCCCGTCGCTGGCACCACGGCACCGGTCCTGACCTCAGTTTCGGTCCCGGGACTCGCTGCCTCCGCCTTCAACACCCACACCTTTGCCACGCCCGTGAACTACACCGGCGCGAGTTTCCTGGCAGGAGTTTGGGCCAACATTCTCCCCCCTGGCGCCGATGCCGTTGGTCTCGGATCCGGTACCAATGCCAGCCAGGGCCACCACGGAATGCATATCAACGACATCGTGGGCACGGGTTTCAACACGCTGCCCGGACTCAATGCGTTGGTCCGCGTATCCGGTGACGTGCTCGGAATGCCCGCCGAGTTGATCGATCTCGGCCTCACGGTAACCGAGTCCACCGATCCGGTCGTCGCCGGGTCTGGCGCTGGCAACCTCGTGTACACCGCTACTCTCACCAACGCCGGCCCCGACACCGCAACCGGCGTCGAGGTGACCGAGACCCTCACCCTCCCGCCCGGGGTCACCGTGGATTCCGTCGTGCCCAGCGCCGGTGCCTACGTCGACCCGGTCTGGACGGTGGGTAGTGTCGCAACCGCCGATAGCCCAACTCTGACCGTAACCTTGACCGTCGACGGCACGACGACTCCAGGCGCCGACGTGATCTCCAGCATGGCTGCGGTCACGGCGAGCAACGGCAGCGACTCCAACCCCAGCAACGACAGTGCCAGCGAAAGCACCTCGGTGGTGGATAGCCTACCGACCGTGATCGAGGTCCCGGTCCTCGGCTGGAAGGGGATGCTTCTGCTCTCGGCTCTTCTAGCCGGACTTGCCTTCGTCGCGCTGCGCACGAAGAGCTAGGGCTCAGGTCTCTGACCATAAGAAGAGGGGCGCTTCGGCGCCCCTTTTCTTATGGCGCAAGATCGATCTCGGGAGGCAGGCATTCCAGGCACAGGCGGGGTCTTCGTCTCGGGCGCGACTCTGGTGCGATTCGGAACGCTTGAGCCCTGATCGGGCCAGACCCGTCGTCGGTGCGCTAGCCACACGCCGCGGCTTCGTCGACGAGATCGCTGGGCTGGCCTTCGGAGGAGCTATCCGTCCCCAGGCGAGGCCGAGATTCCCGCTACCGAGTGGAGTCGACGAGGGATCCTTCGGTCCGGGGGCTACTCACCAGCTGCTGATCAAATCCTTGGTGACCTCACACACGGCCGCCGAGACCAGTCCTATCCAAGGGAGGGTTAGCTCTAGCCTGCGGCTCCGCACTCGATCCCGGCCGGTCGCATCCTTGCTTCCCCTCCACGCTCCCACCGGGAGCACTCTCCGGTTGCCGACCACACTGGGTAACGGTCCTTGAATCGCTCGTCGACTACCTCGGGTCGACCGCTGGACTGAGAGTATCGTCACTCGTCGAGGAGCCAGGATCGAGAACGGTTACCCGCAGCCGTTGGCGGAGCGATTTGCTGATCTCGTTCTGCAGGGTCTCGACTCGATTGCCACCTACCGAGCGCTCGACTGCCGAACGAGCTTCTTCGAAGCTCAGGGCCCGAGGCTCCTCGACTCCATGGAGGAACAGGAGATAGAGCCGATTGCCGTCGACCACGGGAGGGCTCAGTTCACCGGGACTGAGCTCTTCCACTGCTGCCAGCACCGAGTGCCCCAGGGCGGCCACTCGGCGTCGCGCGACCCAGCCGGTCCTTGGGTCCGAGGTTTGCGAGGGTGCGTAGCGACGCACCGCCGCCTCGAACGACAGACGACCGCCTCGTATCATCTCTTCCGCTTCGAGAGCGCGCTGCATCGCTTGCCGCTCTCCACCCGCTTCGTAGGCAATTCTGAGAAGCGACAGGTCGTAGTGGGCCGGGCGTCGGTAGCGCTCTCGATCGGCCCCAAAAGCCTCTCGCAACTCGCTCTCTGTCGGTCGAACCAGCTGTGCGTCGACCCGTCTCGCCATCTCTTCGGCGGCGAACACGCTGTGCCAGCGCCAGCGCAGCAAACCCTCGTCGATGGAGAGGCCGAGCTCCTGGGCCCGACGACTGGCCCGCACCTGGACGACGTAATTCTCGAGGACCTCCCGTACGAGTCCCAACGACATCGACTCGAGGTCTCTGGGAGCGGGTCCGAGTCGCAGCATGGTGCGGAGCTCGCCGACCGAGAGCCCTTCATCGTCGAAGTAGAGAACTCGACGCTCGGGCTCCTGGCCGGGTGCCATCTCGAAGTCGAGATCGAACTGCGGAGGATCCTCTTCCAGCAACTCGTCGACCAGTTCTTGCCATCTCTGCTTCTGACGATGCTGGCGGAGGACCGACTCGATCTTCGTGCGCACCTCGTCTGGTGGTCGGGACTCAGCGGGCCACACGGTCTCGCAATAGAAGATCGTGAAGCCGTCAGTCGTCTCGAGGATGCTGCTCACCTCGCCCGGCTCGAGCGGAAGCACGAGGGGTTCGACCGGAGGCGGTAGTTCCCCCGGTTTGACTACACCGAGCAGCCCTCCCTTGAACCGAGTCTGGGAATCGGAATGCTCCCGAGCCAGTGCCGCAAAGGACTCCCCGGCCACCACCTGCTCTCGGAGCCCCAGCAT
Organism: Thermoanaerobaculia bacterium; assembly: GCA_030429235.1. Lineage (GTDB taxonomy): Bacteria > Acidobacteriota > Thermoanaerobaculia > Multivoradales > JAIOJS01 > JAIOJS01. Next base: position 14,279 of record JAUIDB010000033.1, on the reverse strand, counting down.
CACCTGGCCTACCTCGGCGCGCTCCGCGGCACTGGCGGTAGCCGGGACACGCAGAAAGAGGTTACGGACCCGCTGGCGACGGGGTTTCTGGAAGGCGTCCGGCTCCTCAGCGAGAGCCTGCTCGATCTCCTCTGGCAACACCACGGTCTGGTCGGCGACGTGCCGACGCAGGGCGGCAACCCACAGCTGACGTTCGATCGCTGCGAGGCGCAACCTGACTCTCGCCTCCTCGCGAAGCCCGCCCTCTTCCCCGGCCTGTGCGAGTAGCCGGACCAAGAGTAGGTCTTCTACTCGCCTCGACGTGACCTCGAAGTCAGTCTCTCCCTGTGACCGCCGCCAATCTCGAAACTCCTGCAAACCAACCGATCCGCCATCGAAACGGGCCACGATCGGATCGTGAGTCTGGGAAGCCGGAGGAGCAGAACAACCCACCAGGACTCCCAACAGGAGCCCCCCTAGAACTCGTCTCACGGCACCTCCCGCTGCAGCGAAGTCTCGCTCCCTGCCGACGTCCGGTCGACGCCAACTCGCTCCTGCCACCCTTCCACCAGCCGAAAGTTCTGATCGGACAGTCGTCGCTCGGTCCATTCCGCCTGTAGCTCTGCCGAGTGCTGCAATAGGTAGACCTCTCGAACCGTCTCGCTCACGACTTCGTAGGGTTGATCTCGGGGTTCCCTGCGGTCCAAGACACGGTACACCTCCAGCGCCTCGCCAAAGCGTCGCGGAGGCGACAGCTGTCCCGCTTCGAGGGGAGCCAGTACCGCCGCGAGCCGCCTCTCAGCCTCGGTCAGCTGTTGCGACAGCTCCAGCCAACCCACATCGTCGATGGACCCTTCGAATCGGTCTAGGAGATCCTCGAGGGACTCCGGTTGCGAGGCTACTGCCGTCTCCAGTTCAGCCATCAGGCTCGCTACCCCGTCACGCGCAAAGGGAATAGACAACCGGCGGAGACGCAGGCTCAAAGGGGTACGGAAAGCCAACTGGTGCTCCTCGTAGTACGCCCGCAGCCGATCTGGGTCCCGATCCAGGATGGCCTCACGGCGACTGGAGTGGACCTTCTCTCGGGCTACCCGCCATCGGACCGACCGCAGTCTTTGCGCCACCTCGGGAAGCTGGTCGATGCCATCTTCGAGAGCCCTGGCCAGAATCCGCTCCTGGCGTTCGAGTAGGTCGAGGGCCTGGACTGGGTTCGGCGGTACATTCCTGGCCACTGCGGCCAGATTCGCGAACTCCATCAGCCTTCCCAACGACGTCGATTCCTGGCCAACCTCCAGTACGATCTCCGACGGATCCCCTTGCGAAATCAGAGCCTCGAGCGATTCCGAACTGACCCGCTCCAAATCGGGTGGCAGAGGCAACGACCGGGTCAGTTCTTCGAGCGCGGCCTCCCGTCGTTCGAACATCATCTGGCGCTGCATCGCCGGCCGCACTTCCTCGAAGGAGTAGTCCCGAGCCTGGACACTGTTCATTACGATGAAGAGATGCCCTCCCTGTGGGGTCAGCACGGGTTCACTGGGAGTCCCGACCTCGAGCTCGAAGATCACCTTCTCCAAGTCCTGCGGCAGGTCACCACGCCCCAGACTCCCGAGCAGACCTGACCGGTGCCGTGTCTCCGATTCGGACACCTCCGCTACCAGAGTTTCGAAACTCTCCCCTTGCAGGATCCTCTCACGGATCTGGTGCAACCGCTGCTGGATTTCCCCCGCCGAGCGCCGATCCGCTCGGAGAAAGATGTGGGAGACCGAACGACGATCGGGAATCTGGTAGACCTCTTGATGCTCTTGGTAGTAGGCACGGAGTTCATCCTCGGATACCGGGTCGATCTCGAGGCTCTGTCGACGGGCCCACTCCTCGATGAGGACCCCTTTCTCGGCGTCACGCAGAAGCTCCTTTAGCTCTCCGTCCTGATCGAGGAGAACCTGTATCCGATCCCCTTCGATCTGATCCAACGCCAGAGTTCGGATCAGGCCCTCGTACCATGCGGTTCGATCCCCCGGAACCTCGCGCGACTCGGGTGGCAGTTCCAGAATCGCTCGATCGAGGTCCTCCGCGGTTACCTGGCCTCCGTCGTACTTGGCCAGCACCTCGCTAGCGTCGGTACTTTCGTCAGTCACCGCAACACTCTCGGCGGGAGTCTCCGAATCGGCGCACGCGATCATCGACCCCACGACGGCGAGGCCGGCAAGCCACCGAAGCCGGCGCTTCACGAGGAACTCCCGGCCAGCAACGCGTTGGCCTCTGTCGCTTCGGCCGACCCTGGATGGCGGCGTTGCAATTCGAGCCGATGGTACTCGGCTTCGGCCTCCCGGCCCGGTGTGCTGGCGTAGAGGGCCACGAGTGCGTACCGGGCCTGGCGGTAGTTCGGGTCTAGCTCCACCGCTCGCTGGAAACGCCCCTCCGCCGCCGAGAGTTCACCCGCTTCGATCCAGAAGGTCCCCAGGTTGTAGTGGGTGCGAGGGAAGTATGGCTGGTCCTCGAGCGCCTGGTCGAAGTGTCTCTTGGCCTCTGCTCTGTCTCCCTGTCGGGCACGGAGAATCGCGAGATCTAGTCGAGCCGTCACGAAACCAGGGTCGAGTTCGAGCACCGCCGTCAGCGCGCGCTCCTGCTCGACCATCATCCCCTGGGCTGCATAAACGTGCGCCAAGAAGTGTTGTCCGTTGGCACTGGCACCGAGTTCTTCGGCCTGGGTAAGCCAGCGTTCGGCTTGCGCCAGGTCTCCGCGATACAGAGCGAGAGCGCCCATCTGCTCGAGAAGCCGGGCGGTCACGGGTCCTTCGCCACCGATCTGGCGAATGAGGTCCAGGGTCGCACTCGCCGCCTCGAGCTGTTCCATCTGCACCTCCGCCGAAGCTCGCATCTCGAGGTACACCGGATCGTCCGGCGTTGCCGCCAGCAACGGTTCCAAGAACTGCAGCGCCGACAGTGGCCGACGCTGATGCAGCGCCTCTTTGGCGTTGCTCATGGCTGTAACGTCGACCACCCGATCTTGCGGGGCCAAGCCATCCGACCGAAGGCGTTCCTCCACCACTACGTCCTGCGGCCCGGTGGAGTGGATATAGCCCAGGGCCCGGAGCCGCGACAGCGTCTCCTCGTCGGCTTCGGTCGCCGCTCCCGGGTCTGGTGCCGCCTCGTTGCGTAGAAACCGAACCAAGCGGTTCTCGAGTTCCCTGGCCAGCGCGGCTTGCTCGTCGATCAGATTGTGGAGTTCACGAGGGTCCTTCTCGAGATCGAAGAGTTCGGGTCTCGGGCCGTGCACAAACTTGTACGGACGGTCGATGAGCGCCCTAAGCTCCCCCCAACGGTGCGAGAGCCGCGGCGACAGTGTCTCGGAGTAGAGCGACCGCGGCGACGAAGGCCCTACGGCCTCCAAGGATCGCGCCGAGAACCACGGTTCGAGGCTACGCCCCTGAAACTCCAGGTCCGAGGAGACTCCCAGGAGGTCGAGGACGGTCGGCACGATGTCGACGGTACCCACGAACTCATCCACGACACGGCCGCCATAGGGGTAGTCGGGGGGACGAAGGATCAACGGGACATGGAGCGTCGAGTCGTAGAGCAACATGGAGTGGGTCGACTCCCGGTGCTCGTTCAACCCCTCGCCATGATCTGCCGTCAGGATCACCAGGGTCCGATCCAGAACCCCAAGTCCCCGCAGGTGGTCGAGGAGCCGGCCGAGCGAATCGTCCGAGTAGGCAATCTCTCCGTCGTACAGATCGTCGGCGTACAGCTGGTCGAACGGAGCCGGAGGCTCCAGGGGCTGATGCGGATCGAAGTAGTGTGCCCAAGCGAAGAACGGTTCCCCGGCGTGCTCGGTCAGCCAGGGAAGCAAAGCCTCGTTCACCCGTCCCGCCCGTCGCTCGTCGAAAAAGAGCGCAGACTTGGGAAGTGCCCGCTGGGCCAGGAGGTCTTCGAACGGTTGTACGTCGACCTCATCGTCGAAGTAGTCGAAACCCTGATCGAGGCCGAACTGAGAAGTGAGGGGAAAGGAGCCGATCGCGGCCGCCGTAGCGTAGCCCTGCTGGCCGAGAATCTCGGCCAGTGTCGTCTGGGCCGCAGGCAACACGAACAAGCCGTTGTCTCGGACTCCATGAAGAACCGGATAGACCCCGGTCAGAATCGTCGAATGAGAGGGAGCCGTGATCGGAACTGCCGAGCGGGCCTGGGCGAAGCGGACCCCCTCCGCCGCTAACCGATCTACGGTCGGCGTAGCGATCGAATCGTTGCCGTAGACACCGAGACGGTCCGCCCGAGTCGTGTCGAAAGTGACCAACAAGACGTTCCACGGCTGCGATCGAGAACAGCCTCCCCCGACCAATCCAACCAGGACGGCGAGGATCAGAACGCGACGAGAAATGGGGCCACAGCGAGACGAGAGAAGGGTAGAATAGTGCCTCAAGGCCCGCATTGTCCCGCAGGACCCACCCGTCGTCAAACCCACTGCCTAATCCCCCGAGTCCCTCGAGCCGACCAAACCGAAAGTGCCCATCGAACCACAAGCTGTTCTGGACTCGGCTTGCCAGGAAACCAGACGGTTCTACCGCACGAAGCTCGGGGCGCTGTCTTGCCTCGGTCTCCTCTTTCTCAACGGGTGTCAGCCGCCGGACGAACCCACCGATCTCGTTCGTGGTCTCAACGCTTTCGACGAGCAGGAGTACCTACTCTCCCGAGACTACCTCCAGCGCCATCTCGACCTAGAGCCGAACTCCGATACTGGTCGCCTCGCGGTTGCGGAAGCCTGGCGAGCCGGTCCCCTCCAGAGCCCCTCGCAAGCCGCCGAGCATCTCCAAACCTACCTGTCACGTCATCCCGACGACCTCGAAGCACGCCTGAATCTGGTCGGCAACCTTCGGGTGCTACACGACACCGGCGCCGCGTTGACCCTGATCGATGAGGCCCCCGAGAGCCCTCGGACTCTCCGAGCCCGGGCCCTCATCGTCGAATCGGCAAACCCAGACCAAGCGCGTGAGCTCCTGGACCGCTGGCTTCGACTCGATCCCGAAGACCAGATCGGCCTCGCGCTCGCCGTGCGACTCTTCCGAACTACCGAGCCAGAGCGAGCCCTCGACTTCGCTCGCCGGGCGCTTCGACTCGATCCGTTCGATCGAACCACGACCTACCTGGCGGCCCGCCTCTACCGCGCCACCGGCGATGTCGAGCAGGCGAAAGATCTCATGGCTCGGCACCAGCTCCTCTCCGACCTCGAGGGCAGCGGAAGCAAGAGCGCGCCTTCTCCCTCGGAGGCGCTACCCCTGGTACGTGAACTCGCATCGAAGACGACAGTTGCCTCCACCTCGGTTCAGCTCCGCCTGGCTGAACTGCTGACGCTCACGGACCGGACCAGCGAGGCTCGGGACCAGCTAGAAGCGATCGATCGGACCGATCTGAGCCCCGAACAGACGCTGCTCGTAGGACGACTGGCGTCCCGGTCTGCTCTCGATGAACTCGCAAAAGCCTGCTTCGCCACCGTTCTCGAGCTTCCGGTCTCCGAGCATCTGTCAGCCCAGCTACGGCGACGACGCCTGCGACAACGAGTGCGGGAGGAACGAGTCTCACAGGCGATGAGGAATCTCGACCATGACGCCGCCTATGCTCTGGTCCAGGAGGGTCTCGGAGAGTTCCCGGACGGCTCGATCCTCCTGGCCGCCAGGGCCCAACTGGAACTCCATCTCGGTGATCCAGAAGCCGCTCGCTCCAGTCTGCAACAGCTGTTGGAGATAGCGCCTTGGCGCGATCGCGACCGCGTCCGCCTAGCCGAGCTTCTCGTCGCCAACGGCCAGATCGACGAGGTAGCGGGTCTACTCGACGCCGCTCCCCGGGAGAGTCCACTCCTCGACCAGCTCCGAAGGAAGTACCAACTGTGAGCGACTCTCCCCCGCTACCGAAACCAAGTGCGGGAAGCGCCAACCACAGATCGATCCTGGTTGCGCTCCTCGTGCTCTTCACCCCCACCTCCACGACTGCCCAGGACTGGTTCGTGCGGGTGACCGATCCCGTCGGACTGACCTTCTTGCACCAGGATGGCCGGACCGGTGAAAAGCACTACGTGGAGACGGCGGCCAGCGGTGTCGCTTGGATCGACTTCGACCAGGATGACGACCTCGACCTCTACCTCGTCAACGGCTCGCCTGCCCCCGGTATCGAACTCACCCCAACTCCCCGCAACGCCCTGTTCGAGAATCGGGGCGGCAAATTCGTGGACGTTGCGAGCCCTCTGGGAGTCGACGACGCGGCGTTTGGCATGGGAGTCTGCGCCGGAGACGCCAACGGCGACGGATGGATCGATCTATTCGTCACCAACTACGGTCCCGACCGCCTCTATCTCAACCAGGGCGGCCGATCGTTCCTGGAGGTCGCGGGTCCGGCCGGAGTTGCGGGATCGGGCTGGAGTTCGAGCTGCGCCTTCGGAGACCTGGACGGCGATGGAGATCACGATCTCTACGTCACGCGCTACGTGGACTTCGACTACGCAGATCCGGCGCCCTGCGGCGACCCCTCCGCGAAGACCCGCTACTACTGCCGCCCCGAGAACTTCGACGGGGTGCCCGATGCCCTCTACCTCAATCAAGGCAACGGCACCTTCATAGAGGCAGGGAAAGAACGCGGAGTGTCTACTGCGGCTACCGAACGAGGGTTCGGAGTCTCCCTGGTCGACTTCGACCTCGACGGGGATCTGGACATCTACGCGGCCAACGACGGCTCGCAGAACCGACTGTACGAAAACGACGGATCCGCCCGGTTCGAAGACGTGGGTCTCTGGAGCGGCGCCGGCTTGAGCGCACTGGGAGTCCCGGAAGCCGGGATGGGAATAGCGGTCGGAGATCTGAACGGCGACCTCCTTCCCGACCTGGTGGTCACTCACTTCTCCATGGAAACGAACACTCTGTACACCAACCTCGGCGACCTCCAGTTCGAAGACGTCACCGAAACCTCTGGTCTGGGTCCACCGAGTCTCGAATACGTAGGTTGGGGCGTAGAACTCTTCGACTTCGACAATGACGGTGACCTGGACCTCGCCGTGGCCAATGGACACATGCAAGAGGGGATCGAGCAACTCGAGCCGCGCCTGAAGTACCCTCAGCCGAACCAGCTCTTCGAGAACCTCGGAGCGGGGCGCTTCGTGGAGGTCTCGCCCCAGGCTGGGGCGGCCTGGCAAACCCATGCCGTCAGCCGCGGCTTGGCGGTTGGAGACTGGAACAACGACGGTCGTCTAGACGTGGTGATCAGCAACACCAACGATCGGGTCGACCTCCTCGAGAATCGGATCGAAACCAAGAATCACTGGTTGGGCCTGTCGCTGGTGGGTCCAGCCGAGAATCGTCTGGCTCTGGGCGCTGTCGTGACCCTACAGAACGGCACCTCGAAACAAACCCGGGGCGTGCGAAGCGGCGGGAGCTTCCAGTCCCAGTCAGACCTCAGAGTCCACTTTGGACTCGGCCAGAGCCAAGAATCGGTCCGAGTCGACATCACGTGGCCCAACGGCCGCCGACAGAGTTCGCCGCGCCTCGCGATCGACCGCTACCACACCCTGCGCTACGACGATCTCGCGACGACCAAGGATCGAGCCCCCACCAAGCCCTCCGACCGATGACCACGCTGTGCCCCCGGGTGGTGACTACGAAATCGTGGAAAGTACTGCCTGGATCACTTCGTCGAGCGTCAGATCTGACGTGTCGACCTTGATGTAGGTGGCATCCGCACCGAGCGGCGATTCGCTGCGCCCCCGGTCGCGGCGATCGCGTTCGAGGATGTCCGCGAGAATCTCCTTCTCGTCGGAGGATACCCCTCGCTGCCGCAACTGGTCGGCTCGGCGGGCAGCGCGCACCTCGGGACGAGCGTCGAGAAAGAACTTGTGCGGAGTCTCGGGAAAGACGACCGTTCCGATGTCCCGGCCTTCGAGTACGGCACCGTAGCGGGCACCAAACCTCTGCTGCAGCGCGACCAGGGCGCGTCGCACGACCGAGTGCTGGGCCACTTCCGAGGCTAGTAACCCGATCTGAGGCGTACGAATTCGATCCTCCACCTCGAGGTCGTCGAGAAGAATCCGGGCGACACCCTCGGGTCCCGGCCGCAAACTGACCGGCAGTTCGACCACTAGGCGCGCCAGGGCTTCGAGGTCGGTGGACTCGATGCCCCGTTCGGCCGCGGCCAGCGCCACAGCCCGATACATGGCTCCGGTGTCCAAGTACGACAAACCGAGCCGCTGAGCTACCACCCGAGCCACGGTACTCTTCCCCACCCCGGCGGGACCGTCGATGGCGATGACCATCGGTTTCTTCTCCACCAATTGGGGTCTTGCCGAAAGCTCCTCGGAACCCCTCACCGCTTCTTGGATCCCTTGCGTCCGCTCGGACCTGCACCCTTCCGCGGCCGCGAAGGACCGCGACGCCCCGTCGGCTGCGCGTCAGCGCTCGAGGCTCCACCGCGGCGCGATGACGGAGGTCGACGGGGGCGCGAGGTCCCGGCCGCTCGATCACCGGACGCTCCCTTCTTGGCGTCCACCCGAGGAGTTCGGCGCTTCTTCTGCCGAGCCTCGCCTGCCGCCGTGGCCGCTTCGCGCTTGCGACGCTCTCCACTCCGATACCGAGTAGCCCCCTCGGCGGGCCGACCTCCAGGGGCTGACTTTTTGGCTCGGGACCCCTTCAGTCCCCCCTCGCCCGTCATCAGGGCCGTCACCTCAGCCTCCGTCAGCTCCCGCCAGGCTCCCTTCTCGAGCTGGCGATCCTCCAGGGCGCCGATCGCGATCCGCCGCAGTCGCTGCACCGGGTGTCCGACCCGAAAGAACATCTCACGGATCTGCCGCGTTCGGCCCTCGCCCAGCGTCACGCGCCACCAGGTGTTGTTGGCCTGACCTCGAGCCTTGGTACGGCGGAGAAAGCTGACATCGGCGGGTTCGGTGCGTTTGCCCTCGATCCACATCCCCTCCCGCAACCGGGCGACCTCGGAGTCCTCCGGCATCCCCTTGACCTTCACCTCGTAGGTCTTCTTGCAACCGTACCGGGGGTGAGCCACGCGCTGGGCAAACTCACCATCGGTCGTCAGTAGGAGCAGACCCTCGGTGTTGTAGTCGAGCCGCCCTACCGGCACCAGGGCTCGCCGCAATCGCGCCGGGATCAGATCGAGAACGGTCGGCCGGCCCTCGGGATCGGACACCGTACACATGTGTCCCTCCGGTTTGTGCAACAGCAGGTACCGGTTCGGCACGGCGTTGGGTACGCGCTTGCCGTCGACCTTGATGGCGTCTTCCGCCGGGTCCGCCTTGTCGCCGAGGACGGCGGTGCGACCGTTGACGGTGACGAGTCCGGCCTCGATCAGCTCCTCGGCCCTGCGGCGCGAGCAGATGCCGGCTCGGCTCAGAATCTTCTGTAGTCTCTCTTCTGGCATGGTGGCTCCGTCCCTTCCCAGGGAGTCATCGGTTCGTGCCGTCGCCTTCCTCGGCCTCTTCGGCCTCCTCGATCTCGGCGCTGAGTCGGAGGATCTCCTCCTCTCGATCGGGGATCGACTCGCCGCCGCCTTCGGCCGCGAGCGCCTCCTCGAACTCTTCGAGGGGCGGCAGATCCTCTAACGAATCGAGTCCGAAATGCAAGAGGAACTCCTTCGTCGTCGAATACAGGAACGGTTTTCCCACCACCGCCTTGCGGCCCGAAATGCGGACCAGGCGTCGTTCGAGCAACGTCTTGATCACCGACGACGACTGCACTCCCCGCAGTTCCTGGATCTCCGGGCTGGTGATCGGCTGCCGGTAGGCGACGATCGCCAGCGTCTCCAGCGCGGCCATCGAAAGCCGATTGCGATCCTGGGTTTGAAAGAACCGCCGCAGCCAGGGGTACACCTCGGGACGGGTGGCGAGCCGCAGCCCACCCGCTACCTCCTCGAGCATCACCCCACTCGACGGGCGAGCGGCGAAGCGCTGCGCCAGCGTGTCGAGCGCCGCCGTGACGTCCATGGCGGTGTGGCCGTCCTCTTCGAACAAGCCCATCAGCCGGGTGGCGGAGACCGGCTCGCCGGTGGCGAAGAGGATCGCCTCGATGGCAGCCACCAGCTCCTCCGGCGCCTCGGTGGGAACCCGCTCCTCGCTCACGTGGGGATCATCTCCAGTTCGGCCGCACTGACCTCGCGCGTGGTGCGGTAGAGCAGGACTCCCCCGTCGTCACTCTGGTGCAAGCGCAGCAAACCCAACTTGGCCATCTCGAGCACCGCCAGGAAGGCGGCGATCGCCTCGGCCCGGCAGGAGACGGCACTCAGTTCGTCGGCCAGGTGGGCGGGACGCCCGCCGCGAAGCCGCTCGAGCCAACGCTCGAACTGATCGCGCACCGAGAAACTCTCGCCGCGCAGGTGGAGTGGTGGCGGGTGCTCGCGGTCGAAACGATCGAGGACGCCGCGGAAGGCTCCGAGCAGATCGAAGAGCGACAGGTCGCCCAGATCGATCTGTGCCTCCTCTCCCCGTTCCTGCGTGATCTCGGCCAACTCCGGAGGTTTCGGACGGGTCAAGACGCCCCGACGCATGCCGTGGACCTCCGCCATCGACTGCGCGGCCTCCTTGATGCGCCGGTACTCGAGGAGCCGCTGCACCAACTCCTCGCGGGGATCCTCCACCGGCTCCCCCTCTTCGTCGGTGGCCACCGGCAGCAGCATCCTCGACTTGAGCTGGATCAGCAGTGACGCCTCGTAGATGTACTCCCCGGCGATGTCGAGATCGAGTTCCTCCATCAGCCGCAGGTAGGCATGGAACTGCTCACAGACCTTGACCACCGGGATGTCCGAGATCTCGACCTTGTTGACCTTGACCAGGTGCAGCAGCAAGTCGAGCGGCCCTTCGAACACCGGCAGCAGGACCTTCCAGGATTCGGGAAGGAGGCCTTCCACCGGGCGCTTGCTGCTCACCTCCGCCCCGCTCTCGTCCCGGCAACGGTGGCCGGCGGGATCACTGGGCCGCCCCGACCTCGACCTGGACCCGCCGATAGTCGAGCCGCATGGCCGAGCGCACCAGATCCATGGTCTCGCTCGCCCGCTCCCGGGCTTTGACCGAACCCTCGACCAGAATGTCCATCAGGGTGTCCTGGTCGCGCATCAGCTCCTCGCGCCGCTGGCGGAAGGGAGCCAGGTAGTCGACCATCAAGTCACCGAGCAAGCGCTTGTCCTGAACGCAGCCGATCTCGGCCGCCCGGCACTCGCGAGCTACTCGCTCCTGCGTCTCGCCGTCCGAGATCAGCTCGTGGAAGCGGTAGAGGTTGCAGACCTCGGGTCGGCCCGGATCCGACTTCCGGAGCCGCTGCTCGTCGGTGAACATCTGCATGCACTTCTGGCGGATGACCTCGGGCGAGTCGGTCAGACCGATGCCGTTGCCGTACGACTTGGACATCTTGCGACCATCCAGGCCGGGGACCTTCGGAGTCTTGGTCAGCAGCGGCTTGGGCTCTGGGAACACCTCGCCGTAGAAGTTGTTGAACCGCCGCGTGATCTCGCGGCTGATCTCGAGATGCGCGACCTGGTCGGCTCCGACGGGCACGTAGTGGGCGCGGTAGATGATGATGTCCGCCGTCTGCAGCACCGGGTATCCGAGAAACCCGTAGGTCGTCAGGTCCTTGTTCTCGATCTGCTGCATCTGGTCCTTGTAGGTCGGAACCCGCTCCAGCCAGCCCAACGGCGTCGCCATCGACAACAGCAGATGCAGTTCGGCGTGTTCGGGCACCATCGACTGCACGAAGAGGACACAACGCTCGGGGTCGATCCCGGCCGCGATCCAGTCGGCCACCGCCTCGATCGTGTTGCTCGCCACCTTCGAGGGGTCGGCGTAGTCGGTGGTGAGCGCATGCCAGTCGGCGGCGAAGAAGTAGCAGGGGTACTGGTCCTGCAGTTCGACCCAGTTCTTGATCGCTCCAAAGTAATTCCCCAGATGGATGCGCCCCGTTGAACGCATGCCAGAGAGGACGATCCGGGATGGGTCGTGGTCAGTCGAGGTGGACACGGTATCTCCTGTGAGCACCGGCGAAGCCGGAGAGTGGTTGGCGAGGGGGCCCGAAGGCGGGCGCCATTATACCTCTGACGCACCCACCTCCTGGAGCAGGCGTTCACCTCCCGCTACCGTCCGGCTGAGGACGGAAACGGCCCACACCTGGGCGGCAAAGGTCCCCCAGGAGATCCAGTGATGACCCACCGGCGACTCCCAATAGCCGATCTGCGTCTGATACCCGGTGAAGAAGAGGCCAACCAGTGTCGCCGCTCCCAAACCACAGGCCACCAGGGTCCTCCGAGTCACGGTTCGGTAACGCTGTTCGAGACTCGAGTCCGCCGCCGCGGACCGGGCCACGAGCCGTCTGGTGCCCCAGAGGTAGAGCGGTAGACAGAGGTAGACCAGAAGCAGCGGCGCGGCCGACAGGAGCGCGGTGATCAGATGCTCGCCCACGTCGTCGCTGCCCGGGACCACCAGGTAACCGTAGTAGCTGGTAGCCAGGTAGACCAGCAGACCAAACCATGCGAGGGGAATCAAGAAACGAACCATCGAACCTCTCCGTCTATTTCCCGGGTCGCCGGAGACGCCTCCGACATCTCTCGACGAGCGACCCGCTGCGCAACCTCGAGCAGATCCGTGTCGCGACCGAGGTCGGCGACACGGAAGGCGATCATACCGGCCTGACGGCGTCCGAGAAGCTCACCAGGCCCGCGGATCGCCAGATCGCGTTCGGCGATGGCGAAACCATCGGGACACTCGGCGAAGGCGGTCAGTCGCTGGCTCCCGGTCTCGTTGAGGCGACCGTGGACCGCGGCACACCAGGAGGACTCGGTCCCACGGCCGACCCGCCCGCGCAGCTGGTGTAGCTGGGCCAGTCCGAATCGCTCTGCGCCTTCGATGATCATGGCGCTGGCTCGCGGCACGTCGATCCCGACCTCGATGACCGTCGTGGACAGCAAGAGTTGGATCTCCCCTCGACGGAACTCCGCCAGGATCGTGCGCCGCTCGTCGGCCGACAATTGGCCGTGCAATCGGGCGGTGCGGACTCCGGCCAGACCCTCCTCGATCTTCGGCGCCATCGCCTCGAGGCTGGTGAGGCCGGGAACCTCGCTCGGTTCGATCGCCGGGAACACCACGTACCCCTGCCGCCCCTGCTCCAGGTCCGCACGCAGTCGCGCGTAGATCGGCCGCCGCTCCTTCTTGGGCCGCACCAGGGTCTCGACCGGACTGCGACCCGGCGGCAGCTCGTCGAGCAGCGTGAGGTCGAGGTCGCCGTAGCCGGCCAGGGCCAGGGTGCGGGGGATCGGGGTCGCACTCATCACCAACAGGTCGACATCCCGTCCCTTCTCCACCATCAGCTGCCGCTGGGTCACGCCGAAGCGGTGCTGCTCGTCGATGATCACCAACCCGAGGCGGGGGAGCGAAACCGAGTCTTCGAGCAACGCGTGGGTTCCCACTACCAACGCCGCGGCCGACGACTCGGTCGACCCGGCGGGCGCGCTCGAGGTGCGCAGGGCTACTGGGTAGCGCCCGTCGAAGAGCTCCTGCAGACTCGCGGCGTGCTGCTCGGCCAGAATCTCCGTCGGGGCCAACAGCGCTGCCTGCACGCCGCTCTCTGCGGCCAACAGCATCAGCAGGGCCGCCACGATCGTCTTGCCGCTGCCCACATCCCCCTGGAGCAGTCGCAACATCGGCACCGGAGCCTGCAGTTCGGCCGCCATCTCCCCCACGGCGCGCTTCTGGGCCCCCGTCAGTCGGAATGGCAGGATGTCCCGTGCGATCTGGCGCACCCGGTCGTCGACCTGGTAGTGGTGCTCCTTGCGACGCCCACGGTGGGCGGCGTAACCGCTCGCCAAGCGGCGCTGATGGGCCAACAGCTCGTCGAACGCCAGGCGGCGATAGGGAGCCGAACTGCGTTCCGACCAGGCCACGAGATCGATCCCCACTGGCGGTCGGTGGATTGACCGTAGCGCCTCGGACAGGGGCGGCACCGCCAGCTCTGTGAGCAGCTCGTCGGGCAAGGGCTCGGGCGGAAACCGGGGGTCGAGGGCGTTGACCACCTGCTCCACCAGTCCCGCGACCTGGCGTTCCGAAAGCCCCGCCAGGGCGCGGTAGCGGGCGCGAGGAGGCGGGATCTCGACGGTGGCGATCGGCTCGACCTCGGCCTCCCCCGGAACCAAGGCCAGCACTTCGGGATGATTCAGCTGCAGCCGGCCGTTGCGTTCGCGCACCGCCCCGAACAGGACTACCCGCGGTTCCCGACGGAGTCGATCGGCCAGGGATCGATGCTGGAACCATACGACCTCGAGAGTGCCCCGGCCGCATCGTG
>JAUIDB010000079.1 GCA_030429235.1 Thermoanaerobaculia bacterium | reverse complement strand
CGGCGACCACGAGAAGGTCTTACTCAAGCTCAACATCGCCCTGCGCAGCCGCTGAGTTGCACCGCGCTCATGGGATTGCTCTCTCTCTTCAAGAAGGACTGGCTCGCCGAACTCGACCGCGTCGAGAGCTACCTCGAGGACGAGGAGCCGGTTCTCGCCCTCGATCTCCTGCGACGAGCCGAGCGTAAGCTGGAGGGTTCGGAGAGCGAGAGAATCGACGCCCTGAGACAACGGGCCGAAACCCAGCTGTTCGACTCTCTCCTAGAGCGCGCCGCAACTTCGGAGAGGGAGGGCAAACTCAGCGATGCGGCGGATTGGTTGCTCTCGGCCCTCGAGCGATGTGCCGACGACGATCCCCGCCGCCCCGAGCTGACGCAACGCCGCGAGGCCCTACTCGACCAGCTCGAAATCAACCCGTTCGCCGAAGGTCCTGGTACCCCCGAAGGCGAAGCGGGCGTCGAGGCCTCGGTAGAGGAGCTCGAGTTCCACTACGAAGCGATCATCGAGACCCTGAGACCCGAGCTGGCCGAGATCTACCGTCAGAAACCGGCACCGTTTCCCAACCTGGTCATCGCGCTCAACCAGGGAGAGACAGCAGTGGCCCTCGAGGGCCTCACCGAACTTCTCGCCGCCGACACCGAGGATCCGATCTTGAGGCTCGAACGGGGCCGCGCCCATCTCATGGCCGAAGACCTCGCAGCGGCCGCCGAGGACTTCCTGGCGGTCTGGGAGTCGCTGGGCGACGGTCACCTCGACCGCGCCGGAACGCTGTCGGTTCCGCTACTCTGGGCCGAGAGTACCCTGGCCGACAATCCGGCCGCGGTGGTCGAACGACTGGCCGAACTCGCGGTGCCGGGCCGGGAGTCCGTTCCGCTCGCCGAGGTCTACGCCATGGCGCTCCTACGGATGAAGGACCACGGGCGCGCCTTGCCTTACCTGCAGTCCATGCTGCGACGCTATCCGAGTCACGTACCCTTCGCCCACCTCTTGGCTCAGATTCTCGTGGCTCGAGACGAGAGCCGTGAAGCGATCGACTGCTTGGAAGCTGCCATCGGCCCCTCCTGTTCGGGAGGAAGGTGCACGGCGGGCCCCCGCCATGTGCCCGCCATTCGGACTCTGGCGCAGCTCCAACTCCACGAGGGTGAAGATCCGGCCCGCTGTGCGGAGCTGATGGCCATCGTCGCCTCGACCCAGGGCGGCCGACTGGGAGCGGACGACCATCGGATCCTGGCGCGGTACTACCAGACCGTCGGCGACACGGCCGCCGCTGAACACGCCGAGGCCGAAGCGGCGCGACTGGACGAACTCGGCCCGATGGCCGAATCGGCGCCCACGCCGAGCACCGGGCAGCAACGCGTCCTGTAGACGTGCCCCGCCGCATCCCGGCGACGCCCCCCAGCACGATCTAGAGTCAGGCTAGCGCTTCTTGGGCCCGCCCTTGCGCGGCTTCTTGCGGAACTTCGCGAATCCCCCCGGACCGCCGGGCCCCTTGCGGAAGGAACGCTTCTTCGATCCTCGCCCCCGGCTCTCTTCTTCGGTCGACGAACCCCGCCGACCCGACGATCCTCCTCGGCGGTCGCGGTCCGACGAGTGGGACCGAGGTCGCCGGTCGTCTCCACCCCCGAACCGCCGCTGTGAACCGCGCTCGGTACGAGGCGCGTTGGCCTGGCGCCGCCCGCTTCCGCCGTCGTCCAGCCGGATCTTCAGTTGGCGGTCGCAGACCCAGACTCTTCCCAGAAGCTGCTGGATCTCCTTCGGCATCCCCTCGGGCAGGTCGACGAGCGAGAACTCTTCGAACAGTCGAATCTGCCCGATGTGCTTGGCATCCAGGCCGGCCTCGTTGGCAATGGCCCCGACCAGGTTGCGCACCTCGACTCCGTGGCTGCGACCGACTTCGACGCGAAACCTCTCCATTCCTGGCTCGACCGCGGCTCGACTGCCTCGCGGCTCTCGGTCTTGGCGTTCGGGACGCCGCTGGTCGTGCCGCTTCCGAGCTGTTTCGGATCTCGGGTCCGAGTTCGAAGACGGAGTCTCTCGACGGGAGCGATCGTCCGGAGCGCGGTGCACCGGCCGATCGCGCTGGGCGAGAAACGCCAGCGCCGCGGCCACTGATTGCCATTCGATGGCCTGTTCCTCGACGTAGTCGCGAACGATCTCCTCGAAGCGGTCGAGGTCCTCCTCGGCCAGGGTTTCGGTGATCAGCTGCTTGAAGCGGCGAATCCGGTAGTCAGCGACGTCGGACTGGCTGGGGAGCAGCATCTTCTCGATGCGCTGGCCGGTGGCCCGCTCGATCGCGAGCAGCAGTCGCCGTTCCCGCGGGGAGACAAACAGAATGGCCTCTCCCGTCCGGCCGGCTCGTCCCGTGCGACCGATGCGATGCACGTAGGCCTCGGTATCGTAGGGGATATCGAAGTTGATCACGTGAGTGATGCGTTCCACATCCAGGCCCCGGGCCGCGACGTCCGTGGCGACGACGATATCCAGCACGCCCGACTTCAATCGCTGCACCGTCCGTTCCCGCATGGCCTGGTTCATGTCCCCGTTGAGGGCGCCGCTGGCGAATCCACGAGCCTCCAGCTTCTCTGCCAGCTCGGCGGCCGCCACCTTGGTTCGCACGAACACCAACATTGCGTCGAAGTCCTCGACTTCGAGAATCCGTGTCAGGGCCTCCAGCTTCCCGGTGCCGACCACCTTCCAGTAGCGTTGTCGGATGGTCTCCACCGTTGCCGTCCGCGCCTCCACGGCGATCTCGACGGGCTCCTGCAGGTAGGTCTTTGCCACCCTGGCGATCGCCGCCGGCATCGTGGCAGAAAACAGGGCGACCTGCTTCTCTTCCGGCGTGTGTTCCAGGATGCTCTCGACCTCCTCCAGAAAACCCATGCGCAGCATCTCGTCGGCCTCGTCGAGTACTACGGCCTCGAGTCCCTGCAGGCGCAACGTGCCACGACGAAGATGATCCTGGACCCGTCCCGGCGTGCCGACCACCACGTGCACTCCACGCTTGAGCTGGCGCAGCTGGGTGTGCATGCTCTGGCCACCGTAGACCGGCAGCACATGGAATCCTTCGAGTCGCCGGGCGTAGGACTGCATCGCCTCGGCCACCTGCAAGGCAAGTTCGCGGGTCGGGGTCAGTACGAGAACCTGGGGTTCGAGCCGGTCCAGATCCAGACGGCTGAGAAGCGGTAGCGCAAAGGCGGCGGTCTTGCCCGTCCCGGTCTGGGCCTGACCGATCAGATCGCGACCGGCCAACAGCGGCGGTATGGCAGCCGCCTGAATCGGAGACGGTGCTTCGTAGCCCGCGGCCTCCACGGCCTCCAACACCTCCGTGGCGAGACCGAGTTCCGAGAACTTCTGGGGTTGCGAATCTGTCATGGAAACCTCGGGACCCTTGGCCCCTGGAAGAGTCAGCCGAAGCCGGATGCTCAAACTGAGATCAGAGATGGGAGCCCCAGCGGTCCAATCCGCAGACCGACCGGGGAGGACGTCTCCAGGATCGGGTGGGGCGAGTGTCGTGCGGCGGGACGACCGATCGGGCGGGTGAGGGGCCGCGGTGAAAACCTGTCCACCCTCAGGTGGCAGCCCAGTCGCCGGAGAACTATACCAGGAACCACAGCGACGAGGTTCGTCAGCCTTTGACCGTCCACCCCCTCGACTCGAGCTCCTCGCGGATCCGATCGCGGTGCTCACCCTGGATCTCGACCCGATCGTCGTACGCCGTGCCACCACTCCCGCAGAGTCGTTTCAAGTCCTTCGCCAGTCCTTTGAGGAAGGGCTGGTTGCGAGGCAAGCCATAGATCACCGTAACGGTCTTGCCCCGCCTTCCCGCTTTCTCGATAGCCAATCGCGCCACGATCCGGTCCGGCAGGGAGTGCGCCGCGACCGCCACGCACCGGCAAGCATCGACGGCTTGTCCACACCCGGAGCACAGCCTGCCCTGGTCGGTCGAATAGACCGGTCGAGCTTGCTTCACGGCGGAGCATCCCCCAGTTGCTGCATCGTCCGTTCGACCACGTCGATCAGTTCCTCCGGCAGATCCTGCTCGAGTAGGCGCCGCAGGCCATACTCTGCCGCGCGGTAGTTCCCTTCGTTGATCTGCTCGACCGCCTTGTTGTACTCCGCCGTCAATACCCGGTACCGGCGCACCTCGCGCGCTTCCTCGATCGCGGCGCGCCCCTTCTGACCCAGTTCTTCATCTCCCGCCGCCTCGACGCGCTCGATGATCCGCTCGGCCGAGGCCTCGTCGCCGACTCGCAGAAACAGCATCGCCAGATTGAACGGGATGTCGAGTCTCCCGGGGAGACGCGACCAGGCTTCTCGCAACTGAAGGATCCCATCTTCGACCTCGGTGGGTTCGGTCAGCAGGAAACTCGAGCCGTACAGCGCCCTGGGCTCGACGAAGCCCGGGTCCAAGGTAATCGCCTGGTCCAGCATCTCCCGTGCCCAGAGGGCGCCATCACTTCCGGGCTCGGAGATCCGCAGCAGGAAGCGACCGTACAGCGTGTAGGAGAGCGCCTCGCGGGCGCCCTCGGCCACCGATTTCTCGTACCACTGCTCCGCTCGCTCGAAATCGTCTTCGCGTTCCGCCAGGTAGGCCAGGGTCGCCCAAGCGTCGGGGACTCCCCCTTCCGCCGCCGGCTCGAGGCGTCGGCGGGCGGCGAGGGCAAAGTCGGGACGGGTCAACGCCAGGTAGGTCCCGAGGCGGTAGCGCACCCAATTCGCCGACACCAGGCGCAGCTTCGGGGGTGTCGTCTCGGCCTCCCCTGGAACGCTCCAGTAGTCGTACTCCGACCTGCGGGAGTAAGCGTCGAGTTCCTTCTCCACCTGCCCGAACGACAGGCCGAAAGCGCCCTCGAACGCCTGCTCTGAACCCTTGCCATCGGCCAACAGGTCGAGAAACCGCTGCACTGCCCCCGCATCCTGGTTGCCGCGCGACAACAGGTAGTGGGTCAGGAGCCAGGACTGAGCATAAAACTGACCCGAACGCTCGCTCTCCTGATAGTGCGGAGACCTCGTATCGACTTCGAACAGGGTTCGAATCGGCATCAGCCCAGCCTCGGCGAGGACCCTTAGGTGCTGCTCGACCGGGTGTCCGACGGCGACCCGCTCACCTTCGCGTCGGAAGGTGCTGTAGTACTCCGCCAGTCCCTCGTTGAGCCAAAGGGGAACATTGGGGAAGTTGTGCGCGGTAAAGGCATGGGTCGCCTCGTGGTAGATCGCCCGCAACGGATTGCCCACCGCGGGATCACCGTTGACTGCGATCCAGTCGCCGAAGGTCGAGGAGGTGAAGTGGCCAACGAGATGACGGGTCTGACGGCCGAGTACCAGCTTGTAGACGCGGTAGCTCGCCTCGTCGGAGAAGATGAAGATCTGGGTCGGTACCGGAGCTCGATGGACGGCGTCAGGAGCCAGCGTCCGCAGGGCCAGTCGAAACTGCAGAAAGGAGGCCGCAAGCTCTCTTGTTCGGGGTGGTTCGGCCTCGCTGAGGAAGGTCACTCCGTCGACCTCGGCCTCGGTCCAGCCAATCCAGTTCTGGGCCGGCAGCTCGCTCGCTACCGCCACCAGGCAGAGTATGAGAACCGCGGCGACGCGACCCCAGCGCCTCCCCATCAGGTCTCTCCCCAGTGCGCTTCGAGTTCCACGCCCAGCCCATCGGCTAGTCGGTTGACGAAGTTGTAGTAGGAGGTCACCTGCGCGATATCGAGGATGGCCGTATCGTCGAAGCCCTCCCGACGAAGAACCTCGACGTCCTCCTGAGTCATCTCCCAGGGTACGCGGGTGAGTTT
>JAUIDB010000032.1 GCA_030429235.1 Thermoanaerobaculia bacterium | reverse complement strand
CGGGCCTGTAAGGGCAGAAAGCAGAGGGCCGCCGCACTCAAGGGGGCAGACAACGCGAACCCCAGGGTATGGCGATGGAGTAGACGAGCCAGGTCCTCCTCGGTGGCTGGGCGCTTCGCAAGAAAGACGCGGACGCCTCCCGCGGTAGTTCCTAGGAGAGCCGCGGAAATGGCAAAGAACGCTAGGTGGTACCAGGTGACGACGCTCAGCAGACGCATCGTGGCAACCTCGAGCGCCAGCGTAGCCAGGGCCAGAAGGGAGGTACCCAAGTAGAGCCGGGACGGCGAGGACGCGTGGGCGGGGCGGGGCATGAAGCTGCGAGGCTAGTCGGTTTTTCTTCTGCTGTCGAGCAGCGCAGTCCCAACAGATCACTCCTGGCGTCGAGAGGTTTCTGGCACCACCCCTGGGGCGGCACTGCCCCGGGGCTCGAGGTGGTGTAGAGCGCTCGCCCACGACTTCCCGCACGATCTGCGTCAGTCTCCGAGAATGGTTCCGTGAGCCTCTCGGGATTCGTCTCCGCGACCTTGGGGTCAGGCTTGCGCTGGGGGCAGGAGCCGAGGTTTGGCGCCGGCGATCGTCAGGGTCCTCGGAACGTAGTATCCTGTTGCTTCCAATGACCTTCGCCAGGACACCTCGTTGACAGTGTCACCTCCGAATGACGCCCCCGTTGCACGGGGCTGGGTCGTAGACGGCCCTGAAACGTGAGTTCGCCTGGAGATCCTCGGACCACCGAGCGGCCAGGCAACGAACCCACTCTTCAGTCCCCGGCCGCTAGGCAAGGGCCGGTAGGAGCACTGGGTACCCAGTCCCGGGGTGTCTCCACTTCGTCGTCCGCTGGACCCCGCGCACAGCGCGCCGCCGGTTCGTTCTCGGTGTTTCTGGTACTGGCAACCGCCCTCCTCGTCCCAGCCGTGATTGTCTGGCGAGCGACGCACTCTCCCGAGATCCAGTTCGTTGGAGCAGATCCCGATGTTCCGTGGATCACGTTCCCAGTTCCCCTGGCAACCAACATCCAGCGGTCGGAGCCTCTCTTGGAACAAGTCTTCCGAAAGCGTTTTGTGGCCGCCGACGCTCCGCACGAGACCGAGGCGGTGTGGACGATCCGATGGCAAGGGATGAAGGAAACCAGGGCGACGCTCAACGGCCATGAGATCGGACGGACGGAGGGCGCCTGGTCACCTCAGAGCAGTTGGCGGCAGTGGGTCGAGGTCGACGTCAGCAGGTACGTGCAAGCCGGCACCAACCACCTCGAAGTCAGGGTCCGCAACCCATCCGGGCCGGCCCTGCTTCGGGCGTCGATCGTGAGCCCTACGGGCACCGTAGTTTCAGATTCTTCGTGGCCAGTCCAGCAACGACTGGGTGACCTGGCCACACCGTGGACTGCGGCAACGTTGGCCAGCGACACCGAGCCGTACCTGGATGCGGCAGCCCTACCGACGACCAGGATGGTTGCAGCGAGGACGGCGCCACGCCTGATCTCCGTGTTCCTCCTGTTGTTCATCGTCTTCTACCTGGGACAGAAACACCTCTCGTCGCAGCTCTTCGTGTCCGCCGCTCGCTGGTCACCGACCATCGTCGCTGGGGTTTGGGGAGTGTTCCTGTGTACCTCGTTCTGGGAGCTGCCGATCCCTTCCGGTTTCGACGGTCTCAACCACTTCGAGTACTTTCACCTGGTTGTCTCGGGGAACTGGGCGCCCCTGGCGGGTGAAAGCTTCTCGTCGTACCATCCCCCTTTGTTCTATTGGGTGACCGCTGTGCTCTATCTGATGTTGGGCGTCGTCAGCACGGCCAAGGTCGTCAAACTGGTAGCGTTTGCCAGTGGGCTGTGTCATGTCGTCGTGGCTGGCCTTCTCACGCGGAAGTTCTACCCGGACCATCCTTTGGCTTTCCTGGTCGCCACTCTGTTCGCTGGCTTTCTTCCGATGAACCTCTACATGTCGGCCTACTTTTCGAACGAGCCGTTCGCGGGGGCCCTGATCGGGCTGTCTTTGTTCTCGGTGGTTCTACTGCTGGTAGCACCGACTGTTAGTTGGTGGCGAACAGCTTGTCTTGGGCTTCTCCTGGGTCTCGCCCTGCTGGCGAAGTTCACGATCCTCGCCGTGCTGCCCTGGATCTTCCTCTTCCTCACGTACCGCTTTCGGAAGCTGGAGGGGCTGCCGTGGCGTGTGGTGGCGGCTAGGTTGGCGTTGCTCTGCACTTTGATGGCGGTGGTTGCTGGATGGTTCTACGCCCGCAATATGGCCCACTTTGGCCAACCCCTGGTCTTCAATTGGGAGCTCGAGCGAGCCGACGGAGGTTGGTGGCAGGCACCCGGGTTCCATACTCCCTCGTACTACCTGGGGTTCGGGGCCTCGATCTCGGAGCCGTTCTTTTCCGGATTCCAGTCCTTCGGAGATGCCCTCTACAGCACCGTCTGGGGGGATGGGTATTTGGGCGGCAGGACAAGCGCGAGGTTCCGACACCCCTTGTGGAACTACGACTACATGACGGCCTGCTTTCCGCTGGCTGTTCCCATGTCACTTCTCATGCTGGTGGGTGGGGTCAGATTGACCCTACGGATACTCCGTGATCCCGACCCCGGCTGGCGGCTAGCGAGTGGGTTCACCGTCTGCACCCTGCTGGTGTTTCTCTATGGAGCAGTCGACTACAGCCTCAAGGCTCCGATGTACAGCACGGTCAAGGCCTTCTTTGCCCTAGGCCTGGTACCTGTCTTGGCTCTTCTGGTGGCAAGTGGCTGGAGCCTCGTTTCCCAGGCATTCGATGGCTCGGCAAGGCTACTGTGGCGTAGTCTCTTGAATGCCTATGGAGGCACTTTGGTGGTTGCGGTGATCCTCGCCTTTGTTGGTTGAACCGTGGCGCTCGCCGTGGCCTAGCGAAGGTGAGGCCTTCTTGGGCCCGGCGTCCGCTAGGTGTGCGCAGCGACTCCGCCCGAACCGTGCTAGAACGAAGCGATGCGACTCGACGACTACCTGCTCCGGATCGGATTCGACGGCGACCCCGCGGCTGACCTGCCTACGTTGCAGGGTGTCTTGCGCTCTCATGCGCTCTCGGTACCGTTCGAGAACCTCGACGTGCAGTGGGGGCGGCCGGTCACGACCTCGATCGAGGATGCGTTCGTCAAGATCGTTGGCGACCGCCGGGGAGGCTGGTGCTACGAACAAAACGGTCTCTTCGGCTGGGCGTTGTCGGAGATGGGCTTCGAGGTGACGCGGCTGGCCGCGGCGGTGATGCGTCAGGAGCGAGGCGAGGTGGCGACCGCGAATCATCTTTGCCTCAGCGTGAGGATCCCGGGTTCGCCGACGGCGTACCTCGCGGACGTGGGATTCGGCGGCAGCCTGGTGGAACCGATCGAACTCGAGGAGGGTGACCATGCGCAACCGCCCTACCGCCTCGGCCTACAACAGCTCGAGGGTGGTTTCTGGCGATTCTGGGAGGACCACGGCGAGGGTCCCTTCAGCTTCGACTTCCAGGCCGAGGCCGGTGACGAAAGGGCGTTGCAGGGCAAGTGCGAGCTCCTGCAAACGGATCCCTCGTCTCAGTTCGTGCAGAACTGCGTCGTCCAACGACGACTGCCGGATCGACACCGGTCGTTGCGGGGCCGGGTGTTGACGACGCTGGCGGCGGGAGGTGAGGAGTCGAGGGTCCTCGATTCCGCCGAGGAGTTCGTCACCGTGCTGGCAACCGAGTTCGGTTTGGATCTGCCCGAGGCCGCAGATCTCTGGCCGCGGATCCTGGCGCGGCACGAGCAGTTGTTTGGCTCGGAAAGTAGGCAGGTCAGTCCCTCTTGACCACCAGCATATCGGCCAGGAGTTCGATGCGCCGCCGCAAGGAACCGAGGGAGACGAACTCGTCGCGGGTGTGCATCCCTCCTCCCACCAGACGCAGACCGTCGAGCACCTCGTGCGGAGCGGGGTGGGGCAGGAGATTGGTGAAGGAGATCCCCCTCCGGTCCCGTTCGGTCTCGATCTGCCAGCCCCGTCGTGCCGCCAGCGCGGCGACCCGCTCGGCGGCGGCGAGTTGGCGGGGGGAGGCAGCGACAGCATCGATCCGCTGCGTGATCTCGAACTGCGCTCGAGTCCCGAATCGGTCGGCGACTCGCTGCGCCTCGGTGGCCAGGAACGTCTCGAGCTCGGCGGCGCTCTCCGGGTCGATGCAGCGGATCTCACCCTCGACGACGGCGCGGTCGGGCACGACGTTGAGCCGCTCGAAGGAGCGGACGAGATCCCATCGACCTTCGTCGACGAGGTCCTGACCTCCGGCCACCAATCGGCTGGCGTTGACGATCGGACCATCGTCGGGGCGGGACTGATCGACGGCGGTGGTGCTCCAGGCAGCGGCGGCCACCAGGGCGGATCGCCCGGACCAGTAGTCGGCGCCGGAGTGGGCCGCGGTGCCAGTGATTTCGAGCCGCCAGCAGAGGAGCCCGCGACGGGCCGCTACGATCGTCTCTCCACTTCCCACCGCTCGGCCCGGCTCGAGGCTCCAGACTCGGGGGGCTCCCAGGCTGCGGTCTCGAAGGACGCTGCGCGAGATCGCATCCCCGACCTCTTCATCGGGCACGACGATCAATCGCAGTCGTGAGCGGTCTTGCTGCCGTTCGGAGAGCCAAGCCAGCGCCCCCCACAGTGCGGCGATCCCCGCCTTCATGTCGACGGTCCCCGTGCCCACCATGTGATCGCTTTCGCTCCGGCGGCCCGTCGGGGGCAAAGGTGGCGTCTCGCATCCGCCATGGACGCTAGGCCCGTAGCGAGGTACCATCATTCGGGAATCGCCAAACGGCAAGGAGGAAGGAATGGTCGGACGCTCGAGGTCAATAACCCTGGTTCTTCTCGGGATCGTCAGCTGGGCGGCATCGGCGTCGGGTCAGCTGATGGTCGACGACTTCACGGTGGTACAGTCCGTGTCGAATCCATCCACGGTGACTACCGTGACCGACGAGATTGCTGCTGCCGGAGTTCTCGGTGGCGTGCGATTGATTCGGCTCACCAACGGCGCGATGGCAGGAACTTCGAGCGGGATGGTCAGCGGCGGCGCTCTGACCCTGGCGACCGATACCGAATCGGATCTAGAGATCTGGTGGGATGGGGTCGATGACGACGGGTTCACCCCCTCCGGTCTGGGCGGGGTCGACCTCACTCAGGGTGGAATGTACGACAAGTTCGTGCTCGACGTGACGGCGAATAGTCGTCCCACCGATGCGATGCGGCTCTTCGTCTGGATCGACGGAGCGAATCGCTGCTACGCCGAGTTCCCGATGCCGGTCGGTACGGTTGAGATTCCGTTCTCGAGCCTCACCAACTGCAGTGGGACGGCGACTGCGGCCACCTCGACGACGAACGCCGGCTTGGTGCAGCTACGAACGGTGTTTCGGCCGGGGGCTTGGACCTTTACCCTGGGTTTCGTCGAGTCGACTCCGGTAGAACTGCTCGACTTCTCAGTCGACTAGAGATCCCGTGAGGGCTGGCTCAGGCTGGCTTCGAGGCCAAGTCGTGGCCCGGCCACATCCTCCCCAGACGCAGCGGTAGGACTCGGTCGAAGGTCACGTCGCGACCGCGGGTGAAGTGGTCGCTCCAGAGCAGCTCGTGGCCCTTGGTCCACTTCACTCGGCGCACGCGGCGCTGGAAACGTTCGACCTCCGCGGCCTCGGCCTCCCGCCGGACCCCGGCGGTACCGGACAGGCGGATTCCCGGGGCTGTCGGGAAACCACCGCGGAGCAGAGCCTTGCCCCAGAAGTGCAGCCGGGTGTCGACGGCCATGGCGCAGAGTCGGGGATCCACGTCGAGATGTTGGGGGAGGGCGACGGTGAACCGTTCGAACCAGAAGGCGCGCCCGGGCTCTCGGTGGAGCATCAGCGAGCCGATCGGGGTGACATGGGGTGCTCCGTCCGGGCCGACGGTGGCGATCGAGGCGTAGAGAGAGCGAGAGAAGATTCGGCGGATCTCGGACCAGTCTTCGTAGAGGTTCATGTGGGTTCCTTCGGGGTTGGTAGATCGCCCAGAAAGCCGATCTGGGAGGTGAACTCGTTGAGCTCGAAGAGCTCGGGGAGTGCCAGGTCCTGGTAGAGCATCTGAATGCCGACCAAGAGTGCGAGGTGGGCTCGCGCTGCCAGGAGGGCGCGAGTGGGATCTCCAGTGGCGGCGGTGAACTGTTCGACGAGGTAGTCCTGCCGTGCACGGTCGACCCGATCCACGAATGTACGGGCCGCTTCTTCGCGGTCCGCCCAGGTCCGGATGGCTCGTTCCAGCCGCAGGTAGATCTCTTCGGCGGTGCGGCGGCCGAGGGTGAGAAGCCGCTCTCGAGGGCTGGAGATCGCCTCGAGCTCCTCGATGATTCGTCGCGTGTAGTGCCGTTCCCAGTACTCGAGCAGGTCTTGGACGAAGGCGTCTCGGTCTGAGAAATGATGGTAGAAGGAGCCCTTGGTCTTCTTCATGCGGGCGCACATCGCTTCGATGGTGAGAGTCGCAGCGTCACCGGTCTGGCCGAGAAGCCGGAGCCCCTCGATGAGCCAGTCGCGACGGGTTGTTCGGAGAGGATGTGGTGTCGGCCTCATATGGGTACCATACCGCATGGTATGTTCTGCGCAAAGGCGCAATGAGCCGACGACTCGTTGTCGCCGACGTGAGGACCTTACCGGGGGACGCTGGTGGGTCAGTCTCGGTCTACTGGTTGGTGCAACCGTTCGGCCACTAGTTCGTTCAGCCGTTTCTGGTTCTCGTAGCCCTCGAGCCGAACGAAGCGCCCGTTTCTCAAGTGGAGGAGCAGAGATGGCCCGGCGCGCCAGCGATTCTGCGCCTCCGCCCGGAGGATGTCCGTCAGAAGGAGCGTGGACTCTTCCCCTTCGGTGTGGAACTGAATGCAGTCGTCGGTCACCACGACCTGGTGCTGTTGACTCCGGCGAACCAGGCGCGCGTGTCCGCGAAACTGGATGAAGCCGAGCACGAAGATTCCGAGGATCACGGCGCCGAGGAGTATCTGGTTGTAGGGACCATCGCTGGCGACCAGGACTCGTCCCACGATGACACAGAGGATGATGGCCAGGATCGATCCGATGGCGTGGTCCTGGCGGGCTCGACGCAGTCTGGGGGGGGCGATTCGGAACGCGTCGTTGGAAATGGCACGACGTTCCGGAGTTGCCGTCACGGTTGGTTCCTCCCGCTTCATTGGGCAAGGAGCATAGCGGAGCCTGGGTTTCGACGCGTTTGTGTTGTGCCGCCGGCTCGGTCATGGAAGTGCAACCTGGCTCGTACACGATCATTCTGCGCCATGCGATTCCGAAGACCGGCGGTGGTCGGTATTGGGTCGAGGGCGTGGCCACGGCGATCGTGCCGATTCCTCCCCTGAGTCTGAGCGCAGACCAGGCAGATGTGCGTTGTCAAGCGGAAGTGGAAGGCCTGGTGAGTACCCTACGAACCGCCAAGTCGGAGACCGAACTCGCCGGAATACTCGCCTCGGCCGAGAAGAAGAACCCCGAGTGCGCTGCCCAGCTGAACGAGACCTTTCGGGACCTAACGGTCTCGAGGCTCGAGTCGCCAGTCGAGGTCCGGCGTGGTGAAGAGAAGAAGGTGACCGTGTGTAGGAGCGGATTGGCGGACAACGCCGCGCGCAAGTGCTGGACGCTGACGTTGAAGGCGCCGGTCGGGACGTGGAATCTCACCTACGGTTTTACTTTCGTGCCGGATCGAAACCGTGGCTACTTTCTCGACGAGATGAAGGAGTCCACCAGCGCGACGGACGCGAGTGGAAACACCACCGCCACCGAGAAGACGTTCTTCCTCATCGAGGAAGAACGCAGGCCGAGCGATTCCGATCTCGACCTCGTTCCGTCTCTCTTGTACAGCTTCACGCCGGCTGGCCAGGAGAATCGCTCTTGGCGCAACAGCTTCCTCGCCGGTCTTGGCTACGACCTCGAGACTCCGTCGGTGTTCGCAGGGTGGGGCTGGACCCACTATCGCAACGTGACACTCACTGTCGGTCTCGCGGTGCATCAGCAGACCAGGCTGCGGGGACGGTACGAGCAGGGGGAGAGACTGGAGCAAACCGTGGCGGAGGACAGCCTGGTCGACTCTGTGTATCGACCCAATCTCTTCCTGGGAATTGCGTTTCGGTTCGACTCGGCTCCCTTTGCAGCGAAGAAGAGCAAGGCGGAGGATGACAACGACGATACTCAGCCCAAGGACACAACGACTCCGGCGAGCCCGGCCAAGCCTGCTAGCCCCACCTCGAAACCTACGAGCAGCCGGAGTGCTTCGGCTAGCTGTTCAGATGTTCTCCCGGTTGCGGAGCTTCAGAACAAGGTCGTAGCCGCAGCCCAGAACAAGAACCTCGTGACTCTGGTCCGCCACGGAGCGGATTGTGCGCCGAGCGATACGAGCTGCAAGGGCTTCGCGGGTGACTCCGATTGCAAGGGAATGGACCGGATCCTTAGCCTGAAAGGCAGTCAGCAGGCCTTGAACGTGCGGAGTCTTCTGACGGATCTTGGGGCTTGGGCCACTCCGGTTGCAAGTCCCGCCTGTCGGACCCAGCAAATGGCGAACGCGATGTCCGGCTTGCAGATTGCGGCGAGGTTCGCTGCGCTCGATGACGGCTCTATTCTTGATGGTTGTCGAGAGACGATCTCTCAGGTCGTCTCCAAGGCTCTCGAGGACGACAGCAATCATGTGATGGTCACGCACAGCAACTGCATCGCGGCGCTCGCAAGCTCGATCGAGTCCATCACGGACGAGGACCATGGGATGATGGTCTTCTTCTCGGAGGGCGAGAGCGGCAAACCAGAGCTCCTGGGCTGTGCCTGGCCGACTTCGGCTGACTAGCGCAGTGCGCGATCGTATCGAGGTGTGATCCTCTGCGCTACCTACTGCGATTGGCCGCCGTCGGTCTCGGTGGTTTCGTGACTCGGCGACCTCGAGAGGTTGTGAAACAGGCTCGCGAAGCCCGGCCAGAATGCCCAGGTCCAGGCGACGAAACGCCACGGGTAGCTGGTGAAGGAGGTGGAATCGGTCCAGATATCCGAGATCGACCAGAACGCCAACCCCGAACCGATCGCCGCCATCGATCCGGCGATGAGGGTGCTGCGGCCGGCCACGGTCTCTCGGCGGGCCCAACGCAGCAGAGTGGCCAGGACCAGCCACATCGCGAACCACGACAGCAGGAGGGCGGGCAGATAGCCGACGAGCCCGGCGAGCGGATAGAAGGCCGCGGCGAGACCCAGACCCGCCAGGGGCAGGGTGGTGAGCAGTCGGCGGGCGACGCCCGCTGACCTCGAAACCCATCCCAGTACGATGGCCAAGGCCACGAAAAAGAGCAGTCCGTGGATCAACGCCGGCACCAAGGCGCCGTCGGTCAGAAACCGCTTCCAGATCCAGTCCCCGAGTGTCGACAAGCCCCCGAGCGTCGCCGCGGCGGCCAGGGACTTGGGAACGGCGGGTTGTTTCAAGGGTCTCGGCTAGTGGTCGGGATCACGATCTCGATCGTTCGCGGCCTCGAGACTCACTGTTCTTTGAGGACTCGCGGCGTCGAGCACAATCCTACCCCTTCGGGACGAGTTCGGTTGAGACTTCTCGAACTACACAGTCGCTGCGCTGTCGGCCCCGGTCCTCACTCCGAGGTCTCGAGGGTACTCAGCGCCCGCCAGTCGGTGACTGCCAGTTCGCGCCCCCCGGGACCGATCGCACGGACTCGCCAACGGAGAAGATTTGGCTCGGCCAGTTCGGTGAGAAAGGACGGGGCCAGGTACTGTCCGATGCCCTGCTGTACCACGGCCGAGTGGACCTCGCGGTCGTCGAGAGTGCGGATCTGGAGCTCGTAGAGGAGCACTCCTGGAGTGGTGGTCCAGGAGAAGACGATAGACCCTTCGCCCCACGGGCTCGCCCCCTCGGCCGGCTCGAGCAGCCGCAGCTCTTCGGCCACGAGGGCGGCGCCGGCGTCATCGACCGAGCCGACGAAGTAGCGGAGGACCGGCATCGGGAAACCGGCGACGCCGCCGGAGTGGACGACCCCCTCACCGGCCCCGGCACTGGCGAGGTTGGAATCCGCTTCCTTGTCGTCCGAGGCCTCGATGCGCAGCAGGATCTGGTAGAGACCGTTGGCTTCAGTGGGGAGGAGCTCCGGCGCGGGTCCTGGCAGCGTGACCCGGCCGGTCGGAGGCAGGAACACGTTGAATCGGTCGACCAGCGTGAATCTTCGCTGCAGCGGCCGCTCCTCGGCTGGCAACGACGCCTCGGTGAGGAGGTCGCGCGAGCTCGGCGGGTCGTCGGTCGGGCGCACGACCTCCCAGCGGCCGCGGAGCCGGCCGGTGCCGTTGTAGGCGATGACGGCAGTGAACGTGGGGAGCGAGCCCCCGGTTCCGACGGCGAGCAGAGGGGCGGGGTCCTCGAACGAGAGCCTCACGTCGAGGAGCGCGAAGGGTACCCGAGCCCCGCCGCCGGTCAACCGGCAGGTGACGAAGACGAACTCGTCGGGACCGCCGACGAGACTACGGAAGCGGCGAACGTAGAAGAACTCCGAGCTCTGTCCGTCGGCGGCGGCTTGATAGGCCCGGCGTGAAACCGACGGCGGAATCGACATGATGTCGGTGAAGGTCGAGTCACGCAGGGCCGACTGGTCGAAGCGGATGGGAAGACGCCCGAAGAGGGTGGTCGGATCGCACTTGAAGCCGATGTCGGGCGTCGCCGGAATCAGCTCTCCACACCAGGTGGCCTCGACCGGCTCCTGGTCGGCGAGGCCACCGAAGGTGATGAACACCGAGGTGGCTCCCTGCGAGTTGACGTTGACCCCGGTCGGGTCGCGACGGATTTCGGCGGAGGCGGTGACGGCGGTGAGGGCTCCGATGATCAGGATCCCGAGGAGGTGTCGGCTGGCGTTGCGCATAGTGGTTCCTTTGGCTGAGGGTGTGGCCGTCATCAGTGGAAGCTCAGGTTGAGTCCGGCCGAAAGGGTCCATCGGTCGGTGCTGTCTGCGAAGCCGAAGACCAGGTCTCGGGACTCGAACGACTGCCAGGAGTAGAGGAGGGTCAGCTGCGAGGAGAACCCGTGGTCGGGGCCACCGCGAGCGAACTGCCAGCTCCACTGAAGGCTGAAGTCGGACGACGTACTCTCTCGGGTCCGTGGTGAGTTGTCGGTCTCGCTGCGGGAACCGATGACCTCGACCGATTGGCCGGGGAGGGGTCGCCAGCTGAGGTTCAGACCGGTGCGGAAGGTGTTGTCGGTCTCCGCGGCGGCGCGGCTCTCGGCCTGCTCGTCGCTGACCGCGAGTGAGAGATCCAACTGCGGGTGTGGGGTCAGGCTCAGGTTCAGCCCTCCGGTCCGAGCCTCGAAGTCGTTCTCTTCTCGGCCCGGTTGGCGGTTGTCCTGGTCAGAGGTGCCGAAGGTGGCGTTGAGACGCCAGAGATTGCCCTGCCAATCCATCGACAGGCCGTGAGTGAGGCTGATCTGGTCTGGCAGGTGCCCCGGGCTGAAGCCGCCGTCGATCGGCAGCTTGTCGCTGAACTGACGGGTGCGGCCGTAGGTGTAGCTGAGGGCGGGCATCCATCGCCGCTCGCGGCCCTCCTCGGTCTGACCGAGGGCGGCGAGGGGGAGGAAGAGCGACCCCGATCGGCGACGGGTCTTGGTCTCGAGCACGGACGGGATTCCGTCGAGGTTGTCGTGAGAGCTCACGTGTCCCAGCTGGGCCGTGAACTGACCGAGGGTGGCGCGGAGATCGCCACCGTTCTCCTCGATGTCCGAGGCGACGAAGGCACCGATCGATCGATAGAGCGGGTCGACCCGCTGGTGCCTCAGAGAGAGATCGAGGGAGAAAGGCTGGCCGCCTCCCATCGTACCCCGCACCAGGCCGAGGTCGACCTCGGCGTAGCGCGCGTCTCGCGTCTCCCGCTGGACGGCGACCAGGTCCTCCCCCTGGGCGAGGAAGGGATCGACCGGGTTGTCGAAGCGGCTGCGAGCGAACCCGCCGCGCAGGGCGAAGCGACCACCGGCGGTCGAAGTGGTCAGGCGGGTGCTCCAGCCCGAGCTCTCTTCGCGATCGGTCAAAGCGCCCTGGTCGAAGGCTGAGAGCGGCAGCACCGAGGCGTCGAGGAAGGTACCTCCGATCTGCAACCCTCCCGGTCGGGGCAGCAGTTCGGCTGCGACCGTGCCGGCGTAGATCCGGTGCTCGCTGCGGGAGAGCCCGAAGGGGTTGTCCCAACCGACGATCTGGGTACCGTTGAGCGCCGCGCCGCCGACGACGACTCGCTGGCCGAGCGGTAGGTTGATGCCGAGGCCGCGACTGGCGAAGTTGTCGAGGAGCTGTCGGCTCTGGCCGAAGCTGACGTGGCCGAGCTCGAAGCGGGTGGCGTCTCGAGAGAGGGTGACGAGGTAGTTGGTGAGGTCGAGCCGGGGAGCGCTCTCGCCCTCGGTCGAGAAGCGGATGGCTTCCTCGATCTTCGAGACCCCGAGGACACTTGACTGGAACGAGTAGCTCCAACCGTCGCGAGCGGTCGCGAAGTCGAAGCCGATTCGTCCTGTCCCCCTGGTGGTCGTCTTGGAGCGGGTGACCGAGGGATCGAAGGAGTCGGGGACTTCGGGGTCGTGAGTGCTCCGAATCTCGATGTCGAGGGTGGGCCGGAGCGTCGTCTCCTCGAATCCTCCGGCGTGCAGGACCTTCAGCGGGTGGCGGGCGATCTCGGACCAGGCGCCGTCGGGCGCGACGAGAAAGACGATGATCTCCGACTCTCCGCGAGGTAGAGGGAGCAGATTGGGGCGGTACTCCAGGCGGGCGCCGACCCTTCGGAAGAGGTCGGTCGCGTCCCGCTGGTCGATGAGGATCGCGAGTCTGCCCTCCTCGATCGATGGCCAGCGAGAGAGCTCGAGTGCCAGAGGGTGGTCCGGTTCGATCCACTCCTGACTGAAGGCGTCCAGGGTTGCCGCGGGAGGCTCGGCCATCGCCGGAGTGATCGCCAGGGCGGCTACGACGATCCACCGCCGGGTCGAGGCCCCGAGGTGTCTCATGGCCGCGAGAGAGCAGTGCGCGAGGGAAGGCAGTAGGGGGTTGCCGCAGTTGCCTGGCATCGTGATGCGCCGCTTCATGGTTCGACTCCTCTCGACTGTCGGGCCGTCCAGCCCAGACCGTTCTCCTGGTGAGCGTGGCGGTCGACGATTCGGATCGGCCGACAGGCTCGGTTGTTGTTGGGGCTGGGGTCTTCGTGGGGATCGGTGCCGAGGGTTTGCAGGCGACCCTCGACGCAGAGCTCGCGCATGCCGCGAGCGAGCGGAACTCGGAGGGTGCGCTCGATGCCGCGACCCGCCTTGGGTCCGGGATGCAGCCGGATCGGTTGGCCGAGGGGACCGAGAGCGGAGTGGCTGCGAATCAGAACGGCGTAGGCGTCACTGCCTCCGATGTTGCGGACGCGGTACCCCACGTCGACACTGGTGCCACTCTCGCCCTCGATCGGGGGCGAGGGGTGACGGCTCTCTGTGACCCACTCGATGAGGAGGTCGGCCGGCGGCTGGTGGTCACTTGGGGCTACTACGAAGAGCAAGGTGCTCAGAGCGACGATGGCGATCATGGAAAGTCCTCCTTCGGTGCCGTCAGTGTCGTCATCCAACGGTTGGTTCGTCTTGAGGCTCCCTTCCGGGAGTCCTCCGGAGTTCTGAGGGGTTTGTCCGGATCGAGACGGAGGAGGTGTTCTTGCTCCTGAGGTGGTCTGGAATCGCGTAAGATGGTTTTCAGTCGCCCATGTCAGACCTGCTCTTCGATGGATTCACCCTGTCGCCGGAGAAGCTCTCTCTCCGCCTCGACGACACCGAGATCAAGCTCGAGCCTCGGTTGACCGAGCTGTTGGTCTACCTCGTTCAGCATCGTGATCGGGTCGTAGGGAAGGACGAGTTGATCGAGACCGTGTGGCAGGGAAGGTTCGTCGGAGACTCGGCCATCAGCCGAGCGATCTACGAGGTGCGTCGGGCCTTGGGCGACGATTCGAAGCGGCCGCAGTACCTGAGAACGGTGCACGGTCGTGGATACCAGTTCATCGGAGAGTTGGAGAACCCCTCAGAATCGGCGGCCCTACCGGCGTTCGAGTCCTCGGTCAACGGGCCCGCACCCGCTGTCTCCGGGCCGTCCGAACGATCGGCCGCGGCCGAGGGCCAGACTCCGCTGCTGGCCGGGCGAGATGACCGACGGCGGGCCCTGCCCTGGTTGCTCGGACTCCTTCTGGTCGTCGGGGTGTCATCCTTTGCCCTCCGGCCGAAGGATCGACCAGACCCCGGGTCGCAGGCGCGCGAGGTTCACACTCGAGCCGCCGCACCGGATCCGCTGGAACCGGAGGGAGAGTCCGGCCGATCCGCCCATGTCCGTCTAGCGTTGTCACCGATCCTGGCCAGCGAGCACGCTCCCGATCTCCAACTCGTGGCCTTCTCGTTGACCGATCTTCTCTACCAACGGCTCCGTGAGACACCGGGTCTGGTGGTGCGTGCCCCGACCTACGGAGACGGGGAGTCCCGTTCGATGGAGAGCCTGGCGACCTACGTCGAGGAGGCCGGAGCCGAACAGCTACTGATCGGTGTCCTCGAGCGGGGTGATCGACCCGATACGTTGCGCATCGAGCTCGAACTGGTGGACTTCGAAGGAGGACGAGCGCTGACCACGCCGCTCGGACCATTGACCCTCCGAACCCCGGCTTCGAGCCAGGATCTCGAGGAGTTCCTCGCCCTGCGCGACGCCGTCGTCGACCGCGTGCTCGACATCCTGGGGAGCGCGCTGCTCCCGCCGGCCGAGGATCCCAGTCGGCCTCGGAGCTATGCGGCCTATCGTCTCTTCCTGCTGGCCCACCAGGCCGTTTTTGATGGTGGCTTCTGCGACTCCTCGGGAGTCATCGAACTCGTAGAGAGATCGCTGGAGATCGATCCGGAGTATCCGCCGGCCTGGACGCTCCTGGCGATCGCCCACGCGAACCAGGTGTGGGCCTGTGGCGCCTCGGCGGAGAACTACGACCAGGCTCGACAGGCGATCGAACGGGCCGTCGACCTCGCACCGACCTACATCGCGCCCTGGCTGGTAGAGAGCGTGATCCTGATCGAGACGGGCAACGTGGAGCTGGCCTACGAGCGGTCGCTCGAGTACGTGCCGGACCACAGCGAAGAGGCGGATGTTCTCGGCTCTCGCATCTACTCCCTGCGGTACTCGGGGTTCCTGAACGAAGCCAAGGCCACCATGCAGACCTTGCTCGCCTTCGACCCGCTCTACTACGCGCGAGGGGCGTCGGGCGAGTCACCGAACACGCTGTTGTACCTGGGTGAGTACGAGGACTTCCTTGCCACCCTGCCCCCCTCGGATGCTGCCATGCACCTCTACTATCGGGGGCTTGCCGAGTTCTTGCTCGACCGCCCCGAGCGCGCTCGCGAGGTCCTGGAGCCGGCCTTTCGGACCAATCCTGCGGCCATCTTCGCCCGCTACGCACAGGCGCTCCTGGCGATCCTCGATCAAGACCTGGAGGGGGCGACGCTGATCGTCGATCAGATCGTGCGACAACGGGACCAGTTGGAAGCGACCGACGGTGAAATGTCCTACAAGGAAGCGCAGCTCTATGTCCTGTGCCACGAGTACGACAAAGCGTTGAAGCGGCTGGAAGAATCTCTGAACCAGGGGTACTTCAGTCCGCGCTACATGGCCCAGGATCCCCTTCTGCGAGCCGTCCGCGACCATCCCCGCTTCGTCGAGGTCTGGAATCGGGCCGTCGAGCGGCACGTGGCCTTCGCGCGTCGTTTCGGCTTGGATCCCGATCTTCCGAGCTAGCTGGGTCCGGCTTCGAATACGCCGAGGGTGCGCCTAGGAAGTCCCTAGGGATTCGCTCAGGTAGGCCGGAAGTGCCCCTCAAGACCTTCTGGAGCCGGAACTCTAGGCTGCCCTCAGTGACGGCGCACCGCCCGAGCACCAACTGAGGAGAACCCCATGACTCGAATCCCACGAACCCCCGCCCTGATCGTCGCGCTCGTCGCCGGTCTCGGTCTCGTTCCGACCACCAGCTTCGCGGCCGCCGACCTACAGATCACGGCCATGAGCGTCCAGGGACAGGCCAAGGTCGGAACCTGCAACACGGTCTCGATGACCGTGAGGAACTTCGGCGACACCTTCACCGGCAATGCGACTTTGGACATCGCCCTGATCACCTATCCCTCTGGTACTCCCAATCTGAACCGCGTGACCAAGAACCTGTTCATCAGCCCGATGCAGCCGGGGGCGCAGACCAGCTTCACCATCAGCGACGTAGAGTTCAAGGTAGCCGGCACGGCGACCATTCAGGGACTGGTCGACTCCACGCAGGAGACGCCGGAGTCCAACGAGAACAACAACAGCCGGCTGGCGACGGCCAACGTCTCCGGGAACTGCTACACCCCGCCGCCCACCACCCCTCCGCCCACGAACCAGGGCTGCGATATCGAAGCCACCTTCCTCCAGCCCTCGGGAAGCTCGGTTCCCGGCGGTACCTCGTACACCTACCAGGTCCGATTCACCAACCAGGGAACGGCCAGTTGCGACGCCTTCAAGGTCAAGCTCATGAGGTACAACAACACCTACTGCGGGGGTTACGGCTCGCAGGTCGGTGGTTCGAGGAACTGGCAGGCCGTTCCCAGCGTAGGCCGAAACCAGTCGCACACCGCGAGCTTCCCACAGGCCAAGACGCCCAAGAAGGGCAAGGCCTGCCTGAGCCTCGGCTATTCGCCGAACAACTACAGTGATGCCAACAACGCGAACCACCGCCCCAAGAAGGTGGTCACCTACCAGTAGGCCCCGACGATCGGATGCAGGGAGGGCTGCGAGGGGTTTCCCTCGCAGCCCTTCGTCGTTCCAAACGGGCGAATTTATGGTCAGGAATCAGCCAGAGGAAACTCGGACCTGAATTCCAACGATGGTGACCTCGTTTTCGCCGTTGCGGGCCTACAATGAAGCATCATTGAATCAGCGAGCGAGGGTTCACTTCGAAACTCTCCTCGTTCTCGAGTGTGTTGGAGGAACCATGGACTACAACGTCAAGGGAAGCTCTATCCGGTCGAAGCTCGATTTCGTGGAAGAGCGGTTCGGACCGGAGGCCAGGGAGGCCATCAGTCAAACGGTTCGCAGTGAGGATCTAGACCGGATCCTCGATTCGAGCTGGTATCCGTACGCGACCTATGTCGAGGTGCTTCGAGTCATCGTGGAGCGCTACTTCGACGGAGAAGAGGCGGGACTTCAGGAGGTCGGACGGTTCTCGGCCCACCAGGCGCTCAGTACCACCTACCGTGCCTTTCGCACCACCGAAACCTACACCGCGTTCCTCGGCCGCATCTCGAGTCTGCACCACATGCTCTACAGCGTGGGTCGGTCGCAGATCGAGATCGGAGAAGGCGGCAACTCTTGCGCCATCGTCCTCACGGGGAAACCAACTCTGGCCACCGAAGACCTTCAGGTCGCTCTCGGGTTCTACCTCGGCTGCGGGCTCGAGTACGGACACCGGGCGATCCGCGGCGATTTCGAGTTGACGGGTGGCGAGGCACGGTTTCGCCTCGATTGGTAGCGCCGAGCCGGTCGGATCCAGCGAGAACCAGTCAGGAGCTAGGATTCAGCGATGGAACATCCCTGTCTCATCCGCCCTGAGGAGCACGCCGTCTATCGACCCGAGAAGATGGGTAAGGTCGGACTCTTCCACTCGCAACGCTTCCTGGTGGGGTTGAACTGTTTCGAACCAGGACAGGAACATCGGCTCCATGCCCACCGCGGGATGGACAAGCTCTACCACGTGTTGGAGGGGTCGGGTCTCTTTCTCCTCGAAGGGCGCGAACTCGCCATGCGGGCCGGGGAGATGCTCGTCGCCCCGGAGGGCGTCCCCCACGGAATCCGAAACGACAGCGAGGAACGGCTGCTGGTGCTTGCGGTCCTCGCTCCTGGTCCGCCGCCTCCCTAGAGGTTCAGGTCGGGCTGAGAAACCCCGACCTCGCGGCAGAGGACACCGAGGGGAGTCAACGCCAGCGCCGTGGCCCCGACTGGGACCGAGTGGTGGCAGGGGTTCGGCCCGGTCGACGGCGAGACCTGTGGGAGTCCGCCAGGCGGCGGGCTGTCGTGGGCATTCGGGGAGCGTGGGTAGAGGGCTACCGCGCGCTCGAAGTAGCGAATCGCCCCCGGGAAGTGATCTCGTTCAGGATCCCGAGGACGAGCAGAACGTCGCCACGAGGATGGGCCCAGAAGCCCCGGAGAACCGGCGCGGGACGATAGGAAGAACGGGGCCAAGACGCGCTGCCAGCGTAACCAGGCTGCGCCGCCTAACGATCGACGAGACGCCTCGGTGCCGGGCAAGACGGGATTCCCGAGCCTCGCGAAGCCTGTGCTAGCCTCGCCAGACCCCCCATGAAGAACTTCACCTTGGATGCGTGGCTCGAGGCGGCCCTCGCAACGTCGGACCGCATCTCCGATCTCAACTTCTCGGTCGGCCGACCGCCGCAGGTAGAGGTCGACGGCAAGCTGGTCGAGGTCAGCGCCTTTGGTCTCGGAAAGCTCAGCTCGTTCCAGACCGAAACCGTGGCCATGCACATCCTGCAGGGAGATGCCGAGAAGATCCGTGCTTTGGTGGAGACCGGGTCGACCGACGTTTCCTACGCCATCCCGGGCCGGACTCGGTTCCGCGTCAACATCTTCCAGCAGCGCGGCACCTACTCGATCGTACTGCGCGTCATTCCCGACGGAGTGCCGACCGTGGAGGAACTCGGCCTACCCACAGTAGTCAACAACGTGGCCGAGCTGAAGAACGGGATCGTACTGGTGACGGGTCCCACCGGCTCGGGGAAGTCGACGACCCTGGCGGCCATCATCAACAAGATCAACCACGACAAGCACTACCACATCATCACGATCGAGGATCCGATCGAGTACCTGCATCCCCATGTGAAGTCGACGGTCAACCAACGCGAGGTGGGGAGCGACACCAAGACGTTCAGTCTGGCGCTACGGGCGGCGCTGCGCCAAGCTCCCAAGGTGATCCTGATCGGTGAGATGCGGGATGTCGAGACGATCGAGACCGCACTCGAAGCCGCCGAGACGGGGCACCTGGTGTTGTCGACGCTGCACACCGTCGATGCCGCCAAGACGGTCGAGCGGATTCTCGGAGTGTTTCCCAAGGCACAGGAGCAGTTCATCCGCCGACGGTTCTCGGCCTCGTTTCGCTACATCATGTCGCAGCGGCTGATCCCCAAGAAGGGTGGGGGACGCGTCGCAGCGCTCGAGATCCTGGCCTCGACCCAGCGGACCCGCGACTACATCCTGAAGGGTGAGTCGGAGGGGCGGAGCCTGCACGATGCGATGGCGACTGGCGAGATGGACGGGATGCAGACCTTCGACGCCGAGTTGGAGAAGCTCATCCGAGCCGACTTGATCAGCGTCGAGGACGGTCTGCTCAACGCCACCAACGAGACCAACCTGCGCCTCAACATCGCCGATGTGATCGATCCTTCGCTGCAACAGGGGGAGGGCTGAGCATGGCGATCCTCGAGGTCACCTGCACTCACTGCAGCCGCGTCACGAAGATCCCAGCCGCCAAGGTCCCCGACCACCCGGTGGCGTATCGCTGCCCGGCGTGCAAAGGGAAGATCGTCATCGACAAGAAGAAGATTCTCGCAGCGAGTCGTGGCGTCGGGCTCTCGGCCGCGGTTCCGTCGGACTCGAGTGGCCACGCTGGTCTCGAGTTGCCGTCGGCGACGGTCGAGGTCGAGGAGCTGATGCTGCCCCCGGGGGAGAGTCTGCCCCCGGGACTCCTGGTCACCGAGGACGAGGCGCTGGCCACCCAACTGGTCGAGGTGGTGCAGCCGTACGACTGCAACCTCGAGCGGGTGGCCAGTGTCGAGGATGTCCGTCGTCGGGCCCGTTCCGACGTACCTCCCCTCGTCGTGTACCTGGCCAAGTCGATTGGCCAGCCTCCCTACGCTCCGTTGGCTCCACTACTGGGGCTTCCACCGCGAGAACGACGACAGATCTTCATCGCGCTGGTGGCGGCGGATGCCGCAACCAACGACGGCAATCAAGCCTTTCTGTTCCAGGTGAATCTCCTCCTCGACCACCAACACATTCCGAAGGCCGCGGGTCTCCTGTACTCGGGACTGCGATACCACCGACGGTTGTATCGCGCCTACTTCGAGGCTCTGGGAGAGGACCGCTAGAGGCGGCGCGGATCTCGTCCTACCACTGGGACGTAGTGCCCGACTCGAAGCCGTCCGCGAAGATCAGTCCGTCGAACTCCGGGGCATCGTTCAGCAGCTGATCGGAGTTGGGACAGACCGTTCCCTGGCTGTAGTGCGTGTAGTACGAACGGGTACAGTTCGTGTCGTACTGGCCTTCTCCCACGTGGAACGAGTAGGCCGTGAAGTCCAGGTTGCTTTCGTCGACCAGGACCCGGTTCCCGTCGTGGTAGACCGCCATGTGGACATGCGGTCCCGAGGAG
The DNA here is from genome assembly GCA_030429235.1 of Thermoanaerobaculia bacterium. Lineage (GTDB taxonomy): Bacteria > Acidobacteriota > Thermoanaerobaculia > Multivoradales > JAIOJS01 > JAIOJS01. Next base: position 23,956 of record JAUIDB010000032.1, on the reverse strand, counting down.
GCTCCGCCCGTACAGAGGGCCTGAGGCTCGGTGTTGGCGTAGTTGGCCAGCCGGGTATCCCGTTCGACCACGGCGAAGTCCGCCACTTGGATGTTGTCGAGGTGGTAGAGGCTGGTCTCCCAGCCGCCGTCGTGAATCACCGTCAAGCCGCAGGTGGACCAGACCCGCACCGTTCCCGCTTGCATGGCTGCCACCCACCACTGGGAGGTGTCCTGGCCCCAGACCCTGAACTCACCCCAGTGGTCGAGGGCGTTTTGCAGACCGGAACCGGTGTCGCCGTGCGCACCACCTCCCGCCCAGGTGTCACCCCGTTCCCAGGGTGGTTGAAAGTAGCCGAACAGGAGGGGAGCCGCGCCCCGGGGAACCGTTCCGCCGCGGGCTTCGGCCCAGGAGGCTGGGATCGAAACTCCCAATCCGTAGGCCTGGTCGATCGAGTGGAGGGCTCGCGTTGCGGCCAAGGGATCGTGGGGGGCGTGCCCGTAGACCTCGGCCAGGCCCGCGGCGAGGTCCTTGACCTGGTCCATGTCGGCGCGGTCGCCGACGATCGGCCGCTGGCGAAAGTAAGCGTCCGTCGCGACGATCAGGATGCGAGGGTGCACGGCGAGACGAGCTGCCCAGGTATCGATGGCGGGCCGAAGGGGCAGCAGGTGAGGGGCAAGCTCGTCGAGATAGGTCGCGGTCCGAAAGGCGAGCTTTTCAGAGGCCGGGTATCGAAACCAACTGTTGTCGATCAGGACCGCTCCGGTGTAGTCAGTCTCGAGGGTGGGGCCTCGGTACACGACCTCCGAAGCCGCTCCGGGTACGGAGGACAACAGCAGGCAGGTCAGGAGCGCGAGGAGTGGTGGATATGAGCCGAGCTTCATGGGTTCCCTTTCGAGGTGCGACTTCAGTCGTAGCAGTTGGATTCTCGGGGGCTCACGCGGCGGTGATGACGATTCCTGCGCCCTTCTCTACGGCGGACTGCAGCAGGTCACCCCACATCCTCGGATAGTTGGAAAAGTCCTCGAAGGTATCGACGTAGAAGCCGGCCGGTGGGCTCTGGTCGTACGCTTCACGGAGATCCGTCATGTCGAGATGCTGCCACTGTTCGAGCAGTTGGCGGGCCGATTCGGGCGAGATCGTGCTGAAGAAGAGCATCTCGTCGATCTCCTCGCCGAGATCTCGGGGTGGACGGAAGGCCTCCCGATCGTCGGTCAGGCAGAACCTGAGGAAGAAGGCCTCGAATCGCTCGCGCTGCGGCTCGTCGAGGTGCGCACGCAAACGCTTGAAGGCGTCGCTGAAGTCGATCGCCGCGTCCATGCTGGAGACCCAGTGTGGGCAGGGACCGAGGGGCAGCAGCCAATCGGCTCCGAGTTCTTCCGCTTCGCGGAAGAACTCACCGTCCGGGTGCTCGTTCCAGAGGGCGACGAAGGTCTGCCACTCGACCAGCTCGACTCCGTACTCGACGCTCATCCTGTGTTCCCCATCTGGTCAGTTTCGGCTACCGCGAGTCTGTCATGGTGTGTCGGGGAGGTGGATCTCGCCCTCGAGGAAGCAGACGCAGGATCCCGTGAGCACCACGCGGTCGCCACGAAGGTGGCACGAGAGATCCCCACCGCGGGCCGAGATCTGCCGGGCTGACAGCTCGTTCCGGCCGAGCCGCCGGGCCCAGTACGGGGTGAGGGTACAGTGGGCCGAACCTGTCACGGGATCCTCGTCGACGCCCGACTGCGGGGCGAAGAATCTGGATACGAAGTCGTACTCGGACTGCGGGGAGCCGGGGGCGGTAGCGATGACGTTGGCCCGCAGGGCGGAGAAGGTGGGGGCCAGGGCCGCGATCTCGTCGGCGCTGGCGAAGACCCACAGTTGGTAGGCCGAGCCGTGGACTTCGCGAACCCGAAAGACCTGTTGGGGAGGAGAACCCATGGCCTCGACCTGGTCGGGCTCGGGCGCCAGCGCTTCACCCGGCGGAAGGCTGGGAAAGTCCATTGCAAAGAGATGGCCGGACCGCCGGACAGTGAGCCGTCCCGAGAGGGTGTCAAAGGCTACTTCGTCAGCCTCGGGGTGCCGGTCGAGATACCAGGAGGCGGAGGCCAGCGTCGCGTGTCCACAGAGTGCGACCTCGAGCGCGGGCGTGAACCAACGCAGGTGGAAACGGTGTTCTTCTGCCTCGCCCTGGGATACCAGAAAGGCGGTCTCGGAGAGGTTGTTTTCGAGCGCGATCGCCTGCAGTATCGCGTCGTCGAGCCACGACTCGAGGGGGACCACTGCGGCCGGGTTCCCCTCGAAGGGACGGCGGGCAAAGGCGTCGATCTGGAAGAGTGGCAGTCGCATGACGGCATCATGCCACAGCTCGTGGAACCACTACCTGAAGAGGGGACGGGATGGGTTCGGTGGATCCTCGAATCGAACGAATGCGGGCAGGGGAGCTCACCCGGGTCGTTAGCTGGACGCGGGTCGATCGCGAGTCGTCTTCAACTCCAAGGCCAGCCATTCCCGGGCCTGTTTCCAGAGACGTTGCACGGAGCGTGGCGAGGTACCGAGCGCGATTGCGGTCTCCGCGTCGGTAAAGCCGACGAAGTAGCGGCACTCCACGACCCGCACCGAGCGAGGGTCGAGCTCTTCGAGTCGGCGGAGAGCATCATCCAGCTGGGTGAGTTGGGTCGCGTCCTGCTGGACTCGGAGATCGGCCTGGTCGAGGGGGACGTGGGCGACCCTGCCGCCATGTTTCTCCCGGCTTAGTTTGCGGGCCTGGTCGACCAGGATGTGTCGCATGGCCCGGGCCGCGGTGGCGAAGAAGTGCTCGCGGTCCTTCCAGGCCGCGCGCTCCGGGGCCGACAGCTTGAGATAGGCCTCGTGCACTAGCGCGGTGGTGTCCAGGGGACTGGGTGGACGACCGCGCAGTTGACCGCGGGCGATGCTCCGCAGCTGGTTGTAGACCCGCTCTACGAGCAGCTCGAAGGCGCCGGCATCCCCCTCCTGATAGCGTTGGATCAGCAGAGTGATCTCGCCCGCCTGAGCCGCAGCGTGATCGCCGGCATGATCGTCGTCTCGGTCGATCGGCACGCGGCGAGTATAGTGCCGGTCACTCTAGCCGCGTTCGGCTAGCCAGCTCGACAGCTTCTGGTGCAACGGAGTCTCGATCGGGTAGGCGGCGGACAACTCGTCCCACGCAGTTCGGGCGGCCTCGATTGCCCGCGGCCGGTCGCCGGTCTGCCACAGAGCCCGCGCCAGACCGAAGCGATTGCCGGCCATCTCGTAGGGCGAGACGATGCCGTGCTCTTCCCAGGTTGCCAGGGATCGTTCGAGCCAGGGTATGGCGTCATCGGGGTGCTCGGTGGCGAGGAGAAACGCACCCCGGGTGGAAAAGACGAAGGCCTGATACGGGTGATCCTCGGGCAAGGCCTGCTGAAGTACCAGACTCGCCTCATCGAGTGGCTTCTCGGCCAGGTCGGGTTGGTCGATCAGATAGGAGAGGGCCAGGTTGATTTGCGAGAAGCCGACCCAGACGTTGTCTGGCCCGAAGAGTTCCCGTCGCATCTCGAGCGCGAGTTGATTCGCGCGGACGGCTTCGTCGCTTCGTTGGAGTTCGGTCAGGGAGGCGCCGATGTTGCTTTGAATCATAGCGGTGGCGGCGTGCCGTCCGAGAGCCTGTTCGGTGGTCTCGAGGGCTCGGCGGTAGTAGTCCAACGCCTCTTCGAATCGGGCGGTGGTGAACAGCGTTGAACCGATGTTGTTCAGGGACTTGGCGGTGGCATAGCTCTGAGACCCTAGGATCTCCCGTCGCAGTTCGAGCGCGCGTCGATGGTAGGGAAGGGCCTCTTCTGATCGTCCGCTGGTCTGGAGCGCGGCGCCGATGTTGTTCACCAGTTCGGCTTCTAGCAGGCCTCCTCCGTCCAGTCTCTCCAGGGTAGCCTCCGCCAACTGTTGCCAGCGCCGGGCTTCGTCGAGGTCGCCGCGGTCGTTGCCATCGATCCAGACGAGCAGCGAGAGGGCCCGAAGCCGATACTCGTCGTGGCCTCCGCGTTCGGCGGCGGCCCAGCCGGAGAAGGCTTCGTCGGCGGCGCGGTCGAACTCTCCGAGCCGTTCGACGAGGTCGGCAAGGGTCCAGCGGACCTCGGCCTCGAAGGGAGCGAAACCCAGCGCGGCCGAGTCAATGACGAGGGATTCGGCATCCCTCAGCACCTCGCTCATCTGCCCGGCGTCGACGGCGGCCTTGATCTGCGCCAGGTCGGACTCGAGGTCTTCCAGTCTCTGGAGTTGTGACGGGTCGGTCGGCCGGCGGATAGGAGCACGGAGGAAGCGGGCGTCGGAACAGATCTCCAGCGGTTCCAGGGCCAGGGCGGCCTCGGGTGCGGAGGCCAGGACCTCGGGCGGAGCACCGATCAGAAGCTGCGTCAGGGCGTCAAACTCCTGAAGGCGACGGTCCAGACACGCCATTCTCAGGTCGAGCAGCTCACCGGATTGTTCGCCGCGCACGTGGGTGGCTTCACAGGCATCGGTGCGGGCCGAGATCCACCGGGTTCGGTAGTCGTCGAGAGCCGCGAAGGTGCGATCGTAGAGACTCGTCGCGGGCTCGGACCCCTGACGCAACGCAGCGCCGAGGCGGTCCTGGACCGACTGGTCCCATACCGAGGAGATCCGCGCGGCGGCCTCGTCGCAGGGCGACGTGGATGGCATGCTGGCCAGGAACCACCAACTCACGACGAGCATCACGGCCAGAGCCGCGACCAGGGAGGGCGTCGGAAACCGCCTGGTGGCGCCGCGATCGATGGCCGCGAGGAGCGCGTCCATATCGGGCCAGCGGTCGCCGGGATCCACCGACAGTCCCCGTAGGACAGCGGTCTGGATCGCCTTGGGGAGAGCGGTACGACTCGGTGGTGGGTTTGGCTGTCCGTCCCGCTGGTAGAAGTCCGAAAGCTCCGCTGGAGACTTGGTGGGAAACGGAAGTGCGCCCCACAGCGCCTGGTAGAGCGAGACGCAGTAGCTGAACTGGTCACCGCGGGGATCCGGCGCTCGCCCGAGGAGCTGCTCCGGGGCCATGTAGGCGAGGGTCCCGGTGATCTGTCCTGCCCTCGTCAGCACGGGCAGCGGCGAGACCGGACCGGGCTCGATCGCCTCGGCGTCGGTATCTTCCTCCGGCTCTGAGTGAATCGACCGGGCCAGCCCGAAGTCCACGACCCGAACTCGTCGGTCGCTGCCCAATAGGATGTTCTGGGGTTTGAAGTCTCGATGGACCAGCCCAGCGGCATGGGCCGCGGCTAGGCCTCGTCCGGCGTGCAGGTAGACTTCCAGAACCTCGCGCCAAGGACGAGTTTCACTCCGTTGCCAAGCGGCGAGGTTCTCGCCGTCGACGAACTCCATGGCGACGAAGACCCGGTCTTGCCACTGGCCGACCTCGTGCACCGTGATCACGTTGTCGTGGGAGAGTCGTGCCATCGCCTGGGCTTCGCGACGAAGTCTGTCTTCGGATTCCCGCGACGCCGCACCCTCTGCGTGGAGCAGCTTCAGAGCCACCTTGCGATCGAGTTCGGGATCCCAGGCTGCGAAGACGACGCCCATTCCTCCGGACCCCACCTCGTCGAGGACCACGAAGCGGCCCACCCGAGTCCCGGAGGGGATCGGTTCGCCCTGCGCCAGCTTCTCGGTCAATGCATCGAACAACGGCCCGCGCAGGGCGCCGCCAGATTCGAGAAGGGACAGCCCTCCGAGTTCCTCGGCCTGCGCGGTCAGTGAAACGAACGCCTCGGTGAGCGTTTCGTCTCCCCGTAGGCGCACGCGGGCCCATTCGCTTCTCTCTTCGGGAGCAACCCCCAACGCCTGCAGCAACGTCTCGCGCAGGATCTGACGATCGTGGGCCAACCAACCTCCTGGATGTGACTTGGAGCGGTGCAAGGTTACCCCAGAGAACCCGTGGTGGCGGCGAAAGGTCTTGACGGTTCAATAAGTACTATTATATACTCTCAGTATGAAGCGCAGCGGTAACCTCTACCAGCAGGTGGTCGACGAACTGGGCCGAGCGATTGCGGTCGGCGAACTGGCCGAGGGGACGGTGCTTCCGACCGAGGCCGACCTGGCCCGCAATCTGGGGGTAAGCCGGACGGTAGCCCGGGAGGCCTTGAAGAGCCTGGCGGCACGCGGCATGGTGAGGGCTCGGCCGAAGGCTGGTACCCGCGTCGAACCGAGGGAGCGGTGGAGCGCACTCGATCCCGACGTCATTCGATGGCGGTTGCAGGGCGAGGATCGAGTCGGGTACCTGAAGTCGCTGCTCGAGCTGCGGATTCTCGTCGAGCCGTCGGCGGCTCGGCTGGCAGCGGAACGAGCCGAAAAGGAGCGACGACAGGCGATCTGGCAGGCCTTCGAGGCCTTAGCGGCGGCGCGGAACGACCCGGTGAGCTGGATCGACGCCGCGGCCGAGATGCAAGAGCTGATTCTGGATGGTTGTGGCAACGAAGTGATCGCTGGTCTCGGCCGTCTCTTGCGGTCGGCGGTCTTGGAGAGTCGACACTTCACTCGACCGGCTCTGGACGCTGTGCCGAGGGAGCTGGCGGCGCCCTACGCGAGCCCGGTAGACGAAGCGCTGGCTCGCTACGAAGCAGTGGCTCGAGCGATCCGCGACCAGGAGCCAGCGCACGCGGAAACGGAGATGCGGTCGCTGCTGGAGCGGGTCGGACAACTCCTGGAGCACCTGAGTCGGACCTGACGAGGACGGAGACGGAATGACCGAGTCGAAGCCGAGAGTCGCCGTGATCGGAGCCGGAGTGGCCGGTCTAACCACCGCCAAGGCACTCCGCGAAGAAGGCTTGCGACCGGTGGTGTTCGAGAGGTCGTCGCATCTCGGGGGTGTCTGGCGCTTCGAAAAGAGCCTTCCCGACGGCGGCGGACCCGCCTACGAGTCGCTGTGCACCAACATCTCTCGTCAGGCGATGGGTTTCTCGGACTACCCGATGCCCGAGTCGTATCCCGACTTCCCGACACATCGAGAGGTTCTGCAGTACCTGGAACAGTATTGTCGCTACTTCGGGCTGAAGCCCTGCCTCCGCCTGGGCCACGAGGTGGTTTCGGTGCGCCGGCGAGCCGATCGCTGGGAACTCGTCGTGCAGTCTGAGGATGGTCCTTCCGAGACTCTGGTCTTCGAAGCTGTCGTGGTGTGCAGCGGGCGGCACCAGACTGTCCGCTGGCCTGAGTTGAAGGGGAGAGAGGGGTTTCATGGTCGAGTCCTGCACAGCCGGGACTACACCACTCCGGATCCCTTCGTTGATCGACGGGTCCTGGTGCTCGGAGTCGGATCCAGCGGCGTCGATCTAGTCGAAGAGATCGCTCCTGTGGCTCGCCACACGATGTTGTCGACGACCCGGGGCGCCTGGCTCCTACCTCGCACGGTCGACGGTCGGCCGTCAGATCACAAGATCACTCGGCTCGGGAACGCTCTGCCGAGCTGGGTTCGGCGGCGTCTGTTGCGCTACCTGATCGTCCGAGAGTACCGTCGTCAGGGGGTCGATCCGGCCCGCTCCGGCCTTCCCCAGCCACCCTTTGATCTCGAACGAGCTCGAATCACCCCGGGGCGGGACCTCGCCCGGCTTTTGGACGAAGGCAAGATCGAGGTCGTGCCCGGGATCCAGGAACTCCACGGCGACGAGGTCGAGTTTCTGGATGGCCACCGTCGACCCGTCGATTGGATCGTGGCCGCGACCGGGTATCAGATGGCGGTCCCGTTCCTTCGTGAAGAGGTCGAACGGGAGGGCAGGATTCCGCGCCTCTTCGAACATGTCTTCCCGCCGTGCTTGCCCGGACTGGCCTTCGTCGGCGTCCCCTGGGTCATCGGCGCCTACCCTCCGGTACTCGAACTGCAGGCGCGTTGGGTCGCTCGAGTCGTCTCTGGACGCTGCCCGCTGCCCACACCCGAGGAGATGAAGGATCAACTCGACCGGGCGGTCGCCACCGCTCGCGCGCGTCGCGTTGCCTTCGAGCGTGTCCAACCGGTCGACTACATGGACGCCCTGGCGCGGAGGATCGGCTGCCAGCCTCGCTGGTGGCGCCACCCTCGTCTGGCCCGTCAACTCCTCGTCGGGCCGCTACGGCCGGTGCACTACCGTTTGGATGGTCCGGGACGGTGGGAAGAAGCTGCGGCTCAGATCTCGAAGTGTCGATGAAGTACAGCGGATCCGTCGGAAGCGCCTTAGCCGGCGAACCGCGGCCCGCCCCATTGCAGTACGGATAGGAGGTCTCGATGCGTGATCGCCTCTTTGCAGTTGTCCAGAGTCCACAGTCTTGCTGGTTGACCGGAGCCAGCCGCGTCGGAGGCGCGAAAGCGGTGGCATCTGCAGGACCGAACCGAGGGTGGAGGTTGCTCCTCTGGTTCCTGTGCGTTCTCCCGCTGGCGCTCGTCGAGGGTGCGGCCGCTTCCGACGACACCCTCCGGTCTAGAGTGGAGCGGCTCGGCACGCCCAGCTGGCACGGTGAGGTGACGGTCTACTACAGCGAGGGAGCGGAGGCTCGAGCCAAATCGTTCGGAACCCTGGTCGAGGAGGCTACCCAGTACTCTGCTGAGCCCACGACGTTGAACCAGCCCCTCGAACTCAGCCTGGCGGTACTCGACCCCCACGATTGGGCAGCGGTGGTGCCTCGTCCCTACGGTGTCCCCTTCCTGTGGCATCCTCCCGGCGAACCGAAGATCGCCTTCCTGCCCGCCACCTCGGACAGCCCCATCGTGGCGCTGAACCTGCGGATGGCGGAGCGCCTGTCGGAGCCGATGCGCCTACGGTTCTCCGACCTGGGCCTCGGCTTCGAGGAGGCGGCGAGGCAGTTCGCCGATTTATTGGTCTTGCACGAAATCGGCCACGCCTACGCCAGTCAGCTCACCACCCGGCATCGACAGGCCTGGCTCAACGAGTTCCTCGCCACCTTCCTGGCGTTCGAGTTTCTCGCTGACCGATACCCGCAGAAGGCACGGGTCTGGGACGCGGTGAACGATGCGATCGTCGAGGCAGCCACCCATCCCCATACGACGTTGCGTGACTTCGATCAGCTCTATATCGCAGTGGGACTGGAAAACTACGGCTGGTACCAGGGCAACTTCCAGCAGCTGGCGGCGGAGGTGGTCGAGCAGAGCGGCCTGCGCTTCATCCTGGACTTTCGCGAGGCGTGGCTGGCTGCGCCCGATGGGTCGGAGGAGGATCCCAGGAGGCTTCGCTTGGTCGCAGGAGTCTTCCCCGGGGTGGTCCGGTGGGCAGTGGGGCCCGAGGGGCAACTGGCACCGGAGGTCGAAGGCGCTACGGACTAGCCGACGTCGAGCGAAGGGGAAGGAGCGGCAGCACAGCGGTCGAGGCATGGGGACAACGCTCTGCTTCAGGCCAGGGACTGGAAGAATTCGCGCGCGGCAGAAGCCGTATTCGGTGCGTCCTCGATCTGCGGATAGTGACCCACTCCAGACAGCACTCGGACCGGTTTGCCGACGACCTCACGGTAGCGCTCGGCCATATGGGCCCCCGAGACCGGATCGAGGGCACCGTCGACCAGGAGGAGGGGTACCTGGGTTCGTTGCAGAGCCCCCACCCAACGGTCTCGGAACCGGCGCCGCTCGCCCATGTACCGGATGAGCCGATGGGCCAGACGCTGCCCCTGCTGGTGAGAGATGAGACTCCAATACTGGGCGAGATCGTCGTCGGTAGGCTGCGTGTCGGGGCCGAACACGCGGCGGAAACTCCGGCGGAAGCGGCGTTCGTCCAACTGTCTCGCCACCAGGCCGCCCAAGGGGCTGGCGAGCAGGCGCTGGATCGGGCGCGGCCGGTGGGTTTCCGGGAACAACCCCCCGTTGAGCAACACGACCGCTAGGTACTGAGGCCCGTTGGGGCTGGTTCCGTCCTCGCGACCTTCGAGGTCGCGGGCCAGGAGCTCTTGAACCACGGTGTCACCGTAGTCATGGGCGATGACGAAGCAGCGCTCGATGGCAAGACGGTCGAGCAGGGCCACCTGGAGGTCGGCCTGCAGTGCGATCGTGTAGTCGAGGTCGCGCGGTTTGTCGGAGAAGCCGAAACCGAGCATGTCGGCGGTCACGACCCGGAAGTCCCGCTGCAGGTGCGGCAGGATAGCGTGGAAGTCCCAGGATGCGGTGGGGAAGCCGTGAATGCAGAGGATCACCTCGCCCTCTGCGGCCCCGCAGTCTCGGTAGAAGACTCGGTGGCCGCGAAAGTCGAAGAACCTGCCCTGGTCCCGCCACGCCTCGACCCGCATCTTCGGGGGATCGTAGCAGTCGGCGTGAGCGCACCCGGGTCAATCGAGGGTAGCGTCGATCTCGTGGTCGCTGAGGTCGATCCAGATCGTCTTGGTCTCGGTGTACTGGTCGAAGGCCTGGAGCGAGTTGTCGCGGCCGCCGAATCCGGACAGCTTGTAGCCGCCGAAGGGGGTGGTGATATCGCCTTCGCCGTAGCAGTTGACGGTCACGGTACCCGCTCTGAGCTCCTGCGCGGCGCGGTGGGCCTTGCGTAGGCTTCCAGTGAACAGGGAGGCTTGCAGTCCGTAGCAGGTGTCGTTGGCGAGGTGGATCGCCTCGTCGTCGCTTCCGACCTCGAGCACGGTGAGCACCGGCCCGAAGATCTCTTCGGTGGCCAGCGGATCGTCGGCCGCGACATTGTCGAAGATCGTGGGCGCGATGAAGTAACCGGTGTCGCCGATCCGTTCGCCACCCAGCACGAGCCGAGCCCGTTCGCGGCCACCTTCGATGAAGCTCATCACCTTCTCGAAGTGGGCGGCTGACACCATGGCTCCCAGCCGGTGGCTCGGTTCCAGGGGATCGCCCGTCGGCCAGTCGCGTACCTTGTCGAGGATGCGGGAGAGGAGTTCCTCCTTCAGCGACGCGTGGACGATGAGACGCGAGTTGGAGGTGCAGTTCTCCCCCATGTTCCAGAAGACGGCGTGGACCACGTGCTCGGCGACGGAGTCGAGATGCTCGGCATCGGAGAGGACGACCGCCGGGTTCTTGCCGCCGCATTCGAGGGTCACCCGCTTGAGGTTGCTCTGGGCGGCGTACTCGAGGAACCTACGGCCAACCTCGGTGGAACCGGTGAACGACACGGCATCGATGCCGGGGTGGCGACCGATCGCTTCTCCCGTGATCTCGCCCGGCCCGGGGAGGACGTTCAGGACGCCGGGGGGAAGGCCGGCTTCGGTGGCCAGCTCGGCCAGGTAGAGGGCAGTCATGCTGGTCTCTTCGGCCGGCTTGACGAGGACGCTGTTGCCGGCGGCGAGTGCGGGGCCGACCTTCCAGGCCATCATCAGCATCGGGAAGTTCCAGGGCAGCACCGCAGCCACCACGCCGACCGGCTCCTTGATCACCAGTCCCAGGGCATCGTGACCCGAGGGAGTCGTCTGACCGTAGAGTTTGTCGATTGCCTCCGCGTACCAGACGAGGCAGTGAACGGTCTCGGGAAGGTCGAGGGTGGCGCAGTCTCGAATCGGCTTCCCGCTGTCCAACGACTCGAGGACGGCGAGCTGGTGTCGGTGCCGCTTGATCAGCTTGGCGAACTGGATCAGAACGGCCTTGCGGTCGGCGGGAGGCAGGCGAGACCAGACGCCGGCGTCGAAGGCCTGGCGTGCTTTCCTGACGGCGTAGTCGACATCCTCGGGTCCGCAGGCAGCGATCCGGGTCAGCTCTTCGCCGGTGGCCGGATTGAAGGTGGGGAACTCGACCCCGGAGCGGGGGGCGGTGAACTTGCCGTTGATGTGGGCGTTGCTCGGCCGCGGCACTTCCTGGGCGATGGCGAGGTAGTCGTCGCGGGACAGTAGATCAGACATCGAAGGTCTCCTTGGGTTGCGATTCTACGATCCGTCGCACCGAGGACCGGGCCGTCTCGAGAGCCTCGCGTAGGCTTCGTTTGAGTTCCTTCTTCATCGGGCGCAGGGGCAGCCGTACGGTGCCTCCGGGGAGTCCCTGCAGCTCGAGCGAGTACTTCACGCACTGGACGAACTTGCCGCCTCGTTCGAGGACGGTCATCAGGGGCAGTAGGGCCTTCATGATCCTGCGGCCGGTGGCGAAGTCCTGGCGTTGGACGCAGGCTTCGTACAAGGCGATGGACTCCTCGGGGATGAAATTCGCCGCCGCGCACACCCAACTGCGCGCCCCCCACACGAAAAACTCGAGAGCCTGGTCATCGGCTCCGCAGCTCAGCTGCAGGTGGGGAAACTCCCGAGCCAGCAGATGGATTCGTTCGAGCTGGCCGCTGCTCTCCTTGATGGCGCAGAAGTTCCGGCTGCCGCCGACTCGCTGGAGGAACTCCTCACCGAACTCGGTGCCGGACCGGCCCGGGTAGTTGTAGAGCATGATGGGTAGATCGACCTCGCGGTCCACCTTGAGGGCGTGGAGAGCCAGTTCCTTGGCGGTGGGAAGGGAGTAGGGCGGCACAGCCAGGAGCAAGGCGTCGGCGCCCGCTTCGCGGGCGGCAACCCCGAAGGCGCTGACCTCCTCGGTCCGGATGTCGTTGACGCCGGCGACCCAGGGAACCCGACCGTCGATCAGCCGGTGGGCTTCGTGGAACTGGTCGATCCGTTCCTGCTGGCTGAGGGCGTAGTTCTCTCCGGTCGTGCCGCCCACCACGATGCCGTGGACCCCGCGCTCGATCAGGTGATCGATGCAGCGGGCGTAGCCTTGGTGATCGATCGAGTAGTCGTCCATGAACGGGGTGACCACCGGGGCGTAGATTCCTTCGAACCGCATGGTTCAGCTCCTTGATTCTCGAGAGGCTGGTGGGGGTGGCGGGATGTCGTGAGAGAACAGGGCCCCAACGGGAACCGGGGTCAGTGGAGGTCGGACGCCGTGGGGTCCCCATCCGAACAGGGCCTGGGTGGCTGCGCCGCAGATCCGCCCCTGGCAGAGGCCCATGCCGCAGCGGCTGGCTAGTTTCGCCGAGGTCCAGTCGGGGTGGGCCGCGACGCTGGCGTAGTCGACCTGTTCGCAACGGCAGAGCGTGGTTTCTGATCGCGCCAGCTGCCGGATCTCCTCGCGCAGGGAGAAGGTCCTGGTCAGAAGCCGTCCGAAACGACGTTGGCGGTCTCGCTTGCGGAGAAGCGGCCGCGCGATCGTGGTGCCGCCGGCCGAAGCACCCGCACAGAGCCCGTCGACCAGTGCACCCGGGGCTCCCTTGATCCCGCACACTTCGCCGACGGCGAAGACACCGCGGACGGAGCTGCGTTGGTGCTCATCGACGGCGACGGCTCCCTCTTCGATGCGGCAGCCCAGCGCCCTCGGCAGTTCGAGGTTGGGGGTCAGGCCGAAACCGACCGCGAGCAGGTCGCAAGGCAGGATCTCGGAGCCACCCACCCGCTGGAGGCGGACGGCCTCGAGGCGCTCCGTTCCCAGGGCCTCGAGAGGCCAGCTGGAGGCTCGGAAGCGGGGGTTGGCGAGGGTCACAGCCTGCCAGGTCTTGCCGGGCCCGAGCCCTAGAGAGAATCGAGCGAGTCTCGACAGCGGAGCCTGCTCGGCCACGCGCAGGACCTGGGCGCCATGGGAGGTGAGGCTGGCGGCGACCTGAAGCAACAGAGGGCCGCTACCGGCCAGTACCACGCGACGACCTCGGACCTCGAGACCCGAATGGACCAGTGCCTGCAGCCCGCCCACGCCGTGGACCCCGGGGAGGGTCCATCCGGGGAAGGGCAGGAGGAGCTCCCGCGCCCCGCAGGCGAGGACAGTCTGGCGGGCCCGGATCGGTCCTTGGCTGGTGTGCAGGTTCCCCGGGGGAGTCGCCTGCCAGACCGTCGTACCCAACCGCAGCTCGACGCCAGCAGCCTCGAGCCGAGCGAGCCAGGGTTGGGCTGCGGGCACCACGCGGCTCCGGTTCTGCCGCCAGATCTGGCCCCCGAGGGCGGGGCTTTCGTCGACCAACACCACCCGAGCTCCGAGCTCGGCCGCCGTCGCCGCCGCGGCCAGGCCTCCCGGTCCTCCGCCGATGACGGCGAGGTCGTAGGTCGAGGCCTCGGAGGCGGTGGAACTCATGGTGCCTCCGGTTCTGAACCGTTCGGTTGGGTGTCGATCCGCATCCCCGCCGCCACCGGGATCAGGCAGGATCGCCGGTTGGCCTGACCGTCGATGGTGAGCCGGCATCCCCAGCAGACGCCCATGCCGCACAGCGGGGTCCAGCCGCTGCGACGACTAGGCAGCGAGGCCGATCCGCCGTGGTTGAGAACCGCGGCGGCGACGCTGGTGTTGGCCGCCACGTGCAGGACCGTGCCGTCGATGAGGACCTCGACCCGTTCACTATCCGTGGTCACGCGGCCTCCGAACCGAATCGATGTGGGTCGAAAGGAGCAGCCGAGAGGTCCGGCGGTTCCTCGGCCAGGAGTTGACCGAGCAATCGAGCAGTGCCAGGGGCCTGGGTGATCCCCAGACCTTCGTGGCCAGTGGCCACCGCGAGCCCTGGCCGCAGGCTTCCGATGATGGGGGCTCCATCTTCGCTCACGGCGCGGAATCCGGTCCAAGCGCGCAGTGCGGTCAGGCGTGTCAGGCCGGGGAAGTAGCTCGCAGCGCGTCGCAACATGCGGTCGAGGACCGCCGGCTCGACCCTCGGGTCGTGCGTGTCTTCCTGGCGAGACGATCCGATGAGGACCTGTCCTCGGCGCCGGGGCTGCACGTTGCAGGCGACCGAGACCGGGGCTCGGCTCTTGGTGGTTCCGACGTAGCCGAGTTCCACCACCTGGTGACGGACGAAGGGAGCGTCGCGGGTGGTGATGACGACGTGACCCTTCTTGGGCCTGATGCTGAGTTCGGGTAGGAGCGCCGACGTGCGGTCACCGGCGGCCACCACGACCCAGTCGGCCTCGAGCCAGCGCTCTGAGCTGTCGTCGCGGAGCTGGACTCGATGAGACTCCACGGTGAGGACACGAGCTGTCAGATGACGGGCTCGCGACTTGACGGCTCGATGCCAGTAGTATCGCGCCGCGTTGGGCGGGTAGAGGACCGCATCGGTCGGCACGCGGAGCCCACCCGCCAGTCCCGGACGCAGTTCGGGCTCGAGCTCGGCCAGCTGGGCCGCGGGAATCAGTTCCGCGCCGATGCCGCGGCTCAGGTAGCGATCACGCATCGCAGCGGCGGTCTGCATCTCCCGGTCGTCGGCCGCCACCCAGAGGGCACCACAGACCACCAGATCGCAGTCGTCGGGCAGTTCGACCGTCCGCCAGAGGTCGAGGGAGTAGTTGGTCAGCTCGACCTTGGCCGCCTCGCCATCCAGCGCGATCAAGTGCCCCATACCCGCCGCCGTGGCTCCGCCTCCGATCGGCGAGTCGCAGATCAGGACGACGTCGTGACCTCTCTCCGCCTGGTCGGCGGCGATGGCCGTGCCGACGATCCCGCCTCCGACGACCAGGATTCGACTCACGGCGCCAGACCCCAGCGGAACGGATCGTCGGGATCGAAGCGCAGCGATCCCTCACTCATGACGTGGGCGCTACCGACGATGGTCGGCAGGATCGTACCGTCGGCTCCCGGTCGGTAGGTTCCCTCGAAGGAACTCCCGACGATGCTCTCCTGAATCCAGGGCGTACCAGGAGCCAAGACGCCCTCGGCGGCCAGGCAGGCCATCTTGGCCGAGGTGCCGGTGCCGCAGGGGGACCGGTCCCAGGCGCCGCCCGGACAGAGGACGAAGGTGCGCACGTCAGCAGTGCCCGCGGTGGGGGCGTAGAGCTCGATGTGGTCGATCTCGGCTCCGTCGGCGCCGCGGATGTCGGACCGCTTCAGGCTGGTTCGGATCCGTTCCGTCAGATCGACCAGGTTCCGAACTTTGCCGAGTGCCAGGGGAACGCTGGGTGGGGCCGGAGTCAGGAAGAACCAGTTGCCTCCCCAGGCGATGTCGCCCTGGATCGCGCCCAGGCCATCGACCTCGACCTCGACGTGCCGGCGGTAGCGGTAGCTCGGGACGTTGTCGATGCGCACTCGATGCGGATCGATCAGGGTGGCCTCGACGGTGCCGACCGGGGTTTCGATGCGATGGGTGCCCAGCTCGATCCGGCCCGAGTCGTGGAGGGACACCATCACCCCGATCAGACCGTGACCACACATGCCGAGGAGGCCAACGTTGTTGAAGAAGATGATGCCCGCGCTGTGACGCTCGTCCTGAGGCTCGCAGAGCAGAGCGCCGACGAACACGTCCGATCCCCGCGGTTCCTCGACCACGGCGGATCGAAAAGAGTCGTGGCGGGATCGAAATAGCCTGGCCCGCTCGTCCAGGCGGCCCGAGCCGAGGTCCGGGCCGCCGTCGAGGATCAACCGAGTCGGTTCGCCCCCCGTATGAGAGTCGATGAATGGTACTCTCTCGCTCATGGGTACAGCTTACATCTCGCGGCCCCAGCCGTCTTGATCGGTTGAGACTAGAGAATGGCGGGATCTGCACAATCGACGCCCGAGGAGGGGTTGGAGAGGGCGCTCGCCGGGATTCCTGCCGTGCTTCGCTCCCTGATGGACGCCCTCGACGATGTGGTCTTCTTCGCCAAGGATCTGCAGGGTCGCTACCGGCTCGTCAACCAGACGCTGGTGCAGCGGGTGGGCCTCCAGTCCAAACAGCAGGTCCTCGGCCGTCGTACCGACGATCTGTTCCCGGAACCGTTCGGCGTCGCGTTTCGGCTCCAGGACGAGGCCGTGCTGCGCTCGGGCCGGGCGATCGAGAACCGGCTCGAACTGCACTTCTATTCGAACGCGTCGACCGGATGGTGTCGAACCTACAAGGCTCCACTCACCGATCAGGGCAAGGTCGTCGGATTGATGGGGTTTTCCAAAGACCTCCATCGGAAGGCCAGTGACCGGACCCCGGCCGGGGTCGCCCGGGCCATCGCCTATCTGGAGGAGAACCTGGTGTCGCCGCTTCGCGTTTCCGACCTGGCCCGCGAGGCCGGGATGGCGCAGCGCAGTTTCGAGCGGGCAGTGCGGACCCTGTATCAGGCGAGTGCCGGAGACCTCATCGTCCAGGCGCGAGTCGATCGGGCGTGTCGTCTCCTAACCTCGACCGATGGTTCGATTGCGAGCATTGCCCAGGACTGTGGGTATTCGGAGCACAGCGCCTTCAGCCGTCAGTTTCGGGCGCGGGTGGGGGTGACTCCGCGGGAGTTTCGAGGGCTGGTGAGAGCCGCGAGCAAGTAGCGGCCCGACGTGCGGCGGCGGAAGGCCGATCCCTCGAGGGAACCCGCTCTCGTTCCACTGCGTAGTGGGTGGTGTGCACGATGAGGTTCCTGAAACCACCCCGACACCCTCGACCGAGACCGAGGGCTCGGCGAACGATCTTTCCGAACCGGCGGGTGCCCCGATCGGCCCAGGGTGGTGGGTGGCACTGGGTTTCGTGCTCGGTCTGGTGGTGCTCTGGGGTTATGAGAAGTGGTCGGCCCGACCGCAGGTCGCGTCGGGCATAGAGCTGAGTCTCGGGACCGACGAGCGGTCGATCGACGTGCAGGGTCAAGCTCGCCCGCGCAACGTCATCCTCTTCGTCGCGGACGGGATGGGCTTCCCTCATCTCATGCTGGCCCGGATGACCCTCGACGGCATCGGTGGCGGTTCCAGTTGGGATCGCTTCGAGTCGACGGGGAGCCTCGCGAGCCACTCCGCCGGCGGGTTCCTGACCGACTCGGCGGCCGCGGCAACGGCGCTCGCCACTGGCCACCTGACCCACCCCGGGTTCGTGGGCGTGGGGCCGGAAGGAGAACCACTGACCTCGCTGCTCGAGGTAGCAGCGGAGCGAGGATACCGAACCGGGATCGTCACCGACTCCTACGTCTGGGATGCCACTCCGGCGGCGTTTGCTACCCACGTCGCGGACCGCACTCGGGCGGCCGAGATCCTCCAGCAGTTGACCGCATCACGGCTCGAGGTCCTGTTCGGTGAACTCGAGGACGTGGGCGAAGACGGGGTCCCCGAACGGGAACCAACCCTCGAACTCCTCGCTCGCCGCTTCGAGATCCTGGACCACGAACTGGTCGTAGGGCTCGAGGACCGGCCGATCGCCGCCCTCTTTGACGAGGACGAGATCAACGATCTGGACGACGTTCCCAACCTGCCGCGGATGCTCGAGGTGGCCCTGGATCGGCTCTCCTCGGACGAGCGACCCTTCGTGCTGCTGGTGGAGAGTGAGGAGCCCGACGCTGCGTCCCACGACCACGACTTCGAACGGCTGGTCAGGGGTCTGGCCTCGATCGATGCGACCCTCACCGCCCTGCTCGACTTCATCGAGGAGGACGGGGAGACGCTGTTGCTCTTCACCTCCGACCACGAGACCGGGGGGCTTGCCCTGTCGATTCGGGGTCGCGACAACCGGACGCTGGTTCCGCTCTGGGCCTCCGAAGATCACACGGGAGCGCCGGTGCCGTTGATGGCCTCGGGGCCCGGTGCCGAGGGGTTCGGCGGAGCCTGGAGCAGTTGGCAGGTCGGCAGGGCCCTGCAGGGGTTGCTCGAGGTGGCGGCGCGGCCGGAGGCTCCAGGCTGTGCGCCGGCGAGCCCGTGAGAACGGTCTCGGTCTGATGCTTCCTTCGACGTCGTTGCCTTGATATCCTGCGGGACCCACCGCGCTCGCAGGCATTGGAGATTCCTCCGCTGGCCTCCCGGGGCGCCATCCGATTCCAGCAGGAGATTCTCATGACTGATACCACTCGCGACATCCTCGCCTCTCTCGGTGTGACGACCGATCATTCCGGTGCGTTCGACGGCACCTGGATCCAGACTTCAGGGCAGCGCCTCGAGACCCTCAACCCCTCGACCGGCGAGGTGCTCGGCTCCGTCGTCATGGCGACTCCCGCCGAGTACGAGCGCGTGGTGAAGAGTTCGGTGGCCGCCTTCGACGAATGGCGGACCTGGACGGCTCCCGGCCGGGGTGAGATCGTGCGGCAGCTCGGCGACGCGTTGCGCGAGCACAAGGAAGCCCTGGGCAAGCTGGTGAGCCTCGAGGTGGGCAAGATCTACAGCGAAGGCCTGGGCGAGGTGCAGGAGATGATCGACATGGCCGATCTGGCGGTCGGTATGTCGCGTCAGCTCTACGGCAAGACGATGCACTCCGAGCGCCCCCAGCACCGGATGTACGAACAGTGGATGCCTCTGGGACCGGTCGGCATCATCACCGCGTTCAACTTCCCAGTAGCGGTCTGGGCTTGGAACGCGATGGTGGCGGCCGTATGTGGTGATTCCATGGTGTGGAAGCCCTCTCCCGAAGCGCCGCTCTGCTCGATCGCGGTGACGCGGATCGCACAGCGGGTGCTCGAAGCCAACGGTGCGCCGGCGATCTTCAACCTCGCCATCGGCACCGTGGAAGAGGTGGGTGAGCCGATGGTGGTCGATTCGCGATTCCCTCTGATTTCGGCTACCGGTTCGGTTCCGATGGGACGGCGGGTCGGTTCTCTGGTAGCCCAGCGCATGGGTCGTTCGCTCCTCGAGCTGGGAGGCAACAACGGGATCGTGGTGATGGACGACGCGGACCTCGATCTCACGCTGCGGGGGGTCGTGTTCGCGGCGGCGGGTACCGCGGGACAGCGCTGCACGACGCTACGACGGCTTTTCCTACAGAAGGGGATCGCGGCCGAGATGAAGCAGCGGCTGGTGCAGGCCTTCCCTTCGATCAAGGTCGGAGATCCTCTGGAGGAGGGCACCCTGATCGGTCCGTTGATCAACCAGACGGCGGTCGACAACATGCAGCAGGCGATCGCTACCGCGCAGGAGCAGGGGGGCACCCTGCTGTGTGGTGGCGAGGTCTTGGACCGACCCGGCAACTTCGTGACGCCGGCGGTGATCGATGCGCCGCAGAAGCTGCCGATCACCTGTGAAGAGACCTTTGCTCCGATCCTCTACGTCACCGAGTTCGAGACCCTGGAGGAAGCGATCGAGCTCCACAACGCCGTGCCCCAGGGACTCTCGTCGGCAATCTTTACGCTCAACCTGCGCCACGCCGAGGTCTTTCTCTCGAACACCGGCAGCGACTGTGGTATCGCCAACGTCAACATCGGTACCTCGGGAGCCGAGATCGGGGGAGCGTTCGGGGGCGAGAAGGAGACGGGTGGAGGTCGCGAGGCCGGCTCCGACAGCTGGAAGGCCTACATGCGCCGTCAGACCTGCACCATCAACTGGGGAACGGACCTCCCCTTGGCTCAGGGTGTCGAGTTCGACGTCTGAGCGCGGTACACTGAGCGGCGAATCCACCGGGTCTCAGATCCTCTGGATTCCAAAAGGAAACGCCCACCCGGTCCTCCTTCCCTGCGACGAGTCGGGGGCCGGGTGGGCGTGGTCGTTTTTGCTCAGGTCCGACCGCGACCCGCTTTAGGCGCCCTCACAACAGTGAGCGACACGCGGAATGGTGTAGCGAGGCATTGTTGGACCTCCTCGAATCAAGAGCCGGATTCCGGAGCCCGGCTCGGTGGGCGATACTCCCGGGAACGGGGTGGACACGAACGACGGGGTCTTCTCCTGGGCCATCAACGCACCGGCCCTTCGGTGGTGGGGACGCAACAGCACGAGAGTTCCGTCGGCGGACAGCAGGCTTCGATCGTGTCGGCGGTGGCCCTCAGGACACGCACCAGCTCGTCGTAGCAGCAGTGGTACTGCGCCTCGCGCCCGCGGCGGTGGGCGGCGACGAGACCGGCCCGCCGGAGGGTGGCGAGATGGCGAGACACGACGGACAGATCGATCGAACAGGACTCCGCGACCTCGGTGACGGTCTTTGGCTCACCGCAGCAGCCGACGAGGTCGGCGAGAATGCCGAGTCGGTTGGGGTCGGAAAGTGCCTTGAAGAACTCGGCGGTGCCGATGTCGGGAAGCGAGGTGGGCGCGGTGTCTGCGTCGGCCATGACGGCATCATAGCACGATTGCGCAAGAATGCAAGTATAAACGAGCCCGCTTCTGCTCCAGGAGGGCGCGGGGCGCTTACTGTTCGACCGGTTCCGAGGAGTCGGTGCTGACCTGGCCTTCGAGGTTGGTCAAGATCAGGTTCGCACCGTCATCCAGACCGCGGCGTTGGGCCAGGAGTTGTTCGGCTCGGTCGAACGCCTCGAGCGCCTCTTGGATCTGATTGTCGGCTGCGGCAATGACCCGATACCAGGCGTCGTTACCGAAGGTCGAGTTGAAGATCTCGGCCCGGATTCGATTGAGAGCCTGTTGGCGGGAGAGCTCGTCGGCGAAGGCTTCCTCGATTTCGGCCTCGTCTCCGAGTTCTTCGGTGCGCAGCCACGACTTGAACTCCGCGAGGACTGCATCCCCCGGCTGCCAAGCCTCGGATTCGACCGGATGCCGGTTCGAGTACTCGACCCCAAAGCGGAAGAAGGCGTTGCGGGCCGCTAGGAACTGCAGGAGCTCGTGCGTCTCCTCGGGCTCGATGATCAGGTCGGGCGTGATTCCTCCACCGCCGTAGACCTCCCGTCCCAGGTCGGCGGTTTCTGGTTCGCTCTCGGGGGGCGCCGTGTTGTGCGCGTAGTAGTCGTAGACCGACGAGTAGTCGCGTTGGATCAAGCGACCCGACGGCGTGTAGTACTTGGCGGTGGTCAGGGCGATGGCGGCGCCGTAGGACAGGCCGTAGACCGTCTGCACCAGCCCCTTGCCCCAGGTCGGAGTCCCGACGACCACTCCGACGTCGTGATCCTGGATCGCACCGGAGAGGATCTCGGAGGCCGAGGCCGAGCCGCCGTTGACGAGCACGACCACCGGGAGGTCGAGGGGTTCGTGACGGCCCTCGGCCGCGTACTCCTGGAAGGAGTCACGAATCCGTCCGCGGGTCTCGACGATCTTGGTCTCGTTCGGCACGAACTGATCGGCGACCTCGATCGCCTGGTCGAGCAATCCACCACCGTTGTCTCGCAGGTCGACGAGAAGTCGTTGCATCCCCTGGTCGCGAAGTTGCTGGATCGCCTGCTCGACCTCTTGACCGGTCTCGCGGGAGAACTCCGTGATCCGGAAGTAGCCCGTGGTCGGATCGATCATGTGGGTGTAGCGCACGGTCGTGAGCGGGATCTCGGCTCGGGTGATGGTGATGTCCAGCGGGTCGTCGAGACCAGCTCGTACGATCGTGATGGTGACCTGGGTGTCCTTGGGGCCCTTCAGCTTGCCGACTGCGTCGTCCAGGGTCATGGTCTCGGTGGCCTCGCCGTCGATCTCCCAGATCACGTCGCCGGCCCGCACCCCCATCCGCGAGGCCGGAGTGCCCGCGAGGGGCGCAATGACCGTCAGCTGATCGTTACGGATGCCCACCAGGATGCCCAGACCGAAGAAACTCCCCTGCTGCCGATCGCGCATCCGTTGGTAGGCCTCGGGGGGCAGGAAGTTGGTGTGAGGATCGAGGGTGCGCAGCATCCCGTGGACCGACGAGTTGACGACGTCGCGGTAGGTGACCTCGGTGCCGTAGCGAGAATGAGCCAACTCGACGAGTTCGGTGTACTGACGCAGGTTTTGGCGCGTCGTATCGTTGAGGGCGAGGAGCTTCTCCCCGATCAGGCCCCCCGTGACGAGAGTGGCGGCGAAGAGGACGGCGGCGGCGATTCTCCACGGTCTGCGCATCGTGGCATGGTAGCACGGGTTGGGCCGGTTCGGCCGTTGGTACCCGGGTTCAAAGGTCTTGATATCCGGACCCTTACGGAGTCGCGGGGATCAGTGGACTCGGCCCCGGCCCAGGTCGGTCAGCAGCGATGACGGCTCGCCGAACAGAGCGCCGGGGTTGGTCTGTCGCAGTCTCGAACACCCGTAGACAGCGCAGGCAAGGATCGGGCGCAACGCGGGGTCGGAACAGCTGGCGCGAGCGGTGTCGATGACTTCCTGGGCGGGACGCCCGGCCTCGAGAAGGTGGTAGACGGCTCGGGCCAGGAACGGCGAACGCCGGTGCACCAGGGACCAGGCTTCGGTGTCTACGAGCGGCTGCATGGGGGGTTCGGAAGTGGGTCGCATATGAATTACGCCTCCTTTACGCCTATGATGCCAAGGCTCGGCCCGGCTGTCAACCGGCGCATCGTCGTCAGCGGGAGAAGGGACTGACCACGACGCGGACCTCGAGGTCCCGCCGCTGGCTCCGCACCTTGAGCTTCGACAACTCCTCCTGGGTCAGCGGCTCGGGTGTGGAGAAGGCGATGAGGTACTGGCCCCGAAGATCAGCCTCGATCCGGTTGTAGGCCTCGCCGAGTTCCTCCATCGACTGCACCAGGAAGACCCGTCCGCCGGTGCTCTGGGCGATCGCCTCGATGTCGATGGTCTTGAGGTCCCGGCGAAACCCGTCGAGGCCGCCGAGTCCGATGACGTAGACCGGCGCCCCCGCTTGTCTGGCCTGCTGGAGGGCCTTGTTGAGACCCAACTTGCTGCGGTAGTCGTCGCCATCGGTGAGCAGCACCATGGCTCGTCGGCCGACGGCGTCGTCGAACTGGAGGGAAGCAAAGGCGATCGCATCGAACATGGCGGTGGCGCCGTCGGCCACGAGAGCTCCGAGGCTGCTGACCAGAGCTACCACGTCCCCGGTGCTGGCCTGAGCCAGCCGAGGCTGATTGTCGAAGTCGACGAGAAAGGCGCGGTCACGTTCCGACAGCATGCGGCTGAGGAACATCGCAGCGGCTCGTTTGGTGTCGGGCATCAGGGTCCACATGCTCTCGGAGGTGTCGAGGATCAGGCCCAGCGACAGGGGCAAATCCTCGGCTGGCTGGAAGCGCTCGATGGTGTAGGTCTGACCTCGACTGGCCACCGAGAGGTCCGCCGCGGTGAGATCTCGGACCGGGTTGCCTGCGGAGTCGCTGAGCACCGCGTAGACCTCGACCAGGTTGACCGAGATCTCCTCGCCACTGGAACCAGCTCCCACCAGATGGACGTCTTCGACCCAGCTGCCGTCTCCGTAGTGGGCCACGACTCGAAGGAAGTCAGCTCCCGCCCCACCGCTCGGGGTGGCGAGAGTGGTGCGGAAGGGCGCTTCCTCGAGCCGCATCTGCAGGTCCTGGTTCCAGTAGAACTCGACATGGTCCAGGGTGGCGCCGGGGGGAATCTGCACTTCGGCCTCGACCTCGG
>JAUIDB010000003.1 GCA_030429235.1 Thermoanaerobaculia bacterium | reverse complement strand
CGTTCCAGGTCACGGCCGCAGGGCTAGAGCAAGCGATGCTGGGTCCAGATGGGATAGAGAGTGCTGCCGCCGGGCCCGGGTACCAGGCGTCGAAGATTCGACGGTAGAGAGCTCCCTCGAGCGTCTGAGGCGGGTTGACAGAATACTGCTTCTGTAGCCTCGCAAGGCCTTCGCTCGACAGCTCCCTCTCGGCGTAGTGTTTGAGAGAGTCGATCCAGGCATAGCCGACGCCGTCAGAAAACTGCTCCTTCTGGCGCCAGAGAAGGTCGGCTGGGAGCAGATCGGCGAAGGCCTGGCGCAGCAACTCCTTCTCGATACCCCGCGGCCCGACCATCTTGGCCCGAGGTTCGATGGACATGGCCGTGTCGAGGAACTCGAGGTCGAGGAAGGGAACGCGGGCCTCGACTCCCCAGGCCGCCATCGACTTGTTGGCGCGCAGGCAATCGAACTGCGACAGACTTGCCAGCTTGCGGACCGTCTCGGCGTGGAACGCCTCGGGGCTGGGGGCATGGTGGAAGTAGAGGTAGCCTCCGAAGATCTCGTCGGAGCCCTCTCCGGAGAGCACCATCTTGACTCCGAGGGCCTTGATTCGGCGGGCGAGAAGGTACATCGGAACCGACGCCCGTACGGTGGTGACATCGAAGGTCTCGATGTGGCGGATTACGTCCGGCAGGGCATCGAGGCCATCCTGTACCGTGAAGTGGAAGGTGTGGTGTTGCGTCTCGAGCGCCGTCGCGACCTGTTGCGCGGCGGCGAGGTCGGGCGAACCTTCGAGTCCGATGGCGAAGGTATGGAGCTTCTTGCCCCAGGGAGCCGGTCCGTCGCTGGTCGCGAGCTGACGGGCGGTCACTGCCGCCACCAGGGAGGAGTCGAGTCCCCCCGACAGGAGCACGCCGAACGGTACCTCGGACATCAGCTGACGCGCCACCGCGGCTTCGAACTGGGACCTCAACTGTGTGAGGTCGGCGGGGCGGTCGGCGTGGGCGAGGTCGCGCCAGGCCGGCTGGTAGTAGCGGACGGGTTCGGTGTCGCGGGCCGAGTCGAAGCGATGTCCGGGCGGGAACTCCTCGAAGGTGTCGCACTGATCGGCCAGCGCCTTCAGTTCGGAAGCGACCAGGAGGTTGCCGTCGCGATCCCGTCCCCAGTAGAGGGGCACGACCCCGATCGGGTCGCGCGCGATGAGGAACGTCTCTCGGACCCGGTCGAACAGCACGAACGCGAAGATCCCGTTAAGTCTCTCCACCAGGCTGGCTCCCTCTTCGCGGTAGAGGGCCTGGATGATCTCGCAGTCGGAACCGGTGCTGAAGGTGTACTCACGCTGCAGTCCTGCCGCGAGTTCGCGATGGTTGTAGATCTCTCCGTTGACGGCGAGCACGGTGCCGCTCGTTTCGTCCACCAGCGGTTGCGCACCATGTTCCAGACCGACGATGGCCAGGCGCTCGTGGACCATGATGGCGCGTTCGTCGTTCCACACGCCGCTCCAGTCGGGACCTCGGTGTCGGAGGCGAGCCGAAAGTCGAAGGGCCCGCTCGCGCAACGAGCGGGCGTCGGACCGAAGGTCGAGGAGGCAGAGGATCGAGCACATGGTGGTCTCCGAGGGTGGTGGTCGTCCCCAAACAAAAAGCCCGCAACCGGATTCCGGTGCGGGCTTTCTGGAGGGGGCGATGGGATTAGGTCAGCATCGTCCAGTTGCTCCGCACAGGAGACGATTCACCCGATTCGCGCCGATCGTCGGCTCGGCCTGATGGACCGGGGACGTCGGAAGCACGGTGGAATGGGTGGCGACGCTCATTGCGCAACTAGACGATCACGAAGCGGGCCCCGCTGTCAAGCCGGCCCGCTCGACGACCTCCCAGGCCAGGCCCTCGAGCTCGTCCGCCTGGTCGCGCGAGAGCTCGGGTGGGAGGTGTCGCCCGGCTCGTGGCGGTTCTTTTTCGATGGTCGCGTAGAGGACCGCTGCCGCCAGGTAGGCCCCGCCGGGGGCGGCGTGGATACCATCGGACTGCAGGAGTTCGATTTCGGGGTGCCTTTCCTCGGCCAGCGCGAACGCGTCTCCGACCGGCGCTACGGGAACGCGCAACTCCTCGGCCAGTCGCGCGTAGTTGCGGCGAAGTCCGGGGCGGTTGTGTTCGCGTCCGCGGTAGGTCCAGGTCATCATGAGGATCGGCCGGGCGCCGCGACGGCGGGCCGCTTCGACCAGAGTCCGCGCCGGTCGCAAAGCGTAGGGTTCGAGTCCAGCCGGTCGCTCGGTCATGGCCAACTTGCCGTTGGGTTGGAGCACGACGACCTCCCACCTTCGAGCCTCCAACCGGGTGAGCGGAGCCCCGGGGTCGGAACGCTCGAGGTGACTCTTCAAGGTGGCTCCGCCGAGCGTGACTCGCTCGGCCTCGATGGGCCGGTCTCGGGGTGCGAACCCGGCCACGAGATTTTGGACCTCGTGGACCTGCACTAGGCTGTTTCCGACGAACAGCCAATGTCGGGGTGCCTCCTGGGCCGCAAGCCGGCCCCCGGGAAGCAGCAGGAACAACGCGACGCACAGCGCAGTTGCGGTGGACCGGTGTCGCTCGAGGGGCAGAGATCGGGGGAGAGGGAACGGGTTGCGGACGTGCATGGGAGAGATCCTATCGCCGACGCGAACCAGGGTTGAGAAAGAGGCTAGTTGGGGGCGCCAAGTCGCAGCGGCGGTCGGCAACGCGATAGACTGTCGCCCGGTCGAAGAAGAACGCACGTTTCCGAGTGGGTGTCGGCGCTCTTCCGACGTCAGCTCCCATCCTGAAAAGGGGTTCCTTTCATGCTCTCTCACAAGGCTCCCGGCCGCGCGCGTTTCTCCCTGTTCTGGTTCTTCTACGCTCTCTGGGCCACGACGGTGCCGGCGGCCGACTTCGCCGAAATCACACCGGCCGAGCGGGCGTTCGACGCGGTCCCAGGCGTGCCCAACGCGGCGGCGGTCGTGATCTTCCAGCGCGCCAAGATCGAGCTGATGGAGTATCCCCAAGAGGTGAGCTCTCGACTCGATCTAGAGGTCCGGATCAAGGTGCTTACGCCACAGGGCGCCGAGCAGTTTGGCGAGGTCGAGATCCCCCACAGTCGGGACTACCGACTGCGCAACTTCAAGGGACGGACGGTTCTGCCCGACGGCGACGTCGTCGAGATCGGAGAGGATGCCCTCTTCGAGAGCGAGGTGTCCCGCCGGAACCGAATCGGTTCGACGCGGGCGGTTTTTCCCGCCGTCGAACCCGGGGCCATCCTCGACTACCGGTACACCCTCTACTGGGACAGCTTCGTCGACCCGGACCCCTGGTACTTCGCTTCGGACGTCCATACCCTGGAATCAAGGGTCGAATACCTCATCCCACGGAACCTGGCGGTGGCTCCGTGGGCCGTCCAGATGGGCGGCCTTCAGATCCAGAGTTCGACGGGCAAGGAGGGGCGCGACTCACTCTTGTCGGTCTGGGCCCACGATGTGCCGGCACTTCCCGACGAGCCGTTTAGCCTGCCCAGGGAGGACCTGAGTAGCCGCTTCCTGTTGGTTCCGCACGCCGTCAGTATCGGCGGCGACCGTCTCGAGCTGTTCCAGGACTGGGGGTCCACTGCCTATCTCGTCTCGGGCTGGTACGACGAACTGCAGGGAGGTAAACGGCCCATCAAGTCGCTGGCGCAGTCTCTGGTAGCGGGGGCAGGCTCGAAACGTCAGCAGATCGCCGCCCTCCACACGCACGTGCGGGACGAGATCGAGACGCGGGGGCCCTGGGGTGTGGTTCCGGGCGAGAAGGAGGGTGTGGAACTCGGAGATGTGATCCAGCGCGGCTGGGGCACGGGTCTCTCGAAGGCGTTGATTCTGCAGGGAATGCTCGACCAGAGCGGCTTCGACGCTCGGTTGGTGTGGGCCAGCGATCTCCGTTTCGGCCGAGCCGATACGAACATCGCCAATCCCTACTGGTTCACCCGGGCTCTGGTGCGAACGCAGCTCGATGGCGAGGAGATCTGGCTCGACCCGGTGGATCGCGACCTGCCGACCGGCCATCTGTCGCCCTACTACCAGGGGCAGACCGCCGTGGCCTACGACAAGAAAAAGCCCGAGGTCATCATCATCGAGGCCACGCCAGCCGAGGCGAATCGGCGCCAGGCGACGCTCGAGCTCGCCGTCGACGAGGAAGGTGTCGTGGCTGGAAACGGCCAACTGCACCTCAGTGGCCATCATGCCTGGGCCGAGCGAGATCTCGATGCGGACAGCGAGCCCCACGAGCAGTGGAGCGAGTGGCTGGAAGAGGCGCTGCCGGCGGTCGAGATCTCCCAGGTATCGGTCGAGGACGACATGGAGGCCAACACCACGACGGTTCGGTGGGAGATGCAGTCGCGCGAGGAAGAGGTCTTTGGAGACCAGGTCACCTGGCCCGTCGCCGCCCCCCTGGGCCCCGTGGCCTCGCCGTTCACCTTGAGCGAAGCACGCCGACTGACGCCTGTGGCGCTGCCCTGGCGCGATCTCGACGAGATCGAACTCGAACTCTCTTGGCCACCGGGATGGGTGGTGACGCAGGCACCGCAGGCGGCCGGACTGGACAATGGGGCCGGGCGCTTCGAGGCGCTGGTCGAGGTCGATGCCGCGGAGCATCGGCTGACCTATCGCCGCAGCCTGCGTCTGGAAGGACCGGTGTTCAATCCGGGTCCCCCGTACGGCGAGGTGCGGGCTCTCTACCAAGCTGCGGCGGACCATGATGCTCGCCCCCTCGTATTGTTTCTGGAGTAGCCGACGTTGATCTTTCCGGCAGATCCGCAGAGGTGGAACGGACCGCGCCGCTCGATGGGTCGGGTCTATCTCGCTGGGGTGTTTCTTCTGGGCCTCAGCTTGGCGGCAGAGTCTGGATGGTCGGCGGAGATCGAACGAGAGGTTTCGATCAGCGTTTCGGGCGCGGAACGCACCGAGCGTGTCCGCACCATCGTACGACCGGGACCCGACGAGGAAGCGCACGAGGAAGCGACGGTGGTCGTCCTCCTCGACTACGACCGCCAACTCGTCTCGGCCGAGGGTTGGTGTGTGACGGCGGGCAAGCGCCAGAAGGTTCGCCGCCGGGATCGGGACGTCGTGGACTGGCCGGGCGAGTCTCTCGCCGACTCGGCTCGTTTTCTGGTCCTGAGCTGTCCGGAAGCGGTCGAGGGTTCGTATATCGAAGCGACCTACGAGGTACGGGGTACTCCGGTGTTTCCGGGAGGGCGGCTGGCGCTGGCGCCCGCTCCGGGTGACACGCTTCGGCGACTGCAGGTCGAGATCCAGGGAGAGGGGCTTCGGTGGAAACTCAGCGGCGCCGATCTCGGTCTCTCGGTGTCCGAAGTTTCGGGTCGGGTCCGCGTCGAGGGCCACGATGTCGAGGTCGCGGAGGAGGCAGGACCGTTGGCTCGATCCCTGGACCTGCACTACGCCTGGGGACCCGAGGCGAGTTGGACCGAGGTGGCAGGGTGGTACCGAGCCCTGCTCGACGACCTTCCTCGCGCGGCACCGGAAGTACGCGCGGCGGCCCGGTCGGCGGCGGCCGATCTCGGTCCCGATCAAGCCCTGGAGGCGATCGCCGAACTGGTGCAGCGCGATGTGCGGTACGTAGCGGTGCAGATCGGAGTCGGAGGCTGGATCCCCTCGACTCCGGCCGAGGTTTGGGAACGACGCTGGGGAGATTGCAAGGACAAGACCCTGCTCCTCATCGATCTGTTGCGTGAGGCGGGAATCGAGGCCTATCCCGCCTTGGCCCTGCTCGGACGTGACCGCCGCGTCGATCCCGAGTTTCCTACTCCGTTCCAGTTCAATCATCTGGTCGCCGCGGTCCGGCTGGACTCGCTGGAGAATCCGCCCCCCACGGCGCCGATCGTCGACGGGTGGTTGATTCTCGACGGCACGCAGCGGCGCGGTGGAGCGGGTTGGTTGAACTCTGGAGTCCAGGGGCAGAAGCTCCTGCTGGTGCAAGGGGACGGTGGAGAGCTGATCGAAGCGCCGATCACCCCGGCGGCCGAAGGCCTGCGGCTGCACGTGACGCTGGCGGACGATCGGCAGGGCAGCCTGTCACTCGAGTACATCGGTGGCACCGCTTCTCGGCTGCAGGAGGAGCTCGAGGTCACCCAGATCACCGAGGCCAACGACCTGGCGCGCCGACTGGTCAACCGCTTGCTCGGACCGGTTGAACTGATCGGGCCCGAATGGCGGAAGCGAACCGACCGCGGCGCGCCGACCCTGATTCTCGTCTCAAAACTGCGGATTCCCGAGGGTTCCCCTGTGGCTCCGCCAGAGATTCGCTGGTTGCCCGAACCGCGGGAACTCGTGGCCGAAGAGACACCGCTGCCGACGGCGGCCCGCGTCGGTACCTTGGAGCTTCGCTGGAGTGGTCCTCTGGAGGCTGGCTGCGTCAGTGATCCCAAGAACGAGCGGCAGACGACGACGCTCGTCGGCAGCGTGGAGCAGATGGCGGCCTCTCCGGGACCGGGTCGCGTCGATCTCGTGCGGCGTACCACGGTAGGTCACCGCTGGATCGAGGACGCCGAAGCGTTCGAGGCGCTGCGGGATCTCTCCCTGGCGGAACACCGCATGGTGCGTCGTCAGCTGCGAGTCCTCTGTACTTCGCCGAACCAGGGCTGACGACGGTTCGGTCTGCGGCCAAGATTTGCCGCGTTCTGGTCGCCGCCGGATCGCGACCATGCCGAGTGAAACGTTTTGCCCCCTTTTCTCACTCCTAGGTAGAAGTACCCCTGGGCAGGTTGGGTTCGTGGCTTCGAACCGACCGGTCCAAGAGATGGAAACCATGGAGAAGGATGAGTTTCGTGGGATGTTTTGACTAGGAGGTTGGGTGAGTTTCCATGTGTTCTCGGCTAGCCGATGAGCACGACTGGAGAAAGGGTGTGGTTCCTCGGCCCCCGCCGGCCCGGCTCGGTGGGGGCTCCTTTTTTTCTAGGCCGACTCCTGGTGGGAGGGCGCTGACGCGGTCGCGACTGGATCGAGACGGTCAAAAGTGGTAGAACCCGCAGCCATGTGGACCGCACGAAGCATCATCAAGCAGCTGGCCGGTGACCTCCGCCGCCCGATCCTCGCCGCCTTCTGGCGCCATGCGGAGGCCGACTCGCGGCAGGTGGCGATCTCCGAACTGGCCCGCAGTCTCTCCTATCGGCCGCAGAAGCTGCGCCAGGCTCCAGCCGAAAAGAAGGCCGGGCTTCTGGCCACACGCCTCAACACCCCCGAGTACGAGCAGATCTTCGAGATGGCGCTCATGCTCTTCTTCACTCACGAGCGGAAGGAGATGTTGGCGGCCTTTCTCGATGCGTGGGGTATCCCGCACCAGGACGGGACGATCGAAGACGATGCTGACGTTCAGGCGCCGACGGTCGAGTCGGTGCGGGGAGTCGCCGAGTCTCAGAGTACGGCCTTCTCGGAGCAGGAAGTCGATCTCTATCTGGCGACGGCGGGGCTGTTGATGGGCGAAGAGTGGGCGGCGGCGACCTGGCCGGTGCTCGACGAACGTCGGCAAGCGGCTCGAGACTAAGCTCCAGCGTCGGGCGGAGGTCTCAGTCGGGCGGAGGTCTCAGTCGTAGAGTAGGAACGGACGCCGGGTCTGCCGCCAGGCTTCTGCGGCCGGACGATCTGCGGCGAGGATCTCCGCCAACGGTACTCCGCGCTCGAGCGCAGTACCGAGCTCGGGACTGCCCAGCAACCAGTCGAGACCGCCCTCTCGATTCCAGGCGAATCCTGGTTGGCGATGCAGTCGATGGAGCAGGTCCACACCCAAGGCCCAGGGCTCAACCTCCCTGGGGTCTCCAGGAATGACCTCGTAGCCGAAACAGGTCTCGTCGCGGTGTTTCGGATGCGAGGCACCCAGCCCGCGACGGGGGACGAAGCGGGTCGGTCGCAACTCGAAACCGTGGCTCGCTCCCGGTAGCTCGGTGCCCTCGAGCCACGGCGCTCCGAACAGCAGGAACGGCTGGTGGGTGCCGCGCCCCTCGGAGAGGTTGGTCGCCTCGAGGAGCGCGATTCCGGGGTAGGCCAGCGCAGCGCCCGCCGACCGGAGGTTGGGCGATGGCGAGGTCCAGCGGCGCCCGGTGTCGGCCCAGGTCATCGAGCGCTGCCATCCCTCCATCGGCACCACGGTCAGAGTGGCGGGGCGCGGCAGGGCTGCGTTCACCAGGCGCGCCATCTCTCCCAGGGTGAGCCCGTGGATCAAGGGCCCGGGCGCTCGGTTGACAAAGCTGCTCGGTACCTGGTCGCGAGAAGCACTGACCGGTCCGGCCACGAGTTCGCCTCCCAGCGGGTTGGGGCGGTCGAGGACGACGAACTCGAGGCCGGCCTCGGCGGCGGCCTCGAGACACTCGATCATGGTGCTGACGTAGGTGTAGAACCGAACCCCCGCTCCCTGCAGGTCGAAGACGAGTGCGTCCAGATCGGCCAGATCCTCGGGAGTCGGGCGCGTCTTGGATCCGTAGAGACTGACCACCGGAATTCCTCGGCGAGGGTCGACCGAGTCAGCGACCGCCTCTCCGGCCGCGGCTCGACTCGCCAGCCCGTGTTCGGGAGTGAGAATGCGAACGACGTCGAGCGACGCCTCGCGTAGAGCGTCGATCGCGTGCTTGCCGTCGAGGGTTACGGAAGCGGCGTGCACCACGACTCCGAGCCGCTTGCCCGCCAGGCCGTGCTCCTCGCCGCGGTCGATGCGGTCGAGGCCAACCATGACCGGTTCGCGGGGGGGCTCGGGTGGTTCCGCCAGGGGGGCGATCGCTCGCACCACCAGGTCGGCGATCCGCGGACGGACGTCCCGGATCTGCCGGTTCTCTCGACTGGGGTGCACCCGATTGGTGAGCAGGATGACAAAGAGCTCTCGGGCGGGATCGATCCAGACCGACGTGCCGGTGAATCCGGTGTGCCCAAAGGAGCGGAAGGAGAAGAGACTGCCGGCGGAGGAACCCTCTGGGGACCGCGTATCCCAACCGAGAGCTCGGCGCGAGCCGCGCGGCAGCTGGGCGTCTCGGGTGAAGAGATCGACTGTCGCCGGCGCCACGAGACGTCGATGCTGCCACACGCCGCGGTAGAGAAGCATCTGGGCGAAGCGTGCGAGATCTGGAGCGGTTCCGAAGAGACCGGCGTGGGGCGCGACGCCGCCGAGGGCGAAAGCGTTCTCGTCGTGCACTTCGCCCTGGAGTACCCGCTGGCGCCAAGGATCCAGCTCGGTAGGAGCGATCGACTCCCACTCGCGGCGGGCCGGTCGGAAGCCGGTGCGTTCCATGCCCAGCGGACTGAAGATCCGCTCGTTGGCCAGCTCGTCGAGACTCTGGCCGGCGATCCGTTCCAAGATCTCCCCGAGGAGAACGATCCCAAGGTCGCTGTAGCGCATTGCGGTTCCCGGTTCGTAGACGAGATCCATGGCTTGGATTCGTTCCACGTACGCCCGCCGGCCCTGGAGTTCCAGGTGGAGAGGAGCCCACCAATCGAGCCCCGAGGAGTGGGTCAGCAGGTGACGGGCCGTGACCTGCTCCTTCTGCGGTCCCTGGAAGCGGGGGAGGTACCGCGCGATCGGGGCGTCGAGATCGAGCCGCCCTTCATCGACCATCTGCATGGCCAGAGTCGTCGTGACCACGACCTTGGTGAGGCTGGCGAGGTCGTAGCGAGTGTCGGCGGTGACCGCGGCGGACTCTTCGTCGTAGGACAGTTTGCCGAACGGGTACAGGTGGACGAGTTGGCCGCGGTAGCCGACCGCGAGCACGCCTCCGGGGAAGGCGCGCGCGGCGACGAAATCGTCGAGGGCTCTCTCGACCGGCTCGAAGGCAGAACGGGCCAGGCCGAGGTCGATCGGTTCCGCGACCGAAAGCCCCTGCTCGAGGGCTGGCAGTTGGAGCCCGCTCCCGACCTCGGCAATCCCCGGCAAGGTGATCGGTAGCCGGCCTTCGATCGCACGTTCACCCAACAGCGCCGCGACCACCGCTCGCTGGCTGGTGTCGTCCGGACCGAAAGGAGTGAGGTAGACCGCGACCTCGGGAACCTCCACCAGGAGGTAGGGGTTGCGATAGGCCACCAGGATCAAGGGCGTTTCTCCCTCGGAGAGACGTCGCAGCAGGGCTCGTTCAGCGGACGACAGAGCTGGGGCACCGTGGGTACCGAATCTGGTGAAGGCGGAGACCAGGACGTGGGTAAAGTCCCGACTCCGTGCGACGAGTTCATCGAGACGGCGCGCATCGATCTCGTCGTCGATGCGCACCGTTTCGGTGGTGATGTAACGCTGCGCCAGTTCCTGCTGTACGGTCGATCCGCTGCCCGCGAGGGCGAGGTGCAGGATTCGGGGCGAGTCCTCGACCCGCAGAGGCACCACGTGGCGCTGGTTCCTGACCAGGGTCACTGCCCGCTGGGCGAGTTCGGTGGCTCGACCTTCGTCGCGAGGGTGCCCAAGTACCTCCCGAGCCAGCGCCGGGTCGACGCGGCGCGACTCGTGGAGCGAGAGGCGGGCCTTGGTCTCGAGCACGTGACGGGCGGCCGAGGTGATGAGTTCGGCCGACAGGACCCCCTCCTCGACACTTCGCACCAGGGTATCGACCGCAACGCGGGCGTCGCGAGGTAGCAGCAGGACCTCCGCTCCGGCCGCGACGGCTCGGCGGAGAACGTCGGTCGATCCGTACCCATCGAGTCCCCGCATCTCGAGGCCGTCCGTCACGATCAGACCCTCGAAGCCCAGATCCTGGCGTAGGAGTTCGCGGGCGATGGGGGACGACAGAGTGGCCGGGGTCCCCGACCCGTCGAGAGCGGGGACACTCAGGTGCCCCAGCATGACGGAGTCGACTCCCGCCTCGATCGCGGCGCGAAAGGGAGCGAGCTCGGTCGAATCCAGCCGGCTGCGCTCGGCCTCGATGCGGGGTAGGTCGAGGTGTGAGTCGGTCGCAGTGTCGCCGTGTCCGGGAAAGTGCTTGGCGGAGGTCAGCACGCCGCCTCGGCGAGCGCCTTCGACGAAGGCCGTGGCCAGGGCGGAAACGAGAGCCGGGTCCTCGCCGAACGATCTGAGGTTGATGACCGGGTTCTCGGGGTTGTTGCTGACGTCGACGACCGGTGCGAAAACCCAGTGCACTCCCAGCGCACGGGCTTCCCGAGCGGTGAGTTCTCCGATCCAGCGAGCGCCCTCGGGATCTCTCGTCGCGCCGATGGCCATTGCCCAGGGGACAGCGACGCTGCCGCTGCGCAACCGAAACGAAGCGCCCCGTTCGAAGTCCGAGGCGACCAGGAGCGGCAAGGCGGCGGCGCTTTGTAGGTCGTTGAGGAGCCAGGGAAGTGCGTCGCGCTCGGTGCGGAAGGTGACCACGCCTCCGACGCCAAGTTCAACTACGTCGTGCAGCAGCGGCTCGAGAGCCGGGGCTTCGGCGTGGTGGACTCCGGCCGGTACCCGGACCATGAGGAGTTGCGCCGCTCGCTGCGCCAGACTGAGCGAAGCGAGGGTCTCGTCGACCCAGCGACGCTGTTCCGGCGTCAAGGTATCGGTCGCGCGAGCGCCACCGCCCGAGGAGAGAAGGCCGGCGAGAAGCAGGACCGAGAGGATTGGCAGACGGCGTCCCAGATTCACTCGCCACGCTCCGTTCCTGGCCAACGACGCCCGTCGATCCACACCTCCTCGAGCCGCATCGGTGTCAGAAGGGGGCCGGTCTCGGTCGGTTCCCCTCCCGGGTCGAGGAGGAGAAACGAGGCGGGAGCACCCGGGTGGAGCGAGGCAGCACTGCCGTCGCCGGTTTCAGCAAAGAGCATGGCCAGGGAGTTGTGCTTCTCCAGGCGGGCGGCCGTCGTGGTATCCACCAGGGCCAGTACCCGCGACAGGAGCCTGGCATCGTCTGGCAGGTCGCCTGGGGTGGGCAGGGGCCGCAGCCGGGGGAGGTCTGGCCTCGGCGCCCGGCTGGTGACCTGGACGCGCGGCCAGTCGGCAGGGTCCTCGGCGCGCTGGGTCTGCAGCCAGGCTTCGGCGCGGGCGTGCTTCGAGGGGGGGACGATCCAATCGATGTGCCCCAGCCCACTGTGCAAGAGCCGACGCCGGGTCTCGAGCTCTGCGAACCAGCGTCGTGCCTTCCAACCCTCGGCAACCGCCGACCAGAGGGGTACCACGATCTGGCCGCGGGTGTCGACGACGATGCCGGCGACTCGTTCCCGGGCATCACCGACCTCGCTGATTCTCGACGGTGCCGGAGTCCCCGGGGAGCAGCCGGCGAGTTGTTGGTCCGTAAGAAGTCGGTCGAATCCCAGATCGGCGCGATAGGCTCGATCCACTCCTGGCTGCCAGACCAGGCCTCCGCGGAGGAGGACGTCGGTCCAAGGTCCCAGGTTGTTGTCGGGCAGCGCCTCGTAGACGCCGGGGTCGAGGTCGTGAACCCGTCCGGTGGCGAGCGCATCCAAGGCGCTGAGGATGCCGACGAAGTTCAGGCGTGTGAGGTCGTCGAAGGGGGTGCCAGACAGGACGGAGCCGCTTTCGATGAGCACCACGGGCGTCCCCCAGGCCGTGATGTTGTCTCCAAAGGAGCGCGGGCTGAAGGTCTCGTCGTAGCGCGCCATGCCGCCGGGACGGTGAGGCCGTAGCGCCTCGGCGATCGCCGTACACACCCGTCGTGCCAACTGTCGTTCCGGAGTGAGTGTGTTGGCCTCGTCGCCGCTGACGGCCAGGAGCGCGTTCGAGGCGGGGATCCCGGTATCCCCTACCGTGCGCCGCCGGTTCTGATCGTGGAGGTTGAAGCCGAGGATCGGTTGGTAGCGGTCTCGCAGGCGCTTCAACAATCGCCCTTCGGGGGTGGCGAGATTGAGGGCATCGCGGTTGACGTCGATGGCCTGGGCGTTGCGTCGTCGATAGCTCGCGGCCGCGTCGGGGTTCAGCATCGGCACCAGGCGGAGCGTGAGTTCGCCGAGCAGGTGGTCGATCCACGGTTCCGATCGATGGGACAGTAGGTAGTCCGCGATGTCGAGCAGCGCCGGAGTCGCGGACGGCTCGTCGCCGTGCATCTGCGACCAGAGCAGGACCTCGCGGTCTCCCCGGCCGAGGCTCATCAAGTGGATCGGTCGTCCCTGGACCGAGCTGCCGACCTCTTCGATGCTCAGCCCGGTGGGGTAGCGAGAGACCAGCGACTCGAGTGAATCGTTCAGCTCGTCGGGGCCGAAGCAGGGTGCGGGAGTCGAGACGAATCGGTCCTCGGTCCAGTCTTGCCAGAGCTGGGCGGAAGAACTGGACGCCTGGGCGAACGCACTGGGAGAGAAGGCGACGAGAGAGAGAGAAACGATAAGGAAAGGTACTTTCATGGTGCCGCGAATGCTACCTGCTCGCTCCAGCGACCGGGGACTCCGCCGTCGGGTGCGGGCGGCTCTACAAGCGGGACCAGGTTCGCTTCAAGACGAGACCACACCCCAGGCCGAGCGAACCCAGAGCGATGGCGGCGCCGACTCGGCCGTAGATCAGAAGTCCCGTGGTGAACAGGGCACTGTAGATGGCGAGCGTTCCCAGCAGCATGCACAGCAGGCCCAGGGCCAGATGATCGGCAGACTGGGGTAGTGGTTTCCCTTCGGCCCGGGCTCGGCGTTTGACTGCGTCCCAGCCGGGGCCGGCCGGCCGTAGGTGTCGGTAGAAGGAGCGCAGGGTAGTCTCCGCCGTCGGTGGTGTGAGCAGGGTTGCTCCGACCCAGGCGATGGTGGTCAGAACCACGCCGCAGACGAGGCGCTGCCAGGGGAGCGTGGCCAGGCCAAACAGGGTGCCTCCGAACAGTTCGAAGTACACCGCGAGGCAGAAGGAGACCACCATCGCCGCGAGTTCGCTCACCGCGTTGATACGCCACCAGAACCAGCGGAGCATGAAGAGCAGTCCGGTGCCGGCGCCGATCTGGAGCAGAATCTGGAAGGCCTGGAGGGCGTTGCTCAAGGCCAGGGCGACGAGGCCAGCTCCCATCATCAGGAGCACGGTCGTGATCCGCCCCGCGCGTACCAGTTCGCGATCGCTGGCCTGCGGCCGCCAGAAGCGACGGTACAGGTCGTGGACCAGGTACGACGCTCCCCAATTGAGGTGGGTGGAGAGCGTCGACATGAACGCGGCGACGAGAGATGCCACCACGAGTCCGAGCAGGCCCGTGGGGAGAAACGTCAACATGGCGGCGTACGCCAGGTCGTGTGAGACGACCGCCGACTCGACGCCGGGAAAGGCGCGGCGCAAGGCTTCGAGGTCTGGGTAGACGATCAGTGAGGCGAGAGCGACCAGGATCCACGGCCAGGGTCGGAGGGCGTAGTGGGCGGCGTTGAACAGCAGGCTCGCCCCCTGGGCGTGGCGCTCGCTGCGGGCTGCGAGCATCCGTTGCGCCACGTAGCCTCCTCCGCCCGGTTCAGAACCGGGGTACCAGACACTCCACCACTGTACGGCGAGGGGAATGACCAGAAGCGGTACAAACAGCTCGGGTTGACCGAGATCAGGCAGCAGGGCCGTGCGCGAGGCTACCGCACCGTGTTCCAGCAGGCCGCTGAGGCCACCAACCTCTGGGTGGGCGAGGGCGTGGTAGGCGGCGGCGAGGGATCCGATCATCGCGGTGGCGAAGAGGATCAGGTCGGTGATCAGGATTCCGGTCAGGCCCCCCAGCATGGAGTAGACCACCGTAACCGATCCGGCCACGAGGACGGTCGTCCAGGGATCGAGGCCGAGCAACACTCCGCTGATCTTGATCGCGGCTAGGGTCACACTGGCCATGATCATGATGTTGAAGAAGGCGCCGAGATATACCGCCCGGAAGCCGCGGAGGAAGGAGGCCAGACGTCCGGAGTAGCGGAGCTCGTAGAAACCGACGTCGGTGTCGATGCCCGAACGGCTCCACAGTCGGGCGTAGACGAAGGTGGTGAGCATGCCGGTGAGCAGGAGGGCCCACCAGACCCAGTTGCCGGCCACGCCGTCGCGACGCACGATGTCGGTCACGAGATTGGGAGTGTCGGCCGAGAACGTCGTGGCCACCATCGAGATGCCGAGGAGCCACCACGGCATCCCCCGCCCGGCCAGGAAGTACTCGTCGACGCTTCGTCCCGCTCGTCGGGAGAGGGCGATACCGATGGCGAGATTGATCAGGAGAAAGAGCGCGACCACGCCCCAGTCGACCGTCTGCAGTTGCATGATCGGATGATAGTGGCTGGCGCGGCGCACGCGAAGAGGCGTTCCGGAACTGGGTCGGGCGAGATACGATCGCCCGATGCTAGGACTGCGACCCGAGACTCGACCCGACACCCTCGAACCACCCGCTGGCAGCGCCTCCAGAAGACACTGGGCCCCGGCCTGCGGTTCGAGAGTTCTTGGTTTCGTTTGTCTCGTCTGTCTCCTGGCTGCGGTGGCCGGGGGTGCGACCGAGCCGACGCCGTCGATCGCTGCAACCCCAGCGGTCGCTGATGCGGCGACCCTGTTCGACCTCTGGGTCGAGGAGCAGCTGGCCTACCACGGGGTACCCAGTCTGGCTCTGGCCGTGGTCGCGGACGACCAGGTGGTGTGGTCGGGAGCCTGGGGTCGTGCAGATCTGGACCAGGGGACTCCGGCGACGATCGAGACGCCGTATCGGCTGGGCTCGGTCTCGAAGATTTTCACGGCCACCGCGGTGATGATCCTGCGAGATCGCGGAGCCCTCGACCTCGACGCGCCGGTCACGCAGTACCTTCCCGAGTTTCGTCCCGCAAATCCCTTCCCCGATACGTCGATCACGGTTCGGCACCTGCTGACCCATACCGCCGGACTTCCCCGCGAGGGAGCGTTCCCCTACTGGACGACGCACGAGTTCCCGCCCTGGTCGCAGTTCGAATCAGCCGCTGCGGACCAAGCGCTGACCCATCCGCCGGGGGAGAAGTACCACTACTCGAACCTGGGCATGGGCGCTCTCGGAGCGATCGTCGAGGCGGTGTCGGGTATGAGCTACGCGGAGTTCGTTCGGGACGAGATCGCAGTTCCCCTGGGGTTGGTGGGGACGAGTGCGGCTCCCAGCCAAGACCTGCTGGGTAAGCTCGCCACTCCCTACTTCCGGCGTCGAGCCGACGGCTCGCGCGGGCAGCACACCTACTACGACACCGGGGGGCTGGCCGCGATGGGCAACGTCGTCTCGACGGTCCGAGACCTGGCGCAGTTCGCGCGGTTTCTGCTCAGCGACGAGCCAGCCGGCCCGCACCAGCCGCTCGGCGCTTCGACCCTGCGAGAGATGCGCCGGCCACATCACGTCTACCCGAGCTTCTCGGGAGGCCGAGGGTTGGGGTTCGGGATCAGTCGCCGGGAGGGCAAGACTCTGGTCTCGCACGGCGGCTGGATCGGAGGACACCGTTCTCACCTCCTGCTGTCTCCCGACGAGAACCTCGCGGTGGTCGCGATGACGAACGCCGACGACGCCAGTCCCTACCCGTTCACCTATCGCGCACTCGACCTGTTCGCGGAGGCGCTGGCAGCTCCGGCGGTGGAGGCGGTGGTACCGCCCGCCACCTGGGAGCGCTACTACGGGCTCTACAGCGACCCGTGGGAATGGCAGTACCGCGTCCTCTCTCTGCGCACGGGTCTCGTGGTCTACGAGTACAACTACCCGCCGCTCGACGATCCCCGGGACAATCTCACCCCCCTCGAGTCGCGGGGTGAGACCGACTTCAGGATGCCGGATGGCGATCCCTTTCGATTCGAGCTGGATGCCTCGGGACAGGTGGTACGCATTCAGCGCCGGACGGACTACATCTTCCCCGTGGTTGGAGGGAAGGTGCAGTTGATCGACGTCCCGACGGAGGCTGTGCCGTGACCCCTCCCCGGTGGTTGTCGGGACCGGTCGCCGACGTGCCTCCCCTCCTCCAGCCAGTCGCTCACGCCTTGCTGGAGACGGCCGATGAGATCCGTCGGGTGTCCCGGTCGTTGGACCCGGTGACCCTGCGGGCTCGTCCGGGTGGCGTGGCTCCGGTGGCCTTCCACCTCCTCCACCTGGCGGGCAGTAGCGAGCGTCTGTTCGCCTATGCCCGGGACCGGGAGTTGACCGTCGAACAGCGGGCGCGGTTGGCGCTGGAGAAGATGCCTGACGAGATCCCGCTCGACGGTCTCGTCGAGGAGACGGTCGCCACGCTCGAGGCTCTGGTCGACGACCTGACGCGGGTCGCACCCGAGGTCCTCCTCGAACCCCGTGGCGTCGGAGCCAAGCGACTTCCATCGACGGTCCTGGGGCTTCTCGTGCACGCGGCCGAGCACGCCCAACGGCATTGCGGACAGCTGGTCACCACGGTTCGCGTCGTCCGCGGCGGGGAACCATGACGGCGTCCTCAGGACCCGGGCCGTCGAAGGTGCTGGTCGCGACCTTCTACCGTTTCGTGTCGCTGCCGGACCGCCGGGAGCTTCGCCAGCGGCTGCGCCGAGCGGCCACCGAACGCGACCTCCTGGGGACGATTCTGCTCGCTGCCGAAGGGATCAACGGGACCCTGGCCGGTCGGGCCGAGGATGTCCGGTCGATGCTCGCAGAGCTTTGTCTCGAACCCCGCTTCGCCGGGCTCGAGGCGCGGGAATCGTGGGCCGACGAGCCGCCGTTCCATCGGCTGCGGGTGCGGCTCAAGCGCGAGATCATCACGCTGGGGTGTCCTGATCTCGACCCTGGGTCCCAGGCCGGCACCTACGTGGCCCCTCGGGACTGGAACGCGCTGGTGGACGATCCTCGCGTGGTATTGATCGACACCCGCAACGACTACGAAACGGTGATCGGGACCTTCGAAGGAGCCATCGATCCCAAGACCGAGAGTTTCGGTGACTTTCCGGCCTGGCTCGAGGATCAGCCGGCACTCGAGGGCAAACCACCGGTGGCGATGTTCTGCACGGGCGGCATCCGCTGCGAGAAGGCTACGGCCTTGCTGCGGTCGGCCGGTTTCGAGGAGGTGTACCACCTCCAGGGCGGGATCCTCCGCTATCTCGAGGAGGTCGAGCCCGAAGAGAGCCGGTGGCAGGGAGAGTGTTTCGTCTTCGATCAAAGGGTGGCGGTGGCTCACGGGCTCGAGCCTGGCAGCCACGATCTCTGTTTTGCCTGTCGCTGGCCGGTCAGCGCTGCGGATCGCGCTTCGGACCTCTTCGAGCCGGGCGTGACCTGTCCTCGCTGCCACGATTCCTGGACGCCGGTGCAACTGCAGAGGTTTCGAACTCGTCAGCGGCAGATGGTCCTCGCGGCGGCGCGCGGCGAACGGCACTTGGGTCGGGTGTGCCCGAGTTCCGGGGCCGAGGCGCAGGGGAATAGAGGTCCCACTGGTTCGTAGGCAAGGTAGGGAGGTCGCACCATGGAACTCATGCTCATCGGTTCGTTTCTGTTTACGGGATTGCTATTGATCGCCGTCTCGGTGCCGATGATTCGTGGCCGCGTCAAGCCGAATCTGTTCTACGGGTTTCGGACCCGCAAGACGTTGTCGAGCAAGGAGATCTGGTATCCAGCGAATCGGTATGCGGGCAAGGCCCTGGCGATCGCGGGGGCAGTTCAGTCGATCGTGGCCCTGGGTCTCCTCGTCGGTTCCGGGTCCTTGTCGCTCGAGATGGAGGCAGCAATCGGTCTGGTGGTGTTGCTCGGTTCCCTCGCCGCCGCGATGATCCCGACCTACCTCTTCTTGCGATCACTCTAGGCGGCGTCGGCCGAGTCTGAGGCTGGGTAGCCCACCAAGGTGGTGGTATGTCCCAGGCCGAACCGGCGACGCTGGACCTTCCAGCGGTAGCGCTCCGCTCCCTGCGTCCCGGCGATCAATCCGTCGAGTTCGCGGGGAGAGTAGATCCGCAAGCAGGACACGATTCCATCGAAGAGGATGAGGAACGGAATCAAGGGGATCAGGGTGCTCAACAGAACTCGACGCCACGAGAACGGGCGGAGGAACAGGGCACCGAGGACCACGAAGGGCGGCGAGAGGAGCACACCGAGGATTGAACCTGGCGTCCGGGCCACCAATTCGAACAGCGCGATAGGCTGACCCTGGTCGATCGCATCCTGGAGAATCGCCCGCGCATCTTGGGGGCGAAAGTGGTGGAAGGACTCGCAGAGCAGCCGGAGTCCGATCAGGTCGCGGGGTACCTGGCGGGCGTCCACGGGTTCGTCGCGACTCGAGAAGTTGTCGAACTCCGAGACGAGTCTGCGAAAGCGATCCCGGTTCGGATGGAGGTCGGTCAAGGTAACCGTGACGGGCTGCCCCGCCTCGGCCAAGAGTCTCGAGAGGGTTGGTAAGGGGCCGCCACCGCCGGAACAGAGGTCGACGATCCGCGGCTCGTCGGTC
Organism: Thermoanaerobaculia bacterium; assembly: GCA_030429235.1. Lineage (GTDB taxonomy): Bacteria > Acidobacteriota > Thermoanaerobaculia > Multivoradales > JAIOJS01 > JAIOJS01. The sequence goes on along the minus strand of JAUIDB010000003.1, from coordinate 204,046 downwards.
GCGGCCAAGGCTTCGGCGAGGTCCTCGACGAACTCTCGGTAGGGGGCGGGGCTGAGATTCTCGACGAACGCGAGATAGTCGGTGACCGCGTTGCGCAGAAAGGACGGGCACCAGGGCTGGTCTTCGATCTCGATGAGGTGAAGGCGGGGCATCGGGTGCGCATCCTATCGCCAACGGCGGGTGGGGTAGAGTCTTCGTCTCGTGGACCACCGCACAGAAACCGAGTCGGCCGGAGTCGGTAGACTGCCCCTGGGCACTCTGACGTACTGGTTCCTGGTCGCTCTGCAGGTCGGCCTGATCTGGTCGGTCCCGAGCATCCCGAGCCAAGATGGGGCGTCCCACGTCGCTTCGGCCCAGGCGTTACGCCACCTTCTGACCGACGAGTCCAGTTGGCTGCACGGGTTCTTTCAGTTTTCCGGAGTCGCGACCCCGAGCTGGTCGTTGCACCTTCTGTTGGCGGCGCTGTTGAGCCTGTTCGCGCCGGCGATCGTGGAGCAGATCCTGGCTTCCCTCTACGTGCTCCTGTTTGCGGCGTCGGCCCGCTTTCTCGTGGGGTCGGTCGTGCCCCACCGCCGTGCCTGGGCGCTGGTCTTCCTCCCCTTCAGCCTGAACTACCTGTTCTCCCTCGGCTTCTACGCCTTCTCCCTCGGGTTCGGCCTGCTGCTGGCGATGCTGGGGTGGTGGTGGCCGCGCCGGCGGGCGAGTGTCGGGCTCGCCGTTTGGGGGGTGGTCCTGTGGTGGCTCCATCCCGTCGTCGCCGGGGTGGCCGCCGTGGCGACCATCACCCTGAGTCTGTACGACCTCTACTGCGCCCCGCGGAGCACCCGACGGCTGTCGGAGCCAATGCGGGTCGTGGTGTCGTTTCTTCCGGTGGCCGCCGGTGTTCTCTGGATCCGTCACCTCCAGGGGCCGGCCCAGTTGGAGTGGTTCAGCTGGAAGGCCCGTTGGAACTATCTGCTGACCCTGGATGTCGTCTCCTCCTTTCGGGCCGGGGAGAGGCTGGTCGGGCTCGGTCTTTCGGTCGGGCTGGCCGGACTGTTGGTGGTCGCTCTGGCAGCTCGGCTGCAATCGCGAAAGGCAATGGCCACCGATGGCTTCCTCGTCGTCTGGTGCCTCCTGGTGATTCTCTATCTAGTCGTGCCCAACCAGGCCGTCGCGCTGGACGGCGCCACGGCGGGCGCCTTCGTGTCGCACCGACTACTGCTGCTGTCCCTGCCGTTCCTATTGCTCTGGCTTGCTAGCCAGGACTGGCGGCCGGGGCCGTCGATCCTGGCTCTGACGTTGGCGGCGGGGGCCACGGTCGCTCTCCTCGGGCTGCAGATTGCCACCTACCGGGCGGTCGCCGAACTGCATCGCGAAGTCGAGGAGGCGGATCGGGTCCTACCGCAGGGCGAGGCGTTTGCCGGGATCCACCTGGCGCCCTTCGGCCGACCGGGACAGGCGGTGGCGCACAAGGTGCGCCCGCTGGCTCATGCCGCGGCTCGACTGACCTGGTCGGGTCGCCGCGTCGACCTCGCCGCGTATCAGCCCAAGACCCACTGGCATTTCCCTCTGGTCTTTCGCTCCCGACCGGCCGTGTGGGAGAAGCAGGACCTGGGGTTCGATGCCGACATCGTCGATCGCCTCGCTTCGGTGCCGACCCCTCGGCTCGTCGTGGTCGGTCTCCCCCGTGAGGTCGATCCACCGCTGTCCCGGGAATGGTCGGAGACCTGGCATTCTTCGGCCGGTCTGGTTCGTGTCTTCGAGCGTCGGGTTCGCCCGCAGTCGTCGGTAGGTTCGTCATCGAGAACTGCATCGCCGACCGGTTCGGATCCTCGCTAGGGCGGGCCTGCCGGGACGGCCCGGAGGCTCCGGTGGGGAGAGGTTGGCGGTCGGGACGTTGAGCCCGAGAAGGGCGTCAGCTGGTCCCACATTGCGTGCTTGTTGCCAGATCACGCGCCCAGGCCGGGTGATATGCTCACGCCACCCAGCGAGTGTTGGATCTGCACGAGCATCCGAGGGGCGGCTGCGTTCTCGGTTCGGGATCGATTGGGAGGTTGCAGGGCGCCAATGACGGTAGAGGTTCTGAAAGAAGAAGAGTCGAGTCGAGCGGTCGAGCGGAGCGAGACCTCCAAGCGGGCAGTCCTGGTGGTCGGGATGCATCGCTCGGGGACGTCCGCCGTGGCTTCGGTGGTGGCCGAACTCGGGTTTCACTTCGGCTCGGCTCCGATGCCACCCAGTTCCGAGAACCCGAGAGGCTACTTCGAGGACCAGCGGATCGTCGATCTCCACGATCGGCTGCTCGAGGCCTGCGGGCGGACCTGGAGTGATCCTCGCTCCCTGCCCGACGACTGCTTCGAGGGCCGAACCGCCGAGCGGGCCCGAGACAACCTGGCCTTGATTCTCGACCGGGATTTCCTCGACCGACGCTCTTGGCTGATCAAAGATCCACGGCTCTGCCGGCTGCTCCCCTTGTGGGATGAGCTGTTGGAGAAGGCCGCCGAAGATACCGAGGTGGGCTTTCTTCACGTGTTCCGGTCCCCCGCGGCAGTGGCGAGGTCCTTGCGCGCTCGCGACGGGATCAGCTGGAGCCGGAGTCTCCTGCTCTGGCTGGTCCACTGCCTCGAGGGCGAGAAGGCGACCCGGGGGAAGCGCCGAGCCTGGATCCGTTTCGAGGATCTCCTCGAGGAGCGGGAAGAAACGCTGCAACGTGCCCTCGGCCGGCTCAGCGTGTCGGCGGAGTCCAGCCGACTCAAGACGGCTTTCGATGCGGTCTTCGATCCCAACCTCGTGCACCACGTCTCCAGCGTTGGGGAGGGCACCGACCACCCTTGGTTGCTGGCGGTAGAAGAGGCGATGCGGACACTCTGCACGGCGGAAGACGAGGCGGCGTTTCGGTCGCTGGACGAAATCGGGGAGCAGCTCGAGGTTGCCCAGAGGCTCCTTCTCTCGGATGGCTGGGTGTGGGCCACCGAGCACCATCAGGAGCGGTACGAGGTCGTTTCGCGCCGGATCGAACAGAACAATCGTCACATCGAACACCTGGGGAACCTACTGGCGCTTTCCCTACGAGGAGGGGGTGAAGGGGGCGAAGACCAGCTCAAGGTGCCAGAGCAGTTGCTCGAACCCTTCCCGCGGGCTCCCGATCTGGCGCAGATCGCTCGTGAGGTCGCCACCCGGGTCACCGACGAGTTGGCGCTCTCCGAGAAGGTCACCGAAACCCTGGCGCTGGCGCGGCGACTGGAGGGCGAGACCGCGGCCGCCAACACCCGCTGGGCGGAAGCGAACGCCAAGCTCGACCGGGCGCGCCGCAAGCTGGCAAGCCTCGAACTGGAACAGCAGGTAACCCTCCGGCAGAAGCGCGAGCTGGCCGAGGAATTGGAGGCGACCGCCCGTCAACAGTCGGAAACCGAGACCGAGTTGAACCGGTACCGCGAGCAGCTGGAGCAGTCTCAGGCCCTTTCATCCACGGCGACCGAGAGGATCGAACAGGCTCGCTTGGACACCGCCGAGACTCGCGGCGACCTCGAAAGGGCGCAGCGAGAACTGGTGGAGGTTGCCCACGAGCGAGACATGGCTCGGGAGGCCGATCGACTGGCGCGACAGCAGGTCGAGCTGCTCGAGTCGAGCTTTTCCTGGCGGGCTACCCGTCCCCTTCGCTGGTTCCGCGGTCTGTTCTCCTAGTCGATGCCCAGTCAGTCCATCGTTCTACGCACCGGGACCCGCACGGTCGCGAGTTGTCTGGATTCGGTCCGTTGGCTGGACGGAGTCGGATTCCTCATCACGGGGTGGCTGGCAGACAGCGGTGGTGGCGATCTCGAACTGTCGATTACCACTCCGAGTGGAGAGCGGACTCCTTTCGAGATCGGTCCGGTACGCTATTCCCGACCCGACGCGGCCGAGTACTTCGCGGCGATGGACTGGGGCGAGGTCGACCCCACGGATCTGGGATTTCGGTGTTTCGTGGGCGTCGAATCCCTTTCCGGATCGAGGGGCACGCGCCTAGAGATCGCGCTCGAGTCAGGGCAGTCGGAGAGTATCCCGTTGGAACCGGACTTCGACGAGACGATCCCGATCGAGGAGGAGGTCCGCTCCCTGGCTCAGAGCCTGGTGCCCGTTCGTTGGGATGTCGCCGAGCGACTGAGTCAACTCGGGCCTGCGATCGAGGGCCTGTGGGCCCACCGCCGGCGGCCCGAACTCGAGATCGAGGTCCGCCAGTACGGAACTCGGCATCCTCGCCCGCAGGTCAGCGCAGTGATCCCGGTCTACGGACGCTACGACTACATGCGGCACCAGCTGGCGCTGATGGCCAACGACCCCGACGCCGTGCAGACGGAGTGGATCTACGTCCTCGACGATCCACGGCTCGCCGATGCGATCTTCGAGCGCTGCCAGCATTGGTACGCGGTTTTCGGCGTGCCCTTTTCGGTCGTCTACAGCGGCCGAAACCTGGGCTACGCGGCCGCCAACAACCTCGGAATCGGCCAAGCACGGGGGCGGTACCTGCTCCTCCTCAACTCCGATGTCTTCCCGGCGCACCCCGGTTGGATTTCCGGTCTGCAACGTGCTCTCTCGAGTCGCCCCCAGGCCGGGGCGGTGGCGCCGGTGCTGCTCTATGCCGATTCTTCCATCCAGCACGCGGGGATGAGTTTCGTCAACCACGAGCCCTGGGGGCGTCTGTGGATCAACCACCATCCGATGAAGGGGTTACCGGTATCGGTACTCCCCGAGAAGGGATTTCGAGTGCAAGCGCTGACCGGCGCCTGCATCCTCGTGGATCGGCTCGACTACCATCGCTGCGGTGGGTTGGACGAGGGCTATATCGTCGGGGACTACGAGGACTCCGATCTCAGCCTGAGGCTGCATCGTCACGGTCTCCAGTGTTTCGTCGAACCCTCGATTCGTCTGTTCCATCTCGAGCGAGGGTCCCACGAGGCAGAGACTCCCCTATGGAGGCAGGGAGTGACACTCTTCAACTGCTGGCGACAGACCCAGAGCTGGGGCAGGGTGATCGAGGATCTGATTGCCGAACCCGAGTGGAGGGCGCATGGGTAATCCCGAGCCCCGGGTGCTGATTCTCAGCCATGGTCACCCCGAGGAGCATCCCGGCGGGGGTGAGATCGCGGCCTATCAAGAGCACTGTGAGTTGCGCGATCGTGGGATCGACTCGCTCTTTCTGGCCTCCAGCCTCCGCCCCGCACCTCATCTCGATTCGCCGTTCTCCACCGTAGGCGCCGGGGGGCAAGAGGTGCTCTTCCACGGGCGTTGCGACGACTTCATGATGACCCGTGACGATCTTCGGTACGTGGCGCAGGACTTCGGTCAACTCCTCGAGGCCTTTGGCCCCACGGTCATCCACTTCCACCACTTCACCAACCTCGGTCTCGACCTGGTGCGGGCGGCTCGCAACTACTCGCGGAGCGTACCCATCGTCTTGACCCTGCACGAGCATCTGGCCATGTGCCACAACCGGGGGCACATGGCTCGAACCTTCGATGGGTCCCTCTGCTCTCGCTCGTCGGCCCCGCGGTGCCATCGTTGCTTCCCGGAAATACCCCAGGGACAGTTCCTGCTGCGAGAACTGTGGGTCCGATCGGCCTTCGAACTCGTCGACCAGTTCATCACGCCGAGCGAGTTTCTACGGCAGCGCTTCATCGATTGGGGGCTTCCGGCCGAGAGAGTCTGCACGATCGAAAACGGCCAGCCCTCGGTTCGCTCGGCACCGCTGCGCCCGCTGTCGGAGGGACAGGTTCGGGGCTCGTTCGCTTTCTTCGGTCAGGTGGCACCTCACAAGGGCATTCAGGTCCTCCTCGAGGGTTTCCGCTTGGTCGAGCCACACCTGCGCGAGAAGATGCAGTTGGTGATCTTCGGAGGCAACCTCCGATTCCAGGACGATTCGTTCCAGGAGGCGGTCTATCGCTTTCAGCAGGAGCGGTACCCGAACGTTCGCTGGACTGGTCGTTACGAGGTCGAGGACATTCCGCGGTTGATCGAAGAGGTGGATTGGGTCGTGGTTCCGTCGATCTGGTGGGAGAACTCTCCCCTGGTCATCCAGGAGGCTTTCGCCCACGGCCGGCCGGTCATCTGCACCGGCATCGGAGGCATGGCCGAGAAGGTCGTGGATGGTGTGAGCGGACTGCACTTCCGGCTCAAGGACCCTCAGGACCTGGCCCGCGTCCTGGTTCGCGCGGCGTTCGAGCCGGGTCTGCACGAGACGCTCTCGACCGGAACTCGCCCGGCGCCGACGATCGCCGAGACCTGCGATGCCTTGCTGGACCTGTTCGAAGGTGTGAAGGTCCGAGGCCGAGTCGGGGCGTCCGGCTTGGCGATCCAGTCGGTGCAGTAGAGGAGATCAGGCGGTCAGCCGCCGGTACTCGGCCAACAGACTGTCACCATCGTCCTCCACCGTGCGCACCGCGGGCACGGACCGGCCGCGACGGTTGATCTCTTCGGGGGCAGCAAGAACCTGGTGCAAGACCCTGGCGAGATCCTCGTGATCCCCCGGTCGGAAGGTCCAGCCCGAGACTCCGTCGGTTACGAGTTCGGCCATACCGCCGTGGTCCGACGTGACGACGGGTATTCCCGCCAGGAAAGCTTCGTGGATGGTCAGGGGAGCGTTCTCGTACCAGACCGAAGGCACGACGAGCACGTCGACCTTGGCGAGAAGCCCGAGGAGTTGGTGAGGCTCGAAGGCACCGCGAAAGCGGATGTTGTCGGCTCCGTCCGCCAGTCGCAACAGGGTCTCTTCGTAGTCGTCGATACCGTGGTAGTTGACGGCAAAACCGTGCAGGTCGAGAGTCGCCTGAGTCTGCGGCAGGGATCGGAACGCGCGGACCAGCACGTCGACCCCCTTGGAAGGCATCCAGGTTCCGATGTAGCCGAAACGAATCGGCAGTCTCACGGGCGGACGCTCCTTCTGGTCTGGCCAAGGTGTGTGGTCGAAGCCATAAGGCCAGTAGAGGATTTTTTCCGGTGGGATCCCGAACTCGATGTATTGACGACGCAGAAACTCTGACGGGGCGAGAAACCGGTCGACCAACGCGCACATGTCGAGGATGTCTTGGTCTCGCTGCCGTATGGCGGCGACCGCCTCGGCTTCTCTCCCGAAGGGGCGCGTGCCGAGCCAACGCGCCATCCCGCGAGGGAGGGAGGAACCTTCGAGGTCGCGGGCTCGGTTCAGTAGTGAGGCGATTCGCTCACCGCCGCCCTCGATCGGCAGGTGGTACGCCATGCACCGGACGCAGTCCTTGGGGGTGTGACGGGTGCAGAGGGTGAGGTCTTCCCGATAGAGCTGCCCTCGCGAACAGAAGAGCCAGAAATCGTGCAGTGTGTAGACGACGGCGATCCCGCGACGTTTTGCTTCCGCCACGCAGGTGGTCGACAGACAGGTGATGTGGTGGAAGTGCACCACATCCGGCTGCTCCCGGTCGAGGAACTCACCGAACTTCGCGGCCAGCGCCGGAGCCTCGTAGGTGTCTCGGAACCCTTGCGCATCGCTGAAGATGCGGTTGATTCGGGTCACCGGGAGGCCTTCACACTCACCTTCCGTGACTTCGTACTCTGGCCGCTCGGGGTCGGCGATGCGATGAAAGACCCGCACCTCGTGGTCGGCCGCTTGGCGCTTCGCCACGGCGAGGCAGTAGTTCTCCGAGCCCGCCCGGGAGAAGGGGGGAAAGGCGTGGATGACGTGGGTGATTCTCATCGATCTTCGCGAAAGGGGAAAGCGGTCGCAGCGGTGGCGATCCTACAACGGATTCGGTGGTACCATCCGACCCCGATGCAGCGGTGGAGAGGCGTACCTGGGTGGGGTCGACGGGCCGATGGGACCGGACCGCGGTCTGGCGACCGGATGCGGGGCGGCTGAGCGCCGGGGCCGACGCGAAAGAGGGTAGGAACGAGGATACCAAGCATGACGTCGAGCTCACCTCAGATGCAGTCCCAGCATGCCTCCCGACTTCGAGGCTACTTCGACCGTGTCGACCTGGACGATCGGGGCGACGCCCTGATCGTGGATGGCTGGATGTTGACGATGGCCTCCGGCTTCGAGTGCTTCGAGCTCTGGGTCGATGGATCGAGGTTCGCAACCATGGATCGAATCGATCGACCAGGAGTCGGCGAGGCCTTCCCGTTCCTCTCGCACGCCCGCCAGAGCGGCTTTCGTTTCATCGGCGACGATCCGACCCGGAATCATCCCGAACTCGTCGAACTCAAGGTCGTGGGCACGCTTCCCAGCGGCGAGCAACGACAGTTGGTGACCTGGTTTGATGGCGCAGCGAAGTCCCACCTACCGATTCCCCCCGCCAAGCTGATGCTGAGAACTGCTCACAACGCCAGTACCTACCTGCACATCTGCTCGGGTCTGCAGTCGTATCGCGATTTCTGGCTCCGCATTCAGCGCCACGGGACGCCGAAACCGATCGAGAGGCTGTTGGACTGGGGCTGTGGGTGCGGCCGGCTCACGGCGCCGCTGCTGCGATACTCGGGGGTGCCCAAAGTCCATGGCTGCGACATCGATCCCGAGAGCGTGGCCTGGTGCCGAGAAGCACTACCGGCTGGTCACTTCCGTCGCGTCGCTCCCTACCCGCCGACGGGCTACGCGGATCGGCAGTTCGATGTGGTCGTTTCGAACTCGGTGTTCACGCATCTCGACGAAGACGCCCAGAGTCAGTGGCTCGAAGAGGTCGATCGCATTCTGGTGCCGGGAGGGCTGTTCCTGGCTACGGTGCACGGTTGGTTTGCCGCCGAGTTCTCACAGTTGCACGACGTCCTGGAGGGTCTGGCCCGGGATGGATTTCACGACGGCATCCGCGACACCACGCTGGACGGGGTGGCACCCGAGGGCTACTACCGCGCCACGTACCAGACCCGGGCCTATACGGAGGCCCGTTGGGGAAGGGTGTTCGAGGTGCTCGAGTACGCGGTGGGCGGCTCGCTGAACTTCCAAGACTTGGTCGTACTGCGCAAGCAAGGCGGCTGACGTATCAGGCGGACGGTTCCTCTCCAGCTGGCTCGCTCCGCTCGGACCGACTCCCCAGGGTGGTGTTGGCCTTTCGACGACGGGCGGGTATGGGGCTCGGGTCGACCTTGGGCATCGGTAGTGGTAGAGTGCCTGTGATGCATCTCGCCTTGGACCTCCGTCGTAGCCCCGCGCCAGCTCCTGCGCGCCGTCCGCGCCTGCCCGACAGGCTGGGGAGTTGTATCGCCTAGACGGATCCATCCGACGAATCGAGACGAACCCCCAGCGAGAACTCGCTGGGGGTTTTTCTATTGGAGGAAACCTCATGTCCGACGCAGCAACCGAAGAAGACTCGACCTCTCTCGATCTCCCGGGGGCAAGCCCCGAGCTCTCGACTCCCCGGGATCCCTTCAGCGGGCGACCAGAGATCGAAGCGGCGCGTCGCGTGGTCGTGAAGATCGGTAGTCGCGTCTTGCTGGACGCCGAGGGAGCCTTGCACCGTCGCCGTCTCGATACGCTCGTCGCCAGTCTCGCCGGGTACCGCGAGGGTGGCCGAGAGGTGGTCGTCGTGAGTTCTGGAGCGGTGGCCGTGGGCCGGGGAGCCCTCGCCGTACGGGCTTTCGACCCTGGCCCCGAGGCCGCAGCTGCGGTCGGTCAGGCGATGATTACCGCCGCCTACCAGCGTCTCTTCGCCCACCACGAGGCTCGTTGCGCCCAGGTACTCGTGGGGCAGCACGATCTCGATGATCGGGAACGATCGGTGCGATTGGCTTCCACCGTCGAAACGCTACTGCGCCAAGGGGCCGTGCCGATTCTCAACGAGAACGACACGGTCGAGTCGGGCCGCAGCATCGAGACCAAAGTCGGTTCCTCACGGTCCTTCGAGGACAACGACCACCTGGCGGCGCTGGTGGCAGGGCTGCTCGGAGCTGATCTGCTGGTTCTCCTCACCGATGTGGAAGGCGTTTTCGATCGAGATCCGCAGCTCCATCCCACGGCGCGAGTCTTGCCGATCTACCTGGAGGAGATGGAGGTGGATGCTCGTTGCGCCACGGCAGGTGCGCTCGGCCGCGGTGGGATGGCCTCGAAGCTCAGTTCGGCTCGGATCGCGGCTCGAGGTGGCTGCGGGGTGGTGGTGGCCTCGGGACTGGCCCCGGGGGCGCTTTCCCAGGTGCTCGCCGGCGAGACCGTTGGAACCTGGATCCCGCCGTCGGGGAGTCTGGCGGCACGCAGCCGTTGGATCGCCTTCTCCCCCGTGGCCCGCGGCTACTTGAGGATCGACCAGGGCGCGGTCGAAGCACTGGAAAGGCGGGGTGCTTCGCTGTTGGCACGCGGTGCGACCGAGGTCGTGGGAGACTTCGGGGTGGGCGACGTGATCGAGCTTCGGGATCTCCACGACCGGGTCGTAGCCCGGGCACGCTGTCGCTACAGTTCGGCGAGCATCTCCGCGTGGTTGGCCGGGGACCCGACGGGAATCACATTGATCCGAAGATCCGATATCGTTCTTGGAGCGGGGAGGACGCAATGAACCAGGTAGACGAAACCCTCCAGTCATCCGATGCCAACACGGTCGAGATGCTGTTCCGAGTCCGGTCGGCCCAACGGGCGCTGGCCGGTGCGGGTCGCGCGACGCGGGTGGAGGCACTGAGCCGGCTGTCGGCGACGTTGCGTGCCGAGAGCGCGTCGATTCTCGCCGCGAACCGCGAGGACCTGGAGCGAGCGCAAGCGGAAGGACTCGAACCCGCGCTGCTGCATCGGTTGGGTCTTTCGGAGAGCAAGTTGCAGACTTTGGCCTCCGGCGTCGACCAACTCATGTCGGCCGACGATCCGGTGGGTCGCACCCTGCGGCACACCGAACTGGACGCCGGTCTGCGGTTGCGTCAGGTGACCAGTCCGATCGGTGTGCTGCTGGTGATCTTCGAGAGTCGGCCGGACGCGGTGATTCAGATTGCGTCGCTGGCCATGCACACTGGCAACGCGGTGTTGCTCAAGGGAGGCCGAGAAGCGGCCGCTTCGAATCGCGCTCTGGTCGGGTGCTTGCGCGACTCGTTGCGCTCGGCGGGCCTGCAAGCCGATGCCGTGACCCTGGTCGAGGGACGCGAGGCGGTCGGGGAACTGCTCGCTTTCGACCAGGAGATCGACCTGGTCATTCCGCGGGGTTCCAACGAATTGGTCCGGACCATTCAACGCTCGACCCGTATTCCCGTGCTAGGCCATGCCGATGGAGTCTGTCATCTCTACCTTCATGCCTCTGCCGACCGGGAGATGGCCGTACGGCTGGCGGTGGACGGCAAGTGTGACTACCCCGCAGCCTGCAACGCGACCGAGACTCTGCTCGTGGATCGTGGTTTCCTGCCGGACCTGCTACCGGTGGCGACGGCCCTGGCTGAGCGTGGAGTTCGGATGCGGGCCGACGAATCCAGTCGAGCGGTGCTCGAGGGGGTGGGGCGGGTCGAAGCCGCCGCCGAGGGGGATTGGTCTCGCGAGTGGGGCAACTTAACGCTCTCGATCCGCACCGTCGAGGGTCTCGACGACGCGGTGGAACACATCCATCGGTACGGCAGCGCTCACACTGAGGCGATCGTGACCGAGGATCCCGAGGTCGGCGAGTCCTTCCTCGCTTCGGTCGATGCAGCCTCGGTCTTCGTCAACGCGAGTACCCGATTCGCGGACGGTTTCCGCTACGGCCTGGGAGCCGAAGTTGGCATCAGTACGGGGCGCATCCACGCCCGGGGACCGGTTGGCGCCGAGGGCCTGCTGACGACGCGATGGTTGCTGCGTGGTTCGGGACAGGCTGCCAGTGACTTCGGAGAGGGTAAGAAGAGCTTCACGCACCGTTCGTTGCCTATCGGTCGGCAGGGCTAGTTCGAGGAGCGGTTGCTGCCGGCCCGACGGTATGGCGTTTCGGGAGGCCGTTCCGTCGCCACAGGGCCTGGTACCGCCGAACCAACCGATCGTGTGTCCCACCCCATGGACCCGGCGGCTTTTCGAGATCGCGCGAGTCTGGGAGGGGTACACTGTGCCCTGCCGGCCCGACGAGCTGGCGGAGACCCCGGCATGTCGAGCCCTGTGACCGAACCGATTCCCCGTTTTTACGATCTGCACCCGGATCCCGGCGACCTCGTGGCTGAGATCCTGTGTGGGCTTCGGCAGACCCCCAAGCGGATCGCTCCCAAGTTCTTCTACGACCGCAGGGGATCGGAGCTCTTCGAGGAGATCACCCGCCAGCCGGAGTACTACCTCACGCGTACGGAACGGTGGCTCTTCGAGCAGCACGGTGAGGAGATGGCGCTCGGCCTGGGCCGCGATGCCGTGGTGGTCGAACTCGGGAGCGGAAACGCTTCCAAGATCCGGCTGCTTTTGGAGCATCTTCGTCCTTCGGCCTATCTGTCGGCCGATATCTCGCGGGAGTTTCTGCTGGAGTCGGGGAGGGCCCTCGAGGCTGCGTTCCCGTGGTTGGAGGTGCACCTGGCCTGCCTCGACTACACCCGCCCCTGGGATCTTCCCGCCGCGCTCGCCGGGCACGATCTCGTGGCGTTCTACCCGGGATCCACGATCGGAAACTTCGAGCCCGAGGCAGCGGCTCGTTTTCTGGACAACCTTCGCAGCGTGCTGGGGGGGGGGATGAGGCTTCTGATCGGAGTCGATCTTCGCAAGGACCGGGCAGTGCTGGAGGCAGCCTACAACGATGTGCAGGGTGTGACCGCGGCGTTCAATCGCAATATTCTCGAAGTGGTCAATCGGGTCGCCGACGGCGATTTCGATCCCTCCCGATTTCGACACGTCGCGTCCTACTCGGAGCACGAGGGACGGGTCGAGATGCACCTCGAGGCCACGGCACCCCACCGCGCCACCGTGGCCGGGCATTCGATCGAGATTCAGCGGGGGGAACGCATTCACACCGAGAACTCCTACAAGTACACCGTGAACGGATTCCACGCGCTGGCTTCCGAGGCTGGGTACCGGCCGGAGCGGGTGTGGTCCGATCCTTCGAACCTCTTCAGCGTGCATCTACTGCGTGCCGTCCGAGACGAGCCAGGAGAACCATGACCGAAACGAACGGCTTCAGCCCCCTCGACGAGTACCGCCGGGTCCGGGCCCAGAGCGAGATTCTCTGCGCACCGCTGGAGATCGAAGACTACGTGATCCAGGCTGCCCCCTTCGCCAGTCCGACCAAGTGGCACCTCTCCCACGTCAGTTGGTTCTTCGAGACCTTCTTGCTCGACGTCTTCGTGCCGGACTACGAGGTCTTCGACCCGATCTTCGGTCATCTGTTCAACAGCTACTACCAGGGTGTCGGTGAGCCCTTCCCCCGCGCCCGGCGGGGGGCCCTGTCGCGACCCACGGTCGCCCATGTGCACGCCTACCGGCAGCACGTCGACGCCGCGATGGAACGGTTGCTGGTCAATCCTCCCGCCGAGCAGCTGGTCGAGATCACGGCCCGGCTTCGACTCGGGATCCACCACGAGCAGCAACATCAGGAGCTGATCCTGATGGATCTCAAGTACAACCTGGCCCAGAATCCGACCTTCCCGGCCTACCGAGCCGAGCTGCCCAATCCCTGCAAGCTGGCGCGTGACCTGGGGCTGATCGGATTCGAAGGCGGCGTGGTGGAGATCGGCTACGACGGTTCTGGTTTCCATTTCGACAACGAACGGCCTCGGCACCGGGTCTATCTCGAAGCCTACGGTCTCGGTGATCGCCTGGTGACCAACGGCGAGTACCTCGAGTTCATCGAAGCCGGCGGCTACCGTGACCATCGCCACTGGCTATCGGATGGCTGGGATCTCTGTCGTCGCGATCGCCTGGAAGCCCCTCTCTATTGGGTTCGAAGGCAGGAGTCCTGGTTCGAATACACCCTGGCTGGTCTGGTGCCCCTCGACCCCAACGCGCCGGTGTGCCACGTCAGCTACTACGAGGCCGATGCCTTTGCCCGCTGGGCGGGGCACCGGTTGCCGACCGAGTTCGAATGGGAGCACGCGGCTCGTGAGATGAGTGTCACTGGCAACTTCGTGGAGGCGGGTCGCTTGCACCCGGCGGGTCCGCAGGAGGGGAGCTTCCAGCTGTTTGGCGACCTCTGGGAGTGGACGTCGAGTGACTACGGTCCCTACCCCGGTTACGCTCCGGCGGAAGGGGCGATCGGTGAGTACAACGGGAAGTTCATGTGCTCGCAGCGAGTCCTGCGGGGCGGCAGTTGCGCCACCCCGGCGGACCACTGTCGCGCCAGCTACCGCAACTTCTTCTACCCGGAGCAACGTTGGCCCTTCACCGGCATCCGCATCGCTCGATCGTGAGCCGAGCGAGGATCCGGGAGCCGAGTCGATTCAACACTCGATGACGTTGAGGGCGAGGCCGCCGCGCGAGGTCTCCTTGTACTTGCGCTTCATGTCGGCTCCCGTGTCGCGCATGGTCTTGATGACCTTGTCGAGCGAGACCTTCTGATCACCCCGGCCTCGCAGCGCGAGCCGGGCGGCGTTGATCGCTTTGACCGCCCCCATCGCGTTGCGTTCGATGCAGGGGATCTGAACCAATCCGTTGACCGGATCACAGGTCAAACCGAGATTGTGTTCCATGCCGATCTCCGCGGCGTTCTCGACCTGGCGAGGCGTACCTCCCAGGACCTCGGCGAGCGCGGCGGCGGCCATCGAACAGGCGACCCCGACCTCTCCCTGGCATCCCACTTCGGCACCCGAGATCGAGGCCTTCTCCTTGAACAGGATGCCGATCGCCGCCGCCGTGAGCAGGAATCGCAGGACTCCCTTCTCATCGGCACCGGGTTGGAAGCGTCGGTAGTACTCGAGCACCGCGGGCAGGATTCCGGCCGCGCCGTTGGTGGGTGCAGTGACCACTCGTCCTCCCGCGGCGTTCTCCTCGTTGACTGCGATGGCGAACAGACTCACCCAGTCGAGAATCGACAGCGGATCGCGCAGTGATTCCTCGGGTCGGCTGGTCAGGTCGCGATAGAGCTTCGGGGCTCTCCGGACCACCTGCAGTCCGCCGGGCAAGACCCCTTCGTTGTGGCATCCCTGTTCCACGCAGTCGCGCATCGCGGTCGCGATCGCCCGCAACTCCTTACGGATGCGCGGTCGGGTGCGCCAGGCCATCTCGTTGCGGACCATCACTTCCCAGATGGCGAGCTTTTGCTCCTCGCAGATGGCCAGCAGTTCGGCGCCACTGGTAAAGGGGTGTGGCAAGGGCGTGGCGTCCGGCACGATCCGGTCTTCCGAGGCCGCGTCCTCGTTGACCACGAACCCGCCCCCGATCGAATAGAAGGTGCGGAGCGCGATCAGTTCACCCGTGGCGTCGAAGGCGCTGAATCGCATCCCGTTGGGATGGTAGGGCAGCGACGATCGCTTGTGGAAGACCAGGTCGCGCTCGGGCTCGAACTCGATCGAGTGTCGCGACAAGAGGTCCAGGTGGCGGGAGTCCTGGACCTGCTGCACCCGGGGACCGATCGTGGCGGGGTCGACCGTTTCGGGTTGCTCGCCGAGTAGGCCCATCAGCACCGCTCGATCCGTGCCGTGGCCACGGCCGGTGAGGGCCAGGGAGCCGTAGAGATCACACTGCACGCGGGCCACGGACTGGAAACGGCCATCGTGGACCAGTCGCTCGAGGAAACGCCCGGCGGCCCGCATCGGACCGACGGTGTGGGAACTCGACGGGCCGATGCCGATGGAGAAGAGGTCGAACGTACTGATGGCCATGGGTGCGGATCATGGCGCAGCGCGGGAGGCAGAGCAAGCCGGGACGATCGACGGCAGGGGAGAATCAGAGTGGGAAGAGGATTGCGGGGGGCGTGGGATTGGCCTAGAATCGCTCGCCTGTGGGGCGGTAGCTCAGTTGGGAGAGCACCACGTTCGCATCGTGGGGGTCGAGGGTTCGAATCCCTTCCGCTCCACCATTTCACGCCTTGGCGTGAAATGGAGGATCGAAAGGGATTCGGAGGTCGCGCCGGAGCTGCGCTCCGCCGCTCGTAGCGAATCCCTTCCGCATGGTCACGCCCTGGCGTGCAATGGAGGATCGGAAGGGATTCGGAGGTCGCGCCGGAGCTGGCGCTCCGCCGCTCGTAGCGAATCCCTTCCGCACGGTCGCGCCCTGGCGTGCAATGGAGGATCGGAAGGGATTCGGAGGTCGCGCCGGAGCTGGCGCTCCGCCGCTCGTAGCGAATCCCTTCCGCACGGTCGCGCCCTGGCGTGCAATGGAGAATCGGAAGGGATTCGGAGGTCGCGCCGGGCGCATCGTAGCGCTACCTGCGCTGGCGTCTTGCACGAGTCCTGTTTGCTCTCGGCGTCGCGCAATCAGATACCATGTGCAGGACTTGACTTGCATACTTAGTGTCTATGCTTCACTTTTTCAGAGACGACTGTCACTCCTAGTGGTCGTCCGCAGAACGCGGGAGCGGACGTCGTCGAGCTTCGAGGAACAAGCCGATGCGTGGCGCCCCGCTCTTCTGAGAGCCTCGAACAAGGTGCTCGGTTTCTTGGAGGCAGATCTGGCTCGATCGTCGACAATCTTGTGGATCGCTTCTTGTTTGGCAGCGGCGGCCTTGCCTTGTCTGGCCCAAGAGACGACGTTTAGTGACGAACTGCACGTAGACCTCGTTCCGATCGTTGTGACCGTGCAGCAGTGGCCACTAGGCCAGGGTGTCATGGATCTTGGAGTAGGCGACTTTGAGGTCTTCGAGGACGGCGAACCAGTTCCAGTAACTCACTTTGAGAGGGTCGTGGCTGGCTCGATCGAGCCAGCCGGGGAAGAGGGGCTCTTCGATAGTCGATTGGGCACTACAAGCGGTGAGGGCTCGTTGCCTCGCTACTTCGTTCTCGGGTTCGACTTCGGGAGTCTAGAGCCTGCTCGTCTCTACCAGGTAGCGTCACGCTCCAAGGAGTTTGTGGAGGGGGTAGCCGACCCAAACACGTACTGGTCTGTGGTCGTGCTTGGCCCAGGGGCCCGCGTTCTACTTCCCTTCTCGAACAACCGCTGGAAGGTCTCCGGCGCACTCGATTCCCTCTATGGGTTGCGACTTGGGACACCAGTCACAGCTTGGGGCGGCGGGTCGATTCTGGGAGGGACCGGGACGAGCGGAGCGGCCACTCACCCCACGGCGAGGGAAAGGGGTTCAGCGACCCTGGACAACCTCACCGCTGTCGCCAGGGATAGAGACAATCGGATTCGAGCCCAACGTCTCTTTGAATCGCTCGAAGCGGTCTTCAGTGGATGGTCTAGCCTCGAAGGCAGCAAGACCCTTCTCTTGAACTACCAGCAAGGGTCTTCGGAGGCATCGGGCTCTGGGGGAGCGCGGGACAATAGCAGGGAGATTCACGAACTCGTGGAGAGCGTCGCTCAGAAGGCGGCGACCGCTGGTTTCGTCATCTATTCCTCCGACGCTGCCGGGTTGAGGAACCCATCTCTGCATCCTGGTCTGGCGGTCTCGACGCACCGGACAGTAGCGAACTCTCTAGCGGTAGAAACGGGGGGGTGGCATGTGGCACTCAACGATCTTGCTAGAAGTATTGAGCTCGCCGTGAATGCAACGGAGAACCACTATCGGATCTGGTATCAAGTGGCTCGAGCCCCGGACGGACGGGAACACAGCATTGCGGTGAGAGTTAAACGGAAGGGGCGGTTCCGCGTTCGCCATCCGAAGCGAATTCTCCACGTCACACCGAGGGATCGCCTGATCGAGCAGCTTCGAACCACGGCCAACATTCCGAAGGTCGCGACCCAGCTGCCGGTGAGTCTGGTAGTCGAGGCGTCTTGGTCAGAGCGGAATTCGCTTGCCCTGGAGTCGACCCTTTCGGTGCCGACAGAGCGATTGGGCTTGATCTCGGACGACGGAGAGAGAACCGGAAGAGTAGAGTTCTTCTTTGCGGTGTACAACGCGAGCGGGGTTCTGCTGGATCTGGCTAGCGAGGAACGGGTGCTTGCGGTCGGGAGCGATAGTGCTGGTGAAGCCCAAGTCCAGAGTTTCTTGACGACACTTCCACCAGACGACTACACAATCGCAATGGCTGTACTCGATCTCGTGGACGGCAACGTTGGGATGGATTTCGCGCGTGTCGACCCTCTCTTCATGAGACCCGATCAACTCTCTGGCGAAGCGGAAACGAGGGGAGGCGGTAGTGAGAGCTCTCCCTGCTGCGAACGCGCGAACAGGTCTTCGAGTTACTAACGTGCCATCAGATCGCCAGATACAGCCGCTTGGGATCTCCAGATGCCGTAGTCAAGAGTCGTTCCTCTCTGGCACTTGTCGTCCCTTGCTGCTACCCCTGGACTCCCGGAGCTAGACTGGGACCAGCTTTGGACGACCACCAACCGAGTTGGTCTCGCAAGGTGTGTTCGGCAACGTTGAGAACGGTGCTGCGTCCTGGACTCGCAATCACGCAACTCGCGCGGGAGGCGCACGCGGAGCGACACGAGAGCTCTCCTAAGCTGAGCACCTGAGTTTCGTCGTTCAGCTAGGTGGCGGGCGCTGAACGCGGTTTCCCGGCTGAGGTGACCCCACTCCCTCTCGTCATCAGTGTCAGCGAGTCCTCATAGTGTTGAGAGAGCTTTGCGCCAGCGAGCCTGGCGAGAGCCGTCGATCTTGTCGGTGGCACCCTTCGGGGAGTGGGCCCATTGAGTGCGGGTCCGCGTTCAGTAGTTTGGGTCGGGAATCTCCCCTCCTAGGGATCGTCGAGATCAGACCATGCCTCGGGCGGTTCTCCTGTTCTGCGCTCCGTTCTGGGACAGAGTTGCTACGATTGCGCGCAGCCTCGAGGGACCTGACTGCTCTTCGAGGCTCGGTCCACGGGGGTTCGACCTGGATCGAGGGACACACATCGACAGCACCGCGACGACTGCGCGGGCCAGAGGAGGAGAGAGCATGAGAGTTGGCTACGTAGTGGGAGTGGGTTTGGTGGGAGTGATGGGCGGCTTGGTAGGGGCTGCGCTGGCGCCCCAACTGGGGATTGGGGTCAACCCGGAAGCGGAGGTGGTCGAAGAACTCAACGTCAAACGGATCAACATCGTCGAGGACAACGGCAACCGGGCGCTGGTGTTGGCGAACTCGATGAAGCTGCCGGGGTCGAGGATCGACGGGCAGGAGAGTGGTCCGCGGACGGGAGTTCCCGGAATCATCTTCTACAACAACCTCGGGGATGAGATCGGGGGCTTGATCTACCCGGCGAGGACCGTGGAGGGGACCTACGACGGTGGGGTCCAGCTGTCGATGGACCAGATCAAACAGACGGGGCAAGCCATCGCGCTTCGCCATTGGAGAAGTGGCGGTTACGTGCGGTCGGTCCTAGAGATCACCGACTACTCGACCGAGAAGTTCGCCGGCGATGCGGACTCGGACCCGGATGTGGCGGCGGTCCTAGCGCGGATGGATGCAGCGGTCGATGACGAGGAGGCGGATCGGATCTACTTCTACGAGTACCTGCCCATGCTGGGGGAGAAGGGCTACCTGGCGCATCGGATCTTCCTCGGTAGCGAAGGAGCGGAGGACCGCAGAGCGATGCTGGAGATCAAGGACTCCGGCTCTCGACCGCGCATCCGACTGATCGTCGACGAGCAGGACGACGCCCGCATCGAGCTGTTGGACCAGGACGGCAACGTGGTCGAGAGTCTCGGTGGACGCGTAGAACCGGCTTAGTTCGGCAAGCCTCTCGGGTCGACAGGAAGGGATCCTTCCGGTTGGTGCCTTGGTACCGGTGACGGTCGGCGCCTGGTCGAATCGATGGTCGGCGGGTGGAACTCGTCGCGCCGTCTGGCGAGGATTCGTCGGAAGGCTCTCGGAGGCACCTCAGGGGTAGTAGCCGGGTTTCGCTTCCACCTGGGCTCCGGAGCGAGTCAGCCGCACCTGAATGGTCCGATAGCTCTCGGGGTCCGGGGCGCCGGAGCTCTCGTACACGAGCAGGTACTGCGAGCGGAGGTCCAACTCGATCTGGCGGTAGATCGAGGGCAGCTCCTCGGTCGTGACCAGGGGGTAGTAGCGGCCCCCGGTCTGTTCCGCCAGGCGGCGCAAGCGGCGGCGGGCTTCTCCGCCTACACCCGTGTCCTCGCCGACGGGTAGGCCGAGACCGATGGTGTAGACGGCGATCCCCGTTCGCTCGGCGAACTCGAGGGCAGCCCGGAAGTCGATGTTGCTCGCTTGGTCGACGCCATCGCTCAGCAGGACGAGCGCACTCTTCCCTTCGAGGCCCAACAGGTAGTAGAGGCTCACCTGGATGCTGTCCCAGAGGGCCGTGCTGCCCCAGGCCGTGAGGGCATGACTCGCTTCGCGTAGGGTTTGGACGTCGTTGGTGAACGGCGCAGCGACGTAGCCGATTCCCGAGAACGCGATCAACGCGGCGCGGTCTTCTTCGCGGACGGTACTCTCCATGAACGCCGCGGCGCTCTCTCGAACGGTTTCGATCTCCTCCTTCATGGTGGCTGAGACGTCGAGCAACAGCACCAGGTTGAGGGGCAGGTTCTCGACGCGCTCGAAGTGGGTCAGTGAGTGCTCCCGACCCTCTTCGAGTACCGTGGCCTCGTGCGGCTGGAGGTCGGTGAGGGGAGTTCCCTCCGCGGTGCGGACCGATGCGAAGACCTCCACCAGATCGGTGTCGACCTCGTCGATCGGGCTGCGAGAGAGCAGTTTGGTGTCGGAGGTAGATCGTCCGTCTGCTAGGTGCGCCACCACGCGGAAGATCGCGACGCCACGGCCCGCAACCTCCGCCTCCGATTCCGGACGTCGGTACTCCAGGCGCGGCGCCGGTTGAATCGCGACGAGCTCGTCGCCCTCGAAGAGCTCCAGCCGTTGGAGGGTGCTTCCAACCGGTACCTCCGCGCGCGCTCTCAGGGCGAACTGCTCGGCTTCCTGGTCCGAGAGATCGACCAGCCGCACCCGGAAGCGGTTGGCTCCCGGGTTGAGGGTCCACTCGTCGCGGGCGATGACGTTGCCGGCTTCGTCGTACCCGAGCGCTTGCAGTGCCCGTTCGAGCGGCACGGGTCCGAGGTCGATGTCGAGGGAGAACGGCGGTGTTGCACTTTGGCCTGCCAGCGCCCCGTCGAGCAGGTATTGGACACTGGCAACCGATAAACCGGTCGTCACGACGTTGACCTCGGTGTTTCCCAGGCGCAGTCCGGGTAGGGGTTCGATTTCGAACCGAGGTGGGACCACCTCGGCGGGAGTGGCCGGCGGTACTGAGGCCGCGGGCGGAGGGGAGTGTTCGCCGAAGGGCCGGATCACGAACGCCGCGGTTTCGTAGAGCTCACCCGCCTCGTCCTCGACGTGGATCACGATGGTCTGGGCGACGCCTTCGACCAGTCGCAGTCGGATCGGGAGTTGCAACGACTCCTCGGGCCTCCAGAAGAGGGTGCGACGGGTCTCCCAGCCTCCGACGAGTCGATGGTTGACGAGGAGGTCGCCGCGCACGAACAGGTTGCGCCAGGGGCTCCCGTGACGCCACCACTCCTCGCGCAGCGGGACGACCAGCGCCGCGTTCAGTTCGAGAAGAGCGGGGTCACCTTGCCGGCGTCCCCTGCCTTCCCCGGTCGCCGCGATCGATCGCACTTCGAGTTGCGGGATGACCGCTGAGTGCCTAGAGATCGTGGCTGGGAACTGGCCGAGCCAGTCCTGTCGGGCAGGGGCGGACAGGCCGAGTTCGGCGAGCTTTGGCCAAGCCGTCCGGTTCCCCAGAGCCTGCTGCACCTCTTGCTGCACTCGCTGGGGCGTGCCCTCCGTGGCGCAGCGGGCTCGTGGTCTCAGTCGGATTCGTACCGGCTTTCGTTCCGGGGCCAGGCGACAAGCTCTCTGGTCGGCCGCCAGGACCGCGACGACTCCCTCGCGGTCCGCGGTCGGCTCGTAGCTGACGACTTCGAAGGTGGGTCCCCGGAAGCAGTCGGCCGGGAACGGATCTTCCCGCGGGTGCCTGCAGTCGCCGTGCTGATAGCCGAAGTCTGGCGGGCCGAGCAGCAATCGGACCCGAGCTCGGTCGGATGCCGGGTCGAGGCCCTCCTTGCGCATCGCGACCAGATGGTGAAGATACCGTTCCTTCGATTCGTTGAGCGGAGTTCGGCGGGTGGGATCCCGCGCGCGCCAGAACTCCCGCTGAAACAGGGTCCTCGCTTCGGCGGTCTCGAGCGCCAGGTACGTGGTTCGTTCCGCGGTGGTGAGGAACGGTGCCACTTCGTCGAGCCACCGAAGCTGGTAGTGGAGCGGTACCGGCACCGTCGAGACGACGGTCCCTTCCTGCTTCGCGCGTGCGGCGAGCGTGGCGGGGACCAGGGCCAGCAGAAGGATCAGGACCGACCCGAGCCTGCGGCACGGCTCGTAGCGTCGTTGCGACTCCCTAGGGACCAGCACCATGATCCGAGCCTAGCTTACGGTCGGCGGATCGGCGCACCGGTCCCGAGGCGATCAGAAGGTGACTGCTCAATCGGCCCATCGAGGCCGATTCCCATCGATCGGCCGTCGGAATAGACTTAGACCAACCAAGACAACTGAAGGCAGGGAGGTACAGACCTTGAAGCGATTCCTGGTGGCTATGCTGTTGACCAGTCTCGTAGTGGCGTGTGGGGGTGCCGACACCGCGACGCGGCACACGATGACGCGGTGGGCGGAAGCCCTGAAACTCCATATCGCGACCGATGCGGTGGGGAACTATGAGTTCCCTGATCGGCTCTCCGACATCGACCCTCTGCTTCGCGTCGAGCTCGAACCGCGAGATTCATGGGGCAACGAGCTCCTGTACCGGAAGTGGCGGAGTGACAAGTACGACCTCTGTTCCGCCGGCCCCAACGGGAAGCTCGGTGACGACGACGACATCGTGGTGGCCAATGGCAAGTTCCTGGCCCCCGAGGAGGTCTACTCCAAGCGGCCGATCAAGAAGTAGCCGGGCAGTCGGTTCGGGTTCACGGTGTCCGACTCTTGCGCTGCTCACGGTGATCGGGAAGCGACTCATCAATGCGATGGCTGCCAGCGGTTTCTCTGTGAGGACTGCCTCGAGCGGTCGCGGGTTCTGCTGCTGTGCGGGCATTGTGGTGAGCGAGCGTTGCCTCTCGTGGCGGGTGCGGCGGCGAGCGTGCAGCAGGAGGAACTGCACCGACGGCGGGCCGAAGGGGCGAAGTACCGGGTGCGAGATGCCTGGTTCTACCCGTTCCGCGGAATGGGCCTGTTCATGTTTCTGGCCGCTTTCGTGTCCCTGCTTTTCGTCGAGTTTCTGAAGAACTATGGGCTCGCGTGCGTCGGGATCGTGGTTTGGGTAGGCTGGCTGACCCTGGTGGCCGGTTTGCAGTTTCGGATCGTCAAGACGACGGCCGACGGTGACGACGAACTCCCTGATTGGCCGGAGTACTTCAGCCTCGGGGAGCGCTTTGTCGAGTTCTTCACCTGGGTCTTCGTAGGTCTGCTGCAGTGGCTCCCACTGGTCCTGTATCTAACCCTGTTCGGCCGCGCCGGCCTCCGGACCAACGAACCCTCGCTCGTCTTCTGGATTGGGGCTGCCCTCTGCCTCTGGCTCGGGAGTGTACTGGCGATCATGGGCTTTGGAGCCGCAGCGGTGCACTGGAAGCACCAGGTGCTGCGGTCCGATCGTCACCTTCGAGGCTTCTTGGCCACCGGCGGCGACGGCCTGTTGATCGCGAACGTCGTGTTCTCGATGATCGCGGCGGTCTTCCTGGTTCAGGTGTTTCTGGTGCTGGCCTTTCCGATTCTCGGGGTGTTCGCGGTTCTGATCGTGAGCCTCTACTGGCTCTTCTTGGAGCCGCATCTCGCGGGTCTTCTCTTTCGCCGATACGCCGACCAGCTGGAGGCGATCTACGAGCCATGAGTGAACCGGTGAGAATCGAGACCTGCGCGACCCATGGGTTGCGTTTCAACGCAGCCGCCACCAGCGGGTGTGCCCGCTGTCTCCGCGAGGCGGAGCCCGCTCCCACGCCTGCTCCCGCCGCGGCTGGCCTAGGCCAGTCTCCACTCCAGCTGGCGATCGCTGGAATCCTGGTCGGGGTGGTCGGCTTCTCCTTCTTTACGGTCCACAACCAAGCGGTGGCCGCCCTGCAGCTGCCCTGGCTCGGTGCGAGTGGTGAGTTCGCGGGTTCGGACCCGGTTTCCGACTTCGTGCACGAACCAAGTCTCGAGACCCTCCTCGCCCTCGAGGACCACCCCCTGTTGGTGGTGGGGCGCGAACTCGACGACGACTTGGATCGTCAGGTGCGTGAACTCGAAGACCCTGAACGGCGCCGCCGCCTAACCGATGACGAGGTGCAACAGAGGGTCGAGCAGATCTACGAGAGGTTGTTGGGAGGACAGCTCTAGCCTTCGGTTCGAGACGGGACCGAGCAAAGGTGACGAGTCGGTGGCGCTAGCCCGGCGCGCAGTAGATCGAGTGGAGAAGTTGGAGCACCTCGTCGACCGGGCCGGGGGCGAGCGAGTAGTAGATACTCTGTGACTCTCGGCGGGTCGTGACGAGTTTGTCCCGTCGGAGCCGGGCCAGCTGCTGCGAGAGGGCCGACTGGCTTAGCGGCACGACCTCGTTGAGTTCGCCCACCGAGCGTTCCCCTTCCGCGAGGGCACAAAGGATCAACAGTCGACTCTCGTTGCCGAGGGTCTTCATCAGTCCGGCCGCGCTCGCCGCATGACGCCGCATCTCGGTCAGCGGGGGCGAGGGCTGATCGGCGTGTGGTCGGTCGTATTCTGCCATGGGTCGGTTGGGGAGTGGGCCTCCCTGGGGTTCCCTAGGCGACAAATATAGCAGATTCTAAATTAGGAGTCAATTGAATAGCTGTTGCTAAATTAGTGAAAAGTGATATACTGAGGCAGTCGATGGCACAAGCCTGATCTTCCACGGAGACTCTCATGACCACCTTGACCGAATTCTCCATCCGTCGCCCCCGGGCCGTCTATGGGATCGTTTTGCTGTCGGTACTGGCGCTCGGCGCCTTTCTGGGGCGGACCCAGATCGACACCGACCCCGAGAACATGCTGCCGTCGACCCAGATCGACCGCCTCTTCCACAACGAGGTGGAGAGGCGGTTCTCCCTCCACGATGCCATCGTGGTCGGGGTGGTCAACGAACGGGATCCGAATGGAATCTACAACCCCCGGTCGCTCGCGGCGCTCCATCGCCTCAGTCACTCCATTCTGGCGCTGGAAGGAGTGGTGCCGCCCGACCTCATGTCGCTGGCCCAGGCGGACAACATCTCGCAGGAGGGGGAGGGAGTCCTCCGTTTCGAGTGGATGATGCAGGAAGCTCCAGTGACCCTGGACCAAGCGGCGGAGCTGCGGGCCAAGGTCGACCGGCTTCCCCTCCTACGGGACACCCTGGTCTCGGGGGACGGTAGGGCGGCTGCCATCTACGTTCCCATCGTCAGCAAGGACCTGAGCCATCCCCTCTCCCTGGCGATCCGGGACCTGGCGGCCGGTCTGGACTCGGACGACGACTTCCATATCACTGGCCTGCCGGTGGCCGAGGATACCTTCGGACACGATATGTTCGTCCAGATGGGGATCTCGGCGCCGTTGGCCGGTCTGATGATCTTCCTCTTGATGTTCTACTTCTTTCGCAGCGTGCAACTCGTCACCGTGCCGATGCTGGTGGCCGTGGCGACCGTCGTCGCGAGCATGGGCCTACTGACCGCGCTCGGTTTCTCGGTGCACATCATGAGTTCGATGATCCCGATCTTCCTCATGCCGATCGCGGTAGTGGACTCGGTCCACATCATGTCGGAATTCGCCGATCGCTACCGTCCGGGGGCTGACGTGCGACGAGTGATTCGCAACGTCGTCGAGGAGTTGTTCACGCCGATGCTCTTTACCTCCGCGACCTCGGCCCTGGGTTTCCTCTCGTTGCTCCTCACGCCTATTCCACCGGTGCAGGTGTTCGGTGCCTTCGTCGCCTTCGGAATTCTGGTCGCCTTCCTGTTGACGATCACCCTGATCCCTGCCTACGTGGTTCGCATGTCTCCATCATCACTGGAAGCACTCGCAGCTCGGGGCGAAGTGCTGGAGAGCGAGAGCCTCCTGGCGCGGCTCCTTCGGCGACTGGGGCGCACGGCTGTGGTCCACGCCAAGCCGATCATCGGCGTGGCCCTGCTCCTCGCTGTCGTCAGCGCTCTGGGAGTGGCTCGGATTCAGATCAACGACAATCCGGTGCGCTGGTTCAAGGAGAACCATCCGATCCGGGTGGCGGATCGGGTCCTCAACCAGCACTTCGCGGGGACCTACGACGCGTTTCTGGTGCTGACGTTTCGCAACGACGAGGCCCGGGCCGAGTTCCAGCGGGCGGCCGAGGCCGCTCTGAGCGAGCTGGCACCGGAGGTCGCGGCGCTGATCGAGCCGCGACTCGCGACGGCCCCGGCGCTATCGAACGAGGACCTCGATGCCTGGTATGGCGACCTCATCGCGGTGATCGACGACGCGCTGTTCGACGTCGAGGACCCCGAGGACCAGGATCGCCTGGCCCGACTGCTCGCTCTGACCGAGTCGGCGCAGAGTACCGGCCGCTACTTTCAGCGTCCCGAGAGTCTGCGGACGATCGAATCGCTGCAGGCTGCGCTGGCCACCACCGGGCTGGTCGGTAAGACCAATGCCCTGCCCGACATCGTCAAGGTCGTGCACCGAGAACTGCGGGGAGGTCGTGCCGAGGAGTACCGGGTTCCGGACACGGCTCCGGCAGTGGCCCAATCGCTCCTGCAGTATCAGTCGTCCCACCGGCCGCAGGACCTCTGGCACATGGTGACACCGGACTTCGCCTCGACCGCGATCTGGTTGCAGCTGAAGAGCGGCGACAACCAGGACATGAGCCAGGTCCTCCAAGCTCTCGATCGCGAACTCGAGGCGCAGCCGCTGCCCGCCGGTCTGGAGTTGGCCTGGGCCGGCAAGTCCTACATCAACGTCGTCTGGCAGCAGTCGATGGTCCAGGGCATGCTCAAGAGCCTGCTCGGTGCCTTCGTGGCGGTGCTGGTGATCATGACCCTCCTGTTTCGCAGCTGGCGTTTGGGCTTACTCGCCATGGTGCCCCTGTCCTTGACCATCGTCGGGGTCTACGGCGCGATCGGTTGGATCGGCAAGGACTACGACATGCCGATCGCCGTGCTCTCCGCCTTGACGCTGGGGCTGTCGGTCGACTTCGCCATCCACTTCATCGCCCGGACCCGTTCCCTCCTGCGGGAGTCGGGTTCCCAAGGCATCGCACTCGAGGCTCTGTTCGAGGAGCCGGCGCGAGCGATCGCCAGGAACGCCATCGTCATCGCGATCGGATTCACTCCGCTCTTCTTCGCCCCCCTGGTGCCCTACATCACCGTCGGTTCGTTCATGGCGGCGATCATGGCGATCTCGGGGCTCACCACACTGTTGCTGCTGCCGGCGCTGGTGACCGCGGCCGGTCCGTGGCTGTTCCCCGACCTGCCCTTGGCCCAACTGAATCAGGAGGTGTCGTCATGACCCGTCAACGAATCCTTCTCACCCTAGGAGTTCTCTTCCTTGTCGGTACCGGGAGTTCGGGGCTCGCCCAGTCGAACCTCGAGGACGCCGACGCGATCGTCGCCCGAGCCAATCTCGCCGCCTACTACGCGGGTGCGGATGGTCGGTCGGAGGTGCGAATGATCATCGCCGACGCTCAGGGGCGCCAGCAGCGCCGGCAGTTCACGGTCTTGCGGAGCGACGTCGAGGACGGTGGGGATCAGAAGTTCCTCGTGTCCTTCAGCCAGCCCTCCGACGTGCGGGGAACCGTCTTCTTGGTGCACAAGCATGCCGACCGAGATGATGACCGTTGGCTGTATCTGCCCGGATTGGATCTGGTGAAACGCATCTCGGCCGGAGACAAACGAACCAGCTTCGTCGGTGCCCACTACTTCTACGAGGACGTCTCCGGTCGGAGTCCCAGCGAGGACCTTCACCGGTTCGTCGAGGCGACCGAGACCCACTACGTTCTAGAACACGAGCCGCGGGAGGATGCTGACGTCGAGTTTCACCGCTACGTGACGTGGATCGATCGATCGACCTTCCTGCCGACGAAGATCGAGTACCACAACGAAGCGGGTCAGATCTACCGCCGGGTCGAGGTGCTCGCCGTCGAAAAGATCGACGGCAACCCGACCGTGACGGCCAGCCGGGTCTCGGATCTGCTCAGTGGCGGCCAGACCGACATGCAGTTTCGCTACATCAAGTACGACCTGGGGTTGCCGGCCGAGGTATTCACCGAGAGGTCGCTTCGCAACCCTCCGCGCCAATGGCTGCAGCGTCCCACGGACTGAGGAGCGACCGTGAAGTACCGCGTTCTTCTCGTGCTCCTGGCGAGCTGGTTCCTGCTCGCACCATCGGTCCTCACCGCTCAGGAGGATCTCTGGGAGGACGACTGGGGCGACCAGGATGAGGGATTGGTTTGGACCGGCTTCGTCGAGGCCGGGTTCGGAACCCGCTGGGACGCGGATCCGAGGCTCGAGGATGGCGAGACGTTGGCCGAGCTGACAGTTCGCAGCGAGACCGAGAAGCAGTTCGGCGACCGTGCGATTGCCTGGAGCGGAGACCTCGCCTACGACGCCGTCGAGGAGGAGTGGCGGCTCGCGGTGCGAGAGCTCAGTTTTTCCACCTCGCTGGGGCCGAAGGTCGAGTTGAGGCTAGGCCGCCAGGTCCAGACCTGGGGCACCGGAGACCTGGTGTTTCTGAACGATCTCTTCCCCAAGGACTTCGTCTCCTTCTTCGCGGGGCGCGACGACGAGTACCTCAAGTCCCCGGCGGACTCGGTTCGCTTGACCGCCTACCTCGGCAAGGTCAACCTGGATCTGGTCTGGACTCCGGTCTTCACGCCGGATGTCTACCTGACGGGAGAGCGGTTCTCCTTCTTCTCCGGCCCGGCTGGGCGCCTCGTCGCCCCGCGGCCTCCGGCTGCAGCGATCGAACCGGCTCGCACCTTCGAGCAGGCCGAGTTCGCGCTCCGGCTGTTCCGTACGGTCCGCGGGCGCGAACTCGCGCTCTACGGCTACCACGGATTCTTCAAGGGTCCTTCGGCGCTGTTGGAGACTGCGTCGACGAGTCTGCTCCCGACCTTTGCCCCGCTGAACTCGTGGGGGGCGAGTCTGCGACAGTCGGCCGGGGTCGGAGTGCTTCACGCCGAGTTGGCCTACTACGATTCGATCGACGACCGGGACGGTGACGATCCGCTGGTACCCAACGATCAGTTGCGCACTCTCGTGGGATACGAGTGGGAGGCGCGGAAGGGCGTCACAGTCGGTCTGCAGTACGCCCTCGACTGGACGCTCGATTACCGCGCGCTGCGTCGGAACTCGCGCGACCAGAGGTTCGACCCCGACGAGGTACGGCACCTCTTGACCAACCGGTTGACCTATCGCTCGAGCCTGGGCCGCTACACGGTGTCTCTCTTTACCTTCTACTCTCCGAGCGATCAGGACTACTACTTCCGGCCCAGTTTGCACTATCGACACAACGATCAGTGGTCGTTGACGCTGGGGGCCAGTGTTCTCGGCGGGCAGGACCCCTTCACCTTCTTCGGTCAGCTGGAGGACGCTTCCAACGCCTACCTTCGGCTTCGGTTCAGCTACTGAACACAGAAAGGAACGAATCGATGCAGCGCAGCATGTCCTTGGAACACGCAGTCGAGGCCTTTGCCGGATTGATGGTTCTCCTCTCCGTGGTGTTGACGGTTTTCGTCCACCCCGGTTTCATCTGGTTCACGGTCTTCGTAGGGGTGAACCTCTTCCAACAGGCGTTCACCGGCTTCTGCCCGGCGGCGATGGTCCTGCGATCTCTCGGCTTTCGACCCGCCTGCAGCTTGGACTCCTGAGGTCTCCCGTAGTGGCTCAGCCGGCGTCGGCTGGTGGCGGCGGCAAGTGAGCGAGCACGAAGCGTTGGACGCCTCCCAGTTCCGACTCGACCGGTACCTCGGGCGGCAGTTCCGGGATCTCGTCTCGTGACCGCAGAAAACAGACCACGGGTTTCCCGTAGCGGACGGCGAGCCGGACCTCACTGGAGGTGCCAGCGCTGCCGGGAAGTGCCACGACGACATCGGAGCTGAGAACGTTGATCGGGTTTCTCGAACCAGCTTCGGCTCCCCGCTCGCCACTCAGGGAGAGGTGGGTTCGGATGGGGACTTCGACCCAGGGGTTGGGGTAACCCGGTCTCGAGGTGTCGGTCCGCTCGGAGTCGGCGGGAAGCACCCCCAGCACGAGCCCATCGCGCTCGGCGACCTCGTAGAACGCGCGGCTGACGCTGGACATGACACCGCGCCCACCGCCAGTGAGCAGGTGGAATCCACGCGTGGCGAGCCAGCGACCCAAAGCGGCCGCTCGGACTGGGTGCGGTCGTTGTCCCGAACCCATGACACCGATGATGGGGCGCCGACCCACTACCTGGTTCAGGTGGTCGAAGCGAGGACCGTCAGGAACGTCGCCCCAGCTTGCTCGCGAGCTGTCCGGGGGAGAGCCGGGCGGCAGTCTGTTGCATCTGCTCGATCGAGCGGGGTCGCGAAGTGGATTGGGAGGCGTTGGTCTCGATCCGCTGCTGCTGAGCGTCGAGTTGCCGGCCGACGGCTTGGACCGCCACCAGCATCTGTTGGCGGGTGATGCATCCGACGAGCCGGCCGTCCTCGACCACTGGCAGCATCGGGAAGTTGGTACTCAGAAACAGTTCGGCGACTCGGAAGAGATCCATCGTCGGCTCGAGCTGGACCGAAACCTTCGACATGAAGTCGCGGACCGGTCCGATGCGCGGTTGATCGAAGGCAGCCGCGGAGATCAGGCGCAGACAGTCCTTCTCGGTCAACATGCCGAGGAGGCAGCGCTCCCCATCGACGACCGGCACCGCCGCAGCCTTGCGCGTCACCAGCTGGTCGATCGCAGCCAGGAGATCGGTGTCCGGAGAGACGGTGAACGCGGCGGCGGCCATCGTGTCGCGGGCTCGGGGGATATCCAAGTCGAACATGGTCTCTCCTTATTGGCTTGTTGCCCGCATCATACCTCTGGATTTTCCAAGTTCGTCTGTGGAACAATCGAGCCTCCGAGGTGCGGGCTGGGTAGTCGTCCGCTCGTTCGAACCATCCACCACAAGCAGAACGAAGCAGAACATGGGTTTGTACAAGACCAAGCGAGGACTCCGGCTGCCCATCACCGGAGAACCGGTCCAGGAGATCGAGCGCGCGGCACCACCGCGCCGGGTTGCGATCCTGGCCGCCGACTACGTCGGCATGCGACCGACGATGCACGTCAAGGTCGGCGAAGACGTGCGACGAGGGCAGCTTCTCTTTGACGACAAGAAGACTCCAGGGGTTCGGTACACGGCACCCGCCGCCGGGCGAGTGGTGGCGATCCACCGCGGGGCACGCCGAGCCTTCCAGTCGCTGGTGATCGAAACCAGCCGTAGCGAGATCGAAGGCCGCGCTGGCGGTCCGGACTCGGTGAGCTTCAAGGCCTACCGGAACACGCCGAGTTCGCAGCTCAAGCGCGACGAGGCGCGTGCACTGCTTCTGGAATCGGGGCTGTGGACCGCGCTGCGGGCTCGCCCGTTCGGCCGCGTGGCCGATCCCGAGACCACGCCCCATTCGATCTTCGTGACCGCGGTGGACTCGAGCCCGCTCGCGCTCGATGTCGGCGCCGTGATGGCCGGTGAGTCGGAGCGCTTCCAACTCGGGCTGACGGTGCTGTCGACCCTCACCGAGGGTGACGTGTTCGTGTGTACCGATGCCGATACCGACGTGGCGATTCCGAACGACGCGCGGATCCGCCACGAGCGTTTCTCGGGGGTGCATCCGTCGGGCACCGTCGGTTTCCACATCCACACGCTGGCGCCGGTGAGTCGCGAGCGTTTCGTATGGCACATCGGGTTCCAGGACGTGATCGCGGTGGGACACCTGTTCGCCTCCGGCACTCTGCACGTCGATCGGGTCGTAGCCCTGTCCGGCCCCGCGGCCGAGCGGCCTCGCCTGCTCAGGACCCGCCTAGGGGCCTCGGTCGACGAACTGGTCGCGGGAGAGTCGAACGCCGAGGACCTCCGGGCGGTCTCTGGTTCCGTCCTCGCCGGCCGCCGAGCGATGGGGGAGGTCCACGGCTTCCTCGGTCGCTACCACCAGCAGATTTCTCTGTTGGCGGAGGATCGCGAGCGGCGGTTCCTGGGGTGGTTGGCTCCCGGTACCGATCGGTTTTCGGTCACCAACCTCTTCGCCTCGCGCCTGCTACCGGGTAAGAAGTTCGACATGACGACCACCTCGTACGGCTCCCACCGGGCGATCATGCCGCTTGGGGCCTACGAACGGGTGATGGCCTTCGACATCATGGCCACGCCGCTGCTGCGCTCCTTGCTCATGCGAGACGTCGAAACCGCCGAGAAGCTGGGCGTGTTGGAACTCGAGGAGGAGGACGTCGCCCTGTGCACGTTCGTCGACACGGGAAAGAATGACTTCGGGCGCTGCCTTCGCGAAGTGCTCACCATCATCGAGAAGGAGAGCTGATGAAGTTTCTCCGTCAACTGCTGGACAAGCAGGCGCCGATGTTCGAGAAGGGGGGCAAACTCGAGAAGCTTTACCCCCTCTGGGAGGCGCAGGACACCTTTCTCTACACACCGGGGGAAGTGACCGACGGGCCGTCGCACGTCCGCGACGGCATGGACCTCAAGCGGGTCATGATGACCGTGGTGGTCTCGCTGCTCGGGTGCATCTACATGGCGATGTACAACACCGGGTACCAGGCGAATCTGGCGGTTTCACTGGGGGCCCCGGCCCTCGAGACCTGGCAGACGGCGGCCATGGCCAAGCTCGGCTTCGCCCTCGATCCGACGAACCTGCTGGCCTGTCTGGTCCACGGTGCCCTGTACTACGTGCCGGTGCTGGTGGTTTGCTTCGCGGTGGGAGGGCTCTGGGAGGTCCTCTTCGCGACCGTCCGGAACCACGAGGTCAACGAGGGATTCTTCGTTACCGGGATGCTCTTTCCGCTGATCCTTCCTCCGACGATCCCCCTCTGGCAGGTGGCCGTCGGCATCAGCTTCGGCGTGGTGGTCGGCAAGGAGATCTTCGGTGGTACGGGGATGAACATCCTCAACCCGGCCCTGACGGCGCGCGCGTTCCTCTTCTTCGCCTACCCGGCCGAAATCTCTGGCGACAAGGTCTGGACCGCCGCCGTGACCCGAGCCGACGGCGTGAGCGGCGCTACCTGGCTGGCTCGCGCCGCCGAGACTGGCACCGAGGCGCTAACCCTGGACTGGTGGGACGCCTTCATCGGTCTGATTCCCGGCTCGATGGGAGAGACTTCGACCCTGGCCTGCCTGGCGGGAGCCCTGCTGCTCATCGTCACCCGCGTGGGTTCTTGGCGCATCATGGCCGGCGTCACGCTGGGAACCGCCGCCATGGGACTGCTGCTCAACGTGATCGACTCTCCGACCAACCCCTTCTTCGGGGTCCCGTTCTGGTGGCAGTTCCTGCTCGGAGGCTGGGCCTTCGGTATGGCGTTCATGGCCACGGACCCGGTATCGGCTCCGCACTCCAGTCGTGGGCGCTGGGTCTACGGAGTGATGATCGGTATGCTCGTGGTGCTGATCCGGATCATCAACCCGGCCTACCCCGAAGGGATGATGCTGGCGATTCTCCTGATGAACGTCTTCGCACCCACCATCGACTACTTCGTGGTCCAGTCCAACATCAAGCGAAGGATGGCCCGTTATGCAGCGTAGCGTCGGATACACCCTGCTCTTCGCCACCCTGGTGTGCATCGTGTGCGCGGTGGTCGTGTCGGGCTCGGCGGTACAGCTCAAGGAACGGCAGGATGTCAACGTCCTGCTCGACAAGCAGAGCAACGTACTCGAAGCGGCGGGCATGCGGATGCCCGGCGAGCAGCTGCCGCCCGAGGTGATCGAGGAGCGTTTTGCCACCATCGAAGCCCAGGTGATCGAGCTCGCCACCGGAGAGATCCGCGACGATGTGGATCCCGCCACGTTCGACCAGAAGAAAGCCGCCCAGGATCCAGCCACCAGCGAAAAGGCCCCGGACAACCTCGCTCGCGTGCAGCGGGTTCCCAACCTCGCCCTCGTCTATCTGGTCAAGGGTGACGGCGGCGAGGTCGAAAAGTACATCTTCCCGGTCGAGGGCAAGGGGCTGTGGTCGACCCTGCGGGGTTTCATCGCCCTGGAAGCAGACCTTCAAACCGTGGCCGGGATCACCTTCTACGAACACAAAGAGACCCCGGGTCTCGGGGGCGAAGTCGACAACCCGGGTTGGAAGTCGCTGTGGCCGGGCCGCAAGATCTTCGGTCCCGACGGGGAGCCGGAGATCGAAGTGGTGAAGGGTCGCGCCGGTCCGCCGGCCGAGGAGCCCTACAAGGTCGACGGGCTCTCAGGGGCGACCATCACCAGCCGTGGGGTCTCCTATCTCGTACAGTTCTGGCTCGGCCCCGAGGGTTTCGGCCCGTACATCGACAAGCAGGCCGCAAGGAGGGCTGCCTGATGGCTTCGAACAAGGCGCGTGAGGCGCTCATCGATCCGCTGTTCAACAACAACCCGATCGCCCTCCAGGTGCTCGGGATCTGCTCGGCGCTCGCCGTGACCACCAAGATGGACACCGCCATGGTGATGAGCATCGCGGTGGTCGTGGTCATCTCGCTGTCGAACTTCTTCGTCAGCGTCTTGCGTGACCAGATCCCCAACAGCATCCGGATCATCGTGCAGCTGACCATCATCGCCTCGTTGGTGATCGTGACCGACCAGGTGCTGAAGGCCTACGTCTTCGAGATCTCGAAGCAGCTGTCGGTCTTTGTCGGTCTCATCATCACCAACTGCATCGTGATGGGGCGTGCCGAGGCCTACGCGATGCAGAACCCGCCCGGACTCAGTCTGATCGACGGGATCGGCAATGGACTCGGCTACGCGGTGATCTTGATGCTGACCGCGTTCTTCCGCGAGTTGTTTGGCTCCGGCACGCTCTTTGGCAAGCAGATCTTCCAGCTGGCCACCGAGGGCGGTTGGTACACCCCCAACGGGCTGATGGTTCTTTCCCCCGGAGCCTTCTTCCTCATCGGGTTCTTCATCTGGATCCTCAGGGTCTGGAAGCCCGAACAGGTGGAGGAGGAATAGAGAATGCTCGAGCACTATCTCAGCATCGCCCTGACGGCGATTTTCGTCGAGAACATGGCCCTGGCCTTCTTCCTGGGCATGTGTTCCTTCCTGGCGGTTTCCAAGAAGGTCGATACGGCGATCGGTCTCGGCATGGCGGTGACGTTCGTGTTGACGATCACCGTCCCGATGAACAACCTGATCTACAACTACCTCCTCAAGGAGGGATCGCTGGAGTGGATTCACCCCAGCCTGGCGCAGTACGACCTCTCATTCCTCGGCTTCTTGACCTACATCGGTACCATCGCCGCGATGGTGCAGATCGTCGAGATGACGCTCGACCGCTACGCTCCGGCGCTGTACGGCGCGCTCGGAGTGTTCCTGCCGCTCATCGCTGTGAACTGCGCCATTCTGGGCGCCTCGCTGTTCATGGTCGAGAGGGACTACACGCTCGGCGAGAGTACGGTCTACGGCATCGGCTCCGGGATCGGTTGGGCCCTGGCGATCATCGGACTGGCCGCCATTCGCGAGCGACTTCGCTACAGCAACATTCCACCCGGCCTGCGCGGCCTGGGGATCACCTTCATCATCACCGGCTTGATGGCGATCGGCTTCATGGCCTTCGCCGGAATCCAGCTCTAGGGGACTCTGACAGATGATGACGATCGCGCTCGGCGTATTCATGTTCACCTTCGTCATCGTGGCCCTGGTGGGGGTCCTGATGGTGGCCCGCAACCGGCTCGTGGCCATGGGTGACGTTCAGATCCTGATCAACGACGATCCCGACAACACGCTGGTGACTCAGGCTGGCGGCACCCTGCTGGGCACCCTGGCCGCCAACCGGATCTTCATCCCTTCGGCGTGTGGCGGGAAGGGCACCTGCGGTGTCTGCAAGGTCGACGTGCTCGAAGGTGGCGGGGCGATGCTCCCCACCGAGACCAGCCACATCAGTCGAGGTGAGGCCCGCGAGGGATGTCGCCTCTCCTGCCAGGTCAAGGTGAAGTCCGACATGAAGATCGAGCTGGAGCCGGAGATCTTCTCGGTCCAGCAGTGGAAGTGCAAGGTGAAGTCGAACGACAACGTCGCGACGTTCATCAAAGAGCTGATCCTCGAGTTGCCCGAGGGGGAGTCGGTTCCTTTCCGGGCCGGTGGCTACATCCAGATCCAGTGTCCGCCCCACGTTGTCGAGTACAAGAACTTCGACATCGCCGAGGAGTACCGCGGTGACTGGGACAAGTACAGTCAGTGGCAGTACGTATCCAAGGTCGAAGAGACCGTGACCCGGGCCTACTCCATGGCCAACTACCCCGAAGAACGTGGCGTCATCATGCTGAACGTCCGGATCGCCTCGCCCCCTCCGAGGGCGCCTGAAGGCACCCCGCCCGGCATCATGTCGTCCTACATCTTCAATCTGAAGCCGGGAGACGAAGTCACGATTTCAGGTCCGTTCGGAGAATTCTTCGCCAAGGAGACGGACGCCGAGATGTGCTTCATCGGGGGTGGGGCCGGAATGGCGCCCATGCGCTCTCACATCTTCGATCAGTTCCGACGGCTGTCGACCGACCGCAAGGTCACGTTCTGGTACGGAGCCCGCAGCAAGCGCGAGGCTTTCTACCAGGAGGACTTCGACATGATCCAGGCCGAGAATCCCAACTTCGAGTGGCATCTGGCGCTCTCCGAACCGCTCGAAGAGGACAACTGGGACGGTTATACCGGGTTCATCCACCAGGTACTCCACGACAACTACCTGCAAGATCATCCGGCTCCCGAGGACATCGAGTACTACCTGTGCGGTCCACCGATGATGCTCAAGGCGTGCATGCAGATGCTGAACGACCTCGGGGTCGAGCCCGAGAACATCCTCTTCGACGACTTCGGATAGTCGGATGCGGATCGGTCGCGGAGGAGTTCGCTACGGCGGGCTCCTCGTCCTCTGCTGTCTGCTGGGAGCCTGCGGCCGCCCGGACGGAGAGCCGTCGCGGTTCCACGAGGTGGCAATCCAGGGCGAGACGATGGGTACGACCTACACCGTCAAGGTCGTGCGGGGTCTCGAGTCGGCTCCCCTCGAGGCCGAGCTGCGGGCGACGGTCGAGACTGCGCTCGACCTCGTCGACCGGTCGATGTCGACTTGGAAGGCCGACTCGGAGGTCTCTCGGTTCAACCGGCATCAGTCCACCGTGCCCTTTGCCGTCTCGCAGCCACTCTTTGCGGTCGTCGGGCTCGCGAACGAGATCAGCGAGCGATCGGGGGGCAGCTTCGACGCCACGGTCTCGCCGCTGGTCGACGCCTGGGGATTCGGTCCTCAGGGCGAGGTCCTGGAGGCTCCCACCCAGCAGGATCTCGAGGCGTTGCGCACCTCGATCGGTTTCGAGAAACTGCGAGCCGAGGCGGCGCAGTCCGACGAAGGGACGCACTGGCTTCTGCAGAAGAGCGAACCCGCACTATCGATCGATCTCTCAGGGATTGCCAAGGGGTACGCGGTCGACGCGGTGGCGGTCGCGCTCGAAGACGAACTCGAGGTCGATCGCTACATGGTCGAGGTCGGAGGCGAGGTGCGGACCTCGGGTCACAATCTCGATGGCGTGCCCTGGCGCATCGCGATCGAGGTCCCCGAGGCATCCGGTCGGGAACTCCACAGCCTGGTAGAACTCGCCGGGTGGTCGCTCGCGACTTCGGGCGACTATCGCAACTACTGGGAGCTCGACGGGAAGCGCCTCTCCCACACCATCGATCCGCGTACCGGGCGCCCGATCGCACACCGGCTCGCATCGGTGAGTGTGGTGAGTGAACGATGTGCCGCTGCCGATGCCTGGGCTACGGCGCTCCTCGTCCTCGGTGCCGACGGAGTCGACTTGGCTCGGGAGGAGAGTCTCGCTGCCCTCTTTCTGTTTCGTGAGGCAGATGGCTCCTACCGCCACGAAGCAACGCCTCGGTTTGGCCAATTTGCCCTGGTCTCCGCGGGA
This sequence comes from Thermoanaerobaculia bacterium, assembly GCA_030429235.1. Classification (GTDB taxonomy): domain Bacteria; phylum Acidobacteriota; class Thermoanaerobaculia; order Multivoradales; family JAIOJS01; genus JAIOJS01. The sequence goes on along the minus strand of JAUIDB010000003.1, from coordinate 166,140 downwards.
GCAGTCGCTTCCCACTAGACCTGTTAGAATCGACGCGTGATGGGAACCCTGATCCTCGCTGCACTGATCATCGGATGCGCCATGGCGATCATGGCGGTTGGAGTGATGTTCCAACGTCCCTGCCTGCGAGGTTCCTGCGGCGGTCCCGAGGTGCTTGGTCCCGACGGCGAGCCGATGAGCTGCGCCACCTGTCCCCGGAGACGGGAGACTCAATAGGCCTCTGATCTGGTCGCGACACCCTGAAGAGAGTGCTCGGACTCAGGTGCTGGCCAGCCTCTGGGTAGGAAGGACGCTCCGGCCCCGGACCAAGGTAGCTGTTTCGACGGGGAGCTGGCCCCCGATGGGCGGGAGTCTAGGGACGCCAGTGTCTCTAGCCGCCTGACGATCCCTGTTCGCCTGGGCAGGCGTTATTCTAACCCTTAGGACGGTAGAACCTGCCTGGTGGAGGTATGTTAGGCTCCGCCGCATCTGATTACTGTGGGGGTGAGCCCAATGGAGCTAGACAGGACCCTTGCTTCGATCCCTTTGCTGGTTCGCGCGGCAAACCTGATCGACGAGTCGTTCATGATCACGACGGCGGACCTGGATTCCCCAGGTCCACAGATCGTCTACGTGAACCAGGCCTTCACCGAGATGACCGGCTATCTCGCGAGCGAGGTCATCGGACGCTCCCCGCGCTTCCTCCAAGGCGGAACCTCGCAGCTGGGTGCCCTGCGGCGCCTGAAGAAGTGCCTGCAGAGCGGTGGTGACTTCGACGGGCAACTCACCAACTATCGAAAGGGTGGGGAGTCCTTCGTCATGGAACTGCGGATTCGAGCCATCCGCGACGACGAGGGGAAGGCGACCCACTACTTTGCGGTGCAGCGAGACGCCACGCGCGAGAGCGAAGAGCTGGCGCACAACCGACGACTCCGCCTGGCTCTCGACCAGACGCTCGACGAAGTCGTGATCTTCGATGCCACGGGACGAGTGCGGTACGTGAACGCGGCGTACCTGGCCTGGTCGAAGTGTAGTGCCGACGAGGTCCTCGGCCGACGGATCTGGACCCTGCCCGGCTGCCCCGCCGCGCGCGAGGATCTCGCCTGGGCTCGACGGAGGCTCACCCGGGGGGATTCTTGGCAGCGCGAGTATGAGATCCAGTTGGGGAACGAGCGCCGCACGGTCTTCACCACGATTTCGCCCGTCCGTAGCGAGGGTGAGGAGGTATCGGAGTTCGTGGTGATCAGTCGCGACGTCACCGAGCGCACCCGCCTGGTAGCGATCGCCAAGGCTCACGGTCAGGTCGACCAACTGGAGCAGATGTTTGCGGTGATTCGGCACGAGCTGGGAAACCCGGTCAACTCGATCAAGTCGGCGCTTACGATTCTCGAGTCGGACCAGGACCCCCTCTCGTCACGTCAGTCCGGCTACGTCAGTCGCATCCTGGACGAGGTCGGTCGCATGGAGTTCCTACTGGCCTCTCTCCGCAATTTCGGACAGTTCGAGCGGTTCCATATCGAACGGCTCGAGCTGCAAGAAGTGGTGGAGAAGCTGCATGGCGCGATCGAACGAGAGCTCACCGCCGCTGGAGTCGAGCTGGTGGTTCGTCTTCCACCCACCAAGCTCGAGGTCATGGCCGACCGGTCCGGCCTCCTGCACGCGCTTCGACACCTGGTGCAGAACGCCATCGAGGGCGTCGCGTCGACCGACGATCCTGAAATCACCTTTGAGGCCCACGCCGTCGAGGGGCGGGTGTTTCTCTCGGTGATCGACAACGGCGAAGGGATTCCGAAGGAGGATCTGGGGCGGGTCGTGGGCCCCTTCTACACGACCCGACCCAAGCGAGCCGGCCTGGGACTCAGCATCGTCAACAAGCTGATCAATCGCATGCGCGGGACACTCTCCATCGACTCGCACCGCCAAGGGGGAACGGCAGTCACCATCGATCTCGGAATCGCCGATCGTCCCGCCCAGAGAGCGACCGCGGGGAGGGACGATTGAAGGTCCTCGTCGTCGACGACAACCAACTCTGGTGCGAGATGGTGGCCACCTACCTGGCTCGGGACGATCACGACGTGCGCAGCGCTTTCACGCTGGCGGAGGCGAGAGGGGTGCTGGCGGTGGGTCCACAGGTCGTCATTCTCGATCAGCAACTGCCGGATGGAGAGGGGCTAGATCTGGCGCAGGAGATTCTGGAGCAGGGCCTACCGACCCGGATCCTCATGGTCACCGGGCATCCCCGAATCGGAGACGCGGTGCAGGCGCTGAGGTTGCGGATTGATGACTACCTCTCCAAGCCGGTCGAACTCGAGGTCGTGCGGCATGCCGTGTTGCGCAGTGCCGAGTCGCTGAGGCTGGAGCAGGTCGATGCTCTGCATCGTCGACGTACGGAGTCGGACCGTTCGCGGCTCCGTCTGGTGGGGCAGGGACTGCAGGCGACTCGATCCCTGGTCGAGCGGATCGGCCAATCCGACTGTCCCGTCCTGATCACGGGCGAGACCGGTTCGGGCAAGTCGCTGATCGCCAAGGCGGTGCACTACGTGCGCGGCGACGAGCGACCCTTCGTCAAGTTGAACTGCGCTGCCCTCCCCGAGGGATTGGTGGAAGCCGAGCTCTTCGGGGTCGAGCGAGGTGCCTTTACCGGAGCGACCGCGTCGCGGACTGGGTTGTTCGAACTCGCGCACGGAGGCACCCTCTTCCTCGATGAGATCGGAGAACTGTCGCCGGCCGTGCAGGCGAAGCTCCTCGGGGTTCTGGAGGACGGGGAGTCGCGTCGCGTCGGGGGTTCGAAGCCGCGGCGCTTCGACGTGCGGATCATCTCGGCGACCAATCGTGACCTCGAACAGGCGATGGCCGAAGGAGCGTTCCGTTCCGATCTCTTCTTCCGGCTCGACATCGGTCGCTTGCGAGTACCTCCCCTACGCGACCGTCTCGGCGACCTACCGGCGCTTGTCGATTTCCTGCTGCAGTCGTTTGGTGTCCACCCGTTGGCCCTGGCACCGGGAGAGATCGAGCGCATGGCCCAGTACCCGTGGCCCGGCAACGTGCGAGAACTCCGCAACCTTCTCGAACGGTCGGTCCTCTTGCACGAGCCTCTCGCGCTTCGACCTTCGAGTCTGCTCCCAGCGGTGTCGCTTCCTGCGGTCGCCGTCGAGGCTGGGAACGGGTCGGGGAGCGTGGAACGCCTCGACACCCTGGAGAAGCGCCACATCCTGGCCGTCCTGAGCCATTTCGACGGCCATCGCCAACGCACCGCAGAAGCCCTCGGAATCGGGGTATCGACTCTCCGGCGGAAGCTGAGATCACTGCGGTCAGAGTGAGCGGGTCGCTCATTTTGGGCGCTCCCTCGTGGTCCTGCTGAAGGGGGAAATCGGCCTGAGTCCTCATCCTTGGGCTCTTGTGTCGCTGGCACGCAGGCTGCTATCTGGATCCGTGTGGAAGCTGATAGCCAGAAGAGAATTCTCGTCGTTGACGATGAGCCACTGTTCCTCAGCAGCGTGGCTGAGGCTCTCGCGGCCGAGGGGTTCTCCGAAGTTGATACGGCCGGGGACGGTGGCGAAGCTCTAGAGAAGCTCGGCGCGACCCGTTTCGACCTGGTCGTGACGGATCTCAACATGCCGGGGATCGGTGGCGTGGAGATGTTGGCTGGGATTTCTCAAGCCGAGTTCGGGGGTAGGGTCATGGTCGTCAGCGCCTACCTCACCGACGAGACCGAGAGGGCGGTTCGCCAGCTCGGGGCGATCGCCTGCCTCGAGAAGCCGATCGACCTGACGACGCTGATCGAGCTCGTGCGAGCCGCCCTCAGTCACCCCGAGAGCGTGCTCGATGGACTCACCGTGGCCGGCTTCACCCAACTCCTGGAACTCGAGGGGAAAACCTGTCTCCTCAGGGTCCGGTCGGAAGGGCGACAGGGTGACCTCGTGTTCGAGGATGGGCAGCTGATCGATGCCGTCACCGAGGAGGTCGAGGGAGACCGAGCCGCTCTCGACATTCTCGGCTGGCAAGGAGTGGTCCTGGTCCTGCACGAGATTCCCGGTTCTCGTCGACGCCGGACCACTTTGCCCCTGAGCCATCTGTTGCTCGACGCAGCCCGGGCCCTCGATGAAAGCAACCAAGATGAACAGAGTTTCCGTGACGCTCCCGTGCCCTCGTCTGGGTCAGAGGCCGGTGAGCCAGAACCAAACCCGACCCAATCCAACGCTCGAAAGGAGCACCCCATGGCAAACGTGAAAGAGACCTTGAAGAGTCTGATGAGCATCGACGGGGCGAGCGCCTGTTCCCTCGTGGACTACGAGAGCGGCATGTCGCTCGGGCAGGCCGGAGGCGGCGACGACTTCAACCTCGAGGTCGCCGCGGCCGGCAACACCCAGGTCGTGCAGGCCAAGATGCAGGTGATGCAGAACCTCGGTCTCGAGACCACGATCGAGGACATTCTCATCACCCTGGGGACCCAGTACCACCTGATTCGACCGCTGGTGTCGGCCTCGAACCTGTTTCTCTACCTGGTACTCGACCGACAGAAGAGCAATCTGGCCATGGCCCGTCACAAGTTGGCTACGGCCGAGGCCGGACTCGAAGTCTGAGCCGGAAACGGCTGGCGGCTGGCTTCGTGATTCGGGGCCGGCCGCCAGTCGGACTTTGGTCGATTTCGACGACGACGGTCCGGACGCAGATGCTAGAGTACGGCGCTATGGATGCGTCACCCAGCTCTCGTTCCGTGGCCGAACTCCTCCTCGATGTGCAGGAGGGGCGCCGTCTCGACCTCGGCGCTGCCCACCGGCTCCTTCTCGACAGCGATCTGCTCGAACTAGGCATCGCGGCGGACGCCGTGCGTCGGCGTCACAACGATCCCGAGGTTGCGACCTACAACATCGATCGCAACATCAACTACACCAACGTGTGCGTCTACAAGTGCCGGTTCTGTGCTTTCTATCGCGCTCCTGGTGACCCCGAAGGGTATCTGCTCTCGCACGAAGAGATCGGGCGCAAGATCGAGGAGACCCTGGCGCTCAACGGAACCGGCATCCTGATGCAGGGTGGGGTCCATCCCGACCTCGGCATCGACTACTACGAGGACCTCCTCCGCTTCATCCGGCGTGAGTATCCCGAGATCCACGTGCATGCCTTCTCGCCGCCCGAGGTCAAGTTCATCGCGCGCAAGGAGCGGCTGTCCTTCGCCGAGGTCGTGGCTCGGCTGAAGGACGCTGGGCTGATGTCGATTCCCGGTGGGGGAGCGGAGCTTCTGTCGGACGGCATCCGCAAGGAGGTCTTGGCGCTTCCGAAGTGCACCGCCGACGAATGGATCGACATCAATCGTCAGGCACACCTCGTCGGACTGCGCACCTCGGCGACCATGATGTACGGCATGGGCGAAGGGCTCGAACCCCGCCTCGAGCACCTCCAGCGCATTCGCGATCTCCAGGACGAGACCGGCGGGTTCACCGCCTTCATCTCCTGGACCTTCCAGCACGACAACACCGACATGCCACTGGTTCCGGAAACCTATGCCCACGAGTACCTCAGGACACTGGCCGTCACGCGCCTTTTCCTCGACAACGTCCAGCACTTCCAGACGAGCTGGGTGACCCAGGGCAAGAAGATCGGCCAACTGGCACTGAAGTTCGGGGCCGACGACATGGGGTCGATCATGATCGAAGAGAACGTCGTTTCCGCTGCCGGCACGGCCTTCAAGATGAGCCAGGAGGAGATGGAGCGCCTGATCGTTCAGGCCGGGTACCGCCCGCGCCAGCGTACCAATCTCTACGAGCGTTTCGTGGAGCCGGAGGATACCGCCGAGGTCGCCGAGCGATTCCGGTACGCCATCACGGCCGAGAACCGCGCCTTGGCTAGCAGTCCCCTGCCCGTCGTCGGCTGAGTTCGTGGCGCGGAGCCGCTGGCGACCCGAAGGCCCGACGCCTGAGCGTTCTATCTGATGAGGAGTTGTTCGATGCGGAAGACCATTCTGAGCCTGATTCTGGTGACGCTGTTCCTGCCGATGGCACCGGCCGGTGCCCTCGACGGTTTCGACCCTCCGTATCCGAAGGAGGAGTACGAGGCGCGACGGTCACGCTTCTTCGAGAAGATCGACGATGGAATGGCGATTTTCCTCGGGGCGCAGTCGCGAGCCGACTACCTCGGCTTCCGTCAGAACAACAGCTTCTACTACTTCACCGGAGTCGAGACGCCCAACGCTGTCCTGCTCCTCGACGGCCGGAGCAAGCGCAGTAGCCTGTTCCTGCCCCGTTTCTCCGACCGAGACATCCGGGTCGAAGGGCCCCAGTTGCAGCCTGGGGACGAAGCGGTCGAGGCCACCGGCCTCGACTCGATCCAGTACATCGATGAACTGACGCGCTCCCTGCTGGGGGGCTTGACCTTCCGCCAGTTCTACTCGGATGCGCCGCCCAAGGTGTACCTCTCCTCCTTCCCGGAAGAGCTTCCCGCGGTCGACAATGCACTCGGCCATCTGCTGGCGGGTCAGGTTCCCTGGGATGGTGTGCTGTCACGCGAGGCGCGCATGATCCAGTGGTTGCGAGACCGCATCCCGACCCTCGACGTCGCGAGCCATGATTCGGTCGTGCATGCGCTGCGCCGGGTCAAGAGCGAGCGCGAGATCGCTTCGCTCCGGGCCAGTGGCAAACTCTCGGCGGAGGCCGTGATGGAGGCGATTCGCCACACGCGTCCCGGGCGTTACGAATACGAGATCTCGGCGGTGGCGGAGTTCGTCATGAAGCGAGGGGGCGCGGCCCGGTTGGCCTGGGACAATATCGTCGCCTCGGGCCCCAACGCCAACATCTGGCACTACTTCCAGAACAACCGCCAGATGGAAGACGGCGACCTGGTCCTGGCCGACATCGGGGCCGAGTACGACTACTACTCGACTGACATCACGCGCACCTGGCCGGTAGGTGGCACCTTCGACGAAGAGCAGAAAGCGATCTACGACTGCATCCTCGAGGCACACGAGAAGACGATTGCGGCGGTGAAACCCGGCGTCACGGTGCGGGACCTGATGGCAGTCGCTCGCGAGGTCTACGAGGCCCACGGCTACGCCGAGCATGCGGCCCGCGGCATCGGCCACTACATCGGGCTGTCACCTCACGATGTGGGAAGCCGCAGCGAACCCTTCGTGCCCGGAGTGGTCTTCAACGTCGAGCCGATCATCGACATCCCCGAACGGGGTCTTCACATCCGGCTCGAGGACTCGGTGCTCGTCACCGAGGACGGGCACGAAGTGCTCACTGCAGACGCCCCGATCGACCTCGAGTCGGTCTACGCCCTCTGGAAGGAGGGGGGAAGTCACCTGAAGTAGGCGGAAGCGCTCGACTCAGGGCCAGTCGGCTTGTAGGGCCTGGCTGGCCTCGAAGTGAGCCTTGACCTCCACCATCGAGTCGCCGCCGTACTTTTCGAGGATCGCATCGGCGAGCACCAACGCCACCATCGCTTCGGCCACCACACCACAGGCCGGGAGGGCGGTGACGTCGCTGCGCTCGTATTGGGATTGGTGGGGCTCCAGAGTGTCGATATCGATGCTCGGCATCCCTTTGCGCAGGGTGGAGATCGGCTTCATGTAGGCGGTCACCGACAGGTCGGCTCCATTGGTGATGCCGCCCTCGGTGCCACCGGCGTGATTCGACGGACGGAACCACCTCCCGTCGTCGGTTCGGGAGATCGGATCGTGGGCGTCACTTCCCGGTCCTCGGCTGGCCTGCAGCGCGTTGCCGATCTCAACCGCCTTGACCGCTGGTACCGACATCACCGCCTGCGCCAATCGGGAGTCGAGCTTCTGGTGCCACTGGATGTGAGAACCGAGGCCGATCGGCACGCCGTGGGCGATGACGGTCACCGCTCCCCCCAGGGTATCGCCTTCGTCCTTCATGCGGTCGACCCAGGCCACCATCTCGGCCTCGAGCGACGAGTCGATGGCTCGGAGCGGCGACTCCTCGTCGACGCGCAGCAGGTCCTCCCAACTCGGGGCCGGCGCATCAGCTCCTACCGGCCCTAGCGAGCGCACCCCGCTCTTGATCTCGATGCCGAACTCGCGCACGAACATCCGGGCGAGGGCACCGGCGGCCACCCGGGCCGCCGTCTCCCGCGCCGACGCGCGTTCGAGCACGTCTCGCAGGTCTCGGCGGTCGTACTTCAATCCGCCGGCCAGGTCGACATGGCCCGGTCGGGGGGCGTGCAGCCGACGTTTGGCCACCATGTGCGGGTCGGTCTCGACCGGCGACATCATCCGTTCCCAGTTCTTGTAGTCCCGGTTCTCTACCCAGAGCGCGATCGGGGAACCCAGGGTCTCGGCGTCGCGCACTCCGCCGCGGATCTCCACCGTGTCGGCCTCGATCTTCATCCGACGACCGCGACCGTAACCATGCATCCGGCGCTTCATATCGTGGCGCAGGAGTTCGTAGTCGATGCCGAGTCCAGCTGGCAGGCCCATCAGAAGGGCCGTCAGACCCGGACCATGGCTCTCGCCGGCGGTGGTGAGTTGTAGTCTCTGCATGGAGCGGGAGGATATCGCAAAGGGCGCTCGTCATGGCATCCGGGCTGGGATGCCGTACAATAAGGGTGGACCCAGTCCACTTTGCCAACAACCCAACGCTCGAGAGGACCCCAGGCGTGAAGAAGAAGATCCTGGTCGTAGAGGATTCGAAGCTCGTTCACCGGATGTACGACCTGATGCTGCGCCCTCACGAGATCGTGCACTGCTACGACGGTCAGGAAGCTCTCCAGACCCTCACGAACCACGCAGATGCCCAGCTGATCCTGCTCGACCTCAACATGCCACGGATGAGTGGTCTCGAGTTTCTCGCGCATATCAAACAGGACCCGGTGTTCTCGAAGATCCCGGTGGTGATCGTCTCGACCGAGGGCAAGGAGGAGGACACCCAGCGCGGGCTCGACGCTGGGGCCGCCGCCTACATCGCAAAACCGTTCCAGCGCGAAGACATCGTGGATGTCATTCGTCAGCTCACCTGAGTCGAGCGAGTTCCGAGCCTGTAGGTAGCCCGGCAGCGGCTCCGATCCCGTCACCCTCGCGCCTTCCGCCGTCGACTCCAGAGTGCTGGCTCCTTCACCTCGAGGAACTCAACCGACGGCCAGGCTCGTCGCCATGGACTCGGTCGGTCGACTAGCACAGAGGCTCGGTCGACGATGGGCAGGACTGATCGCCTGTGGTTTTCTGGTGGCGTGCGGCGGTGGCGAGCCCGAGCCAGGAGAGAACGGGGTGCACCTGGACCGCTGGGTCGCGGCCTTCGATGCCGCGAGCCCGAGCGCGCTGGTGCTGGACGGCGGAGGTTCTTTGGTGCTCGATCGAGGTTGGACTCCTGAGCACCGTGTGGATCATCTCGGCTCTTCCGATCGCCGGGTCTGGGCCATCGGGGGGAGCTCGCGAGTCCGGTTCGTCAAGCCCCAAGGCCTGGTCGACTTGTGGATCGACGCCATGGCGTTTCCTCCGGGGGCGTCGGACACGCCGCAGCGAATCACGGTCCGTTTGGGCGACGAGGTCGTCGCCCGCGCAACTCTCCGTTCTGACGCTTGGGAGGAGGTCAGGATCCCCTTGCCCGATGGGCTGGTGACCGGCCGGCTCTACGAACTCATCCTCGACTTCGAGAGGACGACGCTTCCCCGGGACTTCTACGGAGAGGGAGGCGATGAGCGGCCCCTGGCGGCCGAAGTGACCGGAATCGCGGTCGTGCCGCGCGGGTTGGTGGAACCGAGGAAGTTCCTGGCGGCGGCGGGCTGGACGGAGAGGGACGGCCTGAGGCTTCCCTTGGGAGGGGAGTTGGCACTGCCGGTGCCGGGCCCGGGGCACGGCACGGTGCGGTGGGGGAGGGTTCGAGGGGCTCGGCGAGCAACACTCCAGGTTGTAGTCCGCGCGCCGGATGGACAGGAGGAACTGCTTTGGAGCGAGAGCGTGGACGAGAGTAGCGATCGCCAGCTCGAGTGGCGCAGTACCGAGCCTGGGAGTCGTCTCGTCTTTTCGGCGCAAGGTGCGGCGGAGCGCTTTGTCCCCGACCAGGTGGTGACCGTCGATCTGCCGCCGGACTTTCTCGCCACGACCTCGTCGCATCGTGCTCCTTCGTCGCCCCACGTCTTCGTCTATCTGGTGGATACCCTGCGCGCCGATTCCCTCGGTCCCTATGGAGCGGCGGCCGCCCACACTCCCGCTCTGGACGCCTTCGCCTCCGAAGGGGTGGTCTACGAACGGGCTCAGGCGGCCAGTGCCTGGACCCTTCCCTCGGTGGTCTCGCTGCTGACCGGTACCTACGCAGATCGACACGGCGTCATGAAGGGATTCGAGAAGCTCGGTGCGGTCGAACCACTGGCGTCGCGGCTCGAGCGGAACGGCTACGACACGGTGGCCTTCTCTCAGTCGTTCATCGCCAGCGAGGCCTTCGGTGTCGATCGCGGATTCGGTGAGTTTTGGTTGCACGATCAGCTCAACGACTTCGGTCAGGCGAGTCCTCTGCTGCGACGGATGTTCCTCGAGTGGTTTCGGTCGCGCGATGACGAACGCCCGCTGTTCGCCTATCTCCATTCGGTCGATCCCCATTCGCCGTACGCTCCGATTCCACCCTACGACGCCCTCGCTCGGGAACATCCCGGCTCGTTGGATCCGAAGGACTACGGTCCCGGCTTCTTCAACCGCGATCGGCGGGCCGGGGAGACCAAGGAGATCGCCCACCTGCGAGGACTGTACGAGGGCGAGGTGCGCTACACCGACGCACAGTTCGGCCGCTTCCTCGACCTTCTCCGACGGTTGGGACTCTACGATGACAGTCTGATCGTCTTCGTCTCGGATCACGGCGAGGAGTTCGGAGACCATGGCGCCTTCGATCATGGCCGCACGCTGTACCGCGAGATGATCGAGGTACCGCTCATCATCCGCTTTCCCCGCGGACAGTGGTCGGGCGAGCGCGTCGAGAGTCCGGTCAGTCTGGTCGATCTCGCTCCTACCGTGTACGAGTTGGCCGGGATCGAGACGCCGCCAGGGACCTTCGATGGTCGCAGCCTGACCGAGGTCCTGGGCCAACCGACCGGACCAGCCAGGGTCGTGTTCAGTCAGGTCAATCCGGAGGCGGGCCCCTTTGCTGGCACCGTGGACTATCAGGCCCTGATCGGACCCGCGATGAAATGCATCGAGAACCGCCTCGGAGTCGATCAGTTCGGCGAAGAGCAGCCCACATGGCTGGCCTTCGATCTGACGGTGGACGCGGCCGAGCGAATCCCCTTGCCCGTCGAGGCGTCGAAGGCGGAACGTTGCCGCCGGACGCTGGAGCGTTGGCAGGAGCGTCGAGCCCTCGACGCGGCGCAATCGAGTCCTGGGGAGCTGGTCAGCGACGAAGCGATCGATACCCTCCGCGCTCTCGGCTACATCCAGTAGGTTCGACCAGGCCGTTTGATAGACTGGCCGTGTGTTTCGTCGCCTGGTTCTGATCCTGGTCCTGCTCCTGACCGCCGCTCCGTCCGCGCCGTCGCTGGCGGCTCCGGGACCATTCGTCGTCGTCCTGGGCGTCGGGCAGGATGCGGGATATCCACAGGCGGGAACTCCACCCGGTCCGGAGTGGGAACCAGAGCGCCGCCGCATGGCCGCGAGTCTGGGACTGGTCGACTCTCGCAGTGGCAAGCGCTGGCTCTTCGACGCGACGCCGGACTTTCGAGAGCAGTTGCACCAGTTCGACCGAGTGGCCGAAGCTCCGGGCGTGCCCGGCCTGGCCGGTATCTTCCTCACGCATGCCCACATGGGGCACTACGCGGGTTTGATCCATCTGGGGCGCGAGGCGATCGGTGCTCGAGGGGTTCCGGTGTGGGCGATGCCGCGGATGGCAGGATTCCTGCGAGAGAACGGACCCTGGGAGCAGCTCGTGCGGCTGGAGAACATCGTGGTTCGCGAGCTGCACGACGGCCAGCGAGTGGCCCTCGCGCCCGACCTGGGAGTGACCCCGATCGAGGTTCCGCATCGGGACGAGTACAGCGAGACCGTGGGTTTCTTCATCGAGGGTCCCGACCGCAGCGTCCTCTTCCTCCCCGATATCGACAAGTGGGAGCGCTGGGACGAGGTGGCGGGTGCTCCTGGGCAGATCGAGTCGTGGATCCGACGGGTCGATGTCGCCTACATCGACGGGAGTTTCTTCCAAGACGGCGAGATTCCGGGTCGCGCGATGTCCGAGATTCCCCATCCTTTCGTGGCCGAGAGCCTGGAGCGGTTCGCCGCGCTTCCCGTTTCCGAGCGCAGCAAGGTCCGATTCCTCCATCTCAACCGCACGAATCCTGCCCTCGATCGCAACAGCGAGGAGGCCGAGCTGGTGCGACGGGCAGGGTGCCACCTGGCGGTGGAGGGAGAACGTCAGGAACTTTAGGTTCGGCCAGGGAGGCTCAGCGCAGCGCCGACGTCAGGCGTGGGAAGAGGTGGTCGGTCAGACTGTGGCGGGGTTGATGTCCCGAGCTGTCCGATAGGAGCACCCTCTCACGATCCAGGAGCTGGAATCCGGGAATGAGGTCGTAGCTGGCCTGAGAGATGAGGCTGCGTTGAGGTGCAGCGACGATGCGTCGTCCGAAGTCGCTCGGGAAGTGGTCCGCCCAGAGTCGGGCATCGTCGGCGCCCGGGGCTCGCATTTCGAGGTCGTAGAGCAGGAGTTGTAGGAGCACCAGGTCGGGATCCCTGAGGGAGACCTCGGGGGCATAGCTCTCGAGATATCGCTCGAGCGCCAGGGCACCTCGCTGGGGCTGGAATCCGCCCAGACCTCCGACCTCGTTGCCGCCTGAGAACCCCTGGCAGGCCGGGCAGTTCATCCCGATCGGCTCGAGGATCACGATCTTGCCTTCGAGGGAGGAGAGGCGGAACTCGTGGCCCTGGTGATCGACCAGCTCGAGGTCGGGGTAGACCTCACCGACGACCGGAGGCCAGGGGTCCGGAAGGTCCGCCGAATCCACCTCGACCCCGGCGAGGTTCGAGAGTTGATCGCGCCAGAGGAAGAAACCTGCGGCCAGGAGCAGGAGCAGAAGAAGTACTCGGCGGTTCACGAGTCGATTCTAGTACCTCGACGATCCCTCCCGTGCTTCTGGCGTCCGGTCCTCTCCGCCGTGGGGGTCACGTGGCCGGGGGGCCTGACAACGACCTGGTGGGCTAATATGAGCGGGAGACGTTCGATCCGGCGGGAGAAGCGATGCGCGAAGGGCTCGAGAGCAGGGCGGCAAGGCGCCGGCCGTGGTGGGCCGTCCTGGTCCTCCTCGGCAGCAGTTGGACCAGTGTCCTGGTCGCGCAGGCGCCCCACGGTCTCGTCGCCTACGATTTCGATGGCTCCGCCGTCGAGACGGGGCCCTACACGGTCATGGTGTTTCAGGACTCGCGCGGCAGCGTGGGGTTGAACTCGGTGTATCGGCACAGTGGCGAACGTTCGGTGGAGATTCGCGACGTCGCCGGGGACGGTGACTTCGCCGAGCTGCAGGGTTTCTTCCCTCAACTCGATACCGGAACTGTGTACTTTCGGTTTGCCCTGATGACGGCCGAGCCGGAAGAAGCCTTGAACGTGGCTCTCGCGGGCGCGTCGCATTTCGTGCTGGCGCGCGATGGAATCGCCTTCTGGCTAGGGACCCGCGACGGAGAGTTCGTGCACTACACCGCCGGCGCCATGCAACCGCTGGCCGAGGTTCGCGCCTTCACCTGGTACGAGTTCGAGGTGATCTATCGCATCGATTCCGGTCTCTACGACCTCGCCGTGCGCGAGGAGGGCCACCGAGCCCCCCTGGTATCGCTCAGCGACCAGGTCAACGCGGTCGAGCTGGAGGGGTCGCGAGTCTTCAAGTTCTCGTTCATCGGCGATCCGCCGGGGTTCGATACCTCGGAGGTGCGCTTCTACGTGGACGACATCTTCGTCGGCGCCGACGAGGTGGTAGAGCAGGCTCCGTTCGTGGCGCCGGGCCGCCGGGTGCTGTTCGTCGATCTCTGGGACCACTACCGGCAACAGGCCGCCGCCGACCCGAGCTGCTTGCCAGCTCTGAAACCAGAGGACTTCGGCTTTGACGACGGTTCGCTTCGGCGGCTGCTAGCCGCCGATCTCATGGAGAGCTATTGGGCTCTGGCCGAGCGGAGGAACGACAGGAGCGCAGTTCCGACGGAGAAGCTGGACTCTGACCTGGGCCGGCGGTTGGAGGGAATGTCGTTCTGGAACCGCGGCTGTCGAGCCACCACGCGCTGCCGGTCGGACCTTTGCGCTTCCGACTATTTCGAACGAGCTGCGCAAGCGGTGCCGGAAGCGAAGCTGTATCCGATGGCCCGGGTCGTGGCGCTGGCGCGGGAGGGTCGATGGGAGGAGGCCGACGAACTGTGGCTCGCGATCTACCCCGACTGGAGGCACGATCCCCGCTTTCCGACGGTAGCCGCCCAATTGGGCCTGATGGCCGGTGACTTCGAGTGGGTGGAGGAGACTCTGGAACTGGTGGCCGACGAGGAGCCGACCGAGCACGCCTTGCTTCGTCGCCTCTGGTCCGGGGAGCTTTCCCACGAACTCGCTTTGGAACTCGAGCGGGCCTTTCCCGAGCGTTGGCGTGACCTGGTACGCAACGCGCTATTGGCGGAGCATCGCTACTACGTACTGTTATGGCAGGGCCGGTTGGTCGAGGCGCGGACCTATGCCGAACGGAGCGAAACCCGCGCCGAGCGACTGCAGGCCCGGACCGGGCCGTGGATCGAGCGCCAGGGGGATGCCGCGTTCTGGGCGGGCGAGGTCGAAGACGCTTTGCGACAGTACGAGCGCGCTCTGGAGGCCCAACCCGGAACCCAGTCGCTCTACCTGAAGCTCTCCGACGTGTACTTCGCGCTCGGCGATCTCGAACGCGAGCGTTCCTATCGAGAGCTGATCTACGGTCGCCTGGGCGGGGACTGACTGGGCCCTAGAAAGATCGCGGGGATCGTTCTCGTACTGTGAGGCATGGGACCTCACCACCCCACGTCGGATCTCGCAACCGCGCAGGCCCCCTTCGGCCAACCCGCGCGATCGATCCGCGAGATGCCGAGCCGGGATCGCCCCCGGGAACGCCTGTTGCGGGAGGGGGGAGCAGCACTCTCCGACACCGAGCTGCTCGCCGTGTTGCTGCGCACGGGGTGTGTAGGGGCCTCGGCGCTCGACCTCGCGCAGCAGCTCCTGACCGAGAATGGCGGTCTGGCGGGCCTGGTCACGCTCGAGGCCGACTCGTTCCGCCGCCGGGGGCTCGGGGCGGCCAAGCAGGCGACGTTGCTGGCCGCCACCGAGCTGGCGCGTCGGCTGGCCCGGGCCGAGCTGCCGCAACGCCTGGGGCTCGGACATCCAGAGGCGGTCGCTCGGTACCTGCTGCTGCGCTACGCCGACCGCGATCAGGAGGTGATGGGGGCACTCTATCTCGATATTCGCAATCGACTCCTGGGGGAGGCCGAGCTCTTTCGTGGCACCCTGGGCCGGGCGGCGGTCGAACCGCGGGCGATCCTGAAGCAAGGGTTGGTGCGCTCCGCTGCGGGGTTTGTCGTCTTCCACACCCATCCCAGCGGCGATCCGTCTCCCAGTCCCGAAGACCTGGCGTTCACTCGTCGACTCTCTGACGCCGGCGAGCTGCTCGGAGTTCGCCTGCTCGACCACCTGATCCTGGGTAGCGCGAGCCGTTGGGTATCACTCCGGCGTCGGGGGGGATGGTAGCCGTCGGGCCTGAGAGCCGGGCAGGAACCCGTTCCGGTCGGGCTTCCCGTAGAATCCCGGCGATGAGTCGAGACGAACGAGAGACCACCGGGATCGAGGATTCTCCGGAAGGAGACCAGAACTTGGCGCCTGACGAGTCCGGAAGCCTGGAGTCGGGAATCGCTGCCGGCGGCACGCTCCGCTGGGCCGCAGTCGACGTCACCGGCCCCCTACGTTGGGTGCGGCGGCAGCGTGATCTGTCACCGGTCGCAGCGGCGGCTCTGGGACGCGGTCTGGCGGGGGTGGCGATGATGAGGCGGTTGTCGTCCAAGCGGGCGACCCGCCTGCATCTCGAGGTTCGGGGCGATGGGCCGCTCGGTTTGCTCCTGGCCGAAGCGGACGCGGAGGGCAATCTACGCGGTGCGGTGGCCGAGCCTCGCGTCGATGTGCCGAACTACCCCAACGGCAAGCTGGCGGTTGGGGTGGCGGTGGGCGAGGGCCGCCTGCGGGTCGTTCGGCGTGAGGACGATGGCAGCTGGCACGACAGTCAGGTCGGGCTGGTCAGCGGTGAGATCGGAGATGATCTGGCGCACTTCCTCCACCAGAGTGAGCAGACCCGTTCCGCGGTCCTCGTCGGGGTCCTGACCCGACCCGGGCGGGTGGCTGCGGCCGGAGGTCTCATCGTGCAGCCGCTGCCCGGGGTCCCCGACGAGGTACTCGGCCGCCTCGAGGCCAATATCCTGCGCCAAACGGGGGTCAGTAGCCTGGTCGAACATGGCGGTATCGACACCGTGGAAGAGGTATTGCTCGACGGCCTGCAAGCGGAGGTGCTCGAGCGCCAGTCGCTAAGGTACCATTGCCGCTGCGACCGCCAGCGGCTCCTGAGCCAGCTCAGCCGCATGGTTGCCGACGATCTCGAGTTCATGAGCGACGAAGATCGTACCGTCAACGCCGAATGCTCCTTCTGTGGCGAAGTGCACCACTTCCGTCACCAGGAGATCGAAGCGGCTCGCGCCGTGTCCTAAGCCATCTTCGCGTCCTACCGCACACTCCCGCCCCGAACCTCAAGGTCTTCTGCGATGAGCAACTTCTACGTCACCACTCCGATCTACTACGTGAACGACCTTCCCCACGTCGGTCACATCTACTCGACCGTGGTCTGCGACACCATGGCTCGTTTCCACCGCTTCCGCGGGGACGATGTCTACTTTCTCACCGGCACCGACGAGCACGGACAGAAGATCCAGCGAGCCGCGGCCCAACAGGGGGTGACGCCGATCCAGTTGGCCGATCGCGTCGTCGAGCGCTACGTCGAGCTGTGGGATCAGCTGGGGATGACCCACGACGACCTCATTCGCACCTCCCAGGAACGCCACCACCGAGCCGTTCAGGAGATGGTACGGCGCATCGACGCCAAGGGTGACTTCTACGTCGCTCGACACGAGGGTTGGTACTGTTCGGGCTGCGAGGCCTTCTACACCGACAAGGAACTCACCGAGGAAAAGCACTGTCCGGTCCACGAGCGGCCGGCAGAGTGGGAGGCCGAAGAGAACGTCTTCTTTCGCCTGTCGAAGTACCAGGAGGCGCTCCTCGCCTGGTACGACCAGGACCCGAGCCCTGTTCAGCCACGGTCGCGACGCAACGAAGTCAGGGCGTTCGTCGAAGGCGGCTTGCGCGACTTGTCGGTAAGTCGCACCAAGGTCGATTGGGGGGTGTCGTTTCCGGGGCACGAGGGCCATACCGTCTACGTTTGGCTGGATGCCCTGACCAACTACATCAGCGCCCTGGGGTTCGGGAGCGACGATACCAGCCTGTTCGAGAAGTTCTGGCGCAGCGAGGAACCCGATGATCAGCGTATCCACCTGATCGGGAAGGACATCCTCCGTTTCCACGCCGTCTACTGGCCGGCCTTTCTGCTCTCGGCGGGTCTTCCCCTGCCGACCTCGGTGGTGGCCCACGGCTGGTGGTTGGTCGACGAGAAGAAGATGTCGAAGTCGGTGGGCAACGTAGCCCGCCCGGACCATCTGGTCGAGGAGTTCGGAGCGGATGCGCTGCGCCTCTTCCTACTGCGCGACATGGTCTTCGGTCAGGACGCGAGTTTCTCTGACGAAGCGTTCGTCGATCGTTTCAACAGCGACCTCGCCAACGGGCTCGGCAACACTCTGAGCCGACTCGTAACGCTCAGTCGTCGAGCCTTCGACGGCCAGACGCCTCCCGTCGGAACCGAGTGGGACGGTGCGCTGCGACAGTTCGCCGAGCAGTGCGCCGGGGATTACCTGTCGGCCATGGAGGAGTCCGCCTTCCATCGCGCTCTCGAGGCGCTCTGGCGGCTGCTCGGCGAGACCAACCAGTTTCTCGTTCGGAACGAACCGTGGAAGAAGCTGAAGAACGTGGAGGAACGCGACCAGGTGGCTTGCGTCCTCGCCTCGGGCCTGGAGGCGGTACGGATCGTCGCCTCGGCTCTGCTGCCGGTAATGCCCTCGACCGCTCCCAAGGTGCTGGAAGGCCTGGGCGCTCCGACGGTCGGCAACGAAAGCAGCCTCGCCTGGGGTGGTCTGCCGCTCGGCGCCGAACTACCCGAGAGTCCTTCGCTCTTTCCGCGCATCGACAAGAAGAAGTACTTCGCCGCGGCCGAGAAGCAGGCCGAGGCGAGCTCGGCGCCGCCGCCCGCTCGCAAGTCCGACCCCGACGCGACTCGGGCCGAGGATTCTCCCCAGATCGACATCAGTCAGTTTGCGGAGGTCGATCTCAGGGTGGCGGACGTCAAGGCGGCGGAGTGCGTGCCGAAGTCGAAGAAGCTGCTCCGGCTCACCCTCGACCTGGACGGAGTCGAGCGGACCGTCGTGGCCGGCATCCAACAGCAGTACGCCCCCGAGGACCTCGTGGGGGGCCAGGTGGTGATCGTCGCCAACCTCAAACCGGCCAAGTTGATGGGGATCGAGTCGCAGGGAATGGTGCTGGCAGCCTCGGTCGACGGAGCGGCGGTCGCTCTGCGCCCCGAGAAGCGGGTACCGAGCGGTACCCGAGTGCGATGAGTTCCGCTGGTCAGACCACCGACGGTTCCCGCCTCGACGGCGTGATCGATTCGCACTGTCATCTTCAGAGTCTCGGGGCGGAGGAGAGGGAACGGGCCTTGGAGTCGGCCCGCGAGCGGGGAGTGGTGGGCTTTCTGGTGCCGGCGATCCGGCTCGACGATGCCGACCTGCTGCTCGAACTCTGTGATCGGAACGCGGACATCTGGTGCGCTCTCGGCACTCATCCGCATGAAGCCTCGACCTGGCAGCCCGGTGACGGGAAGCGGTTGCGAACCCTCCTCCAGCACCCGAAGGTGGTGGCGGTGGGCGAGTGTGGCCTGGACTTCCACTACGACCTGTCGCCCCGAGAGGTGCAGCAGCGTGTCCTCCGGGAACAGTGGGAGATCGCGGTCGAACTGGATCTCCCGGTCGTGGTCCACAACCGGGAGAGCAATGAGGCGATGCTCGAGATGGTCCGCCACCCCGACTTCTCCTCCCTGCGGGCCGACTTCCATTCCTACAGTGGTGGAGTAGAGATGTTCGAGGAACTGGTCGAGCGCGACGTCTACTTCGGGTTCTCCGGAATGGTGACCTTCAAGCGAGCGGACAACATTCGGGAGATCTTGCCTCGCGTCCCTGCGGACCGCCTTCTGGTAGAGACCGATACGCCGTACTTGGCTCCCACGCCCTTTCGGGGCAAGCCGAATCAGCCGGCCTGGGTGGTCGAGATCACCCGACGCGTAGGGGAGGAACTGGGCTGGTCCGCCGAAGAGACGGCGCGGAGGACCACTGCCAATGCACGCCGCCTCTTCGGTCTGAAGTAGCACGGGGCCCTTGGCCCGCTCGGTGGAACCGCTTCAGAGTTCGTCGGCCATCGGCCACACCGAGGCTTCGAAGATCGCGTCCCAATTGGTCTCGGGGTTGTCGGCGGGGCTGGCGGAGTTGAAGACGAAGGCGTACACCTGCATCGAGAAGTTGGGGTCTGGGACGTCGAAGAGTAGGAACTCACCCGGGCTCGGTCCCACCGTCTCGATGATGTTGACCACGTGGTCCAAGGCGAGCAGTCCGCTCTGAACGACACTCGCATCCTCCCGGCGCTGAGCGAAGGAGTAGAGCTGATCGCAGACCACGCCGTCGCAGAGGGCGGAGGGACCGCCGCCGGCGTTGTCGTTCGTGGTCCAGGTGAAGACGATGACCCGAGTCGAACCGTTCAGCGGAGCGGAGTGGAATACGCGCGCTCGAATCGAGTCGATGACCTGGTCGGAGTCCGTACAGGGGCCGTTGCCCTGGATCAGGGCAGCAGCGCACTCCCTGGCATTGTCGTCGATCTCCTCACGGCCGTCGCCGGCGACGTAGAAACCCTCCAGGAAGTCGTTGGCACTGTCAGAGGTGTACTCCAGGCCGATCATGGGCAAGCCGTTGGCGGATCCTTCGGTCAACCTCAGGTAGTAGATGGTGCCAATGATGCTGTTCGAGGTGCCGAAGGGATAGCCGTCATTGAACGGAGTCATGGTCGTGCTCTCGGTCACGACATCGATGGTCATGAAGCCTCGATAGAAGTCGCCGTCGGCCAGGAGGAGCCGGTCGTCCTCCAGCGCTGCGCCGATCAGGGAATTCATGTTGCCGGAGAACGTCTCACCGACGTCGAGGTCGACGTTGCCGAAGAGACTCAGGGTACCGTTGCCATCGCGATCCCAGACCTCCCAGTGAATGGTGACCGGACCGCGGGCGGCGTAGACCGTGAAGTTCGTGTTCTGAGGATGCGTCGTTTGGTTGATGCCTACCTCGAAGAAGGGCACTACGAGCGTCGATGCCGGGACCGGATCGTGCGCCCCCCAGATTCCAGCCGTAGCTGGAGTGATCGAAACCACGATGGAGACGACGAGGGCGAACAGAGTGCGGGAGTGACGGAACATGGGGCCTCCTCGAGTTGGCAGATGGTGCGGTGGAATTCTGAGCCTATGGGACGGCTAGGACTTCTGCAATCGGTCCCAGATCTCCCACCAGAGTTCGCGGTAGGCCAGCGCGGCGGAGGTTCGGTGCGCGAACTCCGCCAAGGGGGCCCGTTCCAGGCCCATGCGCTCGACCCAGGTCGAGTACGGGACGACGGTTTCGAGCATCTCGAGATCCGCCTGACTGCGTTGGGAGAGCAACTCGCGGTGCAGGCTCTTGCGACGGTCGACCATGCAGTAGAAGGGGAGTACCGGTACCGAGAGACCGTTCTTGTTCAGGTGTCGCCGGAGCTGCTTCAGCGTCCGCACCGACAGCGGAGTCGGAATCACCGGCACGATCAGGGTATCGACGACCCGGAACACGCTCTCCGAGACGATCGAGATCGAAGGGGCACAGTCGAAGAGGATGTAGTCGTAGTCGTCCGCCAGCGAGGCGATCAGTTTGCGGAGCCGTTTGTGGGGTTTCCCCAGGTCGTCGAGATCGAGGTCGAAGTGCCGGTAGGAGAAGTCGGCCGGCAGCAGGTCGAGCCCTTCGTAGTCCGTGCCTCGAATCCGAGACCGCAGTTTGGATCCCCCCGCGATCAGTTTGCGGACGCCGCCCTTCAGTTTGGGCTTGATGCGGAAGTAGAAGGTCGAGGCCGCTTGCGGATCGAGGTCCCAGAGCAGGACGCGTGCTCCCTGTTGTGCCGCCGCGAGGTACGCGAGGTTGACGGCGGTGGCCGTTTTTCCCACTCCACCCTTGATGCTGTAGGTCGCGAGGACCCTCGGTCGGGGCGGTCGGTTCGCCGGCTTCGACTTCTGGATGGCCGTCATGCGAGGAGTCCCTTCATCAGTTTCTGGTTGGCGGCGCTCGAGAACCGACCGAACGTCTGGTGGAAGCGTTGACGTTCATACTGTTGACCCGCTTCGAGTTGTGGCAGGAGTTGTCCCATGGCCAGCAATGTCTTGGCATTGGACCAGTCTCCGGACGCCAGGTCCGAGGCCAGAGATCTGATCTGCTGCTGTTGGACCGAGTAGTCTGCGAAGCGGCCGAGATTCTCCTGCAGGCGTTTGGTTTCGCGGATGGCGGTCTTGGCCTCCGCCGGCAGGATGCTGCGGAAGAACTCGAAGAGATAGCGGAGTTTCTTGATCTGCACGCGGACCGCGTGCACCGCGGCATCCTCCGTGGTCTCGCCGATCCGCCCGCCGTCGCGGAGAACCCGGTTCCAGATCCGGTGGATCGACTGTCTCGCCACCTCGTGGATCGGCCGCTGGGCCGCGGTGGGAAGGGATCGGGTGGGGATCTCGCTTTCCAGGTAGTCACGCCAACTGGTCAGGGTGTGACGCGTGCGCTGGGATCGGAAGAGGCGATCGAGGTCTTTCGTCTCCGCCGCTTGCTGCCGTTCCAGATAGGACTGCAGTGGGTCGAGGTCTCGAGCTGCTTCCGGCGGCAAGGCCCCACGGTAGTCGGGCATCGACAGGAGAAACACGTCGAGATCGCGCTGTCGACCGGTGCGTCGGAACAGCGTTCGCAACTCCTCCTTGAAGTGCTGCACCGCCGGTTCGGGGAAGACCCGCCGCACCTGGGACAGTCCGCTACGGCTCTTGCGCAGAGCGACCCGGAAGTCGTGCAGGAACTCGACGTCGAGAGCCCGTCGGAGTCCCGGGATATTCGCCTCGGCGATGTCGAGGAGACGGAGATGGATTAGGCGCATCGCGAGGTCGGCCCGCATTTCGGGATGGAGGGTAAGTCGCAGCTTGTTGTCGTAGGACCAGAGGTGTCCAGTGGCGCGCGCCAGCGCCTCTCCCTCCGTGGTCTCGGCTTCCGAGGCTTCGAGTGAGGCCAGGGCTTCTCGCACCCTGGCCAGGGCGCGGTCGTACCCCCGTACCGGTCGAATCTCGAGGTAGGTGGACGTGTGGCCACCGAACTGCGCCCGTGCGAGTTCGCCGCGAACGACCGTTTTGCGTCTCCGGTCCAGGACCCTGAGGGAGGTCACTTCTCGCTGCCAGGTGATCACGGGGAGCAAACGGCGGATCTCGATCAGCGGCTCGACCAGGTCGCGCAGGGGGCCGACCGGAAGATCCTCAGCGAACTCGGGAGGCTGGGCACAGGGGGCGGAGCGGGGAGCAACCGCCGAGTCCCGCCCGGGCAGGAGCTGGAGTTCCTGAGCCGAGTGTCGCAGTTCCAGGGCGGCGGACCGCAAGCGCCCGTCGAAGGTGTCGAGCAGGGTAGCGCGCTCCAGCGTGTTGGCTCCGGTCTCGAACCGATAGCGCTCGCCGAGAGCCTCTTGCAGAGGGTCGAGATTCGGGGCCGGTAGGGTGTAGATCTGCACTGCGAACGTCGCTGGGGGCGTGGTGAGCCGTGGGTTCTCTAAACGGGATTGGGCACGTCGATAAACTCCACCTCGAGGCCAAAACGCTCGGCGATGTGGTCACCGAGTACCTGCACGCCCAGCCGTTCGGTGGCGTAGTGGCCGCAGCTCACGAAGCGAGTCCCGGATTCCAGCGCGAGGTTCATCACCCACTCGCTGGCCTCGCCGGTCACGAAGACGTCGAGCCCGGCCGCGATCGCCTGGTGCAGTTCCTTTTGCGCGCCGCCGCTGATGATACCGATGGTGGAGACCGGTGCTTCGGGGTCGGTGGCGAAGCCGAGGGGCTCTTGCCCGTAGAGTTCCCCGAGTCGTTCGAGCAGGGCGGAGAACGGGATCGGCTCGGGCAGTCGAGCCCGAAAGCCAATCGCCACGCCCTGGTGGACTCCAAACGGCTCGCGCTCGATTAAACCGAGGCGCTCGACCGCCACCGCGTTGTTTCCCACCTCGCCGTGTCGATCGAGCGGCAGGTGGTAGGCGAGCAGCGAGAGACGGTGCTCGACCAGGGTCCGCACACGTCGATACTGCAGTCCGACCAGGGGATAGGGCATCCCGTCCCAGAAGATCCCGTGGTGCACCAGAATCGAGTCGGCGCCGACTTGGTGGGCGCGATCGAACAGGGCCTGGCAGGCTGACACTCCGGTCACGAGCTTGCGGATCTCGGAACGACCGGCCACTTGGATGCCGTTGGGACCGTAGTCGGAGATCTCGGACACGGCGAGGTAGTCGTCGAGGTGTTGGGCGAGGGCATCGAGGCGAACCGGGTGTGTGCTCATCGTCCGAGAACCTTACCGCTGATCTGGTTCGGTTGGTAGGACCGCCGTGGCAATAGACGCCGCGCAAGGCTGTTGTGTCGAGTAGAGTCGAAACCTCATCCGATCGAGAGAGGCTCGAGAAGGAGGGCGCGAATGCCCAACGGTAGGCCCGGTGACAACCCCTTGACCGACTTCAGGCGACACGGTCTGGAGCCGTTTGCCCCCGAGGTCGCTCGGCTCCTACGGCGCATCGAGTGGTTGGGAACCCAGGCGGGACGCGACCCCCTGGGGCGGCACTGGCCGTTCTCGCCGCGGGAGTTCGACTGGGAACGCGGTCGGGGGATCGAGGAAGCCCTCCACGTGCTCACCGATCTCATCGTGCGCTTCGAGCGCGGACGAGCGGACGAGGTGTTGATCGATCCGACGACCGGGAAGCCGCTCTCCGCGGGGCCGAATCCACCGGCATCAGGATCCTAGGCGAGTCCCGAGACCACGAAAAAACCCCCGTGGCCGCAGCCGACGGGGGTTCCTTCAGGGGGCTGTGAGGAGCCTAACGGCGCCCACCGCGGCCGCCGCGATCACCGCCACGTCCGCCGCCACGACCGCCGCGGTCACCGCCACGGCCTCGACCGCCACCGCGACCGTAGCCGCCACGGCCGCCGCGGTCGTTGTCACGCCGCGGCGGGGCCGGAGCGTCCATCCCCTCGTAGTCGGCGGGATTGAAGTCCGGGGCGTCCATGATCACGGCCTTGCGCGAGAGCCGCACCTTGCCGCTCCCCTCGTCGACTTCGAGGACCTTCACCGTGACTTCGTCTCCTTCGGAGAGGATGTCCCGCACCTCGCCGACCCGGTAGGGGGCGAGCTCGCTGATGTGCAGCAGACCGTCCTTGCCGGGAAGGATCTCGACGAAGGCACCGAAGGCCTCGATGCGACGGACCGGTCCGGTGTAGACCTTGCCGACCTCGGGAACCTCGGTGAGGCGCTCGATGATGTCGCGAGCGCGATCGGCCGCGATACCGGTCGGAGCGTAGATCTTGACCTTGCCGTCGTTCTCGACCTCGATGTCGCATCCGGTTTCCTCGGTGATCGACCGAATGGTCTTTCCGCCGGGACCGATGATGTCGCGGATCTTGTCGACCGGCACGTCGACCACGTGCAGCCGCGGGGCGTGCTGCGACAGGTCGGTGCGAGGGGACGCGATCGCCTGCTCCATCTTGTCGAGGATGTGGTAGCGACCAGCCTGAGCTTGCGTCAGAGCTTGCGCCATGATCTCGCGAGTCACGCCCTTGATCTTGATATCCATCTGGAGGGCGGTGATCCCGTCGCGGGTACCGGCGACCTTGAAGTCCATGTCGCCGAAGTGATCCTCGGCGCCGGCGATGTCGGAAAGGACCGCGAAGTCGTCGTCCGACTTGATCAGGCCCATGGCGACGCCGGCGACCGGCGACTCCATCGGGACTCCGGCGTCGAACAGAGCCAGTGAGCCGCCGCATACGGTGGCCATCGAGGAGGATCCGTTGGACTCCATGATGTCGGAGACGACGCGCACGGTGTACGCGAAGTCGTCGTCGGCGGGCAGCAGCGGGGTCAGGGCCCGACGGGCGAGAACGCCGTGACCGATCTCGCGGCGTCCGGGGCCACGCAGGAACCGG
Source organism: Thermoanaerobaculia bacterium (assembly GCA_030429235.1). Taxonomy (GTDB): domain Bacteria; phylum Acidobacteriota; class Thermoanaerobaculia; order Multivoradales; family JAIOJS01; genus JAIOJS01. The sequence goes on along the minus strand of JAUIDB010000003.1, from coordinate 140,793 downwards.
ACCTCACCCACCGAGAAGGGCGGGAAGTTGTAGTGCAGCAGGAACTTCTGCTTGCTCTCACCTTCGTACTCTTCGATGATCTGAGCGTCCCGGCCCGTCCCGAGCGTGGTCGTGACCAGAGCCTGAGTCTCGCCTCGCGTAAACAGGGCGGAGCCGTGGGTGCGGGGCAACAAGCCAATCTCGATCGAGATGTCCCGGATCTCGTCCAGGCTCCGACCGTCGAAGCGGCGTCGGTTGTTGAGCACGCAGTCCCGGAGGATCTCTTCCTCCATGTCGTGCAGTGCCTTCTTGACCGACCCGCGCAGGTCCTCGTCTTCTTCCGGCAGGGTCTCGAGGTAGCCGTTGACCACGGCGCTCGAGTTGGCCTTGCGCTGGAACTTGTCGCCCGGTTGGTTCAGGGCGTCCTTGAGCGGCTCGTAGAGTCGGGTCTTCAGCTCTGCGTACTGCTCGGCCGAGTAAGGAGGCTCGACCTCCCACGAGGGCTTCTGCAGCCCCATGGCGCGGAACAGTTCTACCTGGGCGTCGAGGACCTTCTGGATCTCCTCGTGGGCCGCGAAGATCGCGTCGAGGATCTGGTCTTCGGCCAGTTCGCAGGCCGCAGCCTCGACCATGGCGACGGCATCACGCGTGCCGGCCACGATCAGGTCGAGTTCGGAGATGTCCCGCTCGCTGTTGGTCGGGTTCATGATCAACTCGCCATCGATCATGCCGACCCGGACGGCGCCGATCGGATGGTAGAACGGGATGTCGGAGAGGGCCAGGGCCGATGATGCCGCGTTCAGAGCGAGGATGTCGGGATCGTTCTCGCCGTCGGCAGACTGCACGAAGGAGATGATCTGGGTCTCGTTGTAGTAGCCCTCGGGGAAGAGGGGGCGGAGGGGCCGATCGATCAGGCGGGAGGTGATGATCTCCTTCTCGGTCGGTCGGCCTTCGCGCTTGAAGAAGCCCCCGGGGATGCGACCTGCGGCAGAGCTGTACTCTCGGTAGTCGACGGTGAGGGGGAGGAAGTCGCGCTTGCGGCCGTCTCCCTTGGCCATGCAGGCGGTGGCGAGGACGACGGTATCGCCCAGTCGCATCGTGACGGATCCGTCGGCCTGTCGGGCCATCCGGCCGGTTTCGAGGACCATGGTCCCGTTGCCGATCTTGATCTCTTTTGTGTGGATCATTCGGTTTTCCTTGGTTTGTCCGCGCGCCCGTGCGTTGCGGACCTCAATAATGCGCCGGCGTCCACGCTTCGGTGCCAGCCGGCGAACTGCGTAGGGGCTACCGCACGCTGCGGTGGCCCGATTCGACTCGAACGAGTCAATGGGTCAGGCGTCAGCCTGGAAAGTCGGGACCTCGCGGCGGGGGAGGGTGAGCCGGTCCGATAGACCGCTCGACCCTCGGGCCCGGCGCCGCCGGTATCCCGAACCGCAAACTACTTGCGGATGCCGAGCGCCGCGATGGTCTCGCGGTAGCTGGCGAGGTTCTGGTGGCGAAGGTAGTCGAGCAGACGACGGCGTCGTCCGACCAGCTTGAGCAGACCACGACGGCCGTGGTGGTCCTTCTTGTGGGTCTTGAAGTGCTCGGTGAGTTCGACGATGCGGCGAGTCAGCAGGGCGATCTGAACCTCGGGCGACCCGGTGTCGCCGTCGTGCCTCTGAAACTCGGTGATGGTCTGTGCCTTCATTTCGGTGGTTTGTGCCAAGGGTATATCCTCCTAAACGCTTCTTCTCTATACACTCATCCAGCCGCGGATAATAGCAGATTTGCGTGAGTAAGGGGGGGGCGTCGAAAAGTGAGTCCTGGGGTCAGGGATTGAAGACGATTCTCGGCTGAACGACGCCGACTCCAGCCTCGCCGATCCGTTCGTTGACGCTGCCCACGGCGATGAACTGTCCACTGGGGTTGACGAGCTTGATCCAGTCCCCCTCTTCGCCCTCGAGTTGACGAAGGATGATGGTCTGACCGTGTCGCAGCCGCCGCTCCTGCTGGGCATCGGTCGTGAGCTGCTGGAAGGGCAGTTCGATGGCGTCGAACGGGATCCAACCCGCAGGGGGTTCGTTGGTCTCGACCGCTTCCGCCAGTTGCGCCAGGGTCGCCGCCTGGTCCAAAGCGAAGTTTCCGATCGAGGTCCGACGCAGGGTTTCGAGGTGGGACGGGCAGTCGCACTTGGCTCCGAGTTCGTGAGCCAGCGTGCGAGCGTAGGTTCCCGAACCGCAGGCCAGTTCGAACGGGAGGCGGTCCTCGGCGAGCTCGCCCTTCGGCTCGAAGCGGTGGACCGTGATCTCCTTGGCCACGACCGGCACCTCCTCGCCTCGCCGGGCCAGTTCGTAGAACCGGACGCCCTTCACCTTCTTGGCGCAGAAGGGCGGCGGCGTTTGAGGGTAGGTCCCCGTAAGTTCCTCCATCGCGACTCGCAGGCGGTCCATGGTCAGGGCACCCGTGTCGCCTTCGGCCGTGATCTCTCCGGCGGCGTCGTAGGTGTCGGTGCTGAGGCCGAACCGTACGGTGCCCTCGTAGACCTTGGGGGCCTGAATGAAGAACCGGGTGAGACGGGTGGCTTTGCCAAGGGTGAGAATGAGGAGCCCCGTCGCGTCGGGGTCCAACGTTCCGCAGTGACCCACCTTCTTCTGGTGGATCAAGCGCCGGACTCGCTGCACGACGTCGTGTGACGTCATTCCGGGGTCTTTATCGATCAGTAGCAATCCATCGAGCATCGGACAACCTCAGAGAATATTGAGCAACTCGCCTGCGATCTGTTGGCGGACTTCGTCAGGATTGCCGTGCAGCACGCAGCCGGCGGCGTTGCGGTGTCCGCCCCCTCCGTGGCGGCTGGCGACCTTCTCGACATCGACCTCGCCCCGGGATCGCAGGGACGCCTTGTACTGGTCGGGGCCGATCTCACGCAGGAGGGCCACTCCCTCCACGCCGGCGATCGACCGGGGATAGTCGATCAGCCCCTCGGCGTCGCCTCGGCTCGCACCGGCTCGTTCGAACATCTCGCCGGTCAGCAGCGCCGTGGCCACCCGTCCGTCGCCGTGGAGGTCGATGGTGGGCAGCATCTCGGCGAGCAGACGCAGAGCAGCGGGGGGTTGGCTCTCATAGAGCCACAGCGACACCTGCTCGGGTCGGGCGCCGGCGCGGACGAGTCCGGCCGCGGCATCGAAGGCACGGTCGGTAGCGTTAGAGAAGCGGAACCCGCCCGTGTCGGTCACGATGGTCAGGTAGAGCAGGGTGGCGGTCGCTTCGTCGAGGGCGACTCCCAATTCCCGGAAGAGGTGCGACAACAGCTCGCCGAGCGACGGAGCCTCCGTGTCGACCCAGTTCACGACACCGTAGTCGTCGTTGCCGAGGTGGTGGTCGATGTTGAGGATGTCGAGACCTTCGAGATGTTCCTCGAGCCCACATCGCGCCAGGCTCGGACACTCCAGAGTGATCACTCGGTCGAAGGCGTGTGGAAAACCGGTGGGTGGGGTCGTACCCAGGTGCAGGTGCTCGATGTCGGGCAGGGTGCCGTAGACCGTAGGGACGGGATCGCGATACCAGAGGGTCACCTGCTTGCCCAGCTGCCGAAGTGCTCTCGCGGTGGCCAATCCCGAGCCGATTGCGTCTCCGTCGGGATTCTGATGGCTGGTGACGAGAAAGCTCTCGCCACTGGTGATGGCGTCGAGCAGGGTCGAAGGCGGGTGGATCACTCTTCCTCCAGGGAGTCAGGGCCGGCGTCGCCAAGGTCCTCGCGAGGAACCAGCTCGTCCAGGAGCTGCGACATGTGCAGGGAGTACTCGGCTCCACGGTCGAGACGGAACTCGAGCTTGGGGATGGTGCGCAGTTCGAGGCGGCGTCCGAGCAAAGTACGGAGAAAGCCGGTAGCTCGTCCCAACGCTTCGAGGCAGGCGTCCCGCTCGGCCTCGTCGCCGAGTACCGAAACCGAGATTCTGGCCCATTCCAGGTTGGGAGTGACGCTGACTTCGCTCAGCGTAGCGAGCCGGATGCGCGGATCGGATACTTCGCGGAGAAGGATCACCGAGAGCTCTTTGCGGAGAAGGTCGGCGACGCGGTCGGTGCGACGGCTCATAGGGCCTCCTGGAGGATCCTCTCGTCCCACAGAGCGATCCGAGCCTCGGAGAGCTCAACGGTCGATCGGAGGTTCTGGAACATGGTGAGAATCTCGGTTTCGTTCTGGGCTAGCAGGGCGACGGCGATGGCGGCGCGCTGGTGGAGATCGTGGTGATCGGACTCGATCACCGAAGCTCGGTAGCGACGGTGGACACGGTCGACGACCGCCCGCACCACGCGGCGCTTCTCCTTCAGGCTCCGCGCGTGCGGAATGTGCAGCTCGAAGGTGAGAAGCCCGAGAACCATAGCTGTGGAGTCATGTGGTCGGTCGGTCCGCAGACCTAGCGACCGGGGAATCTGTGGGAGTCAGGGCGAGGCGGCTCAGAGAGTCTGTGCGACCTCTTCCTGTGAATAGGCTTCGATGATGTCGCCCGGCTTGAAGTCCTGGTATCTCTCGAGTCCGATACCACAGTCGAATCCGGTACGCACTTCGCTCGCGTCGTCCTTGAACCGCCGCAGCGAAGCGATTTTGCCATCGTGGACCACGACGTTGTCGCGGAGCAGACGGGCCGATGCGTTGCGAGGAATCGTGCCCTCGATGACATGGCAGCCTGCAATCTGTCCGATGCGCGGGATCTTGAACAGCTCCCGCACTTCGGCGCGACCATTAGTTACCTCACGGAAGGTGGGATCGAGCAGGCCGACCATCGCCTTCGTCAACTCGTCGGTCAACTCGTAGATGATCGTGTGGAGCCGGATATCGACTCCCTCCTTCTCGGCCAGATCGGCCGCGTTGCGCTCGGGACGAACGTTGAAACCGATGATGATGGCGTCGGAGGACGAGGCGAGCAGCACGTCGTTGGTGGTGATCGCACCGACGGAACCGCGGATCATCTTGACCTGGACCTTTTCGCTGCCGAGCTTGGCAAGGGTATCGCGCAGCACCTCGACGGAACCCTGGACGTCGGCTTTGACGACGACCGGAAGTTCCTTGACGTCGCCTTCCTGGATTCGGCTGAAGAGTTGCTCGAGCGACAGCTTGCCGTGGGCCGGAGCGAGCTCCTTGCGCCGCTGTTCCTGCTGTCGGAACTCGGCGATGCTGCGAGCCTTCGACTCTTCCATCACCACCTGGAACAGATCGCCGGCGTCCGGTACCTCTTGGAAACCGGTGACCTCGACCGGAGTCGCCGGTCCGACCTGCTTCATGCGCTTGCCGAGGTCGTTGACCATCGAGCGGACACGACCCCAGGTCGCGCCAGCGACGAAGGTGTCGCCGACCGACACGCCCCCGTCCTGGACGAGGATGGTCGCGATGATGCCGCGGCCGACCTCCTTGCGTGCTTCGAGCACCACGCCTTGACCGGGTAGCTCAGGGGTGCAGGTGAGTTCCTGGATGTCCGCCGTCAGGAGGATCATCTCCAGTAGGTTGTCGATGCCTTCGTTCTTGAGCGCCGAGATCGGTACCATGATGGTATCGCCGCCCCATTCCTCGGCCGTCAGTCCCCGTTCCGAGAGTTCGGTCTTGACGCGGTCCGGATTGGCGTTGTTCTTGTCGATCTTGTTGATCGCCACCAACAGCGGAACGTCAGCGGCGTTGGCGTGGTCGATCGCCTCCAGGGTCTGGGGCATCACGCCATCGTCGGCGGCGACCACCAGCACCACGATGTCCGTGGCACTGGCGCCTCGAGCCCGCAGCTGGGTGAAGGCCTCGTGGCCCGGGGTGTCGAGGAAGACCAGCTTGCGACCGTCCGACTCGGCCTCGTAGGCGGCGATGTGCTGGGTGATCCCACCCGCTTCCGACTCGGCTACGCGGGCCGAACGGATGGTGTCGAGCAGGGTGGTCTTACCGTGGTCGACGTGGCCCATGATGGTGACCACGGGCGCTCGCGGCTCGGTGCCCTCGGCCTTCGCTTCGGTCCCCAGGGATTCGACCTGCTGGATCTGGACCTCTTCCTCGAAGCTGACGAGTTTGGTCTCGACCCCGAACTCGATGCCGAGCTCCTCGGCGAGTTCGGGGCTCAGCACGTGGTTGATATTGGCCATGATGCCGCGCTCGAACAGCTTCTTGATGAGGTCTTTGGACTTGATTCCCAGCTTGTCGGAGAAGTCGCGCACCGTCATGTTCTCGACGATCGTGACCGTGCCCTCGGTGGTGGCGGCGGGCACGGTGACCGCACCGCTCTTCGCGGCTTCCTTCCGATCGGCGCGCCGAGCCCGACGGCTCGGACCCTTCTGGGCCGCCTGAACCTCTTCGACAACCTCGTCGATCTTGTCCTCGTCGATCTTGCCGATGTAGGCGTGAAGGTCCTCTTGTGGCTCTTCGCTCGGCCGAGGTTTCTTCTCCTTGGTCTTCGGCTTCTCCGAGGCCGGCGGCGCGCTCTTGGGAGCCGCCTTCGTTTCCGCCGGGGCGGGAGCTGGCTCTGCCTTGGCCACCGGCTTTTGGCGCGTCGGGATCGTGGGGATCTTCGGGTCGCTGGTGACGATCTGCGTCCGGGGTCGGGACGGTCGCGGTGGATAGCTCGGGGTGCGGCGACCTGGCTGGGTGCGCCGGGGGGGCGGTGAACTCGCCGGAGACTCCTCGTCGCGCACGATCACCTCACGCGGTGCCGCGAGCTTCTTGCCCTGCAACACGGCCTTCAGGATGTCGGTCTCGACCAGCGCGTCTTCACCCTCGACCCGCACTCCGATGGACCGGAGCTTGAAAATGAGGTCCTGGGCGTCCATGTTGATGGTGCGCGCCAGGTCCTGTACCCGTATCTTTCCCATGAGGTCTCCTGTTCCCGCTCTCTAACGCAAATGTCGTTCTGTTGTCAGGCTGACCCGTCGTCTAGGCGCTGGGCGCTTCGTCGGTCTTCTCGCCCTCGGGTGCCCCTTCTTCCGTCGACTCTTCCATGTCGTGGAAGGCGCGGCTCAGGGCAGCCATGAAGTCGGTGTCGTCCATGGTCGTGGTCGGTTCCTCGCCTTCGCCGAAGGTCTCGGCGACCTCGCTCGCACCACTCTCGGAGCGCTGTTCGTCGACCCAGGTGAGCAGTCCTTCCGCCGTCGAGGCGCCGAGGCCATCGATCTCGCTCAGCTGCTCGACGGTCGTTCCGTCGAAGGCCTCGAGGCTGTCGTAGCCGGCTTCTTCGAGGCGAGCCGCTGTCGCTTCGCCGACGCCCGGTGCTTCGGTGAGGTCCAGAGTCTCTGCCGACTCGTCGAGTCCGACCTGGAGCAGGGCCGCCAGGGCGTCAGCCACCTCGTCCTTCACCGCACTCTCACTCTTGATGTCGATACGACAGTCGATCAGCTCAGAGGCCAGGCGCACGTTCTGTCCCCGCTTACCGATCGCCAGGGACAGTTGGGCATCCTCGACGATGACGTCTAGGTGCGGTACCTCGCCCTCGTGCTTCACCGAGACCCGCGTGATCTTGGCCGGAGCCAGGGCGCTTTGGGCGAAGGTCACCAGGTCGTCGCTGTACTCGATGATGTCGATCTTCTCGCCACGCAACTCGCGGATGATGGCCTGCACCCGGGATCCCTTCATTCCGACGCAGGCTCCCACTGGATCGACGTCGCGTTCGCGGCTGACCACCGCGACCTTGGCCCGCTCACCGGGGGCTCGCACGGCGTTCTTGATCATTACGGTGCCGTCGTAGATCTCGGGGACCTCCATCTCGAAGAGCTTCATGAGGAGACGTGGGTCGGTACGAGAGAGAATCACCTGAGGGCCCTTGGGCTGCTTGTGGACCTCGACGATCACGGCCCGGATTCGGTCGCCCTGGCTGTAGCGCTCGTGACGGGCCTGTTCGCTGCGCGGCACGATGGCCTCGGTGCGACCGAGGTCGATGATGATGTCGCCCCGCTCGAAGCGACGGACCGTGCCGTTGAGGACCTCACCGACCCGGTCGATGAACTCATCGTAGACCTTCTCCCGCTCGGCTTCCCGAATGCGCTGGTAGAGCACCTGTTTGGCGGACTGCGCCGCGATGCGCCCCAGTCCCTCGGTGGACACCGGCATGAGAATCTCGTCTCCGACTTCGGCGTCAGGCTTCTCCTCCTGAGCCTCTTCGACCGTCCACTCGGCGTTGGGGTCCTCGACCTCCTCGACCACTTGGCGGACGCGGAACGCCTGAAACGAGCCGTCCGTCATGTCGAAGGCGGCGCGCACCGGCTCCTTGATCCGGTGCTGCTTCTTCGTGGCCGAAGCGATGGCGTCTTCCAGAGCTGACACCCACTTCGCTTCGTCGATGTCCTTCTCCCGCGCCACCAGGCGGAGCAACTCTCCGAGCTGTACTTCAGATCCTTTAGCTTTTGCACGAGCCATAGCGTCTAATCCTTCAGAGGTTCAGGTTGTCTAGAGCTCCACCTCGAGCTTGGCGCGCGAGATGTCCTCCAGACGGAGTTCCAGGGATTCCTGGGGGCTGGCGACCTCGAGATGTACGATCCCGAGGTGCGGGTTGTTGGAATTGGGGCTGAACGCGTCGATCCGACCGACGACCGTGCGTTTGACCGGGGTGGAGTCGTCGTCGGACTTGGGCCGCGTAAACGTGACCTTGGCGAGACGACCGGTGAACCGTTTCCAGTCTCGGCTCGCCAGCAACGGGCGATCGAGGCCCGGCGAGCTGACCTCCAGCACGTACTTCGCGGTGGAGAAGTCCTCCACGTCGAGCAGGGCCGAGACCTGGCGGGAAACGGTCGAGCAGTGGTCGTGGGTCACTGGACCGTCCTCGCAGTCGAGCACGATGCGGAGAGTGCTCCCCTTGATCTCGATCTGGAAGAGTTCACAGCCGACACTGCCGGCGATACCGCCGATCTCGTCACGTAGGGAATCTGGGAGGTTCTGTCTCATCCTGGTTCGTTCTCGCCTCGCGCCCCGTTCATGCCCCAGTCAGGACCTGCCACGAGGAGGGTCTGCCGGGAGCACCGGCCAAAAAAAAGAGTGGGCTCTTGCCCACCTCCTCGTTGCCGAACGGAAGTTGTTACCCGTTGCGCCGCTTCATCGAAGTGGACCCGTGGGGTCGGGGTATCGGCGCACCGAGCCCATGGCCGCCATCGGCCATGGTTGCGAAGCCCCCATAGTGTAGCACAGGCCCGTGATCTAGCGACACTCTCTTCTATGGGTGATGGTTCCCTGGATCGCGTGGTTCGGTTGGACGAAAGAGAGTGCCGAGTCGTAGACCCCTTCGAGGGAGTGGCTGTGGTGTGATGACATTCGGTTGTGGTGATAGTCTTGTTGGAACAAGGGGAGTTTAGTTGTCTTGAGGTTTCTCCTATGCAGCGGATTGGTGGGCTGGGGGTTGGTCGTGGCCGGTTGGATTTGGGCCTCGCCAGCGTCCGGGGACGCTCCCGCACGGGGGCCACTGGAACAACGGGTTCTGCTGACTGGAGAACTCGTCGCCGCTGAGTCGACGGTGGCCGTCGCTCCGGTCGTGAAGATCTGGCCGTTGCAAGTGCGTTGGCTGGCCGCGGCGGGCAGTAGAGTGACAGCGGGCGACCGGATCGTCGAGTTCGACAACGCGCAACTCGCGTCGCGGCTCGAAGACGAACGCAGCGCCATCGTCTCGGCCGAGAGCGCACTCGATCAGGCGAGGGCGAGCACGGCGACGGAAGCGGCCGCAGCTCGACTCGAGGTCGCGAGGCAGCGGGCCGCTCTGGCCAAGGCCGAACTGGCGGCCGACCTCCCGGAGGGTGTCACCTCGGAGCAGGAATTGGCGAACCGCCGTCAGGAGCTCCAAGCGAGTCAGCTCAGACTGGCGCAGGCCGAGATGACGCTCAGGGCTCGGCAAGACGGGCGCGACGCGACCCTGGGGGCCGCGCGTCAAGTTCTCGAGGAAGCGAGACTGAAGTACGAGCAGACTCGAGCGGACCTCGAGCGGCTCGTGGTGCGGGCTCCGAGCGATGGAGTCCTGCTCTTGGGCGAGTCGATGGAAGGTTCGGTGCTGCGGGTCGGCGACCAGACCTGGCCAGGCAACACGGTGGCTCGCATACCGGATCTCTCTACGTTACAGGTGGTGGCGGACCTGTACGACGTAGACGACGGGCTCGTGGCTCCCGGCATGGAAGCGGAAGTGATCCTGGATACCTTCCCCGAGGAGGTCCTCACCGGTGTCGTCGCTCAGGTCGAGGAGATCGCTCAACCCATGGGGCGACGCACGGATCGGCGGTCCTTCCGGGTGTTGGTCGCGGTCGAGGGGATCGATCCGACGCGTATGCGGCCGGGGATGTCGGTGCGGGTCGAGGTGAGCTACCAAGCCGTGGAAGACGCGTGGCTGGTGCCGCGCCATCGATTGGTTTGGCGGGGCGAGCAACCCCACCTGGAGGCACCTGGGGGAGAACTCGAGCCGGTGTCTCTGCTCGACTGTTCGACCGACCACTGCGCCCTGAGCGAAGCACCCTTCGGGATGAGATCACCGGAGTCAGCACCCTGAGGCGGCTGGCGCCGCGGTCGATGCTCACGATCAGCGGACTCCTGCTGCTCCTCGTGGCGACGTGGTGGGCGAGAGAGGGGGAGGAGCCAGCCCAGTGGGTGGCGTTGGAACGCTGCGACTTGAGCCTCACGGTCCCGGTCGAGGGCGTCCTCGAAGCCGTCGACTCGGCGAGCATCACTCCGCCGGCGGTACCGCAGATCTGGAACTTCAAGATCGCGATGCTGGCTCCCGAGGGGATCGAGGTCGAGGCCGGGCAACCCGTGGTGGGGTTCGATACCAGCGAGCTGAGGCAGCGCCTGCGCACGTCGACCGGGGAGAGGGAATCGGCCGAAGGGCAGCTCGAGAAGCGGCTGAGCGAACTCGATATCGAACGCCAGAACCTCGAACTGGAATTGGCCGAGGCGGAGGCCAGGCTGCGTCGCGAGGCCCTGCGCCTGCAGGTTCCCGAGGGTCTGGTCGCAGCCCGAGAGTTGGCGACCGCCCGAGTCGACCACGATCTGGCCCAACTCGAGGTCGAAAGTCTGCAGGAGCGGCTCGAGCTGCTGGCGCGGCGTTCTCGGGCGGAAGTGGCGGCACTCGAGCGGCGTCGAGATCGAGCGGCACAGAGGGTCGACGAACTCGGCGCCAACCTCCAGGCGATGCAAGTCAAGGCGCCGCGGGCGGGGACGATCATCTACGCTCAGAATCGGGGTGAGAAACCCCGCGTCGGAGATTCGGTGTGGCGCGCGCAGACTCTGCTCGAGATTCCCGATCTTTCGGCCATGGTGGGTCGAGGGCAGGTCGACGAGTCGGAGGCCGGGCAGCTGGCGGTCGGGCAGCGGGTCGAGTTCGAACTCGACGCCCACCCCGGGCGTCCGGTGTTCGGTGTGATTCAGACGCTCCACGAATCCCTGGGACCGAAGTCGGACAGTGACCCGACCAAGGTCGTCGCGATCGAGGTGGCGCTGGAGGCTACGGACCCCGAAACGATGCGCCCCGGCATGCGGTTCCGGGGCTCCGTCGAGCTGGAACGCGTCGAGCAGGCCGTCTGCCTCCCCTCGGGGGCACCACAATGGGCTCCCGAGGGGCCCGTGGTCGTGGTGCACCAAGCCGTGGGGGAGCGGCTGGTGGTGCCGAAGCTGGGGCGCCGCAATGCCGAATACTTCGAGGTCCTGGAGGGGCTCGAAGCGGGGGACCGGGTCGGGTTGGGAGGTGGGTCATCGTGAACCGTCTCCGCCGGCAGCAGGGGGCGACCCTAGACCGGGTGCCGGACCGTCCGAGCCGGCGGTCGTACCCACTCATCCTGTTCCTTACCGGGGTGCTCGGAGGGATCTGGGGATGCGGTACGGAATCCCCGATCTCGACGCTTCGAGTCGAGTCCGGTCGTTTCGTGCAGAAGGTGACCGCCGAGGGGACGCTCGAGGCGCGGGACGTGGTCACTCTCAGCGTTCCGGCCGAGGTCAAGAACTCGGTGAGAATTGCCTGGGTGGCCGCTGACGCCACCGTCGTGGCCGAGGGGGATGTAGTGGCACGCTTCGATTCCGGGGCCCTCGAGGACCGCTTGGCCAGCGGACGGTCGGCGCTGACGTCAGCCGAGTACCGGATTCTCGAGGTGACGTCGCAGGGTGAGGTCGGCGAGGCGCGCCTCACGACGCAGTTCGGGGTTTCCGAACTCGAACTCGAACTCGCCCAGCGCTTTCGCACCGACGACGAAACGGTGTGGTCGCGACACGAGATTCTGGAGTCGCAGACGGACGAGAAGTTGGCGCAGGACCGGATGGAACACGCCGAGGAACAACTCGTCACCGAGGAGCGTCGGATCGGCAGCGACCTGGGGATCTTGGGGGTCGAGAAACGGCAAGCGATCTTCGAGATCGAAGAGGCGGAGTCGGGACTGACTGCCCTCGTGGTGCGGGCTCCCCATGCGGGACTGTTCTTGAGGGCCCGCGACTGGCGTGGGGAGCCGGTCGAAGTGGGACAGGAGCTGTGGCGGGGTCGGCCGATCGGCGAGATTCCCGCCGTCGATACCCTGCAGGCCGAGGTTTCCGTCCTGGAGGCGGATGCCGGCGGAGTGACCGAGGGCCTGGAGGCTGAGGTCGTGATCGAGTCGCGTCCCGAGGAGGTGCATTCGGCTCGAGTGGCGCGGGTCGACGCCATCGCGCAACCTCGTCGTCGGGGTTCCCCTGTCCAGTACTTCGGCGTCACGGTGGAGTTGGACTCGACGGATGCGACGGCGATGAAGCCGGGGCAACGGGTGGTGGCGACGATCTACCTGCACCGAGAGGAGTCGGCGGTGGCGGTCCCACGCCAGGCGGTTCTCGAAGTTGGCGAGCGCACCTACCTCTATGTGGCCCGCGGGGCTGGGTTCGAACGTCGCGAGGTCGAACTCGGGGTCGGGAGCCGCTCGCGGGTCGTGGTCACGGCGGGTCTCGAAGCCGGGGAAGTGATCGGTCTCGAACCCCTGGCCTTGGGACCGAGGGGAGAGAGCGCTCCGACCGAGGGCGAGACTCCGCCGGCACGAGGTACCTCGTGATCGACCTGCGGACCGTCGTGATCGGGTCCCTCGGGAACCTGCGAGCTCATACTTTGCGTTCCTCGCTGACGGCTCTGGGTATCGTCTTCGGCGTCGGAGCCGTCATCTCCATGCTGTCGATCGGGGCCGGGGCGGAGCGCGAGGCTCTGGAGGCGATTACGCGGCTCGGGCTCGAGAACGTCGTGGTACGAGCTCGCGATCTCCGGGAGTCCGAGGCGGAGGAGGTTCGTCGCACCTCGGTCGGGGTCTCGCTCCGCGACGCCGAGGCGATCGTCGACACCATGCCCGAGGTCGAGCTGGTGGCCCCGGTGGTAGAGATCGACGCTCGCCGTATCTTCTCGCGCGGTGGTTCGGTCGCGGCCACCGTGCTCGGGGTCGAACCAATCTATCGCGAGTTGGTGGCGTTGGAACTCTCCGAAGGGCGCTTCCTCGATCCCCTCGACCAGCGGCACCACGCCCAGGTGGTGGTACTCGGAAGCGAGGTGCGACGCTCACTCTTCGGTTTCGAGCCCGCAGTGGGGCGCGAGGTCAAGGTGGACGACGTCTGGCTCGAAGTCGTGGGTGTCCTGGCTCCCACGGTTAGCGACGAGGCGTCGTTCCAGGGCGTGGAGCTGGGTTCGGTGTCCACGACCCTGTTCTTGCCGCTGTCGACTGCACGCCGCAAGTTCGATCGAGACCTTCTCGCTTCGCCGGTCGACGAACTCGTGGTCCGCGTTCGTACGGGGGCCTCTACCCGGGCCGCGGCTGTGGTCATCGACGACCTTCTGGAGCACCTCCACGCCGGAGCTGACGACTACGAACTGGTCGTGCCCGAGGCTCTCTTGGCCGAGAGTCAGCGCACCCAGCAGATGTTCAATCTGGTGATGGGCTGTATCGCGGGAATTTCGTTGATCGTCGGTGGCATCGGTATCATGAACATCATGCTGGCCAGCGTCATGGAACGCACTCGAGAGATCGGGGTCCGTCGAGCCATCGGCGCCCGACGCCGGGACATCGTCGTGCAGTTCCTCGTCGAGGCCTTCACGCTCAGTGTGCTCGGCGGACTCGCGGGGATCGCCATGGGAATCGCCATCGCTCGGATCGTCGCCGCCGCGGCCAACTGGACGACCATCGTCACGGCGGGTTCCGTCTTCCTGGCGGCCGGCGTCGCGGTCTCCGTCGGTCTCGTGTCGGGCGTCTACCCGGCCCGCCGAGCCGCAGAACTCGACCCGATCGAAGCGTTGCGGTACGAGTAGCCGAGCCGATGATCGAGGTCCCCCCCTCCGGCGCAGTCGCGGTGGCGAGGCCGAGTCGACGACCGATCGCCTCACGGAATGGTGGTCCTGCGGCGCCGCGTCGCTACCCTTGGCGAGTGCTTCGGTTCCTATTGGTCTTCGCCGTGACGTCGAGTTGGGTAGCGTGCCAGCCGCAGGATGCTCCGTTTGCGGTCCTGGTGGACGAGGCCTACGGTTCGATCGTTGGTGCTCCTTTCTACGTCGTCCCTTCGAGCCACTGGCAGACGACCGACGACGGCCGTTGGAGGTTTCATGCGCAAGGTGAGCTGGTCGTCCACGTAGTCCGGTCCTCGAGCCGAACCCTCGATTCGGAGGCTGCCGCGGGACTGGTGGTCGAGTTGCAGGCCAGTCCCGACTCCCAGTCGTACCAGCCTCGGATCCTCTGGCGGGGACGTCCGTGGTCAGGCGAACCGCAGGTCTTCGGGGAGCTCCTGCGCCTGGAGATTCCGGCGTCGGATCTGCCGCCAGGAACTCATCGCCTCACCTTGCGTCGTGACTATCCCGGCGATGCGATGCGAGTCGCCGGGGCGCGCCCCGAGACCCACTTCGAGGCAGTTCGGTATCGTCTGGGCGACGTTTCGGGAGAGCTGCGTTCGGAGAGTCTCGAGCGCTACCGTCAGCTGCGGGAGTTCTTCGATCTGGGGCTGGCGGGGAGCGGCGACGAACTGCTCGGGGGGCTGTTGGTCGACGGGGCGCAGACCGTTAATCTGGTCGCGTCGGAGAGCGGCGAGCTTCGTTTCCAGGTCGAGAGCGTGGGGGGAAGGGATCGAGGTCTGAGTTTGACGGCGCCGGGGCTGGACGTGCACGACCGGATCGGGAGCGCGAGCCAGTCCCGCTGGACGGTACCCCTGGCCGCCGGCGAGTCGGCTCGGCTCGAGATCCAAGGCGGTTCGGGATTGACGATCGTCGGCGATCTCCACTTCGCTCCCGCCGGAGATGCGGACACCAGCCCCCGACCCTCGATCGTGCTGATCACCCTCGATACGACGCGGCGCGACTTCGTGGCCCCCTACCACCCAGAGTCTGCGACGCCGAGTCTGGCTGCCTTCGCCGGCACGGCCACCGTCTTCGACCGCGCGCTCGCCACCTCTCCCTGGACCCTTCCGAGCCACAGTTCGATCCTCACTGGGCTCTGGCCGAGTCAACATGGAGCCGGCTCGACGCATCGCGCCCTGCCTTCGAGCTTGGAAACACTCACCGAGCACCTCCGAGCCGCTGGTTACCGAACCCTCGGCACCGCCGGCGGTTTCTTGGCCCGCCATCAGTTCGGACTCGCCCAGGGAATGCATCGCTACCGCAATCCCGCTGGGTTCGAGACCACGGGAGAGGAGCTAACCGATCACGTGCTGGGTCTACTCCAGGAGGCCACCTCTCGACCGCTTTTTCTGTTTGCAAACTACTTCGACCCTCACGCTCTGTTTCAGGCACCGTCGAGCTTCCAGGAGCGGTTCGAGGTGGCGCAGGCCGGAGTCGACCTCGAAGGGCTTCCGGTCTGGGGTGAACTGGTCGCCGGAAACACCGATCTACTGTCGGCCGCGATCCGCGGTGAAGGAGGGTTCGGCCCCGCAGTGGAGGAGTACTTGCGGCGAGCCTATCGAGCCGAACTGGCGTACATGGACGACCAACTGGGCCGGCTCTTCGA
The DNA here is from genome assembly GCA_030429235.1 of Thermoanaerobaculia bacterium. GTDB lineage: Bacteria > Acidobacteriota > Thermoanaerobaculia > Multivoradales > JAIOJS01 > JAIOJS01. The sequence goes on along the minus strand of JAUIDB010000003.1, from coordinate 124,920 downwards.
GGGGCTCCGAGCCGGCGGGCTCTGGGACGAGACCTTGATCGTGGTCGTTGCCGACCATGGCGAACTGCTCGGGGAGCGAGGTCTCTTCACTCACGCTCATCGGCTGGATCCCGAGTTGGTCGAGATTCCGCTGCTGATCAAGTGGCCGGGACAACGAGCCGGACGCCGGATCGAGACCCCGGTGTCCCAAGTCGATCTCTTCCCGACCATCCTTCGGGCGGCCGGTCTGAGAATCCCTCGCGAGCAGCAGGGTGCGCTGCTCTACCCGGATCGAGAGCTGACGGTGCCACCGGAGCGTTTCCTCTACTTCGAGGAGCACGAGGCCGAACCGCATCCGCTGTTCGCCGAGATGAAGGTGGCGAAGGACCTCCTCGGCGCCCAGCAGGGGGATCTCCGCGTGACGGCCTGGGACGACCACCTCCAGTGTGAGCGCCAGCACGGTGGAGTCTGGATGCCCGCCGAGTGCCCACCGGAGGCTCCTGACTTCTCGGCGCTGTCCACCGCTGTCGGTTTTCGGGCGTCGACGGGGTCGGAAGGAGTCGAACGGAGCGAGGCCGAGGAGGCCGCTCTCCGCGCGCTGGGCTACCTCTAGTCGGGACTGCCGGAAGTCGGCGCCCGGAACTCGGCTGTGATAGTTTCCGCCGCATGAGCGAGCTGATGATCGAACGCCCCACCAACATCACGTCCACCGACGAGTTGCGTCCCATCCTGGACGGTGCCCTGGCCCAACAGTTTCCCGGTGGCATGTTGCAGCGAAAGTGGGAGGGCGATGTCCTCCATCTTTCCGGTCCTGGCGCCAAGGGGACCATCCAGTTGGAGGACGGCAAGGTCGTCGGTCGGGCCCAGCTGAGTCCGCCGGCCAGCATGATGCGTGGGTTGATCGAGCAGAAGATCAGCCAGGCACTCGAAGCCGCGATGGAGCGAGCCTAGGACCGCTTGGTCACCGGCTGGGATCAGCAGCTGGTCTCGGATCCCGACCAGCCGGCCCTGTTCTTTCTGCGGGGTGGCCATTGGCGCTGGTGGTCGTTCCGATACCTCGCGACCGCCATCCTGAAGGTCGGTGAAGCGGCGCCTAGGGATGCTCCTTCCCACCGAGTCGCCTTCGGGGCGGACTGGCCCCATCACGCCTTGGCGACCGACCTCGGTCTGCGGGGCGCGGGCTGGGAATCGGTCCCCTGGCTGAGCGCCGGTGAAGGTTCGGACCACTGGTCGGTGCCTCCGCTCGAGGGTCTTGCGACGGTGCCGGTCGCCGATGGGTCGTTGCTTCCCGACGGCGGAACCGGTTTCGTGCTCTGGCGTGGCCAGCCGCTGAGCCTGGAGAGTTCGACGCTGGGCCGAGCTGCCGAGGGGTTGGCCGTCCGACTCGAACCCCACCTGACGGGAGTCGACGGCCGGCCGATCGTCCTCGCGTGCGGACCGGTGTCGCGAGCCGAGACCTTGGTATGGTGCTGGTGGGCGGCTCGTCGAGGCGCAACTCTGTTGCTGTTGCGTGACTCGCAGGATCTGCCTTGGGCGACGACCTGGGCCCGTCCTCACCTCGTCCTCGGCTCGACGAGCGAACTCCGGGCGGCCGTGCAGCACCACCGAGAGCACGGTCCGGGGCGGCGAACGCGTGGCCTGGCCCTTCGCTTCGAGCGCTTGCGAGCCTGGGTGGAGGTCGAGGACGATGAGATCGAGCGCCCTGAGGACCAGGGCGAGGACCGCCAAGCACCAGAGGTCGATCTCGGAGCGATGTGGACCGAGCTCGGAGTGCGCCGAGTGGCCTTTCCGAGCCTTCCGGCACTCACCACGGGTGCGATGCCGTAGTGCGGCAAACCAGGTCGGGAGTGCGGTAGAGTAGTGGGGTGAGGTCGAGCGAGTTCGGCTCGATGCACCCGGTTTAGCACGAGATCAGTGAGATCGAACGCGAGTGTGGAGGCGCCTGTGGGTGACTCCAGAGTCGAGCCGCACGGCGGCATTTTCGTATCGAATGTCGGTCCCGGATACACCTCGGGACCCCAGCTAGGAGACTTCCATGGCCCCCAAGTCCACCGCCCCGGCCCTCGATCCGCTTCCCACCCCGAACGAAGCGTCGGTCCTCGAAGAGATCTCCACGCGCGCCGACACCGTGTGGACCTCGAAGCAGGCGCCAGCGATTCGCAAGGTCTCGAAGCGCAAGCTCTCGGGACCCGGTGGTCGGGTCGCCATCGTCGATGCCTGCCGCACTCCCTTCTGCAAGGTGGGGACCGACTACAACGCCATGGACGTGGTCGATCTGGCCGGCGTCGCCGCCTCGGAGCTCGTCACGCGGAGCGGCATCGACGGCTCCGAGGTCGACCTCTCGGTGTTCGGTTGCGTGATGCCGTCGCTGGCGGCGCCCAATCTCGGTCGCGAGGTCGTCTTCCGTGCTTCGCTCCCCGGCGACATCCCTGGCTACTCGGTCAATCTGGCCTGCGCGTCTTCGAACCGGGCGATCACGTCGGTGGCCGAAGCGATTCTGGTGGGGCAGGCCGAGGTCGGACTCGCCGGTGGCGCCGAGTCGCTCTCCAACGTTCCGATCCGGTACTCGCAGAACGCGGCGCACCGCTTGATGGAGCTGTCAAAGGCCAAGAGCACGGCCCAGAAACTGGGAGTCATCGCCAAGGTCCGTCCCAAGGATCTGGTTCCGATCCCTCCGGCCATCGCGGAGTACACCACGGGCCAGACCATGGGTCAGTCGGCGGAGAAGATGGCCAAGGAGAACGACATCTCCCGCTTCTCTCAGGACGAGATCGCCCTGATGTCCCACGAGCGGGCGGCGGCCGCCATCCGCGAGGGTCGTTTCGCGGAGCAGGTGGTGCCGGTATTCGCGCCGCCGAAGCACGACCGCGTCACCCTGGTCGACAACGGCGTGCGTTCGGACTCCACCATGGAAGCCCTGGCCAAGCTCAAGCCCGTGTTCGACAAGCGGTACGGGACCCTGTCGGCGGGCAACTCGAGCCCTCTCACTGACGGCGCGTCGGCGCTCCTGCTGATGAGCGAGAAGAAGGCCAAGGCTCTCGGCTACGAACCGCTCGGCTACATCCGGTCGTGGGCCTACGCCTCGCTCGATCCCGCCACCCAATTGCTGCAGGGGCCCGCCTACGCGGCGCCGCAGGCCCTGGCTCGGGCCGGCGTCCAGCTGGGGGATCTCGACCTGATCGAGATGCACGAGGCCTTCGCGGCTCAGATCGTCTCGAACCTGAAGGCGTTCGCCTCGCCGAAGTTCGCCCGCGAGGAGCTGGGACGGTCCAAGCCCCTGGGGGTCGTCGACCTCGACAAGTTCAACGTCAACGGCGGGTCGATCTCGATCGGCCACCCGTTCGGAGCCACCGGTGGGCGGGTCACGATGCAGCTCCTGTACGAGCTGCGGCGTCGCGGTCAGGAGCTGGGTCTGATGACGGTCTGTGCGGCCGGCGGCGTCGGCTTCGCCATGGTCGTGGAGCGAGGCTGATGGGAGCGGAAACGGGAAGCGTTACGGTCGTCGAACACCCCCTGGTGCAGCACAAGCTCGGCCTGATGCGGCGGACCGAGACGCCGACCCTGCAGTTTCGCTCCCTGCTGCGCGAGGTGAGCCTGCTGCTCGCCTACGAGGCCACACGGGACTTGCCGTTGCGCGAGGAGACCATTCGGACGCCCCTCGCCGAGATGAAGGTTCCCCGCATCGAGGGTCGCAAGCTGGTGATCGCTCCGGTGCTGCGGGCCGGTCTCGGCATGCTCGATGGGTTCCTCGATCTGATCCCGGGGGCCCGGGTCGGCCACGTCGGGATGTATCGCAACGAAGAGACGCTCGAGCCGGTCGAGTACTACTTCAAGATGCCGGCCTGGATGGAAGAGCGCGACGTGGTGGTCGTCGATCCCATGCTCGCTACCGGCAACTCGGCGGCGGCGGCCGTCGGTCGAGTCTGGCGCGAGAAGCCGCGATCGATTCGGATGGTCTGCCTGCTGGCCGCGCCCGAGGGTATCTCCAACTTCCATCGTCAGTTCCCCGAGGTGCCGATCATCACGGCGGCGGTCGACAGCCATCTCGACGAGCGGGGTTTCATCGTCCCCGGTCTGGGAGATGCCGGCGATCGAATGTTCGGCACCAACGAGTAGGTCGCGACGGGCCGGCGACCCCGCGCCACCGCAGTACAATGGCGCCACCGTGTCGAGTTCCTCCGGTTCGTTTTCGAGTTCCCGCGCGTCGAGCGCGCCGGCCGCCCCCGAACGGGTGCTGGGAATCGACAACGTCGTCATCGATCTGCCCGTGGCGCGGGTGGGAAGCCGCATCCTCGCGGCCACGATCGACTACACCCTGCTGGCGATCCTGCTCCTCTTCTGGTGGCTCGGCGGGTTCTTCGGAGCCCAGTTCATCGGGTTGTCGGTGGCCTGGACGATCGGGATCCTGTTGGCGGGCGCGTTTGCCATCGACTACGGGTTCTTCGCCCTGCAGGAGCTCTACGGTCGGGGACAGACTCTCGGTAAACGATGGCTGGGGCTCCGCGTGGTGTCCCGTCTCGGCGGCCGAGCCGATGCCACGCAGCTCGTGGTGCGGAATCTGGTTCGCACCGTCGACGTCCTGATCGGTGCGCTACTGATGGCGATCGACCCCCTGGCGCGTCGCCTCGGCGATCGTATCGCCGGCACCCTGGTGATCCACGAACGGCGAGCCCAGACCGAGTTGATCGTGAGCCGGGTTCCCACCGGTTGGCGTCGGCAGGAGGTCGAGGTCATCGAGGCCTTTCTGCGGCGAGCGCCGATCCTGGAAGAGAGGGAGCGAACCCGGTTGGCGTCGCGCCTCGTCGAGTGGGTTGACCAGGCCTCTCCGGGATTCCTGCCTCCCACCGGAGAGCCTCGAGCTCGGCTCGAGGAGGCGTTCCTGGCGCCCCCGAAGTCGGAGCCCGGAGAGTGAACTACGAACGGTTCGTCCGTTTGCGCCGCCCGGTCTGGGACGAACTGGACGCGCAACTCGGGTGCCTCCGACGGGGCGAGGCGATGGACTATCGCGAACTCGAACGGCTGGCCCTGCTCTACCGGCAGGTGATGCACGACCACGCGTGGGCGCGATCCCATCTGCCCGGTACCGGAGTAGCCCGGCGGCTGGCGCAGCTCACCGTCGAGGGAACCCACCTGCTGCAGGGGCGGCAGCGGAGCGTGTGGAAGTCGCTGGGACGGTTCTTTCGGCAGACCTTTCCGGCCGCCGCCCGGCGGCACCTGCCGGCGGCGGGAGTTTGTCTGGCGCTCTTTCTGGTGGCAGCGCTCTTCGGTTTCTTCGGTGCCCTCATCGATCCGGCCGTGACCTCGGCCCTGCTCCCCGACGATGCCCTGGCGGGCCTGGAGGAGGGCAGACTCTGGACCGAGTCCCTCACCACCACCATGCCGCCCGCCATGTCGTCGTCGGCGATCGCCACCAACAACATGTCGGTCGCGCTGACCGCCTTTGCCCTGGGGGCCCTCTTCGGTCTCGGCGCGCTCTGGGTGGTCCTGCTCAACGGGTACATGCTGGGGGCGGTCCTGGGAGGCACGCTGCGGTTCGCCATGGCGGGCGAGCTATTGGAGTTCGTCGCCGCCCACGGGCCCCTGGAGATCACTCTGATTCTGGTCGCCGCCGGGGTGGGGCTGCGGGTCGGCGCTTCCTGGTTCCTGGCTTCGGACCGCCCGCGCGCCGAGGTGATGGCGGCGGCGGGTCGTGATGGCGTGGTGGTGATCCTGGGTTGTCTGCCCTGGTTCGCGGTCCTGGGCCTGGTCGAAGCCGTCGTCTCACCGGCGCCGGCACTGGCCCTGGGTTTGAAGGTGGCACTGGGCTGGGTCCTGCTGGCCCTCTTCTTGGCTTGGGTCTTCTCGGGCGCTAGCGGCGAGGAGCGGAGACCGGCGATGGTGGGTAGGGATCGGGAAGCGAATCGAGACCCCATCGGCTCGAAGCCCTTCCCTCGAATGCACGTGAGGAGAGAATCATGAACGAACTTCGAACTCTGGGTTTCGCCGAACTGCTCGACCACGCCTGGAAGAGCACGCGCCAACACCTGCGGGCGATTCTCGTCCCGTTTGCCCTTTTGCTGGCGCCGGCGCTGGTGGTGGTCAACGTCTCGTCCAACTACTTCAGTCTGAAGACCCTGGAGATGGGAGAGAGCGACCCGTTCAGCTTGTTGGCCGTAATGGGGATCTACTTCGTGGTCCTGCTGGTGCTCATGGCGTGGATGATGGTGATTTACCGGGCCCAGTTTCTCGCTGCGATCGGGGCGGAGCACGGCGAGCCGATTCCCTGGAAGCGCGCCCTCGCGACCTACCTTCGGCCCCGGATCTGGGGTACCGACCTCCTCGCCTGTGTCTTGATTGGCTTCGGCTTCGTCGCCTGCATTCTCCCCGGGGTCTTCTTGATGCTGATGTGGACGCTGCGGATGCCGATCATGCTGCGCGAGCAGAGATTCGGCTTCGATGCGTTGAGTCGTTCCTGGGAGTTGATGAAGTTCAACCCGTCGCAGCAGTTCACGAGGTCTCCGCTGGTCAAGGCGCTGGGAGCCCTGGTGGTCGTCGTGGTGCTCAGTACCGCCGTTAGCATGGCGGTCCAGCTTCCGGTGACGGCCTGGACCCAGTACGTCACCTTCCGCGACGCTGCCTCGGGCGATGTCCAGCAACTGCATCAGACCCTGAGCCGCGTCCTCTGGATCTCGATGCCGTTTTCGGTCCTGGCCGGCCTGGTACAACTCGGCGTCACCCTCTACTCCTACTTCATCCTGGCGGCCCTCTACATCGACCAGCGGCGACGGCGAGAAGGAGACGACATCGCCAGTCGCCTGGAGTCTCTGATCGAGCCGCATCCCTCCCCGGCAGGGAGCGCCGCCCCGTCGGAACCGTCGACGGAGGAGGGTGAGAGCTGGCAGGGTGAGTCGTGGACGTTGCCGCCCACGGGAGACGATCGCGAGTGAAGGGTCCCCCGGGCGCGGGACTCGACGCCGCCGTCGAAATGGCTCCTGTGGTCTGGCAACCGGCTGACGCTGCGGTCTGGGAACGGGTCGTCGCGGGTCACGAAGTCGATACCGAAGTCGAGGGCCTCGACTGGGTCGACTACGGCGGTGAGGTCGTGGCGACCCTCTTCGACGCTCTGGGCGGATGGATTCAGACCCGGGTGTCGGTCGAGCTGCTCGATACCCTGGTGGCGGTCCTGCTCTGGGGACTGCTTCTGCTGCTGGTCGGTCTGGTCGTCGCGCTCACCTTCCGCTGGGTAGCTCTCTGGCGCGGTCGCTCGGTGCCGATGGCGACCGTGCGAGCGGCCACGCCGTCGCGGCGGGAGGAAGCAGGACTTTCGGCCGAGCAGTGGTGGGCGACGTTCTCGCGCGCGGTGGCAGCCGGGGAGATCAGACCGGCGCTGGAAGCACTGTGGTGGTTTGCGGCCCTCCGGTTGGCTCCGTCCGGTCTCGACGAATCTTGGACCACCGACGAACTCGTAGTGGCCACTGCCGGAATCGGAGCCGAGACCCGGCGATCGCTGGAACTGATCGATCGGGGTCTCTACGGTCCCCAGCTCCGGGGCATCGACGAGGTGGCGCAGCTCGGTCGTCGGGTGGCGGCCGCGGTCGGCTCCGCCTCCGACGTACAGATGGGAGCCGATCGTGGTTGATGGATCAGCTCGTCGTCGGGTCGCCTGGCTCGGTTTCTGGCTCGTGGCCACCCTGGTGGCAGGTCTCTTGATCCAGGGGCGGCGCGGTCTGGCGGGGCCGAGTACTCTCTCGCCGCGATCCGACGGCTGGATTCTGGCCCGGTCCTACCTCGAGGCTCGAGGCCGGGACGTCCAGACGATCGCGACTCCTCTCGATCGACGGCTGCACGATACCGCGCGCTCCGGTGAGACGTGGGTCCTGGGCTTTCCGTTCCAGCGCGCCGCGCTCACCTTTGACCCGACGGTGTTGCGCGATCACCTGCAGGCCGGCGGCAGTGTTCTGCTCGCCTATTCGAACGGCCGCCATCCGGGCCGGGCCGAGGCCCGCACTCTGAGCGAGTTCGGCCCTGGCGAGCCGTGGGAACTGGTGGCCAGCTCGCTGCGACCGACCGAGTGGATGAGAACCCGGCGGGCGCCAGAGCAGCTCGTACCAAAATTCGAAGGGGAAGCGTTGCGGGTGCGCTCGTTGCGGTGGTTCCCCAACTTCCCTCCCGAGACCGAGGTGCTCTACCACACGGCCTCGGGGGAACCCGTAGTCGGTCGGTGGAGGGTTGGAGCCGGGACGATCCTCGCCATGCCCGCCGAGTTGCTTTCGAACGGCCGCCTCGGTACCGCACCCGGTCCCTCGTGGCTCGAGACCCTAGCGACGACGCTGCCAGAGCCCTGGGTCTTCGACGAGTACCACCACGGCCTCGTCGACCCCGCACTGGCTCGCGAGCAGGTCCGAGAGGGGGTGGGTCTCGATGCTCTCCTCCTCCAGATCGGCCTGGTCTACCTCGCCTTCGTCTGGGCCTGGAGCCGGCGGATGGGCCCGGCCTGGCGACAGCGCTCGACGCGAGCCGCCAGCGCCGACGACTTCCTCCTCGGGCTGGGTGAGCAGCACCACCGTCTAGGACATCATGCCGCCGCGGCCGAACTGCTGTTGGAGCGGGCGGCGCTCCTCGATCCCCGTGTGGAGATCGACGACAGTCTGCGGGCTCGCGCGGTCGCGGCGGATGCTGGGGAACTAGTGACTCTGTGCAATGAACTCGAAGGGAGTTTCGTGTGAGTGATTCGGAAGCAGAACAGGACGCGCAGCGCGGCCAGGAGATCGCGCAGCGGGTTCGTGGCGCCTTGACGGCGGCCCTACCGGGCTTGGAACGGGCCATCGACGAACTGCTCGTCGTGTACATGGCGGGTGGCCACTGTCTGCTCGAAGGGGTACCGGGGATCGGCAAGACGTTGCTGGCCCGTGGCTTCGCTGAAGCGCTCGGCCAGACCTTCCATCGGGTTCAGTTCACGCCGGATCTCATGCCCTCGGACGTCACCGGGACCAACGTCTTCGACCCCTCGGCCGGTGCGTTCCATCTGGTACCGGGTCCGATCTTCACCGACGTCCTGATGGCGGACGAGATCAACCGGACGCCGCCCAAGACCCAGGCGGCCCTGCTCGAAGGGATGCAGGAACGGCAGGTGTCGATCGACGGCACGAGCTACCCCTTGTCGGCCCGTTTTTTCGTCGTTGCGACCCAGAATCCTCTGGAGTTCGAAGGCACCTACCCTCTGCCCGAAGCGCAGGTCGACCGGTTCTTGCTGCGGGTTCGCATGGAACCTCCTGCGGCCGACTCGGAACTCGAACTCTACCGCCGGGCGGTACGGGGTGAGCTGGCGGGGTGGCGCAGCGACGACGAGGTCGTAGCCCTCCGTCTCGACGAAGGGGAGGCCGATGCACTACGGCAGGCGAGTGCCGCCGCACACGTCGAGGAGAGCGTCCTGGGCTACCTGCTGCAACTCGCCACCGCGGTGCGCGAGTCGCCTCATGTCGAACTCGGGCCGAGCCCGCGCGGGGCGCTCTCCCTGCTGGAAGCCGCACGCGGTTGGGCCGTACTGCGGGGTCGTGACTACGTTCGGCCCGACGACCTCAAGCGCCTCCTCGAACCGGGGTGGGGGCATCGGCTCCTGCTCTCGGCTGAGAGCGAGCTCGAGGGTTTCTCCGCCGCCAGTGTGCTGCAGGGTGTGGCCGCGACCGTTCCGGTGCCGCATTGACGAGGTCGGCCGTGGCGTGCAGGGTGTTCAGTGTGGGGCCCAGGTCGGTAGGGGCTCGAGCTGCGTCGACCGGTGGAGATTCCTGACCGATGCCGAGTGCGCGCACCCTCCTCTTTCTCGGGTTGCTCACGGTGCCCCTCGCCGCTGCCGTCACGGTTCCCTGGTTGGCGGGGTTCGTGCTCCTCGGAGATTTGCTGGTCCTGATCGCCTTCGGTGCCGATCTGTGGTTGGCCCGCCGGCAGGTCGTGGAGGTGGGCCGTGAGATCCCACCCCTGCTAGCGCAGGGTGAGGCCAGTTCGGTGGTCCTTCGTTTCGAGACCCCGGGGCGCCGTCCGCTCCACCTGCGACTGCGGGAGGCATTGCATCCCGTGCTGGCGAGCGAGCCGCGACGAGCCGAGATGCTCCTGCCGCCGCGGCAGAGTGTGGAGTGGAGCTACACCCTCGCACCCCGTGGTCGCGGCCGCTGCGAGTGGGGCCCGTTGACCGGGCGGTTGTTGGGTCCCCTGGGACTCGCCTGGTCACAGCGCGAACTCCTCTCTTCGCGACCGACCCGCGTCTACCCTCGAGTCCGTTGGACGGGGCGTGTGGGCCGGCTGCTGGCCCTGGCCCAGCGTCGCGAACTGGGGCAGTCGCCCCTGCGCAGTACCGGCGAGGGCGCCGAGCCCTACGCCCTACGCGCCTACCGTCGAGGGGACCCTCCGCGCAAGATCCACTGGCGGGCTACCGCGCGCCACGGACGGCTGATTCTGCGCGAAGACACCTGGGAACAGGGCGGTCGTCTCGTCATCCTGCTCGACTGCGGACGGAGCATGGCTTCGACCGACGAAGACCGCAGCAAGCTCGACCACGCGCTGGCCAGCGTCCTGGCCTTGCTGCGGTTGGCGAGCGGTCGGGGGGACCGGGTGACGGTCGTGGCCTATTCCGACCGGATCGAACGCCAGGTCCGGGTGCGTCCCGGCGCGGCCGGGATCCGACAGGCGTACGCCGCTCTGTACGACTTGCAGGCTCGGCTGGTCGAGTCGGCCCACGAGAGTGCGATCGAGGCGGCGCTCGCCCTCGAGCCACGACGGGCGCTGGCGGTACTCTGTACCTCGGTGACGGATCTCGCGGTGTCGGAGAGGCTGCGAGACGCGGCTCTGTCGCTGCACCGTCGCCACGCCACCCTGTTGGTCAATCTCGAGGACCCGAAGGTCGCGCGCCGGGCCCGGTCCCGACCGACCGGTCCGGTGGAGGCCTTCGCCAAGGTGGCAGCGATGGAGATCCAACTCGCCAATCGTCGCCTCGCCCGAGGACTTCGGGGCCGAGGGGTGACCACCGTGACCACGGCCGCGGACCGGCTCGCACTCGAAACCCTCGACGCCTATCTCGAGGCGGTGGGGCAGCCGCTGCGTCGCGTCGGTTGACCGAGCTCGAGACGCTCAGTCGAGGCGCCGGAGCCGGACCTCGATCAGTGGTCCGACGCCGACCTCGTTCTTGCGGTAGGTCGAGACCGCGGTGTGGAGGTTCAGATTGCCATCTACCTGCGGCTCGGCGACCGAGCCGAGATTGATGCCGGTGACCTCCCAGCGGCTCGGTGGTCCGTGCTCCCGCCGGTCCATCTGACCGTCGTGGTCGCGGTCGACCCAGAGGCGAAGGTGCGCGAACGCGGCGTCCTCCGCGTTGATCCACCCGTCACCGTTACCACCGGCGTCTTGGCGGTCGAGCCTCCGGAGCCGATCGAAACTGGAGTCTTCGGGGGTTGCGCTCCCACAGACCAGTTCGGCACTGCCGTCGAACTCGCCGTCCTCGTCGAGGTCGTGCCAGAGGAAGGCCTCCTCCTGTCCCGAGGCGGTCCAGGTCGTGGCCTCGTGCACGCCGTCGCCGTCCAGGTCGAAGTGGACCGGATAGCTCGCATCGCTCAGGAAGAGCCCGTCGCCGTCGAGGTCGAAGAGCAGGACCGAGCGGCACTCGTCGGAGAGTGCGCCGGCCGGCAGCCCAATAGAGAGACCGAGCACGAGCAGCCCGACCGGACCGGATCGCAGGGACCCCACGGGCTATCGACCCACCGTGAGCGAGGCGACTCGGAGGTCGCGGCTGGCCTGCACCGCTCCGAGTTCGTCGAAGGTCAGCCACCGTTGGCCGGCGGCCATGCATTCGCCGGGCTGAACGGCGCGTCGGAAGGCATTGTCGGGGTTGATCCAGGCCATCACGTGCAGCTGGCAGCGCTGGGCGGTTCCGGCCTCGGAGAGACCGAGCGCGTGACCGAGCTCGTGGGCCAGGTTTTGCACCAGATCGCCACAGGAGTAGAGGTCGTCGCCGAGCCGTTGGTAGCCGTAGATCGTGATCTGTTCCTGGCCGAAGGAGCCGCACTTCTCATCGCCGGCGACCTCGGGAAGGTACTCGATTCGGAGGGTGCGGGTGCCGGCTTCGCCGATCAGGAACTCGGGAAAGCCGAGGCCGTAGTTGTGGCATCCCTGCCACATCGCGACCGCCTCTTCGAGCAGAGCCTGGGTGCCCGCCTGGTCGGCGTCGTAGCGCAGACCGATCGAGGCGCCGACGAAGACGGAATCGGTGCGGTAGTTGCTACAGGCCGCGGCCTCGTCTGGGAGCGAACCTCCGATCACGAGTCCCAGGATCATCACCATGCTGCGTCGCCATCCCATGCCGTTCTCCCTGGTTGCCAGAGGACCCTCCCACCGGGTCTTCTGAAAGGGATACGCCGCAGATGGCTAGAGGTTGCAAGTGACCTATTTTCATGAACTTGGCTTCAATACCTTAGGTCGCTGCCGCTTTGGCCCCCTGGGCCGCGGCGTGGGCGGCGGCTCGTTTGGCGAGCAGCTTCTTCTGGTACCGGCTCTGCACGATGTCGGTGAGGACGAGGACGAAGATCACGAAGTAGAAGGTGGTCTTGGTCATGGCGTGGACCGGGTGACCGAACAGCAACAGGTGACCGAGGTGTCCACCTTCGGTGACCAGCATCACGCCGACCACGAAGAGCACGAACAGTCCGAGCACCTCGTACATCCGGTTCTTCTCGAGAAACGACGCCACGCGATCGGCGAGCCAGATCATCAGCACGCCGCCGATGACGATGGCCAGGGCCATCACCGCAAACACCTGAGTCAGGGCCATCGCAGAGAGGATCGAGTCGAAGGAGAAGACGAGGTTCATCAGTACGATCGACGTCACCACCATGGCGGCGGACTTCGGTTGCCGTTCCGCCGCGTGGAGGTCCTCGACCCCCATCATGTGCCAGATCTCCTTGGTCGCGGTGTAGAGGATGAAGGCTCCCCCGAGCAGCACGATGAGGCAGTGGAGATTGAACTCGCCTTCGATCACGCCCGTCCAGTGGATGCCGAAGAAGGGATCCTCGAAACTGGCGATGACCCGGAGGACGAAGAAGAGCAGGACGATCCGCAGCGCCACCGCCATGCCGATGCCGAGGCGGCGAACCTTGGCCTGCTGGTCGACGGGAGCACGTTTCGATTCGAGGGAGACGTAGAGCAGGTTGTCGAAGCCCAGAACGGCCTGGAGTAACGTGAGCATGACCAGCGTGAACAGATTGTCGAGGGTGAGGAGTTCCATCGGCTCGCCTCCTGAAGGTTGTGCAAGGTCTCGGTTGAGGGTGTTGTATCACGTCCCGCCGACCGTCGAGACACCCACTAGCCTGCTAGGCTTCGGCGATGTCGCCAGGCACCTCTCCCGCCACCGTCGAGGCATTCCGTTTTGGTCCCCGGATCCAGGCTTCAGGCCGGCTTCGGTGCTCGCTCTGGGCGCCCGACACGCGGCGCGCAACGCTCGAGTTGCGGTCCGGAAGACGGGTCGAGGCGGTCCAGGTGGCGCGGGGTACCTGGCAGGCTGAGATCGAGGCCCCGGAGGTCGGGACCGTGGTCGGCTACCGATGGTGGCTCGACGACGAGACGCCGGTTCTCGATCCCTACGCGCCCCTGGTCCTCGGTGGTGAGGTCTGGGGCCGAGACGTGGAGCGGGCGGGTCAGACCAAGGAGCGGTGGTCCGGTTGGCAACGTGACACGTTCGATTGGCAAGGGGTGGAGCCTCCACGGGTCGACCCCACGCAGCGAGTGATCTACGAACTCGACGTCAGGGGCTACACCCAGCACGCGACAGCTCGCGTCCGAGTTCCCGGCAGCTACCAGGGGCTGTGCGAGAAGATCCCGTACTGGCTGGAACTCGGCGTCACCACGATCGAACTGCTCCCGGTGTTCGAGTTCGACGAACTCGAACTCGAACGACGCCATCCCGAAAGCGGCGAGTGGTTGCGCAACCTGTGGGGCTACAGCCCGTTATCGTTTTTCGCCCCCAAGGCTGCCTACGGCTCGTCGGCGGACCCTGGGTCTGCGACCGACGAACTCAAGACACTGATCCGGGAGTGCCACCGTGTCGGCTTGGAGGTCGTGCTCGACGTGGTGTTCAACCACACGGCGGAGAAGGAGCTCGGCGAACGGGGTGATCGGGACCCCGTCTATTCCTGGGTGGCTCTGGACCGGGGGGGCTACTACCTCTGGGACCGAACGGGCGGTCGGCGCGACGTGACGGGCTGCGGTCACACCTTCGCGGCGGCGGGTCCCCGGGGGGGCGAGATGATCCTGGCGGCGCTCCGTCACTGGCGCACGGAGTACCGCATCGACGGCTTCCGTTTCGACCTCGCGGCGGCCCTCACGCGCGATCTCGAGGGAGTCGCGCAAGACCCTCCGGAGCTGATTCGAGCCATCGCCGACGATCCGGGGCTGCAGGATTGTCTGCTGATCGCCGAAACCTGGGATGCGGCCGGGCTCTATCTCCTGGGCGAGTTTCCCCGCTGGGGTCCTTGGGCGGAGTGGAACGGCCGCTTTCGCGACGAAGTCCGCTGCTTCGTGCGGGGCGACGCCGGTCAGACCAGGAACGTCGCCCTGCGTCTGCTCGGTAGCCCGGACCTCTACGGTTCCCGGTCCGACGGTGCCCTGCACTCGATCAACTACGTCACCTGCCACGACGGTTTCACCCTCGAGGACAGCGTCTCGTACGAGACCAAGCACAACCTGGCCAACGGCGAGGACAACCGGGACGGCGACTCCTGGGTGCCGAGCTGGAACGGTGGGATCGAGGGCCCCACGGCCGAGCCCACGGTGGTCGAACGACGCCGCCGCCAGGTCGAGATGCTCCTCACCCTGCTCTTTCTGGCCCGGGGCACTCCGATGCTGCTGGCCGGGGACGAATTCGGCCGTACGCAGGGCGGCAACAACAACAGCTACTGCCAGGACAACGTCGTGGGCTGGGTCGATTGGGGCCGGTTGGCCGATCACCTCGACCGCCACGATCTCGTCCGGCGCTTGATCCGTCTCCGCCAGCGGCTGCCGTCGCTGCGCTCCTCCGAGCTACCCGCGGACGCCAGCGTCTTCGGCTGTCCGGACGTTGTCTGGCACGGTCAGCGGCCCTTGGCGCCGGATTGGAGCGGGGCTTCTCGATTTCTGGCAGCACAGTGGGTCGGAGGCGAGCCGGAGACCCCCGATCTGTACGCGGCGTTCAATCCCACCGACCAGACGGTGAAAGTGCACCTACCGGAGAGTGCGGCGGGATCGAGCTGGCACGAACTCGCCTCGGGGCGGCGCCTGGCGACGCCCCTGGAACTCCCGGCCTGGGGCACGCTGTTGGCTCTGGAGGCGGTCGACTAGGCGACGGCGGCGACCGAACCGCCGATCGCCCGTCGTTCGGGTCGTGGAATTCGTCCCACGAACTAGGGCTGCGGCACGATCCGGATGTAGGGCAGCGGCTGCTCCCAGCCGTCAGGGTACTTCTCTCGGGCCGCCTCGTCCGACACCGAGGGCAGGATGATGACGTCGTCACCGGGCTGCCAGTCCGCGGGTGTGGCGACCTGCTCGGTCGCCGTGAGCTGCAACGAGTCGAGCAGCCGCAGGATCTCGGCGAAGTTGCGTCCCGTGCTCATCGGGTAGGTGATGGTGGCCTTGATCTTCTTGTCGGGACCGATCAAGAACACCGAGCGCGCGGTGGCGTTGTCACCGGCGGTTCGCCCCTCGGATGTCCCCCCGGCATCGGCGGGCAGCATGTCGTAGAGCTTGACGATCTCGAGGGTGGGGTCGCCGATCAGCGGGTAGCCGACGGCGTAGCCCTGGGATGCCTCGATGTCCTTCGACCAGGCGTGGTGGTCGCTGACCCCGTCGACGCTCACTCCCAGGATCTTGCAGTTGCGCGCCGCGAAGTCAGGGGCCAGTGCGGCGACCGCTCCCAGTTCGGTGGTGCACACCGGCGTGAAGTCCTTGGGGTGGGAAAAGAGGAGACCCCAACCGTTTCCCAGCCACTCGTGGAACCGGATCGGTCCGTGCGTGGTGTCGGCGGCGAAGTCGGGGGCGGTGTCGTTGATGCGCAGGGTCACGTTCGACTCCTCAGGTTTGGAAGCGAGTTCAGGGGCAGGTCGCGAAGGCGTCGGTATCGTTGATCGGCGCGAAGCTCTGTTCGAGGGGGTTGTCGTAGGCCACCGTCACCCCGGTCTCCGTATCGACGACGGTGAGCGTGACCTGCACGTTGGTCAAGCCACCGGCGAAGACCCAGAAACGGTCGAAGGGCGGCACACAGGCGTCCAGGACTTTGACCACCATCTCGACGTTATTCTGGTTGAAGAACCAGAAGTAGCCGGTGTCTGGGGTGAGCTCGACGTTGTGTCCGACGCCCGATTCCTGGAAGGCGATGTACGAGGCACTGACATGGAATCGGCCGTCCTGGAGGCAGAGATTTTTGGTGGTGGGGAAACAACTTCCAATGATCGGGGTCTGCGAGGTTGTCGCTTCGTTCGAGGGCGCGGAAACCGATCCGCCGAGGGCCCGAACGCGGAACCGGTAGTTCAGACCGGGAGTTAAGCCGCCGACGGTAAGGTCGGTGAGGTTGGGCGGTCCTTCGGCGAGAGTGGAGAAGCCGAGTCCGGGTGGCGCGACCTCGACCCTAAAGCCAGTCTCGTTGTTCGAGTTGTCGAGAAAACTCATGTTTGCCTGGGTGGGTGACACCGCGGTAGCTACCAGACTGGTCGGCGCCGCCGGAGTCCCGCCCCCGCCTCCGCCCCCGCCAGGGGGCTTGTACAGGGCGCGAATCCCGGATCGGTCGTCGTTACGAAGAGAGGCACCCCGGTTGTCATCGTGAACACTCGCTCGCATGAGGGCATCGTCTTTGGCCGCGGTGTTGCACGCACCACTGCTCGAGTCTCCACAGGAATGGCCCAGCCCGAGTGTGTGACCGAACTCATGGGCCATCACCTCCTTGGCCCGAGTTGCCCCCGCCGCGCCGCTGAAGTAGCAGTTGGTACCATCGTTGAAGACGACGTCGGCTCCCAGGGTGCGGATCCATACTACGCTGTTGAAGATGCCGGTCTGGGTCGATTCGAACCAGGGTCCGCCGATGGCGAGAACACCCCCACTAGTGCACGAGAAGCTTCCCGACATCTCATTGTTTGGGTCGCCGCCCAAGACGGCGTTGATGCCGTCGAAACCGTTGTTCTGCAGACCTCCGGTGGCGCCGGTGGTCCCGGCGTAGGTGTAGTTGATTGGGGTTTGGCCCTCGTTGTTCCAGGCGTTGCGAGCTGCGTTGACAACGCTGGCGTCGATGGCCGAACCGTTTTGATTCAGTCGCCAGGGAACCGACCCTCCGGTATCGAACTCGAAGAACCGAACGGCGGGGTTGTTGACGATGAAGCGAAAGGGCTCG
This sequence comes from Thermoanaerobaculia bacterium, assembly GCA_030429235.1. Classification (GTDB taxonomy): domain Bacteria; phylum Acidobacteriota; class Thermoanaerobaculia; order Multivoradales; family JAIOJS01; genus JAIOJS01. Next base: position 107,570 of record JAUIDB010000003.1, on the reverse strand, counting down.
GCCTGGTTTTGCGGACCGGAGCGCGGGCTGGAAGTGACGAAGTAGTCGGCGGCCCGCTGCAGGCCCGCCACGCGGTCCCGAATCCAGCCCTTGAAGGCATCGAGATCACGGGGTCCCTCCTGGGCTCCCGGCGCGCTTCCCATCCGAGCCGCTCCGTTGAAGTTGCGAACTCCGATCGCCGAGCCGTCGTCGGCTCGGTAGAAGGCACCCATCATCAGTTGGTGTACCCCGAAGTTGCCGTCGTCCCGTTCGTCCAGAAAGAGCAGGACTTCTTGGCCGACCGCGAACTGAGGTGCTCCGTAGATGTGGAGTTGCTTACCGTCGGGACCGATACCGCCGGGTACTCGCACCGTGATTTGGTCGCCAGTGGGGAGACGACCCTTGAGAGCCTCGCTGAGGCGAACCCGGGTATGAGTCGCTGCCTCACCGGGTGCGGAATCGACTGCTTCTACGGTCCCGTACACGATCAGACTGGTGCCGTCGACGAGGTCACCGTCTGCCATCAGCACGTAACTCGTGGCCCCCGAGGGTCCGGACACGAGGAGCATCAGTGCCGAGAGAACAACGGGGAGGAGCGACCGAGGGTCGTGGGAGGAGAGTGAGAGTCGAGCCATCGTGGGCCTCCAGGGAAGCGCGAGGAGAATGTTGGGTCTAGACGTTGCAAGTCTCTAGTGGGCTAGTTTATTCCAGCCTCGGCCCCTTTCGTGTCGACCACGAGAGAGGGCGCCCAGCAACGGGTGGGGGAGCACTACGCTTCTCGAGCGGCGAAAAACAGCGTCTCGGGGACGAGATTGCCATCGAAACTCGACGCGGCGGGGTGGGCCACGCGCCGCCCATCGTCGGCCAGGGTCACGGCGATCAGCAACACGTCCTCGTCCTCGGGCAGCCGGAGGTCGCCGCCGGACCAGGGCACGGCCAGGTGGAAGAGGTAGGCGAAGTGGTAGGGCCGGTCCCGCCCTCGGCGATCGTGGGTGTGCGTGGCAAACCAGGCGACCGGATCGGTCCGCAGCGACCCCGGCTCGACCTGCAGCTGTCGCAGCCAACGGGCGCGGCCCTGGTGGACGCGGTCCCAGTGGTGGAGGGGGCGGAGGGCCGAGGCGATCTCGCACTGATGCTCGACGTCGCCGACGCGAAGCGTGACGCTGCGGCTCTCCTGGCGGGCGCAGCAGAGCAGGTGGAGTCGGTCGGCGCGCAACCCGCGCGAGTCGAGGCCGAGCCGCTGTCCGCGAGCCCGCACGGCTTGCTGGTGGTAGACCCCAGGGGCGGCGAGTTTGAACTCCACGCCGTGGTGGGCCAGAGACCGCGGCCACAGTTCTGCTGGGAAACAGACTCCACCGTCGAGGCCCGCTTGATTGGGCTCGTTCTGGCGCGACACCACGTTCCAGTCGCAGTGGAGTTCGATCGGCCTCGATTGAACCGCGGAGACTGCGGTACTCGAGCCTTCAAGTTCGATGCCGATGGTCTGGGGTTCGCTGGGCCGTAGCTCCAACTGGAGGGCACCGTTCGCGATCGCGGGTGGCGTCAAGGGGAGTGGCTGCTCGGTGCCGGTCAAGGAACGAGCCGCAGTGATGTCGGCTGCCCCCTCGAGGCTGAGGTCCCGCCCCTGGCCGGCCACCTCGTGGAGCCGCACCACCAGCTCCGAACCCTCCTCGGCGCGTTTGACAGTGCGGACCAGCGCGCTGTCCCCCGAGGTCTGGAAGAAGCTCCACCGTCGCCCGAGTTGGCCTGCACTACGGGCCACGACGAAAGGAAGGGGGGGCTGGTTGAAGCGGGCAGCTGCCCAGGGAACGACGGGCCGTCCACCACCCTGGAACCCGAAGAGCGCCCACTCCATGCGGTGCCGTCCGATGTCGAGGACGCCCTGGTGGCGGAAGCGCCGACCGACGCGCGGAGTGTGGAGCAGGGTCAGTCGCAAGGTCTGGTCGTCGGGCTTGTCCCAGCCGTAGCGGGCCCGTGACAGGACCGCCGTTCCCCAGGCCGCCTCGTCCTGGCCTCGGGAGCGCTGCAGCGCCCACTGTTGCGCCGGTACCTCGTACAACTGAGGGTGGTTGACACCGTGCTCGACCGCCGTGACCCCGCGATCGTAGAGGGCGGTCGGGGCGGTGGCGGCCAGCGGGAAGGCGGCCTTGAGGAGTGCCCCGCGGGTCCGCCAGTCGACCAGCGACTCGACCTCGACGCGGTCTCCTGCCGTACCGTGGGCCAACCGCAGTCGTTGCACGAAGGTGGACCCCTTGGCCTGTCTCCGGGTCTCGACCACGACACGCGCCGGCCCTCGAGCCAACAGTCGACTGGTGCTGGGACCCCTCACCTGGGCCATGGGGACTCGGGCGACGTCCTCGTGCTGGATCTCCCAGGCCGGGAAGCGGACCGAGTGGTTGTGCAGCAACTGGAGGCGGGTCGGTCCGCCGAGCAGGTCGCGCTCCAGTTTGTGGTCGTACAGCTCGGCGAGATCGCCTCGGTCGTCGAGCCGGATCCGATAGCGGCCGTTGTCCTGCTCCCGTAGACCGAGCCCGTCGCTGGGGGCCTCTTCGATCTCGGGGCCGCCAGTGACGTCGAAGACGGCAAAACCCAGGGGAGGAAGCTCGGCTGAGAACACCACCAGCGCTTCCCCCTGGTCGCCAGTCTCGAGCTGCGCCCGACAGGGAGCGCCGTCGGGGTCGAGGACGCGGACCGAGCGCCACTCGGCCGAGGCGTCGAGCCGGGCCACGACGAGATCGGTGCGGGGTTGCGACAACGGATTGAAGACGACGAGTGGGATCCCCTCGGTCTCGGTGTCGAGCGCCGCCGCCACCGTGCCGACCGCCTGGTTCAGGATCTCCTGGAACCGATTGGCGGCCAACGCCAGGTCGTTCCAGGAGATGTCGTAGGCCGCCGGCAGGCTGGTGCCGGTGAGGTCGTCGTGGAACTGATGCCAGAGCATCAGCTGCCAGGCCTGCCGCAGCTCCTCGGTCGGGTAGCGCATTCCCCCGAGCCAGGACGCGGCACTCGCCGCCTTCTCGGCCGCCTCGGCCAGCAGCTCGTTGGCGTGGTTGCCCCGCTTCATCGCCGCATGGGCGGTGTAGCAGCCGGTGCCGTGGGTGGTGAGCAAGATGTCGCCGCGGTGGCGCGGCAGCGACTCGCGGTGCCGGTGGAGATGCCGGAAGAGGGCGCTGGAACCGACCGCGCGGGTGGTGATCGACTCGTCGGCCACGGCCCGTTCCAGAACCTCGAGAGAGTCGGGCCCAGGGGCTCCTCCCTTGTCGCCGATGCCGAAGTAGCGCACCGACCAACGCTGGTTCGAGAGCTCCCGCTGCTCTTCGATCTGCCGCACGATCTCGTCGTCCTCGGCCGGGGTCCGAGTCAGTGGCGCGCCGTAGCCCCCGGGATCGAGGGCGCAGACCAGTTCGGAACCGTCCGGTCCCTCCCAGACGCCGATCGGGAACGGGATGCCGACGGAGGAGCGCATCCAGTCGTCGCGTCGCAGCTTGGAGGAGGTGAAGCCGACGAGCCCGCAGTGCGCCGCGACGATGGGCAGTTGGGCACCGAAGCCGAAGCAGTCGGGCAGGAAGATATCGGATGGCGTCACGCCAAAGCGCTGGCGAAAGTACAGCGAACCATACAGGCACTGGCGAATCAGCGACTCCGGCGAGGGGACGTTGACGTCGGCGGCGTCCCAGAACGCCCCAGAAACGCGGAGCCGACCGTCCGCGACCCATTGGGTGAGATCGGCGAAACCCTCCGGGTCGTATTCCTCGATCAGCGCGTAGCGAAAGGCGCCGTCGAAGTTGACGCAGTAGCTGGGGAAGCGGTCGAACCGGTGGCGGTGGTCCGACAGCGTCTTGGGAAGGAACTTGGCAATCGTGTCGCGAACGGTCCAGCGCCACTGGGTGTCGAGGTGCGAGATCGGCAGAAAGAACACCGTGGCGCGATCACGGTCCAGCGAAACCCCGAGCTGGTCCTGCGGCTGGGTCACCCGCGGCACCCCCTCTGCGGTCGCTCGGAGCCGAGGCGAACGGTCATTGCCGCTTCAGTTTCCTGAGCTGGCGACGTTCCCGTTTGTCGGGGGCGCCCTTGGGGGCGTGGATCCTGGCGTCCCGCATCAGGCGTCGCACCACCAGTTCCTCCTCGGTCGGAGCCGGGGTCTGGTCGACGTAGAGTTTACGAGCCTCGGCCTTCGGCAGGTGCTGTTCCGCCAGCCCCACCACCTCGACGATCTGTTTCCAGCCGGTGCGCGAGATGCGCAGGCGATCGCCGGGGCGAATCTGGCGGTTGGGCTTGCCCCGTTGTTCGTTCACGTCGACCTTGCCCGCCTTGCAGGCGGTCTGCGCCTGCGACCGCGTCTTGAACAGGCACGCCACGTCCAACCAGATGTCGAGGCGCTGCGATTCGAGGGCGGGCGAGGTCATCGCGGGGTCAAACGTCGGAGTGGCCCGCTTCCGGACCGTGGAAGAGTGCCTCGGGGGCCCGGCCTAGACATTCGTACTGGAACCCGCGCTGCCGCATCAGGACCGGATCGTAGACGTTGCGCAGGTCGACGAGGACCGGAGCGTTCATCGCGGCCCGCACCCGCTCGAGGTTCAGCGACCGGAACTCGTTCCATTCCGTGGCGAGGACCAGCGCGTCGGCACCTTGGGCGGCATCGTAGGCGTCCTCGCAGTAGACGACCCCCGCCGGGAAGTCCTGGCGGGCATTCTTCATCGAGGCGGGGTCGTAGGCGCGGACCGAAGCGCCGCCGGCGAGCAACCCCTCGACCAGGGGTAGGGCCGGGGTGTCCCGGATATCGTCGGTACCCGGCTTGAAAGAGAGTCCGAGCACGGCCACCGTCTTGCGCGATAGGTCGCCACCCAGGGCCGCGGTCACCTTGTCGGCGGCGCGGCGCTTGACCTGGTCGTTGACCCGAACCACGGTGTCGACGATCTCAAAGTTGGTTCCGGCTTGTTTGGCAATGTCGACCAGGGCCTGGGTGTCCTTGGGAAAACAGGAGCCACCGTAGCCAGGTCCGGGATGCAAGAACTGGGGGCCGATGCGGCTGTCGAGACCCATCCCCTTGGCCACCTGGATGACGTCCGCGCCGAGGCGCTCGCAAAGCCCCGCCACCTCGTTGATGAAGGTGATCTTGGTGGCGAGGAAGGCGTTCGAGGCGTACTTGATCAACTCCGACGTCTCGGTGTTGGTGACCACGAAGGGGACCTCGAGATTGTCCAGCGGAGCGTAGATCTCGCGCAGGATGGCGATGGCGCGTTCGTCGCGGGCTCCCAGTACGACTCGATCGGGGCGCATGAAGTCTTCGATGGCCGATCCCTCGCGCAGGAATTCGGGGTTGGACACCACCGAGAAGTCCGCCGTGCCGCCGGTCTTCTCGGTCAGGATCCCTTCGATCAGTTGACCGGTACCGATCGGTACCGTCGACTTGGTGATGATGACCTTGTAGTCGACGAGGTGCTGAGAGAGCTCTTCGGCCACCTGAACCACGTACGAGAGATCCGCCGAGCCATCGGGTTTGGGGGGTGTCCCGACGGCAATGAAGATCGCTCGGGCTCCTCGGGCTGCCTGGCCGAGGTCCGTCGTGAAGTGCAGACGCCGCGCCTGCACGTTGCGGGCGACCAGGGTGTCCAGACCCGGCTCGTAGATGGGAATCTCTCCCCGATGAAGGGCTTCGATCTTCGCCACGTCCTTGTCGACGCAGGTGACGTTCATACCAAAGTCGGCCAGGCAGGAGCCGGTCACCAGACCGACGTAGCCTGTGCCGACGACGCAGATATCCATGTTTGAAGGGACTCCTAGCTTTGAGCTCGCACCTTGATCGTCTTACCGACGTAGTCGAGCATGTTTCTCAGTTGATCGTAGTCGGGGTGTTTGACTCGTACCCAGGCGTTGGCTTTGTAACCGCCCTCGATCGGCTGGGTACGCGAGCCGGGAGGAGGGAAGTGCGCGTCGATGATCCACTTGCCGAGTTGCTGTTGAACCCGTTCGACGCCCTCGTAGCCGGTGATCTGCCCGTCGGTTTCGGGGCGGAGGGCGATCATACCGGCCGCGAAGCGACGGCTGGGCTCACGCGAGACCCGGCCGTGAGTGATGGCGTTGGCCCACTCGTCGTAGAGGTCGATGTCGTTTGCGGCCGAGTAGATATCCCAGACCGAAACCCCCGGGGGGCGGCAGCCGATCTCGGAGAACTTGAGTCCCTTGGGGCCGTAGAACCACTCCATATGAGTCGCCGACGTTCCGATGCCTAGAGCCGTGATGACCTTGGCGGCCAGCGCCTTGACCTCGTCGTAGCCGCTGGAGTCGACCCGATTGGTGGTGACGATCTGGGGCGCCACCCAGCGCGTCCGCATCGCCTCGAGGACAGTGGGGTAGTAGTGCGAAATGAAGTACATCGCGATCTCGCCACCGATCGTGAGGGTGTCGAGAAACCCCTCGTGCCCTTCGACGAACTCTTCGACCGCCACCGTGCCCCCCCGGTCGACTCCGGTCTGGGGCATGATCCGCTCGAGTTCCTCGTCGCTATCGGCCCGGTAGGTGCCGGCCGCTCCCGCACCGGCCGTGGGCTTGAGGATCAGGGGGTACCCCACCCGCTTGGCGAACGCGCGCACCTCTTCTTCGCTCGAGGCGCCGGTCGACAGGGCGGTCGGCACGCCGGCTTCGCGCAGCGCTTCCTTCATCGCCGGCTTGTCGCGACACAGGTAGGCGGTCTGCACCTGCGTACCGGGGATGCCGCAAGCCTCTCGGACCTTGGCGGCGGTCATGATGTGGGCCTCGACCGTCGCTTCGAGCCGGTCCACCCAGGGACCGCGTTTCTGGATCTTGGTGACCGTGTCGTGCATTCGGCCGACGTCACAAACGTTCGGGACCTGCTCGTAGGCATCGAGCAGGCCGCGGAGCGAATCGCCAAGGTATTCGTAGGGCGTTTCTCCGATTCCGGTGACATAGGCTCCGGCCTTCTTCAGGGCTTCGATGAAGCGCGCCTGGTTGGTCGGGAAACGGGGTTCAACGAAGATGACGTGCATGGCGTAAGCTTCCCCTTCTGCGCGGGCTCGAATCGAGCCGCCCGTACTGTGCGGTTCCGGTACCGATCGGTCACCGGATCCAGACAAAATATCATCATTTCAGGATTCTCATGATTACCCTTCTTGGACCCCAACGCCAGCGACCCAATCTGGCCGCGGAACTGAGCCGAGCCGAGATCTCCGGGCCGATGGCCGTGGTGACCGCGGGTTGGCAGGAACGCGAGTCTGAGGTCGACGAACTCGGTCAGCACGTGGGTTTCCCGGTGGTCAATCTCCGCCTCTACGATCGGGCCGAGAAGCTCTTCCGGCGGGACCGCGAGTTCTTTCAGGCCTACCGACAGCGGCAGGAGAGGTTGCGGAGCCTGCAGCGGATCTACCGCGAGCGACTGGACTACACCCTCGGCCAAGCCGAGGCGCTGTTCCGCCGCGAAGGCGAACCCTCCCTCCTCGCTCCGGAGCGCGAGGATGCGATGGCCGCGGTTCGAGCGCTCGACCGTCACCACCTGAGCCGCGTGGCCGAGGTCCAGGCGGAGTTCCGGGAACGTTTCGACCCCGCCCGCCGACCCAGTGTGGCGGCGGAGCGGGAGCAGGTCAGGGAGGAACTCGCTTCCGTCCAGGCCTTCGCCGTGGCCGGGGGGCACGTCGCCATCCTGCTGAACCGGTTGCGCCTATTCGGGATTGCGGACCTGGTGCGCGAGCTACCGATCTTCGCCTGGTCCGGCGGGGCGATGGTCCTCGGCGAGCGGGTGGTGCTGTTCCACGATTCTCCTCCCCAGGGCAAGGGTTACGCCGAAGTGCTCGAGTCGGGGTTGGGGCTCTACCATGGGGTGCTGCCGCTGCCGCACCCGCGGCACCGCCTCCGACTCGAGGACCCGGCTCGCGTTGCCCTGCTGGCGGGGCGGTTTCCCGACTCCCTCTGTTTCGCGATGGACGAGGGGACCCGGATCCGCTCCGACGAAGGCACGTGGTTCGATGCCGTCGGGCGCCGGCTCGCCGTCGATGGCTCGGTGGAAGAGGTGGCGGCGTGAGCCTCTTGATCGACCGCTTCGTGCACGGTGAGAGCGTCGACCAGAAGTCGATCGAGGAGTTTCTCGGGTCCCACCAGTTTCCGATCATCGAAGGGTCCAACGCGACCTTCGTCTTCTACGGACAGGCGGACGAGGTTCGATTCCGCCACTGGATCTTCAGTCTCGAGTCGAGCCGGCCGTTCGAGCGGCTCGAGGGTACCGACTTCTGGTATCTCACCGAGCAACTACCACCCGGTTCGCGGGTGGAGTACAAGCTCGAGGTCCGCCAGGGAGACCAGCGCTCACTGATACGGGATCCCTTCAACCCGAACCTGGCCATGGATCCCTTCGGAGCGAACTCGGTCTGCCAGGCCGAAGGGTACGAGACCCCCGACTGGACGCAGCCCAACCCCGATGCCCGCTCCGGACGTCTCGTCGACCTGGAGATCGAGAGCGCCGTGTTCAACGATCGGCGGGAGGTGATGCTCTACCTTCCCGCACGGATGCGGCCCACGCGCCGCTATCCCCTAATCGTGGCCCACGACGGGGTGGACTACCTACGGTTCGCCAGCCTGCAGGTGGTTCTCGACAACTTGATCCATCGTCTGGAGATTCCGCAGGTCATCGTGGCCCTGACCCAGTCGCGCAATCGGATGGGTGAGTACGCCGCGGATCCCCGGCACTCTCGCTTTCTGGCCGAGGAACTGGTGCCCGCCGTCGAGGCCCGATACCCGTTGATCGAGGATCCCGCCGCCCGCTGTCTGATGGGGGCGAGTTTCGGTGCCGTAGCCTCGCTGTCGACGGCGTGGCGCTACCCGGGGCAGTTCGGGCGCCTCCTGCTGCAGTCGGGCTCGTTCGCCTTCACCGACATCGGCGAGAGTTTCCGCGGGCCCGCCTTCGCTCCGATCGTCGACTTCATGAACGAGTTTCGCGAAGCGCCGGGGCGGCCGGCCGAGCAGATCTTTCAGAGTTGCGGGGTCTACGAGTCGTTGATCTACGAGAACCGCTCGCTGGTGCCATTGCTGCAGAAGACGGGGATGAACGTACGGTTCGTCGAGTCTCGGGACGGACACAACTGGGAGAACTGGCGCGACCGTCTGCGTGAGGGACTCTCCTGGCTGTTCCCGGGGCCGCTGTGGATGGTCTACGAGTAGGGGAGAACGACTCCGCCCGAGTGGTCCCGAGCCGACGGCTGGGTTCCATGGGACCCAACACCCGGAGCCGGTGAGGGGGCAGGTGACTTCAATCTACGGGAGCCGTCGGGCTGATCGGACGGAGGCGCCAGTCGAACCCGTCTGGACGTTCTCCGCCGCTTCAGGGTGTCCACGCGTAGGCAACCTTGAAGAAGACGGTCCTTTCGTCCACTTCCCAGGAACGGTTCTCGATCTGGTGTCGCTCTTCTGACAGTCCCAGAAACACGTTTGTTTTCGCCGAGAAGCGGTACGAGACGAGAAGTTGGCCCAGGAGTTCTTGCTGTTGGCTGGGTACGGGGCGGCCCACTAGGTCTTGGTCGCGCCGGAGGTCCGTGTGCTGCAAAGTGAGTCGTGCAAAGCTGCGGGCATTGAAGTGGATACGAGTCAGAATATCGGACTGAAAGGCTTCGAAGAGCCGTCCCGATTCGAGGTCGAAGCGCTCCGTGGTGAACGCACCCTCGACTTGGAGGCGTCGACCGGCGTTCAAGACGATCCAGGGTTCTACTTCGATCGAGTTTCCCTTTCGACCCTGACCGAAGTCGATCGCATCTCCCCAGCCGATCTCCACTCCGGTTTCCAAGATCGCCGAGGGGACGAGCGAGACTTCGATCTGGTGTCGTAGCGACTCGAACGAGATGCCGCCAAAGGTGGTTTCGCTGAGTTCGGGTTGGTAGCTCAACTCGCTTTGCCAGGGACCGCGAAGCTTCAACCGAAGCTCTAGGGCACCGTCGAGAAGCTCTCCTTCTAGATTCTCCGTTCGTCCCCACTGCGCCCCTAGCTCCACTCGGTTCCATCGCTCACTCGGTTCCCACCAGGTTCTCTGCACCTCGACCTCGTAGTCTGCGAGACCGACCCTGGGCATGAAGCCGAGGTCGGCCCGAAACTCCCGGCCTATCCGCTGGTAGCGAAGGGTCCAATCCCAATCCCGAGAACGACGTTTGAGGTCGGCTCGGACGGCTAGGCCCTGGAGGTCCACGCCGCTTCCCAGATCGGTACCGAGCTCTTCCGAAAACCGGCTCTGGCTGCCGAGAACCTGAAAGCTGACGCTATCGGAAGGGTTGAGCCGAAACCGACCATCCAGGCCCGCGACTCGGTTGGAATAGTCTCGGGCGCGGCGATCCGAGACGATCGCTCCCAAAGTGGATCTCTCTCCCAAGTCTCTTCGGTATCTCAGGACCGAAGCCTGGGATTCTCGGTCGAGAAACACCGCATCTGAGGACTCTGGTCCTGGCAGGAGGATTTCGGTTCGCTCGTCGCGAGCCGTGAAGAAGCCAAAGGCGTGCCCACCCTGCTTGCCCGTGGTGCGCAACCCCCACGTCGGGTCGGCCACGGTACGGGTATGGACTACGTCAAAGAACGACTCGAAGAGATCGGCATCCTCCAGAAAGAAGGGCCGTCGCTCGGGGAAGAAGAGGGCGAAGCGCCGGTTTACGTCCAATCGCGCCGCGTCTGCCTCGACTTGCGAAAAGTCGGGATTGAGGGTCGCCGCCAGGGAGATGTTGGGAGTCACTCCCCACAGGGCCGTGATCCCCATCTCTGAATCGAGCGATCCTTGCTCGTCGCGCGACGGTCGGTCGGCTCTGAACGCGGTCAGTGCAGGAATGACCTCGAGGTCGTGACCGGGCTCTCGTGACTCGAAGCCGCCGACGCGGACTGCTTGGCAGAGTAGACAGTCACGAGCGCGATCGATCGGTACGCTGGAAAGCGTGTGCTCGGTGGCTCTTGGCCAGTTCCTCCGCACCATGATGCGCCAGTTCTGGTCCTCGCTCGTTCGTTGGAAGCGGAGGGACGAGAAGGGAATCGCGGCCTCGACGGTAAAGCCTTCGGAGTCGATCCTCCCGGCAGCATCCCAAAGCGCGTCCCAGGCGTGGTTCTCCTCCTCGCCGGTTCCGCTGTCGTTGCGAAACAGGTCGTGCTGTACCCCAAGTGGGTTGACCCAGAACTCGAACGCTCTACGGCCATCGTCGAAAGTGTCGAGCGTCAACCCGATCCGATCGTCGTCCTCGAGGCGATCCCTCTCTCGAAATCGGGCCCGAATCCCCGCGGGGTCCGGGTCACTGGCTCGACATCCGAAGAGGAGCCGGGAGGCGTCGTAGGCCAAGTAGCAGGCGGTGGCCACCACGGCGGGCTGATTGTCCCCGGGATCGATCTCGAAGGGAAGGGGGATTGCCAGCGCCTCGGTCCAGAACGCTTCGTCGAGGTGGCCATCGACTCGGATCTCGTTCTCGACCCGAGGTACCTGCTCACCTTCGGAGAGGCTGCCTCGGACGGGCGGGGAGAGCAGCACGAGCAAGCCGGTGCCACAGCCAACGAAGAGGCCTACTGAGCGAGGGCGCACTACCGATGGTCCTGCACGGCAACCGGATAGTGTTTCTGGAGGAGTGCTAGCCGACTTCTGAGCCAACGGTCCCAGTCGTAGTTCTCTCGCACTTCGGCTGGTCCTTCGGCCTCGAGATCGATCGTTTCGCCGCCCGTCGACTTCGCCACGAGTCGCCACCGGCCTCGGGGGGTCGACTCTTCGAGCAAGAGACGACCGCCGGCCTCGAGCGAGAGCGCTCCTCCGGGTCCCCAAGCAGCAGATCCGTCGAGGCGGATGCGAGCCTGGCAGGCTCCGCTAGACCAATCGAGTGTCCATGTTCCGCGCTCTTCGTTGCGGTTGAAGCTGCGGTTGCGAACCGTTCGATCCCAGCATTCGTTGTCGATCGTTTTCCGGCGCACTGGGCCGATCGACATCCCAAGTGGGTTCGAGGGACCGTGGTGCACGTGGATCGCCTCGAACGAGGGCTCGAGTGAGGAGGCTGGCGGATCTGGGGCTGAGCCCGAGCGCTCAGAGGGCACGACTTCAGCCGATACGACCGCCACCCCCACCAGGCCGCAGATCCCGGCGAGAAGGAGTCGGCTGGCGAGCGATGGAGGCTTCGTTGGCAGTCCTGGCTGCAGTACGGCGCGGATCCTGAGCGCGAGGCTGCCCTTTCTTGCCATACTCGCCTCGGTCCATGCGGTCCGTGAGCCAACGTTCCGTTGGAGGCCGAGCAGAGTCTCGGCGTAGTGGCTCGGGGAGGCGCCGGCCCGAAGAACTCTCTGATCGCAGGCCGACTCTGCCTCCTCGAGCAGTCGGGAGCGCGCCAGCCAAACCAGTGGATTGGGCCAGTGCAGCATGCAGGTCAAGGCCGCAACCGAAAACAGGAGGTGGTCGCGACGACGGATGTGGGCCAATTCGTGGCAGAGAACGTGGGCAAGCCGCTCCCGGGGCCAGCTTCCAGCGGCTGCCGGTAGGGCGATGACGGGCCGGACCAGACCCCAGGTGCAGGCGGCACCCGGCGAGGGGCGCCAGACCACTCGAGGTCGTCGTTTCAAGCCTTGGGTTTGCACGGCACGGTCGACGATCGACAGCAGCTCTGGGTCAGCGACTCTGGTCCAGCGTTTGGCGGCGCGCAGGAGACGCAGGCGTTCCGCGACGAGGAGGACTCCGATTCCCAGCGCGCCGACCAACCAGATGCCCCCAGCGACTTGCAGCAACCCGGGTCCCTTGATGGTGTCGGGCGCGGACGGCAGGTCGAGTTCCAGTGCTTGGTCGGAGACCGGCTGCATCGCGGCGAGCCGGGCTTCCTGCACGTCAGGGGCTGAATCGAGAATGTGGAGGCTCCAGGCCGGCAGGAGCGGCCCAGAGAGGGTAAAGAGCAAGAGAGAAGCCAGGCCGATTCGCCAGAGTGGATCGACCAGCTCTGGCTTCCAGGCTCGAGCCGCACGATCGGCGATCATCAGCAATGCGAGGAGGATCCACCCCTCGACGAAGAACTCTCGGAGAGACGCTAGCCCGTAGGGAACCTCGGTCATGCCCGCTCCCGTTCCTTGGCCTGCTCGATCAACTCCAGTAGCTGATCCAGCTCCGACAGGCTCATCCTGTCACCATCTCGGTCGAGAATCGCAGCCGTCGTGGCCACCGGAGAACCCTCGAAGAACGTCTCCATGAGCCGATCCAGGGCCGATCGTCTGAGGTCTCGAAGCTCTTCGACCGGAAAGTACAGGTTGCGGGCTCCGTCAGCTCGATGGTCCAGCCAACCCTTGTCTTCCAGCCGACTCAGCATCGTTCGCACTGCCGAAGCACTCGGAGCTTCGGGGAGGTCGGACTGGATTTCAGAAACCGTCGCCTGCCGCCGGCGGCAGACAACGTCCATGATCTGTCGTTCTCGACTGCTGAGTTCTACGTATCGTTTTTTCATCTGGTGCCTCCGCTACATTTGTCGCGCGCTACAAATGTAGCGGAGGTCGTAGACGACGTCAAGCCTCTCTTCGAACTCCTCGTGACCAGTTGGTGAGGAGGAGGTCGACCGGACTCGGCTTGCGGCATGTGGAGATGGGGCCGGACTGTCTGCCGTTCGAGCGCGCCGGCTTGGCTGGGTAGGGTTGTCGCGGCTGGTGTGAAAGGGTCTCGAAACATCGTGCGCGACCGGCTAGACTCCATCGAAAGAGGAGGAACCTTGCCCCAAGACACGCGACGGATCGGTCTTTCCCTCGGAGCTGACCTCTGTTGGCCCCACTGCTTCGAACAGCTAGTGTCCCGACTCGACCTTCGGGTCGAGGGCGCCAATGGGCCGATTTCGGTCGAGGTCGAGCGGGTGTCGATCGAGCCTTTCGACCTGCAGCAGCCGGGTCGCTACGACGTGCTCCTCGACCGGCTGACCCACTGGTACCACACCAGTCGGGAGTGGGTGAAGAAGTCGATTCTCCTCGACGACCTGTACGTGCTCAACAACCCCTGGTCGATTCAGTCGATGGAGAAGCAGACCACCTACTGCGCGATGATGCGGCTCGGCATGCCGGTGCCGCGGACCTGGATGGTGCCGCCGAAGTCCTACGACCAGGAACTTCCCGATCTGGCTCCGACCTTGGAGCGTTACGCCAAGCTGTTCGATCTGGGAGCCATCGGCGAAGAACTCGGGTACCCCCTCTTCATGAAGCCGTACGACGGCGGGGCCTGGGTGGGGGTGACCAAGATCGACGACGAGGAGACTCTGCGCGCGACCTACGACGAGAGTGGCAAGCGCGTGATGCACCTCCAGGCCGGAATCATCCCCTTCGATCTCTTCGTCCGTTGCGTCGGGTTGGGACCGCAGCTGCGCGTCGTCTCCTACGACCCTTCGGCGCCGTTGCACGATCGCTATCGCACTGGAACTCCGGATCTTCCGGCGGAGGATCTGCGCACGCTCGAGGACATGACCCTGACCATCAATACCTTCTTCGGTTGGGATTTCAACTCTTGCGAGATGCTGCTGAAGGACGGAGTCTTCCATCCGATCGACTTTGCCAACGCCTGCCCCGACTCGCAGGTCACGTCGTTGCACTATCACTTCCCCTGGCTGGTGATGGCCAACGTGCGCTGGGCCCTCTTCTGTGCCGTGACCGGTCGCCGCATGCGTCCCAACCTCGACTGGCAGCCCTTCTTCGAGATCGCCGATTCGGATCGATCGGATCGGGAGAAGCTGGCCGCCTACGGAGCCATCGCTCGCGAGCGCCTCGAGGCCGATCGCTTCACGGAGTTTTGTGAGGAACACCTGGCCGACCTCGACCAACTGGCCGACGAGTACTTCCAGTCCGAGGATTGTCGGCGCACGGTGCGGGCCAAGGTAGCGTCTCTTTTTCCGGAACACGAGGTCGAGTCGTTTACCGAGCTCTTCTTCCAACGCATCCAGGATTGGCGCCAACAGGAACTGCGACCGCGCCTTCATCCGGAGGTGCCGGGCGGATGAGTTCGCCCTCCCCGCTGGTGGCCTTGGCCGACGACGAGGCTCCGATTCGGGAAACGGTCGGGATGGCCCTGCGTCGGGAGGGGTATCGGGTCGCGACCTACGGCGACGGACACGCAGCCTGGTCGGCCTTCGAAGGGGCTCTACCCGATCTCGTCATCCTCGACATCCTGATGCCCGGGATCGACGGACTCGAACTCTGCCGCCGCCTTCGGGGGGTCTCGGAGAGTCTGCCGATCGTCTTCCTCACCTCGCGAGACGAAGAGTTCGATCGGGTCCTGGGTCTGGAGCTGGGCGCCGACGATTACCTCTGCAAGCCCTTCTCGATGCGCGAGTTGATGGCGCGGGTGAAGGTCCTCTTTCGGCGGGCGGCGCTGCTCTCCGGGGAGCGGAGCCTCGACGCCGAGGAGTTGTTGTCCTGTGGAGAGTTGAGCCTCGATCTCAACCGCTACCAGGCCTCCTGGGGGGGGCAGCGCCTCGATCTGACGGTGACCGAGTTTCGGATCCTGCTGGCCCTGGCGCGCCATCCCGGTCACGTCAAGACTCGTGAGCAGCTGGTCAACGAGGGGTACCCGCACGACACCTACGTCAGTGACCGCACCATCGATACGCATATCAAGCGGTTGCGTCGCAAGCTGACCAACGTCGATACCGACTTCGATGCCATCGACACGGTGTACGGTCTGGGATACCGACTGCGACCGGCGTGAACTGGTGGGCTCGATTCCGTAGGCGCCTTCCCGAGGGATGGCTGGCCCGAATCGGTCCCCGGATCCTGGCCTTCAACCTGCTGCTGGTGTTCGTACCGGCCGTGGGCTTTTTCTTCCTCGGAGTCTATGAGACGCAACTTCTCAACACCCAGGAGCGGTCGATGGTACAGCAGGGCCGGATCCTGGCCGCGGCGTTGTCGGATCGCGGGGAACTCCTCGGGATCGAGGCCGAACGCGTCCTCCGCGGTCTGGAGCAGAGGGTGACGGCCAGGCTCCGCGTCGTCGACGCCGAAGGCCGCCTGCTGGCGGACTCGAGTCGTCTTGGCCCGCGCTCCAGCGACGGATCGGTCGAACCCACGACCCCGGAGGCTCGGCGCAGCTGGCTCTACCGTCTGGGTGCCGTCGGCTTCCGCCTCTACCATCGAGTGCTGGGCACCCCGGAGTTCGGAGAGTCGGAGGAGTTCTACGATCCGGCGCAGCCCTTCACCGGTTCGGAGATCCGGGCGGCGCTCACGGGACGCTACGGAGCGATCACGCGGATCACACCACGCCAGCGTTCGGTGACGCTCTACAGTGCGATCCCGGTGCGCGACGGCGAGCGGGTGGTGGGGGCCGTGCTCGTCTCGCAGTCGACGCTACGGATCCTGCAGGACCTCTACGAACTCCGGCTGGCCGGGGCCAAGGTCTTCGTGGCATCGCTCTTCGCGGCGGCGATCCTCAGCTTGCTGGTGGCGACCACCATCGTCCGTCCCTTGGCTCGGCTGCGTCGCGAGGCTCGTGAGTTGGTCGACGACCACGGCCGTATGCGCGGACACTTCCGCGGTTCCGAGCGGCGCGACGAAATCGGTGACCTGGCCCGCGGTCTGGAGGAACTGTCGGGCCAACTGCGTCAGCAGGTCGAGTACTTCCAGAGTTTTGCGGCCGACGTTTCGCACGAGTTCAAGAATCCCCTGGCCTCGATCCGCACCGCGACCGAGATGGCCGAGGATGCCGAGAGCGGGGAGGAAGCCGAACGGCTGCGAGCGATCGTCCTGGATCAGGTGGCCCGGCTCGAGCGTTTGCTCTCCGAGGTGCGCGAGATCACGGTGATCGATGCACGTCTGGAAGCAGAGGACCGTCGTCGGGTGGAACTGACCGGACTCCTGGAGTCCGTGGTCGAGGCGATGCGTTGGCGATACCCCGAGGTGCAGTTCGAACTCGACCTCGAGCCGGACCTCGCGGTGCAGGCGGTGCCGGAACGACTGGCGCAGGTCTTCGAGAACCTCCTCGACAATGCGGCAAGCTACTCGGGAGCGGACGGTTCAGTGTGGGTCGAGGCGCACGTCGTCGAGGTGGGAGCTCACGGCGCAGCGGACTACGGCGTCGTGGTCGTCGTGGACGACGAGGGGCCAGGCGTGGCGGCCGAACATCGGGACCGGGTCTTCGATCGGTTCTTCAGTCACCGACCCGAGGCCGAGGCGGAGCGCGGTGCCCAGAAGGAGCACGCCGGCCTCGGACTCTCCATCGTGCGAGCGATCGTCGAAGGACATGGCGGCGCGGTCGCCCTGACCGAGTCACCCGCCGGCGGGGCCCGGTTCACCGTAACCCTTCCTCAGGCCTGACCCACCGCCGGCCAGGACCCCTCCGATGTACACCAGCGTCCCCCGCCCCATCCTCTGGCTCGTACCGGGAGGGGACCATCGGGTCCTCGACGTCGGCGGCTACCGATCGGGAGAGGTGGTCGAGATCGAACCCTTTTATCTGTCGAAGCTGCCGGTGAGCAATGAGCAGTTCGAGGCCTTCGATCCAGCGTTCGACCGCGCTCCAGAGTCGCCGGAGGATCGGGATCCTGCCGTCGGCGTCACTTGGGAGGAGGCCGTCGAATACTGTCGCTGGTACGCCGCACTGTCGCGCAAACCGATGCGGCTCCCCACCGAGCTGGAATGGGAGTACGCCTGCACGGGGGGAGAAGAGGGCGTGGCGCAACCCACGCCTGACCAGGTCGAGGCGCTGGCGTGGCACCGAGCGAACACGGCGGATCGTCTGCCGTCACTGGAAGCGAAGGAACCGAACAGCTTCGGCCTCTACGGTCTGCTCGGCGGACTGTGGGAGTGGACCTTGGTGGAGTCGGCGGAGTCCCGGGGAGTGCTCCGCGGCGGGTCGTGGCGCGAGGCGCCGGAGATCCTGCGACCGTCCTTGCGGGCCGAGGCGGAACTCTCCGGGCCAGACTGGACCGGATTCAGGGTGGCCAAGCCATTTCGTTCATGATGTTTAGCCACTTTCTGACGCGTCGGTGGCGAGAGAGCGTTCCGAGGAGGTCGGTCGAGCCGGTACCAAGCCTCGAGGATTCGTCGGGAGAGTGTGCGCAGAGCGCCACAGGTTCGTGACCTGGCGTTCCCCGAGCCGCGGTTTCCTGTGATAGCGTTGCCCTTACAGAGTTTGAACCCGAACGGCCCTGAGGGCCTGCCCTCAGGCAGCACCGGAATCTACCGGATTCGGGACCAGAACGAAGCATGAAACCCCCATTCGCGAGACAATCTGTTTCACCCCCCTGGCGGCCGAGGCCGACGAGCTTCGCTCGGTTGGTCTGCGTCCTCCGGGGTCGATAGCCGTTTCCCTAAGTATCGGGCCGAAGAAGGAGTACTGAATGAAACCACTTCTCAAATCAACCCTAGGACTCTGCATCCTGATCGGAGCGCTGTGTGCGCCTTCGGTCGTGGCGCAGGAGACGACCGCTTCGATTCGTGGAGTCGTCGTCGACGTGACCGACGCTCCCGTGGCGGACGCCAAGGTCGAGGTGCTGGATCAGCGGACTGGCAACCTGCGGACCTTCACCACCAATGCCGAGGGCGTGTTCCTCGCGACGCGCCTCTCACCCGGTGGCCCGTATACCGTCATCGTCAACGACATCGCGACGGTCGCGGTAGAGAACATCTCCGTCGCCGAGATCTACAACCTCAAGATCAACCTCGATGCGATCACCGAGATTCTGACCGTTACGGCTTCCCGCGACTTCGTCGAAGTAGCGACCGGTCCAGCGGCGACGTTTACCAGCTTCGAGGTCGAGACCGCGGTTGGTTTCAACCGGGACATCGTCGACATCTACGGAATCGACCCCCGTGTCAACGTCGACAACGAGGACGACGGTTTCGCGATCAACTGCGCGGGTAAGCACCCCCGGTTCAATAGCGTTACCCTGGACGGTGTCGGTCAAAGCGACCGGTTCGGTCTGAACGAGAACGGCTACTCGACTGCGGTGGGTATGCCCTTCCCTTACGATGCCATCGGTCAGCTCGCAGTCGAGTTGGCTCCGGCGGACGTGACCTACGGTGGGTTCTCGGCGTGCACCATCAACGCCGTGACCAAGTCGGGAACCAACGAATACCGTGGCAACCTGTTCTGGGACCACACCGACGATGGCCTGCGTGGTGACTCGCTCGGTGGCGACACGCGGGACTTCAGCACCCCGCCCTTCGACTCCGAGAAGTATGGCTTCACGTTCGGTGGCAAGATCCTGCAGGACAAGCTGCACTTCTTCTCCGCCCTCGAGGCCAACGAGTCGCCGCGTTTCCTGGCGCGGGGTTTTGCCGGCTCCGGGATCGGTAACGAACGCGACTGGTTCAGCCAGGCGGACCACGACCGCATCGTCCGCATCGCCAACGACGTGTACGGCTACGACCCCGGGGGGCAGCCGAACGACGGCGCCCAGGAGCAGGACAAGTACATGCTGCGTATGGACTGGGGGGTCAACCCGAGCCACAACGTCGCGATGATCTACAACTACTACGACGGTTTCCAGGACCGTGACTCGGATGGTGACTCCAACGAGTTCGAGTTCGCCAACCACTTCTACGTCAAGGGCGCCGAGTCCGAGACGATCACCGCCAAACTGTCGTCGCAGTGGGGCAACTCGCTCTCGACCGAGCTGTTCCTCAGCAACAACACGATGGACGACTCGCAGGTCACCGTAGGTCCCAAGGATTTCGGCGACTTCCAGATCAGCATCGGGAGCAACACGGTCTACATCGGGGCGGATGACTCGCGTCAGGCCAACTCGCTGAACACCGAGACCGACTACCTCAAGCTTTCGGGGCAGTACCTGCTCGGCAACCACGTCATCACCGGCGGCTACGAGATGGAGAAGACCGACATCTTCAACATCTTCGTACAGCACTCGGCGGGTGGTGAGTACGACTTCTTCGACGACTCGGGTGGCAATCCGGCCTACTGCGCCGGACTCACCGCTCAGGGCCGATTCCAGGACTCCTCCTGCGGTCTGTCGGGGATCGACAAGTTCGAACTCGGCCGTCCCAGCCGGATCTACTACGGTAGTGGAGGTGGTACCAACGTCGCCAACGACGCCGGTGCGAGTTTCGCCAACACGCTCAACTCGGTCTACGTGCAGGACGAGATCTTCTTCGACGAGCACGACCTCACGGTGGTGGCCGGACTGCGCTACGAGTTCTTCACCAGCAGCGACCGTCCAAACTTCAACCCGACCTTCGCCGCCGCCAACGGTGGCCTCCGGAACGACGAGAACATCGACGGGCTCTCCCTCGTGATGCCCCGTCTCGGAGTCACCTGGCTGCCAATGGCCCGACTGTCGGTCCGCGGTAGCGCGGGACTCTACTCGGGCGGCAACCCCAACGTCTGGATCTCCAACGCCTGGAGCAACGATGGCCTGACCAACGTCCAGCTCCAGCTGCGCAACTTCGGCTCCGATCGTTCGGTGCTCGATGGTTCGATCCCTCTGACCGGGAACCGGCCGGGCTACGACATTCCGCAGGAGCTGTTCGACCAGGTCGCGGCGGTGACCCCGGCCAACGCCAGCGACAGCTTTCTGGTGTTGATCGACCCCAACTATGACCAACCCTCGGAGTGGAAGTACTCTCTGGGAGCGACGTACCGCTTCGCCAGTGGCTACCAGTTGGACGTCGACTACCTGCACACGGAGCTTCAGGACTCCGCGTACTACGTCGACCTGTCGCAGTCGATCGTCGGAACCACCATGGCGGGGGCTCCGATCTACGATTACACCAACGGTGAAGACAACTTCATGCTCACCAACTCGAGTGCCGACGCCAGCGCCGACGTACTCTCCTTCCTGGTGCAGAAGAAGTGGGACTTCGGTCTCGACGCCTCCCTCGGGTATTCCTACACCGACGGTGAGGACATCAGTCCGATGACGGCCGCTACGGCCGGCTCGAACTACACCAGCACGGCGGTGATCGACATCAACAACCCGACGCCGGCGACCTCGAACTACGTGGTACCCGAGCGCTTCACCCTGCGGGCGAGCATCGGGCGCGACTTCTTCGGTGAGAACGAGACCCGTTTCACCTTCTACGCCTTCACCGGCCAGGGCCAGCCCCAGAGCTACGCCATGAACGGTGGGGACCTCGAGGGTGACGGCTTCTTCGGTCGCCACCTGCTCTACGTGCCGAACGGTACCTCCGATCCGAACGTCGTCTTCGCCGACGGCTTCCAGACTCAGGAATTCTTCGACTGGGTCGCCCGCGAGGGTCTGAACCCTGGCTTCGTGCAGAGGAACCAGAAGCACGCTCGCTGGACCAGCCGCGTGGACTTCGCCGTCCACCAGGAGTTCCCGGTGGGCTTCGGCGTCACCGGAAAGTTCTTCATCAAGATGTACAACCTGTTGAACTTCCTCGACGACGATTGGGGCAAGGTCTACGACGCGCCCTTCTTCGTGCCGCAGGTGGTCGACACCGACGTCAACGCGCAGGGGCAGTACGTCTTCACCGACTTCGACGAGCCGGAGCTGAGCGACCTGCTCGAGAACCGGTCTCTGTGGGAGGCTCGCTGGGGCATCGAGTTCAGGTTCTGATGACCTGAGTCCTGCCCTTGTGGGGGCAGGATCGATTCCCAAGGGCCGCGCTTCTGCGCGGCCCTTTTCGTTGGGTCGGCGCGTGCTCCGAGCCTAGCCCGGACCGGTACGGGCCAGGGGATCTGCCAGCGGTGCTTCGGAGTCCTTCATCTGAGACAACTCGACCGCAAGGGTTCCCGCCGCCGAGGGTTACACTAGAGACCGCTGTCGGTCAGGGTGGATCCCATTTGCAGACTCGATGGGCTCAGTCCGACCGAAACCGCCGATGAAACCCCCAGTGCCGTCCTCTCCCGCTCCGCGTCAGGGACATCCCTTGGTGCGCTTTGCCGTCTACCGCCCGGTGACGACGGCGATGATCGTGGTCGGCGTCCTCGTGATCGGCTGGGTCTCCCTGTTCCGACTTCCCCTGGAGTTCCTGCCGACCTTCTCGTCGTCGAACATCACGGTGCAGGGAAGTTACCCGTCGGCCTCGCCCGAGGAGGTGCGGCGTCTGATCGTGCAGCCGCTCGAGGAGAGCCTCGGCACCATCGCGGGCATCGAGACGCTCTCCTCGGTGGCCAGTAGCGGATCGGGCCAAGTTCGGATCGGATTCGTCGACGGCACCGACATGGACATGGCGGCCGTCGAGGTACGGGATCGGGTAGAGAGGGTCCGACACCGTCTGCCCGACGATCTCGACCGCCTCTGGGTGCGCCGGTTCCAGTCGACGGACATCCCGGTGGTGCGGTTTCACGTGACCTCGGACTGGGAGCGAGAACGGCTCTTCTACTGGGCCGAGAACGTCCTGCAACGGCGACTCGAGCGTCTGGAGGGGGTCGGCCAGGTCTCGATCGGTGGGCTGCAGACTCCCTCGGTGCAGGTGGATCTCGATCCCTCCCGTTTGCAAGCACATCGCATCGATGTCCGCACGCTGAGCAACCGGATCCGCCAGGAGAACCAGAACCAGGTCGGCGGCACGATCGATACGTCCGGCCAGCGGTGGACCGTACGCTCGGTCGGTGAGTTCCAGACACTCGAGGAACTGCGCGAGCTTCCGATCGACGACCAGGGCCTCCGTCTGGGCGATGTGGCGGATCTGAGCTACGGCACCCCCCGCCAAGACTCCTTCAACTTCCTGAACGGCGACGAAGCCCTCACCGTCAGTATCAACAAGACCTCCAGCGCCAACCTCTTGGCCGTCGTCGATCGCGTCAAGGAGGAGTTGGAGGTGATCCGAGCCGATCCGAAGTCGGAGGGACTGCGGTGGCGGATCTACTTCGACTCCTCCCTCGACGTCCGGCAGGGGCTGGGTCAGTTGCGCGACGCCGGTTTGATCGGCGGAGGGCTGGCGATCCTCACGGTCTTCCTCTTCCTACGGCGTTTCCGGACCACGGCGTTGGTCGCGGTGGCGGTGCCGGTCTCGGTGGTGGCGACGTTCGCTCTCCTCTTCTTCCTGCGGCAGAGCGGGTTCTCGGACATCACCCTCAACGTGGTCAGCCTGGCGGGCCTGATGCTGGCGCTGGGGATGCTGGTCGACAACTCGATCGTCGTGATCGAGTCGATCTTCCGACATCGCAACGATCTGGCCAAGGAATCTCACCGTGCTGCCCTCGACGGAGCGAGCGAAGTGGCCCTGCCGATCATCGCGTCCACCATTACCACGCTCTGCGTCTTCCTGCCGTTGATCTTCATGGGGGGTGGTGGCCGGACCAAGATCTACTTCTCCAACATCGCCCTGACCGTGAGTGTGGTGATCCTGGCATCGCTGTTCGTGGCCTTGACCGTGGTACCGATGGTGGCCGCTCTCTTCTTGCGTCGCCAGGAGGGGAGGGGGGAGGCGATGGGGAGGCTGAAGGACTGGTACGGCCGGGTCCTCGGGTTGACCCTGCACCATCGGTTTCTCTTCGTCGGCCTGATCGTCGTCCTGCTGTTTGGTTCGATCTACCTATTTCGAACCATCGAGCGTTCCTACACCCGTTCTACCGAGGAGCGCAGCGTCACGATCTACGTCGACACCGATCGGCAGGTGACGCTACCTCAGAAGGAACAGCTCTACCGTCAGGTCTACGAATTGCTCGATGCACGACGGAGCGAGTTGGACATCCAGGACATCGCCTTTGGCTACGACCGCGGCAACGGTCGCGCACGCGGTCGTCGCGGCCGGCGGATCGAGGTCTTTCTGGTCGACGAGTCCGAGGGACAATTGACCACCGCCGCGGCGCGCGAGCGGATCCGCCAGCTCTTGCCTACCGTGGCCGGGGCGAACCTCCGCATCGCCCAGGCCCGCGGACCGGCTTCGAGCTCGGGGGTCGAGGTCGAACTCGTGGGAGAGGACCCTAGCGTCCTGCGGCTGCTGGCGGAGGATCTCGTAGCGCAGCTGGCCACGGTTCCCGGACTCCGTGACATCGACACCTCGTTGGACAGTGGGGACGAGGAGATCCACGTTTCGATCGGCAGCGAACGGGTTTCCGACCGAGGTCTGTCGACCCAACGGATCGCTCAGACCATCTCCAGTTCGCTTTCGAGTCGGGCGGTGACCCGGTTGAAGGCGGCCGAACGGGAGATCGACGTACTCGTGCAGTACGCCGAGGCCGAGCGCGAGTCGTTGGAGCAGCTCGCGGAACTCAGCGTCGATGCCCCGGGAGGGGCGTTGCCCCTCGGTTCGTTGGTGGCGTTCGAACGCACGACGGGTGCCCAGCAGATCGAACGCGAGGACCATCGGTCCAAGATCACGGTGACCGGCAACACCCGAGATCCCAGGGCGACCTTCATGGCGATGCGTTCGGTGGGCCAGCTGATGGAGAGTTTTGCGATGCCCGCCGGCTACGAGTGGCGGTTTGGCCGGTTCAACCGTTTCCAACAGCAGGAGAACCAGGAAACCAACTTCGCCCTGCTCTTCGCGATTCTCCTGGTCTATCTCCTGATGGCGGCCCTCTTCGAGAGTTTTCTCCAGCCTCTTACCATCATGCTGTCGGTTCCCTTTGCCCTGTTCGGAGTCGCTCTCGCCATGAAGGCGACCGGCCAGGCGATGGAGTCGATGGCCACCATCGGCGTGATCGTCCTGCTCGGCATCGTGGTCAACAACGCGATCGTCTTGATCGACCACATCAACCAGCTCCGGCGCGAGGGACTGTCGCGAGACGAAGCGATCCTGCGCGGTGGACAGAATCGACTGCGACCGATTCTGATCACGGCGGTCACGACCATCCTCGGCCTGATGCCCCTGGTGGCGCCCATACTGTGGCCCGACTGGTTCGGTCCGGTGGAAGGGCGGGCTGGGATCTGGGCTCCAATCGGCCTGGTCATCATGGGCGGCCTGACCACTTCGACCTTCCTCACCCTACTCATCATCCCGACTTTCTACTCACTGATCGACGACCTGTCCCGCTTCGCGCTGCGGGTCTTGAGGACTGCCTGACATGGTTGCATTCCAGCGATATCGATTCCGGCTACGGACCCGTCCCTTCGTGGGAGTCCTGGCTTTCCTCTTGCTGCTCGGGGTCGGCCTGGCCGGCTGTGGAAGCGAGTCATCCGACGCGGCCTCGGAAGAAGCTGGAGGCGGCGGTGGCGAGAGGGGGTCTCGCGGTGGCCCCGGCGGTCGCGGCGGCCCACCGGGCGGCGGCGGGCCGGAGTCGGCGGCGGTGCCAGTCGAGGTCGAGGCCGTGGAACGATCGAGGATCGCCGCGACGCTGACCACCCATGGCACGCTGGAAGCTGAGAAAGAGGTCGATCTGGTGGCGCGGACGGCGGGCCCGATCGTCGACCTTCGGGTCGAAGAGGGGATGACCGTGACCAGGGGACAGCTCCTGGCCCGCATCGATCCGCGCGAGGCCAGCGCGCAACTGGAGATCTCTCGGGTGCAACTCGCCGAAGCGGAGGCCGATTTCGAACGCACGCGATCATTGCGCGAATCCAATCTGGTCAGTCTGCAGGTCTTCGAGGACGCCCAGTCGGCGCTGGAGCGAGCGCGGGCCGAACACGCGCGCAACGACATCCAGCTCGCTTACACCGAGATCCGGGCTCCCTTCGCCGGGCTGATCGTCCGTCGGTACATCAAGGATGCCGAAACCGTGGCCAACAACCAGGCCCTGTTTCGCATCTCCGACTTCGACCCGCTGTTGTGCTACATCCGGGTACCGGAGCGCGAACTGCCGCGGCTGTCGGCGGGGCAACGGGCGTTACTACAGGTCGAAGCGTACGGAGAACGCAGGTTCGAGGCGCGGGTGGAACGGATCAGCCCCGTCGTCGACTCGGAGAGCGGCACCGTCAAGGTCACCTTGCAGGCGGACCCCCAGGGGCAGTTGCGCCCCGGCATGTTCGCGAGCGTTGCGCTCGAGGTCGATGCCCGCGAGAACGCTCTGGTCGTCCCCAGGGCGGCGCTGTCGCTCGATTCGATCGGAGACTCGGTCTTCGTGGTGGTCGACGGGGCAGCGCAACGGCGTGAGATTGGCATCGGCTACCGCGAGGGAGAGCGGATCGAGGTGGTTTCGGGCCTCGCGGAGGGAGAGTTCGTGGTGGTTCTCGGACAAGATGGTCTGGCGGACGGTACTCCGGTCCAGCGGTTGGATGCGAGGGCGGCGGCCTCTCGTCCTCCCGAAGCGAGCCACGGACCGCCTCCTGGAAGGGATCCTGGCGGGCAAGCCATGGATCCGGAGCGCCTCGACCAGATCAAGGAGAGGATGCGGGCCCGGGGTCTGTCCGAGGCCGAGATCGAAGAGCGGTTGGAGCGGTTCCGGCAGGGCGGATTCCCAGATCCGCCAGGCCGTACCGCTGAGGGGGCCGTGCGGGAGAACCCCGGCGACAACCGAGGAAACTGATTCGTGCGTATCGTCGATCTTTCGACTCGTCGACCGGTCACGGTCTTCATCTTTGCCGTGGCTGCGGTGCTCTTCGGAGCCGTGGCTCTGGAACGCCTTGCGATCGATCTCCTGCCGTCGATCAGCTATCCGAGTCTGACCATTCGAACCGAATTCACGGGGGCGGCGCCCGCCGAGATCGAGAACCTCGTCACCCGTCCCGTCGAAAACTCGGTGGGAGTGGTCAACGGAGTCGAGCGAGTCAGTTCCTCCTCCCGCTCGGAGGTTTCGGAGGTGACCCTCGAGTTCACCTGGGGAACCAATATCGACCTGGCAGCCCTCGACGTGCGGGAACGGCTGGACGTTCTGGTGTTGCCGGCCGACGCCGAGCGACCGCTCCTTCTACGCTACGACCCCTCGCTCGACCCGATCCTGCGGTTGGCCCTATCGGGAGAAGACGATCTCATCCAACTGCGACGTCTGGCCGAGGACGAGGTGAAGCGAGCCCTCGAGCGGATCGATGGGGTGGCTGGCGTGGTGGTCAGTGGAGGGCTCGAGGAGGAGTTTCAGGTTCTGATCGACGAGCGGCGCGTGGCCGCCTTGGGTCTCAGCATCGAGCGGGTGGCGACGCGCCTGGCCGAGGAGAACATCGACCTCACCGGTGGCAGCCTGCTGGAGGGGCAGAACGAGATCCTGGTGCGGACCGTCAACGAGTTGGAGAGCCCCGAGGACATCGGCTCGATCGTCCTGCAGACCGGCCCCGAGGGTACCGTGCGGGTGCGCGATGTCGCCAGTGTTCGCCGTGGTTCGGCCGACCGCGAGATCGTCACTCGCGCCGGCGGCCAGGAAGCGGTCGAGATCGCGATCTACAAGGAGGGTGGAACCAACACCGTCGCGGTGTCGCGGGCCGTACAGGCGGGCCTCGGAGCCCTGCAGGAGCGGTTGCAACGAGTGGCTCCTCGGGTCGGCCTCACGGTGGTCAGCGACCAGGCGACCTACATCGAAGACTCGGTGTCCGAGGTCCTCGATACGGCGGCGCTGGGAGGCCTGCTGGCCATTCTGGTGTTGTTTCTCTTCCTACGGAGTTGGAAGACGACGCTGATCATCGGGGTGTCGATCCCCCTGTCGGTGGTGGCGACCTTCTTCTTGATGTACGCCGCTGGGGTTTCGCTCAACATCATGTCGTTGGGCGGTTTGACGCTGGGTATCGGACTTCTGGTCGACAATTCGATCGTGGTGCTGGAGGCGATTCAGCGTCGTCGAGATCAGGGTCTCGGTGACCTCGAGGCAGCACGGCAAGGAGCGGGAGCCGTCGGCCGGGCGGTGGTCGCCAGCACCCTGACGACGGTCTGCGTTTTCCTGCCGATCGTCTTCGTGGAAGGCCTGGCGGGCCAGTTCTTCGGCGACCAGGCCCTGACGGTGACCTTTTCGCTACTCTTCTCGTTGCTGGTCGCCCTGACCCTGATCCCGATGCTGGCTTCGCGAGGGGGACGGTTCGACCGGGGTGCCGCCGAGGGTCCAGCGCTCGAAGGCGCGGCCGAAGAGCTCGAGACCGAGTACGGTCCTGCGCCCGCAACCGGTTCCGGACCGGGGCTCGGGATCGCCGTTGCCCTGGTGCGGGGCGTGAGGGGTACCGTTCGGCTGCTCGATGTCGCCTCGCGAGCCTTGCTCAGCCCGCTGACCCGCCTCTTCGACGGCGGCTACCGGCTCGTCGAAACAAGCTATGGGCAAACGCTGCGTGCCGCCATGTCTCGCCCGGGGTGGACGCTCCTGGCGGCCGGGGTGGCGTTGGCGGCGACGGTTCCGTTGGCCGGGGGCCTGGGGCGCGAACTGGTGCCAGACCTGATCCAGGGAGAGTTCTACGTCGACCTCGAGTATCCACCGGGCACCCGCCTCGAGGTGACCGAGCGGCGTCTACAGGGGGTCGAACAGGCCGCGCTGGCTCTGCCGGGAGTGGAGTCGGCCTACGCCGTCATCGGATCGTCGAACCAGCAGGGCGGGGTCGCGGGTGAGTTGCGCGAGAACATCGGCCAGGTCTCGGTGCGGTTGGCCGGGCGGCCGCAGCGGTCGCGCGAGGATCAGGCCATGACCCAGCTTCGTCGCACCCTCGACCTCGACTCCGAGGTGGCCTATCGCTTTGGCCGCCCGTCCTACTTCAGCTTCGAGGCACCGGTCGAAGTGGAGATCCGTGGCTACAACCTACGGCTCCTCCAGCGGCTGGGGGACCAGGCGGCGGAGGGGATGGCGGCCATCGAGGGGCTGCGGGACATCCGTTCCTCTACCGAGGGAGGTCATCCCGAGTTGCGCCTGCACTTCGATCGCGATCGAATCGCCGCCCTGGGTCTCAACCAGGGACAGATCGCCGAGACGGTACGCTCCAAGGTCCTGGGCACGGTCGCCACCGATATCCAACGACGGGAGCGCACCATCGACATCCGGGTGCGAGCGGCGGAGAACTCGCGGGACAGTGTGGACGCGCTGATGGCGTTGTCGGTAGGGGAGGTCAACGGCGTGACGATCCCCCTCTCGGCCGTGGCCGAGGCCGAACTCGAGGAGGGCCCGGCCGAGATCCGACGGACGGAGGGGGATCGCGTGGCGCTGGTCACCGCGAACCTGGAGGATCGTGATCTGGCGGCGGCGACACGGGACATCGAGGAGATGATGGCGGCACTGCCGTTTCCGGCGGGTTTCGACTGGCGCATCGGCGGCCAGGGTCGAGAGATGGCTCAGTCCTTCGACAGCCTCCGGCTCGCGATCTTGCTGGCGATCTTCCTCGTGTACCTGGTGATGGCTTCGCAGTTCGAGTCCCTCCTGCACCCTCTGGTGATCCTGGTGAGCATTCCGTTCTCCCTGGTAGGCGTGGTTGTGACGCTGGTGGTGCTGGGCGTCAACGTCAGCATCGTGGTCCTCATCGGAGGCATTCTGCTCGCGGGAATCGTCGTCAACAACGCGATCCTGCTGGTCGACGCGGCCAACCGGCGTCGTCGGAGCGGCGAGGAGATCCAGGGGGCGCTCGAAGCGGCGGCGGCCTCTCGCCTGAGGCCGATTCTCATGACCACCGCGACCACGGTGCTGGGGCTCCTGCCCATGGCCCTGGGCCTGGGCGAGGGCAGCGAACTCCGTCGACCGATGGCTTTGACGGTGATCGGGGGTCTCCTCGCTTCCACCGTGCTGACGCTGGTGATCCTACCGGTCGTTTATGCGCTGGCCGAACGCATCTCGGCTCGGTTTGGCGCGAGCCTCGAGACCGAACGACCCTGAAGGAACCCGCCTAGCGAGTCGGCAGGAAGGTCGAATGGAAGCCGAGATGGATCCTCTCGGCGTCCGGCAGAATCCAGCGGGCGAGCGGCGGACCGGGCCGCCTCGCATCGAGCACTACGAATCCCCAACGACCGGCGTCCGGCTCGTGGTAGGGCACGATCAGGGTGTCTCCGGCGGGCGAACCCAGATCCGCAGGGATCAGCCCCGGTTCCGCCCCCAGAAGTCCCCCGGGGGGACAGGTCCACAGGTCGACGATCCGCTCGCTCGTCCAGTCGACCCGGGACACGGTGTCGTAGTAGGGACGTGGCCGACCGGCCGCCTGGTGCGAGATGGACAGCATCCAGTAGTGCTGGCTCTCGCGACCGATGCGCCGCCGGTCCAGGGTGGGGAAGTCCGCGTGCCGGTCGTGCGGCAAGCGGGCCTGGGAGACCGTGCCGGTTCGCAGGTCGACCTCCAAGCGCACCGGAACGGCAGCCGGAGCCTCCACCAGGAGCCGCTCCAGGCGATAGTCGGAGTAGATCGGTCGAGGCATCTCCAGGAGGTCTACGATGAGGCCTGCCGCGTGGTCGAAGGCGTTGGCGAGGTGGAGGCAATAGCCGCGCCCGATCGGCGCATCGAGTCGAATCTCGCCAGACGTCCGGTCGAGGACCAGGAGTCGACTCGCGCTCCGTTCTTCGTCGGCGGGCCACGACAAGGCGTCCAACACCGAACCGCCGTGCTGGAGAGTCGTCATCGACAGTCGGTAGGGACTTAGGTGGAAGACCACGTGATCGGCGGAGATCGCGAAGTCGTGGATCGACCAGGGACCGGGTAGGGGGGTACGGGTGCGGGTGGCGAGGGAGCCGTCCGGCGCGAAGCGATAGTAGAGGAGACTGGGATGTCGGGCCGAGAAGGAGACCCCAAACGCCAGGAGCTCGCCGGTGGCGAGGTCGAGTTTCGGGTGGCCGGTGAACGGGGTGATCTCGGTCAGCCGGCCGCCGAACGTCCACGGCCCCTCGCTGTCGAGGTTTTCGGCGGCGATCCGGTAGGGCAATCCCTGCTCACCGAAGGCGAGCAGGTGGCCGGCCCAGGGGTAGAGACTGACGTTCACCGGCGACGCGGTGACCAGCCCTCGCACCAGGCGATCGTTGGCAAAGCTGGTTCCGAAACCGCGGTACAGGGCACGGCCCTCGGACCGCTCCTCTCGCCAGGTTTCGGTGGCTACGTTGCGACTGGTGAGCCTCGCGCCGTCGGGGCCGAGTTGGAGCGAGACCATCCGTCCCACACCGTCCAGCCAGTGCTCGAAGGTCAGCCCGCCGCGCTCGAAGCCCGTGGGCCCGTTGAACAGGTACCGCCCCTGAACCCCGGTCGGCAGCGCTCCCGAGACCAACTCGAGCGGCTGATCGAAGAGCTCCGGGAGTCCCGGCGGATCGCAGCGTCGAGGCCAGGACGCGGTGGATCGGCTCATCCGCCGGCCTTCCGATGGGTCGCAAGCGGGGCCGCGGGTTGGTGGAAGAGATCCAGGGCCGTGGTGTCGAAGCTCCAGGTCGCCTCCTCCCCGTCCGCGTGCTGCGACCAGAGCTTCTCGAGAGCGGCCCGATCGAAGTCCGGAGCTTCGAGATTCAAGGCGGCTACGAACCCTCGGTCGCGCTTGGCCGCGGCCCGATCCAGAACCACGGCGGCGACGTGCGCCACGAGAAACCGGCTGAACTCTTCGAGCCCGGCCAGCTGTTCGTCGAGGATCGATCGCGCGGTGTCGGCATCGATCCCGACCCGATAGAAGCAGCGCTCGGCTCGCCGCACCGGTGCAAGCTTCGAGAGTTCGAAGTCGACGATCGGGCCTGCCGTCATCCCCTGTTGCTTCTTCCATTGGAAGTAGCCCGAGACGAGAGCCTGGACGTTGGCGTTGAGCTGACCGAGTTGAGCGAAGCGACGCAGAAAGGCGGGCAGGAAGCGGTCCTCGGAGAAGAGATCGTTGATGAAGGGGAACACGTAGAAGGCGAAGTAGATCGCCAGCTCCCACCCGTACTTCATGGCGAAGGTCTCGGCATCACCCAGGGCGTCGTAGGATCGATGGTAGGAGGGCAGGTAGGCGTCGTGTAGGGCCTGGAGCAGTGCCTCACGGCGGCGACACAGGACCGTGAGGTCGTCGCTGGAGTCTCGTTCGATGCAGTCCACGATCATCGTGTTGTGCAACGCGATCAAGTCCGAGCCCGGGCTGTACAGGGGATCCGAGAAGCGGGCGGCTTCGCCCGTCGCCGCCCAGCGGTCCGGACTCAGGCTCAACCGAGTGTCGTAAGCGTAGTCGCGGAAGCCCGCGTGACCGATCACCGTGCGGGCCCGGAGATCGGACGAAAACAGGGGCAGGTGGGTATCGACCCAGTCGAGGAGACGGTCGGCGCTCGACACCTCCGAGAACTCCACCACCCGATGGTCGAAGACCAGACCGAGACTGGTGCGCTGTCGCAGCGGAATCACCCACAACCACCAGCCCTCGCCCATGAAGTGGTTGGTGGCCATCCAGAGGGGCATGTGGCCGACCTCGGACCGCCGCGGGTCCAGTCGCGTAGCGCGGTGACTGCGGGCCGTGAGCCGTTCGATATCGACGTTGCCTTCGACCCAGAGGAAGGAAGCGCCGTGGCGCACCGGGCTCTTCTGCTGGAGGCCGAGTTTCTTCTGGAGGAGGCGACGGCGACCGGAAGCATCGACCAGCCAGGTGGCCTCGAACTGCTCGACCTCTCCGTTGTGCTGGAAGTGCACCTGATGCGGGGTACTCCCTGGCTGGATCGTCACGTCGAGTCCCTCGACCGCAGCGACGAGAGTGACCTGCGGCTCGCGGGAGAGTTCCTCGTAGAGTGACTGCTCGAAGCGGCCACGGTCGATCTGGAAGCTGCACAGGTTCGAGATTCGGCGCAGATAACACTGCGAGTAGTGCTCGAAGGCGTCGCCCGAAAGTCCCTCGGCGGGCCAGTAGAACCGCAGGTTGTACTTGAGGTAGTGCTCGTCGAAGAGAAGTCGCTCGAGACCGAGCACCCGCGACAGGTAGTAGCCGGCGAGCTGGACGGTGGACTCTCCGACCTTGGGTCGATCGGAGGGGGCTGGCCGACGTTCGAGGATGGCCACGCTCTTGTCCGTTTCCCGCACTAGCTGGCGGGCGAGGGTCAATCCGGCGAGGCCAGCGCCCACGATGGCGACATCAAAGCGCTGCATTTGGAAGCGTTTAGGTGGAAGAGGGCGTACGGGTCAGCCGTCGCCTTCGCTTGGGCCCTGGTCCTCTTCGGGACCGAGCCCCTTGACGGCATCAGCGGCGCGATGGACGAGTCGGCTCGTCGTATCGATCATCGTCTTCGGGTTGAAGACATCACAGGCGATCTCGATGAGTTCTTCCTGCATCTTCGTACCGGCCTCGTACAACGACTGGAACCGTTCGTCGAAGTCCTCGGTCGTAGTTTCCGTGGCGTCGTCGAGGACCTGCTGCAGGCGCTTCGACCGAGCCGGATCCGAGGCGCGGTCCTCGTCGTCGGCCACCAGCTCGGTGAGTTGGCGAGCACCGGCCATGGACATTGCCCAGGAAAAGCGAGCCATCGACTTGGCGAGTTCCTTCATCGGATTCTCCATTTCTATCGGTTGGGGCTACGTTATCACTTCCGGTTGGCGGGCAGTCATCGGTCTTGGGCCCAAGAGTACAGGGCGAGGCCGCCGCCGAACAGGATGGTGGCGGCGACCACGGTGTCGAGGGGAACCGACGGCGCCGAGGAGCCGAACCAGGTCAGAACCAACAGGAGCACGATCGCGGCGGCGAGCGCGATCGGTAGCCAGCGTCCGGCGATCGGCGGCGGCGGTGACGGAGTGGGGGACTCGGTTGTCTGGCTGGTGCGCTCGAGCCAGTCGTCGATCTGGGAGGGCAGTCGGCTCAAGGCGGCGCCCTGGTCCACCCACCAGCCCGTGGAGCCCGCGGGTCGCAGCAGCTGTCGGAGATTGCTCAACAGCTCGTCGACCCTGAGGTTCTCGTTGGCGGCTCGCAGCGTATCGACGTCCTCGGCGTCGCAGGTCGTCCGGGCTTGCACTACCAGTCCCATGAAGAATCGGTCGGCCGCCGGGATCAGGTGGAGCCCTCCGCGGTGGATCAGCCGCCAGTGCGCGACGAGCGTAGCGGTCAGGCTCTGGTGGGCCCAGGGACCTTCGGTCTCGCGGAAGGAGATCGACCGACGCATCGCCGCCAGAAGGTTCTCCCGGCGATCGCCGGGGGCCGGAAGGAGGATCCTCTCGAGGGTTCGGAAGGCCGCCACCGGGTCGTCGGCGGCGAGCCGGCTCAGGTAGTCCCGGAGCGCGGTCCGCTCGGACGGCGACAGCGTGAAGAACGGGCCACGAGCCAGCCCGAGACGAGCGCCCTCGAGGTGGAGGATCCCCGCCTCGTCCAACCAGTCGATGGGGACCACTCCGTGGATGAGTGAGCTGAGCAACCAGCGATGGAGAAGCTCCACCGGTTCGGCCGGCTCGTCGAGGGTGCCGAAGCGCCGTTGGGTCAGGACCCGCCCGCCGGAGAGGTGGTCGCGCGGCGCGGCAACCTGAAACGGCGCCGGCGAGAGGCTGTCGAGCGCGGTCAGGGTCGCTTGCTGCCGAGCCAGGTCGAGCTCCCGATTCCAGGTTTCGGCGAACTCATCGAGCAGGATCGGTGCGACAGTCGCCGCGGGAACCAGGCGGTCGAGCACGATCCGGAGTTGCTCTCGCTGGGGTGGGTCGATGGGTTGCAGGGTTGGATCGACCAGTCGGACGACGACTTTGGCACCGTCCCCGGCTCGCCCCTTGTGCCATTGGCCGAGGAGCTGAGGGTGCGGGCGGTCCCAGGCCACCCTGATCTCGGCCGGTCCCGGTCGGCGACCGAGGCCTCGGCGGAACAGTTCCTCGGCCTCGTCAGCGCGGTAGTAGGCGTCGGGCAGCGCCACGTGCCTCAGAAGCTCGCATCCCTCCCAGGTGAAAAGGTCGAGCCGCAGCGACAGAAAACGGCCGAACGCCACGAAGAGCGGGCCGTTGGCCTCTAGGACGGGAGCGAGCTTGCGCAGCGTGGCGTAGGATGGACTCCGTTCGTGGGCCTCTGCCAGGGAGTCCGATCGGCGCCGGCGCGGCTCGAGCGCGATCACTCCCGCCTCGTCGAGTTGCTTCCTCAAGGCTCTGGCGGACGGGGCGAACCGCCCCGCACCGGCGGTTGGGGAGGCGCTCATCGAAGATCCTCGGTGCGCCCGGGGGACCTCTCAAGGGAGGACCTGCCAAGGGAACGCAGCGACAAGACCAGCGCCGCGACGGCCAGCAGACTCAGCGCGGTCGTCGGGTTGGGTCCCAGGCTCGCCGACGGGAGCAAGTAGGCCAACGATGCGAACAGGAGGCCCGCGAGGCCGGTTCGAGTGCCGGCTCCGAGGCGCGCCCGGGCCGCGGCGGATCGAGGACCAGGCGCCGGGGCCGGAGGCCTCTGCAGGGCCAGTTCGAGACGCCGCGGGCCGTCCGCGAGCAGACGGGTGAAGGCCAGGGCTTGATCGAGGAGCCGATCGAAGGCCACCGCTTCTTCGATCTGGCTGCGGCTGACGACTCGGCGGCAATGGGTTCCGATCAGGCCTCCGAGGTCGAAGCCGGGAACGAAACGTCCGATCAGACCATCGACGGCGATCACGGATCTGAGGTACTTGAGGATCTCCTGGTGTGGCCAGATTCCCGTACGGTGGGACTGACGGGTCATTTCGAGGGCGACCTGGGTGAACGACTGCCGGAGGCGGACTCCCTGCGGGGTCAGGTCGAACCAATCGTCGCGATGGCTCTCGATCGCACTCCGAAAGAGGGCCGCCTTGGTGGCCGGAGCGTGGTCGGCGAGGCTCAGGAAGTGATCGACCATGCTCCGGAGATCACCTCGGGTATAGGCCCAGGTCATCTGGACCAGCCCTCGTCGACTCGGTCGGCTCAAGACACCGGTGATTCCGAAGTCGACGTAGCCGACGACGTTGTCGCGGAGGATCAACAGGTTCGCCGGGTGGAGGTCGGCATGGTAGATCCCTTGCCGAAACACGTCGGTCAGGAAGTTCTCCACGATGGCGGTCGCAAACCGAGTCGGATCGAAGCCGAGTTGGGCCAGTCGGCGAGATACGGCGCTGTCCGGCTCGGTCGTCGACCGTTCCAAGTCTCGGAGGTGGTCGACCAGGGGCACGCCGTCG
This sequence comes from Thermoanaerobaculia bacterium, assembly GCA_030429235.1. Lineage (GTDB taxonomy): Bacteria > Acidobacteriota > Thermoanaerobaculia > Multivoradales > JAIOJS01 > JAIOJS01. The sequence continues at coordinate 71,888 of JAUIDB010000003.1, read as the reverse complement.
AGGAATTCGGCGGTGAGTACACGGGGGGTGGTGAGATCCCAGTCGACTCTGGGAACCCGGGTCGTGGCTCGGTCGGCGGTGCGTCGCGCCAGTTCGTGCATCGAGCGGGCTTCGATGCGGTAGTCCAGTTCGTCCTGGGTCCATTCGACGAACTCTTCGAGCATGTCGCCCAGCCAGTGGTAACGACGCGGAGCCCAGCGACGCAGGCGCCCCGCGGCGGTGAGCAACCAGCGCAAATCGGCCCCGAAGGTCTCGTCGATTCGAGGTCGCTGGACCTTGATCGCCAGCTCGTTCTCTCCCCGGCGAGCGCGGTGCACCTGGCCGATCGAGGCCGCGGCGATGGGGACTCGGTCGATCCTGTCGAACGCCGCGAGTCCGGAGGTGCCGAGTTCCTGGCGCAGCACGGTCTCGACGTCGGGCCAGGCGACGGGGGTGACCTGATCCATCAGGCCGTAGAGGGCATTGCAATAGGCGGCAGGCAGGGAGTCGGTCTGGAGCGCGAGGATCTGCCCGAGTTTGATGAACGTCCCGCCGGCCTCTTCCAGGGCCAGCCGCAACCGTTGTGGCCCCTCCGGGGATCGGCCGAGCCAGTGCCCGAGCAGGTGTCGGACCGCGATCGATCCCAGTCGGAGGCTACGGCGGAGACTCACTCGGGACGTCCCCCGACCAGGTCCCAGGCCTCGGCGGGATCGAGCCGTCCTCGGAACTTGCCGACCACGACGAAGTCCGCATCGAGGATCAGCGTGTAGGGAATCGTCAGGCCATCCCAACGACGAAACACCTTCTCGTCACCCAGGAGCACTGGGTACTCGAGCGGGTGTTCCAGCAGAAACGGGGCGACCGCCTGGGTTCCCTTTTCGTCGAGGCTGATCGAAACCACGCGGGCCGCTCCCGATGAGGCGATCGAGTTGAGGAGGGGAATCTCCTCGTGGCAGGGCAGGCACCAGGTGGCCCAGAAGACCACGATGGAGGGTTGGCCGAGGAGCTGCCGGCTCGACCAGGATCCGCCGTCGATGGCAGGGAGGTCGAAGTGAGGTGCTTCGTGTCCGACCGCGAGAGGGGGCGTGGCGGGGCCGCTACAGCTCCAACTCGCGATGACCAGGAGCATCACCCCCACCCAGGTCGAGATCTTCGGGGCGCAGCGAGTCATGGCGCGACCTCGTCGTCGAAGATGTCGCCCCAGAAGCGAGAGGGCCGAGCTGCGAGCTGGCGCTGCATCGACTGGCGCATCCGTTCCAGAACCAGGTCGTGGAGCTGACGCACCTGGTGGGGGTCGTCGGCTGATTCTGGATCGTAGTGGTCGCGCGTCGGGATCGGTTCGAGGAATTCGGTGTGCCATTTCGATGGGAGCGGGAGTGGAGTCGTGATGGGAAACCAGGGCCAAAGCGTATAGCGGGAGAAGGCCGGCCAGCGAAAACGGGCCACGATCGGGAAGATCTCGGCACTCCCGACGGTCACGAAAGGGACGATCGGGACCTGGTGGCGAATCGCCAGTTGAATGAACTCTCCTCGCCCCAGGCGTGGGATCCGGTAGGCCTTCCGGTAGGGAGTGAAAGCGCCACGAATTCCCTCGGGGTAGACCCCCAGTAGGTGGCCCCGCTCGAGCACCCAGTCGGCGTTGTCGCTGTGAGCCAGCACCCCTCCGAGCCGTCGCATGAAAGGCTCGAGGAAGGGAAGTTTCACTAGAGAGGGGTGGATCAGAAACCGAAGATAGCGGCCCTGCCGGCGAGCGATGGCGTGCATCGTCATCACACCGTCCCAAGGCTGGAAGCCGCGGTGGACCCCGACCAGGACCGCGCCGCCCTGCTTTGGAACCCGGTCGAGGCCCGCGAGTTCGATCCGCCAGTAGAGGTCGTGCAGAGCCCGAAACAGGGTCCGGCCCAGGCGGTCGATGTAGGCACGGTCGAGACCGAACGGGTCCTCCTGCGACAGGGTCTCGGGGACGCCATCCCCCTCGGCTTCCAGGAGTGTGACGGGGTAGCGCCGATAGTCGGTGGATCCCCTCCGGCCGGTCAGCCGGTCCCAGAGCAGGCTCAAGGAAACCGGCAGCCGCCACCGGCGAATGGCGCGGCGGCGGAGCACCCGGCTGAGACGAGCGGTCTGCCCGGCCGGTGCGAGATGGACCAGGTCCGTGGCCTCGGGCGGGGGGCAGCGCAGCACTCGGAGGATCTGCTCGGCCAGTTGCGGTACCTCGATCCACTGGAGAGGCGGATCGTGGCCGAGCGCGGTCCAACTCCGGCGACCGCTCAGGAGGTCGCCGAACCCCGGGTTGCAGTAACCCGGCCCGGAGGACGAGGGGACCAGCGAGGGGACGCGGATCACGACCCTCCGCTGGCCTCGCGGGAATGGCTGGGTGTCGAGCGAGCCTTCGAAGGTTTGCCAGGCGTGGGCGATCGGGTTGCTTGCGTGCCGTCCGGCGTAGTCCGGACCGACCAACCCGGGGTGGTGGGGGGTGGGATCGAAGCGGGCGGCGCTGGCGATGATCAGGACCATGGGCACGGTCTCGACGCGGCGCAGGAAGTCGCGAAGGTCGTCGGGGTCTGGCCGCGCTCGGGGCGCTCGGTCGGCGGCCACGTAGATGACCGCGGTACTGTCGGCGAGTTCGCCCAGCCCGGCCGTGGCCTGCCAGGTCCGCTGATCCCGGAGTTGAAGCTCCCGCGCCAGGTCCTCGGCGATTCCCTGGACTCCGCCGACGACTCGGAGCAGGGAGGTCATCGTCTGTCGACTGACTCGTCCGCGGACTCGGGTGTCGAAGCGGGGGGGAGCATCGGTTCCGGCGAACTCACCTGGCCCTGCCGCAGTCGGTAGCTGGCACCGGCAGCGAGGGGTTGGTCGAGCTCCTCGACGTCGCCGTTCGGCCAGCGCACGCTGATCCGATGCACCTCCGTGGACCCTCCCAGGCCGAAGTAGAGGCGGTGGCCGTGCTGCGAAGCGTAGCCGCTTCCGGCTTCGAGACGGCGGGTCTGCACGAGATCACCGCTGGAGACGCGGACCACAGCGCCCACTCCGTCCCGATTGTCGACAGTCCCTTCGAGCTCGAGCGCAATCCACGGTTTGTCCTGCGCGAGCTCGTTGCGGTAGAGGCGGGCCTGTCCCAGTTCAGGCCGGTTGGCGTCGCCAGGGTTGTGGTTGACCGCCAGGTCGAGGTCACCGTCGCGGTCGAAGTCGGCGACGGCGAAACCGCGTGAGTCCTGCAGATCGTCGCTGCCCGTGGCGAGGCCGACATCGGTAAACCGAAGCTGGCCGGAAACCTCTCCTTCGTTGCGCAGCAAGACGTTGGTCTCGTATCCGTTCCAGGAGGCGCTACCGCGGTAATCGTCGCTGTAGAAGCGTCCCGTCTTGTACTCGTCGATGTGCGCGACCGCGCTCAGGATGTAGGGCAGTCACAAGTCGTCCGTGGTTCGCCCCGTGATCCATCCGTTGGCGGCATAGATATCGAGACGTCCGTCGTAGTCGTAGTCGAGCATTCCCGAGCCCCAATACCAGCCGTAAGGATTGGTGTGGGCTCGTTCGCTGATGTCCTCGAATCTGCCGTCTTCACCCAAGACCAGTAGGGAGTTGCCCTTGACCATGCGGTCGCCGTAGTCGCGCCAGTCGGAGCCTGCGTAGCCGTAGATCTCGCGGTAGAGGGGGTAGTCCTCGAAGATCGTGCCCTGGCGGATACTGGTCAGAAGGTACTGCTGCAGCGTCGCTGCTTGACCGTACCAGCGCTGGCCCGAGTGCACGTTCGAGGTGTACAGGTCGAAGTCGCCGTCGTTGTCGATGTCGCCCCAGGTCGCGCTCATGCCAAAGCCGAAGTCGAGCGAATTGGTGGCCTCGGAGACGTCGCGAAAGGTACCGTCGCCTTCGTTGCGGAGCAGCGCGTTGCGACCGAAGTCGTTGGCGACGTAGAGGTCGTCGTCGCCGTCGTCGTCGTAGTCCGCCCAGGCGACACCCAGCGTGAGACCACCTTCGCGGACCCCGGCGCGATCGGTCACGTCCTCGAACCGGAGGCCGCCGAGGTTTCGCAACAGGCTGTTGCCTTCACCGTTCCGGGTGTAGAACAAGGTGTCAGGGAGTTCCGTCCGAGGGTCGAGGTAGCGGCCGACGTAGAGGTCGAGGAGCCCATCGCGGTCGTAGTCGGCGGCGGAGGCGACCGTCACCATGCTCCCTCCGAGGTTGGCCTGGTCGGTGACGTCGCGGTAGTGCCCCTGGCCGTCGTTCTCGAACAACCGGTTGGGACCCGTGAAGACGCCGAGGAAGAGATCCTGATCGCCGTCGTTGTCGAGATCGACGAACAGGGCTACGTTGACGCCGACCAGCGGCGTCGGCAACCCGACCTCCTCGGTGACATCTCGAAAGGTGTCGTCGGCCTGGTTGCGGTAGAGCCGGCTGTCGGCGCCGTCCGCGAAGAACAGATCGTCCCAACCGTCACCGTCGTAGTCCGCAGCCGATACCCCCGCGGAGCCGTACTTGAGGATTCCGAACTTCTTGGGTTCCCACTCGGGCGTCCGGAAGTTGGGATTCTGTTGCGCCACGAAGTCGAGTCCCGAAGCGAGCGCGACCTCCTCGAAGGCGGTGCCGGGACCGAACACCGTCTCGCCGGAGACCAGGGCCTGGTCGGCGATTTGCCAGCGGTCCTCGCTGTACCGTAAACCAAAGCGCAGGGTGCCGTGCATCTCGAAGTGGGTGCCGTCTTCGGTCGCTCCCCGTAGCCACAGGACGCTACGAATCGTCGCCGTACCGTCGCCGGACTCCTCGACCGAGGCGAGTTTGAGCTTGCTGTGGTCGATGCGGTGCAACGAGTCCAGGAAGCGCTGGAGCCGGTCGGTCGTCGACCCGGTGCCCCCCTCTTTGGCCCGCCAGGTTCGCACCGTGATGCCGTCCCTCCGGAAGGCCTCGGTTTCGTCCCAATCACCCAAGACGAGGCCGTCGTATCCGGAAGCGTAGACCGCGGCCAGAGCGTCGATGTCGTGGTTGGCGATGGCTTTGGCTTGACTCGACAGCAACTGGATCGCGCCCTGGCCCGTCTCGGCGAGGTCTAAGGCCTGGGCTTCGAGGCGCTGCCAGGACACGGTGCCCCAGACCCCCGCGGCCCCCAGGGTCAGCAGGGCGAGAAGTAGCACTCGCCGCCGCCAGCGCGGGCGGCGGCCGGGAGAGGAGGGGAGGTCTCTGGTCATCGAAGAGAGAACGAAACGGAGCGTCGGCGGATCGGTGGTTCCTAGGCCTAGAGTGTACCAGCTCCCGGAGGGGCCTCCGGGGGAGTTGCTGCGGGCTCGGTTTCTGTTTCGAGCCCGGCCCTTTGCTCCAACAGCTTACGGAGTTCTTGGACCTCGGGGTCGTCGGGCCCCACGATCTGGGCTCGGTGGTAGCTGGCGCGTGCCGCCGCGGTCTGGCCCAGGGCGAGCTGGATCCGGGCGAGGAGGACCAGACTCGGAGTGTGGCGAGGGTCGTGGTTCAGGAGGGTATCCAACTCCTGCAGGGCTTCCTCGGAACGGCCGAGTCGAAAGAGGACTCCGGCCAGTCCGTAGTGAGCGTAGTGGCGCTCCGGGTTCGCGAGCAGGGCCTGTCGCAGTTCCAGTTCGGCCACCTCGAGCCGGCCGGCCGCGAGCGCTCGCTGGGCGCGCTGGTCGTGGACCCTGGCTCCGACCCGATGCGACCGCACGCGAGCCAGCCAAGCGTCTTCGAGCACCAGGCTCACCTGTTGGGTGCTCGTGGCTCGTACCTTCGCCAGGTGCTCGGTCGAGCGGTTGGCGTCTCCGAGGCCTCGGTAGGCCATCGCCAGCAGGTAGTGGAGCTGTGATGCTCCGGGTTGGTGAATCAACGCCTCCTGCAGATAGGAGACTGCCACCTCGGGCTGGTCGCCTTCCAGAGCCAGACTCGCCAAATCGGCGAGGACGCGGGAACTGCCGGGGTCGAGCTCACGGGCTCTACCGAGCAACTCCTCGGCTCTGGGGCCCTTGCCCTCTTGTTGGGCCAAGGATGCGAGACTGACGAACGTCGGCACATGGTTCGGTTGCAGTTCGAGGACGGCTCGGTATCTCGCTCGAGCGGCTTCGTTTTCTCCCAGCTGGTAGTGCGTGTGCGCGGACAGGTAGCTCCACCGGGGTTCGGTCGGCTCTAGCGCCACCGCGGCTTCGAAGGCCTGACGGGCGGTTTCGAGGTGGTCGTAGGCGAGATGGATCTCGCCCACCGCGGCAAAGGCTCGCGCCAGGCGGGCCGGCTGCGTCTCCGGGTCGGATCGCAGGCGTTCGAGCAGCTCGTGCGCTTGTTCGAACTGCCGGCGTACCGGAGCCTCGAGACTCGCGAGATCGGAAGGCTCGGGCAGCGGTTCCGGTGCCGGCTGGGCACAGCCGACGAGAAGCCCTAGGAACAGCGTCAGGCCGAGCTGGCGGGTCATCGATCTGCTTCCACCGCCGCTCCCGTTCCCTCCTTCAAGGGGTGGTACCGACCGGTTTGCAGGTCGCGAAACGTCTCGCGGCGACCGTTCTCCCAGCGGACCTCGACTTCGAGTTGAGCCGAGGCCGGCAGGTCGAGCGAGGCCAGGCCCAGGACGACGCGGGGGTCACGGGCCGAACAGTAGCTGGAGTCGGTGCCGCCGCGTCGTAGCAGTTCGATCGAACCCTGCCGCAGTCGGAGTTCGGTACCTTGGGGTACCCGCCGTGCGCCCCCGACGAGGTCGAAGCCGATCCAGGGCCGGTTGTGCCCGATGTCATTGCGGAGCAGCTGCGCTGGAGCGGCGTTGTGGGTCAATAGAAGGTCGAGGTCTCCGTCGTTGTCGAGGTCGCCGGCGGCGAGACCGCGACTCACGTCGGCCTGCGCGAAGGCGGGGATCCGTAGGCTCTGGTCGCTGAAGCTGCTGGCGCCACCGTTGACGAACAGCTGATTGCTTTGGCGCAGAGGCAGGACTTCTCCCGCACGTTTCTGACTCGGTAGCCCCTTGACCGCACCGTTGACGGCCACGATATCGAGCCAGCCGTCGTTGTCGACATCGATCATGCCGGTGCCGAAGCCGGTGGCGGGACGGCTGGCCTCCGCCAGCCCCAATCGTGCGGTGTGGTCGAGGAAAAGGCCGTCGCCGGCGTTGAGGTAGAGGGTGTTGGTCTCGCCGTCGAGGTGGGTCATGAAGAGGTCGAGGTCTCCGTCGTTGTCGAGGTCGCCGGCGTCCACTCCCATCGTCGCTTCGGCCTTGCCCAGGGCACCGACCGCCGTCCCCGACATCAGCCCTTCGTTACGGAAGGTGCCGTCCCCCTGATTGATCCAGAGTAGATTCCGCATCAGGTCGTTGCCGACGTAGATATCGACCCAGCCGTCGCCGTCGAAGTCGCCGGTGACGACCCCCAGACCACTTCCCGCCTCTGCACCGATACCGGAGCTCTCGGTCACGTCTTCGAACCGCCCGTTGCCGGTGTTCCGGAAGAGCCGGTCGGTCTCCGGAGGAAAGCTGTGCGGGCCGCAGTATTCCGGGGCGCCGGCGGAATCCAGGCACCCTTTGTGGTTCTCCGGACGGTAGCGCACGTAGTTCGCGACGTAGAGATCGAGCCAGCCGTCGCGATCGAAGTCCAAGAACGCTGCGCTCGTCGACCAGCGTGGGTCGGCGACTTCGGGATTCTCCTCGCTCCGTCGGAAGGTCCGGTCTCCGGTCGAGATCCAAAGCTGGTTGGGACCGGCGTTGGTGAGGTACAGATCGGCGTGGCCGTCGTTGTTGACGTCGCCCACCGCTACCCCCATGCCGTAGCCGGTGGCACCCTCGAGACCGCTGCCGGCGGTTACGTCTTCGAACGCGAGTTCGCCACTCTCCGCCCAGAGGTTGCGAAAGAGTCGGTCGTGCAGCGCTCCCGGATCGTGGGGCGGAAGGAGTGCATCGGCGATCGTCTTGCCGGGACCGAGCATCGCTCCCTGCACCAGGTAGGCATCGAGGTCGCCGTCGCCATCCGCGTCGAAGAGCGCCGCGCCGGCACCCACGATCTCCGAGAAGTAGAGCTCGCCCGACATCCCGTTGAAGTGCACGAAGTCGAGTCCGCTCGCGGCGGTCACGTCGGTGTACCAGTCCATCGGGTCGGCGTCCTCTCGATGGGAGCAGGAGAGACCGCCGAGCAGAACGGTGAAGGTCAGGAGGTGGGGTAAGGGCGCGCGCACGCGGCCGATCCTAGCTTGGGCCCCCTTCTTTCCCTAGGGGTGAGTTCTGAGAGATGATCGGCGGATGGGACGAATCTCTCGCCGGGTGCTCGACCGCGCCATCAGTCTTCGCTTGGGCACGATAGTCCTGGTCCTTCTTAGCGCCATCCAATGTGGCGGCCGGCCGCCGGCCTGGAACGTGCTGCTGGTCACTTTCGATACCACTCGTGCCGACCACCTGGGTTGCTACGGCCATCCCCGGGCGGTGACGCCGCACGTCGATGCCCTGGCCGCGAGCGGAACCCTGTTCCGCCAGGCCTACAGCTCGCTGCCGCTGACGCTGCCTTCTCATTCCACGATCCTGACCGGCGCATATCCTCTCGCCCACGGGGTGCGGGACAACGGCCTTTTTGTGTTGGCGGAGGAGCAGCTGACGCTGGCCGAGATCCTCTCCGAGCATGGCTACGCGACGGGAGCGGCGATCGGCGGGTTCCCGCTGGAGGCGCAGTTCGGCACCGCGCAGGGGTTCGACTTCTACGACGACCACCTGACGGGACGGTGGGAGGACTTCCGCGGCGAGCGGGTGAAACTCAAGGACCGGATCTACTTCGACGAGCGGCCCGCCGGCCGGGTCAACGAGGCGATCATGCCCTGGCTCGAGGAGAACGCGGCGCGCCCCTTCTTTGCCTGGGTTCACTACTACGATCCCCACCAACCGCAGGAACCTCCGAAGCCGTACGACGAGCTGTTCGCCGACGACCCTTATTTGGGGGAGATCGCCTACGCCGACGAGTCGTTGGGACGATTGCTGGCTTTCCTCGAGGAGCTCGAGGTGCGGGAGCGTACCCTGGTGGTGTTGACCGCCGACCACGGCGAGGGCCTGGGCGAGCACCGCGAGCTCACCCACGCCTACCTGTTGTACAACGGCACCCTGCACGTCCCGCTAGTCATGAGCCTGCCGGCCGACCACGAACTCGCTCCAGCCGTCGCCGACGTCGACACCCGGGTCGGCTCTGTCGACATCCTGCCCACGGTTCTGGAACTGCTCGACATCGACGCTCCCGAAGGTTTGCAGGGGCAGAGTCTGGTCTCGTTGCTGCGGGGGCAGGAGGGACGAGATCGGGTCCACTACGCGGAGTCGCTCTCGGCTCGGTTCAACAACGGGTGGGGAGAGCAGCGGGCGCTCTACGACGGGCCCTGGAAGTACGTGCACGGCCCCGAGCCGGAGCTGTTCGATCTCCGCGGCGTGGAACCCGAGTATCAGAACCTGGTGGCCTCGGAGCCAGGAATCGCGACCGACATGGAACGCAAGTTGGAGACCTTTCTGCAGCGCCACGCCGCCGCCTCGGCGGTAGGGGCCGTGATGCCCGACGACGAGACCCGGCAGAAGCTCGAGGCCCTGGGCTATTTGCAGGGTGGTGGAGCCCTGGAGGTCGAGGAACGACTCAGTCGTGAGGGGATCGCTCCCCAGTCCCGTATCGACGACGTCAGCGACATCAGCCGGATCCGGCAGGCGCTCTTCCAGGGCCGCTACGACATGGCCCTCGAGATGTCGCAAGAACTCGCGGCCGGCGACGAGTCGAACCGTTACTATCTCGAGCTGTTGGCGCAAGCGCAGGGCCATGCACAGCGTTTCGACGAGCTGTTGATCACCCTCGAGCGGATCTTCGATCTCGGCTCCACCTCGGGGACGGCGGAACGGCTGCTGCTCTTTGCGGGGCAGGCGCTCTACTTCCGCGGCGAGACGGATCGCGGTCTCGACCTGGTTCGTGACAGCCTGGCCAGACAGCCGACCGCGGACGGTCACTACGTGCTGTCCGTCCTGCTGGCGGCGCAGCGGGATGCGAAAGGAGCCGAGGCCGCACTGCGGAACGCCCTCGAACTCGACCCCTACCACGCCACGGCACGGTCGGATCTCGCGGCCCGCTTGGCGGAGTCCGGCGACATCGAGGCCGCGGGGCAGGAGTTTTCCCGGGTGGTGCAGGAGAACCCCTATTTCCCCCAGGGGCACTACAATCGGGGGGTCTTCCTGGCCCAGAGTGGTGACCTCTTAGGAGCCTCCGCAGCTCTCCGGCGGGCCGTGCAGCTGGCGCCCGACTACCTCGAGGCCTACCACGCCCTGGTCGTGGTCGAAATCCACGGCGGCAATCTGGCGGCCGCCGAAGAGGTGTCGCAGAGTCTGCAGTCCAGGGCGCCCGAACACCATCTCTCCGAGAGGGTCCGCCAGTTGGTGGAAGAGGCCGGACGATGAAGTACCGCATCACGGCCGCACTGCTCCTCGGGTCGACCAGCTGGTTGGTGGGGTGCTCCTCGCCCGTTCCGGAGGACGCTCTGGCGGTGTGGAAGTCCGGCAGTACGAGCCCGGCCGAGTTGGAGGAACGGGTTCTTCGTTTGCCACCGGAAGAGCGCCGGCCCGCCGACGGAGATTTCGGTACCTGGTACGCGGATCTGGTACGGGAGGCTGCCGTCGAGGAGATCCTAGCCAGCGAGGCGGAGGCGCAAGGGCTGCTGGACACCGAATCAGCGCGCCGCTCTCTCGCCGAAGGAACCGAGGAGATCCTAGCCGGCGAATACCTGCGGCGGTATCTGCCTTCGGTGCCGCGGGTGACGGAAGAGGAGGTGCGCGAGCTGTTCGACCGCCGTCGCGACCGTTGGCACCGGGAGGAGCAACGCCTGGTACTCCACATCTTTCTCCGACCCGACGAGAACTTGCCGGTCGAGGCGCGGGAAGCGGATCTTCGCGACCGATTGTCGCAATTGCGCGAGCGGGTTCTGGCAGGGGATGGTTTCACCCGCGTGGCGCGGCTTTCCTCGCAATCCGAGAGTCGGCATCGGGACGGCGTGCTGGGCACCTTCCGTCGAGGACAGTTGGCGCCCTCGCTGGAAGAGGTGATCTTCGGCTTGCCAGCGGAGTTACCCAGCCAACCCTTCCTAACACCTCAGGGGGGGCATCTGTTCTGGGTCGAGAGGATCGTGCGGGCGCGGGACTTCGAGTTTGACGAAGTGGCCCGGGATCTGGCCGAGGAACTCCAGCGCGAACGTCGCGACGAGGCCATCGACGAGTTGCTGGCCGCGGTCGAACTCCCGGCGGACAGTTTCGTACCGACCCCGGACGAGTTGCGCGTTCTGCTCGAAGCCGGCGACGGCGCGGCCCTGGCCCTGAGGATCGGGAACCTCGAGTTGGATCTCGCGGCCCTGATCGAGCGGGCCGAGGAGAACCGAGAAGGGGGCCCCGGTATCGAAGGCCTCCATCGACTCGTCTCGCAGCTGGTGCAGCGCCATCGGGCGGCGACCCTGGCGGTCGAAGAGGGTTTGGACGACGAGCCTTTGGTTCGTGCCCAGGTGGAGGAACTGAGGCGTCGCGAAGCGGCTCGTGAGGGGGCCTGGGATCGGATGCGGACTCTGGCTCTCGAGGATGCGGCCGACCTCGAGGCCTTCTACCAGAACCACCAACTCCGCTACGCGGAGCCGCTGCGGTTACGGTTGAGCCGTCTGGTGGTACCGGTCGACTCCGCGACCCAGGGGCTGGCCGCCGCTCGCCGCCTGGAGCAAGCGGCGGCGGGGGTAGAGGTCGATCTCGAGAACCTCGCGGCGCAACTCGACGGACGAGTCGTTCCGCTCTCGTGGATCGGCTTCGACGTCCTCCAACGGATGGAGCCGCGAGCGGCGGAACTGGTCGCACCCTTGCATGCGGGCCAGCTCTCGCCTCCGTTCCGCACGATCGAGGGGGTGAACGCGCTACGGGTGGAGGAGCGCCGCGACCCGCAACCGCGGCCGTTCGAGGTCGTGCGGGAACAGGTGCTGGAGGACTACCTGGCGCAGCGAGGCCCGGAACTCTACCGACTGGCAGTAGACGACCTTCTGGAAGCGGTGGACTTTCGACTGCGGGCAGATCGGGTCGCGGCGCTGGTCGACTGACCGGTCGGGATCGGACCGAGACGGCGATTCGGCCACACTCTTGCTAGGTGCGATCCACCGGTGTAAAGTCGGCCTACTACTTTAGAGTTTCGCGACTGGGTGGCCCGAGAGCCCGTTCTGCTAGACATGATCCCGACCGGGGAAGGAGAGTCAGAGATGCTCGAGAAGCGTTGGTTGGTGGCCGTCGCCGCCGCAGTCTGTGTGGTCCTGGGAGCGGCCGGAGGAGCCTTCAGTGCCGATCCGGTGTCGGATGCGGAGATCGTTTCCCAGTTGAATGAGGCCCAGGTGGCCAAGTGGGAGGCGGCTAGCGAGGCGCAGCGTGCCGAGTGGCGGGTACGGTTCGCCATGCGGGAGGAAGCTGAAGGCATGGTAGCGCGGACCCCGAGCGCGTCCCGTATCAACGACATCGGCCGCCTGCGCTACGACACCGGGGCGCCTGCGGACCTGATCTCGACCAACGGGGGCAATACCGACCAGACCGTCGGCAACCGGTTCACCGCCACAGAATTGACCAACACCACGTTGACTATGTTCACCGTCACCGGCATCAGCATGTACGCCCATTCGGGGACCGGTACGAACGATCCCTTCGACCCGGGATTCAGCTTCTTCAACCCACCGGTGGGTACCACCGCGGCGACGATCGGTTATCGCGGTGCGGCGACCAACTTCCCGGCCGACAGCTTTGCCCCGGTCGGGATCGCTTCGATTACGGTTCCGAGGACCTTCCTGGCGGGGATGTACCAGGGCACCTTTGCCGGCTCGGACGAGATCGGTATGGTCACCGACTCGCGAGTCGCCAACAACGGCACTTCCACGACGCCTCTTGGGTTCCACGCCTTCCAAATGGACTTTAATTCAGGTGTCGCAACCGGCTACGCCGCGATCGCCGGCCAGAACGCCATGTTGCGGGTCCTGGGCAGTCAGATCCTGCCCGTCGAGTTGATGGAGTTCACCGCCGAGTAGGCGGCCAGCCTTCAGGGCCCGGCCGATGGCGGGGCCTGAGGGCAGGAAAGTTCCCGCTCCTCGCTGGCCGAGGCCGGACCGAATTCGAGGCCGAGTTCCTGCGTGAGCTCGGCCTCGACTGCATTCTGCAGTGTCCGCACCCTCTCGTTGCCGAGGAAGCGGTCGGCTCGGGAGCGGGCTTCTTCGAAGGTCATCGGCCGCGCCGGTTCGGTGCCGAGGAGCTGGAGGAACCACCAGCTGCGGTCCTGACGGATCGCGTCGCTGGTCTGGCCGGCGGCCAGCGCCGTCACCGTCCGCAGCAGGAGAGGGCCGTGGGCGGCGAGCCGCTTGCGGCTCCACCAACCGACAGCGCCACCTCGCTCCCGCGAGCGGTGGTCGGAGTGGTCCCGCGCCACCGCCTCGAGTTCGACCTCGCCGGCTCGAAGTCGGCGGGCGAGGTCGACCACCAGGGCGGCAGCGTCCCCGTCGTGGGACGCGTCGTCGATGCGCACGACCCTGAGGTCGTAGTGCTCTCGACGCTGGAACCGATCTGGGTGTTCGGCGATGTAGCGCTCGAGCTCCTCTCGGGTCGGGGGGGTGAAGCGGCCCTGTACCCGCCGTTCGAGTTCGAGCCGAGCCAGGGTGCGTACCTCGCTCCAGCGCAGCCGCCTCTCCAGCTCCTCGGTGCTCGGACTCCTGGCCTGACGTCTCGCCTCCTCGGCCCGCATGGCCTGCTCCTCGAGCAGTGCCGACACTTCAGATTCGGTGAGCTGAGCGAGCGTGTAGGGCGTGGACGAGCGGGCTAGCCAACCGAGTTCGTCGGCACTGAGGTCGCGACCGGCGGCGCGCAGCACGGTCTCCGACCCTTGGCGCTGGCGAGCCTCGGTGGGGTCGATCGTGGCGTGGGCGCCGGCCAGGAGCTCTTGGCGACGCTGCTCGGCCAGCCGCTCGGCCTGCTCCCGTTCGAGCTTCTCTCGTACGAGTCGTCGGGCCTCCGCCTCGGGGACGGTTTCCGCCTCGACGCGCCGTTCCACCTTGAGGATGAGAAAGCCCGTCTCTGATTCGAGCACCGGGCTGACTTCGCCCGGGTCGAGACCGAATGCGACCTCCTCGAGGGCGGGGGGCAGGCCTCCGGGGCGAAACACGCCGAGGCGACCGCCGCTGGAGGCCGTCTGGGAATCGGACTCGAGCCGGGCCAGCTCGGAGATGTCCTCGCCGGCCAGGAGCCGGTCCCGGACCTCCTCCGTGGCGGTACGCAGCGCGCTGCGGGTCGCGGCGTCGGCTCCCTCGGGTAGACGTTTGAAGATCTCGCGCAGATGGACCCTGGTCGGTCGCTGCAGTCCTCGCTCTTCCCGCAGTCGCTCGAGCCTCGCCTGCACGAGCTCCTCGGACACCGGATCCGGCGTGGGACGGGACTGTCGATAATAGCGAGACAGGACCTCGATCCGCTCCTGTTCGAGCGCGAACTTCTCCTGGGCGCTCTGGGTCCGATCACGAGCTGCGGCCGCCAGCCGGAGCTGCAGCGCCAGAGCCTCGAGCTGAGCCGGGTGGGGGTCGGTGACAGACCAGCCGCGAAAGGCCGCGTAGTCCTGCCACTGGCTGTGTGAAATGGTCGTGCGCAGAGGACCGGCGCAGTAAGTCGCCACTGCCGGGTCTGATGCTGAGTCGGGGGACTGGGCCGCGAGGGCGGTCGTCAGCAAGACACCGAAGAAGCTCGAGGTAAGGGTGAGAAGGCAGTAGCGCGAACGAAGAGAGGACATCGGTCAACTCTAGGCGCAGCGGGTCCTGCTGTCGAGGTTCGCCGACCGCTCGGCGTCAGCTTTCGAGGATCGAACCCTTGGTGATCCCTTGGGCTGCCTGCAGGGCCGACACGATCACCGGGGTGATGCCGCCGCCCGGCCGCACCCAATGGCCAACGCGGAAGAGGCCGGGGATCGGACCCTCGCCCGACGGCCGGTGGTCGCCGAGCTGGTCGGGCGACATCTCCCACCCGAGCATGCCTCCCCGCTCGTTGCGGGTGAAGCGCTCCGCGGTGTGGGCGGAGGCGGTGAGTACGGTGACGATATGGCTGGAGATCCCGGGAAGGATCTTCTCGAGTTCGGCCAGCAAGTAGGCCTCGATCTGCTGCTTGTGCTCGGCAGGATCGCGCAACTCGCGGGGGTCGATCTCCAGCACCTTCTGGAGAATGAGAATCTGGTGGTCGGGGGGAGCGAGTTCGGGATCGTAGTGAGTGGGACAGAACACTTTCAAACGCAGGGCCCCCCGTCCGACGCGGTTGGCGTCCCACTCTTGCCAGTAGTAGCCCTGGATCTGCTCGAGGGCGTCGGGATCCGCGCCCTGGAGGGCGATGTGGGTGAGAAAGCAGGGGAAGCTGGGGCGGAGGCGAGCGAGTTGGCGCCGCTCGGCCTCGACCGCGGGAGCGTCAGGCAGCAGGTCGCGCAGCGTGTGCAGGAGGTCGGCGTTGCTCACGACGATCGGGGCTCGGGCCTCGAATCGGCCCTTCTGCCGGCCGCGGGTGGTGTGCAGTACGACTCCTGCAACCCGTCCCTCTTGGACCAGGATCCGTTCGACCGCGGTGCTCATGGCGATCTCTCCCCTGCGTTCCTCGAAGCGGGCCGCGAGGTCGTCGACGAACGCCTGCGAGCCGCCTCGGGGGTAGTAGTTGCCGAGAAAGTACGACAGGCGGAGCATCGAGTCGAAGACGAACGACGTACGGTCCGGCGGAGACCCCCAGTGGGGGACGTCGGCCGTGAGGAGCAGACGGAGTCGCTCGTCCTCGAAGTGGCGCCGCAGGACCTGGTCGAGGGTCAGGTCCTCGTAGGCCGCGAGCTTTCGCGTGCGCCGGCCGCGGAAGTGGTAGAGGGTGCCGAGCAGATAGGCCTCGCGGGCCTCGGTAAAGAACCGCTCGAGCTGCGACTGCGACTGGGGAAACCGCTCGTCGAGTGCGCGACGGTAGCTCGGAAGATCGGCCGGAACCTCGAACCGCGTACCGTCCGGGAGGTGGAAGGTATCGACCGGGTCCATGGCGATCCACTCCGTCCGGGCACCGAGGTCTCGGAGCAGCTGTCCCGTCAGGGTGTCGGCGTTCCCGAGCAGGGGATAGAAGTGGGTCGAGGCGTCGAAGGTGCATCCGGCGCGGCGGAAAGTGCTGCAGTACCCCCCAACCATGTAGTGCTGCTCGGCCAGGAGGACCCGGAGTCCCTCTCGGGCCAGCAGGTTGGCGCAGACCAGCCCACCGACCCCGGCTCCCACGACCACTGCGTCGTACTCGGCCCGCGGCGGGCGGTCCCGCAGGCCGCGGAAAGGGCGAGCCATCGACTCAGTCCTCGGTGGGTCGGTTGCGGCCGTAGGTCTCGTGCGCCTCCACGAACTCGCCACTGGCGATCGCCGCCGCCATCGAAAGCTCTCCGGCCAGCAGGGTGGCGGCGGTGATCTCGGCTAGGGCTCCGGCTCGTCCCTGACCTTCGCAGCCGAGGATCTGGAGACACTCGCGGCTGGTTCCGAGGCCGGTTCCGCCGCCCACGGTGGCAACGGTCAGCGACGGAAGATGGAGCGAAACGTAGACATCCTCGCCGTCGAAACGCTCGATCTGGGTGACTCCTACCGAGGAGTTCACGACGTTGGCGACGTCCTGTCCGGTGGCGATGAACAGGGCCGTCAGGCCGTTGGCTAGGTGCCCGTTGTAGCCGACGCTTCCCGCCCGCAGGTGGCCGAGCGCGGTTTTCTCCCACAACTCGACCAGCTGCTCGGCCTCCACCCGGAGGTGCATTCGGAGGACGCTCGCCGGCACCCGTGCGCCGGCGACGACGGTCTTGCCCTTGCCCCCGAGGAGTAGGGATCCGGCGGGTCGTTTCTCGCCGCTCGCACCGCTGAAGAGCAGGTACCTCGAGGGGGCGAGGTGCTCGACGATCCACTGGCAGGCGGCATCGGTGGCGCGCGCGATCATGTTCATGCCATGGGCGTCGCCGGTGCTCCATTCGAAGGTGGCGAGGACCCAGCGGCCCAGCGGTTCACCTCGGACCGCGAGGAGTTTGCCGTGGCGGGTGGTCGCTTCTCCCGCGACGGCGATCTCGTCCTGGCGATGGGGGAGCGCTCGCGCGAGCTCGGTGGCGGCTGCGAGATCGCGACACTCGAAGAGGGGGCAGAGTCGATTGCGGTCGTCCAGCAGGCGACAGGTGACCCCTCCGGAACGAGTGAGAGCCAACATGCCGCGCTCGTAGGAGCGCACCAGGGCTCCCTCGGTGGTGGCCAACGGAACGTAATACCGCCCCGTGGCGTGCTCGCCGCGGACCTCCAGCGGTCCGGCCAGGCCGATCGGAACTTGGGCCAGTCCGATCGGGTTCTCTATGTTGCCGCGGAGAGACTCTCCCGGCAGGCTGCCGCGGCCGATGTGCTCGAACTCCAGTCCCAGCCGATCAGCCAGCCAGCGCCGACGTTCGGCAATCTCTTCGTCGCGGTACCCCTGGTCGGCGTAGCGCGGTATGAGTTCGAGCGGACGGCGCTGCGAGTCGTCGCTCAATCGAGCCTCCGGAGGAGTAGGGCGTGGTGGTGGCCAGTAAGTCCGCTGGCGTAGGTGAGCCCCAGCGCTCGCGGAGGAAGGGCGGGCAGGGCCTCTTCGAGTAGCACGAGTTGCTGGGCTCCGGAGGCTCCCAGCGCTTCGCCCAGCGCGAGCCGCGGGCTGACATAAAGAGCAGAGGGGGCGTGGCTCGAGATCTCCCGCCAGAGCTGCTCCTGGGGAGCGTCGACCGATGGGATTCCGTCGCGCCCGTCGACCACCACCGACAGCTCGTCCCAGGCGGCGCCGGCTTCGTTCAAGGCCAGTTCCACGGCTCGGCGAAGGCTGTCGGCCGCGCTGTCGCGGGTCCGCTCCGGGCTCGGGTCGAAGGCCTCGCCGGAACCCACGACCTCGGCCCGAGGGCGGCCGGAGCAAGCGGCGGGGACGGCGGCGGCCTCCAGCGCGAGCAGGGCGGCTCCCTCTCCGAGATGGGTTCCGGTCGGAGGTGTCGCTTCCATCGCATCACTCGCTGCCAGCAGTCCGGCGGCGGCGAAGGCGCAGTAGCCCTCGCAGCAGAACTCCTCGGCGCCCCCGGCGAGCAGGCGCTGGGCTCGGCCGGATCGCAGCAGGTCGGTGGCGATCCCCACCGCCTGGATGCCGGAGGTCAGACCCGACGAGACCGTCGTATTGCTCCCTTCGAGCCGGTGCCAGATCGCAGCCTGCCCGGCGGCAGCGTTGAGCACACTGTTGGCGAACTCGAAGGGCTTGACGTAGAGAGGGCCGGCCGTCATCCCTCGGCGGTCGAACTCCGAGATCGTTCGCAGTCCACCGTACTGAGTGCCTAGAACCAGTCCGATGGTCGAGGTCGTGTCGGTGGTCCAGCCAGCCGAGGCGAGTGCACGGGCACCGGCCGCCGCGGCGAGTCGGCCGGTGCGATCGAGGGGACGGAGGTTCCCCTCGCCGAGATCGGGGAGCGGGTCCCAGTCGACGAGCTCGCCGGTGGTCAGCGCGCCCTCGGGCAGTACCTCGGCCGGAAGGTCGCGTGGTGTCTCGATGCCGTCGCGTTCGGCGAAGGGTGGGTGGATCCGGATGCCGCTCTGGCCGGCGCGGATCGCCTCCAGCACCGCGGTCGGATCCTGGCCCAGGCTGCTGAGCAGGGACCTCCCCGTGACGAAAACCCGACGCCTCACTCGGACCACTCCTGGAATACGACCGAGGCATTGGCCCCACCGAAGGCGTAGGCGTTGTTCATAGCCACCCTCACCGCGAGCTCGCGGGCGTGGTTCGGCACGCAGTCGACGGCACACTCCGGGTCGGGCTCTTCGAAGTGGATCGTCGGTGGAACCTGCTGGTGGGTGATGGCGAGGCAACAGGCGGCTGCTTCGAAGGCCGAGGCGGCTCCCATGGTGTGCCCGAGCATCGACTTGATCGAGCTGATCGGCAGGGTCGCGGCCCGGGGACCGAAGGCACGCTGCAGGGCGATCGTCTCGAGGCGGTCGTTGGTCGGGGTTCCCGTCCCGTGGGCCGACACGTAGTCGACGTCGGCGGGAGTCAAGTGGCTGTCGAGCAGGGCAGCCTGCATGGCGCGCGCCGGACCGTCACCCTCGGGGTGGGCCGCGGTCATGTGGTGTGCGTCGCAGGTCAAGCCGTAGCCGGCGACGGCGGCGTAGATCCGTGCTCCGCGGAGCCGGGCGGTTTCGGCGCGTTCTAGCACCAGGACGCACGCTCCTTCGCCCGGGACCATGCCGCGTCGATTGCGGTCGAAGGGGGCACAGAACTCCGCGGCCACGGCACCCAACCTGGCGAATCCACTGAAGGTGATGCGACTGAAGGCGTCCGAGCCACCCACGACCATGCGGTCGACGCGGCGGCTCTGGAGTAGGTCCAGGCCGCGGGCCAGGGCGTAGTTCCCGGCGGCACAGGCATTGGGTAGTTGCACGTTGGGCCCGGCGAATCCGAACTCGGTGGCTACGGCGGCGGGGATGGTGTGGCAGGGGTAACGCTCGAGAAAGCGGTCCGCGGCCGTCGCGCCGTCGCTCCCGCTGAGCAGGCCGTCGTTGAACCTCTCGACCTCACGGGGTTCCCCCGAGGTCGTGCCGAAGGCGACTCCGGTTCGGGTGTCCAGACCGTTGGTCGCGTCGAGACCGGCATCGGCGAGCGCCAGCCGCGTCGCGGCGACCGCGAACTGCGCCGCGCGACCCCGGCGTTCGGGATCGGTCCGGTGGAACCAGGGTGTCGGCGCAAAATCATGGACCTCGGCCCCGACTCGGACCTTGAATCGACTGGCGTCGAACGAACGAATCGGAGCCACGCCATCGGTACCCTCGAGCAGGGCAGTCCAGAAGGACTCCACGCCAGTACCGATGGGGCTCACCGGTCCGATGCCAGTGACCACCACCGGAGGACGCCGCGTGCGATCCCGCGGGTCGGTGGCCAGCAGTTCGACCACGGCTAGCCGACCGGGACTTCAGAGGCGATCGGGCTCTCGCGAACAGCGAGCTCAGAGGCGACGAGATCGACCACGTGCTGCACGGTCTGGAGTTCGGCGATTCGGTCTTCGAGATCTTCGATTCCGAGGCGGAACTCGTAGTCCACGTCGACCGCGATCTCCAGCATGGCCAGAGAGTCCAGCTGGAGTTCATCGCGGAAGGAAGAGGTAGCGGAGATGCGCTCGGTCGGGATGTTGGTGACGGTCGAAATAACGCGTTGGATGCGCTCGAGAATATCGGTGGGGTCAACGGCTGACGACAAATCAATGGCTCCTGCGTTGTTAATGATCGGACAGTAGCACAGCCGACCCGAGATCGACGTGAAATCTGTCACAGGTTCCCCTGTTCTCCCCTTGGGTCGGACTGCTACCATGCGCGCTGTGAACAGAAACAGCTGGGTCGTAGGAATCGGTGCTCTTGCACTGGGATTAGCAGGTTGTCAATCGAGCGGGGAGACCATCCAGTTGGTCGGTACCGTGGAGCGCCAGTCGCTCGAGATCGCGGCGCCGATCTCTGAGGTGATCGTTGAGATCCCCGTAGGCATCGGTGATCGGGTGGCGGCCGATCAGGTCGTGGTGCGATTGGACAGCGCGGTAGCGGAGGCAGAGCTGGCGGCATCCGAAGCGGCCCTGGCGGCCGCGGAGGCGCAGCAGGCCCAGGCACAACGAGAGTTCACGCGCATCGAAGGCCTCCAGCGAGCGCGCGTCTCGAGTCGTCAAGAACTCGACCGGGCGCAGCGAGCGCGCGACGAAGCGGTGGCCCTGGTGGCCGAGCGTACCGCCCGGGTGGTGCAGACGCAGAAGCGCCTGGCGGATCTCACTCTGCGTTCCTGGGGGGGAGGAATGGTCGACGAACTGCCCTTCGAGGTCGGCGAACGCACCTCCGCCGGCAGTGTCGTGGCGGTGGTCTTGGCAGATCAGGCCCCTTACGTGCGGGTCTGGTTGCCGGCTCGGGTCGCCAGCAAAGTGGAGTTGGGCAATCGCGCGCGGGTCGAGGTCGAAGGGATCGACGGTACCCTGGCCGGGGTGGTGGAGAAGATCGCTCGCGAGTCGGACTTCACTCCGCACTTCGCCCTCACCGAACGGGAGAGCGCCCATCTGGTCTACGAGACCCGGATCCGTCTACAGGACGCTCCACGAGGGCTGCGGCCCGGCCTCCCGGCGCGCGTAGAGGTCACGGCGTCGGCGAGCCCCAACGGTGCCTCGCATCCGGCCCCGGCCCCTGGAGGAACCGGCTCTCCAGAGACCGCTCCGCCGGTCGAGGACCCACCCGTGGCCCGTACCGCGCCGGACGAAGCGGCCGATCGCGCCGAGGCGGAGTGATCCGTCGGTGAAACAGCAGGACGTCCTCTCGACCCAGGAACTGACGCAGCTGACCTCCTGGGGGAGGCCACTGGTCGAAGTGTCGGGGTTGACCCGCAAGTTCGGTTCGTTGGTAGCGGTCGACGCAGTCGACCTGACGATTCGAGAGGGCGAGGTGTTCGGTTTTCTGGGGCCGAACGGGGCGGGCAAGTCGACCCTCTTCCGGATGCTGATGGGGCTGATGCGGCCGACCCGGGGAGCGATCAGGATTCTCGGACTCGACCTGCCTCGTGATGCCGACCGGGTGCGGAACCAGGTGGGGTACATGGCTCAGCGTTTCGCCCTGTACGAGGATCTGACCATCCAGGAGAACCTGGAGTTCGCCGCCGAGATCTTCGGCCTGACCCGGGGTGAACGCCGCCGCCGGGTGCCGGAGCAGCTGGAGAACCTCGGCCTGACGGAGCGCCGGAACCAACGGGCCGGAACCCTGTCCGGGGGGTGGAAGCAGCGCTTGGCCCTGGCGGTGGCCACCGTCCACCGGCCTGCGTTGCTGCTGCTCGACGAACCGACGGCCGGAGTCGACCCCGACAGCCGTCGCCAGTTCTGGTCGGAGATCTTCGAACTGGCGGGGGCCGGAACCACGATCCTGGTGTCGACCCACTACATGGACGAGGCGACCCGCTGCCATCGACTGGCGATGATGATGTCGGGCCGTCTCGTGGCTGAGGGTTCGCCGGCGCGGTTGGAGAAGCAGCTCCGGGACCGGGTGCTGGAGATCGAGGCTCCTAACGTGACCGAGGTCATCGACTTCCTGCAGACCGATCCTCTGATCGCCAGTGTGACCCAACTCGGGCACCGGGCGCACGTATTGCTAGTCGAGGACGGCCCGAAAGCAGCAGAGGCCTGCCAGCGCTTCGACCTCCGGCTCGCCGAAGCGCGTTTTCGCACTCGCTCGCGGCCCTGTGAGGCGACGCTCGAGGATGTATTTGTGGCGGTGACGTTGGGTGAGGACTTCGGAGGGGCGGAGTGAAGGGTCCGATCGGGAATCTGGTCGGCTCCGTGCGCCGGGTGGTGTCGGTGGCGCGGAAGGAGCTGCGGCAACTCGCTCGGGATCCGCTCACCACCGGATTCGTGGTCGGACTGCCGATCGTTCAGTTGGCACTTTTTGGGTATGCGATCAACCATGACGTGCGCCACGTTCCGACGGCCCTGGTCGACGCATCGAACTCGGAGGTGTCGCGGCGGCTCGTGGGCCGGCTCGAAGCGACCCAGACCTTCGACGTAGTGGCGCGGCCGCTCCATCGCGACGAGGCTCATGGGCTTCTGGTACGCGGTGAAGTTCAGGCCGTGATCGAGGTACCTGGGGACTTCGCCCGTTCCTGGTATCGGGGCCAAGGGGCCAAGGTCTCGGTGTTGGTCGATGCGACCGACCCGACGCTGGCGCGGGCCGTGCGAGCCTCGGCCGAGGGGCTCCAGGGAGTGATCAATCAGAGTCTCCAGCCCTTTGTCGTCGAAGGGGCCGAGGGTACCCTCCGGGCTTCGATCGATCGCGACACCTTCGGGTCCGAGGAGGATCTCGAACGCCAGCGGCTGGTCGAGTTCGCGGTCCTCGACCTGTTCAACCCCGAACTGCGAACGGCGCTGTTCGTGGTCCCCAGCTTGCTCGGGGTGATCCTGACGACGACCATGATCCTGATGACGGCGTTGGCCATCGTCCGCGAGCGCGAACGAGGGACCTTCGAGTTCTTGATCGCGACCCCCGTGCGCCGTCTGGAACTGATGCTGGGGAAGATCCTGCCCTACATCGGTATCGGAGTCATTCAAATCGCGTTGATCGTGGGCGCCGGAATCGCACTCTTCGCCGTGCCCTTCCGCGGCTCTCCGCTCGATCTGGCGTTGGCCTCGATCGTCTTCATCGCGGCGAATCTGGTCTTGGGACTCGTGATTTCGGCATTGACGCGATCCCAGTACCAAGCGACGCAGGTCTCCTTCTTCTTCTTCCTCCCCTCGGTTCTGCTTTCGGGGTTCATGTTTCCGTTCGAGGCGATGCCGAAACCGGCCCAGTGGCTCGGCGAGTTGCTGCCCCTGACCCACTACGCCAGGTTGTGTAAGGGAATCCTCTTGCGAGGAGCTTCCATTCTCGACCAGCTACCCGAGCTGTGGGCGCTCCTCGCGTTCTTCGTGGTCGGGATGAGTGTGGCGACGGCGATCTTCAAGAAGGAGCTGGTGTAGTGGGCAAGTGGACGGACCGAGTGGAGCCGCTGGGACGCACCGAAATCTTCGGTCGCCTGTCGCGCCGCCGCCTCGCGAAGCTTGCCAAGGCCTGCGTGCCGCAGTCCTTCCAACGAGGAGAGCTGCTGCTGGAGGAGGGAGCTGTCGGCCTCGGCATGTTCGTCATCACCCAGGGCCGAGTGGAGGTCTTTCGCGGCGAAGGGGCGGGCAAGGTGGACCTGGCTCGCCTGTCGAGCGGTGATCTGCTGGGGGAGATCGCCCTGGTCGATGAGCTGCCACGCTCGGCCTCGGCGCGTGCCCTGGAACGCACGGAGTGTCTGCTCATTACCCGTCAGGCCTTTCGTTCCCTGACGCGGAACGATCCCGAGATCGCCTGGTGCATCGTGCCCACCCTGGCCGCGAGACTCCGCTCGGCGCAGCGTGGTGCCCGGGGGCAGGCGGCGGCCCAGACGATGGAGTTCCAGGTATTGACCTCACCGGCCGCTGAACCGGCGGCCGCGGCGACCGCGCGATCTCGACGTCTCCAACCGGCGGAGGTGCTGCGCAAACAGGTCGAGTGGGCCCGACTCGGCACGCGCGGACTGGGAGGGGCTGCAAGATGGGGAGACCAACTCTGTCGACACTTGGCCGACGATCTCGACCCGTCGCGGCCCGGTGGCTTGGAACGTGCCTCTCGACGGTTGGTAGTCGAGGGGTTTCGGCTACCCTCTCGACTGGTGCGGCTGTGGTTCGATACTTCGGCCGAGCCGGACTCGGAGCCGGATCGATGAAGTATCGGGTACGTCGCAGCTCGAGGCTGGAGGCCAGCCCGGCATCGGTGTGGCAGGCCCTGACCGACTATCCGTCCTTCGTAGCCTGGGTACCGGGGGTCAGCGGTGTCGAAGTGCTCGCCCGCGAAGGCAATGTCGCCATCGTCGAGCTGCAAAGGCGAGGCGGTTCACCTCTGGTGCTCGAAGTGATCGAGATCGACTCCGAGCACACGCTTCGGCTCCACCAAACCGACCAGATCCGGCATCGGGGCCTGGAAGGTTGCATCAGCCTCCATCCGGCTGAGGCCGCGGTCCGCGTCGAGGTCGATCTGCACTACCGCTGCTCGCTGTTCGAGCCCTTCTCCCACCGCTCCTGGCGGCAGATGATCTCGTCGCGCCTGTCGGCCCTGCAGGCTCGGGCCATGCGCTGGGAAGCCGGGGAGGTGGGGCAACGCGACGAGGTGACCGAGTCGCTCCTCGAAGTCTTCGAGGACGCCGATGGACTGGTGATCCGGTTGGCCGGTACGACCTATCGCCTGGTGTCGTCGTGATCCGGAAGTACGCCCGTTTCCAGGAGTCCCCCGAGCGCGTACGAGCCCTCTTCGCCGAGGTGCTGGCCTGGCCCCACTGGTTTCCCGGGATCCGCAGCGTACGGCGGATCGAACAATCGGCTGGGACTCAGATCGTGGATCTGGTGCAGGACTCGATGGGTCGCGAGTGGAAACAACGCCTCGAAATTCGCACGACCTCACTGGGCTTCGACCAGCGACAGCTGCGGGGTCGCCTCAAGCGGTGGGATCTCAGCTGGCGTTTTCAGGAACCCCCCGACGGCGAAGGAACGACCCTGGCCCTCGAACTCGATGTCGACCTCGGACTCGTCGGCCGATTCACACCGGCGCGTGTACTGCAGCAGGGGATCGACCGGTTGTTTCGTGAGGTGGTGGAACAGGCTCGTGAACGGTTGCGTGAAGAGGCGCCTGCTCCTCAGGTCGAGGGAGCGACCAGGCCTGTGGTCGAGGTGCTGTCGACCCCCGCGGGGCTCGAGGTGCGTTGGGCTGGTCGCAGGTATCGGCTGAAGCCCTTGGACTAGCCAGCCGAGGAGCTGGGTGACAGTGCCACCCCGAAGTGTGTCTGGCGGGCCGGCGCTCGACCCCGGACCCAATCGTCCTCGTGCCCGGTCTCGGTGCGTCCGGGGTGGCAGGGCGCCGCACGAGGGGCACGGGCACCCGAACTGTGCTCCTTCCCCAGGCGAGGGGTTCGCGGCTAGCTCGGAAACTCCGGGAGCTGTCGTAGGCGTTCCGCCTGGTCGAGGTGTCGGAGTTCGTGGTGGCTGTGAATGAGAAAAGCCTGTTCGAGGCTGACGCGGAGGAATCGCGAGACGGGCGTAGCGAAACGCAGCCCCAGGTCGAGCCCGTCGGCCGCGTCCAGAGCGGCCAGCCAACGGTGCTGGATGGATTCGAAACGTTCGAAGACCGGTCCTGGTTCCAGGTCGGTTCGGCTGGGTAGGAACACGGCCGGGGCCTTGACCCGCCGTTCTGGATGGTCCCGGACCGTCGACAGGATGAACCGACCGACCCAGGTGCCTCGTCGATACGGGGGTTGGCGTGGGCCCTGGTCACGGGCTCGGGAGAGCACAGCCTCGAGGCCGGGCCGATACGCCTCGGCGCTGGCGTTTAGATGCTCGATGCACTCGACCACTGACCAACGATCGGTCGCGGGCTTCCAACTCAGCTGTTCTGCCGACAGACTGGAGGAGAGTTCCAGCGCTCGTCGTGACGCACGTTCGAATCGCTCTCGACTGGCGACGAGTTGAGGGTCGGTCAGGTGGTGTTCGGTCATGAGGGACTCCTACGAGTCTGGGTCGGGGAGGTTGCGTCGGTCGGTGGGGACGTGCCGACACTCGTCTGGCGGCCGATCCGGCTCGCTCGTGGTCGGGGGCGGTCCGGCGGGCGTCAACGTACCATGGCCCAGCGCCTATGTGGTGAGAGGTTCGGATATACTGAAACCAGGGCCACGAGGCCCCCCACGGACTCGTCAGGCCTCAATCTGAGGCCGGGTCCATCAGGACTGATTGGAGGAAAGATATGGCCAGCAAAGTCGAGTCGATCGACGCCGCCAAGGAGAAGATCAGCGAAACCGTGCAGACGGCCAAAGTGAAGGCAAAGGAGAAGGCCGCCGAGGTGAAGCACGTGGCTGAAGAGAAGTACCGCAAGGTGGCCGAGGAGATGCGGCGCGAAGCCGAGAAGGCCCAAGAACTGGCCCGCGCGCGCATGGAAGAGGCCAAGGAGCAGTACAACGTCGCCGCCGAGAACCTGCGGCATGGTTACTCCCGGGTCCAGAAGGACCTCGGCGAACTGAGCGACGACGTCAACGAGTACGTGCGGGACAATCCTGGCCGCAGCGTGCTGATCGCAGCCTTGATCGGCTTCTTTCTCGGACTGATCTTCCGTCCCAGCCGACATTGAGCGACGCGGCCTTGGACCCCGAGGTGGACGCGGAGTATCGAACGATGCAGGACCGTGGTTTCCCAGAGGAGGTCCTGGACGAGATTCTCCCGGACGACTTCGAATGGGAGGAGATGGTCGTCCGCTACCCGACGGCCAGCCTGGCGGTCGCGACGGCCGTCGGCTACTTCGTCGGTCGTCGGCACGGCACTGAGATCATCACGGCCTTGAGTACGTTCCTGAGTTCGCGGGTCGAAGGAGCTGTCGATCAGTTCCTCGGCGAGCGCTGAGCGCGCTGCGCTCGTCTCCGGTAGGAATCCCTGCGTGCGGCAGATCCTCCATATTTCGGATATCCACTTCGGGCCGAAACATCTGGTCGATCGGGCCGAGGGAGTGTTGCGCCTGGCCGAACGACTGGCCCCCGATTTCATTGCGCTGTCGGGGGATCTGACCCAACGCGCGAAACCCTCTGAGTTCCAGCGGGCTCGAACCTTCGTCGACCGACTGCCGGCCCCGGTGGTGGCGGTGCCGGGGAACCACGACGTGCCGCTCTACCGGGTCTGGGAGCGCGTCTTCGCGCCGTACGGTGCCTATCGTCGACACTTCGATCGCGAAACCGAACCGACCTGGCAGGACGATGAGCTGTTCGTGGTGGGGCTGAACACCGCCTATGGCTGGACCCTCACCGAGGGCCGGCTGACGCTGGCTCAGCTTCGTCGTCTGGAGGAGAGGTTGGAAGCAGCGCCGGCCGAGGCCTTCAAGCTGGTGATTGCTCACCACCATTTGATTCCACCGCCTCGGTTCAAGACGCAGTCCGTTCTGATCCACGCGTTCGAAGCGATCGAGATCCTGGCCCAGCAGGGGGCCGACCTGGTCGTTTCGGGGCACCACCACATTACCTACCTAGGTAGTTCGGAGCAGTACTACCCCCAGGGTTTGCATCCGGTTGTCGTGCTGCACTCGGGGACGACGACCTCGAGTCGAGGGCGTGGGCACGAGACCGGTCACAACAGTTGCAACTGGATCCGGGTCGACCAACGCAGTCTGGAGATCACGAATTTGCGGTGGGACATCGATCGGGGAGAGTTTCGTCCGGTGGCCCACCACCGCCTGCCGCGACGCGGCCACGAGTTGGAACCCGCGCCGCTGCCCGAATCCGCCGAGGCCGGTTCGGGGTCGGGGGTCGAGGTAGGATTGCAGGGTATCGGACGACCGAACAGGTAAGGAGGGGGCGATGGCGGAAGGCTGGGAAACACTCGAAGTGGTTGGGACCGAGGAGGAGGCCGAGCTGATCGCCGGGTACCTTCGGAATCGTGATGTCGACTGCGTGGTCGAGTCGGTGTTCTCGCACGAGTTTCCGGTCGTCGTGAACCCCCTGGGGGAGGTTCGCATCGAGGTTCGCGAGGAGCAGCTGGAGACGGCGCGCGAGTTGCTGCAACGCCGTGAGGACTCCGACGTCGACTCCTCGCCCTGGGAATCGGGAGCGCTGATCGGGGCCGAAGGCGACGACTCAGGGGACTCGGACCCGAGCGAGTCCGAGGAGTAGGGACCGCGTGGCCCTCGAACCCGGCGCCCAGCTGGGCCGCTACCGCATCGAGCGGCTCCTCGGAGCCGGAGCGATGGGGGAGGTGTACCTCGCCGAGGACCCGCAGATCGGCCGTCGGTTGGCGATCAAGACGGTGCGGATCGTCGCCGGGGGTGGGCACGATGTCGCTGAACTGCAGGAGCGCTTGGTGCGCGAAGCTCGAGCCGCCGGTCGCCTGCTCCACCCGCACATCGTGACCCTGTTCGACGCCGGCGAGTCGGAAGGCGTGTTCTACCTCGCGTTCGAGTTTGTCGACGGGGTCGACCTGTCACAGCGGCTGCGGGGCACACCACCTCTGACCGTTCGGGAGGTGCTGCAGATCGCTCGACAGGCCGCGGAGGGGCTCGACGCTGCCCATGGCCAGGGCATTGTCCACCGCGACATCAAGCCCGCCAACATCCTGCTCGACCAGCAGGGCCAGGTGAAGATCAGCGACTTCGGAATCGCCAAGATGGTGGGGCAGACCGAGTTGACGCAAACCGGCTCGGTGGTTGGGAGCCCCCACTACCTGTCGCCCGAGCAGGTTCGGGGGGAGCCGCTCGACGGCCGATCGGACCTCTTCTCGCTGGGGGTCGTGGTGTACGAGATGTTGACTCGACTACGCCCGTTCGAGGGCGAGACGATCACCACCCTGGTCTACCAGATTCTCAGCACCGAGCCGCAGCCTCTCAGCGAGTCGCGGCCGGAGTTGCCGCCAAACCTGGCGCGGGTCGTCACGCGGCTGTTGCACAAGGATCCGGCACACCGGTACGCCTCGGGCGGAGAGTTCGCTCAGGCACTGGCCGAGTGCGAAAGGGAGCTACCGAGCGACCTCTTGAACTCCCCGGCGGCGGGCACCGCGGCCCAGGTGGCGGCTCGCCGGGCTGCGGCGGCGAGCGGTTCGCGGGGCTCGGGGGCCACGCCGATCCCCACGCCACCGCCCGCGCCTCCATCGGCCGCGACACCCCCGCCTCCACCTCCACCCCCGTCGCCGCCCGCGGTGGAGATGGACACGGCGGCGACGTCGTTGCTGTCCTCCCGGGAAACAGCCCAGATCGGCAGCACTCCTCCCCCCACGCCAGCGCCCGCGGTGCCGGCTTCGTCGTCGAACGCACCTCGAGTCCTGTTCCTCCTCGCAGCGCTGCTGGTCCTGGCTCTGGTGGCGGTCGGAGGGTTCTTCGCCTGGCGCAGTTTCGTGCAGCCGCCGAAACCCGATCTGACCGCCCAGACGGAGTCGGACGCCGACGAGCCGCCGACCGCAAACGCCTCGGCACCGGCGGAGACTGCAGCTCCGTCCGAGGAGCCGGATGCCGCCGAGTGGCGCGAACTCGACCCGGCCGAAGATGGACCCGGCGGAGTCGAGAGCGCGACCGGAGCGCTCAGTGCGACCCGACCCTTGGAAGACCCGGGGGCGGACCGCGGAGAGTCAGCGAGCCAGACGGAGTCGGAGGCCGGCCCCGAGAACACCGTCGAGTCGCCGGACCGTTCCGGGCCGATCGAGCCACGGCAGCCACCGATCGAGGACCGATCCCCAACGGCGACCCACCAGCCGCGGAACGAGGCGGAACCACGCGACGACCAGGTACCCAGCCGTTCGGAGGTGCCGGAAGTGGCGGAACCCGAGCCCGAAGTGGTTCCCGAGCCGGAACCCGAGCCCGAGATCGAGGTCCTGCCGGTGGAGCAGACGCTGCAGACGACACTCTCGCTGCGCTTCGACGTGACGCCCTCGGATACCTTCGTGTTGATCAAGGAGGTCACCGAGCGCCGATTCATCTCGATCGGTAGGGCAGAGGAGTGGTCCGGCAAGAAGGACGCGCGAGTCTACGACCTGCCGGGCCCGGGCGAGTACTACGTGCGATTTCGCCGGCAGGGGCACCGCGAGGTGACGTACCGAGTGGTCGCGGAGCACGGCGCTGGCGCGACCCCGGTCGTGTTGCGAATGCGTTGACGAACCAACTGTTCCCCATTCTGCCCCGGCAGCGGTTTCGGCGGCGACTGGATAACGGCCTGTCGGTACTGGTGGTCTCGGTGCCGGACACCGCGGTGGTCAGCTCCTGCCTGTGGTACAGCTTCGGTGCCGCCGACGAAGGACCCGACGAGTTCGGCGGGGCCCACTTCCTGGAGCACATGATGTTCAAGGGCTCTGCCGACTACGGGCCGGGAGACGTCGACCGATTGACGCAGTCGCTCGGGGGTGAGAACAATGCGTTCACCAGCCAGGATGCTACGGCCTACTACTTCAAGTTCTCTCCACCTCATTGGCGGCAGGGCTTGGCGATCGAGGCGGACCGGATGCGCGGCCTCACCCTCGACCCCGTGGAAGTCGCATCGGAGCGCAAGGTGATCCTGGAAGAACTCGCGATGGTCGAAGCAGACCCTTGGGAAGCGCTCGATCAGGCCGTGGTCAGTCGGCTGTTTGCCGGGCATCCGTACGGTCGCCCGATCCTCGGAACGAGGCAGTCGCTCGCCGGCTTGGGAGCGGACGAGTTGCGATCTCTCCACCGGTGCCACTACCGTCCCGACCAGGCCGTCCTGGTGTTGGCCGGCGGCGTGGACGCTTCGGCTCTCGACGAGGTCGAACGACGGTTTGGCGCGATCGAGGCGTCGACCGCGCCGACCGAACGAGAGGATCCCCCGTCGGCCGCGGCACACACCTCGCGGATCGAGTGCCATCGCGGCCGCGTCCCGCGGTTTCTCCTCGCCCTGCCCGGGCCGTCGGCCGACGATGCGGCGGCGCCGCCCCTGCGTCTGGCCTGCGGCGTGCTCTCGGGCGGGCGGAGCAGCCGGCTGCATCGAATCCTGGTGGAGGATCTCGAACTCTGCCAGTGGGTTACGGCCGATCTGACGGAGAGTCGAGGCAATGGCACGCTCACCGTGGCCGCGGAGCTCGATCCCGGGGCCGACGGATCGAGGGTCGAGAGCATCGTTCTCGAGGAACTGGATCGATTGGGCCGAGAACCTGTTCCCAGGGCAGAGCTCGCACGCGCGCAACGTCTGCAGACCAGCGGCTGGATCTTCGCGCACGACCAGGTGCACGACGTCGCCTTGAGCCTCGGTCTCGGACTGGCGTTGATCGGGGACGAGGACCTCGTCGAACGGCAACTCGAGGCAACCCTGGCCGTGGAGCCCGATCAACTGACCGAGGAGGTTCGGCGAGGATTCGGCCAACCCCACGTCGTCGGCTGGTCCTGGCCCGACGCCGAGGAAGCGGACGGATGAGCCGAACGGGCCCGCGGTTTCGGGTGCGGCGAGTCGAGGGGGCCCCCGTGGTATCGGTGCGGCTGTGGGTCCGGGGCGGACAGCGAGCCGAGCCGCAGCCTGGCCTGGGCTGGGCTTGCGGACGGATGCTCACCGAGGGTACCGCTCGGCGGACGTGGCTCTCGATCGCAGAAGACGCCGAGGACCTGGGGGCGGCGGTGCGTGGTTTCAGCGGGACCGAGGTCCACGGGGTCGCGCTCGACGGGCTCTGTACCGATTGGCGAACCCTGCTCTCGTGGGGCCACGAATTGCTCTACGAGTCGACCTTCCCGGCCGATCGGCTCGCCTGGTTGGTGCGCCGTGGCCGGGGCGAGCTCACCGCTCTCTACGATCCTCCCGACTCGGCGACATGGTGGGCGTTTTTGCAACAGCTCTACGGACCGCACCCTCGGTCGCGCCCCCCTCAAGGTACCCTCGAGGCCCTGCCGGAGTTGCGCCCCGAGGCGCTGTCGGTCTTCCATGCGGCGTCACGGCACCGAGGGGTCCTGCTGACGGTGGCGGGGCGGATCGACGAAGAGGAGGTCGAGCGCTGGGTTCGTGATCACTTCGGCGAGATGGCCGCAGGTGACGGCGCGGCGGTCGTACCGCCCTCGCCGCCGCCCGCCGCGGGGCAGCGTCAGGAGCGCCGGGTCGGGGGGCAAGGCCAAGCGCATCTCTTTCTCGGTCAACTGACCGTGCCCCGGTGGCACGCGGACGAGACGGCGTTGGAGTTGGCAGGAGTGGTCCTCGGAGCTGGAGCCGGTCTCACGGGACGGATTCCCCAGCGAGTGCGCGAGCAAGAGGGACTGGCCTATACCGCGACGGCGGCTACGGTCCAGGATGCCGCGACCGACCCCGGGCGCGCCACGTTTTATGTGGGTACGTCGGTCGAGACCGTGGATCGGGCCGAAGCCGCCGTGCGAGAGGAACTCCTCGGGGCCCTGGAGCAGGGGATGACCGCCGACGAAGTCGAAGCGGCACGAGCCTACCTTCTGGGACGGGAGCCGTTTCGTCGCGAGACCGCACGACAGTGGTCGAGTCGTCTGGCCGAAGCCCTCTACTGGGACCGGCCGATCGACGATCTCGTCTGGTGTCGAGAGCGACTGTGTCGTCCCACTGCCGACGACGTCACGGCGGCCCTTCGACGACACTTGAGGCCCGCCAGTTTGATGGTTACGGTCGGGATCTGATCGGAAACAGGGGTTGCTGGGTCACGGCTCGACTTCTCGATTCCTGCGTCGGGAAAGGACCCTGAACGTCCCGTGACATCGATGTCACCACCGCGCCGCACCATCGTTGGTAGCCGTTCCTAGTATCCAGCCTCGGAACCGAACTTGATCGGCGCCATCCCAACCCGACCCTGGGTTGGGGTTTTGATACTGACACCCGTAGACATCTTCTCGAGAGGAGAACCGAGATGCAATCGACCCAGCTCATGAGGCTCGCCCGACGCACAGCGGCGGCTCTCACCGTATCGCTGCTGGCCGTTCCCGCAGTGCAGGCCGACGATTCCTGGACCGCCAAGTGGAGCAACGGTCACAAGATCGAGTCGGCTGACAAGGCCTTCAAACTCAAGTTCGGTGGCCGCATCCAGGCCGACTACACGTTCGCGTCCGTCGACAATGATCTCGCCGACCAGGGAGACGGCTTCGAGTTCCGACGAGCCCGACTCTTCTTCTCCGGCACGATCTACGAGCGGGTCGAGTTCAAGGCGCAATACGACTTCGCTGGCGGCGACGCGGACTTCAAGGACGTCTGGATCGGACTCAAGAACGACTGGGGTTCGGTCCGTTTCGGTCACTTCAAGGAGTACTTCTCCCTCGAGGAATTGACGTCTTCGAAGTACTTGGCCTTCCTCGAACGCTCGCTACCGGTCGAGGCCTTCTCCCCGAGTCGCAACTCCGGTATCGGGGTGCATGGCAACTCCGGTGACCGCCTCAACTGGGGTGCGGGAGCGTTCTACGATGCCGACGGCTTCGGGGTCAGCACCGGCGAGGACAACATGAACTACACCGGGCGCGTCGCCTTCCGGCCCCTGTTCGAGGACGAGGGAGAGACGATGATCCACCTCGGTTTCGCGGCGTCGATCCAGGATCGCGACGGATCGGTGCGCTATCGTGCCCGCCCCGAGTCACACTTCGCCAACCGCTTCGTCGACACTGGGTCGTTTGCGGGTGACGGTGCGACCCTGCTGGGAGCCGAGTTCGCCGGTGTGTTCGGTCCGCTCTGGTTCGCAGCAGAGTACATGCAGACCGACGTCGACGCTCCCGGGGTCGGAGACCCGACCTTCTCGGGGTACTACGCGCAGGCAGGGTACTACCTCACGGGGGAGCATCGCCGCTACAAGAGTAGCGCTGGGGCCTTCGATCGCCAGAAGCCGAGCGACAGTCTCTCCAAGGACGGTGGGTCGGGCGCCTGGGAGGTCGCGGTCCGGTTCTCGAGTCTCGATCTCAGCGACGCCGGGATCCAGGGTGGTGAGCAGACCGACATCACCGTCGGCCTCAACTGGTACGTGAACCCTGCCACCCGCATGATGATCAACTACGTGATGGCCGACGTCGAGGACAAAGGCGACGCCGACTTCATCCTCTGGCGTTGGCAGGTGGACTTCTAACCAGAAGCCTTCGCTGACGCTGCGGGACGATCGATCGTCTCGTCGTTTCGGGTCGAGCCTCCGCGGGGGCTCGACCCGTTCGTCGTTCTGGCGAGAACGTCAGGACTGACCCGACATGATGCGCCAGCTCACGACCTTGTCGTCGATCTGACGGAGGCGTTCGGCGATCAGTCGGCAGAGCAGCTGCAGGAATTCGAGCGACGCCTTGGGGTCTACCGCGAGGACGTCCCGGATCGTTCCCTCTTCCAGCGCGATCACCGTCGCCGGGCCATGATGGGCGCGGGCATCGGCTGAGCGTGGCTGGCCGTCGATCAGGGACATCTCGCCGAAGAACTCCCCGCGGGAGAGGATCGCCAGGGCTTCCTCACCTCCTCCGGGTATGAACTTCGAGATGCGGACTTTGCCGTGGACGACGATGAACATCTCGGAGCCGTCATCGCCCTCGTGGAAGAGTACCTCGTCGGCGGCGTAGGTGCGCTCGGTGGCAAATCGGGAGAGGGCGAGGAGTTCGTTGGCCGACAGTCCCTGTTCCTGGAACAGCTGGACTTTGGCTTCGGGCGCGACCGCTACATGCTCGCCACTGGCTCCCGCGGCGCGTTGCCGTCGGAGTTCCTGCGAGGAGCGCTCGTCGGCGAAGAAGGTCTTGAGCTGCTCATTGGTACAGCGCAGCTTGAAGGCCAGATTGTGCCAGAAGCTCCAGTAGACCTGCACCCCGAGTTTGGGATGCTTCTCGAGCACTCTCTGCAAGGTGGCGGCATCGAAGCGGATCAACTGGCAGTTCTGGGCCGCCACGGCGTCGCCGGTCCGTTCGCCTGGGGTGATGAAGTTGACTTCGCCGAAGATCTCTCCGGTCTTGAGGATGCCCAGCGGATAGTCGCCGTACGGCGTGCTGCGTTGGATGGTGATCTCACCCTTCTCCAGGACGTAGATGTCCCCGCCGGCCGAGCCGTGAGCGAAAATCTGCTCGCCCCGCGCTACCTCCTCCTCGTGGGCCGCTGCGGTGAGGAGGAAGACCTGCTCGTCGTTGAGGTGGCCCCAGGGGTCGAGCTGCCGGAGTCGGGCCGCCATGTCGATGCGCCCATCGCCTCGGCCTACGTCGCGCTGACCGACCTCCACCCGCTGCGCCTCGTGGAACCGCTCTCGATGCCATTCGAGGCGATCGAACAGGATGCGCAACTCCTCGCGTCGGCGGTGGAACAGATCGGTGAGACGGTCGTTCTCCCAGTCCAGCTCATCTCGCAAGTCCTGGATCCAGGTACGCAGCAGACCGGCCTCTTCCCGGTCGGACTCGGGCAGCAGGAGGAAGGCATCGATGAAGGCCGCCAAGGCACCTTCGAAGTCCCCCAACTCGTGGCGAGCTCGGCCGATCAGAACCGCCACTTGACGATCGAACGGGTTGTACCTTCGTGCCTTGAGCAGCTGGACCAAAGAGCGCGAGAACTCCCGGCGATGGAAGAGCATCCGGGCGTACAGCTTGTGTGGCGCGGGGTTGGGGAGGTCCTTGGTGGCCGAGATCTCGAGATACTCCTCGGCCCGGGCCTCGTCGCCTCGGTCGCGGTACAGATAGGCCAGACCGAGAAAGTGCTTCGCGTCGAGTGCATCGCGTCGAATCTGCTCGCGAACGCTGTCGCGCAGTCGTCGAGGTGTCGGCCGCTGCGTATTGCGAGCGAGCCGCTTGACCTGAGCCAAGCCCAGCTGAACCCCCATGTTCTTGGGGTCCAGGGCCTGCGCCATCTCGAAGAGATGGACCGCCTGGTCGTAGAGCTTGGCCTCGACGAATCGCTTCGCTAGACGGGTGAGCTCGTCGAGCTCTATCTGGTTGGATGGGTCCGGGGTCTGAACCATCGATCTCTCGGTTTTGGTGCTTCGGTCGTCCGGCAGTCTAGCACGCGAGGCGGCGTCTGAAATGTCACTTGGTCGACACATTCTGGTGGTAGCCTTCGAGCATGAGTGACGAACGCGTCGCCGTGGTCGAGGACGAGGAAGCTCTCCGCGAGGTACTCCAGTTTCATCTGGAGCGGGCCGGCTATTCGGTCGACCTCTACGCGAGCGGCGATGCCGCCTGGGCTGGGCTCCAGGAGACGACTCCCGACGCGATTCTGCTCGACGTGATGTTGCCGGGCATCGACGGGCTCGAAGTCTTGCGGCGACTGCAGCGGGACGATCGCCTCGCGACCGTGCCCGTGCTCATGTTGACCGCCAAGGCAGAGGAAGTCGACCGCATCGTGGGCCTCGAGTTGGGTGCGGATGACTACATCAGCAAGCCGTTCAGCCCCCGGGAGGTGGTGCTGCGGATCAAGGCCGTACTCCGCCGAGTCACGGCGCAACCGGCGTCTGGGGCGGAAGATGCGCACTGGATCGAAGTCGGACCGGTCCGACTGGACCCAGAGGGTCACCAGGTCTTTCTCGACGGCGACGAGGTGCAACTGACTCCCACCGAGTTTCGGCTCCTGGCCCTTCTGCTCGAGCGGCGGGGTAGGACGCAGACCCGGGCTCGCTTGCTGTCCGACGTTTGGGGATACGCCGAAGACGTCGACAGTCGCACCGTCGACACACACATTCGGCGACTGCGGAAGAAGCTCGATCCCTCGGCTCAGATCATCGAGACCGTCATGGGAGTTGGCTACCGCATACGCCGCGCCGCCGTCGCTTCCTGAGCGGCGGGTTCCAGGTACCGAGGAGAAGGATAATGATGAAGCACTTGGATCAGGAGCTGGACGAGGTTCGCACCCAGCTCCTCGAGATGGCGGGTCGAGTCGAGGAGATGATCGCGGATGCCGGTCGCGCTCTCGCCGAACGCGATTCGGTGCTGGCGGGTCGAGTGCAGCGAGCCGACCAACGCGTCGACAGCCTCGAGAAGGAGATCGACGAAGCCTGTCTCGCCATTCTGGCCCTGCGCGATCCGAAAGCGGCTGACTTCCGATTCGTGGTCGCCGTCCAGAAGATCGTCGGCGATCTGGAGCGTATGGGTGACTGTGCCGTCAACATCTCCAAGGCCGTGGTGCGGCTCAATTCCGAGTCTCCCTTCGAGACCTTCGTCGATCTACCGAGCCTTCTCGAGCGGGTTCGGTCGATGGTACGGATGAGTCTGGACGCCCTCGTGCGAAGGTCTGTTCCTCTGGCGCAGGAGGTCTGCGAGGCCGACGATGAGGTCGACGCCCTGTACGGCGAGCTCTTCCGCCAACTGGTCGCCATCATGCAGGATCGCTCAGAGAACGTGAATCGAGCCCTGCAGCTCCTCCTCATCTCGAGGAACCTCGAGAGGATCGCCGACCACGCGACCAACGTGGCCGAAGACGTCATCTACTACCTCGAAGCGCGCGACGTTCGCCATCCCGTGGGTCGATCGGCCGAGGCTTGAGATCCATTCGCCGAGTCGCCGGAAGCCGCCCGGACGACTCCAAAGTCATGCAGATTCGTGACTTGGCCGGAGGGGGTGATCGGCCGCGCAAGAGATCCGCAAACGCTGTGGAAAACCCTGTGGAAGAGCGGGGGGCCTCGGCGCCTAAGTGGCGAGAAAACAAACCCTTAGAGCACATTGACCAAGGGATTGTGCAGGCATTCGCAAGTAACTCATTCTAAGGGCTTTATAGGTTTCTCTCTTGTCGAGACAGTGGGTGCTGGTCGGCTGGAGGACCACCGGCGGCGGGGCGCGGTGAAGGGTCTTCGAAGTCGTCGCGGAACCCATCGGTTTTCGAAGCGCCGAAACCACCTGGTAACGGGGGATTTAGGGGGTCGCACGGGAGGTGGGGCCGGAGTAAGATGCCGCCATGAGCAACAGCATTGAGAGCCGCCGAACCCCGTTGTACGAGTGTCACCAGCGGGCAGGGGCGAAGATCGTCGAGTTCGCCGGCTGGCAGATGCCAGTCCAGTACGTAGGGTTGATCGAGGAACACCGCGCCGTCCGTCAGCAGGCGGGTCTCTTCGATGTCTCTCACATGGGGGAGTTCTCGGTTCGCGGTCCCGACGCGGCTTCGTTCCTCCAGAGGATGACTCCGAACGATGTCAGTCGCCTGGCGGATGGCCGCGCCCACTACAGCGGTCTCCTAACCGAGGACGGTACCTATGTCGACGACATCCTCATCTACCGTTTTGCCGAGGACGACTACATGCTGGTCGTCAACGCCGGGAATCGCCAGGCAGATCTCGATTGGCTACTCGAACATCGGGGAGACGCCGAGGTAGCGATCGAGGATCGGTCCGACGATACGGCGCTGCTCGCCCTGCAAGGGCCAGCGGCCGCCGAGATTCTGGCTGGGCTCACCGACTCGGATCTGGCCGCGGTGCGCTACTACGGCTTCGTTTCCGGCAAGGTCGCCGGCCATCCCGCAATCATCTCGCGAACGGGGTATACGGGAGAAGATGGCTTCGAGCTCTATCTGGAGCCAGAGGCGGCGCCACCGGTCTGGGATTCGCTTCTCGAAGCGGGGGCGCCGCAGGGTCTTGTTCCCGCAGGACTCGGAGCGCGGGATACGTTGCGGCTAGAGGCGGCGATGGCCTTGTACGGCCACGAACTCGATCGCACGACCACGCCGTGGGAGGCGGGGTTGAGTTGGGTCGTCAAGCTCGAGTCTGGCGACTTCGTCGGCCGGGATGCCCTGGTGCGACAGAAGGAAGCGGGCATTCCACGACGCCTGATCGGCTTCGAGGTCGTCGGTCGCGGGATCGCCCGTGAGGGGTATGCCTTGGCGACCTCAGGTGGTGCCGAGGGCGTCGTCACCAGCGGGACCTGGAGTCCTACGTTCGAGAAGTCGATCGGCTTGGGCTACTTGCCAACCGGTTCCACCGAGGACGGCGATCCTCTCGTGATCACCGTGCGCAAGCGCGAAGTCGAGGCCCGCGCGGTGCCGATCCCGTTCTACAAGAGGGCTCGCTAGGACAGCAACTCGACCTGGGTGCGCCAAGAGCGGTATCCTTCCGTCGATCCACTTCCACCACGATCATCAGTTGCTCGACCGAGAGCTTTCGAGGTCGAGACCCTTCTCAATCGATTCGGGACGCCACGGGCGGCCCACACACCCCAGGAGAGCACGATGTACCCAGCCGACTACCTCTACTCGAAGGACCACGAATGGGCCAAGGTCGACGGCGATGTGTGTCAGATCGGCATCACCCAGTTCGCCCAGGAGGAACTGGGCGAGGTCGTTTTCGTCGAGTTGCCCGAGGTCGGTGACACGTTCGAGGCCCACGACGAGATCGGCACCATCGAGTCCGTGAAGGCGGTGGCCGAGGTCTACACGCCGGTCGGGGGAGAGATCGTGGCGATCAACGAGGCCGCGGCCGATGATCCGACCATCGTGAATCAGGATCCCCACGCAGCCGGATGGCTGGTGAAGATCCGGCTCTCCGATCCAGCGCAGCTCGACGAGTTGATGAGCGCCGACGCCTACGAGCAGTTTGCCGGCGGAGGTAGCTGAGTCGGTCCCACGATGACTCCTCCCGACTGGCCGCGTGGTGGCGGGAAGGGTGTCGGGTTGTGGGCTCGACTCGAGCCGATTCTGGTCGCTCTCTTCTTCGCGAGTTGGTTGGGGGCGCTGGTGCACCAACTCCAGTGGATTTCGCTGAGTGGTGCTCTCAGCCTCGGGCTCTATCCGTTGTTCAGTCTCGCAGCCTTCCTCGGATGGAGTTTCGGCAACGTCTACCTGCTCCGTCGTCGTGGTCTCGATCGACGATTCCGGGGGCGGCTGCTATTGCTCTACTGGATCGGTCCTCCCGGGATCCTGTACCTCCTCTGGTCGATGAACCCCCAGTCGGTGCAAGAGGCCGCTCCGTTGGTTCCGCTGCTCGGGCTGGGCGTATCGTCGATCTTCTTTCTGGTTCCCCTGAGTCTGGCCGCCCCCTGGTCAGATCCCTGAGAGCAGCGGAACTCGAGTCCCAGCCGTAGGGGCCAAGAGCCAGCTCCGCTTGTGGGGCCGTTGGGCCTGTCACATCGCAGTCACCCTGGCGTTGCCGATGCGCCACTGGCCCTCTCTAGGATGCCTTGGGAGACGAGAGCGCAGTCGTGCTCTCTGATCGGTTCGGCCGCGATCGGTCCGAACTTCAGCCCCCCAGCAATCCACGTCTCAGGAGATCGAACCCATGAAGAATCGTCTCATCAGGACTTGCAGCCTCGCCTTTGGCGTTCTCGTCCTTGCCTCTGCCGTCCATGCCCAGCGCAATCAGATCCGCGTCGTCGGGTCCTCGACTGTGTATCCCTTCACCACTCTGGTGGCCGAGCAGTTCGGCAAGACCTCGAGCTTCAAGACCCCGGTCATCGAGAGCACCGGAACCGGTGGCGGTTTCAAGCTCTTCTGTGCCGGAGTGGGCACTGACCATCCCGACGTCTCCAATGCCTCGCGGGCGATCAAGTCGAGCGAGGTCGAGCTCTGCGCCTCCAACGGCGTCGACAAGATCACCGAGATCCAGATCGGCTACGACGGGATCGTGGTTGCGAACTCCAAGAAGGGAACACGCTACAACCTGACTCGGGAGCAGCTGTTCCGGGCTCTGGCCAAGGAACTGCCGACGGACAAGGGAACTCTCGTCGAGAATCCGTACACCTACTGGAGTGACATCGACGCGAGTCTTCCCAAGGTCAAGATCGAGGTTCTCGGACCGCCGCCTACCTCGGGAACCCGGGACGCCTTCGTCGAACTCGCCATGGAGGGTGGGTGCAAGACGTTCGAGTGGGTCAGCGCTCTCAAGAAGTCGGACAAGTCCCGCTACAAGGCGATTTGCCACGGGATTCGTGAGGACGGTGCCTACATCGAGGCCGGGGAGAACGACAACCTCATCGTACAGAAGCTCAACGCCAACCCCAACGCCCTGGGGATCTTCGGCTTCAGCTTCTTGGACCAGAACACCGACACCGTGCAGGGCAGCGTCATCGACGGTGTCGAACCCACCTTCGAGAACATTGCGGCCCAGGACTACCCGATCTCGCGCCCTCTCTTCGTGTACATCAAGGGCGCTCACGTCGGAGTGGTTCCGGGACTCGAGAAGTTCGTGGCCGAGTACACCAGCGAGAAGGCCATGGGCGACGAGGGGTACCTGTCGGATGCCGGCTTGATCCCCATGCCCCAGACCGAGCGCCGGGCGGTGCGTGCCTCGGCGAACGCCTTCGAGCACAACATCGCCGAGTAGCGGAGAGCCGCTCGCCGCGGCGAACCTCGCAGGGGCTTAGGGGTGTGGCAGAGGTGCCGCACCCCTTTGTTCTTTTGGCGGTCCCGTAGGCTGGCGAGAGCCTCGGCTCCGGCTTTGCCGGCTGTGTGGCGGCTCGACAAGCCCTCGGTCGATCGGTCGAGATCGTGGGCGTGGTGGCGGCGAACGCAGACTGCTACGACCGCTCTTTCGAGTCGGGACGACTCGTGGCGACAGAGTCTGCCGACACCTTTGCCGACGGTGTGGCCTGTCGGCTCCCCTCCGCGGCGGCGCTCGAGGTCGTGGAGGCCCATGCGCCCCGGGTCCTACGGGTCGGGGAGGAAGAGATCTCCGAAGCGATGCGGCGTCTGTACCGCACGACCCACAATCTGGCCGAGGGGGCGGGGGCGGTTGCCTTGGCTGGTCTCTGGCAGAAACGGGTTCGCGTGGCCGGGCGTCGAGTCGGAGTGGTCTGTAGCGGTGGCAACATCGATCGCGAGTCTCTTCCTCGACGTGCTGTCGGGAGTTCTCTAGGACAGTAGACCCATGGCCCCGCCTTGCCTGCGTCGCTGCTCCTTGGCAGTCGGGCGCTTCGCGAGCGGCCCTTGCCACCGAACCTCGGCGACGCTGGTCTAGAGCCAGCGTTGCGTTCGCTGGCAGTACGCGTCGAACTCGGCTTGGAATCGCTCGGTCAGGGCTCGCTCCTCGGGCACGATCTGGAACCGGCTCATATAGAGCGCAAAGAGACCGACGAACAGGATCGTCGGTGGTGACGACAGGCGGAAGGCCCAGGCGACCAGGAGGCAGACCATTCCGAGATAGATGGGGTTCCGCGAAAGCCGGAACACGCCGGAGGTCACGAGTTGGCTAGCGCGGTTCGGCCGGGTCGGGTCGACCGTCGTCTTCGATCGGTGGAAGGACCAGAGCGCACCGAGCGAGACCACGATCCCGGTGGCCAGGAACAGAAGAGCAAGGGTCTGCTCGATCTCGGGGCCGAGCGGAATCCGATCGAGGGGACGGGCGGTCCATCGCATCAAGCCGGCGGTCACGACGAGTACGAGGACGGGAGGAACCCTCAGCTCGAGCCAAACAGGGGGAGGATT
This sequence comes from Thermoanaerobaculia bacterium, assembly GCA_030429235.1. Taxonomy (GTDB): domain Bacteria; phylum Acidobacteriota; class Thermoanaerobaculia; order Multivoradales; family JAIOJS01; genus JAIOJS01. The sequence continues at coordinate 29,581 of JAUIDB010000003.1, read as the reverse complement.
CCTCGGGTTGGTCATGCTGTCGTATTCTCCCATGGAACGCGGTGTCCGATTCGTTAGGATACGCGCTCTGTCGAACCCCCGTTGCCCGCTGGGGGCGGCCAACTTAGAGGACTTGCATGCTGCCCACGGATACCGAGACCCTGCCCCTGGCTACCTTCACCGAGAAGGCGTACCTCGACTACTCGATGTACGTGGTTCTCGATCGGGCCTTGCCCCACCTCGGTGATGGCCTCAAACCGGTGCAACGTCGGATCGTCTATGCCATGAGCGAGTTGGGTTTGGCGGCCGGGGCCAAGTACAAGAAGTCAGCTCGGACCGTGGGTGACGTACTGGGCAAGTTCCATCCTCACGGTGATTCGGCGTGCTACGAGGCGATGGTCCTGATGGCCCAGCCCTTCAGTTTCCGGTATCCGCTGGTCGACGGTCAGGGCAACTGGGGCTCGCAGGACGACCCCAAGTCCTTTGCGGCCATGCGCTATACCGAAGCGCGCCTCGACCGCTTCGCGCGGTCCTTGCTCTCCGAACTCGGGCAGGGCACGGCCGATTGGCAGCCCAACTTCGACGGGACCCTCGAGGAACCTCGAGTCCTGCCGTCGCGCCTGCCCCACGTGTTGCTCAACGGGGCCTCGGGGATCGCCGTCGGCCTCGCCACCGACATTCCGCCCCACAACGTGCGCGAGTTGGTGGCGGCGACGGTACACCTGCTCGACCACCCGAAGGCGAGCCTCGACGATCTGTTGGTCCATCTCGTGGGGCCCGACTATCCCACCGAGGCCGAGATCATCTCGTCCCCTGAGGAGATTCGGTCTCTCTACGAGAGCGGCAACGGCTCGGTACGGATGCGGGCGGCGTTCGAGATCGAAGATACCGATGTGGTGGTCACGCACCTGCCGTACCAGGTGTCGGGCAACAAGGTGCTGACGCAGATCGCCGCCCAGATGCGAGCCAAGAAGTTGCCCTGGGTCGACGACCTGCGCGACGAATCGGACCACGAGAATCCGACGCGACTCGTGATCTCTCTGCGCTCGAATCGGGTCGATCGCGCGGCGGTCATGGCGCACCTCTTCGCGACCACCGATCTCGAGCGTACCTACCGCGTCAACATGAACGTGATCGGCCTCGATGGTCGTCCACGTCTCTTCGACCTGGTCAGTCTGCTCGCGGAGTGGTTGGAGTTTCGTACCGAGACGGTACGACGTCGACTCCAGTGGCGTTACGACAAGGTCGTGGCCCGCCTGCACATCCTCGAGGGGTTTCTGGTCGCGTTTCTCAACCTCGACGAGGTGATCGCGATCATCCGCCGCGAGGAGAAGCCGAAACCGGTTCTGATGGAGCGCTTCGAGTTGACCGACGCCCAGGCCGAGTCGATTCTCGAGTTGAAACTACGGTTCCTGTCGCGACTCGAGGAGATGAAGATTCGCGGCGAGCAGGACGAACTGATGCAGGAACGGGATGAACTCGGCGGGATCCTGGGCTCCAAGGCCAGGCTCGAGCGTCGGGTCAAGGAGGAGTTGCTGGCCGACGCCGAGACCTTCGGCGATGAGCGGCGCTCGCCGATCGTGGAGCGCGCCGTCGCCAAGGCGATGGACGAGTCGGCACTGGTCCCCTCCGAGCCGGTCACGGTGGTGATCTCGGAGCGCGGATGGGTTCGAGCGGCCAAGGGGCACGAGATCGATCCCGAGGAACTGTCGTACCGGTCGGGAGATGGCTACCTCCACAGTGCGCGCGGTCGGAGCAACCAGAACGCAGTCTTTCTGGACTCGACGGGACGCATCTACAACCTGCCCGCCCATACGCTGCCGTCGGCGCGAGGCCAGGGAGAACCACTGACCAGCAGTCTCACTCTGCCTGCCGGGGCCTCGATCGTCGGCGTGGCGATGGGGGCCGACGACGATCTGCTCCTCGTCGCCGGTGATCAGTCCTACGGCTTCGTGGCGCGCCTGGGCGATCTGACGACGAAAAAGTCGAACGGCAAGGCCGGATTGACCGTCAAGGGAGAGGGGAGGGCCTTGGCGCCGGTACCGGTGGCGGACTTCGAGAACGACCTCATGGCCGCAGTGACCACGGAGGGATACCTCAACGTGTTCCCAGTCCAGGAAATGGCGCGTCTGGCCAAAGGGAAGGGCGTCAAGATCCTCGGCATTCCGCGCAGCCGCGCCGAGACCGAACAGCTGCTGCAGGTCGTGGTGTTCACCCGGGAAGAGACGCTAAGAGTGCACTCGGGGAAGCGCTACCTGAACCTCAAGGGCTCGGATCTCGACGGTTTCCTGTCAGCTCGGGCGCGCCGCGGAAGTCGGTTGCCCCGGGGCTTCCGAGCGGTCGCACGGCTCGAAGTCGTTCCCTGAGTTGGCGTCTGGCTCCGGCCACGGTGCCGACCCCGCGAGGGCGGGCCAACTCCCTGGACGGTGGGCCGCTGCACGTCGTCGGGAGTGGTGAGATTCCTTGCCGCCCACCTGGGCCGTGGAGTAGAGTTCGGGCAGGAGATCCAACGCTGCGAGGAGGTGGCATGCCCAACGACGAGAGTCGGAGATTCCCCAGAGTGCCCAGTCGCAACGCCGTGCTGGTCAAGGAGACGAGCGACGGTGACGAGGCTTTTGTTCCGACTCGAACCCTGAGTCTTGGCGGCTGCAGCTTCCTGAGTCGGGAGCCGATCGACGCCGGGGAAATCCTCGAGCTTCTCATCTCGGTGGAGCAGCGGGTGGTTCAGGCGCGGGCCCGTGTCGTGTACTCCCGACAGGCCGAGGATCAGCGGTACGAGGTCGGCGTGGAGTTCGGGGAGCTCGACCCCGGTGATCGCGAGATCCTGAACGGACTGTTGGAGGCCGTCTAGTGTCGACCGCGGTACCGCGGAACGCGCCCTGCCCGTGCGGCAGTGGCGAGAAGTACAAGCGCTGCTGCGAACTGACTGGCGGAGCCGAGGGGGCTCGCCGAGCTCTCAAGATCCGCATCCTGGGGATCGTGGGAGTCACACTGGCTCTGGCCGCGGGGTTTCAGTTCGGCCGCCAGATCGGGCTCATCGTGGCCGGGGCCGCGGCTCTGGCCATCGGACTCTACGTCGTCGTGTTCGACGACCCCCCGCCTCCGACCCAGGGAGGCAATCCCGGCGCCATCAACTTCGGGCAGTAGCGCCGACGATTTCGCGCAAAATCGCGATGTTGTCCCGGTGTCCCGTGAACCGGGCCGTGACCTTGCCACGAATGGGGTAGCCCAGTAGGTAGAGATCGCCGACGATGTCGAGGATCTTGTGGCGGACGAACTCGTCGGGAAACCGCAGTTCGGTGTTGATGACATTGTCTTCACCGACCAGGATGAAGTTGTCGAGTCGACCGCCGGAGCCGAGACCCAGCTCGTTCATCATCTTGACGTCGCGCATGAAACCGAACGTACGGGCGGGGGCGATCTCCGCCCGAAACGCTGCCGGCGAACTCAGGGTGAACTCGTGGAACTGGTCGCCGATCGGCGGGGGGTAGCTCAGGGTGTAGCTCACGGAGAAGGTGTCGGCGGGTTCGATGACCAGGCTCTTCGTGCCGTTGCCGACTTCGTAGCGCCGGTCGATGACCAACTCCGGCAGGGCAGCGTCCTGCTCAATGAGACCAACCTCTTCCAGAAGATCGCAGAATTCGATCGCCGACCCGTCCAGAACCGGGATTTCGCCGTGGACCTTGATCAGGAGATTGCTCACTCCGTAGGCGTGGAGCGCCGAGAGCAGGTGTTCGACGGTACGGATCTCTTGACCCTCACGCGATAGCGTTGTCGCGTAGTCCGTATCAGCCACACTCGAGACGTGGACCGGGATATGGGTTCGAGAGGGCAGGGTCACGATGTGGATCCCGCTCTCGGCGGGCAACGGTTGGAGCGCCATCCCGGTACGGGTTCCCGAATGAAGCCCCAGACCGTAGACCACGGTACTTTGCCGGAGAGTGCGCTGTCGGAGTTTCCCGGCGCGCAGCAGGGGGAGGAGCGGCGGGACCTTGAGTTCTCCGGTCTCGACCAGTCGATCGTCCCCGATGCTCGGGGCCGGAGGGCCCGTCTCGGGACTGCGGCGGGCCAGGGCTCCGGCCGCAGCCTGTACGACCTGGGCGTAGGAGAGCGGCTTCTCGATGAAGTCGCAGGCCCCCATCTTCATCGCCATGACGGCGGTCGAGGCCGTTCCGTGGCCAGAGATCATCACGACCGCCGCATCGGGATCGCGTTCGCGAAGGGCTTCGAGAATCTGCAGTCCGTCGAGATCGGCGAGCCAGACGTCGAGGAAGACGACGTCGGGTGACTCTCGTTCGTAGAGCGTGAGCGCTTCCGACCCGGTCTCGGTGCTGACGGTTTCGTACCCTTCGTCGCCGAGAATCGCTGACACCATGGTCAGGATCGACGGCTGATCATCGACGATCAGTACTTTCGGTGGCATGGGATTCGGGTCCTGGAGGTCGCGGGGCTAGGGGGCGGAGCCGGTCAGGTGAGGACTCGAAACAGGGGCGTTCCGCCCGGTTCAGAACTGGACATGGCGCAGGAAGAACTCTCCCGCTTCGATCGTGCCGCTGATCAGTTCGCTCGCCTTGTCCGGCGTCATCAGGAACTGCCCGGCGCGCACTCGGCGGTCGGTCTGCATATAGACCTCGAACGCTTCGACTTCGTCGGGGCGCTGGTTGGCGAGTGTGGTGACCGCCTTTGCCGTCGCTTCGAGTGCTCTGAACACCGCGGCTTCGTTGTTCGTCGTGATGTCGACGAGGACACGGCGTGGTCGCGTGCCCTGGTAGAGCGATACCTGGTCGACTCCGCGGGACCGTAGGAGCTGTTCGATCTGGTTGCCGACATCGAGCTGCCGGTAGGGAGTACGACGGGTGCGAGACAGGTCCTGGCTGGCCGCCAGAGGATCGACCGCTTCGCTGGGCTCGCGATCGGTGCTTCGCTCGAGTTGGTTGCGACCACTGGGCTGGATCATCTGGGCGAGCGTGGGCCGTTCCTCGGTGCGCGTCTGGCTGGGGATGGTCTTGACCGAGGCATCGTCGAGCACCACCACGCCACCGTAGTCGACGTCGTTGGCGGCCTCGGTTCGCTCGACATCGATCTCTTCCATCGCGATCGAGGTCTGGGTACCGGTCGATAGGATGATGACGGCCCGACCGTCTTCGACCGTGTATTTCTCCTTCGAAATCAACTGGGATCCATCCTTCAGGTAGATGGTGTAGGCAAAGACGGCATTGCCGATCAATGACAGGGCCAGGGTGAGTAGCGTGGTTCGGCACAGACGCATGGTGAGGCCTTTCCTGGTGGACGCCCGGAGGAACCGAGTTGGGCGCGGGCGTGGTGCTTGAGCGTGAAATCCCGTCGGTCGAGCGAAGCTCGCCAACCACCTTATGATAGCGCAATGAGGGCACCAGGCAGTTCCGGACGCGGTCTCGGTCGGCAGATCGCCTGGCGCTATTTGCGGGGCCGATCGAGTCGCCTGCTCCATCGCACCGCCCTGGCCGCGCTGGTGTCGGTCGCCGTGGGGGTGCTGGCCATGACCGTGGCGATGGCACTGCTGACGGGCTACCGCGAGGATCTCGAGCGCAAATTGATCACCGGCAACGCTGCGATTCTCGCCTACCCGCTGGCCCCCGGAGAGTTGGAGGCGGGGGTGGGGGACGGGGAGTTGGGCCGATTGCGGGCGCTGCCCGAGGTGGTGTCGGTGCGCGAGATCGCCTATGGGCAGGGGACACTGAGCCCCTCGGGAGGTCTGGGGGAGTCCGTGACGCTCCGGGGTGCCGGAGGTGACGGGGACTCCTTGGCCGGTGACGCTCCCGATCTGACCGTCGACTCTGCGGGAGTGGCTGGCATCGTGCTGGGAGACGACCTCGCCGCCGCCCTTTCGGTGGAGGTGGGTGATCGCTTGCGTCTGGCCGCGCTCGGCTTCGCCGAAGCGCGTCCCAAGTTTGCCTACCGGTCGGTGCGCGTCACCGGTACCTACCGGACTGGCTTCGCGGAGTTCGATCGCAGCTGGGCCGTGGTGGACCGGACTCTGGTGGAGGGAATCTCCGGACAGGCGGGAGCGGCTAGCTTGTACGAGATCGCGGTGGTCGACCCGGCTGCCGCACCGCAGATCGCCGAGACCGTGCGGGAGGTGCTGGGGGCGAACTTCCTGGTGACGGACTGGCAGCAGATGAATCGGGAGCTTTTCTCGGCGTTGAAACTGCAGCAGCTCCTGCTCTTCTTCCTGCTAGGTCTGATCGTGGTGGTCTCGACCTTCAACGTGGCTTCGTCGCTCATGGTGCTGGTGCGTGAGCGGATGCGTGAGGTCGGAGTGCTAAAGGCCCTCGGCATGCGACAGCGAGACCTGGCGACGATCTTCGTCTCCTACGGATTCGTCCTCGGGGCAGCGGGCGTGGCCCTGGGCCTCGGTTCGGGTTCCTTGCTCTGTTGGTTCCTGACCCGTTTCGAGGTGATTCGTTTCGATCCCGAGGTGGCCGAAATCTACTTCGTGAGCTCTGTACCGTTCCGCGTCGCCGCGGCGGATTGCCTGGCGATCGCTACCTTCGCGCTGGCGGTCACGACGTTGGCTTGTCTGCTGCCAGCCCTGCGCGCCAGCCGGGTCGATACCGCGGCAGCCCTCGGCTACGAGTAGGGAAGGCGATTCGGGAATGTAAACCGGTCTGTCGGTTGTTTCGTATATATGAACGAGGGATCACACGGTCCCTCTCCCGCCGGGAAGCCGGCCCTCGACGACCGTCGGGACGTCGGTAGCCCAAGGCGAGATCCCAAACCGAAACATCGGCTGAGGTCCCGTCCCACCCCATTTCCTACCCCCGATCGCCGGCCATAACGGTGATCTCCCCAAGAGGGGCTGCTCCGGCGGCCCCTCTTCCTCGTTCTGGGGAGCAGATGCGAGAGACCAGCGTGGCCAGGTAGAATGCGGCACTTATCCGCGGCGCTTTTCGTCGACGCGGAGCAAGGAGAGCACAAGCGATGGCCGATCCCACAGAGACTCCCGATCCAGACCGTTTCGATCCCCGCACCTTCGAACCCAGGTGGCGGAAGCAGTGGCTGGACCAGGAACTCGACCGTACGCCCGACGATCCGGCGGACAAGTACTACATGCTGGAGATGTTCGCCTACCCGTCCGGCGACATCCACATGGGACACTTCCGGAACTACTCGATCGGCGATGTGGTTGCCCGCTATCAGAAGATGCAGGGCAAGGATGTTCTGCACCCCTTCGGCTGGGACGCCTTCGGGCTGCCGGCCGAAAACGCCGCCATCAAGCACGGAATCCAGCCCGGCGAGTGGACCTTCGCCAACATCGAGAAGTCTCGTGGCTCGCTGCAGCAGATGGGGATCTCCTACGACTGGGATCGCGAGGTGATGACCTGTCGGGAGGACTTCTACAAGTTCACCCAGTGGATGTTCCTCTTGCTGTACGAGCGGGGTCTGGCCTACCGCGCCAACGCCGAAGTCAACTGGTGCCCGATCGACCAGACCGTTCTGGCCAACGAGCACGTGGTCGGAGGGTGTTGCTGGCGGCATCCAGACACTCCGGTGGAGAAGCGGAACCTCGAACAGTGGTTCTTCCGCATCACGGACTACGCCGATCGCCTGCTCGACAATCTCGATCAGCTCACCGAGTGGCCCGACGGAACGGTCAAGCAACAGCGGGCCTGGATCGGACGCAGCGAGGGGGCCGAAATCGACTTCACACTGGCGGAAGGCGGAGACACCCTGACCGTCTTCACGACGCGCCCCGATACTTTGTGGGGGGCTACGTTCGTGGTGTTGGCACCCGAGCATCCGCTGACCGAGGTGGTGACGACCGAGGCGTGTCGGGACGCCGTGGAGGACTACGTCGCCCAGGCGCGGGCCAAGACCGAGATCGAGCGGACCGACGCGACGCGCGACAAGGACGGTGTCTTCACCGGCGGTTTCGCCATCCACCCGACGACCGGTGAACGGGTCCCGATCTGGATCGCCGACTACGTGCTGGCCGGCTACGGGACCGGCTCGATCATGGCGGTGCCAGCTCACGACCAGCGCGACTTCGAGTTCGCGCGGAAGTACGAGCTTCCGATTCGCATCGTCGTCCAACCAGATGGCGAGGCGGAACTGCGCTCCGAGGACCTCGGCGAAGCGGCCGCGGGGAGTGGACGGCTCGTCGGTTCGGGGGCGGTCGATGGCACGGTAGTGCCGGAGGGGATCGGTAGCGTCATTTCCCACCTCGAAGCCCTCGGCGTGGGCCGGGGCAAGACGCAGTACCGTCTCCGCGATTGGCTGATCAGCCGCCAGCGCTACTGGGGCTGTCCGATCCCGATGATCCACTGTGCGGCGTGTGGTGTGGTACCCGTGCCCCGGGAGCAGTTGCCGGTCCTGCTTCCCGACAACGTGGAGAACTTCGTTCCCACCGGCCGATCGCCCCTCGAGGACGTGGCTGAGTTTTTTCATACCGAGTGCCCACAGTGCGGTGGGGCGGCGCACCGCGACGCCGATACGATGGACACCTTCGTCGACTCTTCCTGGTACCACTTGCGCTACCTCGATCCCCACAACCACGAACAGCCCTTCGACAAAGAGGAGGCGAGGAAGTGGTTGCCGGTCGACTACTACATCGGAGGCGACGAACACGCCACGGGGCATCTGCTCTACTTCCGCTTCTTCACGCAGGTGTTGTTCGATGCCGGCTGGGTTCCGGTGGAGGAGCCCGTGGTACGGCTGTTCCACCATGGCATGGTGATGGACGAGCACGGCGACGTCATGTCGAAGTCGAAGGGCAACGCGATCGCTCCGGCCGATCTGTTCGCGCGAGACGGAGTCGACGTGCCGCGACTGGCCATGCTCTTCTTCGCTCCCTCGGCCGACGAGATTCTCTGGAACGAAAAGGGGATCGATGGCGTTCGCCGCTTCGTGCAGCGGTTCTGGGATCTTTTGGTGGCGGCAATCGCTGACCCTCGCTACCAGCGTGACATCTCGCCGGACCCCACGAAGCTCAGCTCCGAGGCTCGGGAGGCGCGCCGCATCGCCCACTGGGTCTTGGAGCGCACTACGCAGTCGCTCGAGGGAGATCTCAACTTCAATACCGCGATCGCCGCCTTCATGGAGTTGACCAATGCGTTGCGCAAAGTGGGGACCGTGGATCAGTGGAGCGACGACGATTTTCCCGTGCTCGTCGAAACCATCGATCTCGACGTGCGCGCGTTGGCGCCCCTGGCTCCGCACATCGCCGAGGAACTCTGGCACCGCTCAGGAGCTCCCGGCAGCGTATTTCAGGCCCCCTGGCCGACGCCCGACCCCGATGCGTTGCGACGGGACACAGTGGAGATTCCCGTGCAGTTCAACGGGAAGCTGCGAGTGCGCTTGCAACTGCCCCCGGACGCCAGCCGCGAGGAGATGCAGGCGGCGGCCATGGCCGACGCGAGAGTGCAGGAGCTGCTGGCTGGCCAGGAGCCGAAACGGGTGATCGTGGTGCCCGGACGCCTCATCAATCTCGTGGTCTAGATCCCACCAGGCGGACGCAGGGTGCTCCCCGGGGCGGCATCCCTTGCGCTCTCATGGTAATGTCTGTTCCGCAACGAGGAACTGATCGATGGAGAGACGCCGAGAGAAGCGCTGGCCGCGGCAGCTGGACGCGAAGTTTGGTGTGCCGAACGAGAAACCGCACCATGCGGTGGCGACCAATATTTCGGTCGGGGGCATCTTCCTTCGGACACCGCTGGTCTCGCCGCCCGGAACCCGGTTTCGCGTCGAGGTCATCCACTCGAGCCAGGGGTTCATCGCCGAGGCAGTGGTGGTCAGGGCCCAGAAGACACCGGCCCATCTACAGTCGATCCGGCCCTCCGGAATGGGGCTACGCTTCCTGCAGCCGGCCGAGTTGGTGCAGGCGATGTTGCCGAGCATGGTGGCGACCACGAAGCGAGAGGAACCGAAGAGCCCCGTTGGGCAGGGCGCTTCGAGCGCGGCCGCCGCGGAGGGGACGGCGACTCCCGAGCGGCGAGGCCCTCAGGACCTCCAGGTCGGGACTCCGGTGGCCGCCCCGGCTCCGACGGCGGAGGAGTTTCGTCCACCTCCGGTCGAGAGCCTCGACCTCGAGCGTCCAATCTTCTCGGTGACCTATCGAGATCTGGACCAGATCAAGCAGGTGTTCGAGCGGGATATCAAGACCGGTGGGATCTTCGTGCCCACGCCGGAGCCCGAACCGTTGGATCGAGTCGTCCAGGTCGAAGTCGGAATCGTGGGCGAGCGGCCGGTGCGGGTCGATGCGCGCGTCGTGCACTCCGTGCAGCCGGAGCCTGGGGGTGGGGAGAACATGCTCGTCGGTATGGGAGTGCAGTTCACCGACCCCACCCGAGCGATCTTCCTGTTCGAGAAGCTGATCTACGGCTGAGCCGGCGGCCGCGGTTCGCGACCGACGGCCGGAACTCGGAGCGCGAGAGAATCGCGCCCCGAGTTCGGTTGGTCAGAAGCTCCAGCCGATTCCTGCGGTGTACCGGACTCCGGAGAGGTCCAGTTCGCCGAAGCCTCGGAAGTCTCCGGAGAGGTCCGCTTCGACGTCGTCCCAGCGGGCATCGGCCACGAACGAGAGCTGGCGGCTGAACGGAACCTCCAGGCCGGCCTGCAGGTAGTAACCGAACTCAGCGCCGTCGTCGATGAAGCTGTCGAAGAAGATGTCCAGAGGCTGGGCATCGAAGTCGATGAAGTCACCAACCTCTTCCAGCTGCCAGAGGTAGACCCCGGCTCCCGCCCCCACGAAGAAGCGAACTGGTGCTCGCGGAGGAGCGAGGTTCACGATCAGTCCGACCGTGATCGGGGTGACGTCGAGGAGCGTGTCGTGGACGATGTCGAAACCGTTGGCGTCCTCGAAGTCGCGGTAGGCCTGCGCGACCTCGGTTCCGTAGTAGTCACTCGACAGGATGAAATCGAGCATCGGGGTGATGGCCACCACGTAGTCGATGCCGACCGTAGCGTCCTCGAAGTCATCGATCGAACCGAAGAACACATCGTTGGCATCGAGCCAATACGAGGACTCCCCGTCGGGTTGGAAGACGCCGGCTCGGATTCGGAAGGACTGTTGTCCGATCGCGGCCGCTTCGGTGGCGAAAACCAGGACCGCCACCGTCGAGAGCAAGAACAGGCTAAGAGTACGTCGCATCGATTACCTCCGTTGCTTGAGAGAGTTTGAGGAGTGTCTGTGCACTCGACGAGCTAAGAAGCAATCCTGGTGCCATGGTCTCAAGGTGTTGTTTCTGCAGTGGTTTGGTGACTTGCCCGCGAAGGGAGTGGACTCTGCTTCGGACGGTGGGATCGACCGATCGAGGACAGATCTCTGGCGACGGGGTGTGGTATCTTCCTGGGGTACACATCGGCTGGTCGAGCCCTATGTGTACCCATGCGACGTGCCCCGCTCGGCTCCTTTCTATCCAGAATCCGAGGTATCGATATGCCCTACAGCCCCCTCCTCGTCAAGCCGATGCGCGACGAGCTCACTGCCGCCGGTATCCAAGAACTTTTGACCGCTGCCGATGTCGACCAGTGGATGGCCCAGAAGGACGGAGTGTCGATGCTCGTCGTCAATTCGGTGTGCGGCTGCGCGGCTGGCGCGGCTCGTCCGGGGGTCCGGCTGGCCCTCGAGCACGCGGTCAAGCCCGAGCGCGTGGCGACGGTCTTCGCCGGCCAGGATACCGAGGCCACGGCGCGAGCCCGACAGTACATCGCGGACATCCCTCCTTCGAGTCCCTCGATCGCCCTGTTCAAGGACGGGGAACTGGCGTACTTCATTCCGCGGCATCGGATCGAGAGCCGCGATGCCCACGCGCTGGCCGACGATCTGCGGCAGGCCTTCGAGCGCTACACCGCCACCGCCGTCGAGGCCTGAGACCGCGATGCGGGCATCACACCGCGACAAGGGACCGCTCCACGGGATCACCGTCGTCGTCGACGCGGGGGAGGAGCTGTGGATCGGCCGTTGTGACGAGGTCTCGGAAGCCGGGGTGCACCTGAAGGATGCCGATGTGTTTCGCGAACCGACCGGCCGCCAGGACTACCTGGCCAAGGCGGCGCGGTTTGGACACTGGCCCAGGGTCGCGCAGGCCTTGGTCCCCTCCGATCAGGTCGTGTCGATCGAGAAGCTCGACGATCTGAACCTGGACTGAGCCGTGAGGCCAACGCGATGCACTGGTTGGTGATCGGCGCCCTCGGAGCCGCGCTGGCGGTGGCTCTCGGAGCCTTCGGAGCGCACGGACTGGCGGAGCGCCTGGACGCTCGGGGACTCGAACTGTGGGAGACCTCGGCCCGCTATCTGATGTACGGCAGTCTGGGGACCATGATCGTGGGGCTGGCGGCAGGGTTTCGTCCCGAGGCCGGCTTCGGCCGAGCGGCGGTGCTCCTGGTCGTCGGGGCGACGATCTTCAGCGGCACCGTGGCCGCCCTGGCGCTGGGGGGACCGAAGTGGCTGGGAGCGATCACGCCGCTCGGGGGTCTCCTGCTGATCGGCGGCTTCCTCTGGTTCGCCTGGATCGCGCACGGTCAAGGCTGAGATCGTCCCGTTGGCCGCCCTGAGCGCCTGCTAAGATCGCCCGGCCCCGTCGGTTGCATCGAGCGTCGACTCGCCGCCGCGCGGGCTCGACCCAACCCGTTCTGTCTCGTCGCTATAGGAGTCCGCTCATGTCGCTCGGTATCGCCCCCACTCCCTTTCCGACCAACGAGCCGATTCGGGACTACGAACCCGGTTCGGCCGAGAAGTCCTCCCTGAAGAAGCGACTGTCCGAAATGATGGCCGAGACGGTCGAGATTCCCTTGATCATCGGAGGGGAGGAAGTCCGAACCGGGGATCTCGGCAAGGCGGTCTGTCCGCACGATCATGGCCACGTACTGGCCACCTACCACCAGGCCGGAACGGCGGAGGTCGAAGCCGCGATCGCGGCCAGCCAGGCGGCCTGGCACGATTGGTCGAACCTTCCCTGGGAGGCGCGGGCGGCCGTGTTTCTGAAGGCGGCCGATCTGCTGGCCGGTCCCTGGCGGGACACGATCAACGCCGCCACGATGTTGAACCAGTCGAAGACGGTGTTTCAGGCCGAAATCGATTCGGCCTGCGAGATGATCGACTTCTGGCGCTTCAATGTCGCCTACTTGCGCGACATTCTCGAGGATCAGCCCGAGTCGGCTCCGGGCATGTGGAACCGGCTAGAGTACCGGGCCCTGGAGGGTTTCGTCTTCGCCGTGACGCCCTTCAACTTCAGTTCGATCGGTGGCAATCTGCCCACGGCGCCAGCCCTCATGGGGAACGTGGCGCTCTGGAAGCCTGCCTCCACCGCGGTCCTTTCCGGCTACTACATCCTGCGGCTCCTCGAAGAGGCGGGACTACCGCCGGGGGTCATCAACTACATTCCGGGCCGAGGGTCCACGGTCGGCGACCCCGTCTTCGCCAGCCCGTTGCTCGCTGGTCTTCACTTCACCGGCTCGACCGGCACCTTCCAGTTCATGTGGAAGACGATCGGCGACAACATCGCCAACTACCACTCCTACCCACGCATCGTGGGGGAGACCGGTGGCAAGGACTTCGTCTTTGCCCATCCTTCGGCCGATGTCGACACCCTTGCCGTGGCGCTGGTGCGGGGTGCGTTCGAGTATCAGGGGCAGAAGTGCTCGGCGGCATCTCGTGCCTACATCCCGAGCTCGCTCTGGCCGCAGGTAGAGAGCCGGGTGGGCGAACTCCTGGCGACCGTGAAGATGGGCTCGCCGCTCGACTTCCGCAACTTCATGGCGGCGGTGATCGATCGCAGCGCCTACGACAGCATCACTGGCTACATCGAACACGCTCGGCAGTCCGACGCGGCCGAGATCCTCTTCGGTGGCGGCAGCGACGACTCGGTGGGCTACTTCATCGAACCGACGGTGATCCGGACCACCGATCCGGGCTTCAAGACGTTGTGCGAGGAGATCTTCGGACCCGTCCTCACCATCTACGTCTACGAGGACGAAGACCTGGACGAGGCGCTCGGACTGTGTGATACGGGCAGCCCCTACGCGCTCACCGGGGCGATCTTCGCCCGCGATCGACGCGAGATCGTGCGTCTCTCGGAGGCCCTTCGACACACGGCTGGAAACTTCTACATCAACGACAAACCGACCGGCGCCGTGGTCGGCCAGCAGCCGTTCGGGGGGTCGCGCGCCTCGGGGACCAACGACAAGGCTGGTTCGGCGATGAACCTCCTCCGCTGGACCTCCGTCCGCACCATGAAGGAGACCTTCGTGCCGCCCAGGGCGATCGAGTATCCACACATGGCGGAAGAGTGATGGCCCGCCGACCGCACCAGAACGCGGCAGTCCGAGCGTCGAAGCCGTACCACAAGATCTGGTCGGCCACCGCGGGAACGCTCCTGCTGGCGGGTGAGGCACTCCTGGCGGGAGGACCCACTCCTCCGACCGACTTGAATCTGCAGCCGGTGGTCAGCGGGCTCTCCAATCCTGTAGGGTTGACCCACGCAGGCGATGGGTCGGGGCGTCTCTTCATCATTGAGCAGGACGGGGTGATTCGGATCTACGATCCGGGGACCGACGCGCTTCTGCCGACTCCGTTTCTCGATATCACGACGCTGGTCGACAGCTCGCAGAACGAACAGGGGCTTCTGGGCCTGGCGTTCGATCCCAACTACGGCTCGAACGGCTACTTCTTTGTCTACTACACGATGGATCCCGGCCCCGGCCTCGACCGCACGCGCGTCGTTCGGTATTCGGTGAGTGCCGGAGACGCCAACGTGGCTGACGATACATCGGCCCACACAATCATCGAGATCGAGCAGGATTCCTGGAACCACAACGGTGGCGACCTCCACTTCTCGCCGGCCGATGGGTACCTCTATGTTGGGATGGGTGATGGCGGTGGTACCGGGGACCCCAATAACCGCGCGCAGACCTCGAACCAGTTGCTCGGCAAGATGCTGCGCATCGATCCCCACGAGGGCGCTGGCGGCGCTCCGGAGTGCGGAGTTGGAGTACAGAACTACACGATCCCGGCGAGCAATCCGTTCGTCGATGGTGCCGGTGGATACTGCGATGAGATCTGGCAGGTCGGTCTTCGCAACCCCTGGCGTTGGAGTTTCGACCGGGCCACCGGCGATCTGATCATCGGCGACGTGGGTCAGTTCGAGTGGGAGGAGATCAACTTCGCCTTCGCGCTCGACGGCGGGGGAGAGAACTTCGGCTGGCGTTGCTACGAAGGGGACGGGCATCCCTACAACACTGCGGGTTGTGCTCCCGTCGGAACCTACGATCCCCCGGTGATGGAGTATTCGAGTGGGGGTGGCAGCGGCCAGTGCTCGGTCGTCGGAGGCTACCGCTACCGAGGGCCCAGTACCAACCTCTACGACTTTTACGTCTTTGCGGACTACTGTTCGGGACAGATCTGGTACGCAGAAGGGGCAGGGCCGGCGACCTGGCAGCACACGGTCTGGGGAACCGCCCCGTCGCTGGTTTCCGCATTCGGGGAGGACGAGGAGGGTCATCTCTACGTGGTCTTGATCAACAGTGGCAGCGTGTTGCGCCTCGATCTCAGCGACGTCTTCTCGGATGGCTTCGAGTCGGGTGACACCACGCTCTGGAACTGAGATGGAGATCCGAACCCATGCCCGCATCAATCGCCGACTCAGCGGTACCCCGGTCCGTATCGAAGAGGGGCGGGCCGAGGTAACCCTATGTACGCTGCCGGAGATGGCAGCCGACGAGGAAGGGCTGGTGCACGGTGGATTCCTGTTCAGCCTGGCCGACTACGCGGCGATGTTGGCTGTGAACAACCCCCTGGTAGTGCTCTCCGCGGCTCGAGTCGAGTTCCTGCGCCCGGTTCGAGTCGGCGAAGAGGTGCTGGCGGTGGCCGAGTGCGTACCCGGGGGCGGTCGGCGGCCCGAGGTCGACTGCATCGTCTATCGCCAGGGGGGATCGGAAGCAGTCCTACGCGGGAGCTTCGAGTGTGTGGTGCCGAGCCGCCACGTCCTGGCGCCACGCGACGGGGAAGGGGAAGCGTCGTGAACGGCGGAGACCTGGTCGCCGAGGTCCTGCAACGCCAGGGCGTCCGCTTCCTCTTCACCCTCTGTGGAGGTCACATCTCGCCGATCCTGGTCGGAGCGAAGCAGCGCGGCATTCGAGTGGTCGATACCCGCCACGAGGTCAACGCGGTGTTCGCGGCCGACGCCGTAGCGCGGCTGACGGGAGTGCCGGGGGTCGCGGCGGTTACGGCGGGTCCCGGTGTGACCAACACCATCACGGCGATCAAGAACGCTCAGCTGGCCCAGTCGCCGGTGGTGTTGTTGGGAGGAGCCACCGCGACCATCCTGCGGGGACGCGGCGCGCTCCAGGATATCGATCAGATCAGTCTGTTCGCTCCCCACGTGAAGTGGGCGACGACCGTGGCTCGGGTGCGCGACCTTCCGGCGGTGGTCGAGGAGGCCTTCGTGGTGGCGCAGCAGGGGATTCCTGGACCCGTGTTCGTCGAGTGTCCGGTCGACCTGCTCTACGATCGAGACACGGTGCGCGAGATGTACGGAGCAAAGGGCTCAGGCGGCAAGCGGCCGACGCTCTCGCAGCGCGCCCTGTCGGCCTACCTCAACCACCACGCCCGTAGCCTCTTTCGCGGTGCGGAGGGGGTGCGTTTCGCGGAGCGGCTCGCTCCGGCGGTGCCGGAGCCGTCCGCCCGGCTGGTGCGCCGCGCGGCGCGCCGGCTGCAGCGAGCCGAGCGCCCCCTGCTCCTCATCGGAAGCCAGGCTCTGCTGGAGCCGGCATCGGTGGATCGACTGGTCGAGGCCGTCGAGACGCTGCAGATTCCGACCTACCTCACGGGGATGGCTCGAGGTCTCCTCGGTGCCGATCACCCGCTGCAGATGCGCCACCGGCGACGCCACGCTCTGCGCGAGGCCGACGTCGTCGTCCTGGCTGGAGTCGTGGCCGACTTCCGACTCGAGTACGGACTGCAAATCTCGCGGCGGGCCACCCTGATCTCGGCCAATCGAAGTGTCGAGGATCTCTACAAGAATCGCCGACCGCAGATCGCGGTTGCCGGGGATCCCGGCCGCTTCCTGCAGGCATTGGCGGCTCGCACCGGGGGGCGGACCGAAGCCTGGTCGGAGTGGCGCGGACGGCTGCGCCAGCGCGACGTCGAACGCAACGAGGACATCCACGCCCAGGCCGCGGCCACCACCGAGGAGGGGGTCAATCCGCTCGCGGTCTGCGAAGCACTGGAGGCCCGACTACCCGGGGACAGCATGTTGGTGGTCGACGGTGGCGACTTCGTCGCGAGTGCCTCCTACGTGGTGCAACCACGGCGTCCGCTCTCCTGGCTCGACCCGGGTGCCTTTGGCACGCTGGGGGTCGGAGCGGGCTTCGCGCTCGGGGCCAAGCTCTGCCGCCCCGAAGCCGAAGTCTGGATCGTGTACGGTGACGGTTCGGTCGGATACTCCCTGCCCGAGTTCGATACCTTCGTGCGTCACGAGATTCCGGTGATCGCCCTGGTGGGCAACGACGCGAGCTGGCAGCAGATCGCTCGCGATCAGATCGTGATTCTGGGGGACGCCGTCGGCACCGAGCTGCGACGCACTGCCTATCACGCAGCGGCGGTGGGCTTCGGCGGAGCCGGACTGGAGATCACCTCGACCGACCAGATCGGGACCCGGCTCGAGGAGGCGCAGCGGCTGGCACGGCAGGGCCTGCCGGTCCTGGTCAACGCCCAGATCGGTGCGACCGATTTCCGCAAGGGTTCGATCTCGATCTGACCGTTCGGAGTAGGGCCAGCGTGCGATAGGCTGGCCGTGCCGCCAACCTGCAGGAGGACCTTCGCCATGCCCACTCTCGTTCGACGCGGATTGCCCCTGGTCTCGGTCTGGTTCGGCCTCGCCTTGGGACTGGCGAGCCCCGGGCTGCCGCAAGAGCCGACGACCGGTCCGTCCCACCTCGCTCAGCAGCTCGCCAAGATCCATCAGAGTCTGGAGGAGATCCGCGCGCTCCTCGCCCAGGACGTGAGGCATCGTGAACTCGACCTGCTGTTCCGGCGTTCGGAGTTTGCTCTCGGCCGCAAGCAGGAGATCGAGTCGCGGCTGCGGGCAGCCCGCCAGGAGCGACGCAGCCTCGACCAGGAGAAGGAGAACCTGTCGCATTCCCTCGCGGCGTACCAGATGCAGGTCGAGTCGGGCCAGTTCGAGGTGGAGGACGTGCAGTCTCGGCTCTACCTCGAACGGATGGAGGGGCAGCTCGAACGCGTCGAAGCGCAGATGGGCGATCTGGACCTTGAGATCGGCGAACTCGAGAACGATCTGCAGGCGCGGGAGCGCGAACTGCGAGAGTGGCAGGACTTACTCGATCAGCGACTTCCCGCGATACAGAATCGCTGAGTCGGCGCGGCTCTCGATCCACGCTTTGGTCAGGGTGGCGCCGAGGATGATGAGGCCGCCGGCCAGGGCCCAGCCGGCGACCCGTTCTCCGTGGACCAACCAGGCGAAGACAGGGCTCAACACCGGTTCGAGGAGAAGGAGCAGCGAGGCCTCGAGGGCGGGTACGTGGCGCATACCCGAGGTGAGCAGGGCGTAGGCGCAGCCGATCTGGAAGACTCCCAGGGCGATCACCAGTCCCCAGTCGGATGCCGTCGCCTGGTAGACCGGGAGGGCCAGAGGCAGGGTCACGACGCAGGCGATGATGTTGCCAGCGGTCGAGGCGGCGGCTCCCAGGCCGCGCTCTCGGTCCGAAGTGCGCTCGAGCCAGCGCAGCCCCATGAGGGTGAGAGACCAGGTGAACCCGGTGGCGGCGGCCAGGAGATTGCCGAGCGGCGGATCCGAGGCGATGCCGGTGGCGGGTTCACTGCCGACAAAGAACAGCCCCATCCCCGTCGCGAGGAACCCCATGAACAGGATGTCTCGCCGGCGGATCGGCTCGCGAAGCAGCCAGGGACTGAGAAGCAGGACGTAGAGCGGGGCGGTCGATTGCAGGAAGATCGCGTTGGCCGCCGTGGTCAGCTTGTTGGCGAGCACGTACAGGACCAGAGTCGCGGCGTAGGCCAGTCCGACCAACCAGACGCGGGGACGCGCCAGCCGGCGAGCGGCGGGGATCAGCACCAGCAGCGTCAGCCCCGCGATTCCAGACCTGAACGAGGCGACCTGCCAGGCCCCGAACCCACAGGCCTTGATCGCGGCTCCTCCGGTGGAGAAGAGCACCGCGGCGACGAGAAGGTACAGGCGAGCGGTCTGCGAGCTGCTCATAGTGGAACGACGACGGGCGGGATGCTACGGCTGGGTTGCCGGCTCCGTCAAGGCTGGATCGCCAGGTTCGGAGACCGGACTTCGAGGCCTGCTAGCGAACTGGAATAGATCTGAGCGTGCCGATGTTAGATTTATTGACTGATTCATGATCTTATGGATTTACACTAAGATCCATGGTATAGTCCAAGCTCCTCGAAGTAGGGCCCGACTGCGGAGTGCCCTTCGCGGGGAAAGACTCAGCACAGCAAGGAGAGAGACGAATGAGCAAGATCATAGGAATCGACCTCGGAACCACCAACAGCGTGGTGGCCGTGATGGAGGGGAAGGACGCCCAGGTCATCCAGAACGCCGAAGGAAGCCGTACCACGCCTTCTGTCGTAGCGTTCTCCAAGGGAGGCGAGCGTCTCGTGGGCCAGGTCGCGAAGCGGCAAGCCGTGACCAACCCGGAGCACACCATCTTCTCGATCAAGCGCTTCATGGGCCGTCGGTTCGAGGAAGTGAACGAGGAGATGAAGACGGTGCCGTACCAGGTCCTGGAGGCCGACAACGGAGACGTTCGGATCGGAATCGACGACAAGCGCTACTCGCCACCCGAGATCTCGGCGATGACGCTCGAGAAACTGAAGCAGGCCGCCGAGGACTACCTCGGCGAGAAGGTGACGCGGGCCGTGATCACGGTGCCGGCTTACTTCAACGATTCGCAGCGCCAGGCGACCAAGGACGCCGGCAAGATCGCGGGGCTCCAGGTCGAGCGGCTGGTGAACGAGCCGACCGCGGCGGCGTTGGCCTACGGACTCGACAAGAACACCGACCAGACCATCGCGGTCTACGACTTCGGTGGGGGTACCTTCGATATTTCGATCCTCGAGGTGGGCGATGGCGTGGTCGAGGTGAAGTCGACCAACGGTGACACCCATCTCGGCGGTGACAACATCGACCAGAAGGTGATCGACTGGATCCTCGAGGAGTTCAAGAAGGACCAGGGGATCGACCTGTCGCAGGATGCGATGGCGATGCAGCGCCTCAAGGAGGCGGCCGAGAAGGCCAAGATCGAGCTCTCGACCACTCAAGAGACCGAGGTCAACCTGCCGTTCATCACCGCCGACTCTTCCGGGCCGAAGCACCTCAACCTCAAGTTGACCCGCAGCCGGCTCGAACAGCTCGTCGAGGACATCATCAAGCGGTCGGCCGGGCCCTGCCGTCAGGCCCTCAAGGATGCCGGCCTGTCGGCTTCCGAGATCGACGAGGTGGTCCTCGTCGGCGGTCAGACTCGCATGCCGGCCATTCAGGCCCTGGTCCAGGAAGTCTTCGGCAAGGAGCCGCACAAGGGTGTGAACCCGGACGAGGTCGTGGCCATCGGGGCGGCGATTCAGGGTGGCGTGCTGTCGGGTGACGTCAAGGACGTCGTTCTGCTGGACGTGACGCCCCTGTCTCTGGGGATCGAGACCCTGGGGGGGGTGATGACTCGCCTCATCGAGCGCAACACGACGATTCCGACCCGCAAGAGCGAGACGTTCTCGACCGCGGCCGACAACCAGACGCAGGTCGAAGTGCACGTGCTCCAGGGGGAGCGCGAGATGGCCAAGGACAACCGGCCCCTCGGTCGTTTCCACCTGATGGGCCTGCCACCGGCCCCGCGAGGAGTGCCCCAGATCGAGGTGACCTTCGACATCGACGCCAACGGTATCGTCAACGTGTCGGCCAAGGACCTCGGCACCGGGAAGGAGCAGAAGATCACCATCACCGCGTCGTCCGGACTCGGTGACTCCGAGATCGATCGGATGGTGTCCGAAGCCGAGGCCAATCGCGACGAGGACAAGGCACGGCGCGAGGCGGTCGAGACCAAGAACCGTCTCGACAGCCTGGTCTACAGCACCGAGAAGTCCCTCGGTGAGCACAAGGACAAGCTGAACGCCGATGTGGTGAGCGAGCTCGAGGCTGCCATCAGCGAGTCGCGAACCGCCCTGGAGGGCGAGGACGCGGCCGCGATGAAGGCGGCAGAAGAGAAACTCCTGCAGGTCTCCCACAAGCTGGCCGAGGTCATGTACCAGACGCCAGGCGATGCAGCCGGTCCGACCGCCGCAGGCTCGTCCGAGTCCACCGAGGGTAGCGACGACGTCATCGACGCCGAGTACGTCGAGGCCGACTGAGGTCGGGTCGATCGATCCTTCTGGGGGCGGGCGGAGAGTCGATTCTCTTCGTCCGCCCTTCGGTTTTTCCTGACATCGCCGCCAGGATCCTTCGTCCCGGCCGGCTGATCGGGTGGCCCGTACGGTGATACTCTAGAGGTTCGAATGGCCAGCAAGAATTCCAGGGTTCGGGGACGAAAGTACGTGATGATCAGCGCGGTCGCCGAGCGTTTCGAGATCCACCCGCAGACGCTGCGACTGTACGAGCGCGAAGGCTTGCTGACTCCGGCCCGCAGCGCCGGCAACACGCGGCTCTACGACGAGGAGGCCCTGAGGCGGCTGGAGACGATCCTGATTCTCACCCGAGACCTCGGCGTCAACCTGGCCGGGGTCGAGGTGATCTTGAATCTGAGAGAGCAGTTGGAACAGATGCAGGGCGAGGTGGATCGCCTGGTACGGGTCGTCAAGGACGAGATCCAGGATCGGCGGGCTGGGATCCGCCGCGACCACGCCCTGGTACGGGTCGAAGGGGGAGCCTTGGCCCCCACCCGCCAGGGTTCTGCGCGCTCCCGCTCGGATGACTGAGGAAGCACCGATGGAGCCCACTTCGGAAGAGGCCGTTTGCCCAGATTGCGGCGGGCGTGGCTGGCAGATTCGAGCCGACGGTGGCAACGGTACTGCGGTACCTTGCGACTGCCAGAAGACCCAGGAGGCTCCTCGGCTGCTGCAGGTGGCGGGTCTACCCGAGCGCTACCAGAGTTGCCGCCTGGACAACTTCCGGGTCGAGCTTCCGGTAGGTCGTGAGTCCCTGGCGCGGGCTCGCGCGATCGCGGAGCGCTACGTCGAGGAGTTCTTGACGACCCAGGGTGGCTTTCGGGAGTCGGGGCTGCTTTTCATCGGTCCCCCCGGGGTGGGGAAGACCCACCTCGCGGCGGCGACGCTCTCGACCCTGATTCGGGACTACCGAGTGCGCGGCAAGTTCGTCGACTTCACCTCCCTGATCTACCAGATCCAGGCGACCTTCGATCCCCGCTCCGAGGGCAGCAAGCAGGCGGTGCTCGATCCGGTCATGCGGGCCGAGGTTCTCGTACTCGACGAGTTGGGAGCGCAGAAACCCTCTCCCTGGGTCAGCGAGACCCTGTACCTCATTCTCAACACGCGCTATACCCGGCGCCTTCCGACCCTGTTCACGACGAACTACCCGCTGGAAGAAGATGGCGCAGCGTCGGAGGCCGAGCCTGGGCGCAGTCCCGGTCAGCTGCTGTCGCACCGCATCCCGGCCATGTTGCTGTCGCGGCTCTACGAAATGGCACAGCCGGTGGTGATCGATAGCCTCGACTACCGTCAGACGATCAAGATGCACCAGCATCAGCTGAATCCGTGAGGACCTTCTCGGCAATTCTGCGACCACGAGCTCGCCTGATCGGCGCCGCGGGTCTGGCCGGTGTGCTCGTTCTCGGTTTCGCGAGCTGTCGGACCCTGCCCGATCCCCAGACCTTGCCCCCGGTGGCACCAACGCCATCGGAAGGTGTCAGCGAACCAGTCGAGGTCGAAGCGCCACTGGACCCAGAGCTCGACGAGAGTCGACTCGAAGTCTTGCGCGTGACGGAGCGGCCGACCGATCTCGTAGTTCGGGTGGGGCTGCAGACCGACCGCAGCCGGGTCGACTTCGAGTGTTGCGGCCCCCTTAGCGTCGGATGGGAAGGGAAGGAGTACCTCGAAGGTACACGACTGACGGCTCGGGCCGACCCGCGACGGGCCACGGCACCGGTCTTTCACCTCCAGGTTGCGGCCTTGAGGGACGGTGAACAAGCTCGGGCCACGGTCGAGCGGCTCAGCGGGCTGACCGGATTCGGCGGTTCGACCCTGCTCGATGCCGAGTCGGGCCTGCACAAGGTCCGCGTGGGTCCCTTCGCCGTGCGGGCCGAGGCCGAGGCTGCGAAGCGGACGCTGTCCCAGCACGGAGTCGACGGAGCCTGGGTCCTGACCGAGGGAGGGGATCTCGAGGATCCCGCCATCGAGGTGCGCAGCGGGGGGCACGCCCTCCGGGTGCCGGGCCGCTGGCTGGCGATCACGGGCTCTCCCGAGGCGGGCATTCGGGTGGCCGGAACCCGCTATCGGGGACGTATCCTCCTCTTCCTGAATGACCGGGGCAGCCTGAACGTCATCGACGAACTGTCGATCGAGCAGTACCTTCGGGGCGTCGTTCCCAAGGAACTGGGACCGGATCTCTACCCTCAGCTCGAAGCCCTCAAAGCGCAAACCGTCGCGGCGCGTACTTACACCGTCCGCAATCTCGGTGAGTTCTCGAGTGAAGGGTTCGACATCTGTGCCACCCCGCGCTGTCAGGTCTACGGGGGCATGGAGGTCGAACACCCGCTGACCGACCGAGCTATCCAGGAGACCGTCGGAGAGGTGTTGCTCTGGTCGGACGAACCGATCGACGCGCTGTACAGCGCCACGTGCGGCGGTCACACCGAAGATGTCGGTACGGTATTTCCCCTCAAACGGGACGAGGTCTACCTCAAGGGGGTTCCCTGTCTCGAACACGGGCGCAGCCGACTGCGTGGGATGGCCCCGCCCGAGGACTATCCTGTGGTCCTCCTCCACCGTGAACTGCGACTGAAGGGAGACGCTCCCGAGATCCTGGGGGCGCGCCTGGCCGGACTACGACGCCTGGCGGGCTTGAGCAGTGACACGGTCGAGGGATTGCACGATCGTTCTCGGAGCGCGATCGAGAGGTACTGGCAGGCGTTGGGCGGCGAGGTGACGGAACTGCCCTTCGGCGCCGACTCTGAGCGGTTGGACGAGACACTCGAGGACGAGTTTCTCTGGCGTGTCGCGCTCGAGATCGGGGCCTTCCACCACGCCACTGCGACCTTCGCGGCCAGCGACGGCGAGGAACTGGCCGTCCGGCTCTCGAGCGGCACCGACCTTCGCCTACCGCTCGATGCTCGGGTGGTCGTGGCGCGTCGAGACGACGGTGGGCTCGAGTCGGACGAACTGGTCCTGGCGCCGGGCGACACTCTGGAGGTCATTCGCCGCGGCGGCCACTGGGTGGCTGTCGTACAGGACGTTCCCCGACCTCGAGTCCAGTTCGATCGGGTCAGCCGCTGGAACCAATGGCAGCGGTTTCGAACCGACCTCCAGCTGCGCGACTCGGTCGCCGAGCAGGTCCCTGGCTTCCAGTTCGCCTCGTTCGAGCCACTCGAGCGTGGGGTTTCAGGCCGCGTAGGACGACTGAAACTGACCGGAGTGGACGGTCGCGAGGAGATCCTCGAAGGACTCGCCGTCCGTTGGGCCCTGGATCTGCCCGACACTCGCTTTACGGCCCGGCGGTCGCGGCCGGCCGGTAAGGGGCCCGGCTGGTTGTTCTCCGGCCAGGGCTGGGGCCACGGGGTCGGCATGTGCCAGATCGGGGCGTACGGCATGGCCCAGCGGGGAAATCCCTACCGCAGTATCTTGTCGCACTACTACGCTGGGGCCACGTTGGGGCGGGTGAGTGCCGTGGTCCGCAGGGTGCAGCAACAGGCGCGCTAGCGGGTTCTCCGGGGGGACAGGGGTGCTACCATAGCGCTCCCACGACGCGACTCTACGCAAGGAGAAGACCCCTGATGTCCACCGCGACCGCTACCGACCTCGTACCACCCGGCTGCAACTTCGAGCTGAGCGAAGAACAGCGCTTCATCCGTGATACCGCGCGCGACTTCGCCCGTCGCGAAGTCGATCCGATCGTCGAAGAGTGCGACGAGTCCCAGCGCTACCCGATCGAGGTCATTCGCAAGGCCGGAGAGCTGGGTTTCCTCGGGGTGATCTTCCCCGAGCAGTACGGCGGAGCGGGCCTCGGCTACCTCGAGTACGTGCTGGTGATCACCGAGCTATCGAAGGTCGATCCTTCGGTAGGGATCAGTATCGCGGCGCACAACTCTCTGTGCAGCAACCACATCTACAAGTTCGGCAACGAGGCTCAGCGTCACCGGTGGCTCACACCACTGGCCAGCGGTGAGAAGATCGGAGCCTGGAGTTTGACCGAACCGAACGCGGGTTCCGATGCCGGAGGCACCCAGACCCGGGCCGAGAAGGTCGAAGGAGGGTGGGTACTGAACGGTTCCAAGACCTTCACCACCCACGGGTCGGTCGGAGACACCTGTGTGGTGTTCGCGGTAACGGAGAAGGAGGCGCGCAAGGGCCGCAACCTCTCCGCCTTCGTCCTGGAAAAGGGGATGGAGGGATTCCGCCCCGGCAAGAAGGAGAACAAGCTCGGGATCCGGGCCTCCGACACCGCCGAGGTCGTCATGGAGAACTGCTTCGTGCCGGACGATCACCTCCTCGGCGAACGGGGTGACGGGTTCCCGCAGGCGATGCAGGTCCTCGACGGGGGCCGCATCTCGATCGCCGCTCTCGGGCTCGGAATCGCCCTCGGTGCCCTGGAGACCGCCCGGGACTACACCAAGGAACGGCAGCAGTTCGGACGTCCGATCGCCGACTTCCAGGCGGTGCAGTTCGCCTTGGCCGAGATGGCGACCCAGGCCGCCGCCGCCGAAATCATGACCTTCGCGGCCGCCGCCAAGATGGACGCCGGCGAGGACATCCATCTCGTCGCCTCCGAGGCGAAACTGCTGGCCGGCGAAGCCGCCGTCTTCTGTTCGGAGCGCGGTGTGCAGCTCCACGGCGGGTACGGGTTCATCAAAGACTATCGAGCGGAGAAGTTCTTCCGCGACTCGAAGATCTGTACCATCGGTGAGGGGACGAGCGAGATCCAGAAGTTGGTGATCGCACGCCGGATCCTGAGCTGACCGACGCGCCACCGCGCTCGGTGCCACGCAGGAGGACTCGATGATTTCCAAGGTCGATCACATCGGCATCGCGGTGTTCTCCATCGAGGAGGCGATGCCGACCTACCGTGCGCTCGGGCTCGAGATCCACGAGGTCGAAGAGGTTCCCCAGGAGGGGGTTCGAGTGGCCATGCTGCAGTGCGGGGAGAGCAAGATCGAACTCCTCGAGCCGACCCGCGACGACTCTCCGATCGC
Source organism: Thermoanaerobaculia bacterium (assembly GCA_030429235.1). Taxonomy (GTDB): domain Bacteria; phylum Acidobacteriota; class Thermoanaerobaculia; order Multivoradales; family JAIOJS01; genus JAIOJS01. The sequence continues at coordinate 3,232 of JAUIDB010000003.1, read as the reverse complement.
GACCTTCCTGGCCAAGCGGGGACCCGGAATGCACCATCTCTGTCTGGGCACCGACGATATCCAGGCCGACGACGAGCGACTGCGAACGGCGGGCCTCCGGGTGCTTCGGCCGGCGCCGACGCGCGGGGCCGGAGGCTGCTGGGTTCAGTTCGTACACCCCAAGAGCACGGGTGGAGTCCTCTTGGAACTTTCGCAACCGGCTGCGGAGGGAGAGGAATGAGGCCGGGCTCCTTCGTCGTCCTGCATCTCGATCAGCCGGCGGAGAAGCTGTGGGGTGTCCTCGATCGGCTTGGTCCCGAGGGGGTGACCTTCCGCGGCATCAGCCTCAACAGTTTCGATGACTGGGTCCGGGGTATCGTGCGAGGCGAAGAGACCCTCGGTTTGTCGACGCAGTTCGTGCCCCTGTTTCGAGTGCGTACGCTCTACTTGGACGAGGCGGTCGGAGCGGTGGAAAGCTACAGCACACGCTTCGAGCGTACCGTGGGGTGTACGCCGGCGCAGCACCTAGGGATCGAACTGCAGCTCGATCTCGACGCAACCCCGCCCTCCTAACCGCGGGCAAGCGCGCCGTGCCCGAGAGCGGACGACACGCTCGGGTTCTCGACCGAATCAGTGGTGCTCGTCGTCGCGCTCGGCTTCGGCGATGATTTTTTCCCGGATCTGCTTCGGGACCTCTTCGTACCGCGCGAACTCCATGTGGAACGACGCACGTCCTTGCGTCATCGAGCGCAGGGACGGTGCGTAGTTGAGCATCTCGGCCATCGGGACCAGCGCCTTGATGACGTTGATGCCGTTCTCGGAGTCCATTCCCTGAGGACGTCCTCGACGCTGCGACAGGTCGCCCATGATGTCTCCCATGTACTCCTCGGTGGCGGTGATCTCGACCTCCATGATCGGCTCGAGCAGCGTGGGGCTGGCCTGGCTCATCGCGTCCTTGAAGGCCAGGGAGCCGGCGATCTTGAAGGCCAACTCCGACGAGTCGACGTCGTGGTACTGGCCGTCCTTGAGTCGCACCCGGAAATCGCCCACCGGGTAGCCGGCCAGGTACCCGCGCATGCGGGCTTCCTGGATCCCCTTGGCCACCGCCGGTCGGTAGGTCGACGGGATGGCACCTCCGAAGATCTCGTCGACGAACTCGAAGTCCGATCCCCGGGGTAGGGGTTCCATCACGATGCGGCAGTCCGCGAACTGTCCACGGCCGCCGCTCTGCTTCTTGTGGCGGCCATGGCCTTCGGCGGCGCGTTTGATCGTCTCCCGGTAAGGGACCTTCGGAGGGTGCAGGATCACTTCGACCTTGTAGCGGTTCTTCAGCTTGTTGACCGCGATTTCGACGTGGAGCTGCCCGGTCCCGGAGAGCAGATACTCGCCGGTTTGGGCATCGCGTCCGGCGGCCAGGGTCGGGTCCTCTTCCAAGAGGCGATGCAGTGCTTCGCCGATCTTCTCCTCGTCGCCCTTGGACTTGGGCTCGATGGCGAACGAGATCGCCGGCTCCGGTACCTGGATCCACTCCAGGCGGCAGGTGCGGTCCTTCGAAGTGAGACTGTCACCCGTCAGGGTGTGCTTGAGCTTGGCCACCCCGCCGATGTCGCCGGCGATCAGTTCCTGGACCTGGGTCCCCTGCTTGCCCTGGTAGGCGTGCAGGTGTCCGTAGCGCTCCTCCTGCTCACGCTGAGGGTTCCACAAGGAGCTGTCGCCGCGCACGACTCCGCTGGTCACTCGAAAGAGGGAGATCTTGCCCGAGAACGGGTCGTTCAGCGTCTTGAAGACGAGGGCACTGGCAGGTTGGTCGCCGTCGGCCGAGACCGCCACGGTCTCTCCCGCCGCATCGGTGGCCGGGTAGTCGCCGGCGTCGACCGGCGACGGGGCGAGGGTGACGAGCGCGTCGAGCAGGGCCGAGGTCCCCAAGCCGTGCAGGGCGCTGCTGAGCGTGACAGGAAAGAGCTTGCGTTCCACGATGGCTCGACGGAGTCCGGCGACCAACTCGTCGTCGCCGAGCGTTCCCTCTTCGAAGAAGTGCTCGAGTAACGTGTCGTCGGTTTCGGCCACCGCTTCGATCAGCTCTCCGCGACGAGACTCCACCTCGTCGGCCAACTCGGCGGGGATATCGGTGGGGGTCGCCTTGCCGTTGCCATCGCGTTCGAAGAGGTAGGCCTTCTGGTGCACTAGGTCGACCACGCCCCCGAAGTCGGCTTCGCTGCCGATCGGGAGCTGGACCGCCACGACTTCGCGGCCGAAGCGAGAACGGAGCTGGTCCACGGCCCGGCTAAAGTCGGCCCGTTCCCGGTCCATCTTGGTGAGGTGGATGAGCACCGGGCGGTCGATCTCGGCCGCGAAACGCCAGGACTTCTCGGTGCTGACTTCGATACCGGAGACGCCATTGACGCAGAGCAGGGTGGCGTCGGCAGCCCGGACTCCGGCCCGGGTTTCGGAGAAGAAGATTCCGTAGCCGGGACAGTCGAGCAGGTTGATCTTGTTTCCGTTCCAGCCGACGTAGCAGGGAGCGAGACCGATCGAGATCCCTCGTTCGTGTTCCTCGTGGTCGAAGTCGGTGATGGTATTGCCATCCTCCACCCGCAAGAGCCGGTTGACGCTGCCACCGGTGTAGAGGAGCGCGCTCGCCAGAGTCGTCTTCCCAGTGTCGTTGTGGCCCGCCAGGGCGAGGTTGCGAATCTTGTCCGAGCTTCCTACCTGCATGTAGTCACGTCCTCCTGAAGACCGTATCGGGGAGTCTGCCTCGTGGGCCGAGCCCAGGAGCGCCGGCGGCGACTCGGGGCGGGACGGCACCGCGGCGGCGTCTGGGCCGTCTGTCCGGGGCGCTGAGGAGACTCGAAGTAGGTGTCAATGGGAGGCAGACTATAGCATGCGGGAGACCCGGCCACGGGCCTCTGGATTGGCCTGTTCGACGCCGTGAACGGTCTGTTAGAATCCCGCCTGACTTCGAAACAGCTAGCCCAGGATGCCACCCAGAAAACCCCAGACTCTCGGTCGCTACGAGATCCTCGAGGAACTCGGTAGAGGTGCGATGGGGGTGGTGTATCTGGCCCGCGATCCGCTGATTGGACGCCTGGTCGCCCTCAAGACCTTTCACTCGGGATACTCCGAGGAAGATCAGGAACTCCAAGAGTTTCGGGCACGGTTTCTGCGCGAGGCCCAGAGTGCCGGGATCCTCAACCACCCGGCGATCGTGACGATCCACGACGTCGTCGATTCGAGCGACGAAGAGGGCGCCACC
>JAUIDB010000031.1 GCA_030429235.1 Thermoanaerobaculia bacterium | reverse complement strand
GGGTTTGCTGGTTCTGGGGCCCAAGGTCGGGGGCGAGGAGTACCAGGCCGAGGAACTCGAACTACTGAATCTACTCGCCTACCATGTCGTGTCGGTGTTCGACAACGCGCGGCTGTTCGAGTCCGCGACCCGCGACAGTCTGACCGGCCTCTACCGCCGTGAGGTCATTCTCGAGACGCTCGAGACCGAGTTGCAGCGCGCAGTCCGCCATGGCCGACCTTTGGCTATCGGCATGGCCGACCTCGACCATTTCAAGGAGGTCAACGATCGGTACGGTCATCTGAGTGGCGATGCGGTGTTGCGCTGGGTCTCGCACACTCTGCGCACCGGGCTTCGCGGCACGGATTTCGTGGGGCGCTACGGAGGCGAGGAGTTTCTGATCGTCCTTCCCGAGACCGATCTGGAGGGTGCCCAGCAGGTGGCGGAGAAGGTCCGGGGCCTGGTGGAGGAGCGTGGACTCACCACGGACCAGGGACAGTGGATTCGGACGACCCTGTCGATCGGCCTGTGCGCGATCGAGCCCGGTGAGGCGATGACCGCGACCGAACTGATCTCGGCGGCCGACGCTTCGCTCTACCGTGCCAAGCAGGGGGGGAGGAACCGGGTCCATCCGTTCCTGTCGGAGGCGGGCTGAGTCTTGGCGAATCCGCCGTTTGTCGAGCGGCGTACCTGCGGCTGGGCCTGTGATCTTCATCACGGTGGCGCAGGAGCGAGTAGTGTAGAGTCAGGCGCCATGTCGAGAGCGAGCCTGATTCTGTTGGCGGTCCTCCTGTCCACCGGAACGGTGGAGGCGGAGCCGTCTTGTAGTGTCTACGACATCGAGTCCGCGGGATACGAATCACTCGTCGCCTGGCAGGCCGACACCGAAGCTCGATGGCTCGAACTGGGGAGCGACCTGCTGGTTTGTGGTGCCACGGAGACGCTCGCGGCGACGAACGATCGTTTCCCCCTCTCGGTCGCGACCTCGTTCACGGCGCCGGATCTGATCCTGGTGCGTGGCTACCGTCAGCTGACCGATAGCTCGACCGAGGTTGTGGCGCGCGGCGGTCGCCACGCGGTGGTCGCACGCACCAGTGCGGACCTGTACACGGACCTCCCGCTGGGGCACGGGCACACCGAGTGGTTCGAGGTGCCCTGGAACGAGGTGGTGGTGCGGTTGGGTTCCAATCTGGCCTCCGGTACCCAGCGAGGTGCCTACAACCCGGCGATCGATGCCCTGGTCGGGGCGATCGACGGGGACCGCTGGTTCGCGGACGTCGAGACGTTGGCCGGTTGGGATCGCAAGAGCACCCGACCGGGGATCGTGGTGGCACGCGACTGGTTGTTCGACCAGTTCGACGCCCTGCCGGGCCTGTCGGTGGAACTGGACGAGTTCAGCTTCTCGACCTACACCGTGCACAACGTGATCGCCACGCTCGTGGGCACCACACGTGCAGACGAGTGGTACATCGTGGGCGGACACTACGACTCCACCGGGGGAGGTTTCTCTCCCGGAGCAGAGGACAACGCCACCGGCTGTGCGGGAGTGCTGGAGATGGCTCGGGTGTTCAGCGCGGCACCGCCGCCAGTGACTCTGGTCTTCGTCTGCTATTCGGGCGAAGAGCAGGGACTTCACGGCAGCTACCACCAGGTCGACGAGTTGCAGGCATCGGGAGACGACGATCATGTGGTGCACATGCTCAACATGGACATGATCGGGTACACGGGAGACTCCGACCTCGACTGTCTCCTGGAGACCGAGGACGAGTTCGCGTCGCTCCTCACACCCTACGCCGATGCTGCGGCGCACTATACGAGCCTCCGCATCGTCACCACGCTCAACGCGTTCGGTTCCGACCACGTCCCCTTTATCCAGGCGGGCCTGCCAGCGCTGCTGACGATCGAGAACGATTGGTCACAGTATCCGCACTACCACAGCTCCAGCGACCTTCCCGAGCACGTGACGCAGGACATGGGGTATCAGGTCCTCCGGATGAACGTCGCCGCCCTGGCCGACATGATCGGAATCCAAGGGGGCATCTTCGCGGATGGTTTCGAGTCGGGAGACACCACCGCCTGGTAGCCGAAGCCGCGGGGACTACCAGGCCGTGGTATCGCCGCTTTCGAAGCCGTCGGCGAAGATGAGCGCCCCGGCGCAGGCGGAGAAGGTTGCCGCCACCGGGTCGTGGTCCGAGAGGGCCCACGGAGTGCCGGCGTCGCTGCCGTAGGCGAACGACGGGTAGTCGGCGTTGAAGTGCAGGGGAGCGACGGCGAGAAGCTCGTTCCCTAGCTCCGGGGTGGCGAGTTGGTGGTCGAGAACCTGGGAGACGCCGGAGAAGATGTAGCTGTAGCGGTCGGCCTCGGCCACCTCGCTCCACAGGTTGTCGAGAGGGCCGGTGTCGGTGAGCGCCAGCAGGGTCGGGGAATCCTCGAAGTCGTTGAGGTCCCCGAGGACCAGCACGTGGTCGGTTCCACCGGCGAGCAGCCCGTCGACGGTGCTGGCCACCAGTTGCGCCTGTTCGAGTCGTCGCTGATCCGAGGGAGCGCCTCCGAGCTGTGATTTGAAGTGGTTCACGATGAAGGTCACCTCGAGGGGCGAGCTGCCGGTTCCACAGGTGGTGTCGAGCGTGGCCTCGACCACGATGGGACGTCGGGAGAAGAGGGGGAACTCTCCGGGGAAGGCGTCGCAGAAGTCATCGTAGTCGATACTGCTGGGGCTGCCGTTGACCGAGCAACCCTGCAGGTTGGAGGCCGTGGCACCCGTGAACCGGTCGGTGAGCCAGAGGGCGACGACACCGTGGTCCCCACGGTCCGGATGGGTGCTGGTGAACGAGTAGTCGCACCCCTCACCCGCGAGTCCACTCAGGATGGCCGACACGACCTCGTCCTCGTCCCCCGAGATCGTGCTGATCGTATCGACCTCCTGGAGGGCAAGGAAGGCCGGGCAGCCCATCGCAGTCACCGTTTCGACCAGCTTCGCGACCCCGGTCGTGTCGCCCGCATCGAGGTTGTGCACGTTGAGGGTCGCGACGCTGAAGCGTTCACCCTCGGCGGCACTCCAGGCGGGAGTCGAGGCGGGGAGCGGTTCGCTGCTCACGGTGGACCAGGGACCGCTGGCCTGGGTGATGATCAAAGGGTCACCAAAACTGACGGTAAGGGGGCCGGTCACGCTCTCGATCACCGAACCGACGATGAGGTCGTCGGGGTCCGAGCCCCCGATATCACCCAACGCCTCCCAGTTGCGGACTCCCACCTGCTTACCCTGTTCGGGGCTGGCTCGCAGGACGCGATCGACGCCCAGGGCATCGTCGACGACGAAGACCGCCCCGAAGTTCGTGGGGCCGACCACGTTGGCGGAGCCGGGGATGGTCATCAGCATCCCCTCCTTCGACTCATGGTATTCGTAGAGTCCATCGGCGTCGCTCGGTGGGGACCAGGTCCCGGGGGTGATGCCGCCGGCGGTCCGCGGACCCGGTAGACCGAGTTCGATGGAGCAGATCATGGTGACGCATCCGTCGGTGCAGTTGGTACCGTCGAACTCTCCGAACTCGCTGACGAAACCGGTGACCGAGAGGAGGTCGCCAACCGTGGGTACCGTGTCGCTGATCACGAAGACGCCGTCGGAGGTTGCAGCCTGTCCGTCGCCGACGGGATCCTGTAGGAAGAAACCGTCGAAGAACTGGAATCCCGGATAGTTGCCCTCGAACAGGCCGACGACCTCTCCCGACGTCTCGACCAACTGGCCGGCCATCGGAGACACGAATCCGGTGCCCTGGATGGCGGAGATGCTCTGCATCGTGGCCGCCCCGCAGCCCCCGGTCAGGAAGTCGCAGTCAGTGCGGGGCTCGATCTTGAAGTTGTCGAAGCTGTAGTGCAGCATGCCGCGCACGACGTCGAGGACCACTCCTTCCGCCGCGCGGTAGCAGTAGGGCCCGAGGTCGTCGACTCGGGTAGCGCCGCTGCCGTCGTCGACGGCGAACTCGCCGAATCCCAGGTCAGCGTCCGTGATCTCCACCGCGGCGACCTCGACGAAGACCCCTTCGTAGGCCTCGGCGGTCGTTTGCCCGGTGGCGATGGTCAGGGTCGAGACCGAGGTCGGGCTGTACGGCGTATTGCCGCTGGTGTGAACCACGGTGCCGCTGACGACGACCTCGGTGACGCCGAAGAACTCGTCGATCGTACCCGAGACCGTAACGTCATCTCCCACTTCGGGCAGGGGGACGGCGCCGCTGAAGGCGTAGAGACCGTTCCAGGGACCGCTGTCGTCGGCGAAAGCGAACGCCGGTACGTCGGGGAACACGGCGTAGACGATTCCGTCCAGGGCCACGCTCTCGCCGTCACAGAGAGAGGCGCCGGTCGGGGAGAGCACATCGACCGAGGCCTGCACATCGGAGATCTCGTCGATGGTCAGAGGACAGGTCGGGCCGGCCAGCCCGAGGGCAGGGAAGCCGAACAGCAGAATGATGGCGATGGTAGGTAGGACTCTCGTAGATCGCAAAACAGCTTCCTCCGACGGACGGTAAGGCCTTCTTGGCGCGGCTTGTATCCCGGGAGTTTAAGTCATCTGCGAGTCGCGCGCTCGGGCCCTGGGACTCAGTCTTGCGTCGGTGGAGTGACGGATTGGGGGCCCGGTCTCTGAGATGCTCGGTCGAGCTGCCCCCAACTGCCTCGCAGCGCGGCCCGCGCTTCCGGGTCGCGCATCGAGAAGTCCCCGTCGTGGCCGCGCAGTTCCTCGCCGGGCATCCACTTCCACCAGAAGGCCCCCGCGATGCCGTTCTGGGGGCGGAGGTGGCGCAGAGCGGCGTCGAGTAGAACGCGACGAGCCTGCAGGGTCTGAGCCGATGAATCCATGGCCGGCAGCCAGGGCTGGCTCGCGGCATGAGAAGAACGGGCGTAGCCGATCTCGGTGAAGAGGATCGGGCGGTCGAGTCGCCGGGAGAAGGTTCGTAGGGCATCGAGGCGGATGTCCCAGGCCGCGTCGATCGACTCGACCGTAACCTCGGCTCCTTCCTCGGCGAGGGGAAAGTACGCCTGGATGCCAATCAGATCGAGGGCATCCCAGAAGGGAACCCGATGGTAGGCATCCCAGTTGGCGGCGTAGGTCAGTCGTCCGGAGTAGACCGAGCGAACCTCGGCGATCAGCGCACGCCAGGCCGTTTCGTGGTGCAGCGTGGCATCGAGCTCCGTACCTACGGCCAAGAGGGGCAAGCCGTGGCGCTCGGCGAACCGGGCCTGGTCCAAGAGAAACTCCCGATATCCCGCGAAGAAGCGTTCCCACTCCGTCTCGGAGCGAAACTGGATGGCGCCTCGCCAGCTGAAGCTGCCCCAGTAGGCGAGGTGCGGCTTCCAGAAGAGATCGATCCCTTCGGCCGCCGCGAAGGCGGCAGCACGATCGAGGAACGGGGTTTCAGCGGTCGGGTGGAGCCGAACCGAGCCGTCGCGGCGCACGCCGGCGTACGGGTGGACCGCAACCCACTGAACCCCGAGCGTTCGCAGTTCGCGCAGGCTCTCCTGCATGGCGGGTTCTCCCCAGATCGGTCCCCACCGAGGGCAGGAGACAGTCATGCCCCGCAGAAAGCCGGGTAGGGGGGTGTCGGCGATGGTCGTGGCCGGCGAGCGGTCCGTGGCCAGCACGAGGCTGACCGAGGCGATCAACAGGGTCGAGAGGAGGAGCAAGCGGCGCAATCGAGGGGTCCTGGTGGAGACAACGGCGGTGATATCGTAGCGCCGATTCGTTCATTCCGAAGGAGATCGTATGAAGGTTCGCGTACGGCAGGGTACTACGTCGAGCAAGGCGGGGAAGATCTTCCTGACCCTGTTTCTCTCGATCTTCTTCATCATGGGCATGTTCACCCTGGTGGCCGTCGTGATCGACTCGTGGCGACTCGTCGAGAGCTACACCTGGTCCAAGGTTCCCTGTGTGATCGAGGCCTCACGAGCGGTCGACCGGCCGTCGCGTTCGGATGCGCCGTACCACTTCGAGGTTTCGTACCGCTACCGGGTGGACGAGGTGGACTACCGGTCCGACGTCTACACGCGCAAGTACGATGGCTCGGACAGCGTTACCGAACCTCAACGACTGGTGGCACGATTCGCCCCGGGGGTCCAGACCCACTGCTTCGTCGACGAGGATGACCCAAACCGAGTCATGCTGCGTCGCGACAGCCTCTTGGGGCTCCTCTTTCTCCTCGTTCCCTTTGCCTTCATCATCCCCGGTCTGGGTGGCATCATCGCGGTCTGGTACCCATGGGAGGCAAAGAAGAGCGCGGGCGCGGTCCAGTCGATCTCCGAGGGCAAGGTGAAGAGCGCTCGCTGGGCGGGCCGAGGCTGCCTGGCCCTGTTCTTCGGCGTGTTCCTCGCGTTTGGGCTGGGTTTTCTGATCCCGTTCGTACTGGTTCCCTACTATCAGGTGGTCCAAGCCAGGAGTTGGGTCGAAGTTCCCTGCACGATCGACCGCAGTTGGGTCGAGTCGCACAAGGGGGACGATTCGACGACCTACAGCATCGAGGTGCTCTACACCTACGAGTACGAGGGCCAGACGCTCCGCTCGGATCGCTACGACTTCTCGACCGGCTCGGACAGCAGCTACGACAAGAAGCAGGCGATCGTCGATTCCCTGGAACCCGGTTCGACGGTCTCCTGTTGGGTCGATCCCGAGGACCCGCTCTCGGCGGTGATCTCACGCAGTGGGCCGCCCTTCTGGGTCGCTCTGATCATCCTTCCGTTTGCCCTCGTGGGATTGGTTGGAGTGGGCTACGCACTCTTTTTCATGGGGCGCAAGAAGGGGGCCACGAGCTCTCGTCAGACGGCCGCGGCAGAGACCACGCGGCCACGAGAACTGCTGGGGGCCGCGTTCGAATCGGCGACGACCGAGGCCGCGACCCGCGACGGCTCTCTGCGGTCGGCCACCGACCAACTCGAGCTCGAACCAACCGCCGGTCCCGTGGCCAAGTTCTGGGGGATGCTCTTCATCAGCCTGTTCTGGAACGGCATCATCAGTGTGTTCGTCTGGCAGGCCTATTCGAGCTACAAGTCGGGCGTGGTCGAAGGCTGCTTGATCCTCTTCCTCATCCCGTTCGTACTCGTCGGCTTGCTCCTGCTGATCTCGGTGCCCTATCAGTTCCTGGCGATGTGGAACCCAAAACCGAAACTGGTGCTGATGCCTGGAGGCCTCGAGGTCGGCAGCGCCGCGATCTTGCGCTGGGAGTTCACCGGCTCGGCCGGGCGGCTCTCGAAGTTCACTCTGGTCCTCGAGGGGCAAGAAAAGGCCCGCTATCGGCGCGGCACGAATACCTATACCGCGACCGACACGTTCCATCGCGAAATCCTCGTGGAGAGGGAGCGGGGCCTGCCTCTGGGGCAGGGTGAGGTGCGAATCGAGATACCGCCCGACACCATGCACTCTTTCGATGGTGGCCACAACAAGATCGAGTGGGTTCTGAAACTGGCCGGCGAGATTCGGGTCTGGCCCGACGTCGGGTACGAATATCCGATCGAGATTCGAGCAGCAGGAGGTGCGTCGTGAATCGACTAAGGATCGAGTTCGACGGGGACCGGGCGTCCTTTCTGCCGGGAGAGCAGGTGGCGGGAACCGTTTCCTGGCAGCTTCTGGAACCGACCGAGTCGGTGGAGCTGCGGCTCTTCTACTACACCTTGGGCAAGGGAGACCAAGACGTAGGTGTCGCGGAGGCGAAAGAGCTACCCGCGGTTCAGGAAGGAGAGGAGCGCTTCGAACTGACCCTGCCGCGACAGCCCTACAGCTTCTCGGGGACCCTCATCTCGATCGTCTGGGCGCTCGAGTTGGTAGCCAATCCCGGTGCCATCACCGAGCGTCTGGAGATCGTGATCGGTCCCGAGAAACGTGAGGTCCGGGTGAGCTCGGTCGATCCCGACAAGTCCGCAGCGGGAGCGGGAAGCGGTGAGGCCTCGGGATAATCCGTATCGGGTGCAACGGGTCCACGAGCTGTCGTTTCGCGCCGTCGCCGCGAGCCACCAGGAGATCCTGGAGAAATGGGACGCCCTGGGAAGTCGCGGAGCTCTGGTGGGAAACCACGGTCATGGCAAGTCGACCCTCTTGGCTGAGTTGTTGCCCCGCCTCGCGTCCCGCGGTTGGTCCATTCGGCACGGCATGCTGCGCAGCGGTGACCGGAACCTGCCGAGCGACCTGAAGGATCGTCTCCTCCACGAACTTGGCCCAACCGACCTGGTGGTGCTGGATGGGGCCGAGGTTCTCTCTCGGTGGAGTTGGTTCCGCTTTCGGCGGGCCGCGGCGACGGCGGGTGGTGTACTCATCACCTCGCACCGCGCCGGGCTCTTGCCCACGGTCTATCGCTGCGAGACGTCGGTGGAGCTGCTCCGCGACCTGATGTCGGAACTGCACCCTGGAGATTCCTGTGCCCAGCCTTCGGCTGACGAGCTCTACCAGCGCCACCACGGCGACCTGCGCCTGGCCTTTCGGGAGCTCTACGACTACCATGCGCACGCTCCCGAGTGTCGGGCGAATTGCCTGGTTGCCGCGGTCGCCGACTTCTGACAACATCGGTCGCTGATGATTGTTTGAGCCCCTCTCCATCGAACGACGAATCTCCGCCGTATCGCGTCGCCGCGCGGTCTGGGCGTTGCGTCGACCAGAGAACACTGAGAGAGGAAGGTCAGCTCGCGATGAGCTCGGATGAATCGGTAGACAGTGAAGATGTGAGTGAAGAGCGTTCGGCCGTGGCGCCGAGCCTAGAAGCCCTGGGCTGGCGAGAGGAGTTCTCCCGAGCCTACGCCGAGTGGTCGATCGCGGGCACGTTGTGTGCGCGGGTCCTCTCCGAACGACGCGGAGTGCTGTTCCTGGCGGCTGAGGCCGGAGAGCTGCAGGCCCGAGTCCCGGGAAGGATCCTGAACGCGCCCCGGGCCGAGCAACCGGTGGTCGGAGACTGGGTGGTGGTGAGTCCGGGCGAAGGCGAGGATCCGGGGATCGTCGAAGGGGTGTTACCCCGTCAGACGGTGATCGCGCGGCAGGGAGCGGGCCGGGCTACCCACCGCCAGACCATCGCTGCCAACGTCGACACGGTCTTCGTGGTGATGGGGATGGACGGCGACTTCAATCTTCGCCGCCTCGAGCGGCTGCTGGTGGTGGCTTGGGATGGCGGAGCCCAGCCCGTAGTAGTCCTCAACAAGCTGGACCTGGCCCCCGATCCAGAGGGTAAACGGGCCGCCGCCGAAGCGGTCAGCGCTGGAGCCCCCGTGGTCGGGCTGTCGGCGCTCGAGGGCCGAGAGATCGAGGTCCTCGATCCCTACCTGATCCCGGCGCAGACCGTGGCCCTGATCGGTTCCTCGGGGGTGGGCAAGTCGACCTTGATCAACCAGCTCGCTGGGCACGAGGTGGCCCGCACCGGAGAGGTTCGAGAACGCGACGATCGGGGCCAACACACGACGACGCACCGGGAGCTTCTGCGGCTGCCTTGTGGATCGTTGCTGATCGACAACCCAGGGATTCGTGAGGTGGCGGGTTTCGACGCCGCGGCAGGTCTGGCGCGCGCCTTCAACGACATCGAAGAACTGGCGGCCGGTTGCCGGTTTGGTGACTGTACGCACCGGCAGGAGCCGGGATGTGCGGTCCTGGCGGCGGTCGAAGAGGGCGATCTCGACGCCTCTCGCTTCGCCCACTATCAGGAGCTGGAGAAGGAACAGGCTGCTCAGCGAGCTCGCACGGACGTACAGGCTCGCAGCAACACGAAGCGGCGCTGGAAGGAGATCCACAAGGCGATGCGGAAGCACCCGAAGCGCCGTTGGGACTAAGCCCTCGGACCGCCTCTCCTTCGGTAGAGCGTCAGCTGAAGAGGGGATTGACCTTTTCGGGATCGATACCGAATCGTTGGATGGCCAGGGCGGGCAAGGTCGAGGGGATCGCGCCGGTCCGAGCCAGTCGGTGGAGAACCGCGACCACGATCGACTCTGCGTCGACCTCGAAGAAGCGACGGAGTGCTTCGCGCGTGTCGCTACGACCGTAACCGTCGGTGCCGAGAGGGTGGAAGTCGTTGGGGACCCAGCGGGAGATCTGGTCGGGAACGATCTTCATGTAGTCGGTGACCGCGACGACGGGTCCCTCCGTTTCGGACAGCAGCTGCGTCACGTACGGAACCCGAGGTTCCTGGTCGGGGTGGAGTAGGTTCCAGCGCTCCGCCTCCAAGGCGTCGTAGCGGAGGTTCTTGTAGCTCGTAGCGCTCCAAACGTCGGCGTTGATCTCGAAATCCGAGGCGAGAATCTCCTGCGCCCGCAGCGCGGCGTTCAACATGGACCCGCTACCCAGGATCTGGGCGCGCGGCCAGGCCGACGCGCCGCTCCCGGGGCGGAACCGGTAGAGACCCCGCAGCACGCCCTCTTCGACCCCTTCGGGCATGGCGGGCATGGTGTAGTTCTCGTTGCAGAGGGTGATGTAGTAGTAGATGTCCTCCCGCTCCTGGTACATCCGCCGGAGACCATCCTGAATGATCAACGCGACCTCGTAGTGGAAGGCGGGATCGTAGGTGACGAGATTCGGAACGGTGCTCGCGAGGACATGCGAGTGCCCGTCTTCGTGCTGCAGGCCCTCGCCGTTGAGGGTGGTTCGTCCCGAGGTAGCTCCGAGGAGAAAGCCCCGTCCCCGCAGATCGCCGAAGGCCCAGGCCTGGTCGCCGATTCGCTGGAACCCGAACATCGAGTAGAAGATGAAGAACGGGATCATGTCCAGTCCGTGGCTGGCGTAGGAGGTACCGGCCGCGGTGAAGGAGGCCATCGAACCGGCCTCGGTGATGCCCTCCTCCAGCAGTTGCCCGTCGCGAGCCTCGCTGTACGACAGCAGCATCTTGGCGTCCACCGGCTCGTACAGCTGGCCCTGCGAAGCGTAGATCTTGTACTGACGGAAGAGAGACTCCATGCCGAAGGTCCGGGCCTCGTCGGGAACGATGGGAACGATACGCGGACCCAGCTCCTCGTCCTTGAGCAGTGAACGCAACATCTGCACGAAGACCATGGTCGTCGAGACCTCACGGTCGACGGCGGTGTAGAACTCGCCGAAGAACTCCCGCTGCGGCGTATCGAGACCTTGGATCTGGACCTTCCGGGTCGGTACGAAACCGCCGAGAGCGTGTCGCCGCTCTCGCAGGTACTCGAGTTCGATACTGTCCTCAGCGGGTCGGTAGAAGGGGGCGGCCGCGACATCGGCGTCGGGGATCGGAATGTCGAAACGGTCCCGGAAATGCCGCATCTCCTCTTCGTTGAGCTTCTTCTGCTGATGCGTCACATTGCGGCCTTCGCCGGCCTCACCGAGGCCGTACCCCTTCACGGTCTTGGCCAGGATTACGGTGGGCGACCCCTCGTGGGCTACCGCTTCCGCGAAGGCCGCGTGGACCTTGGCCGGGTCGTGACCTCCGCGGCGCAGCTTCTCGAGTTGGCTGTCACTCAGATGGCTGACCAACTCGGCGACTTCGGGGTACTTGCCGAAGAAGTCGCGCCGGATGTACGCGCCATCTTCGACGATGTACTTCTGGAACTGACCATCGACGACCTCGGACATGCGCTTGACGAGCAGCCCGGAGGTATCGGCCTCTAGCAGGGGATCCCAGTCGTCTCCCCAGATCACCTTGATCACGTTCCAACCGGCGCCGCGGAACACGGTCTCGAGCTCCTGGATGATCTTCCCGTTCCCGCGGACTGGGCCATCGAGCCGCTGGAGGTTGCAATTGATCACGAAAATCAGATTGTCGAGATGCTCGCGAGAAGCCAGGGTGATGGCCCCCAGAGTCTCGGGCTCGTCGGTCTCGCCGTCGCCGAGAAACGCCCACACGTGGCGCTGCGAAGCCTCCAGAAGGCCTCGGTTCTGTAGGTAGCGGTTGAATCGAGCCTGGTAGATGGCTGAGATCGGAGCCAGCCCCATCGACACCGTCGGGAGTTCCCAGAAGTCGGGCATCAGCCAGGGATGGGGGTACGACGAGAGCCCGCCCGAGAGCTCTCGGCGGAAGTTCTCGAGTCGTTCCACCGAGAGTCGACCCTCGAGGAAGGCGCGGGCATAGATCCCCGGGCTGGCGTGACCTTGAAAGTAGATGAGATCACCGTCGAAACCGCTCTCGCCCCGACCGCGGAAGAAGTGGTTGAACGCCACCTCGTAGAGCGTGGCGGCCGACGCATAGGTAGAGATATGGCCGCCGATGCCGTCGCTGAGCTTGTTCGCTCGCACCACCATCGCCATGGCATTCCACCGGATGATGCTCTTGATGCGCCGTTCCACTGCCCGGTCTCCCGGATACTCGGGCTGTCGGTCATGGGGGATGGTGTTGATGTACGGGGTATTGGCCGTAAACGGCAGTCGAACTCCCTGGTGGTAGCCCCTTTCGATCAGCTTCTTCAGGAGGAATCGGGCTCGCTCGGGTCCTACAGTATCGACGACACTGTCGAAGGCCTCGAGCCACTCCTCGGTCTCCGACGTATCGGAGTCGGGGCCGACTTCGCTATACCACTTGAAGCTTCCGTACTGAGTCATGCGGGGTTTCCTCTCTGCCGGCGGGGTCTGGGTGCGCCGGACTCGCCATCCCACGAGTTGGTCTTGCCGGAGTCCGTCCGCGCCGCTGAGGACGCGTTCAGCCTAAACACCTCATTCCGGGGTCGCACGGAGGGTCTAGGGGACGATACTACCGATGGCGACTCTACCGATTCGGCGGTACCGGCGCAACGACGGCGCTGCGTCGATCGCGGTTCGGGTGCCGGAACTCGGGCGGCGGGATCCAGCCCTCCATCCGGGTCGTGCGATGCTAAGCTGCCGCCTACCCATGACCTCTCGACCACCACAAGATTCCGCATCGCGTGACCTCGTATTCGTGCTCGGTATGCATCGTTCGGGAACCTCGGCTTTGACGAGGGTTCTCAATCTGTTGGGTGCGGCCCTGCCGGCGGACCTGATGCCGGCGAACCCGGAATCCAATCCGCGGGGCTTCTGGGAGTCGATCGAGATGGCGAGGATCAACGATGCTCTGCTCGTCGACCTGGGAAGAACCTGGGGTGACGTGCGACCGACACCCGACCCGAACGAGACTCTGACCCCGGCGAGACTCGAGATGTACCGGTCGGATGCGACGGACTTCCTGGCCCGAAGCTTCGAGGGTTGCTCCTTGGCGGTGCTCAAAGACCCTCGGCTCTGCCGGCTGATGCCGTTCTGGTCCGAGACCGCGGTCCGCGCCGGCTGGCGGGTCCGCTGTGTCCTCTCGCTCCGGCATCCGGTCGAGGTCAGCGGTTCGCTCGCACGTCGCGACCAGATTGGCCGGTGCCGTGCCGAGGCGCTCTGGCTGCGCTACGTCCTCGAATCGGAGAGGACGACCCGGAGTTTTCCACGCACCGTGGCTACCTTCGGCTCCCTGCTCGAAGACTGGCGGGCCCTGGTGGCGCAACTCGGCGCCGCGCTGGAACTGGACGGACTCCAACCGACGGGCGTGGCGGAGGCCGAGGTCGAGGCCTTCTTGATGGCGGATCTCAGGAACCACTATCGTGAAGACGGAGTCGGAGAGGGCACTGCGGTCGAGGTGTTTCGACTGTTGAGAGAAGCGACGGCGAAACACAGCAGGGTGTCCCCGCCGAGAGACCGACTGGACCTCCTGCGGACCGACTTCGAACGGGACCTGTCGGAGCTGGACTGGGTCGAGGAGTACGAGGACGAGAGGTTGCGAGCAGCCGTCGAGCGAGATGGCCACTTGGACGAACTGGAAGCCACGAAGAGCTGGGGGTTTCGGGTGGAGGAGGAGCTCGCCGCCAAGGGCAGAGAGTTGGACGACCTCGGACGGTGGAGTCGGGAACTCGAGCAGGGCCTGCAAGCGGCTGGCGCCAATCAGGACCAGGCGATGCAGTGGATCCTCCAGGTGCTCGATGATGCCCTGCATCACAAGGCGTCGCCGTCGTCGTCCCCCGTTCCCCTCCACCAGGCCTTCGAGGAGCGCGCCGCGGCGGCGCGCTCACTCCGAGAGTCTAGGGAAGCCTTGGAGGCACAGTGTCGCGCGGCTGAGCTCCGCCAGGCAGAGTTGGCCGACGCGATGGAGCGTGAGAGGTCGAAGACCCACGCGCTCGAGGCCGAGGTCGTCGCCCTGCGCCAGCAACGTGGCGAGCGGATGGAACGCCTGCAGCGTGAGCGTGACCAGGCGATGGCCGCAGAGGGCGCGCTCCGGCTCCGACTGGAGGATCTCGAGGCCCACGCAAAGCGGCTGGAGGCCAAGGTGGCCCTGTTCCGCCGGGTGCCCCTGGCACGCCCGATCTGGCGAGTGCTGAAGAAACTCGCCCGGCGTTCCTAGCGCGCTACGAAGCAGCGGGCCGGAACCGCCGGGCGAAGAGCAGCAGGATCGCTACTCGGCCCGATTCGGGACTAGTTTTCCTTCCAGTTTCGGAGGTTCACCGCGATCGGAACACAGGCGGCGCCGATCTGCTCACCGGTCTCACTCGACATTCCGAGACGGAACAGGTAGTTGCCGAACTTCGCTCCCTGCGGGGCACGGTCGCGGAACTGCTGTGCTGCCGCCACCAGGAGGGGATCGGTCTGGCAGTCGGTGCCACCGCTCGCTCCCCCGCCGCCTCCACTGCCGCCGGCACCGCCGCCGCCGCCGCCGCCGCTGCCACCGCTGTCGCTGTTGGCAGTCGCGGTCTGTTCGACGTACGGCGCGGCGATGAAGCCGGTGATGCGGCGGACCCGGTCGATATCGGCATCCGAGGTATCGAGATCGATGAGGGGATTGCCGTTCTCCAACAGAACCAGGAAGTTGCCGGTGGTTCCGGTGCGCGCGCAGGCCACCGTGCCACCCGTGCCAACCTGGAGGATGTCCGGCTGGAAGCTGTTGAAGATCAGTACGCCACTGAAGGCAAACGGCACCGTGATCATCCGCTCGTCGGGATCCCAGCGCAGATACCAACCCGGTCGGTTGTTGACATCGACCAACTCTGGATTGGAGAGTAGGTTGGGTGGCGCACCCGCCACGAGAAGGGGTGGATCTCCGGGGTCGAAGCCGTAGAGTTCGGTCTCGTCGAAGGGTAGCGTGACGTCGCTGGCCACGTAGGTATCGTCGAGGATCAGGTAGAACCGTCCAGGCTCGCCGTCCTCGTTCCACAAGTCCTGACGGTCTCCGGTACCGAAACCAACCGCGAACTTACCGACCCGAGCCTCGTAGATGATGCGCGGCGGGAGGTAGATTGGCTGGTGGTTATGGGTTTCGAAGATGGCGAACGGTTCCCATTCACTGGCGAGGACCCGCGAGACCGAGGGATGAGCAATGCCGAGAACGTCGACCGGCGGCGTCGCCGGCGTCGCCAGGGGTTGCGGCGTCGAGACGTCGATCTTGTAGAGCCGTCCGGCGGTGGTGCCCGCGTAGATAGTGTCTACGTGACCGTCGATATCGCGATCGAGCGCAGTGAGGTTGGGCACAGAGCCCAGCACGCGGCGCTTGTAGATCGCTTCTCCGGTCTCGATGTCGATCATGTAGATCCAGTTCCCCTGGTCGGGGTTTGCCGAGGTCTTGTTGTGGGGATCGAGTCCGCCCCCGACGATGGCGACACTCTTGGTGACGAGGTTGCCACCTTCGATCACCTGCAACCCGGTCACGATCGGCTTGGACCAGGGTTGGCCGAGGTCACCATGTCCGTTGGGTACCGGATCCTCGTCCATTGGTTCCCCGGTGGCGGGGTTGACGTCGAGGAACTCCCACAGGAGTGCGGGGTAGGGGACCGGTCCGCAGCCGGCAGGAATCGTAACTCCATCGGTTACGAGACAGCCTGGAACCGGGTTAGTGTCCGGCTCGAACCGTTCCGCCGGCGTGCCGTCGTCCTGATGGGTCAACGGATCGGGTTGCGTGATGTCCAGAGCGTAGTATCCCGTTCGCACATCCTCGGCGAAGGCCGAAGCGGCTTCGGGCATCTGAACGATGTCGCCACCCAGTTTGAGTCCGCCCTCGCGGAGGCCCCCCACTGCAACCGTGCGCCACTCTCGCAGCGTGGGATCGACTACGCCAGCCGAGCCAACGCGGGGATGGATGTAGACATCCTCCAAGGTGACCGCGCCGTCGACTCCGTAGATGTGAGTGTTCGCTTCGGCGATGTCGCGGATGATTGGCAAGGCCATCCGCGGGATGTACGAGAAGACCTCGGAGCCATCTCCGTTGTCGAACTGCAGGGTCGAAGTATCGACGATTCCCGCGTTGAAGAAGTGCAGTTGGCCGTCGTTGGCGCCGGCGATCACGTACTTGCGGCGATAGCGTGACTTCTGGGCGAAGCAGCGGTAGCCGCGATCGGAGGACACGGTGAGATCGCAGGGATCGCCCGTCGAGAACAGGTTCGAGGCGAACTTGTTGAAGTCATTGGGGTTCTGGAGAATTGCCGGATCGGAATGGAACACGTCACCCAGGATGTAGTCGATGGGGATGGTCGGGGAGAGCGGGTTGTCCGGATCGATCGGGATGTCGGCGTGCTTCTGAACCAGCGTCTCTTCGATGATGGCGCGGGCCCGTGGCAATACCCCGGGGCCCGCCGGGTTGGTGTTGGCAAACCCGAGATCCTGCAGTAGCGGCGGCCAGTCGAGGACGTTCGACGGCGGCTCGAAGAGGCGCAGGGAGTAGTCGATTGCGTGGGGATAGAACACCCGCCGCTGGGTCGGGCTGAGCCCGAGACGGAGGTTGCCACCTGCGACTTCGGCGGGCGTCGGGGCCTGGGTCAGCATGGCGGTACCGGCCTCCCAGAGGTGGCATCGAGAGGTCAGACCGCCGGAGCAGGCGACGGCGCGGTCCGGAATGCCGGCTGGGGTGAGCGGCAGCGGCTTCAGAAACGCGTCGAGGCGACCGTTCCAGGTCGATTCGGTCGAGATCGGGGTGAAGTCCGTCAGGTAGATCGCGTCGTCGGAACTCGCATCGACGGATGGGACCGCGGCCGAAGCGAAGGAACGCGAAGCCTCTTTGACCTGGTTGAGAATGTCGGTGATGGCGGCACTCAGGGCGGCCCCGTCCTGGGGCAGCAGGGGTGAACCCGTACCGCCGTTGGTCGCGATGCAGTTCAGGGAGGTGGCGGGACCCCCGGTGAGGCCGAAGCCGATCACGTAGGTCAGGAAGCCGCGGTTTCGCAGATGGGTGGCCATGGTGCACTCATTGGCGTCGCCACAGGTGTCGGCACCGTCAGTGATGATCAGCAGATAGCGTTGACGGCAACCGAAGTCAGGGTCGTTGGTCGCTGCGATGGTGGACCAGGTGTCGACCCAGTTTCGGAAGTCACGCATCGACTTGGCGAGGGGGGTCGAGCCGTGGGGAACTGTCGGCCGTAGGTTGGGATCCTTGAGCCGCAGGTAGTTCCGCCCGCCGGTTTGGAAGTCTTCATAGTACGGCGCCGCACCGTAGATTCCGGGGGTGGGAGCGAAGCGACTGAGGATGTCGTCCTTGTGGTTGTCGCTCCAACTCAGCGGAATGACGTCGCCGTAGGTGAGGGTGGCGTGATCCGGTCCGGGAACGGTGGGGTAGCGGATGTTGTAGCCGGAATAGTCGTCGGAGCTGGAGTCGCCGTTGCCGTCCCAGCCGGCACAGGTGTTGGAGACACCCATGTCAGAGGATTGGCTCTGGCTGAAGTATCCCCGTTGCGTCGGTCCGCGCCGCACGCCGTTGTCCCAATGCAGGAACTCGTCGAAGATCGGTGGCTCTCCCGGTCCTGGCGCCGGGAGAGTCAGGGCCTGGCGTCGATACCGGACTATGGCACTCTCGGTACCACCATTGTTGCACTGGTTGTTGGATCCCGTGCAGCGTCGTCGAGTCACCCGCACATCGATGTTGTCGTCACCGACCTGCGTGCCGTTTTCCATTTCGTAGCGAATCCGGTAGCGAGTGCCGTTGCTGGTGCGAATGTAGAAGTAGTTGCTGGGAGTTGGTTTGGGGAGTCGCAAGACGCGCTCGCGCTCCCAGTAGCCGTCGGAACTATCAGCCACATCAGCCGGCCAGTTGGGGTAGCAACCGATGTTGTTGTCGCCGCCCCCGTTGTCGCAGAACGGACTGAACGCCGGACCGAACGTCTCGACGGCTCGATTTCGGGGAAAGTTGTTCGGGGATCCACTCACGGACGGTCCGTCGTTCTGGGCCACGTAGCGGAAGTGCTTGTGGGTGACGCGCAGACTGTCCTGGTTGTAGGTGGCGAAGCCGAAATTGACGTTCTCGGCGCCCTCGAGCGCCTCGTAGATCGCCCGTTTCGCCTGGTGGAACTTCGAAAGGGGATCGTCGCCGCTCATCGGGGCGATGCAGTCGCCGCCGGAGCAGGCGGCGTAGCTTCCCGTCCAGTTCATCGAACCGGAGACGTCGAAGATGATGAAGAAGTAGGGATCCTCGGCCGAGGTTCGCACGAAATCCCGGTCATCGGGCAGACCCGGAGACGCGAGGAGCCCGAAACCGAGCAGGAGGCTGAGGCAGAGGGTGTACTTCTTCATGGCTTCTTCCCGATCAAGAGGTGGAAGTGACTGGGTAGCTGTTTCAAGGAGCTGATGAGACCGCTCCGGCCCCGCGGGCCGCTAGAGGGGCGAAGGAAAAGCTGGTCAGGGAGCCTGGTGGACGCCCTTGGTATCCTGCGAGATCGCACTGTAGTCATTGTTGGGGTTGATCGCATCGATCGATGGCTGGTGCCAAGGCGAGAAACCGACCTGGAAGTAGGTCTGCTTGCTGGCGAGGCGGCTGGCGGTGGCGGGCGGCGTCGTGGCCGCGCCGGTCCAGGTCACGCGCGTCGCGGTGGAGGAGACGGCGTGGTTGACGACGTAGTAGGGGTCGGTACCGAGGTCGGCGTTGCACCCTCCGCAGTAGTAAGCGC
Organism: Thermoanaerobaculia bacterium; assembly: GCA_030429235.1. GTDB lineage: Bacteria > Acidobacteriota > Thermoanaerobaculia > Multivoradales > JAIOJS01 > JAIOJS01. The sequence continues at coordinate 28,859 of JAUIDB010000031.1, read as the reverse complement.
GCAGGGGGAAGAAGGGCGTCACGGTGATCTGTTGGCCGCGGGCCGCCCCGGCCAGGGTCGCCTCGGGCACGAAGAAGTTCATCGGTTGGGGGTTGGCGGGGTTGTTGCTGCCGGAGGTACTCCCCACGGTGAGCGCGCGGGCGATGGCGAGGTTCAAGCCGGTATCGGCCGCGTACAGGACGCGGTTCGACATGAGCTCATTGGTGGCGATCTGCCGCTCGGTCTCCGTGATGACCGAGAGAGAGAGCAGAATGATCCCGAGCACCACCATGGACAGGAGGGTGATCACGAAGGCAGAACCCCGCTCGGAGTTCGCTCGGAGGTGCGGTGTGGGTGCGGTTTGTTGGCTCATGGGCAGATCTCAGAAGAGGTTCCGTAGGTCGACGTTGGTTTGCATCCAGCGGCGGCGGTACAGGCGCCGATCGGTACCGTTGAGCAGGTCGCCCGTGCCGGTGGTGTAGGCGTGGTCTTCGAGGGCGGCGAAGGTCGGGGCACGGAAGCGCCGATCGGGTCGCTCAGCCAGGGCCAACGTCGAGAGGCGCACGTAGAACAGTGGATTCCCGTTCCAACCACCCGCCACTGAAGCGTCGTCGGCGGCATGGTTGAACAGCCACTCGTCGGTCTCGTTTTGAGTGTCGAGCAGCGCGCCGTCTCCGTTGGTGTCGATACCCAGGGCGACTTGCAGATCGGCGATCTCGTCAGCTACCTCGCGGTTCCAGTTCGCGGCGACCCCCGCGTAGGGGGTATTGGAACCGGCGAGCACGTGGGCCCGAGCCAGGCGGGGCCGCAAGCTCGAACCACCGTCGCCGGCGACAGCACGGCGGTCCTCGATGAAGTAGCGGTACTCCTCGACCATGGACACGTAGGAGAACGCACCACCACGGAACTGCTCTCCCCAGGTCCCAGCCGGGCTGGTGAACGCCAGGAGCACGGAGTCAGCGAAGATCGCGCTCGATCCCGGGTCGAGGGTTACGACCTGGGTGAACTCGTCTCCTACCTCGCTCACCAGGACGATGCGCTCCTGCCGGTTGGCGTTGATGGCATCGGTGAGGGCCGTCAGCGATTGTGGGATGTTGAATCCGGGAAGCGAGGTGTTGGAGACCGTGAGGGAGCCGTTGCCGCTTCCCGTGTCCCGAGTGAAGCCGCCGGTGTCCTTGGCGACCATCCAGACCGGCTGGTTGAGCGCTCCGCGAACGACCAGGATGTCCGTACCCTCCAGGACGGGGATCGAGTTCCCCGGGTCGATGAAGGTGCTCGCCGGTACGTTGTTGATGACGCTGATTGCCTCGATGGGATTGCCCCCGACGGTGCCGGGAAACTGGGTCTGGGGCAGTGCTCCGCGGCCGGCGGCGCGCAGATCGCGAACGATGACTTGCTGGGCGGAGCGAAGATTCTGTTGCAGATCGGAAACGCTGGTCTGAACCTGCGCCAACCGGGTGTTGGTGTCGAACAGCGTCAGGGTCAAGACCAGTACGATGGACAACACGAGCAGCGTGACGATCATCTCGATCAGGGTGAAGCCTGCCTCTTTCGAGGGCAGGACTTTCGTGATGCGTAGAGGCACGAGTCGAGGTCGCATGGCGTCGTAGGCTCTTTCGTTACAGGGTCTTGATGTAATCGATGGTGATCGGCGGCGTGCCGTCGAGGATCCGGTTGGACTGCCGTTGGATCGTCACGCGCAGCCGTTTGATCTGCACGAAGAGAGCAATCGTCGAGCCGTCCAGCGGGCTGTCCAGGACGCCGTTGTCTTCCAGATCACCCATGCCGAACTGTTCGACCACGATCGTCCTTTGCCAGGGATTATTCTCGAGGTCGGTGGGGGCGGCTGGAATCGCCGGAGCCAGGGGCGGAGTGACCCAGGTGCTGGTCGAGGGTTGCCAGACCTCGGTGATGGTCAGACTGGTCGAGCCACCCGGAATCGTGATCCGTGGGGACTCGAATGCGATCTGCGAGAGATCCTCGATGCTGGAGCGAGCCCAGTTGGTGCTGGTGGAGTAGGCCCCGGCCTGGCTGTTCTGTTGGACCGAACGCGTCATCAGCGGGAGCAACCCGATCGCGATGAAGCTCAGGAGTAGCATGGCGATCAAGGTCTCGATCAGGCTGATCCCACCCTGGGAATCGCGACCGAAGGCAATCGAGGTTCGCTTCATAGGTACCACTCCCAGGTAACGCCACCGGTCTCCCGAGCACGGGGGTGCCAGATGCTGTCGTCGCGATCCCACTTGAGGATCCTCACGCGGGCGGTGGTGCGGGGCCCCACCGCGACCTGGAGGTAGTTCTCTCGCGTGTCACCGAACCGGAGAGTCCCCTCGCTGGATACCGTTCCGTCGGCGTTGAAGACGATGGAGTAGTTGGGGGCGATGCCGGCGAACCCGGTCACGGCGGCCGCGTCCCCGGCGGGTCCGCCGAAGGAGGCGTTCTTGGTCAGCGTCTGGGTCGGCACTACGATGTAGTCGGTGGTTCCCGGGGGTGCTCCGCCTTGCGGGTTGTAGAGCAGGTCGATTCCCGGGTTGCCCAGTGCGTCGTTGATGTCGGCAAACGCCGAGACCTCGCCGGTCGCCGTGTTGAGGTTCACCACCACGGGAGCGCTGTTCTTGATCGCTTCGAGGCGCGCGGAACGAAGGAAGGTCACGGTCTCGCGTCCCATGGCCTCGAGCTGCGAACGAATGATCATTCGCTGCAGCATCGGCATGGTGAAGAGTGCAAGGATGCCGAGGATCGCCAGGACCACCAGGATCTCCAGCATCGTGAAGCCCGCCTGGCGCTGCGAGAGGGCACGGGGCATCGGGGTCTCGCGGGCCGACCGCGAGCCTCCCTCTGGGCCGGCTACTGACTGATGCCGACTCCCGCTGACGACTGCTCGAGACCCCCTACGCATGCACTGTCATCTCCTGTCTTGATCGATTCCGACCTAGGTGTCGGGAGTGACGTAACCATCGGTGCGAATTCGATTTTTTCCTGTTCTATTGTCAGGCGTGAGGAGTCGTTCTGTCAAGTGAACTGCTTCACAGATGAGACACTATTGGTGCCGGTTTTCGTGTAGGTTACTGCCGCGTTTTGGGGCCGTGGTCTACTCGGCAAATCGCCGGCGAGCGGCACCCTTGGAGGATCGAATCAGTGCAACGCAAGACCAAGATCATCGCGACGATGGGGCCAGCCTGCGAGAGTCTCGCCGGAGTCCGAGAACTGGTGCGGAGCGGTGTCGACGTCGCTCGGCTCAACTTCTCGCACGGTGACCACGCTACGCATCGGAGGTTCGCCGACTGGGTGCGGCAGGCGGCGGAGGAGGAGGGCCGGACGGTGGCTCTGCTGCAAGACATCCAGGGCCCCAAGATCCGTACCGGTCTCTTTCCCGGAGGGGAGATCGCGGTCGAGCGCCGAGACGAGTTCGTCATAGCCAGTGGCGGCGGTCTGGCTGAACCCGGCACGATTCGGATCGACTACCCGTATCTTCTCGAGGACCTGGCTCCTGGCCATTCGATTCTCCTGGCCGACGGTCGCATCCGGCTGCGGGTGGTGTCGGTGGGGCAGGACTCCCTGGTGGCGCGGGTCGAGCAGGGGGGAGTGCTCGGCGATCGCAAGGGGGTGGCCTTCCCCAGTTCGGAGCTTCGCATGGACCTGCTCTCGGCGAAGGACCGCGCCGACCTCGCCTTCGGTCGGGAACTCGAGGTGGACTACGTGGCGGCTTCGTTCGTCCGCAACCGATCGGATCTCGAACAGGTAACAGCCCTGGTGGCTCCCGATACCCCGATCATCGCGAAGATCGAGTTGAGAGCCGGCTACGAGCGGCTCGACGAACTACTGGCTCTGTCGCACGGAACCATGGTGGCACGCGGTGACCTCGGCGTGCAGTTGCCTCTGCAGCAGATCCCTCGAGTACAGGGAGACATTCTGGATCGGACCAACGCCTCGGGCCGGGTCTCGATCACCGCGACCGAGATGTTGGAGTCGATGACCCAGGCCTACCGGCCGACCCGCGCCGAGGTCACAGACGTGGCCACGGCGGTGGCGAGTGGGACCGACGCCGTGATGCTGTCGGGGGAAACGGCGGTTGGAGAGTTCGGCCCGCGGGCGGTCGAGGTGATGGACATCATCTGTCGCGAAGCCGAATCGGGGTTGGGTGAGGGGCCGATCGATCATCTGCTGCACGAGGCTGATCGCTTTCCCTCGGCCATCGCCAAGGCCGCAGTCGATACCGCGACCTCATTGGAGATCGATACGATCGTCGCCTTCACCGAATCGGGGAGTACGGCGCGGTTGCTCTCGAAGTACCGCCCCCGGGCTCGGATCATCGCTTTCACTCCGGAGGAGCGGACCTGCCGCCGGATGGCTCTCTACTGGGGAGTGCAACCCATGCTGATGGGTCGACTCGAATCGACCGACGAGATGATCGCGGCGGCTGGTCGACGGCTCCTGGAGGCGGGGATCTGCGCCGCCGGTGAAGGGACGATCATGGTGGCCGGGGTGCCGCCGAACCATCGCAACTCGACGAACCTGATGAAGATCCACCGAGTCTAGTTTCCCCAGGGAAGGCTTCGTCGCGGTGCGCGGTGCGAGGAGCGCAACGAGGCTCCCGGAGGGCGCACTATCCTCGCGGAAGCTGAGCTTCGAGACCGCGGCCGCTGGTGGAGGTCAGGTCGTTCAGCCACTCTGTGGCCTCGGGGCGGGGCCAGCGCGACAGCTTCCAATTCCAGTTGTCGTCGAGCGTCCCCGGCCGGTTGAAGATCGCTTCGTGCCGTAACCCGAGAACGTCGGCGAGCGGAAGGATCGCCAAGCGTGCTTCCGTCGCGAAGGCGACGTTGGCCAGCTCGCGGTGCGCTCGGCGGCCGTGGCCCCCGGTCAGAAGTCGGACCCGCCGGCGGTCTGCGGGACCGAGGTCTTGATACCAGGCCCGGGTGGGAGGGTTGTCGTGGGTGCCCGTGTAGACCACGTGGTCCTCTGCGATCCGTTCGGGTCGGTGCGGCGAGTCCGCGTCGAGGGCGAACTGGAGGACACGCATCCCAGGGAGTTTCAGAGAGCGTCTCAACTCCTCGACCTGCGGGGTGATCACTCCGAGGTCTTCGGCCACGAGCGGCAGCGGCTCCTCTGGTTTGGTCAGGGCGTCGAACAATTCGCGACCCGGACCGGGTTTCCAGCTGCCCTCGGCGGCGGTAGCGGCGGTGGCCGGAATCGCCCAGTAGTCGACCAGGCCGCGGAAGTGGTCGAGGCGCAGGAGGTCGAACCTCTCGAACTGAGCGGAGACTCGGCGATTCCACCAGCGGTAGCCGTTCGTGGCGTGGGCTGCCCACCGGAAGGTCGGCTGCCCCCACAGTTGACCCTCGTCGGTGAAGTCGTCGGGGGGAACGCCAGCGCACTCGGTCGTGTGCCCGTGGTCGTCGACGTGGAAGAGCTCGCGATGGCACCAGACATCGACGCTGTCGAGTGCCGGATAAAGGGGGAGGTCACCGAACAGGTCGACTCCTCGATCGGCAGCGTAGCGATGCAGGCGAGACCACTGCTCCTCGAACATCGCCTGGAGGAAAAGGTGGTAGGAGATCTCGTGCCGTAGCTCGTGGCGGGCCGCCTTCAGGGTAGGGCGGTTTCGGGCTCGGAGGTCGCTCGGCCACGCGACCCAGCTCGCACCCCGGTAGCGCTCCTTGAGGGCTGCGTAGAGCCCCCATTCTTCTAGCTCCTCGCGGCGGGTCCTGATGTCCAGTAGCTTGGCCACGGCGTGAGTACTGGCGGTGGTGGGGGCCCGGCGATGGCGCTCCCAGGACTCGCGACGAGCGTCGGCCAGCGATCCACCACCTTCTGGCTCCAGTAGGCCGAGTCGGACCAAGCCGCTGCGCGAGACCCAACTGGGGTCGCCCGCGTGGGAGGCGTGGGCGGAGTAGGGCGAACCGCCGAACCCTGGGGGACCTACTGGCAGGATCTGCCAGACGGATTGGCCGTGGGCGGTCAGCCAGTCGACGAAACGGAAGGCGTCGGATCCCAGGGTTCCGTCGGTCGTCGACGCTGGTAGGCAGGTCGGGTGCAGTAGCACCCCGGCGCGACGTGGGGGCGCACTGGCCGGAGAACGAGGTCGCGTCACGGACGTTCGAGGACGAGCCACGCGGCGGCGCCGCCGGCCGCCAGGGCCGAAACCAGGGCTCGTCGAGGTCCCCCGGTGGCGGCGACGGTTTCGACCGCTGCCGCCAACGCGCCACCCCCGAACTCGCCCACGATGGACTTGGGAGTCGAGATGTCCGGGACCTGCCGGGGTGCGAAGAGAGCGTCGAGAATCTCCCGCTCGAGTTGGTCTCCCCGCCGCGCGCCGGAGGCTCCCGAAACTACGTGGTCGATGTCGAAGGGCTGCAAGTTCGCGCGTTCGAGGCCGCGCCGCAGCCGCCCGACCAGCTCCGCGTGGCCAAATCCCCAGTCGTGGGGAGGCGCGGTCGGATCGAAGGCACGGACCGCGCAGCGCAGACGGACCAGCTTCTCCGCGCCGCGCTCGAGGGCCGAGTTCTCGGTTTCGAGGACGAGGATGGCGGACCCCTCGGCGGCCAGGAAACCGCTGCGATCGGGGGCGAACGGACGCGCCGTTTCCCTGCCGTTTGGGGCGGGATCGGCCAGCGCTCCGAAGCGGCCGAGGACGGCATGGACCAGGGGATTGATCTCGTCGGTGGCTCCGGCCAGCGCCCAGCGCGACCGCCCCAGCCGTACCTCGCGCGCGCCGGCGGCGACCGCCAGCAGAGCGCTGGCCTCACGCTGGGTCACCGCGACATTCGCTCCCCGCGCACCGAGTGCGATGGCGACCTGAGCCGAGGGGGCGTTGGCGACACTCTCGGAGAAGTGGAAGGGAGAGGCCGACTCCGGGCCGCGGCGCAGGATGTCGTCGATCAGGGCCTCGGCGAAGCGGGCCGTTCCGAAGGCCGTACCGAGGACCACCGCGGTGTCTCCCTGCGCGATCTCTTCGGGCGTCAGGGTCGCAGCTTCTATGGCCATGCGGCCGGCAGCCACGGCGTAGCGGCTCGGTTGGCTCATGCGGCGTGCGGCGCGCCGGGAGAGCCAGGGTGTCAGATCGACGTGGTTGGCCAGGGCCGCGAGTCGGGAGGCGCCGGGGAGGTGGAAGCCGGTCACTGGCTCGATCGGTTGCACGGTGGGTTCGCCGCGCTGGAGCGCCTCGCTGAGAGCCTGGCGACCCGCGCCGGCGGAGAGGACCGATCCCAATCCGGTGACGACGATCGCATCGGAGGCGCTCGCCCGGCTCATGCTGGACCCTTCCGGAAAAGGAGGGCGGCGTTCGAGCCGCCGAACGCCAGATTGATCGAGAGCCCCACTGCCAGGTCTCTGCTCTCCAGGGGCTGCCGTACCAAACGTACGGGTGCCTCCGGATCGACCAACCCTTCGCCCGGAGTGGGATGGACCTTCCCTTCGCGCAGACAGCGGACGGTGGCCACGGCCTCGATGGAGCCCGCGGCCCCGAGGAGGTGGCCGATACTCCCCTTGATCGACGTCACGGGGAGGTCGCCGGCTCGCTCGCCGAACACGGAGGCCAGAGCCTGCCATTCCGCCGCGTCGTTCAGAGGGGTACCGGTGCCGTGAGCCGACACGAAGTCGACCTCACCAGCCTCGACCGCGGCCTCCGACAGGGTCTGCGAGATGGCGCGTGCCGCCCCGCCGCCGTCCGGGGCGGGCGCCGTCATGTGGTGGGCGTCGCAGGTCGACGCTCCGGCCAGCAGTTCGGCCAGGACCGGTACTCCGCGTCGCGCCGCGTGTTGAGCGGTTTCGAGGACCAGGACGCCGGCGCCTTCTCCCAGCGTCAGCCCCGCGCGATCCTCACGGAAGGGGCGACTGGGGTCGTGATCGACGGCACGGAGGGAGTTGAATCCAGCGTGGGTCAGCTGGCAGAGCGAGTCGGACCCACCGGCCAGAGCCAGGTCGAGCTCGCCGCTGCGGAGGGCATCGTAGGCTTCGAGGACCGACAGCGCGCCCGAGGTACAGGCCGAGGAGAGCGTCTCCACCGGTCCCTGCGCCTGGAGCAGACGAGCGACCGCGTCTCCGGGGCCGTTGTACTGCTGGGCCGGGACCCAGGACAGCGGTGCGCGTCCTCCGCTCAGGCCGGTGAGACGGGCGTAGAACCACTCAGACTCCAGCATGCCGCCGGTGCTACTGCCGAAGAAGACTCCCGCGGCCCGGGTGGCGGGTCCGATCTCCAGTCGGGCCTGGGCGCACGCTTCCTTCGCGGCCGCGAGGGCGAACCGATCGCAGAGGGTCCAGCGCTCGCGCCGACCGGAAGACGGCGCGGAACGGGGATCGAGGGGTTTGCCCAGAGGCGGTGGTACTTCCGCCGCCAGCTGCGTGCGGTGGGAGCTCGGATCGAATCGTGCGATCGGTCGAATGGCCGGACGCCCCGACAGCAGGCCGCGCCAGAGGGCATCGGTCCCGGCCCCGTAGCCGGTCACGGAGCCGATTCCCGTGACGACGACGCGATCGCGCATCGAGTCCGTCATCGGTCGGCTCCCACCCACTGTCGGAGGGCTCGCCGGTCGAGCTTGCCTCGCTCGGTGTACGGCAGTGCAGCGATCGGTCGTAGGTCGCGGGGAGTGAGTCCGATGGGCAGATCGGTCGCTCCGAGTGCGTGCGGTTCACCGACGACGAAGGCGACCAGCCGTTCGCCTCGCACCGGATCGTCGGTGGCGAGGACGGCGGCGCCGTCGATGCCCGGGAGGGCATTCAGGCAACGCTCGATCGAAGCGATCGACAAGCGTCGGCCGCTGATGTTGACGAAATCGGCAGCGCGCCCGACGATGCGCAGCCGGCCCTGGGGCGTCCATTCGGCCAGGTCTCCCACGACCACTGGGCCTGGATCGAGGACCGTCGCTTCTCCCAAGACGCCACCGTGGTTGGCGGCGGAGTGGACCACGACGCGGCCTTCCTCGCCCAACTCGATCCGGACTCCCGGCAGAGGATGGCCCACCGTTCCCACCGCGTCGGGGTGTTCGGGATACCGCTCGAAGGAGATCCCGCCGGTCTCGGTCGAGCCGTAGAACTGGTGGATCGGTAGACCGGTACGCTCTCGGAACCTCTGGGCAGACTCCGGCTCGAGCCTCCCTCCGGCACAGATCACGGTCCGCAGCTGGTGCTTCTCGGGCCAGTCGCTCTGACTGAGAAAGTGCACCAGAGGTGGGACTACCGGCAGGAAGGTAGCGCGTTCGACGGCCAGGGAGTGGAGCAGAGAGTGCGGATAGGTCGAAGCCTCGAGGATGAGAGGCGTGCCGAGCACGGCCAGCGACAGGACCCCGTTGTCGAAACCGTAGGAGTGACTGAGAGGAATTGCCAGCAGGACGCGGTCGGTCTCGGTCAACGCCATGCCGCGTCCGATCTGTTCGATACCGGCCAACAGCGAGTCCTCGCCGAGACAGAGTCCCAGGGGTTCACCCGTGCTGCCCGAAGTATGTTTGACCAGGACGGTGCCCGGCGGAGGCACGGGCGCCGAAGCCGACGAGTCGAGAGGGCGCACCGCGATTCTCGGATCCGGGGCGCCGGGTGCAACGGGGGCACCGGCCGTCTCGTCTCGAGGGGGAGCGACTTCGAGTCGATGGAGCACCACGGTGCATCCGAGTGCGGCCGCTCGCCGGTCCAGGTCGACCAGGTTCGTGGCCCGTTCCAGGCTGACCATCGGTCGACCGAGCCGAGCGAGGGCGAGGAAGAGCTCGACGAAGGCGGCGCAGTTGCCGGTGGCGACCCCGATGGGGCCCGGTGGTAGGTGGTCCGCCCACCGCACCCAGGCTTCGACTCGTTCTGCCATCTGCCCGAAGGAGAGACGGCACCCGTCCGCGGTAGCCACGAGGGCTTCCTGCTCGGCGCGCCGGGCTGCATGTTGGTGGAAAGCCTGGACGATTCTCGACACGTCTGCATTGTCCGCTCCTACCGTCGTCCATGGCAAGTGCCAGCCGGTGTCTTCCGGTCGAGCGAGGCTTCGTCCGGATATAGTTCCAAGCATGACGAGTCAGAGCGGAGTTCGCGGAAGGAGCAGGAACGGGCTCGGGGTCGCGGTCGCAGCCCTGGGACTGGCGTGGGCCGCCTTCGGGTGCTCGACCAATCCGGCCACGGGCAAGCGGCAGCTTTCCCTCATCGGGTTGCAGCAGGAGATCGCCCTGGGCCGGGAGAGCCATCCCCAGGTGCTCGCCCAGTTCGGTCTCGTGCCGGACGAGGCTCTGCAGAGCTGGGTTCAAGAGGTGGGGCTCGGCCTGGCGGCGACGAGTGAGAGCCCGGACCTACCGTGGACCTTCTCGGTAGTCGACGATCCGATCGTCAACGCCTTTGCCCTTCCCGGAGGGTTCATTTATCTCTCGCGCGGCATTCTGGCGCACGTTGGATCGGAAGCAGAACTCGCCGGCATCCTGGGACACGAGATCGGCCACGTCACCGGCCGCCACGGCGTCGAGCAGATGAGCCGAGCGCAACTCGCCGGCCTCGGGCTCGGGGTGGCGGCAGTCAGTAGCCGCGAGGTTCGGGAGTGGAGCGGGCTGCTCGGAGGGGGACTGCAGCTGGCCTTTCTCAAGTTCGGTCGCGACGACGAACGAGAATCGGATCGACTGGGCCTGCGGTACCTGAGAAGGGCAGGCTACGACCCTCGCGAGATGCCGAAGGTCTTCGCCACGCTGGACCGGCTGAGTCAGGCGGCGAATGGCGGGCGGATCCCGACCTGGCAGTCCACCCATCCCGACCCGGGCGCCCGAGCCCAGTCCCTGCGCGACGCCGTCGCCGCACTGCCCATCGAACAACGCGAGGGCAGGGTGGAGCGAGCCTCCTACCTGCAGCGGCTCGATGGCCTCGTGTTTGGCACCAATCCCCGAGAGGGATATACCGTCGGCCGCACGTTCTACCATCCCGACCTGGCGTTTCGTCTGGATTTTCCCCAGGAGTGGCAGGTGGTCAACCAGCGACAGCAGGTTGGGGCGATCCATCCGGAACGAGATGCCATCGTGGTGTTGTCGCTGGCCGAGGGGTCGGCTAGCGAGGCACGCGACCGCTTCCTGGCCGACGAAGGGATCGAGGCGGGAGGAACGCTCGGCCACGGGCTACGTCAGTTCCGCACGGCCCTGTCAGAGCAGGGGGGCGGTCGGCTCTACGGAGCCGTGGGATTCCTCGAACACCGCGGGGTCACACTCCGTCTTCTCGGGTACTCGACCGAGGCCGGGTGGCGGAGTCGCAGCCGCCCCGTGATCGCCGCCCTGCGGAGCTTCCGAGAACTGACCGAGCGGCGGTATCTGGAGGTGCAGCCGAAGCGCCTGGAGATCGTCGAGCTTCCTCGTGCCATGAGCCTGTCGGACTTCGCCGAGCAGTACCCATCGAGCCTGGACAAGACCCGGCTCGCCATTCTGAACGGTGCGTCGGCGGAAGAGGTCCTGCCGGCAGGCACCCTGATGAAGCGCGTCGTAGGCGGAGAGCTTCCCGAGCCCTAGATTCCGGGTTCCGAACGCCCTGGCAAGGGGGTTCGCGGTAGGATCCGCAGCGTCGTCGAGCGGCTGCGCGGGTGCCACGTTCGACCTCCCAATCACAGTTTCTCGACAAGGACGTCTACGTAGTATGGAAACACTGGCTACCTCCGTCGGAACTCGCGATCCGGTCTCGGCCTCCGACCCCTGTACCCACCCGCTCTTGCGGTGGGCCGAACTCGCCGAGCAGGTGCTAGCGGGTACCCCGATGACGCGCGAGCAGGGCCTCCAGGTCGTGAGGTCCTCCGACGACGAGCTGCTAGCGCTCGTACAGGCGGCCTCGAGGGTGCGCCGGCACCACCACGACAACCGAGTTCGGGTCCATGTGCTCCAAAACGCGCGCTCGGGCACCTGTCCCGAGGACTGTTCGTTTTGTAGCCAGTCGGTTCACTTCGATGCCGAGGTGCCTCAGTACCGCATGCAGTCGATCGAAGAACTGGTGGCCGGTGCGGAACGAGCCGCCGCCATGGGGGCCGCGACCTACTGTATGGTGACCAGCACGCGAGGACCCTCCGAAGTCGAACTCGAGACGGTCTGTGAAGCGGTGCGACGGATCAAGCAGCGCTACGACCTCCAGGTCTGCACGTCGCTCGGATTGCTGGCCGAGGGACAGGCGGAGCGACTCGCTGCCGCCGGCGTCGACCGCTACAACCACAACCTGGAGAGCTCGGAACGATTCTTCCCGGAACTCTGTACGACCCACGGATTCCTCGATCGCTGGCGGACCGTCGAGGCGGCCCGCGCCGCCGGCCTGGAGGCCTGCTGTGGGGGAATCCTCGGGATGGGCGAGGAGACCGAAGACTGGGTCGATCTCGCGCTCGCACTGCGCCAACTGCGGGTCGAGTCGGTGCCGGTGAATTTCTTGGACCCGCGGCCGGGCACCCCGTTGGGAGATCGTCCTCGACTGACGCCTCAGCAGTGCTTGCGGGGTCTGTCGATGTTTCGGTTCGCTCTTCCCGAGGTGGACCTGAGGGTCGCCGGGGGGCGCGAGGCGAATCTGGGGACGTTGCAACCGCTCGCTCTGTGGATCGCAAACTCGATGTTCACCGACGGCTATCTGACGACGCCAGGAGCAGAGCCCTCGGACGATGCCCGGATGATCGAACAAGCGGGATTCGTCGCCGTGTCGGTCGAGGCTCATGGCTGAAACGCGGTCCCATCGTGTGCCCTCGCGCTGGGATCGCCACCAACTGGAGCAGTGGGACGATCGGTACCTCTGGCACCCGTTCACGCCGCAGTCGGTGTACCGGGAGGAGGAGCCCCTGCTGATCGCGTCGGGCGAGGGTTGCTACCTCGTCGATGTGGACGGCAAGCGATACCTCGACGGCGTCGGCTCTCTGTGGTGCAACTTGCTAGGGCATCGCCGGCCGGAGATCGACAGCGCGGTGCGGAGCCAGCTCGATCAGATCGCCCATGCGACTCTGTTGGGCAATAGTTCGGTACCGGCGATCCGGTTGGCCCGCCGGCTCGCGAAGTTGGCCCCTGATCCGTTGACCCGCGTCTTCTACTCCGACAGCGGCTCGACGGCCGTCGAAGTGGCCTTGAAGATGGCGTTGCAGTTCTGGCAGCAGCACGCCGAGGGAGAGCAGTCCGAGCGCAAGCTGTTCCTGGGCCTCTCCGAGGCGTACCACGGCGACACGGTGGGTTCGGTCTCGCTCGGTGGGATCGACCTCTTCCATCGTCGGTTCGGGCCGCTGCTTTTCGACGTCGTACGGGTTCCGTCGCCCACTGGCTACCGCTGGCCCGAGGGTTTCACCGCACCGACCTACCAAAGGCACTGCACGGAGGTCATGGAGCGGACCATCCGCGAGCAAGGGCAGCGACTCGCCGCTGTGGTCGTCGAGCCCGGTTTCCAGGGCGCAGCGGGAATCCTCACGTATCCGGAGGGATACCTGGAGCGACTGGCGTCGGTGACTCGCGAAGTGGGAGCTCTCCTGATTTTCGACGAGGTAGCGGTGGGAATGGGACGGTCGGGATCGCTCTTCGCCTGCCAGCGAGAGGGCGTGGTGCCCGACCTCCTCTGCCTGGCCAAGGGCCTGACCGGTGGCTACCTCCCGCTCGCCGCCACGCTGGCGACCGAGGAGATCTACGAGGCCTTCCTCGGCGCACCGGAGGCCGGTCGCACCTTCTTCCACGGACACACCTACACCGGGAACGCTCTCGGTTGTGCTGCCGCTCTCGCCACCCTGGACGTACTCGAGAACGAACGGCTTCTCGAGGGGCTGCCGCTCAAGTGCGACTACCTGCGTCGTGCGCTCGATCGGCTGAGGTCGCGGCCGGCGGTGGGACAGATCCGCCAGTACGGGCTGGCGGTCGGGATCGAACTGGTGTCGGACCGCAAGACCAAGGAACCCTTCCCGGCGGCCGATCGCGTTGGGCCTCGCGTCTGCCGTTCCGCGCGCGACCGGGGGGTGTTCCTCCGGCCGCTGGGGGACGTCGTCGTCCTGATGCCGCCCATCACCATCAGTCGGCGGCAGACCGATCAACTGGTCGACGCGGTCGAACATGGGATTCGCGAGGTCTTGGGCTGAGCGGAACACGCTTTCTGGTCGTCGCCGGGACCGACACCGAGATTGGCAAGACGTTCGTCGGCTGCGCCCTGGCCCGGACGGCCGTCGCCGCCGGCCGACGCGTGGTGGCGATCAAGCCCGTCGAGAGCGGTTGCGATCTGCTGACCCCGGAGGAACGTGATGGAAGTCGCCTGGCCGCGGCCACCGGTCAGTCGGCCCCGCACGAGGCGCTGCAGAGTTTCGGCCCCGCGGTCGCGCCGCCGGTGGCGGCTCGAGCGGTCTCGGTCGAACTCTCTCTCGAGTCCTGGTTGGAGGCGATTCGCGACCACGCTCACGGCGCCGACCTCGTGCTGGTCGAGGGAGCAGGGGGACTTCTGTCACCGTTGACCGATACTGCCGATACCCGTGATCTGGTCCGCTCTCTGGGGGCTGAGGTCCTGTTGGTGGCGGCCGACCGATTGGGAGTGCTGAACCAGGTGTTGCTGACCGTGGAGGCGCTGGATCGGAGCGGCGCGGGCGTGGTCGCCGTCGTGCTCAGTGCGCCCAGGGAGCCCGACGCGTCGACCGGCCGGAATCAGGAAGAACTGGAGCGTCGCTTAGCGGTACCCATCGTGCCGCTCCCTCGGTGCAGCGAGGCGGAGGCGGCCGGTCACCTACGCAACGTACTGCCCCTGCTCTCAGCGAGACCTCGGTGCGCCTCTGAAGCGGAGCCTCTGTAAGGTCTGAGGACGGCCTTCCGTACTCCTGGGCACTCTGGAATCAACCAGAGTCAACGGAGGACGGAAGTCATGCGACGAACCGGGATTTGGTGGTGGGGTTGGTTCCTTCTGCACATCGTGCTCGGGGTACGAGCTGCGGCGGCCAGGGAACCGGGGGCGAGCCAGCCCCTGCCCAGAGGAACCCGGGTGGTCCACGCTGGCCTGCTGCGGGTGCCGGTGGTCAGCGGGGCACCGGATCAGGCCGCAGCCGAGACTTGGAGAGTGGCGGGGATCTGGGTAGCCACGCCCCGACCTGGTACCCGGCCCGCTGAGGACACAGGGAGACTGGGACGGGAAGTGGTAGGCCGGCTGCTCGCGGCCGACCGCCTGGAAGTTCGGCGCCATCGAAGGCCCGAGGGACGCGACCGCGTCGCTCAGCTGGTCGTGCGGCCACCTCGAGATCTCGACGGCAGGCCTGGGGCCGGTGCGCGTGAGGACCTCGGAGTCTTCCTGGCTCGCCACGGGCTGGCTCTCTGCGATCGAACCACGGCTCTGGACCCGGTGCAAGCAGATGCCATCTGTCGGGCCGAGCGCCAGGCCCGGCGCTGGCGGCTGGGGATGCACGGTTTGGCACTGGGTGAGCCGGGGGTCAAGGCGGCGGCAGTGGAGATCCTGGGGCTCCCTCAACCAGCAGAGGGCTCACCAGATTCGGCGGATCAGGAGGCCATCAGTGAGGAGGACTCGGAGCCGGGGACCTGGTGGACGCGCACCGACCATCTCGAGTATCTGCCCCCGATCGACTAGTCGTTTGGGTGGGGGAGCCGGCTCAATCTGCTAGTCTTAGGTCGATGAATTAGTCTTTGGTCGACGAACCGGTCGGATGACCGGAGGTCCAGGAACTGGGTACAAGAGACGTCGTGAGTATGAAGCGCTTGAGGAGTCTTCTCGTGGTCGTGGGCTTGGCCGCCTTCGCCGGGTCCCTTTCGGGACAGGAGATCGGCAAGGGCTCCACGCTCTCGATCGAAGTGCTGTCGGCCGGCCACTTTCTCGTAGAGCAGGGCAGTTGGCGGGCGGAGTGGTTCTTGGCGGGCGTGTGGGCCCCCGAACCTCCCTCGGGAAGAGGCGCCGGCGAGTACCGCGGGACGGACGCTCGCGACGCGGTCCGGCGTTTGCTCCGGGAGCACCGGGTTCGCGTCGTGGCTCGCTGGCAGTCGCAGGGACGAACGATGATCCGGGCCTCGGTCTATCGCGACCAGGATCAGCCGCTGGAACCCGTGTTCGATCTGCGACAGCCCTCCGACGATCTCGCGGAGTGGCTGACGCTGAACGGGCTCGGAGTCTGCGACCGTCCGACTGCCCAGACTCGAATCCACGGGGAAGCCGTGTGTCAGGCCGAGCGCGAGGCTCGCCGAGAGCGGCGGGGCATGCACGATGGGGGGCACTCAACCCATCAATCCGATCTTTGGCGCACCGTGGACGTCGGTCGATTGGCGGACAGCGAGACTTCGGACGACATCCCGCCCGAACTGGTTTTCTTTCTGTTGACCCTCGAGTCGATGATTCAGGAAGCCAACGCGACGAGCCTCTCCGCAAATCCCAACCTCCGCCCTCTCGAGGAAGACTGGTTCTACCCGGTCAAGAACTAGGGTTCCCATGCAGCTAGTTCGTTACCGTCGTCCGCGGGCCGGCTCGTCTTCGGACGCGCTGCGCTGGTTGGTCAAAAGCCCCCTCGCCCCGGGGGAGAGAGCCTTGGCAGCCGCGAGATCCCCGCACTGCTCACCACCGCAAAGGACCTGTCCAGGGCACTAGGCAGGATGGCGGAATCAGATCCGTGGGGTGGTTGGCTCGTCGGGAGCCTCGAGGGGCGTCGGAACGAGCGGCGGGTGCGCCAGCTGCGGTCGCTCGCGGCGAGTGGGGCCACCCGGGCCACGGTGGAGGGGCGCTCGATGGTGCTCTTTTCGACCAACGACTATCTCGGCCTGTCGCAGCATCCCGCGGTCCGGGAGGCGGCTGCCGAGGCGGCCTTGCGCTGGGGCATGGGACCTCGAGGCTCAGCCCTGGTGTGTGGCTACACCGAGCAGCACGAGGAACTCGAGGAGGCATTGGCGGAGCTCGAGCAGAGTGAGGCGGTCCTTCTCTTTCCCACCGGCTACGCGGCCAACAGCGCCACGTTGGCCGCGCTCGCCGGTCCGGATCTGACCATCTTCTCCGACGCCCTGAATCACGCTTCGATCATCGATGGTTGCCGCCTCGCTGACCGACGCGGTACGCAGGTGGTCGTCTACCGCCACGCCGATCTGGAAGACCTTGCCGCCAAGCTGGAAGCCTGCCAGAGTCCGCGGCGACTCATCGTGTCGGACAGCCTGTTCAGCATGGATGGCGACTTCGCGCCGCTACGGGGACTCGTCGAGTTGAAGGAGCGCTACGGAGCCTGGCTGCTGCTGGACGAAGCCCACGCCACGCTGGTCTTCGGCCGTCGAGGGGCGGGAGTGGCCGAGTTGACAGGGGTGGGCGATCGCGTGGAGATCAAGGTCGGTACTCTGAGCAAGGCCTTTGGTGCCCAGGGTGGGTTCGTGGCTTGTTCGAGACGGCTTCGGCGGTGGCTTCTCAATTCCGGGCGCCCGTTCGTCTTCTCCACGGCGCTGCCGTTGCCGACCGTCGCTGCCGCGCGCGAGGCGTTGGCGGTGCGGCAGCGGGAGCCCGAGTTGGCGAGCCGTGTCCTGGATTTCGCGCAGCGGGTGGCGAAGGCCCTGGGACAACCCACGGTGTCACCGATCGTTCCCTGGCAGGTGGGTGGGGAGTCGCGAGCTCTCGAACTCGCGAGCGAACTCGGCCGCCGTGGCTTCTGGGTTCCGGCGATCCGGCCTCCCACGGTACCGGTCGGGACGTCTCGGCTTCGCTTCACGCTGTCGGCCGCCCACACCGCGGAGGAGGTAGAGCAATTGGCCGCCCTCCTCGTGGGGCTTCGCTCGCCTGTGCCACAATAGCGCGGTGTGGCGGGGACATCTCTGGACGATCGCGCCGCGGGTGCGACACGCCCTGCGTTCGACGGCAGCCACGACGAGGCCGGTAGAGCCGCGGACCGACGAGCGGCCCTGGAGCGTCGAGGTGCCGGACCAGCGCTGGGGCACGGTGCGGGTGACCGGGTACTTCCGGCCGGCCCGCCAGCGGGACGAGGCCGTGGTCGTCGTTCATGGCCTGGGGGGATCCTCCGAGAGCCACTACATGCCGCGGGCGGCCGCCGCCCTGGCGGCTCACGACTACGGCTATCTCCTGCTCGAGATGCGGGGGTCGGATCTGCGCGGGGAGGACATCTACCACGCCGGCTTGACCGCCGATCTCGAAGCCGCGCTGGCGAGCGACGAACTGGCTCCGTACCGGCGAATCCACCTGCTCGGCTACTCCCTGGGGGGACACGTCGCTCTGCGGTATGCGTCGCAGTCGCCCGCGGCTCGGGTGGCTTCGGTCACGGCGGTCTGCTCGCCCCTCGATCTCGCTGCGGCTCAGCAGGCGTTCGATCGGCCCGGCCGCTGGCTCTATCGGCAGTACATCCTCACACGACTTCGTCGGATCTATCGCTCGGTGGCCGAACGGCGCGAACTCGAGACCCCGCTGGCCGAGGTCCTGGCGGCCAAGACGATTCGAGAGTGGGATCGACTGACGGTGGTGCCCCGCTTTGGTTTCGAGAGCCCGGAAGACTACTACCGCCAGATGAGTGTGGCGTCGCGTCTGCACGCGCTGACAATCCCGTCCCTCCTGGTGGCCAGCGATCGTGATCCGATGGTTCCTCCCGAGGCCCTGGACTCGGTGCTCGAGGGGGAGCTCGGCCGGCTGGAAGTGCGGCGGGTGCCGACGGGCGGGCATGTCGCGTTCCCCGAGGATCTCGACCTGGGATTCGGCGGGCGCCGAGGGCTCGAAGGACAGATTCTTCGCTGGATCGAGGAGGGTACGGCGTGACCGCAGACGGTCCGCTCCTCCCGCCACGGGCCTGGATCCCTTGCACCGCCACCGCGGCCAACATCGCCTGCGGCTTCGCCGCCATGCTGACCGCGACCGAGGGCCACATCGATCTCGCGGTCTACTTTCTCTACGCCGCGGTCTGGCTCGATATGGCAGATGGACGGCTGGCGCGCCACTTCCAGGCCACGAGCCGCCTCGGCATGGAACTCGACAGCCTCAGTGACGCGATCAGCTTCGGGATCGCGCCGGCGTTTCTCGCCTACCGAGCCATTCTCCGAGAGCTCGGCGGGGTCGGGATGCTGGTGGTGCTGGCCTACGTGTTCGCCGCGGTGTTTCGGCTCGGACGCTACAACGTAGTCTCGGACTCCCATCGGAAGACCGGTCGTACCCTCGGACTCCCGGTGCCGGCGGCGGCCGGCTATCTAATGGCTCTGGCCCTGCTGCGCGATCAGATGCCGCTCTGGGGCGCCGTGGCCACCGTGCTGGCGATGGCCGCGTTCATGGTGTCGACGTTGCGGCTCCCAGAGTTTCGCGGTGGGTCGACCGTCACCCTGTTGCTGTTCATCGGACTGATCAACTACACCTGGCTGGTCGTGCAGCCGTCCTGGACCGCCGCCATCTGGTGGAACGTCTGGAACGCCGTGATCTTCGTCGCGGCTCGGCGCGAGGACCGCTCCCTCGTCACCCAGGCAGAGGTCGGCTAACGTGCGATTGGGGCGGGCCGGTTGACGATCACTGGCTGGAAGCTCGCCAGCGGGCCAACCCTCGCAGTCCTGGTTGGGGGAGCGGGATCCCTTCTCGGCCTCGAACCCACCGCCGCCGGGACCGCCGGCGTGACTGCCTGGTGCGCCGCGTGGTGGATCGCCGAACCGATTCCGATACCGGTCACCTCGATGCTGCCGTTCGCCCTCTTTCCGCTGCTCGGAGTCCTGGATCACAAGCAGGTCGCGACCGCTTACGGTCATACGTTGATTCTGCTTCTGCTGGGCGGGTTCGTGCTCTCCACCGCGATGGAGAAGAGCGGCGCACACCGCCGCGTGGCCCTCGGACTCGTCCGGCTCGTGGGGGGCCGTGGTCATCGGTCCCTGGTCTTCGCGTTCATGCTCGCGACCGCGCTGTTGAGTTTGTGGGTCTCCAACACCGCGACCACCCTGATGCTGATGCCGGTCGCGCTGGCCGTCCTCGAACGGGACGCGGAGGACCAACTGCGCGTTCCCCTGCTGCTCGGCATCGCCTACGCCGCCAGCATCGGGGGGTTGGGGACGCCCGTGGGGACGCCACCCAACGTGATCTTCCTGGGGATCTACCAGGAGGTGACCGGGATCGAGTTCGGCTTTCTCGACTGGATGAAGATCGGGGTTCCGGTGGTCGCCGTGCTCTTGCCGCTCGCCTGGTTTCTGCTCACCCGTCGGCTGCGGTCCGGCGACCGGATCGACCTGCCGCCCTTGGGAGCCTGGCGAACTCCCGAGGTTCGGGTCCTGGCGGTGTTTGTCGTGACCGCCCTGGCCTGGATGGGTCGCACCGCACCCTGGGGCGGGTGGAGTTCCTGGTTCGGAATCGACACGGCCGGCGACAGCACGGTCGCCTTCGTCGCGGTGATCGCTCTCTTTCTGCTACCGGATGGAGAGGGTGAGCGGCTCCTAAACTGGGAAACGGCACGCAAGATCCCCTGGGGGCTCTTGATCCTTTTCGGTGGTGGCATCGCCATCGCACGTGCCTTCGAGGCGACCGGTCTGTCGGCGGCGCTCGGAGGCGCCCTGGCGTTCGTCGCCGAGGCACCGCCCTTCGCGATGTTCCTCGGGCTCTGTCTCGGGGTCACCTTCCTCACCGAGGTCACCAGCAACACTGCGACCTCGACCCTCTTGATGCCGATCCTCGCCGCCGCCGGAATCGCGGCCGCAATCGACCCCGCTCGACTGATGATTCCCGCGGTACTTTCGGCGAGCTGCGCGTTCATGCTGCCGGTGGCGACGGCACCCAACGCCATCGTCTACGGCACCCGTCGAGTGAGCACCCGGGCCATGGCGCGAGAGGGTCTGCGACTCAACCTCGCCGGCGCGCTAGCGATCTCGGCGCTGTGCCTCGTTCTTCTCTAGCTGTCGGGTGCGGGACTGATAGGCTTCTCGCATGGGCCTTGGCCGCCACCTCCTCTGGTTGACTGCCTGGACTTCGTTCGTACTGAGGGGTTCGCTCGTACTGATGAGTGGCAGCCTCGCCGTTGCCCACTTCCCCCTGGAGACCCCCATGTCGTCCGTAGATCGTGAATCCACCGCCGCTCCTGGGGAGTCGAGGTCCGAGCCCAACCGGCTGGGCGGTTCGACCAGTCCCTACCTGCTGCTGCATCAGTTCAATCCGGTCGACTGGTATCCGTGGGGACCGGAGGCTCTAGCGCGAGCCCGCGAGGAGAGGAAGCCGATCTTCCTGTCGGTCGGATACTCGTCCTGCTACTGGTGCCACGTCATGGAGCGCGAATCCTTCGCCAACCGGGAGACCGCAGCCCTGATGAACGAGCTGTTCATCAACATCAAGGTCGATCGCGAGGAACGACCCGATCTCGACGAGATCTACATGGCGGCGACCCAGATCATGACCGGCCAGGGAGGCTGGCCCAACTCGGTGTTCCTCACACCGGATCTCAAGCCCTTCTACAGCGGAACCTACTTCCCCCCCGAGGACCGCTACGGACGGCCCGGGTTTCCCACGGTTCTAACGGCGGTGGCTCGGGCGTGGCGCGATCAACGCCCGCAAGCCGTACGGTCGGCCGAGGCGGTCGCAGAGCGTCTGGAGAGCTACCTGGAGGACATCGGGGAACCGGGGGAGATTCCGCTCGGGGCGGCACGCCAGTCGCTGGCCGATCTGGAGCGTCGTTTCGACGCCGAATGGGGAGGATTCGCCGGCGCGCCCAAGTTTCCCACCCCGGCCAACCTCCTCCTCCTGCTGGAGATGGCCGAGACGGACCCCACCGCGCGAGAGATGTTGCACACCACGCTCGACGAGATGGCCCGAGGTGGGCTCTACGATCAGGTGGGGGGTGGCTTCCATCGCTACGCCACGGATCGAGAGTGGAAGGTGCCGCACTTCGAGAAGATGCTGTACGACAACGGCCTCCTGCTGGAAATCTACGCTCGGGCCTATGAACTCGACCCGGATCCGGAGTGGCACCGGATCGCCGTCGAGACCGTCGAGTTCCTCGTACGCGAGATGCTCGACGAGACCGGTGGCTTCTGGAGCGCCATCGATGCCGAGACCAACGCCCACGAGGGGGCGTTCTACGTATGGACGCGGGAGGAGCTGGACCGAGCGCTCGGGGCCGAGGACAGCGCTCGACTCGCACCGATCCTAGGGTTTGACGGTGAACCCTTCTTCGAGGGAACCCACTACGTGCTCCACCTTCCTCGAACCCTCGAAGAGTACGCCGCCGCGCACTCTACGACGCGCAAGAAGCTCTTGGCGGAGATCGGGCCGCTGCGGAAGGCTCTGCTGGCGGCACGGAGTAGCCGTGAGCGCCCGCTGACAGACGACAAGATCCTGGCCGATTGGAATGGTCTGGCGATCGCGGGACTGGCCGAGGCCGGTCGGGTCTTCGACGACGGCGAGATGATCGCGCGGGCCGAGGCGGCCGCTCGGTTCGTTCTCGATACCCTATGGTCGCGAGTCGGCGAGGACCGGAATCCCTTGCGGCACGCGTACCGAGATGGGGCCGCGAAGATCGATGCCTTCCTGGCGGACTACGCCTACCTGACGCACGGATTGCTGGCGCTCCACCGGGCGACCGGCAAGAGCGAGTGGCTCGAGGCGGCAGTTCAACTCGTGGCTGAGCAATCGGTTCGTCTGGGGGCGCCGCAGGGGGGCTTCTTCGTGGCCGCCGAAAGCGACGACGTGCTGTTTCGCAGCCGCGACCCGTACGATGGCGCGGTGCCGTCGGCCAACGGCGTCGCGGTGTGGAATCTGCTCGAGCTGGCGCGCCGTACCGGTAAGACGGAGTACCGCGAGGAAGCCGAGCGCAGTCTGCGGGCCTTCGGTCCAACCATCGCCCGAGCCCCCGAAGCGTTGCGCTCGCTGAGTCTGGCCGCCCAGCGGTTCCAGGGGGGAGTACCCGAAAGCCCGAGCGAACGGCCCACCGGCGAGGAGCCGAGCCGTGGGGCTGCGGCCGAACTGGCCGAGAGCGTGGTGACCGCCCGGCTGCGGTCGGGCGACACCGAAGGTTCGTTCGTAGTCGAACTGCAGATCCAGGCCGGGTGGCACATCAACGCCAACCCCGCCTCGTTGGAATATTTGATCCCGACCTCCCTGGTTGGGAAGTCCGGAGAGTCCCTGGACGTGGAGTACCCGAGAGGCGAGTCCTTTCGGTTCTCTTTCGCCGAGGACGAGATCGACGTTTACCAGGATAGTCTTCGCCTGACGGGAAGGTGGCCCGATGCCGCGCGCGGTGGTGGCCTACGGCTGACGTATCAGCCGTGCGACGACACACGCTGTTTGCCGCCCGTGACGCGTGAACTCGACCTGAAGTGAAGCGGTTGATGGAGCGGGATAGGACCTAAATGACCGTTGGAGAGCAACATGTCGCGTAAGACCATCGCCCTGCTAGTCCTACTTCTGGGTTGCCTCGGCGCCGTGGTCAGTGCGCAAACCCCCGAACCGATTGGGGGAGCTGACGCCGCCGAGGAGGCCAACGAGCCTTCGCAAAGCGCAGAGGTTGCGGCCGAAGGCACTGAAGCGGACGAGATGGAGGAGGGCACCGACCCCAAGCCCGAGGTCCTAGTGATCGAGGTCAGCGGGGTCATCCATACCGTGGCGGCCGAGTTCGTCACCGAGTCGATCGCCGAGGCCGACGCTGTCGATGCGGCGGCTCTGGTGATCGAACTCAGCACGCCAGGGGGCATGCTCGACGCCACGCGTGAGATTTCGAGCGCGATGCTGGAGGCGGAAACCCCGATCGTGGTGTACGTGTCTCCCAGTGGGGCCCACGCGGCTTCCGCCGGCTTCTTCTTGCTCATGTCGGCCGACGTGGCGGCTATGGCGCCTGGAACCAATACCGGGGCAGCGCATCCGGTGGGGGGCGGAGGCGAAGATATCGAGGGACATATGGGAGAGAAGGTCGAGGAGGACACGGCGGCGAACATGCGGTCGCTGGCCCGCCGCAACGGCCGCAATGTGGAATTGGCGGAAGCGGCTGTGCTCGAGAGCCGCTCCTTCACAGCCGACGAAGCCTTGGAGGAGGGCTTGATCGACCTGGTCGCTCCCTCGCTCCAGGCACTACTGTCCGAGATCGATGGGCGGCAGATCGTTCGGCCCGACGAGGAGCCGATCGAGATTGCGACCCTCGAGGCGGCGGTTCGTCGACTCGAGATGACCCCCGTGCAGAAGCTCCTGTCGGTGATCTCGCATCCCAACATCGCCTACCTCCTGCTCTCCATCGGGATGATGGGGCTCTACTTCGAGTTTGCGAACCCCGGGGTGATCGTGCCCGGAGTGGTGGGAGCGATCTGCCTCATCCTCGGCTTCTACGCCCTGTCCGTCTTGCCGTTGAACTACGCCGGCGTGGCGCTCATCCTGTTGGCGATTCTGCTCTTCCTGGCGGAGATCAAGGTCACCAGTATGGGGATCCTGACCATGGGAGGGGTCATCGCCCTGGTGACGGGGTCACTGATGCTCTTCAAGAGCCCCGATCCAGCACTGCAGGTGAGCCGTTCGTTGGTCTACGCGGTGGCGGGAGGGGTCGCAGTGATGGCCCTGTTCGCCATGACGCTGGTCGTCAAGACGCACCGCACGCGGATCGCCACCGGGCTCGAGGGACTGGTGGGGAAGGTCGGAACCGTGCGGACACCGATCGATCCGCGGGGGAAGGTGTTCGTCCACGGAGAGCTGTGGGATGCGATGCTCGAACCCACCGAGCTCGGACGAGAGACGGTAGACTCGGGGAGTGAGGTCGAGGTGGTCGCCGTCGAGGGAATGAACCTGCGCGTCCGACCGTTACCGCGTACGTAGGATCACAGAAGCCGATCCCGCCCGAGAGCGGAGTCGGAGAGAGGTCAGGGGAAATCATGGGTCCAGGAATCGGATGTGCAGTTGCCTTCTTGCCGGTGGCGTTGGTGCTCTACCTGCTGCTCAGCATTCGGGTGGTCAAGGAATACGAGCGGTTGGTGGTCTTCCGCCTGGGACGTCTGGTAGGAGCCCCCAAGGGACCGGGAGTTTGCTTCGTGTTCCTGTTCATCGACAAGGCGATGCGGGTGTCGTTGCGGACCGTGGTGCACGACATCCCACCCCAGGACATCATCACGCGCGACAACGTCTCGGTGAAGGTGAACGCCGTGGTCTACTTCCGGGTGGTCGATCCCTTGAAGGCGGTGGTGGAGGTCGAGAACTACCTCTTCGCCACCAGTCAGTTGGCCCAGACGACCCTGCGTTCGGTGTTGGGCCAGGCCGAACTGGACGACCTTCTCGCTGAGCGCGATCGGCTCAACGAGCAGCTGCAAGAGATCATCGACAGCCATACCGACCCGTGGGGTATTAAGGTAGCGATGGTGGAGGTCAAGCACGTCGATCTGCCCAGCGAGATGCAGCGGGCGATGGCGCGTCAGGCCGAGGCGGAGCGTGAGAAGCGGGCCAAGATCATCCACGCCGAGGGTGAGTTCCAGGCGTCACAGCAGCTGACCAACGCCGCGCACGTCATTTCGTCCAACCCGACCACCCTGCAGCTGCGGTATCTCCAGACGTTGACCGAGATCTCGGCCGAACACAACTCGACGATCGTCTTCCCGATTCCGATCGACATGTTCGACGCCTTCAAACGTCTGGGACAAGCCGTGGCGCCGGCTCCGGCGGAGGGAGCTTCCGCACCGAACCCGGGATCCAACTCTGAGCCCGAGGCCGAGTAGCCTTGGCGCGAGTGGTTAGAGAAAGAGCAGAATGAGCAACGTCGACGAGTCGAGCTACTACGAAATCGCCCTGACCAACCGGCAGGTGATGGTGGCCTTCGTCATCCTCCTGGTCTCGGTGCTCGGAGCCTTCTTCGGAGGCGTCTGGGTGGGGCGGGGGCAACCGACCTCGGCCGACGCCGAGCCCGTGGCCGCCGAGGGACCCGTGGAGCTGGCGGCGGTGACCGAAGGGCGCGAGGAGCCGGAGGAGTTCGAGTTCTTTCAGCGCAACGGCGAACGTCCGGAGCCGGTAGCCCGACCCGACTTGGCGAGGATCGCGGCCGAGCCGGACCCAGAGACGACCCTGGCCCAGGACCTCGGAGTCGAGCCCAAGGTGGAGCCTGAGGCTGCCGTGGAGCCACAGGAAGCGCCCCGCAAAACCGCCCCGGTCGAGCCGACTCCCCAGCCAGCCGAGTCCAGCGAAGAGGTGCCCACCGCCACGACCGATGCTCCAGCGGAGGCCGAGGCCGCCGGACCCGTAGTCATCCAGGTCTTCTCGTCGCGGGACGAGACCCAGGCTCGGCGTCTGTTGACCCGGCTCCAGGCGAAGGGTTTCGCGGCGCAACTGTCCCCGGTGCAAGTGGGGCGAGACACCATGTACCGCGTGCGGGTCGGACCCTTCGACGAACGGCGCCAGGCCGAGGCGGTAGCAGCTCGTGTCCGGCGAGAGCTTCAGGTCGATACCTGGATCACCAGCGCCGAATAGCCGTACGGTGAAGAAGAGAACGGCTGAGGTTCCTCCGAACCCTCGGCTCCTGACTGGTTGGGGCGCACTGGGCCTGGCGGTCGGTGGCGGCTGGATCTGGAGCCTTCAGTTCGAGGCTGAAGCGCTGCGTTGGTCGCCGTGGCTGGCGCTGATACCGCTCCTTCTTCTGCTCGAGTCGAAGCGACCCGGTCGTTGGTCTTGGGTGTACGGAGCGGTCTTCTGGGTCGCGGCGATCCCCTGGATCGTGCCGACCCTGGTCGACTATGGAGCGATTCCCGTGGCCTTGGCCTGGCCCCTGATGATCGGGGTGGGCTTCTACCTCGGTTCCTACTGGGCGCTTTTTGGCTGGGTCGGAGCTCGGTTTTGGCAGCGCGGAGGCTGGTCACGATTGCTGACGGTACCCTCACTCTGGACCGTGCTCGAATGGCTGCGAGGCGTGGTGTCGGACTTCCCCTGGAACCTGGCCGCGTATGCCGTGATCGAAGTGCCCGGCAGTCTGCCGCTCTCGGCCTGGATCGGCTCCCTGGGCGTGTCCTGGATCGTAGTGTTCGCCAATGTCGCTGTGCTGCAACTCTGTCGCCAGAACACTCGATTGCGGGGAGCCACGGCTCTCCCGGTGGTGGCCCTGCTGCTGATCCTCGGAGGTCGATGGGGCGGAGCCGAAGACCGACTCGTGCCGAGTGGTGGCGGGGGCGAGGTGCGCGTGGTTCAACCGAACATTCCCAACCGCCTGGTGGTGGACTCCCTGACCTTCGAGGAGATCGAACGGCTCGCTTCGATGTCGGCCGAGGCTTGTGATGCTCCCGGCGCGTTGGTGGTCTGGCCGGAGAGTGCGGGCTGGCCCCTGCAGTGGGACCGAGACTCGGCCCTGCGCCAGGTCGTCGAACGCACCACCCGGCGCGGTTGCTCGGTGCTCTTCAACTCGACGACCGACACCGAAGCGGGACCCTACAACTCGGCCTACTTGGTCACGCCGTCGGGAGCCGCCGGGCGCTACGACAAGCGACGACTCGTACCGTTCGGAGAGTATGTCCCCCTGCGCGGGTTGTTCCCCTTCATCGACTCGCTGGCGAGGAACGCGGGTCAGTACGAGGCGGCCGAAGGCATCGAACTTCTGCCCTGGGCGGGCGAGGAGATCGGAACCGCGATCTGCTTCGAAGTGACCTTCGACTCGGAGGTGGCGGCCTCCGTGCAACAGGGGGCCACCGTGCTGGCCACGCTGACCAACGATGCCTGGTATGGCGACAGCTCGGCGCCCTGGCAGCATCTACGAGCGGCACGGTTTCGAGCGGCCGAGAACCGTCGTCCCCTGGTACGAGCCGCGATCACCGGGGTGTCGGCAGTGATCGACGGCAGGGGGCAGCTGGTCGATACCCTGGGAGTGGGCGAGGAGGGAGTGATCTCGGTTCGCGTTCGTGGTCGTCGGGATCTGGGACTCTACAGTCGGCTTCCGGCTCTGATCCCTACCTTCGCTGGGCTGATCGTGCTCCTGAGTTGGGGGGTGCCTCTGTTAAGATCGCGCGCTGACTAGAGGGGAACGAACCGATGATCAGTGCAGATACGCGACAGCAGATGGATACACTTGCCGAACAGCTGACGACCATACGGGGGTATCTTTGAGGCAGCTGATCTAGAGAATCAGCTGAGCGAACTCGACCACCTGATGCAGGCGCCGGATTTCTGGGACGATCCGGAGAAGAGCAAGCCGATCTTGCAGAAGCGCCGCGCCCTCGAGCGACAGCTGGAGTCCCTGAAGCGCGTCCGCAGCGATGCCGAGGAACTCGAGGCCTGGACCGAACTGTTGGCCGAGGGGGAAGATGAGTCGGAAGCCCGTGGTTTTCTCGACCGCGCCCAGTCCAACGTCGAGAAGCTAGAGCTGCAGATCATGCTCTCGGGGGAGCACGACGAGGCCAGTGCGATCGTCCTGGTCCACTCCGGCGCCGGAGGAACCGAGTCGCAGGACTGGGCGGCGATGCTGCTGCGAATGTACCTCCGCTGGGCGGAGCAGAACGACTTCGAAATCGAGATGATCGATCGGCAGGACGGAGACGACGCCGGCATCAAGAGTGCGACGTTTGCGGTACGGGGGAGCTACGCCTACGGGTATCTCAAGGCGGAGAACGGCGTGCATCGACTCGTTCGCATCAGTCCCTACGACGCCGCGGCCCGACGCCACACCTCTTTTGCGTCGATCTATGTCTATCCAGAGATCGAGGACGATGTCGAGATCGAGATCGAGGACAAGGACCTCCGGGTCGATACCTACCGGGCCTCGGGAGCAGGCGGGCAGCACGTGAACAAGACCGAGTCGGCGATTCGGATCACGCACATCCCGAGCGGGATCGTGGTGTCGTGTCAGAACGAGCGCAGTCAGCACAAGAATCGCGCAACCGCCATGAAGGTACTCCGCGCCCGGCTCTATGACGCCGAGATGCGCAAGCGACAGGAAGCACAGGACAAGCTGGAGGGCGAGAAGATGGAGATCGCCTGGGGCTCGCAGATTCGTAGCTACGTCCTCCACCCCTACCGCATGGTCAAGGACCATCGGACCAGTCAGGAGATGGGCGACGCCGACCGGGTTCTCGACGGGGACATCACTCCCTTCA